>NZ_JAMZEK010000003.1 GCF_024158035.1 Dyella lutea
AAGCTGGCCTTGGGCGCAGCCATGCGCAAGCTGCTGCATATCGCTTGGGGAGTGGTGCGTTCCGGCCTGCCGTTCGATCCCAATCGTGCCCTTGTCGGGGGGTAAGTAAGACGGTATCTACGGGGTCGTCCGGCGGGATGTTTTCGCCGTGCTTACGGGCAGGCGCTTATAGTGCAGCGGTCTTTTCAGGGAGTGTTGCCATGAGCGGATTCCGCATCGAACACGACAGCATGGGCGAGCTGCGGGTGCCCGCCGACGCGCTGTACGGCGCGCAGACGCAGCGGGCGATCGAGAATTTCCCGGTGTCCGGGTTGACCCTGCCGCGCGGCTTCATTCGCGCGCTGGGGCTGATCAAGGCCGCGGCGGCGGAGGCGAATCTCGCGCTGGGGCATCTGAAGAAGGGCCAGGCGGCGGCGATCCGCAAGGCCGCGCTGGCGGTGGCGGACGGACAGTTCGACGACCAGTTCCCGATCGACGTGTTCCAGACCGGCTCGGGCACCAGCACCAACATGAATGCCAACGAGGTGATCGCGCATCTGGCCGCCAAGGCCGGCAGCAAAGTGCACCCCAACGACCACGTGAACTACGGGCAAAGCTCCAACGACGTGATCCCCACCGCGATCCACGTCAGCGCCACGCTGATGACGACAGAAGACCTGCTGCCGGCGCTGAAGCACCTGAAGAAGACCATCGAGCGCCGCGCACGCGAGTTGAAGAACGTGGCCAAGACCGGCCGCACCCATCTGATGGACGCGATGCCGATCACCTTCGGTCAGGAGCTCTCCGGCTGGGCGGCTCAGATTGGTGCGGCGATCGAGCGCGTTGAAGATGCGTTGAAGCGCATGCGCCGGCTGCCGCAGGGCGGCACGGCGGTGGGCACCGGCATCAATGCCGATCCGAAGTTCGGCGCGGCCGTGGCGAAGGAGCTGAAGAAGCTCGGCGGGGTGAAGTTCGAGTCCGCCGACAACTGCTTCGAGGGCATGGCGGGGCAGGACGCGGCGGTGGAGCTCTCCGGCGCGCTGAAGACGCTGGCGGTGGCGCTGATGAAGATCGCCAACGACCTGCGCTGGATGAATTCAGGTCCTTTGGCAGGGCTGGGCGAGATCGAACTGCCGGCGCTGCAGCCGGGCTCATCGATCATGCCGGGCAAGGTGAACCCGGTGATTCCGGAGGCGACGGCGATGGTGGCCGCGCAGGTGATTGGCAACGACGCCACCATCACCATCGCCGGGCAGTCCGGCAACTTCCAGCTCAACGTGATGCTGCCGGTGATCGCGTACAACCTGCTGCAGTCGATCGGCCTGCTGGCCAACGTGTCGCGCCTGCTGGCGGACAAGGCGGTCGACGGCTTCAAGGTGAACAAGGTGCGGGTGGACGAGGCGCTGGCGATGAACCCGATCCTGGTCACCGCGCTGAACCCGGTGATCGGTTACGAGAAGGGCGCTGCGACCGCCAAGCAGGCCTACCGGCAGAAGCGCCCGATCATTGACGTGGCGCTGGAAACCACCGGCTTGTCGAAGGCCGAATTGCAGAAGCTGCTCGATCCCCTGGCCCTGACCCGGGGCGGCATACACGGCGAGTGAGCCTGCTACGGGTGATACCCGCTACGCCTTGGCTCAACTGCTCATCGTGCCGCGCGGCCAGTGCCACGCATACCAGACCACCAGCAGCTGCAGGATGATCTCGACGACTGCCATGACCTCGTAGAACAGCCACCCGCCCGGCATGAACAGGATCACGATGACGGTGTAGGCCAGCCCGAGCAGGATGTTGAGAGGCCGGTTGATTGCGGGCCTGAGTGCAAGCGAGAGGAACACCATTAGCGCGGGAAAGGTGACCAGTGCCGCCGTGCCGAGCAATACGCCCTGGGTGGTCGGACCCAGTGAACCCATCTGGCCGTTGAACATGGCCTTCAGCGTGCCCGGCACGAACAGACCGAAGTAGTCGCCGTAGATGTAGCAGAACATCACCGACGTCCACAGTGCGGCCAGCTTCAGTTGAACGGGAGCGCGCCAATGTTCCAGTGACTGCCTGGTGGTGCCATCCATGGTGAATCTCCGATAGTTGGAAAAGGAAGCAGCTCACGCCCTGGTTGGCGACGAGATGTACCTGGCAGGCGCTTGCCGGCCGCCGCCGCGTGCGTGGCAACAGTGAAGTCATCAACGGCGCTCCGGCGAGCCTTGGCGCGTGGGTAGTGGGAAGCTTCGCGAGTGCCATGGAGGCAGGCAATTCGCTGCATGCCGTGTCGGCGAAAACCTGAGCTGGGACAGCGTCGCCCGGCCGGCGATGCTCGCGACGGTACTGCTGCGACCGAATGAGCTTCTGGGTAACTGGCTCGACCGAAGCGATGCGACCACCGTCACTCGCCGGGAAAACAGGCCGACCAGTCGTGTCCGGCGACGGTTTCGATTCATGCGTGCCCCCGTTGCATCGAGAGGCGACTGGACGGAACTCCGAGCGGGCCGGCGAACCCGCTCAGGGGTGCGGGTGCACCAGCGCGCCCAGTTCGCCGGCGGCGAGCGCGACATCCATCGTGTGCCCTCCCCGCCGGACCGAGAGCTTCGCCGGATCCTGCATGTGTGCGTTGGCATAGGTCACCAGGTCCTTCACATGAGCGACGGACTGGCCGTCGACGGTGGTGATGCGGTCGCCCGCGTGCAGGCCATCGCGCCCGTCGGGTGCGATCCGGTCGACCACGACGCCCTTGCCGTCCTTCGAGGACAGGTCGAGGGCCTGGCCGTTTGCTCCCTTCCAGGTCAGGCTCTCGGCGGTGCCGTGCATGCTGACGTACCAGCCGGCATGGGCGGGGGCGGCCAGTGCAGTGGCCAGGGCGAATGCGGCGGTCAGCGCGATATGACGCATGTGGATCTCTCCATGAAGTGGCCATGCCCCCGTGGCCGGGGTGCTTCCTGCGGCAGGTTGGTCAGTCGTTGTCGCTGTCGTCGTGGATATTCTTGCCGCAGTCGTCCACGTCCTTCTGCGTCATGGTGGCGTAGGGGCGGAACTCCGGCATCGACGCGGCCAGCTTCTGTTGCGAGGTGAGCAGCTCGGGCATGCGTCCGCACAGCTTTAGCGCAGCTGCCTTGATCTGCTCGGTCTGTGGCTTGATCCGCGCTTCGATGTCCTTGTCGCTCTTTCCGGTCAGTGCGCCCCAGATGGCTTCCTTGGCGGCCTGCGTACCGATGGCGGCGCCGCTGGCGCCGATGTCCATGCCGGCCTCGGCGACACCGATGATCTGCTGGCGATAGTCCAGCAGCATGGTGTGCTGTTCCGGCGTGGCCGACACGGTCTTGCCGGCGATCACCAGGTCGCCCTGCGGGGTGATCACCGCCTTGGGCCGGTTGCCCTGGTCGTGGGGCTCGTCGTGGTCGTCGCCGACGTTGACGTGGACGTCGCTGATGTCGATGTCCTGCGTGACCAGTTCGCGCTTGGCCTGGTCGATGCCCTTCTGCACCTGTTCGGCGATGAACGAGGGCGAGGTCTTCTGCTGGACCTCTTTCGCCGCGTCGGCCAGGCCGCTGGAGGCACTGGAAGCGGCGGAGTCGGTCTGGTCGGTGTGGCCGCACGCCGCGAGGGGCAGGGTGAGTGCCAGGGCCAGCAGGCCTGCGGTGACTGCATTGCGTTTCATGGAAAGCCTCCCTGTTCGTGATGGAGCGGCGACCGCAATCGTGCGGTCGGCGGGTGGGTCAGTCGTTGTCGTCCTTGCGGCACTCGTCCACGCTGGCTGCGGTGATCAGGTTGCCGTAGGGCTTGAAGGCCGGTAGCTGGTCGGCCAGTTGGCCCTGCACGGCACGGATGCCGGCCATGTCGTCGCAGATCTTCATGGCCGACTGCTTGACCTTGTCGGCCTGCGCCTGCACGCGGTCCTCGACGGCCTTGCCGTCTCCACCAGCGATGCTGGACACGGCACCCTTGAGCGCTTCGCCGGCGACCGCCGCACCGGCCTTGCCGGTCGCCAGGCCGTGTTCGCGTACGGCGGAGGCGTCCGCGTAGTACTGCACCAGCAAGGCGCGCTGCGCGGGCGTCAGATTGATCGGCTTGCCGTCCACCGCGAAGTCGCCGTTGGCGTGGATGGTTGCCCGGGGGGCGCCGTCCGCACGCAGCGTGACCCGTTCGTGGGCAACGCGGATGGCGCCGTTCTCGATGCTGGTGTTGCCGGCGGATACCAGGGTGAAGTGGTCACCCTGTCCATCGCAGCCGATCAGCAGTAGCGCGGCCAGGGCCAGGGGAACGAGTCGCACGGGATTCATGGGGTACTCCGGAGGTCCGTTGCCGGGAGAGAAAACGCGGCGGCCTCGCGGCCGCCACAACGGGGAGAACTTGCGTCAGCTGTCGTCGCGCCAGCGGCGGAACCAGATGGCACCGGCGATCAGGCCCGCGCCGACCACCACACCAATCCACAGGTTGGGCGTTCCGATCGCGGCCCAGCTGCGGCTGAGGTTCATGATGTCCAGGCCGCTCTCGCCGTTGATGGTCAGCGCATGCGGGCTGCCGTTGTAGGCAGTGAAGCTGCCGCCGGGGAACACGCTGAACAGGCCGCGGACCACGATTTCCTTCCAGAACCAACTGGTCGGCAGGTTGAACAGGCCCATGATGCCGAACCAGCTGATCAGCAGGCCCGAAGCCACCGGCAGCACCACCGCCCAGAGGAAGGGCTTGGTCCGCGCCCAGGCCGAGCACAGCAGCAGCCAGCCGGCAGAGGGCAGGGCCCACAGCACGTAGACCGGGATGTAGCCGAGCAGGTTGCCCATGACTCGGAACGGGTGGGCCAGGGTGAGCAACTGCCACACGTTGACGCCGTGGAAGGACAGCGTGATCGCCACGATCACCAACTGGGCGAAGCCCGCGACGATGCCAGCCAGTACCGCGATGACCGGGGCCAGCACGGTGGCACTGACCAGCTTCGACAGCACCGTGCTCGTATCTGAGATCGGCAGCGACTTCCAGAACAGGATGCTGCGGTCACGACGGTCGTCGTACAGGGCGCCCAGGCAGTAGAAAAACACCACGAAGCCCAGCACCACGGTGATGATCGCCATCGAGGAGTACATGGCGACGTCCAGCGCCATGCCGACCTTGCTCATGTCGCCGGCATCCATCTGCGACATCACTTTGTGCAATTCACCGCTGGCGCCGAAATTGATGCCGTGGCGGGCGCCGATCACCTCGGCGGTGATGATCCCCATCAGGTTCAGCAGCAGGAACACGCCGCCGGTGATCACCGGCGCCCACAGGAAGCCGCCGCGGTGCTCCCAGAACTCGCGCTTGACGAGCCAGAGGAAGGTTTTCATTGGTAAGTCCCCTTCATGGTGGCGACGAACAGGTCGCTGACGGACGGCCGGCGGGTTTCGCCCAGACCCTCCAGCACGGCCCGGTCAGCGCCGTCGAACAGGAAAATGCTCTTGCCGAACACGGTACGCTCGTCGATCGGACGCAGGGCGCGCGCGGCTTCGGCGCGGTCGGCGCTCACCATCACTTCGACGAAGCGGTCGCCCATGGCGTCCATGTCGGTGTCCAGCACGATCTTGCCGTCGCGGATGAACATCAGGTCGGTGAGGATGTGCTCGATCTCCTCCACCTGGTGGGTGGTGACGATGATGGTCTTGTCCTCGTCGAAGTAGTCCTCCAGCAGGCGCTGGTAGAACTCCTTGCGGTAGAGGATGTCCAGGCCCAGCGTCGGCTCGTCCAGCACCAGCAGGCGGGCGTCGATCGCCATCACCAGGGCCAGGTGCAGCTGCACGATCATGCCCTTGGACATCTGCTTCACCCGCTGGTTGGGGGTGAGCTTGGTGCGCTTGAGCAGGGCCTCGCACTTGGCGCGGTCGAAGCGTGGGTGGATCGCCTCGACGAAGTCGATCGCGTCGTGCACCTTCATCCAGCGCGGCAGCACGGCCACGTCGGCGATGAAGCAGACCTGCTCCATCAGCTTGTTGCGCTGGGTGCGCGGGTCCAGCCCCAGCACGTGCAGCTCGCCTTCGAACGGGGTCAGCCCGAGGATGGCCTTCAGCGCGGTGGTCTTGCCGGCGCCGTTCGGGCCGATCAGGCCCACGATGCGACCGGCCGGGATGGTGAAGCTCGCGTCGTCCAGGGCGATCGTGTTCTTGTAATGCTTGCGCAGGCCGCGCGCGGTGATCACGGCGTTCATACGGGTTTCTCCGTGCCGTCGCCGGCTTCTCGCAACAGGGTTTTCAGGTCGAGCCCGAGCCGCTGCAACCGGGCAAAGAGGGTCGGCCACTCCTCGCGCAGGAAGCGCTCGCGCTCGGACTTGAGCAGTGCCTCGCGCGCTCCATCGTTGACGAACATGCCCAACCCCCTCCTTTTTTCAACCAGTTGATCGTCGACCAGCTCCTGATAGGCCTTGGAGACGGTCAGCGGATTGATCTGGAAATCCGCTGCCACCTGGCGTACCGACGGCAGCGGGTCGCCCTCGTTCAAGGCGCCGTCCAGGATCATCGCCACCACGCGTTCGCGCAGCTGGCGGTAGATCGGGACGCTGTCGTTCCAGGTGATGGTCATGAAGTTATTCCTTGGTGCTGATGCGGCCGAGCTTGTTGCCGAACGAATAGTAGGGCATGGCCATCGGCGCCCCGATCAGCGGCAGGTCGGCTTCGGCGCGGACGCCCAGGCCGCCCGGAGCTGGCTGGCCGGTCATCTCGGTGACGGCGGTCAGCGCGGCGGCACGCATTTCCTCGGCCGATGGGGTGACGTTGACGGGGGCCAGGTCGATTACCTTGACGCCGTTGATCTCGGCCACCGGAACGACGGTGATGCTGTGGTTGACGGCGGCGAGGCTGGCGGCGGTGATCAGGACGGCGGCGGACAGCGCGAGCAGGTTCGGTGCTTTCATGACGAGTCTCCTTTAGTGATCTCGTGGACCGGTGTTGTAGTGAACTATAACACCATATTTCGAACCGTCAATAGATCGCATCGAAATTCACAACATGACTGATGGCCTATGCCGAAAACCGCGAGCCTGCGCCGTTTCACCCGCGGGAGCCGTTGCGGTCGGCCTCTCGCGTTCGGTGCCAGGGGCGGGATTCCCGGTTCTTCGGCTGGCCGGGGAGGTCCCGGTGGGTCGGTCCGGGGGCGAGCAAGGCGTTGATGGACGGCGCGGCAGGATTGCGGGCGTCAGGGAGCCCGGGACAAACGGGGTCTCATGCCGTTGCCCCCGGTTTGGCGCCTGGACGGTGCGATGGCCCGGGCCACACGGGAGAAGCCCGGGCGTGAAGCGTCGGTGCCGTTGTCTCGAAAGGGGGCGGGCGTGGGACTGCGGGCGCGGATCGCGGCGCCATACCGTTACGGTGCGTGGGCGGGGTGCCCAGGCGCCCGGGTCGTCCATGCGGGCGCGGCGGATCTGGCAGCACCAGCGGTCAGCGGGCTGCCGACCGGTGCGGGGATCTGGTGAATGCGCGTTGGGATTGGAGGATCGAGGCTCGTGCCGGTTGCATCGACGGGCTGGCGATCCGCCGGGACGGGCACGTCCGGATGCGGCCCGCCAGCCGTCGGCGACGCCTTGTCCGCGGCGCCGACGGGAGTACACAGCGGGGGGTCAGGCCGCCTTGCGGAGGATCAACTGGCCGATACTCGCGTGGGCCTGCTCGAGCGCCTTCTGACGGGCCTCGTCGCCCATCGCCACGCCCTCGGCACGGACAAACTCCAGGTCGGTGATGCCGATGAAGCCCAGCGCGGTGCGCAGATAGTTTTCCTGGAAGTCCATGGCCGCGGCCGGACCCTGGCTGTAGATCCCGCCGCGCGACGAGGCGATCACCACGCGCTTGCCACCAGCCAGCCCCTCGGGGCCATTGGGGCCGTAACGGAAGGTGCGGCCGGCCACCATGACGCGGTCCAGCCATGCCTTCAGCGTGCTGGTAATGGAAAAGTTGTACATCGGCGCGCCGAGCACCACGATGTCGGCGGCCAGGAACTGCTGCAGTACGGCTTCGTCCTTCTGGGCAGCCTCGCTGCTGGCGTCGGCGTGCGGTTGCCAGTGCGGCAGCGGCTCGGCGGCAAGGTCGCGATAGGCAACGGTGCTGGCCACACCGTCGCGCCGGAGCTGGGCGACGATCGAGGCGGTGAGCTGGCGCGAGACGGAATGGCCGCCGAGGGCGCTGGTATCGAGATGCAGGACGTTCATGGGAATCCTCGTTTTCATGCCACTGCCGGGCGTTCCGGCGCTGGATGTAACGATAGATTGGAAACAATTAATGAATAAGATGGGTATTTCGGGACGAATAGTCTCAAAAGGGAAACGATGATGTATCCATTGACCGGTACTCTGCAGGACCTCAACGATCTCTACTTCTTCGCTGCCGTGGTCGAACACAAGGGCTTTTCGGCTGCAGGGCGGGCGCTGGGCATTCCCAAGTCGCGCCTGAGCAAGCGCATCGCGCAGTTGGAGGAGCGCCTGGGTGTGCGCCTGCTGCAGCGGACCACGCGGCGCTTCGTGGTGACCGAGGTGGGCGAGCGCTTCTACGGTCATTGCCGGGCCGTGCTGGAAGAGGCGCAGGCGGCCCAGGACGCCGTGGACGAGCTGCGTGCCGAGCCGCGCGGCATGGTGCGGCTGAGCTGCCCGGTATCGTTGACCCAGACCATGCTGGCGGACGTCCTGCCGGACTTCCTGCTGCAGTATCCGAAAGTGCAGGTGCGCGTGATGGCGTCGAACCGGCGGGTGGACGTGATCAGCGAAGGGGTCGACGTGGCCATCCGCGTGCGTAGCAAGCTGGACACCGACGCGACCCTCGTGGCGCGTACCTTCGGTCAGTCCCGCGTGTTGCCGGTGGCAAGTCCCCGGTTGCTGGACGAGCAAGGGCGCCCGTCCACGCCGCAGGAACTGTCCGCGCTGCCGGCGCTGTCGATGCAGGAACACGACGGCGCGCAGAGCTGGGAGCTGATCGACGCGGCCGGCGAGCGGGTGGTGGTGGACATCCAGCCACGACTGGTCTGCGGCGATTTCGCCATGCTGCTCTCGGCGGCCCAGCGCGGCGCGGGCGTGGCCATGCTGCCGGAGTTCGTCTGCGCCCCGGCGGTGTCGCGCGGTGAACTGGAGGTGTTGCTGCCTGAGTGGAGTGCGCCGGAAGGCATGATGCACTTCGTCTACCCGAGCCGGCGCGGACAGCTGCCGGGCGTGCGCGCGTTGGTGGAGTTCCTTGCCGAGCGCCTGCCGGCCGCGGCGCGGCGCGAGAGCGACATCTGCACGGGCCACCAGCCGAAGGCGCCGGCCGTGTGACGCGTGCTAGCATCGACGTTTAGCCATCCAAACGCACAGACACCAGACACATGCAGATAACCAGCAAGCTTCCCGCCGTCGGCACCACCATCTTCAGCGTGATGAGCCAACTGGCGGCGGAGCACAAGGCGGTGAACCTGGGGCAGGGCTTCCCCGACTATGAACCGCCGCAGGCGCTGCGCGAGGCGGTCGCCCGGGCGATGGCCGAGGGGCGCAACCAGTACGCGCCGGGCATCGGCCTGGCGCCGCTGCGCGAGGCGATCGCCCGCAAGACCGAGCGCCTGTACGGCCATGCGGTGAACCCCGACACCGAGGTCACGGTGACCTCCGGCGCCACCGAGGCGATCTTCTCGGCGATCGCGGCATTGGTGCGCCAGGGCGACGAGGTGATCGTGTTCGATCCGGCCTACGACTGCTACGAGCCAGCGATCGACCTGCAGGGTGCGCGGGCGGTGCACATCCCGCTGACCCCGCCCAGCTTTTCGATCGACTGGCAGCGCGTGCGCGACGCGATCACGCCGCGCACGCGGATGATCCTGGTGAACTCGCCGCACAATCCGTCCGGCGCCGTGCTGTCGGCCGACGACCTGGACCAGCTGGCCGACCTGCTGCGTGACACCGGGATCATCGTGCTGTCCGACGAGGTCTACGAACACATCGTCTTCGACGGCGTCGCCCACCAGAGCGTGCTGCGCCATCCCGAACTGGCCGCGCGCAGCGTGGTGGTGTCCAGCTTCGGCAAGACCTATCACTGCACCGGCTGGAAGGTCGGCTACGCGGTGGCGCCGGCCGCGCTGAGCCACGAATTCCGCAAGGTGCACCAGTACGTCACCTTCTGCACCTTCCATCCGGCGCAGGTCGCCTTCGCCGAATTCCTGGAGAGTCACCCGGAGCACTACCTGGAGCTGCCGGCGTTCTACCAGGCCAAGCGCGACCGGTTCCGCGCGCTGCTGGCGCCGTCGCGCTTCAAGCTGCTCGACGTGCCGGGCGGCTACTTCCAGCTGGTCGACTACTCGGCGATCCGCGACGAGGACGACCTCGCGTTCTGCCACTGGCTGGTGCGCGAGGGTGGCGTGGCGGCGATCCCGCTGACGCCGTTCTGCGCCACGCCGCCGGGCACCCGGCTCGCGCGGCTGTGCTTCGCCAAGAGCGATGCCACGCTGGAGCAGGCGGTCGAACGCCTGGTGCGACTGTGAGCGCGCTGCAGCCGCTCACCGTCACGCTGGTGCAGGGCGCCACGCGTTGGCACGACGCCGAGGCGAACCGCGAGTACTACGGCGGGCTGGTGCGCGCGCATGCAGGTACGACCGACCTGTTCGTGCTGCCGGAAACCTTCCTGTCCGGCTTCAGCAACGATACCCGCGTCAGCGCCGAGACCATGGACGGCCCGGGCGTGGCGTGGCTGCGCACGCTGGCCACCGAGGTCGGCGCGACGATCACCGGCAGCCTGGCGATCCGCGAAGGCGACACGGTCTACAACCGGCTGCTGTGGGCGACCCCGCAGGAAGACCTGCAGCAGTACGACAAGCGCCACCTGTTCCGCATGGCCGGCGAGCACACTCGCTACGGCGGCGGCCGCGAGCGGCTGATCGTCGAGCTGAAGGGCTGGAGGATCCTGCCGCAGGTCTGCTACGACCTCCGTTTCCCGGTGTGGCTGCGCAATGGCCGCAACGAACAGGCAACCGGTGGCATGGACTACGACCTGGCGCTGTTCGTGGCCAACTGGCCGGCGCCGCGCCGGCAGCCGTGGCGCACGCTGCTGCGCGCCCGCGCGATCGAGAACCTCAGCTACGTCATCGGCGTGAACCGCGTGGGCATGGACGGCAACGATCTTCCGTATGCGGGCGACAGCGCCGTGCTGGATCCGGTGGGAGAGCCGCTGATCGAGCTGGGTGCGCAGGAGCAGGTGGCGACCGTGCGCATCGATCCGGCGCCACTGCTCGCCCATCGCGAGCGCTTTCCCGCCTGGATGGATGCCGACGCGTTCCAACTGCTGTCGTGAAGGATGATGGGCGTGTAGGGGATTTCTCGGCACGCCTGTCGGGTCATCGCGCGACGATGAGCGAGGCGCGGAAAAAGGTGATTTCCTCCACCTTTTGCGCTTGATCCGCCGCATCTCCGGCCCGTAGCCTTGCGCGGCGTCTGGCGGAACCGGGGCACGGCAAGTGCGCTTTGGCCGCCGGCGCAAAGCCAGGGGATGCAAACCAATGCTCAAGGACGAGTTCATGCGGGCGCCGTCGCGCGCGCCCATCACGTACCACGTCGTCGACGTTCCGCCGATGCCGCCCGACGGCGGACCGGCACGCTAGGTCGCCGCCGCCAGGGCCGGACCGGTCCGCGTTGCGGCTATCCCGAACCTTCCGTACATGGCTCCCCGCGCGACGGGGACGGATGGTCTTGGCCCGCGCGGAGGGGTTCGGTGGTTCGACGCTCCCTCCGTTCCTCCCACTCGTTTCCATCATGGAGTAATCATGAGAATTGACTCTCTCAAGCAGGGCGCTCTTGCCCTTGCGATCGTTGCCTTCACGGGCCTAGCCGGCTGCTCGACCCTGCAGACCGGCGGTGGCAAGAACCCGGTCGCCGGGTCGGCCGGCGGCGCCAACAGCAAGAACGCCAATCCGACCCTCGAGCATTGCCCGAAGCCGCTGGGGACGCTGGCCGTGGAGGAGGATGAGGGCGAGCCTTGGTACGCCATGCTGACCCAGCAGTACCACCTGCCGTCGACCACGCCGCTGATCCGCTTGATGATCCAGCAGAGCAACTGCTTCGTCGTGGTCGATCGCGGTCGCGGCATGACCTCCATGATGCGCGAGCGCGACCTGGCCGCTTCCGGTGAATTGCGTTCGAGCAGCAACCTGCGGCCGCACCAGATGGTGGCCGCCGACTACGTGGTGACGCCGAACATCCAGTTCTCGCAGGGTACGGGCGGCGGGGCGGCAGGTCTGGCCGGGCTGGTGCCTTACGGTGCGCTGGTCGGGGCGGTGGTCGGCTCGATGAAGACCAGCGAAGCGTCCACCACGCTCATGCTCACCGATACCCGGTCGGGCGTGCAGGTGGCGATCGCGCAGGGCAGCGCGAAGAACACGGACTTCGGGTTCGGGGGGCTGTTCGGTGGGGCGGGTGCCGTCGGCGCGGCCGGTGCGTACGCCAAGACGCCACAGGGCAAGGTGATCGCGGCGGCTTTCCTCGACTCCTACAACCAGATGGTCAAGGCAGTGCGCGAATATGCGCCGCAGCACGTGTCCGGTGGACTGGGAACCGGGGGCGCCCTTTCCGTGGATGGCGAGTCTCCGTCGGGCGAAGGTGATGTGGCGGGCCTCTCGCTCCGGGATGCGCAGCGCAAGCTGGCGTCGCTCGGTCTCTACAAGAGTCGCATCGACGGCCGTCCGGGCCCGGGCACGTCGTCCGCGCTGAGCAGCTTCCAGCGCATTCGGGGGCTGGACGTGACCGGCAAGCTCGATCCGGCCACGGCCAAGGCACTGCAGCAGTAGCGTTCGCGCGGCACGGTTTAGACGCCATCATGAAAAAGTCGCCCATTCGGGCGGCTTTTTCGTCTGTAGCCGCGGACGACTCGGATCCGTCAGCGATTGCCGCCGCGGTTGCCGCCGGGGCGCTTGCCGCCGCGACCGCCGCCACTGTTGCCACCCGGCCGGGGGCCACGGTTGCCGGCATTGCCGCGATTGCCTGCATTGCTACGGCTACCCGCGTTGTTGCCACGGTTGCCGCCGGGGCCGCGCTTTTCGCCGCCGAAGCCGCTGTAGGGAGCCGCCGTGCCGGCAGCACCCACGCCACCGCCGCCGCGACGGCGCTTGGCGCCACCGGGCTTGCCCTGGCCACCGCTGGCCGGCTGGCCGTCACGGGTCTCACCGGCGAACCAGGTGCGCACCGAGGGCAATTCCTGGCCGGGCGCCACGCCGCGCTTGTTGCGGCTCTTGCGGGGCTGGCCCGGGCGTTCCGGGCGGGCGACGTTGCCGTTCACCTCGCGCCCGGGGCGACGCCCCTTGCCGCGGGCCGGCTCGTCGCGGATGCGGTCGAACGCACGCAGTTCACGTGCTTCGTCTGCGGCGGCGCTGCTCCACGCGGTGGCGGCACCGCGCTCCGGGCGGTATTCGGTGACGTGGCGCGGGGCGCGGCGCTGGTGCAGCACCGGGCTGAGCGTCAAGACCGGCTGGGGCGCGCCCAGGCCGGTGAGCTTGCGCAGCTCCTTCACGGCGTCCTCGCCCAGCGATTCGCAGTCGCCCCGGCGCAGGGCGCGCGGCAACTGCACGTTGCCGTAGCGGATGCGCTTGAGGCGACTGACCAGGAAGCCCTGCGAATCCCACAGGCGACGCACCTCGCGGTTGCGACCCTCGCGGATCACCACGCGGAACCAGCTGTGGCTGCCGCCGCGGCTGATCACCGCGATGTCGTCGAAGCGGGCGGGACCGTCCTCCAGCTCGACGCCGGACTTGAGCTTCTCGATGATCTCGTCGGGTACTTCGCCATGGACACGGCACAGGTACTCGCGCTCCAGACCGCTCTTGGGATGCATCAGCGCGTTGGCCAGCTCGCCGTCGGTGGTGAGCAGCAGCAGGCCGGTGGTATTGATGTCCAACCGGCCGACGGCGACCCAGCGCGCGCCCTTCAGGCGGGGCAGCTCCTCGAACACGGTGGGGCGACCTTCCGGATCGTCCCGGGTGGTCATCACGCCTTCCGGCTTGTGGTAGACCAGCACCTCGGTTTCGTCGCGGTTGTCGGTGGCGACGACGAACTGCTTGCCGTCGATGACCACGCGGTCGCCGGCATGCACGCTGGCGCCGATGGCGGCCGGCTGGCCGTTGAGCTCGACTTCGCCCGCATGGATGCGCTGCTCGAGCATGCGCCGCGAGCCGAGGCCGGCGTTCGCGAGCACCTTGTGCAGGCGCTCTTCCAGTGCGGGTTCGTTTTCGGCCCGTGCGGGGCGCTTGAGGGTAAGTAGGGATTTCTGCGGCGCAGTCATGCGCGTGACTCCTCAGGAATGCTTGTCGGTGTCGCCGTCGCCGGCGTCCGCGGGGATCGCTGCCTCGTCGGCAGTGGTCGGTTCGGTGGACAGCCCGTCGGGGGCTGGCGGAGTGCCGTCGCGCAGGTCCGCGGCGGACACAGGTTCTTCTTCGGCGCCATCGGGGGCCGTGGCGACGTTCTCGGTGTCATCGTTTGCGGCCTCTTCCATGCCCGTCGGGTTGGCGGCTTCGGCGAGATCGTGAACGTCGAAATCCGCGGCCGGGTCGATGTCGTCCCTGGCTGCGGTGGCATCGGCCGGTTGCGCCGGATCGGCATCCTCGACGCTGGTGGTGGCCTGCGCTTCGGCCTCGGGATCGATCGGCAGGTCCTTCACCACACGTGCCGGCAGCGGCTCGGGCTCGAAGCGCAGCTGCGGGTCTTCCATGTCGCGGATCTCGGACAGCGGCGGGAGCTGGTCCAGCGATTTCAGGTTGAAGTAGTCCAGGAATGCACGGGTGGTGCCGAACAGCGCCGGTCGGCCCGGCACGTCGCGGTGGCCGACCACGCGGATCCAGTCGCGCTCCTCCAGCGTCTTGATGATGTTGGAGGACACCACCACGCCTCGGATCTGCTCGATCTCCGGGCGGGTGATCGGCTGGCGGTAGGCGATCAGTGCCAAGGTTTCCAGCAGGGCGCGGGAGTAGCGGCTGGGCCGCTCGGTCCACATCCGAGACAGCCAGGGGTGCACGGCCTGCTTCACCTGGTAGCGGAAACCGGATGCGATCTCCTTCAGCTCCACGCCGCGCCCCTCGCAGTCGCCAGCCAGCGCCTCGAGCGTGCGCGCGACCAGCTCGCGGGTTACTTCGTGTTCTTCGCCGAACAACTCGACCAGCTGCGCCATCGTCAGCGGGTTGCTGGAGGCGAGCAGGGCGGCTTCGACGATCGGCTTGAGCTGTTCGATGCCGAGTGGCTCCTGGCGGACCGGTTCGTCGCGGACAGGGCTGGCGAGTTCCTGGTTGTCACTCATAGGCGGAGGCTTCTCCGGCGGATTCATCGTTGGGCGGGGCGTCGTCGTCGGTGGCGTCCTGGTAGTCGCCCGCGTCGGCCTTGGCCCGGAGGTAGATCGGCGCCAGCGGCGCTTCCTGCACGATCTCGATCAGCATTTCCTTGGCCAGTTCGAGCATGGCCAGGAAGGTCACCACCACGCCGAGCCGGCCCTCGGTCGGATCGAACAGCGTCTCGAAGCGCTGGAAACTGATGCTTTCCAGCTTGCCCAGCAGCTCGCCCATGCGCTGGCGCACGCTCAGCGCTTCGCGCTTGATGGCGTGATGGCCGAACAGTTCGGCGCGGTGCATCACGTCCTTGAGCGCCAGCAGCATTTCCTTGAGGTCCAGCGGGGGCGGCAGGCGGATCACCGTGCGCTCGCCCGCGTCCACCTGCACTGGCATCGTGTCGCGCTCCACGCGGGGCAGGGCGTCGATGTCCTCGGCGGCTTTCTTGAACCGCTCGTACTCCTGCAGTCTGCGCACCAGGTCGGCGCGGGGGTCTTCCTCCAGCCCTTCCTCGGCCGGCGGCCGCGGCAGCAGCAGCCGCGACTTGATCTCGGCCAGGATCGCGGCCATCAGCAGGTATTCGGCCGCCAGCTCCAGCCGCATCACATCGCGCATCAGCTCGATGTAGGCCATGTACTGGCGGGTGATCTCGGCGACCGGGATGTCCAGGATGTCCAGGTTTTGCCGGCGGATCAGGTAAAGCAGCAGGTCCAGCGGGCCCTCGAACGCCTCCAGGATGACTTCCAGCGCGTCCGGCGGAATGTACAGGTCCTGCGGCATCTGCAGGATCGGCTCGCCGCGCACGATCGCCAGCGGCATCTCCTGCTGCTGCGGCATCGACGCGAACACGTCCGCTTGACTGGTTGTCTGAGGCTCGCTTGGCTCAGTGCTCATCAATGCATGTCGTTGGGCCACCGCCCGAAAGGACGGGGATTGCACACGATTGGAACCGGACCCGTCCATCCGGCTCGCGCCGAGGGATACGGGGCTTGCACGCGCCGACGTAGCCGCGCTGTGTGGAAACGCTCCTGCTGCAGATGCCCGGCCTGGCTGTTGCCTTGGTCGCGAATGCCCGGCGATACCCCTGGGGAATCATCGGACGGGTCGCGACCAACCGCTGGGCGTCCGGTCCGGGATATGAGCCACGGTCGAGGCGCACGTGCCGTTGGGCGTCGGAAACGCTACAGGCATGTCAGTCGGTCGGCGGAGAGCATCGAACGTGGCTCTCGGGGCGCTCTCCACTGCCTCGCCGGCAGGATGGCGCCCTGTATTAATCCCACGAATGGCCCACAGGGTAATGGCTGGTTTGCCGCAAGTCCAGCAGCCGGGCGGCCATCGCGTCATCTGGGCGCAATGTGCCGCTGATCGTCCATCCTTGGCACTGGGGCCCGGCTTGTCATGGTCGCCGGTGCTGCCTCGATGGCCATTTGGCGCGAATAGCGGATCTGATTTCGGTTCTGGCACATCGTTTGCTTCACCCGCTTGTCCCTGCGTGGACTTCGTGCCCCAATACGATCCTGCCGGATCGGGGCCCGCGCGCGTCGGGAACATTCTTCACCGGCAGGTCCTCCCGGGCCTTTCGGTGCGAGGGAATCAGGCCTCCGGGGGACGGGGCAAGCGAGGGAGCATGATGGCAGTAGACAAGAATGCGACGGGCTTCGGCGAGGAACATCTGCGCCCGGCCAGGATGCGCATCGAGACGACGGTGCTGATGAGTCGTGGAGACCAGTCGCATCCGAGCGAACTGGTGGATATTTCGGCCACTGGCCTGCTGGTGCGGCGCCCTCTGGGCTGGTCCGGCGAGCTGGGGGAGCCGTGGGTGCTGGACATGATCTTCGGCAGCGACCTGCACATCCACCTGGAGGCGACGGTGGCGCGGATTTCCGACCATCATGTCGGTTATGCGTATTCCCGGATTCCCGAGGACAAGCAGGTGCCGCTGTGGAATCTGCTCGGTGGTTACGCCGACATCCTGGAGCAGTGGAACAACTGAGCGGAACCGGTTCGCGGCGCTGCACAGGAAAACGCCCGCGTCACGCGGGCGTTCTTGCATCCAACGGCGCCTGGCCGGTCTAGTGCGCGGGGGCCGGCTTCTTGTCGTCTCGCAGCTCACGCCTGAGGATCTTGCCGACGTTGCTCTTGGGCAGGTCGTCGCGGAACTCGATGAGTTTCGGCCGCTTGTAGCCGGTGAGGTTCTCGCGGCAGAACTCCTTGAGGGCCTCCGCGGTGAGGTTCGGGTCCTTGCGCACCACGAACAGCTTCACCACCTCGCCCGAGTGTTCGTCCGGGACGCCCACGGCCGCGACTTCCGACACGCCAGGGTGCTGCATCACCGTGTCTTCGACCTCGTTCGGATACACGTTGAAGCCGGACACCAGGATCATGTCCTTCTTGCGGTCGACGATGTAGAAGTAACCGTTCTCGTCCATCCGGGCGATATCACCGGTGTGCAGCCAGCCATCCTTGTCGAGCACCTTGGCGGTCTCCTCGGGGCGCTGCCAGTAGCCCTTCATCACCTGCGGGCCCTGCACCATCAGTTCCCCCACTTCACCGACCGGCAGCGGCTGGTTCTCTTCCGACCAGATCGCCACGTTGGTGGACGGGATCGGCAGGCCGATCGAGCCGTTGTATTCCTTCAGGTCGAGCGGGTTGATGCAGGCGGCTGGCGATGTCTCGGTGAGGCCATAGGCTTCGGCCAGGGTGCAGCCGGTGACCTTCTTCCAGCGTTCGGCCACGGCGCGCTGCACCGCCATGCCACCGCCCAGCGTCAGGTGCAGGCGCGAGAAATCCACCTCGGCGAAGCCGGGCGTGTTGAGCAGGCCGTTGAACAGCGTATTGACGCCGGTGAGCGCGGTGAAGCGCGACTTCTGCAGCTCCTTGACGAACCCGGGCATGTCGCGCGGATTGGTGATCAGCCAGTTCATGCCGCCCAGGCGCATGAACACCAGGCCGTTCGCCGTCAGCGAGAAGATGTGATAGAGCGGCAGGGCGGTGATGATGACCTCCTCACCCTCCTTCGCATTCCGGCCGATCCAGCTGCCGGCCTGCAGCATGTTGGCGACCATGTTGCCGTGGCTGAGCATGGCGCCCTTGGCCACGCCGGTGGTGCCGCCGGTGTATTGCAGGAAAGCCAGGTCATCGTGGCCGAGCGCGACTTTCGGCAGCGGATGGTGAGCCCCGCGCGCCAGGGCTTCTTTGAAGCGCACGGCCTGTGGCAGGTGGTAATCCGGCACCATTTTCTTCAGGTGCTTGGCCACCGTGTTGACCAGCATGCCCTTGAGGCCGCCGAGCAGGTCGCCCACGCCCGTGGTGACGATGTGCTCGACATGGGTCTCGGCGACCACCTGCTGGACCGTCGAGGCGAAATTGTCCAGCACCACGATCGCCTTGGCGCCGGAGTCCTCCAGTTGGTGCCTGAGCTCGCGGGCGGTATAGAGCGGGTTGGTGTTGACCACCACCAACCCCGCACGCAGCGCGCCGAACAGGGCCACCGGATACTGCAGCACGTTGGGCATCATGATCGCGATGCGGTCGCCCTTGGACAGCTTGAGCTCGCCGGAGAGATAACCGGCGAACTTCGCGCTCATCGCGTCGATCTCGCCGTAACTGAGCTGCTTGCCGAAGCTGGCGAAAGCCGGCCGCTCCTTGAACTTGCCGAAGGCCTCCTCGAGCACCGCGACGACGGATGCGTAGGCACCCAGGTCGATCTCGGCGGGGACGCCCTCCGGATAGTGGTCAAGCCACGGACGCTCTTTGCTCATGGTGATCCTTGCGCTCCTGGAAACGGACAACCGCCTGCCGCGGCCGGTCATCGACATGACGCGGCATTGGAGCATACGCTCGCGTATAGCGGCAAGCCGCGCCGCAACGACCCGGAAGCCTTCCGCATGCGCCTGCACCGATGCCTTTTCCTGCTGTTTGTCGCGGTCGTTTCCGGGGTGCTCGGCGGGTGTCATCGAGTCCCCGCCGAGGAAGCGGTGCGGCATGCGGTGACGTCGGCGGAGCATGCCGCCGAGGCGGTCGACGCGGGGGCTTTCCGGGATCGGCTGAGTGAGGATTTCACCGGCAACCGGGGACAGTTCGATCGCCGGCAACTGGTCGATCTGCTGCGCCTGGCGCGGCTGCGGGGCGAGACCATCCATGTGCTGATGGGGCCGATGTCGGTCGAGCCGCGTGGCGATCGTTTCCTGGTGACATTCACCGTGACGCTCTCCAGTGGCGGCCGTCTGCTGCCTTCCGATATGGGTATCTACCGGGTCGAGAGCGCATGGCGCCGGGAAGGTGGTGACTGGGTCTGTTACGCGGCCACCTGGTCGCGACCGCGGTAGCGCTGAGCCGGAAGAAAGAAAAACGCCGCCCGGAGGCGGCGTTTTGCCGGGGCGGACAGCCCGGGTGCTCAGGCCGACTTTCTGCTGGCCAGCTGGCGCAGCACATACTGCAGGATGCCGCCATGGCGGAAGAACTCGCGCTCCTTCGGCGTCAGCAGCATCACGTTCACGGTGAACTCCTTCTTGCTGCCGTCGGCGGCGGTGGCCACCACCTTGGCTTCCTTCGACTCGCCGCCGCCCAGGCCGGTGATCTCGAACGACTCCTTGCCGGTAAGGCCCAGTGACTGCGCGTTCTCACCCGCCTTGAAGGTGCACGGCAGCACGCCCATGCCGACCAGGTTGGAGCGATGGATGCGCTCGAAACTCTCGGCGATCACCACCTTCACGCCCAGCAGCAGGGTGCCCTTGGCGGCCCAGTCGCGCGACGAGCCGGTGCCATATTCCTTGCCGGCCAGCACGATCAGCGGGGTCTTCTCTTCCTTGTACTTCATCGCCGCGTCGTAGATCGCCATCTGCTCGCCCGACGGCACGTGCAGGGTGTAGCCGCCCTCGACCCCGTCCAGCATCAGGTTCTTGATGCGGATGTTGGCGAAGGTGCCGCGCACCATCACGTCGTCGTTGCCGCGACGGGAGCCGTAGGAGTTGAAGTCCTTCGGGTCGACGCCCTTCGAGATGAGGAAGCGGCCCGCCGGGCTGTCCTTCTTGATCGAACCGGCCGGCGAGATGTGGTCGGTGGTGATCGAATCCCCGAACAGGCCCAGCGCGCGTGCGCCGTGGATGTCCTCGATTGCATCGAGTTCCATCGTCATGCCGTCGAAGTACGGCGGGTTCTTGATGTAGGTGGAATCGTTCCACTGGTAGACCGCCCCGTCAGGCGAGGCGATCTGGTTCCAGCGGCTGTCGCCCTTGAACACGTCGGCGTAATTCTTCTCGAACATGGCCGGGTTGATCGCGCCCGCGATGGTGTCGGAGATCTCCTGGTTGCTCGGCCAGATGTCCTTGAGGAACACATCCTTGCCGTCACGATCCTGGCCGATCGGCTGGCGTGTCAGGTCGATGTCGAGCGTGCCGGCCAGCGAGTAGGCAACCACCAGCGGCGGCGAGGCCAGGTAGTTCATCTTCACCTCCGGATGCACGCGGCCTTCGAAGTTGCGGTTACCCGACAGCACCGAGGCGACGGCCAGGTCGCCCTCGCCGATGCCTTTGCTGATCTCCGCCGGCAGCGGGCCGGAGTTGCCGATGCAGGTGGTGCAGCCGTAGCCGACGATGTAGAAGCCGACCTTTTCCAGCTCCTTCAGCAGGCCGGTCTTCTCCAGGTAGTCGGTGACCACCTTGGATCCCGGGCCGATCGATGTCTTCACCCAGGGCTTGGCCTTCAGGCCCCTGGCGGCGGCTTTTTTCGCGACCAGCCCGGCGCCGAGCATCACGGCCGGGTTGGAGGTGTTTGTGCACGAGGTGATCGCGGCGATCACCACCGAGCCGTCCTTCAGGTCGAAGGTGTCACCGCCCTTGCTCACGCGCACGCTGCCTTCGCCCAGGCTGTTGGCCTCGTTGCCGATGGCCGCCGAGCCGCCCTCGTTCTGGAAGCCTGCGGCGTCGCCGTTCTTTTTCCTGCGATTGGCAGTGAGTCCGCCGACCGCGTCGTGGAAGCTTTTCTGCACGCCTTCCAGCAGCACGCGGTCCTGCGGACGCTTGGGGCCGGCCAGCGAGGGCTTCACGTCGGCCAAGTCCAGTTCCAGCGTGGTGGTGAACTCCGGCTCCACCGCGTGCTCGTCGTGCCACATGCCCTGGGCCTTGGCGTAGGCCTCGACCAGGGCGATCTGCTCGTCGCTTCGGCCGGACAGGTGCAGGTAGTTCAGCGCTTCCTGGTCGACCGGAAAAATGCCGCAGGTGGCGCCGTACTCCGGCGCCATGTTGGCGATGGTGGCGCGGTCGGCCAGCGCCAGGTGCTTCAGGCCCGGGCCGAAGAATTCGACGAACTTGCCCACCACGCCGAGCTTGCGCAGCATCTGCGTGACCGTCAGCACCAGGTCGGTGGCAGTCACCCCCTCGGCCAGTTTGCCGGTGAGCTTGAAGCCCACCACCTGCGGAATAAGCATCGACGAAGGCTGGCCCAGCATGGCCGCCTCGGCCTCGATGCCGCCGACGCCCCAGCCCAGCACGCCGAGGCCGTTGATCATGGTGGTGTGGGAATCGGTGCCGAACACTGTGTCCGGGTAGGCCCAGCGCTCGCCGTCGACCTCGCCGGCAAACACCACACGGGCCAGGTGCTCCAGGTTCACCTGGTGCACGATGCCGGTACGCGGCGGCACCACCTTGAAGTTGTTGAAGGCCTTCTGGCCCCAGCGCAGAAACGCGTAGCGCTCCTGGTTGCGCTCGAACTCGATCTCGACATTCTTTTCCAGCGCCGACTCGGAGCCATAGGTGTCCACCTGCACCGAGTGGTCGATGACCAGTTCGGCCGGCGCCAGCGGGTTGATCTGGGTGGCGTCGCCGCCGAGCTTGACCACGGCATCGCGCATCGCGGCGAGGTCGACCACGCAGGGCACGCCGGTGAAGTCCTGCAGCACCACGCGCGCGGGCATGAAGGCGATCTCGGTGTCCGGCTCGGCCTTGGCCTTCCACGTGGCCACCGCCTCGATCTCCCTGGCGGTCACGGTCACGCCGTCCTCGTGGCGCAGCAGGTTCTCCAGCAGGATCTTCAGCGAGTAGGGCAGGCGCTTGAGGTCGAACCGCTGGCCCAGTTTGGCCAGGCTGGCGAACCGGTAGGTGGTGCCGTTGGCCGTGAGGGTGTCGCGGGTGGCGTAGGTGTCCAGCATGGCTAACTCCTTTATTGCTTGAGGCTGGCGGACGCGGGGCGTAATAGCGTCATGGTACGCGCGTCGTGGTCAAGGCGACGTTGCGATGCGATGGCGGCGTGCCATCACGGATCTTCCCGGCCCATCGGGACGCGATCGTGTCGAATCGTGCGCACCGTGATGTCGGGTCGCCGGCCGGTGACGACAAGCGCGGTGGTGGGGCCACCTCTTGCACGATTTCGAACGCTCCCGGAAACGGTGTCTTGCGTTGCGGCTGGATTGGCGCGGCTGGCAAAATACGCAGGCTAAATGCCGCCGTGAGGCGGCGTCGGGCCTTGCTTTCACGCTGGTCGATGGTCGCTTTCCGGAGAGCTTTTCCCGGAGTGGCATCCACCGTTGAACGGCGACGGGCAGGGCCACCCGGTACCCGCGCGCACCCACCCCAAGGGACTCAAAATCATGCTCACCGCTTATCGCCAACACGCCGCCGAACGCCAGGCCCTCGGCGTCCCGCCGTTGCCGCTCACCGCGCAGCAGACGGCCGAACTGATCGAGTTGCTGAAGCAGCCGCCGGCCGGCGAGGAAGCCTTCCTGGTCGAGCTGCTGAGCGAGCGCGTGCCGGCCGGTGTGGACGACGCGGCCAAGGTCAAGGCCTCGTATCTCGCCGCCGTGGCCCTTGGCACCGAAGTCTGCCCGCTGATCAGCCGCGAGAAGGCAACCGAGCTGCTCGGCACCATGCTGGGTGGCTACAACATCCATCCGCTGATCCAGCTGCTGGACGATGCGCAATTGGGCGGCATCGCCGCCGACGCGCTGAAGAAGACCCTGCTGATGTTCGACTCCTTCCACGACGTGAAGGAAAAGGCCGACGCCGGCAACGCCAACGCGCAGGCTGTGCTTAGGAGCTGGGCCGAGGCCGAGTGGTTCACCTCGCGCCCCGAGGTGCCCGAGTCGCTGACCATCACCGTGTTCAAGGTGCCGGGCGAAACCAACACCGACGACCTGTCGCCGGCGCCGGACGCCACCACCCGCCCGGACATCCCGCTGCACGCGCTGGCGATGCTGAAGAACAAGCGCGACGGTGCACCGTTCCAGCCGGAGGAGGACGGCAAGCGCGGCCCGATCCAGTTGATCGCCGACCTGAAGACCAAGGGCCACATGGTCGCCTACGTTGGCGACGTGGTCGGCACCGGCTCCAGCCGCAAGAGCGCCACCAACTCGGTGCTGTGGTGGACCGGCGAGGACATTCCGTTCATCCCGAACAAGCGCTTCGGCGGCGTCTGCCTGGGTAGCAAGATCGCCCCGATCTTCTACAACACCATGGAAGACGCCGGCGCGCTGCCGATCGAGCTGGACGTGTCGAAGATGGAGATGGGCGACGTCGTCGAGCTGCGCCCGTACGAAGGCAAGGCACTGAAGAACGGCGAGGTGATCGCCGAGTTCCAGGTGAAGTCGGACGTACTGTTCGACGAGGTGCGCGCCGGCGGCCGCATCCCGCTGATCATCGGCCGTGGCCTCACCGCCAAGGCGCGCGAGGCGCTGGGCCTGCCGGTCTCGACCCTGTTCCGCCAGCCGCAGCAACCGGCCGACACCGGCAAGGGCTACTCGCTGGCGCAGAAGATGGTCGGCCGCGCCTGCGGCCTACCGGAAGGCCAGGGCGTGCGTCCGGGCACCTACTGCGAACCGAAGATGACCTCGGTCGGTTCGCAGGACACCACCGGCCCGATGACCCGCGACGAGCTGAAGGACCTGGCCTGCCTGGGCTTTTCGGCCGACCTGGTGATGCAGTCGTTCTGCCACACCGCCGCCTACCCGAAGCCGGTGGACGTGAAGACCCACCACACCCTGCCGGAATTCATCTCCACCCGCGGCGGCATCTCGCTGCGGCCGGGCGACGGCGTGATCCACAGCTGGCTCAACCGCATGCTGCTGCCGGACACCGTCGGCACCGGCGGTGACAGCCACACCCGCTTCCCGATTGGCATTTCGTTCCCGGCCGGCTCGGGCCTGGTTGCGTTCGCCGCGGCCACCGGCGTGATGCCGCTGGACATGCCCGAATCGGTACTGGTGCGCTTCAAGGGCGAGCTGCAGCCGGGCGTCACCCTGCGTGACCTGGTCAACGCGATCCCGTACTACGCGATCAAGCAGGGCCTGCTCACGGTCGCCAAGCAGGGCAAGAAGAACATCTTCTCCGGCCGCATCCTGGAGATCGAGGGCCTGCCGGACCTGAAGGTGGAGCAGGCGTTCGAGCTGTCCGACGCCTCGGCCGAGCGTTCGGCCGCCGGCTGCACGGTGCGCCTCAACAAGGAGCCGATCATCGAGTACCTCAACAGCAACATCACGTTGCTGAAGGTGATGATCGCGCAGGGTTACAAGGATGCTCGCAGCCTGCAGCGCCGCATCGCCAAGATGGAGGAGTGGCTGGCCAACCCGCAGCTGCTCGAGCCGGATGCCGACGCCGAGTACGCCGCGGTCATCGAGATCGACCTGGCCGACGTGCACGAGCCGATCGTGGCCTGCCCGAACGACCCGGACGACGTGAAGACCCTGTCCGACGTGGCCGGCGCCACCATCGACGAGGTGTTCATCGGTTCATGCATGACCAACATCGGCCACTTCCGCGCCGCGTCGAAGCTGCTGGAAGGCAAACGCGACATCCCGACCAAGCTGTGGGTGGCCCCGCCGACGAAGATGGATGCGCAGGAGCTGACCAAGGAAGGCCACTACGGCACCTTCGGCACCGCCGGCGCGCGTATGGAGATGCCCGGCTGCTCGCTGTGCATGGGCAACCAGGCGCAGGTGAAGGAGGGCGCGACGGTGTTCTCCACCTCGACCCGCAACTTCCCCAACCGCCTCGGCAAGAACTCCAACGTCTACTTGGGCTCGGCCGAGCTGGCCGCGGTGTGCTCGCGGCTGGGCCGGATCCCGGGCAAGGACGAGTACATGGAAGCCATGGGCGTGATCAACGCCAGCGGCAAGGCGATCTACAAGTACATGAACTTCGACCAGATCGAGGATTTCAAGGAAGTCGCCGATACCGTCGCCGACTGAACCTGCCAGCGATGAGTACGACAAAGCCCGGCCCCGCGCCGGGCTTTGTCGTTATGCTTCCCGCCACGCAAAGGGGGGTAGGCCCTGCTCCCGGGCGCTGAGGAACCCTGAACCCGGATGATTTCCAGCCTCTTGTCGGTCGTCTCGTTGCGCGATCTCTCCTTGGTCCAGGCGGTCAGCCGCCACGGCAGCTTCAACAGCGCGGCACGCGCCATGCACATCAGTCCGTCGGGGTTGTCGCACCAGGTGCAGAAGGTCGAGCAGGCGCTGGGGGCGCCACTCTTCGAACGAGGGGGGCGGCGCATCGTGCCTACAGCGGGCGGTCGCCGCCTGCTGGAGCAGATCGATGCGGTGCTGGCAGCAGCCGAGCACCTGCAGCAGGCGGCCCGTGCCGGTGAAGTGGCCTTCGGCGGCGAGCTGCGTCTGGGGGTGCCGGCCTCGCTCGGTCCCTACCTGCTGCCGCACCTGATCGCGCCGTTTCCCCAGCATTTCCCCGGCACCCGGCTTAGCCTGTCCGAAGGCAAGCCGAAGGGGTTGCTGCGGCGCCTGCACGAGGGCGAGTTGGACGCCGTGTTGGGGCCGCCGCCAGCGGTGTCGCCGGCAGGCATCGCCAGTCGCCCGCTGTTCTTCGAGCCCTGGGAGGTGATGTTGCGGGCCGACCACCCGCTGGCCGGAAAATCGACGCTGGCGCTCAACCAACTGGATGCCGCCGAGGCCACGGTAATGGCCGAGTACCACCAGGACGGCGTCGCCGAGGCCGGCCAGGTACAGGACGTGAGCCTGGAGAGTCTTGCCGCACTGGTCGAGCTGCGCGGCGGCTATGCGCTGGTACCGGCGCTGGCGCGCGACCGGTTGTCGTCGATTGCTGCCGTGACCCTGGCCAAGATCCGTGGGCCGGCGCCCGGTCGGGATATCTCCCTTTACTCACGCGAGGCTTCGCCGTGGGGCGAGGACCTGGTCGCGTTCGCCGAGTTGCTGCGGCAGATCGCCCGGCACCGGCCTGGGCTGCGCCTGTTGGACTGACCGGTCGGAGCGGGTCTCAGCCGTTGTCCAGGGTGGAGCCGGTAAGCAGGCCGCGGGCGAGCATGGCGCACTGCTTGCGGTGCAGTAGCAACTGCCACTGCCGGCCACCGACCTGCCGCCACAGCACTGCCGAGCGGACGGCCGCCAGCAGGCTGGTGCGCACCCGCTCGACGATGGTTTCCTGGCGCAGCATCTGGGGATTGCCGGTGACCATCACGCGCGGCTTCAGCGTGGACAGCGTGGATACGTAGAGCGCGGCCAGCCGGCCGATCACCTGCGGCGAATACCTGCCGAAGTGGTCGATCTGTCGCTGCGCGGCCAGCAGGCCCTGCTGCAGGTCGTTGCGCAGATGGCCGTGGCGGGCGAGGGTGCGCTCCAGCCGCATCACGGTAATTGCCATGCGGGTCACCGCCATGTCGCTGGAGCTGTCCTCCAGCTGTGCGATCAGGGTGCGCAGCCCCAGCCGCAGTGCCGAGGTGCGACCGTAGACGCCCACGACCGAATCGGCATCGATGCGGAAGACGCTGTCCACGCTGGTCTCGAATGCCGCCTCGTCGCAGCGCCCCTGGTTCGCCAGCTGCTGGGCGAGCGAGGTGGCCTGGAATAGTCCGGCTAGGGCGAGCACGCGCTCTTCGTTCATGGCAAACAGGGTGGGTACCACTTCTCACGACTCCGATGAAACAGGGGGCAAGCCGCCAAACGGGGCGTCGGTAACGGCAATCACCGCACCACCCAGGCAGGCCTCGCCGTCATAGAAAACCACCGACTGCCCCGCCGTGACGGCGCGCTGGGGCTCGTCGAAACGCACTTCCAGCCGTTCGTCCCGCAGCAGCACCTCGCAGGCCTGGTCGGTCTGGCGATAGCGCGTTTTGGCCGTGCAGCGGAAGCGGCTGGCAGGCGCTTCGCCCGCGATCCAGTGGGGGGTGTCGGCCACCAGCCGGTTGGACTGCAGCCAGTGGTTCTCGCCGCCCTGGGCAACGTACAGGATGTTCGCCGGCACGTCCTTGCCGACCACGTACCAGGCCTCGCCGCTGGCGCCGTGGCGCCCGCCGATCCCCAGGCCCTGGCGCTGGCCGAGGGTGTAGTACATCACTCCCTGGTGTTCCCCAACCTCGCCTCCGTCGGGGGTGCGCATGGCGCCGGGCCGGGCCGGGATGTACTGGCCGAGGAACTCGCGGAAATCGCGTTCGCCGATGAAGCAGATGCCGGTGGAGTCCTTCTTGGCGTGGGTCGGCAGGGCAGCCTCGCGTGCCATGGCACGCACCTGTTCCTTCGGCAGGTGGCCGATGGGAAACAGCGTGGCAGCGAGCTGGGACTGGCCGATCGCATGCAGAAAGTAGGTCTGGTCCTTGGAGCGGTCCGCTGCGCGGAGCAGGCGGTATCGGCCGTCGCGCTGATCGACTTGTGCGTAGTGGCCGGTGGCGATCTTCTCCGCGCCCAGTGCGCGAGCTTCGTCGAGAAAGGTCTTGAACTTGATCTCGCGGTTGCACAACACGTCCGGATTCGGCGTGCGACCGGCGCGATATTCGGCCAGGAAGTGTTCGAACACGCCATCCCAGTACTCGGCGGCGAAGTTGCGTGAGTGGAACGGGATCCCCAGTCGGCCACACACGCCCAAGGCGTCCTTGCGATCGGCATCGGCGGTGCAGGGGCCGGCCCGTTCGTCTTCCTCCCAGTTCTGCATGAACAGGCCTTCGACTTCGTAGCCGGCCCGCTGCAGCACCAGGGCGGCGACTGACGAGTCGACGCCGCCCGACATACCCAGCATCACCTTCACGGGTAACGATCCCCGTCGAGCAGGCTGGTGACCGTCGCCAGCGGCAGGCGCTGACCGGCCAGCCAGGCGTCGATACTCATCAACACCAGCGGGCTGCGCAGGCGGTCGCCGAAGGCTGCGATCTCCTCGCGGGTCAGCCACAAGGCGCGCCGGATGCCTGTGTCCAGCGGACGTGCCGGATCGTGACCGATCGGGCGCGCAGCGAAGCTGAATCGCACCACGCCATCGCCGTGCTCGGTGCTGCGCCACTGGTGGACGCCGATCAGGTGCTGCAGCTCGACCGTCCAGCCGGTCTCCTCCAGCGTCTCGCGGGCCGCGGCAGTGAGCAGGCTCTCGTGGTCGTCGAGGTGGCCAGCCGGCTGGTTGTAGGCCAGCCGGCCGCCGACTTCCTCTTCCACCATCAGGTAGCGGTCGCCGTCCGCCACCACGCAGGCGACGGTGACGTGCGGGCACCACACGGACGAGGATGGCGAAGCGGGCATGTCGGCTTGCCTTGCGGCACTGGAAAAGCGTTCATTGTGCCATCACCTCTGTCCGCGTCGCCAAAGCTGCATCCCCGGCGGCGTAGAATGCGTATCAACCGGCAAGCGACCCAATTTTTCCTGATGGCAAACCAACCCGAACACGAGCAGGGCCCCGGACACGGGCTGGCGCTGGAACCCGCCCGCCCGGAGGTGGCGAGGCCGCCGCTGTATCAAGTTCTGCTCATGAATGACGATTTCACTCCCATGGACTTCGTGGTGGAGGTGCTCCGCGGTTTCTTCGCCATGGACCAGGAGAAGGCGGTGCAGGTGATGCTCCACGTGCACACCCGCGGACGGGGTGTGTGCGGGGTGTTTACCCGCGAGGTGGCCGAGACGAAAGTCACCCAGGTGAACGAATATTCACGTGCCCACCAGCACCCGCTGTTGTGCACTATGGAAAAGCTGTAGGCGACCCCACTTTGGCGATATCGCGGCATCCTTAAGGCCGCAGCCATATAACCGGGAGACGGTCCGGATGTTCAGCAAGGATCTCGAAGTCACCATCGGCCAGTGCTACAAGCAGGCGCGCGAACAGCGTCATGAATTCATGACGGTGGAGCACCTGCTGCTTGCCCTTACCGACAACCAGTCAGCGTCCGGCGCCTTGCGTGCCTGCGGTGCCGACATTCCGCGGCTTACCAGCGAGCTCGAAAAGATCATTGCCGAGACCGTTCCCGTGCTGCCGCACGGTGACGAGCGCGACACCCAGCCGACGCTGGGCTTCCAGCGTGTGCTGCAGCGGGCGGTCTACCACGTGCAGTCCTCCGGTCGGAAAGAGGTCACCGGTGCCAACGTACTGGTGGCGATCTTCGGCGAGAAGGATTCCCACGCGGTCTATTTCCTGCACCAGCAGGAGATCACCCGTCTGGACGTGGTCAACTACATCTCGCACGGCATCGCGAAGATCGGCGAAGAGCCGTCGGCCGGCCCCGCCGGCAGCGAGCGCGAGGGCGAGGAAGGCGGCGAGGGCAAGGGCAATCCCCTGGCCGAGTACGCCAGCAACCTCAACGAGCTTGCGCTCGAGGGCAAGATCGATCCGCTGATCGGCCGGGCCGACGAGATCGAACGCACCATCCAGGTACTGTGCCGACGTCGCAAGAACAACCCGCTCTACGTCGGCGAGGCCGGCGTGGGCAAGACCGCGCTGGCCGAGGGCCTGGCCAAGCGCATCGTCGACGGCGAGGTGCCGGAGGTGCTGGAAAGCGCCACGATCTGGTCGCTCGACCTCGGCGCGCTGGTGGCGGGCACCAAGTACCGCGGCGACTTCGAGAAGCGGTTGAAGGCGGTGATCGGCCAGCTCAAGAAGCAGCCCGGTGCGATCCTCTTCATCGACGAGATCCACACCATCATCGGCGCCGGCTCGGCCTCGGGCGGCACGATGGACGCGTCGAACCTGATCAAGCCGATGCTGGCTTCGGGCGAGCTGCGCTGCATCGGCTCGACCACCTTCCAGGAATTCCGCGGGATCTTCGAAAAGGACCGCGCGCTGGCCCGCCGATTCCAGAAGATCGACGTGGTCGAGCCCACCGTGGCCGACTCCATCGAGATCCTCAAGGGCCTGCGCTCGCGCTTCGAGGAGCACCATGCGGTGGCCTACACCAACGAGGCGCTCAAGGCCGCGGTGGACCTGTCGGTCAAGCACATCCCGGACCGTTTGCTGCCGGACAAGGCGATCGACGTGATCGACGAGGCCGGTGCCCGCCAGCGTCTGCTGCCGGAAGAGCAGCGCAAGGCCACCATCGACGTGACCGAGGTGGAATACATCGTGGCCAAGATGGCGCGCATCCCGGCCAAGCAGGTGTCGGCGTCGGACCGCGACGTGCTGAAGAACCTCGAGCGCAACCTGAAGATGGTGGTGTTCGGACAGGACCAGGCAATCGAGGCGCTGACCGCGTCGATCAAGATGGCCCGCTCCGGCCTGGCCGACCCGTCCAAGCCGATCGGCAGCTTCCTGCTGGCCGGCCCCACTGGCGTGGGCAAGACCGAGGTCACCCGTCAGCTCGGCATGCAGCTGGGCATCGAGATGATCCGCTTCGACATGTCCGAGTACATGGAGGCGCATTCGGTGTCGCGGCTGGTCGGTGCCCCTCCGGGCTACGTCGGCTTCGACCAGGGCGGCCTGCTGACCGAGGCGGTCACCAAGCACCCGCATTGTGTGCTGCTGCTGGACGAGATCGAGAAGGCGCACCCGGATGTGTTCAACATCCTGCTGCAGGTGATGGACCGCGGCGTGCTCACCGACACCAACGGGCGCGAGGCGAACTTCAAGAACGTCATCGTGGTGATGACCACCAATGCCGGTGCGCAGCAGGCGTCGCGTCGCGGCATCGGCTTCGTCAAGCAGAACCACACCACCGACGCGATGGAGGTGATCCGCCGCATGTTCACGCCGGAGTTCCGCAACCGCCTGGACGCGATCATCCAGTTCAACTCGCTGGACTTCGACCACATCCTGCGGGTGGTGGACAAGTTCCTGATCGAACTGGAGTCGCAGTTGACCGAGAAGCACGTGGCGCTGGACGTCGACGCCGACGCCCGACGCTGGCTGGCCGAGCACGGCTTCGACCCGCAGATGGGTGCCCGCCCGATGGCTCGCGTCATCCAGGAGAAGGTGAAACGGGCGCTGGCCGACGAGCTGCTTTTCGGCAAGCTGGCCGAGGGTGGCAAGGTGCGCCTGGGTGTGCGCGACGGGGAGCTCACGGTGGATACCGAATCGGCCGAGAAGCTGCCTGCCGTGGTCGAGTGAGATGGCGCCCGGGCGGCCTGCGCCCGCCCGGGCGTCGGACACGAAAAAAGGCGACGCCGCGGCGTCGCCTTTTTTCGCCCGGTGCGGCGCGAAGGCGGCCGCGGACAGACGTTCCGCTTACTTCATGCGGTAGGTGATGCGACCCTTGGTCAGGTCGTACGGGGTCATCTCCACCTTCACCTTGTCGCCGGTGAGGATGCGGATGTAATGCTTTCGCATGCGGCCGGAGATGTGGGCGATGATCACATGCCCGTTCTCCAGCTGCACCCGGAACATGGTGTTGGGCAGGGTCTCCTGGACCGTGCCTTCCATCTCGATGACGTCGTCTTTGGCCATGCTTTCCGTCGTTCGATCGCGGACCGTTGTGGCCGCGTAAGCCGACGAGTATGCCACGTCGGCGATCCTGGTTAAAGATTCGTCAGGCGAGATGTTCGGCCAGCTTGCGCCGGATCTCGTCTTCGACCATCCCCTTGAGCGGGGACAGCATCAGCCCGAGTTCGGCATGCACCGTCACCTCGCTGGCGGCCACCGCGATGCTGCCTTTCACCCCCGAACGCGAGAAGCGCAGGGTGTCGCCGTCCCAACGGCTGTCCATGTCGAATTTTTCCCTCATGCGGGCGGCGACCCGGTCGACCCGGGCGCGGGCTTCGGCGATGGGGAGCTGGTGGGGCTGGCGCAAGTCGATGGAGGGCATCGGGACATTGTCGGGCAGGGGGCAGGTGCTGTCACGCATCACGTGCTGGTGGCGCTGCGGTGGGCGCTCCGGCTTCTGCTAGAGTCCCGGCGTTCGTCGACTGGTTCACAGATGCGCATCGAGTTCCCCCACGCGGCCCGCGAAGACATCCCATGGGAGGCCCCTGTCCTCACGGTCGGCAGCGCGCCTGACAATACGGTTGTACTGGGCGCGCACCAGGCCGCGCCTCATCACCTGGAATTGCGCAGGGACGAGCGCGGCTGCCTGCTGCACGTCCTGCCAGGGGCCAGCCGCATCTATCTCAACGCCCGACCGGTGCGTGAACGGGCGATGCTTCGTGCTGGCGACGTGCTCAGTGTGGGCGACTGCCGGATGCTGATCCGGGAAAACGGCGATCCGGCCTCGCGCGAACCGCTGCGCGTTCCCGAGTCCAGCCGCTGTCCGGTCGCCTTGCGCGCCGTCGCGGGGCCGTTGTCCGGACGTGTTTTACCCCTGCGCAATCGCCTGGAACTGGGGCCGATGTCGGTTCCACCCCTGGAGTTGCCCCAGGGGGAGTCCGCCGCGGTCAGCCTGTCTTGGGCCGATGGCATGCTGCGACTCCAGTTGGAGCAGCGCTCGGCGCGCTACCCGCTGCGCGTCAACGGGGTCGAGACGACTGGGCTCGCACTTCAGCCCGGCGACCAGCTCGGACTGGCGACGCACCGCTTCGTCGTCGATGCCCCGGGGATGCAGCCCGAGCCTGAATTGCCCTTGGCGGGCGGGCCTCGCGAGCTCCTGCCGGAAGAACAGGCCGGCCCGCGCGGCGAGGTCTGGTGGCTGATCGTCACGGCTGCGGTGCTCGCGCTCGGTATCGCTCTGGTGCTGTTGGTCCGCCTGTAACCCGTGCATTGACGCCAGCTTGTTGCGCCGCGCCATAATGCGGTGGTCCATCGGGAGAGAGCGGTCAGTGAGCAAGGTGTGGAATTTCAGCGCGGGGCCCGCGGCGTTGCCGCGCGAAGTGCTCGAGCAGGCGCAGCGCGAGCTGCTGGACTGGAACGGTTCGGGCATGTCGGTGATGGAGCAATCCCATCGCGGCAAGCGCTTCATTGCCCTGGCTGCGGAGGCCGAGGCCGACCTGCGCGGGTTGATGGCTGTCCCCGACGACTATGCCGTGCTTTTCATGCAGGGCGGAGCGACCCAGCACTTCGCGCAGATTCCGATGAACCTGGCCGGCCCGGACGATCGAGCCGACTACGTGGTCACCGGCCACTGGGGCGAGAAGGCCGTGCGCGAGGCGATGCCCTATGTGACGGTGAACATCGCCGCTACCGGTGCGGGCGACGATTTCCGCAGCCTGCCGTCGCGGGAAACTTGGCGGCTCGACCCGCGAGCGGCCTATGTGCACTACACGCCGAACGAGACCATCCATGGCGTCGAGTTCACCGATGTGCCGGAGGTGGGCGAGGTGCCGCTGGTGGCGGACATGTCCTCGAACATCCTCTCGGCACCGCTCGACGTCTCGCGCTTCGGCCTGATCTATGCCGGCGCGCAGAAGAACATCGGGCCGTCGGGTCTGGTAGTGGTGATCGTGCGCCGCGACCTGCTGGCGCGGCCGGGCCGGCCGATGGCCAAGATCCTGCGCTATGCCGAGCATGCGGCGCAGGACTCGATGCTCAACACGCCCAACACCTGGGGCTGGTATCTGGCCGGGCTCACCTTCAAGTGGCTCAAGGCGCGGGGCGGTGTCGCCGAGATGGCCGAACAGAACCGGGCCAAGGCCGGCCTGCTTTACCAGGCGATCGATGGCTCGGGCGGCTTCTACGCCAACCCGATCGATCCGGCCGCCCGCTCGCGCATGAACGTGCCGTTCACCCTGCACGACAGCGCGCTGGACGCCGAATTCCTCAAGGAGTCGGAGGCCGCGGGGCTGATCGCGCTGAAGGGCCACAAGGCGGTCGGCGGCATGCGCGCCTCGCTGTACAACGCGGTGCCGCTGGAGGCGGTACGGGCGCTGGTTTCCTTCATGAGCGACTTCGCCGATCGTCACGGATGAAACCAAGGCGCTCCGGCGCACTTTCAGGCACCATGGCGGTCCCGATGTTTGGACGTCTATCCATCCAGGTTGTGTTGCATGGCTGATTCGAAGAACCCGCTGAGCGAGGTGCGCGAGCGCATCGACAGCATCGACCGACAGATTCAGGAACTGATCGCCGAGCGTGCCGAGCGCGCCCGCGAGGTGGCCAGGGTGAAGGGCGAAGGCCTGTCGGCAATCGACTACTACCGCCCCGAACGCGAGGCGCACGTCCTGCGCATGGTGGTGGACCGCAACAACGGGCCGCTATCGGACACCGAGATGGTGCGGCTGTTCCGCGAGATCATGTCCTCCTGCCTGGCGCAGGAGGACCCGCTGAAGATCGGCTTCCTCGGTCCCGAGGGCACCTTCAGCGAGCAGGCCGTGCGCAAGCACTTCGGCCATGCCGCGTATGCGCTGCCGCTGGGCAGCATCGAGGAGGTGTTTCAGGAGGTGGCTGCCGGTCACGCCGATTTCGGCGTGGTGCCGGTGGAGAACTCGGGGCAGGGCATGATCCAGGTCACCCTGGATATGTTCCTCACCTCCGAGGCGACGATCTGCGGCGAAGTGGAGCTGCGCGTGCACCAGTGCCTGCACTCGCTCGGCGGCAGTCTGGCCGACGTCCGTCATGTCTATGCGCATGCGCAGTCGCTGCAGCAGTGCAAGACCTGGTTGCGGCTGAACCTGCCGGGCGTGGAGTGCACCGCGGTCAGCAGCAATGCCGAAGCCGCAAGAATGGCGCGTGCCGACGATCAGGCGGCGGCCATCGCCGGCGAGAGTGCCGGCAAGATCTACGGGTTGAAGACCGTCGCCAAGGCGATCGAGGACCGGGCCGACAACACCACGCGCTTTCTGGTGATTGGCCGCTCGCTGTTTCCGCCCTCGGGCAACGACCGCACTTCGCTGCTGGTCACGGTGAACGACAAGCCGGGTGCCTTGTACGACGTGTTGAGTCCGTTCGCCAAGCATGGTGTGAGCCTCAACCGCATTGAGTCGCGCCCGGCCCATACCGGCAAGTGGCAGTACGCGTTCTTCATCGACGTGTCCGGCCATATCGACGAGGGCAACCTGAAGGTGGCCGTGGCGGAGATCCGCCCGAGTGTGGCCAGCCTGCGGGTGCTCGGTTCCTACCCGGTCGCCCTGCCATGAGCGGGGGCCAGCGTGTGGACTGGACCAGCCGCCCGGCCGGTCCGCTGAACGGTGTCGTGCGCGTGCCCGGCGACAAGTCGGTGTCGCACCGCGCGATGATGCTCGGCGCCCTGGCCGAGGGCGTATCGCATATCCATGGCTTCCTCGAAGGCGAGGACACCCGCGCCACGGCCGCGGTGATGCAGCGGCTCGGCGTGCGCATCGACGCGCTGGCCGACGGCGAGCGGGTGGTGCATGGCGTGGGCCTGCACGGTCTGCGTGCCGCTACCGCTGTGCTGGACTGCGGCAACGCCGGAACCGGCATGCGCCTGCTCACCGGCTTGCTGGCCGGCCAGGCCTTCGACAGCACCCTGGTCGGCGACGAATCGCTCTCCAGGCGGCCGATGCGCCGGGTCACCGATCCGCTGGCGAAGATGGGGGCCCGGATCGACAGCCAGGACGGGCTGCCGCCGCTGCATGTGCATGGTGGCCAGGCGCTACGCGGCATCCGCTACACCTTGCCGGTGGCCAGCGCACAGGTGAAGTCGGCGCTGCTGCTGGCCGGCCTGTATGCCGAAGGCGAGACCGAGGTGATCGAGCCGCACCCGACCCGCGACTACACCGAGCGCATGCTCGCGGCGTTCGGCTGGCCGATCGAGTTCTCGCCGGGCCGTGCGAAGTTGACGGGTGGTCATGCCCTGCGCGCCACCGACGTGCGCGTGCCGGCCGATTTCTCCTCGGCGGCGTTCTTCCTGGTTGCCGGCAGTATCGTGCCCGGCGCCGAGTTGCGGCTGCCGGCGGTGGGCCTGAACCCGCGGCGCACCGGCCTGCTGCAGGCGCTGCGCCTGATGGGCGCCGACATCCGCGTCGAGAACGAGAGCGAGAGCGGTGGCGAGCCGGTCGGTGACCTGGTCGTGCGTCACGCGCCGCTGCACGGCATCGATCTGCCCGAGGCGCTGGTGCCGGACATGATCGATGAATTTCCCGCGCTGTTCGTGGCGGCCGCCGCGGCCGAGGGCACGACCGTGGTCCGCGGCGCCGCCGAGCTGCGGGTCAAGGAGTCCGATCGCCTGGCCAGCATGGCGGCCGGCCTGCAGGCGCTGGGTGTGCGGATCGACGAGCGGCCGGACGGCGCCACCATCCACGGCGGCCCGATCGGTGGCGGCAGTATCGACAGTCACGGCGACCACCGCATCGCGATGAGTTTCGCGGTCGCCGGCCTGATCGCCAGTGGCCCGATCCGCATCGGTGACTGCGCCAACGTGGCCACCTCGTTTCCCGGTTTCATGGATCTGGCCAATGGCTGCGGCTTCGACCTTGGCGTGGCCCCGTAGGAGCGCACCCTGTGCGCGACAACGTGACAAAAGCATCGCGTACAGGGTGCGCTCCTACACACGGGCGCGGCCTGCGGGTTAGGCTTGCGGGCCCGTGATCGAGGTCGCCATGTCCTGTCCTGATTTCATCGTCGCCATTCCGGCCCGCTACGGCTCCACCCGCCTGCCGGCCAAGCCGTTGCGCGCCATCGCCGGCGTGCCGATGGTGGTGCGTGTGGCGCAGCGCGCCCTGCAGGCCGGGGCCCACCAGGTGGTGGTGGCCGTGGATGACGAGCGCATTGCCTCGGCGCTGCAGGGGCTTGGTGTGGAGGTGTGCATGACCCGCGCCGACCATGCCTCGGGAAGCGACCGGTTGGCCGAGTGTGCCGAGCGTTGCGGCTGGAGCGACGACGCCATCGTGGTGAATCTGCAGGGCGACGAACCGTTCGCGCCAGCGGCCGGTATCCGGGAGGTGGCGCGGGCCTTGGCGGAGGACGAGGCGCCGGTGGCTACACTGGCCACGCCGATCGTCGAGCCGCACGAGCTGTTCGACCCCAACGTGGTGAAGCTGGTGCGCGACGCGCGCGGGCGCGCCCTGTATTTCAGTCGGGCACCGTTGCCTTGGGCGCGCGACGCCTTCGCGGCGAGTCGGGACGCCCTGCCTGCCGACGTGCCGTTCCTTCGCCATATCGGCATCTATGCCTATCGCGCGAGTTTCCTGCACGCGTACACAGGCTTCTCCCGCACGCCGCTCGAACAGGCCGAGTCATTGGAGCAGTTGCGTGTGCTCGAACACGGCCATGCGATCGCGGTACGCCTGACGCCCGAGCCGTTCCCGCCCGGGATCGATACCGAGGCCGATCTGGAGCGCGCCGAGCGCTGGCTGGCGGGGCAGGCGTGAGCGGCGACCGTGGCGGCCTGCTGATCGTCTGCCTCGGCAATATCTGCCGCTCGCCGGTGGTCGCCGAGGTGGTGCGCCATCGGTTTGCCGCGGCCGGTCAAACGTTGGTGGTCGAATCCTGCGGTACCGGCGGCTGGCATGTGGGGCACCGCGCCGACGCGCGCATGCGCGAGGCGGCGCACGAAGCAGGCTACGACCTGTCCGGCCACCGCGCGCGGCAGATCGAGGCGGTCGACTTCCAGCGCTTCGACCGTGTGCTGGGGATGGACCTGGCCAACCTGCGCGACCTCGCCGCGCGCTGCCCACCAGCGTTGCGCGACAAGCTGGGCCTGTTCCTGCCCACCGCCGGGGTCGAGGGTGTGGTCGAGGTGCCCGATCCCTACTACGGCGGGCCGGAAGACTTCCGCTACGTGGTCTCGCTGGCCGAGCGCGGCGCTGACGGCCTGTTGGCCCGGCTGGGCGGCTGATACGCTGGTGCCGGGCGGCGGCAATTCACCCGCCTGCCGCTACAATCCCGTCCCATGTCTCCCGCTTCCGAGCCGGCCTTCGACGGCAAGGCCTTCGTCCGCACCCTTTCCACTTCGCCCGGCGTCTATCGCTATTTCGACGCGGATGGCGAGCTGCTCTACGTCGGCAAGGCGGCCAACCTGAAGAAGCGGGTCGGCAGCTATTTCCTCAAGCCGCGGATGGAGCCGCGGATCGCCTCGATGATCTCGCAGATCGCCCGTTGCGAGACCACGGTGACCCGTACCGCGGGCGAGGCGCTGCTGCTGGAATCGCAGCTGATCAAGTCGCTCAAGCCGCGCTACAACATCATGTTGCGCGACGACAAGAGTTACCCGTACGTCTACCTGTCGGGTAGCGAGGACTACCCGCGGCTGGCCTTCCATCGTGGCGCGCGCAACCTGCCGGGGCGCTTCTTCGGGCCGTATCCCAGCGCGTTCGCTGTGCGCGAGAGCCTCAGCCTGATGCAGAAGCTGTTCCAGGTACGGCAGTGCGAGGACAGCTATTTCCGCAATCGGTCGCGACCCTGCCTGCAGCACCAGATCGGCCGCTGCACGGCGCCGTGCGTCGGGCTGATCAGTGTCGAGGACTATCGCACCGACGTGCGTCATGCCGAGATGTTCCTCGAGGGCCGCTCCAGCGCGGTGATCGACGAGCTTGCCGCGTCGATGGAGCAGGCCAGCGCCGCGCTCGACTTCGAGCGCGCGGCGACTCTGCGCGACCAGGTGGCTGCACTGCGCAAGCTGCAGGCCCAGCATCACGTGCACGGCGCCAGTGCGGACATGGACGTGATCGCCTGCCGCATCGAGTCCGGTCTGGCCTGCGTCAGCGTGCTGTTCTTCCGCAATGGCATCAGCCTCGGCACGCGCGACTTCTTCCCGCGCCTGCCGCTGGATGCCGAGCCCGGCGACCTGCTGGCGCAGTTCGTGGCGCAGTACTACCTGGACCGTCCGGTGCCGCGCGAGTTGATTGTCGGCGAGGAAATGCCCGACCAGGAGGTGCTGGCCGAGGTGCTGGCCGAACAGAGCGGGCATGCGGTGGAGATCAAGCATCGCGTGCGCGGCGACCGCGCCCAGTTCCTGCAGCTGGCCCAACGCAACGCACAGGCTTCGTTGACCCAGCGGCTGGCCAGCCGGCAGACCCTGGGCACGCGCTTCGACGACCTGCAGAAACTGCTGGAACTGGCCGAACCGCCGAAGCGCATCGAGTGCTTCGACATCAGCCACACGCGTGGCGAGTTGACCGTGGCGTCGTGCGTGGTGTTCGGGCCGGAGGGGCCGGACAAGTCGCATTACCGCCGTTTCAACATCACCGGGATCACTCCGGGCGACGACTACGCCGCCATGCACCAGGCGCTGACCCGGCGCTTCCGCAAGGTGGCCGAGGGCGAGGGGGCGAAACCGGACGTGCTGCTGATCGACGGCGGTGGCGGGCAGGTGGCGCAGGCGCTGGACGTGCTGCACGAGTTGGGCGTCGCCGGGATCACCGTGGTCGGCGTGGCCAAGGGGCCGGGCCGGCGCGCGGGCGAGGAAACCCTGGTGCTGGCCGACCAGGGGCGGGAAATCCATCCGGGTGCGGCTTCGCCGGCGTTGCATCTGGTCGCCGCCGTGCGCGACGAGGCCCATCGCTTTGCCATCAGCGGTCACCGCAAGCGGCGCGAGAAGGCGCGCGAGCGCAGTGTCCTGGAGGACGTGCCGGGGGTGGGCGCGCGTCGACGCAGTGCGTTGCTCAAGGCCTTCGGCGGGCTCGCCGGCGTCGAGGCCGCCGGTGTCGAGGAATTGATGCGGATCAAGGGTATCGATCGAGGCCTGGCCGAGCGCATCTACGCGGCCATGCATCCCTGAGCATCGATCGGCCGGGCGCCGCCACCCGGCAACGTGCGACACTTGACGAAGCTACATCCGAGGAACCGAGTACCTGATGCGTATCAACTTGCCCACCTGGCTCACCCTGTTCCGTGTCGCGCTGTTGCCGGTGATGGTGGTTGCGTTTTACCTGCCGTTCCGTGGCCACAACATCGTGGCGGCGGTCGTGTTCCTGCTCGCGGCAGTGACCGACTGGCTGGACGGTTACCTGGCGCGCCGCCTGAACATGACTTCCGCCTTCGGCGCCTTCCTCGACCCGGTGGCGGACAAGCTGATGGTGGCGATCACGCTGTTCCTGCTGGTGGAGTCGCATCATCGCGTGGTGGAATCGCACTACGGTGCGGCGGTCCCCAACCACGACTGGTTCGGCGTGGTGATGGCGGTGACCGCGGCGATCATCGTCGGGCGCGAGATCAGCATCTCCGCGCTGCGCGAGTGGATGGCCGAGATCGGCATGCGCGCGGCGGTGAAGGTGGCCTTCATCGGCAAGCTCAAGACGGTAATGCAGATGGTCGCGCTCACCGTGCTGATCGTGCAGCACGACGCCGAGACGTTGCGCCTGTACCACGTGGGCGAATTCCTGCTGGTGGCCGCAGGCGTGCTCACCATCTGGTCGGGCCTGTACTACGTGCGCGCCGCCTGGCCGGCGCTGAGCGGCGACCTGTCGCGCCCACCGTCGTCCGGCGACGATTCGTGAAGAAGAGGGGTTGACGGGTCGCGATCTCACGCTAGAATGCGCGACTCCGATGCGGGAATAGCTCAGTTGGTAGAGCACGACCTTGCCAAGGTCGGGGTCGCGAGTTCGAGTCTCGTTTCCCGCTCCAGATTGCATCGTGCGAAGCCCCGGTCCCGACCGGGGCTTCGCCGTTTCCGGACCTGGCGGATGGAAGCGACGGTGTCCGCCGGGATGTGGCGAACGCCGTAAAGAAACCTCTTCCCATCTGTCATCCTTCTGCTATCATTTCGGGCTCAGACGCGGGAATAGCTCAGTTGGTAGAGCACGACCTTGCCAAGGTCGGGGTCGCGAGTTCGAGTCTCGTTTCCCGCTCCATCTTCGGCAAAACCTCGGGCTTCCGGGGTTTTGTTTTTTTGAAGCGATGGCCTGGTGGCAGAGTGGTCATGCAGCGGACTGCAAATCCGCGTACGCCGGTTCGATTCCGACCCAGGCCTCCATCGTTTTTTCGGGACGATCCGCTGTCCCGCCGGGCCCGCCCAGTGCGGGCTTTTTTGTGCCCGGCCATCAAGCCGGGCCGGCCGGAATCCGCATGCTACGATCCGGCCGCATCGCGCGCCGTCGCGATGCCAGCCTCCGGGCCCGGATGGCGAAACTGGTATACGCAAGGGACTTAAAATCCCTCGGCCGAAAGGCCATGCGGGTTCGATCCCCGCTCCGGGCACACCTCATTCGGCGAGCTTTTCCCGGTCGTGCCGCCGACCGTCAGTGGAAGTCGCGCGAGCTTGTTGCCAGTGCACCCAGCAGCTCGCTGAGGTCGGTGAGGCGGTGGGCGAGCAGGTGGCGGACGCCGTCGACGTGCTGCCACTGGCCATCGACCATCAGCAGGCGCGAACCGATCAGGGCGCGGCGTTGCTGTTCCGCGATGTGTCGCCAGACGATGACGTTGATCGGCCCGTGCTCGTCTTCCATGGTGACGAAGATGACCCCGCTGGCGGTGCCCGGTTGTTGCCGCGTGGTGACCAGGCCGGCGGTGCGTACGGCGATGCCGTGGCGGGCGTGTTCCAGTTCGCGCGAATCGCGGCAGCGTCGTGCCCTGAGTTGCGCACGCAGCTGGCGCAGCGGATGGTCGCCGAGGGTGAGGCCGGTGCGGGCGTAGTCGGCTGCGGTGTCCTCGGCGCGGGTGGGGGGCGGCAACACGATGGCGTCCTCTCTGCTGGCCTGGCCTTCGAACAGCGGCAGCTGGGCCTGGATGCCGGTGACCGCCCAGCGCGCGCGGTGACGATGCCCGGCCAGCCCGCGCAGTGCGCCGGCTTCGGCAAGGGCTTCGCGTTGCGGGCGGCTGAGATCGGCGCGCAGGCACAGGTCTTCGGCATCGCGGAAGGGCTGCTGTCCACGGCTGGTCACCAGCCGCTGCGCGGCTTCCTCGCCGAGCCCGGCAACCATGCGCAGGCCCAGCCGCAGCGCCGGTTGGCCGCGGGCGTTGCGCGGATCATCCTCCAGCGTGCAGTCCCAGTCGCTGTGGCGCACGTCGACCGGATGCACGGTGACCCGGCCAACGCGGCGCAGCTCCTGCACGATCTGGCTGGGTCCGTAGAAGCCCATCGGCTGCGCGTTGAGCAGGGCGCAGGCGAAGGCGGCCGGCTCGTGGCACTTCAGCCAGCAGCTCACGTAGACCAGGTTGGCGAAGCTGGCTGCGTGCGATTCGGGAAAGCCGTAGGAGCCGAAGCCCTTGATCTGCTCGAACAGCTGCGCGGCGAATTCATCCGTGTAGCCGAGTCGGAGCAGGCCGGCGGTGATGCGCAGGCGGTGCGGTTCCATGCCGCCGTGGCGTTTCCAGGCGGCCATCGAGCGGCGCAGCTGGTCGGCCTCGCCCGGCGTGTAGTCGGCCGCGACGATGGCCAGCTTCATCACCTGCTCCTGGAACAGCGGCACGCCTTCGGTCTTGGTGAAGATCGACGCCACGCTCGGGTGGTGCGGCATCTTCGGGCCGCGGCCATGCCGGCGTTCCAGGTAGGGGTGCACCATGTTGCCCTGGATCGGCCCGGGTCGGACGATCGCCACCTGGATCACCAGGTCGTAGAAGGTCTTTGGCCGCAAGCGCGGCAGCATCGCCATCTGCGCGCGGCTCTCGATTTGGAACACGCCGACGGTCTCGGCGCGGCGGATCATTTCATACGTGGCCTCGTCCTCCTGCGGCAGCGAGGCGAGGGTGGGGAAATCGCGGTCGCCGCGCTGGTTGCGATGCGCGCGCAGCAGGTTCAGGCACTTGTGCAGGCAGGTGAGCATGCCCAGCGCGAGGCAGTCGACCTTGAGCATGCGCATGTACTCGAGGTCGTCCTTCTCCCACTGGATCACAGTGCGGTTGGCCATGGCGGCGTTCTCCACCGGCACCAGGCTGTCCAGCGCGGTGTCGCTGATGACGAAGCCGCCGACGTGCTGCGAGAGGTGCCGTGGGAAGTCGACCAGCAGGCGGGTCAGGTGCAGCACGCGGCGGATCAGCGGGCTGTCCGGGTCGAAGCCGCCTTCGTGCAGCAGCACCGGCAGCGGCGTGTCGCCGAGGCCGCGACCGAAGATCCGGCTGAGCGCGTTGACCTGGTCCATCGGCAAACCCAGCGCACGGGCCACGTCGCGCACCGCGCTCTTGCCGCGGTAGCGGATCACCGTGGCGGCCAGCGCGGCGCGTTCGCGGCCGTATTTGCGATAGATGTACTGGATCACCTCCTCGCGGCGTTCGTGCTCGAAGTCGACGTCGATGTCGGGTGGCTCGCGGCGCTCGATCGAGATGAAGCGCTCGGTCAGCAGGTCGATCTTGTCGGGGTTGACCTCGGTGACGCCGAGCGCGAAGCACACCGCCGAGTTGGCCGCCGAGCCGCGGCCCTGGCAGAGGATGTCGCGGCTGCGGGCGAAGCGGACGATGTCGGATACGGTGAGGAAGTAGGCCTCGTAGTCGAGCTGGCGGATCAACTTCAACTCGTGCTCGATGCGGGCACGTACTGCGGGCGTCTCGCCTTCCGGCCAGCGCCAGCGGATGCCTTCCTCGGTAAGCTGGCGCAGCCATGAGGCGGCGGTGTGACCGTCGGGTACCAGCTCCTTCGGGTAGCGGTAGTGGATGCTGCGTAGGTCGAAGCTGCAGCGCGCGGCGATATGCAGGCTCTCTTCCATCAGCGCGGCCGGGTAGTTCGCCGCCAGCACCTCGCGCCGGCGCAGGTGGCGTTCGCCGTTGGGGAACAGCCTGTCGCCGATGGCGGCCACGCTGGCACGGTGACGAATCGCAGTGAGCATGTCCTGCAGCGCACGGCGGCCGCGCACGTGCATGTGCACGTCGCCGCTGGCGACCAGCGGCAGGCCCAGCGTGGCGGCCAGTTCAGTGAGCGTCTGCAGGCGCCCAGCATCGTCCGGGCCGTGGTGCAGTTCGACCGCCAGCCAGCAGCGGCCGGCAAAGGTCTTCGCCATCCATTGGCCGTACTCGGCCTCGGGCGTGGCCGCTGGCAGCCACAGTGCGAGGGTGCCAGGCAGACCGTCGGCGAGGTCCTCGCGCACGAGGTGGTACGCGCCCTTGCCGGTGCGGCGCCGGCCCAGGGTGATCAGCCGGCACAGCCGGGTATAGCCGGCGTGGTCCTCGCACAGCAGCACCAGCTTCGGGCCGTCGGCGAGCTGGAACTCGGCGCCGACGATCAGCCGCACGGCCGGCGGCTCGCCCTCGGCCGGGCGGGTGGCGTCCTGCGCGCGCAGTGCCTGGACGATGCCGGCCATCGAGCATTCGTCGGTGATCGCCAGCGCGGTGTAGCCGAGCCCCTGCGCGCGGGCGAACAGTTCCTCCGCGTGCGAGGCGCCGCGCTGGAAAGAGTAGGGCGACAGGCAGTGCAGCTCGGCGTAGCCGGGCGGTTCAGGGGCAGGTGGCGTCGAGGGGCACGGGGGCGCGTCGGCGGGATCGTTGCCCGCGACGACGCGCAGCCGTGGCCGCGCGCCCCGGCTCATGCGAACCATCCGTGCAGCATCCAGCCGGCCAGCGTCTCCGGTCGCTCGCCGGCCGGGCAGAACGCCCAGGCGCGCTGGCCTTCGGCGGTTTCCAGCACGTAGTAGTCGCGACGCAGGTCGCCGCCGTCCCACCAGCCGCTCTCGATGCGCTCGGGACCGGCCAGCACGCGCAGGCCGTGCGAGCGCAGCGGCACCGGTTGCGGCAGCAGCCAGGTCGGACGCGGCAGCGTGCTCGGTGTGGCCGGCCGGCGGGCGTCGTCGGCGATGCGCTGGGCGTGTTCCGGGCGCGGATCGGGGGTGGCTTCCAGCCGGTACACGGCGTCGTCGCCCAGCCGGGCGCGCAGCCGCTCCTGCAATTGCGCCAGCGGCAGGGCGTGTTCGGGACGCGGGTCGAACAGGTCGCGGCCACCGGGCACGAACGGCGGCAGCTCGTCGGCGCGCAGGCGCAACCATTCCACCGGGCGCTCGAGCACGAGGCGCTCCAGCCGGCTGCGTGCCGATTCGAACAGGGCACTGGCCTCACGCTCGGGTTGCAGCAGGCCGACCACCACCCGCGTCGGTGCCTGGCCGCGATGGCCCAGGCTGAGCACGAAGCGCTGCACGCCGCCGTCGCGGCCGGCGAGGAACGCGGCCAGATCACCGGTGAGGCGGCGCAGCGGGAAGGCCAGTGCGGCGAGGTTTTCCACGTCGAAGTTGAAGGCGATGCGCGCGTCGAAACGGTCCGGCGGCAGGTAGCGTGGGCGCGGGACTGGGCGTTCGCCGAGCAGGTCGTCCAGATGCTCCAGCAGGGCCGCACCGAAGCGCCGGCGCAGGCCGGCGCGCGGCAAGGCGAGCAGGGCGCCGAGGCGATGCACGCCCATGCGGGCGAAGGCCTCGTGCAGGTCACCGGGCAGGTGGGCGTGGAGCAGCGGCAGTTTCGCCAGTTGCGCGCGCAGCCGGGTCGGATCGGTCAGCGCGGCACCATCGGCGGCATCGGCCAGTGCCCGCGCGGCCAGCGGTGTCGGCGCCAGCGCGAGGCGGTGGCGGAACCCCATCGCGGCCAGGTCGTCGCGCAGCTTCTTTTCGAAGCCGGGCCAGTCGCCGAACAGGCGCTGGCTGCGCTGCACCTCCAGCGCAATGGCGTCGCCGGACAGGCGCAGTACCTCGGCGCTGTAGCGGTAGGCCCAGGCGGCAAGCAGGTCGTGCTGGCGCATCGTGAGCGCCACGTCGTGGGCCACCGCATCGAAACGGGCGAGCAGGGCGTGGGCGGTGGTCAGCGGCTGTCCGGGAGCGATGCCGGCCGCGCGGGCGGCCTCATCGGCGTCGAGGACGTGGCGTGCCTGCAATCGGCCGTCGATCAGCACCAGCGGCGGCGCGTCGGCGTCCGGCGGTCGACGGCGGAGGAGCGTGTCCAGCGCCAGGTGCGGCAGCACGATGCAGGCCCACAGCATGGCGCGACCTCATGCGCCTGCGCGCGTCAGTGGAAACGCCTGCGCCGGCGGCTGGCCGCCGCGGCATTTGCGCACCCGCCACTGCGGCTGCGGGCGGGTTTCCAGTTCGATGCGCAAGGCGGCCGGTGAGGCATGCTGGACGTGGCGGTGGTCGCGGAACAGGAAGGCCGGCGTACGACCGGTATCGGCGGCGACCTGCAGGCGGCGCAGCGCGCGGTCGTCGGCCTCGCCGGGCCAGCCCAGCACGGCGCCGCAGGCGGCACTGCGCAGACCCTGTTCCATCGCCCACAGAATTTCGCTGCCGACAGCGCGGACCACCAGCACGTGGCACATGTCCACGCCGCGGGCCGACCAGCCGGCGACGCCGGGCAGGTAGGGCGGCGCCACTACCAGCACGGGGCGCTCGCGCGTGGCCAGCCGGCCCAGCGCCGGCAGCACCAGTTGCAGCTCGCCCACGCCGTCGGCCGGCAGCAGCAGTTCGCTCAATGCGTGGGCCGGCCAGCCGCCCTGCGGCAGGGCGTCGTCCAGCATCGGCCAGCCGCTGGGAATGCCGTCGGCGGGCGCCGGCCGCGCGTGCCCGTGCCAGACCTGGCGGCTCTCCAGCAACGGCGTCAATGACAACAGCTCGGCCATGGCTCAGCCCTGCCGGATCAGGCCGGCGAACAGGCCTTCGATGGCGAAGTCCTCGCGGGGATCGGGATCGATCGGCGCATGCCCGGCACTGCGCGGCAGCAGGCGCAGCTGGCTGCCCCGGCGGTGCAGCCGCTTCACCGTGAAGCCGTCGCCGACGCGCGCTACCACGGTCTGGCCGTGCCGTGCCTCGGGCGTGGCATGCACGCCGATCAGGTCGCCGTCGAGGATGCCGTCGTCGCGCATCGAGTCGCCCTGCACGCGCAGCAGGTAGTCCGGACGCAGCCGGAACAGGGCCGGGTCCAGCCGCAGCACGCGTTCGGCCTCCGCACTCGAGTCGATTGGCCGGCCGGCGGCGACACGGCCGAGCAGGGGCAGGGCGAGCAGGTCGTCGACCGGTGCCGGCGCGGGTGCATCCAGCAGGCGGATGCCGCGGGCACGGTTCGGCAGCAGGGCGATGCGGCCCTTGGCTTCCAGCGCGCGCAGGTGCTTGGCCACCGCGTTGACGTGCTCGATGCCGACCGCCGCGGCGATCTCCTGCAGCGTCGGCGGCATGCCTTCGGCGGCCGCGTGGCGGTGCAGGATGGCGAGGATTTCGGCCTGGCGGGGGGTGAGTGTCATGGTGTAAATCATTCCACCTGTTGGGCGGCTTGCCAAGCCGTGCCGTGCAGTGGAACCGGGGGCTTTCTCAGCGCCTGCGACGTGCCGTCATGCGGCGGCGCGTCATCGCCGGAAGCCGGCGGTGCAGGCTAGAATGGCCGGATCATTCGACCCGCTGGAGGCTGCATGGCTGCCCGTCTTGACCCGCTCGACCTGTACGACGTTCGTTCGCTGCTCACCGACGAGGAGCGCATGGTGCAGGATGCAGTGGGCCGCTTCGTCGACGAGAAGGTGCTGCCGATCATCGGCGACTGCTTCGACCAGGGCCGCTTCCCGAAGGAACTGATCCCGGAGATCGCCTCGCTGGGCCTGCTCGGCGCGACCATTCCGGAGCAGTACGGCTGCGCCGGCATGAACGGTGTCAGCTACGGCCTGATCTGTCAGGAGCTGGAGCGCGGCGATTCCGGCCTGCGCAGCTTCGCCTCGGTGCAGAGCTCGCTGTGCATGTACCCGATCTACGCCTACGGCACCGAAGAGCAGAAGATGCAGTACCTGCCGAAGATGGCGGCGGGCGAGATCATCGGCTGCTTCGGCCTCACCGAACCGCACGGCGGTTCCGACCCGGCCAACATGAAGACCCACGCCAAGAAGGACGGCGGCGACTGGGTCATCAACGGCGCCAAGATGTGGATCACCAACGGCAACCTGGCGAACATCGCGATCGTCTGGGCGCAGACCGAGGACGGCATCCAGGGCTTCATCGTGCCGACCGACAGCAAGGGCTTCACCGCGCAGGAAGTGCATAAGAAGATGAGCCTGCGCGCCTCGGTCACCAGCGCGCTGTTCTTCGACAACGTGCGCGTGCCCGAAGCCAACCGCCTGCCCAACGTGAAGGGCCTGAAGGGCCCGCTGGGCTGCCTCACCCAGGCGCGCTACGGCATCACCTGGGGCCCGATCGGCGCGGCCCAGGCCTGCCTCAAGGAAGTGCTCGACTACACCGCCGAGCGCGTGCTGTTCGGCCGTCCGCTGGCCGCCAACCAGGCGGTGCAGATCAAGATGGCCGGGATGGCCCGCCGCATCACGATGGCGCAGCTGCTGTCGCTGCAGCTCGGCCGCCTGAAGGATGCCGGCAAGATGCAGCCGACCCAGGTGTCGTTGGCCAAGTGGAACAACTGCCGCATGGCCATCGACATCGCGCGCGAGTGCCGCGACATCCTCGGCGGTGCCGGCATCACCACCGAGCATACGGCGATCCGCCACGCGCTGAACCTGGAGTCGGTGATCACCTACGAGGGCACCGAGACGGTGCACCAGCTGGTGGTGGGCCGCGAGCTGACGGGCATCAACGCGTTCTGACGGTTGGTGCAAGGAACACCCTCGCCGTCATCCCAGCGCAGGCTGGGATCCAGTGCCTTTGCCGTCACGGCAGAGAGACGCTGGATTCCGGCTTTCGCCGGAATGATGGTGAGGGCGAACAGATATCCCAGGCCAGAGTGTCCCTAGCATGAGCTGGCAAGACCTCCGCATCGAAACCGATCGCCTGATCCTGCGCCCGACCCGGCCGGAGGATTTCGAAGGCTGGGTGCAACTGATGGGCGACGAGGAGAACTCGCGCCACATCGGCGGTCCGCAGCCGCGGGCGGTCGCCTGGCGCGGCTTCCTCACGATGGCCGGGGCGTGGGCGATCCAGGGCTACGGCATGTTCTCGGTGATCGAGAAGGCCAGCGGCCGCTGGATCGGCCGGCTCGGTCCCTGGTGCCCCGAGGGCTGGCCCGGCACCGAGGTCGGCTGGGGGCTGCTGCGCGAGGCCTGGGGCAAGGGTTACGCCACCGAGGGTTCGGTCGCCGCGATCGACTGGGCGTTCGAGCACCTGGGCTGGAGCGAGGTGATCCACACCATCGCGCCGGACAACCTCGCCTCGCAGGAGGTCGCGCGGCGGCTGGGCTCCAGCCTGCAGGGGCCGGGGCGTTTGCCCGAGCCGTTCCAGGATATCGTGGTCGAGGTCTGGGGCCAGAGCCGCGAAGCGTGGCTGCGTCGTCGCGCATGAGTCACGTGCCGCCCGCGCTGTTTGTCGCACTCACCGAACTGGTGCCCGAGCTGTACGTGCACTGCGCCGAGCCGTGGTGCGTGATCGGCAGCGCCGGCGCGCGGATGCTCGGTGCCGAGGTGGACGTGGCCGATGTCGACGTGCTGGTGTCGCGTGCCGACGCCGCCACGCTGATCGCGCGCTGGGCCGACCGGAGCGATACCATCCATGCCCCCGCCGACGGCGACCGCTTCCGCTCGCATTTCGCCCGTTTCCGTTTTCCCGGAATGCCGGTGGAAGTGATGGGCGGCCTGGAACTTCACGACGACGCGGGCTGGCAGCCGGTGTCGCCGGGCAAGCTGGTGCTGGTTGGACTGCAGGGCCTGGCGGTGCCGGTGCCGGCGCTGGACGAGCAGATCCGCATCTTCGAATCCTTCGGCCGCGACAAGGACCGTGTGCGTGCCGCGGCTTTGCGCGCGCTGCGCCAGCCAGCTTCCGTACTGCCGATCGTTTCTTCTTCCTGACGGCTGCCTGCCGCCGCTTTCCGCCTCCCAGACGAATCACGCCATGACCGCCATTCCGTTCGCCATCACCGCCCGCCACAAGGGCTTCAACCGCGCCGAGATCGTCGACCAGAACTTCACCGAGTTCGTGCAGCTGTGGCAGGGCGAGGTGCGTCGCGCGCCGCATGACGATGAAGCGGTGCTGCCGGGCAGCGCGCTCGATGCGCGCGGTTTCCGCGAGCTGTTCGAATCGCAACTGATCAGCCGCCACCTCGACCTGATGGCGCGCGTGCTGCGCGTGCAGAACAAGGTGTTCTACACGATCGGCTCGTCCGGCCACGAAGGCAACGCGATGGTGGCGCGGCTCACCCGCCACACCGACCCGGCGTTCCTGCACTACCGCTCCGGCGGCTTCATGGCCGAGCGCTTCCGCAAGCTGCCGGGGATGGATCCGGTGATGGATTCGGCGCTGTCGTTCGCCGCCAGCAAGGACGACCCAGCCTCCGGCGGCCGGCACAAGGTGTGGGGTTCCAAGCCGCTCTGGGTGCTGCCGCAGACCTCGACCATCGCCTCGCACCTGCCCAAGGCGCTGGGTACGGCGGTCGCCATCGATCACGCCCGCCGCATCGGCCACACGTTGCCGATTCCTGACGACTCCATCGCGATCTGCTCGTTCGGTGATGCGTCGAGCAACCACGCCACCGCGCAGACCGCGTTCAACGCAGCCGGCTGGACGGCCTATCAGAAGTTGCCCGCGCCGGTGCTGTTCGTGTGCGAGGACAACGGCATTGGCATCTCGGTGAAGACGCCCACCGGCTGGGTCGCCCGCAACTACCAGGCGCGCGCGGACCTCGATTACTTCTTCGCCGACGGCCTGGACCTGGCCGAAGGCTATGCGCAGGTGCAGCGCGCGGTGGAGCACTGCCGCCGCACGCGCCGTCCGACCTTCCTGCACCTGAAGACCACCCGCGTGATGGGGCACGCCGGCACCGATTTCGAGATCGAGTGGCGCTCGATCGAGGAGCTGGTGGCGGTGGAATCCACCGACCCGTTGCTGCGCTCGGCGGCGATCGCGCTGGAGTCCGGCCTGTACTCGAAGGACGACCTGCTCAACCTCTACGAGGCGACCCGCAAGCGCTGCTTCGCGGCGGCCGACGAGGCCGATCGCCGGCCCAAGCTGGAACGCCTGGACGACGTGATGGCGCCGCTGGCGCCGTACTCGCCGGCCAAGGTAAAGGCCGAAGCCGAGCGCGCGGATTACGGCGACAAGCGCCTGGCCGTGTTCGGTGGCGAGGCCAAGTTGCCGGAGAACCAGCCGCCGCGGCATCTGGCGATCCAGATCGGCCAGGCGCTGCACGACATCATGGCCAAGTACCCCGAGTCGCTGCTGTTCGGCGAGGACGTGGCGCAGAAGGGCGGCGTGTACACGGTCACCAAGGGCCTGCACAAAACGTTCAAGAACACCCGCGTGTTCAACACGCTGCTGGATGAGACGATCATCCTCGGCCTGGCGCAGGGCTACGCCAACATGGGCATGCTGCCGATCCCCGAGATCCAGTATCTGGCCTATTTCCACAACGCCGGCGACCAGATCCGCGGCGAGGCGTCGAGCCTGCAGTTCTTCTCCAACGACCAGTACCGCAACCCGATGGTGATGCGCATCGCCTCGCTGGGTTACCAGCGCGGCTTCGGCGGCCACTTCCACAACGACAACTCGATCACCGCGCTGCGTGACATTCCCGGCCTCGTCGTGGGCTGCCCCAGCCGGGGCGACGATGCGGCGATGATGCTGCGCACGCTCACCGCGCTGGCCCGGGTAGACGGCCGCGTCTGCGCCTTCCTCGAACCGATCGCGCTGTACATGACCAAGGATCTGTACGAGGCCGGCGACGGCCAGTGGCAGTTCGCGTACCCGGCGCCGGGCGAGGCGATGACGCTGGGCGAAGGACGCGTGTACCACGAGGACGCGGACGACCTGGTGGTGTTTACCTTCGGCAACGGCGTGCCGATGGCGCTGCGTGCCGCGCGCACCATCGAAGCGGAGCTGAAGTGGAAGGTGCGGGTGGTCGACCTGCGCTGGCTGGTGCCGCTCAACGATGCCTTCATTGCCGCGCAGGCGAAGAGCGCCAAGCGCATCGTGGTGCTGGACGAGGGCCGCAAGAGCGCGGGTGTGGGTGAAGGCGTGATCACCGCCATCGTCGAGGCGGGGTTCGGCGCGACGCCGCTCCGGCGCGTGGTCGGTGCCGACACCTTCACGCCGCTGGCCGGCGCGGCTTTCCTGGTGCTGCCGGGCGAAGCGGACGTGGTGGCGGCGGCACGCACGCTGGCCTGAGGCCGGTCCGCCGGATGGTCCGGTTCAGCCGGCCATCCGGCGTGGCACGTTCGGCTCTTCCGGCCGTCGCTGCAGGCAGGCGCGGTTGCGACCGGCCATCTTGGCGTCGTACATCGCCTGGTCGGCACGCGCCACCAGGCTGTCGATCGAGTCGGTGGCGCGACGGATGGCGACGCCGATGCTCACCGTGAGGGCGAGCTGATCGCCGTCGACCGGGATCTCCAGCCGGTGCACGCGGCGGCACATGCGGGTGGCGACCAACAGGGCCTCCTCGGCATTCGCGCCATCGATCAGCGCGACGAATTCCTCACCGCCGTAGCGGCCGAGCAGGTCGCCCGGGCGCAGTTCCTGGCGCAGCGCCTCGGCCACCGCGGCCAGTGCTTCGTCGCCGGCGGCATGGCCGCGCTTGTCGTTGAGCTTCTTGAAGTGATCCAGGTCCAGGAACAGCAGGGCCTGAGGTCTCCCGCCCAGATCGCTCATCGCCACGATCGCCGCTTCGTGCCAGGCGCGCCGGTTGAGCAACTGGGTCAGCGAGTCCCGATCGGCCAGCACGCGGACCTGGTCGCGGTCGCGGCGGATCAGCAGCGCCCGGTCGGCCAGACCGAACGACAGCACGATGGCTTCGAAGGCGCCCGCCGCCAGACCGGCGTCGTTGAGCCAGGGCAGGGCGGGCAGGGCGCCGTTGACCTGCGCACTGGTCATCGCGGTGAGCACCAGCAGCGGGGTCCAGCCGGCGAGGAAGAACCAGGCATGGCGCGAACCGCGCACGGCAGCGATCACCGAGGCAAGCAGCAGCAGCGCTGCGCCCAGCGTGAGCAGCGGATTGACCAGCAGCTGTCCGATGCCTTCCAGTGACGGGATCTGGCTGCAGCGCATCAGCACCACGGCGACCATGCCCACGGCCAGTGACAGCACCGGCATGCGCAGCAGCGGCGCGAACCGCTGCAGCTCGCAGAAGCGGGTCATGAACAGCGAAGCGAAGGCCACCGACAGCGCCACCGCAGCCGAACCGACGGTGATCGACAACCCGGCCAGCCAGTCCATGCCCATCGGGTGGTAGACGAAGCCGGTCTGGATGCCCTGGATCGCCGCATAGCAGACCAGGTAGGCCGCGTACCACACGAAGGTCAGGTCGCGCAGGATCAGGCCGAAGCACAGCGCCATCAGCGCCATTGCCAGCATCACCGCCAGGGAGGAACTGGCGAACACCAGCCAGTGCGCATCGTCGCCGAGGTAGTGGTTCCAGTCCTGCAGGCGGAAGCTCACCGGGGCGGCGATCCGTGCCGAGGGTTCGAATTTCAGCAGCAGCGGCGCGGCGATCGGGACATCGCGCCCGAGCACGAAGGCCAGGCGTCCGTGTCCGTGCGGCCCCTGGCCGAAATCATCCATCGTCAGTGAAACGTTGTGTCCGTTCTGGTCGTAGAGGGTCACCATGCCCAGAGGGGGCGGGTAGATGCTGAGCACTTGCTGCTCCTTCGCCGGGGAGGTTCCCGGATTCAGGACCACCCAGGTGCCCAGGGGGCCTTTTGGCAGACGGAACAGCAGGTTGGGGTCGAATCGCTGCAGCTCGCCATCATGGTATTCGGCCAGCAGCTTGGCCGGCGTGTCGCCCTCGCGCACGTCCCGCCAGCTGCCGGTCAGCGACGATGCCGCCGAGGCGCTCCCGGCAAGCAGCAGGCCGATCAGGCAAAGGACGAGCGCCATCAGCCGCTGTCGGCGGCCGTGGAGCCCGGATTTGGCCTGCGTGCGCTGCATGTCGCTGTCCCAACGGTCTGCCCCGCGCCAGGAGATGGCGCGACGGCGGCTGTGTCAGTCCTTTGCCGGTCGTCGCGATGACTGACCCGAAAAGCTGACGCGGGACAGGAAAAGCACGGAACGTGCCATGCGTCACATTTTTTGCGGTCGCGGGGCTGGCTTCGGCGGGCGATCCGCCGTCACGCGGCCTTTGCCGCGCAAGCAGGATGCTTGAGGGGTTGCTCGTTCCCCAGACAGAGACCGGGAGTCGCCCCATGACCAACCATTCGATCGCCGTGTTCGTCGGCAGCCTCCGCAAAGCGTCCATCAACCGCCGACTGGCGCTGGCCGTGCAGCGGCTGGCGCCGGAGGGCATGCGCTTCGTCTTCGTGCCGATCGACGGCCTGCCGCTCTACAACCAGGACTTCGACGACGGCTATCCGGCCGCATGCCAGGCGTTGAAGAAGCAGGTCGAGCAGGCCGACGCACTGCTGTTTGTCACACCGGAGTACAACCGCTCGACCCCGGGCGTGCTGAAGAATGCCATCGATATTGCCTCGCGCCCGTGGGGCACCAATTCGTTCGCCGGCAAGCCCGCCGCGGTGATCGGCGCCTCGATCGGCAGCACCGGCAGTGCGCTGGCCCAGCAGCATCTGCGCAACGTGCTGGCCTACCTGGATGTGCCGGTGCTGGCGCAGCCGGAAGTGTTCGTGCAGTTTCGCAGCGACGACCTGATCGACGACGAGGGACGCATCGCCAGCGAGGACACGCGGAAGTTCCTGCAGCAGTTCGTCGACCGCTATGCGGAATGGGTGGCGCGGCACGTCCGCTGAGCGTCGATCAGCCTGCCGCGGCCCCGGTGCCGCAGAGCTTTTCCAGCAGCAGTTGCTGCACGTTGCGCGGGGCTTGGCCATTGGCGGGCTGGGCGCGCAGGTAGCCGCCGTCGGCCTGCAGCAGCGAGGCGCTGCAGTTGTCCGCGAGGTACAGGTCCAGCTCGCGGCGCACCCGGTGCACCAGCTTCTTGCTCTCGATCGGAAAACCGGTCTCGACGCGGTGGTCGAGATTGCGCTCCATCAGGTCGGCGCTGGCCAGGTAGAGCACTTCGTCGCCACCGTTGGCGAACCAGTACACCCGGCTGTGCTCGAGGAAGCGGCCGATGATCGAGCGCACCCGGATGTTGTGCGACACGCCCGGCACGCCGGGGCGCAGGCAGCACATGCCGCGCACGATCAGGTCGATCTTCACGCCGGCCATGCTGGCTTTGTACAGCGCGCGGATCACCTTCGCGTCGGTCACCGCGTTGACCTTGATGATGATCTGCGCCGGCTGGCCGGCCTCGGCGTGGGCGGTCTCGCGGGCGATCAGGTCGAGCAGGGTCTTCTTCAGCGTGAACGGTGCATGCAGCAGCTTCTTCATCGCCTGCACCTTGCCCATGCCGGTGAGCTGGCCAAACAGCTTGTGCACGTCCTCGCACAGTGCCGGGTCGGAGGTGAGCAGGCTGTAGTCGGTGTAGATGCGTGCGTTGCCGGTGTGGTAGTTGCCCGTGCCCAGGTGGGCGTAGCGCACCAGCTCGCTGCCTTCGCGACGCTGGATCAGCATCAGCTTGGCGTGGGTCTTCACGCCGACCACGCCGTAGATCACCACCGCGCCGGCCTGCTGCAGGCGCGCGGCGAGAGTGAGGTTGGATTCCTCGTCGAAGCGCGCGCGCAGCTCGATCACCGCGGTGACTTCCTTGCCGGCGCGCGCCGCATCGACCAGCGCGTCGACGATCTCCGACGTGGCGCCGCTGCGGTACAGCGTCTGCTTGATCGCCAGCACGGCCGGGTCTTTCGCCGCCTGGCGCAGCATGTCCACCACCGGGGTGAACGACTCGTATGGGTGCAGCAGCAGCACATCCTGCCTGGCCACGGTGACGAAGATGTCCTCGGACTTCTTCAGCGCCTTCGGGATAGCCGGGGTGAACGGGCGGTATTGCAGCTGCGGGAACCCGGGCTGGCTGGCCACGCTGAACAGCCGCGACAGGTTGACCGGGCCGTTCACCTCGTACACGTCCTGCTCGGCCAGCCCGAACTGCTTGAGCAGGTACTCGACCAGGGTCCGCGGGCAGTTGTCCGCCACCTCCAGCCGTACGGCGTCGCCGAAGCGCCGGGTATACAACCCGCCGCGCAGGGCGCGGGCGAGGTCGTCGACATCTTCGGCGTCGATGTCCAGGTCGGCGTTGCGGGTCAACCGGAACTGGTAGCAGCCGTGCAGCTGCATGCCGGGGAACAATTCGTCCACATGGGCGTGGATCACCGACGACAGCATCACCTGGTTCTCGCCGCCCTCGCAGATGTCGTCCGGCAGGCGGATCAGCCGCGGCAGCACGCGTGGTGCCGGCACGATCGCCAGGCCCGAGTCGCGGCCGAACGCGTCCACGCCCTCCAGCTGCACGATGAAGTTCAGGCTCTTGTTGACCAGCAGCGGAAACGGGTGGGTCGGGTCCAGGCCGATCGGCGTGACCAGTGGGGCGACTTCATGCCGGAAGTACCGGCGCACCCAGGCCTTCTGCCGGGTGGTCCACTCGTGCCGGCGCACGATGCGGATACCGGCCTCGGCCAGCGCCGGCAGAATGCGCTCGTTGAGGATCGCGTACTGCCGCTCGATTTGCTGGTGCGCGGTGGCGCTGATCATCGCCAGCGCCTGTTGCGGTGCGATGCCGTCCGGCCCGACCCGTTCGTGCTCGAACGCGACCTGGTCCATCAGGCCGGCGACGCGGATCTCGAAGAACTCGTCCATGTTGCTGGAAAAGATCAGCAGGAACTTCAACCGTTCCTGCAGCGGGGTCTGCTCGTCCAGCGCCTGTTCCAGCACGCGGATGTTGAACTGCAGCTGCGACAGCTCGCGATGGATGTACAGCGACGGATCGGACAGGTCCGTCGTCGTCGCCGATGTCGCCGGCGCGACCTCCGCAGCCGCGGCGGAGGCCGCTTTCTGGCGGGGCTTGGGGGCGTCGCGTCGGGTCATGGTCGTACCTGCATCGTCATCGTCCGGACATGTTGCTGCGATTGATTGACAGGGCCATGACGGTAGCGGTTTCGGCGTCCATCGGCCCATCCGGCTGAAGGTAGCGGCTGGGTGGCGCGCCGAGTACCCGGCGAAACGCCGCGGTGAAGGCGCTCGCGCTGGCATAGCCGATTTCGGTGGCGACCCGGGTGACCGGCAAGCCCTGCCCGAGCAGCGCCAGGGCGGCGAGCAGGCAGGCCTGCTGTCGCCAGAGCGCAAAGCTCATGCCGGTTTGCGCGCGGAACAGCCGGGTGAAGCTGCGTCGGCTCATGCCGGCCTTGTACGCCATGGCGTCGATGTCGACTTCCAGCGCAGGGGCTTCGAGCAGGGCGCGGCACAGGCGGGCCAGCCGCGGGTCGCCGGGGAGCGGCGTGGTGAGCGGCAGCTCGGGTGCTGCCGCCACCTCATCGAGCAGCAGCGCCATGACCCGGCCGTCGCGGCCGTCCAGCGCGTATTCGGCCGGCAGATCCACGGCCTCCATCAGCAGCGCGTGCAGCAGGGGCGAGACGTGGATGACCCGGCAGCGGTCGGGCAGGCCCAGCCGCTGCACCGCATCGCGGTGCACATAGGCGCTGCGGGTGGACACGCCACCGCTCATGCGCACCTCGTGCTCAACGCCCGGGGGGATCCACAACGCACGATGCGGCGGGACCATCCAGCCGCCCGCCTGGGTGATCACGGTGAGCACGCCGGTGGCGGCGTACAGCAGCTGGCCGCGCTTGTGCGAATGGCTGGGCAGGACCCGATGCGGCAGGTAGTCGTTGCCGGTGGCGACGACGTCGCGAGGCGTGTCTTCGTAGGCGGTGACGCGGGTGTTGCGCATGGCTGACCCCTGGTCTGGCCCGGATTCGACAGCAGATGACCCGAAAGCGTACACGGGCCGCCGCCCGCATCACTAGAGTGGCCGCCTTCCCCCACTGTCGCCCCTCCCGCACCCCCATGGATACCCGCGTCGTCCCTGCCGCCGAGGTGGCCTCCGCTGCGCCTCCGGTGGCCGTTCCCGATCCGTCCCGGCCGGTGTTCGCCGTACTCGGCGCGATCAGCTTCGCGCACCTGCTCAACGACATGATCCAGTCGCTGATCCTGGCCATCTACCCGTTGCTCAAGAGCGGGTTCGGCCTGAGTTTCGGTCAGATCGGCCTGATCACCCTGACCTACCAGCTGACCGCGTCGCTGCTGCAGCCGATGGTGGGGATGGCGGCGGATCGCCGTCCGATGCCGTATTCGCTACCCGTCGGCATGGGCTTCACGCTATGCGGCCTGCTGCTGCTCGCCGATGCGTCGGCGTTCTCCACGCTGTTGCTGGCCGCGGCCCTGGTGGGCACCGGCTCCTCGGTATTCCATCCGGAGTCCTCGCGGGTGGCGCGCGCTGCCTCCGGCGGGCGGCTCGGCCTGGCGCAGTCGCTGTTCCAGGTGGGCGGCAACGCTGGTGCCTCGCTGGGACCGTTGCTGGCCGCGTGGATCATCGTTCCGCATGGGCGCGGCAGCGTCGCCTGGTTCGCGCTTGCGGCCCTGCTGGCGCTGGCGGTGCTGGTGCGGGTGGGGCGCTGGTATCGCGATCACCAGATCACGCGCCGCGCGCTCGCGGTTGCGCCGGTCGTGGGGCTGCCGCGGGGCAAGGTGGCCGGGGCGATCGCGGTGCTGGTGCTGCTGGTGTTCTCCAAGTACTTCTACCTGGCCAGCATCAGCAGCTACTACACCTTCTACCTGATCCACACGTTCGGCGTGTCGGTGCAGAACGCGCAGACCCACCTGTTCGTGTTCCTGTTCGCGGTGGCGGCCGGCTCGCTGATCGGCGGGCCGGTGGGCGACCGCATCGGCCGCAAGCGGGTGATCTGGGTGTCGATCCTCGGCGTGGCGCCGTTCACCCTGCTGTTGCCGCATGCCAGCCTGTTCTGGACCGGCGTACTCAGCGTGGCGATCGGCCTGGTGCTGTCCTCGGCGTTCTCCGCGATCCTGGTCTACGCGCAGGAACTGATTCCCGGCCGCGTGGGGATGGTCTCGGGCCTGTTCTTCGGACTGGCCTTCGGCATGGGCGGTATCGGCGCCGCGGTGCTGGGGCGGCTGGCCGACACCCACGGCATCGACTACGTCTACCACCTGTGCGCGTGGTTGCCGCTGATGGGTCTGATCACGGTGTTCCTGCCCGATCCCGGTGGTCGGGCCGGCCAGGATCGCGGGCGAAGCGACCGGATGGTGCGCTAGGATCGCGGGTATCGCCACGCGGGCCGTGGCATCCCTCAGGAGATCCACAGATGCGCACGGGCAACCCGGTATTGCAGGAAAAGACGTTCCAGGGGCTGTTCGCCGAGGGCGAGCGGATGACCATGAACGGCACGATCGCCAAGAGCGGCCTGCTGCTGCTGTTGATCGTGGTCACCGGCAGCTTCACCTGGCACCGTTTCCTCGATGCCGCGGCCGGCGGCAACCTCGCCCAGGCTGTGGCCGCCGTGTCGCCGTTCCTGTGGGGTGGGCTCATCGCCGGCTTCGTGCTGGCGATGGTCACTGCGTTCGCCCCACGTTGGGCGGGTATCACCGCGCCGCTGTACGCCATCGCCGAAGGCTTCGCCCTGGGCGGGCTGTCGGCGATGATGGAGCTGCGCTACGCCGGCACCGTGCTGCAGGCGGTGATGCTCACCCTGGCCGTGCTGGCGGTGATGCTGACGCTCTACCGCACCGGCATCATCAAGGTCACCGACCGCTTCCGCACCGGCGTGGTGGCGGCCACCGGCGGCATCGCGCTGCTCTATCTGGTGGACATCGGCCTGCGGGCCTTCACCCACATCCAGATTCCCTTCATCCACGAGTCCGGCGCGCTGGGCATCGGTTTCAGCCTGCTGGTGGTGGGGCTGGCCGCGCTCAACCTGACGCTGGATTTCGACCTGATCGACCGCGGGGCCACACAGGGCGCCCCGAAGTACATGGAGTGGTACGGCGCGTTCGCGCTGATGGTCACGCTGGTATGGCTGTACCTGGAGATCCTGCGCCTGCTGTCCAAGGCGCGGCGCTGATCAACCGTCCGCCGGCGGTGCCGGCGGCACCGGCAGGGTGATCCGGATGGTGGTGCCGCGGCCGTCGCCGGGCAGCGCCTCGACGCTGCCGCCATGGGCGCCGATCATGCCGCGGCAGATCGCCAGGCCCATGCCGGTGCTCTGCGGAGCGCGGTCGCCGCGCGCCACGGAATAGAACATGTCGAAGATCCGCGCGCGTTCCTCCTCGGGGATGCCGGGGCCGCGGTCGGCGACGTCGATCGTCAATTTCCCCTCGACCAGGCGGGCGTCCACGCGCACCGCCTCCCCGCTCGGCGAGAACCGCGCGGCGTTCTCCAGGATGTTGAACAGGGCCTGTTCGATCAGCGCCGGATGCACGTGCAGCAGCACCGGCTCCGGCGTGCCGTGCACCTGCAGGCGCAGCTCGGGGAACAGCTTGCGCACGCGCGCGCTGGCCGAGGCGACGATGTCGTCGGCGGCGATCCAGTCGCGATTCAAGGTCAGCGTGCCGTGGCCCAGCCGGGTCATGTCGAGCAGGTTCTGGATGTAGCGGTCCAGCCGCTGTCCCTCGCCGAGGATCGACTGCAGCAACTGGTCGAGCTCGCGCTCTGGCAACTGGTGGCGATAGGACACCAGCGTGCCGGCGGCGCCGATCATCGCCGCCAGCGGCGAGCGCAGGTCGTGCGAGACAGAGGACAGCAGGGCATTGCGCAGGCGTTCGGTCTCGCCCTGCACGCGGGCGCCCTCCAGCTCGTCGGCGAGCCGGGCGCGCTCGAGCGCGCGGGCCAGATCCTGCGCCATCGCCAGCGCCAGGCGCCGGCGCTCCGCATCCAGCGTCGCGTCCGTCGGCAGGCGTACGAAGGCGACGCCGAGCCGGTGCTCGTCCACCGCCAGCGGCAGCGCCCAGCCGCTGGCACCGTGCAGCGTGTCGGTGAAGCGTCCGGCCGGTTCGTGGTGGCGATCGCACCAGTCCGCCGCCGCGGTGTCCTGCGCCGACAGGTGGACGGCGCGGGGCGCCGCGTGGGCGACCTGCAGCTGCCCGTCGGCACCGCGCGCCAGGATGGCTACTTCGGCGTCCAGCGCGGTGGCCATGGCGCGTGCTCCGGCCTGGCGCGCACCGTCGGCATCGGCGCTGGCCGTCAGCTGCTGGCCCAGGCCCAGCAGGGCACGCGCATGCACCTGCGCGATACGCAGCGAGCGGACCTGGGTCGCCAGGCGCGTTGCCAGCCGGCTGCAGACCAGTGCCGCAAGCAGGAACAATCCCACCGCCAGCACGTCGTCCGGGTGGCTGATGCGCAGCGTGTAGCGCGGTTCGGTGAAGAAGAAGTTGTCGCCGAGGAAGCACAGCAACGCGGCATACACGGCCACCGCCATGCGCGAGCGCACCGCGACCACCAGTACCGCAGTGAGGAAGATCAGCGACAGGTTGGCGACGCCCAGCCAGGTGTTGGCGACGAAGGCGAGCACGAAGGCGATCGCGATCACCGCGGTGGCGTATCCATAGGCGCTGCCCGAGGCGGTCCGGACCGGCTGCCGTGCCCGTCGCCGCGCCTGCACCCGCTCGGCCGGCGTGGCGATGATGGTCAGTTCCATGTGCGCGCCGCGGCGCATCAGGCGCTGGGTCAGCGAGATGCCGAGCAGCCGTGCGAGCGGACGTTCGCGGGTCCGGCCGATCAGGATCTGGCCGACCCCCTCGCGGTCGGCATGCGCAAGCAGTTCGTCGGCGATGGCCTGCCCGCGCAGCGTCACCGGCTCGCCGCCGAGCCGCTGGGCCAGCCGCATGGCAGCGTCCAGCCGCTCGCGGCGCGTCGGGTCCAGCGGTGCGCCGGTATCGACGAACACTACGCTCCACGGCGCGCCGCGTCGCTCTGCGATACGCCGCGTCACGCGTACCAGGTATTCGCTTTGGCCGTGACCGTCGATCGCCGCCATGACCCGCCGTCGCACGGTCATCGCACTGCCGCGCGCCAGCATCTGGTCGCGCAGGTCGCTGTCGACGTGATGGGCGATGGTTTCCAGCGCCAGCTCGCGCAACGCGGCCAGGTTGCCCGGCGAGAAGAACGCATTGAGCGCGGCGGCGGCGGTCTCCGGCACGTAGACCTTGCCCTGCTTGAGCCGGCCGATCAGCTCGCGCGGCGGCAGGTCGACCAGCACGATGTCGCGTGCGCGGTCGAGGAAGGCATCCGGCACCGTCTCGCGCACGGCGACGCCGGTGATCCGCCGCACCTGGTCGTTGCGGCTCTCCAGGTGCTGCACGTTGAGCGTGGTGTAGACGGCGATGCCGGCGTCGAGCAGCTCGGCCACATCCTGCCAGCGCTTGGCGTGCCGCCCGCCGGCCAGGTTGGTATGAGCGAGCTCGTCGACCAGCAGCACGGCGGGGCGTCGGGTGAGCGCGGCGTCGAGGTCGAATTCCTCCATCGCGTGGCCGCCGCGCTGCTCGCCCGGCCGCCGTGGCAGCGTTTCCAGGCCATCCAGCAGGGCGGCGGTTTCCGCACGGCCGTGGGTTTCCACCAGTCCCACCACCACGTCGACACCCTGGCGCCGCAGCTCGCGTGCGGCCGAGAGCATGGCGAAGGTCTTGCCGACGCCGGGGGCGGCGCCGAGGAAGATCTTCAATCCGGCTTCGCGCGCATCCTCCTGCACGGCCTGCAGCAGGGCGTCGGCACGGGCGTTGCGGGGGGCGTCGGTCATGGTCGTGGGCTCAGTGCGAGGGCGCGTCCAGCGCCAGGTTCAGTGCCAGTACGTTCACCCGCGGCTCGCCGAACAGGCCCAGCCAGCGGCCCTGCGTGTGCGCCGCAACCAGTTGCCGTACCCGCGCTACGTCGAGGTGACGGGCCCGCGCCACACGCGCCAGCTGGTACTGAGCTGCGGCCGGGCTGATCTCCGGGTCCAGGCCGCTGGCCGACGCGGTGACCAGGTCCACCGGCACCGGCTGCGTGTTGCCGGGATCGGCCGCGTGCAGCGCCGCGATGCGCTGGCGCACCGCATCGGCCAGCGCGGGGTTGGTCGGGCCGAGGTTGGAGCCGGCCGACGCTGCGCCGTTGTAAGGCTGCGGCGAGGTGGCCGAAGGACGACCCCAGAAGTAGCGCGGATCGTCGAACGGCTGGCCGATCAGCCGCGAACCGACGACGTGCCCGTCGCGCAAGATCAGGCTGCCGTCGGCCTGATGCGGAAACGCCACGTGGGCCACGCCGGTGACGGCGAGGGGATAGAGCACGCCGGTGATGACGGTCATCACCAGCAGCATGAGCAGGGAAGCGCGCAGCAGCTTGAACATGGGAGACCTCCGGTCAGAACGTGCCCTGCAGCATCACGAAGCCGCGCGTGCCGCCCACGTTGCGGGTGTCGCTGGCGTCGAGAAAGCTGGCGGTATGGCGATAGAACGCCGCATTGGTGGCGTGGGTGATGCCGCCGCTGAGCGACCAGTGCGGATCGAGCTGGAACTTGAGCGTGGCACCGACGTCGCTGTAGCCGGGATCGCGCGCGCCGTTCGCCAGCGGCACGGCGAGTGCGGTGGTGACGTGCGTATGACCGGCGTGCAGGGCCAGGCTCCAGGCATCGGTCAACGGCAACGTGGCATCCAACTGCAGGTAGCTGGTGCCCTTGGAGTCGCCGGTATAGCCCTGCTCGGTATCGACGCCGAAATAGTCGGTGAGCGCACGGTTGTACTTCAGCGTGAACTGCTTCCAGCCCAGCGCCGCGTTGAACTCGGCGGTATTGAGCGAGCGCCGTGGCAGGCCGGCCTGGTCGAGGTTGGCGCCGGGGTACACGTAGCCGTACAGGCCCACGCGCCAGGACCAGTCAGGGGTGATCGCCCGGCCATAGCTGGCGTAGAGATCCAGCTCCATCGCGCCGCCGGGATAGCTGCGTTCGCTGATGCTGGAACCCCAGAAGCCGGCGGCGAAGCCGTTCGGGTTGGCGTAGTCGGCGCCGCCCTGGATGGCCGGACGGCCCCAGGTCTGGGTCAGGCCGCGGAACATGTAGTCGGAGGTCACGGCGAGGTTGCCGGTGACCGGGCTGGCCGGCGCATCGTCGGCGATGGCCGTGGTACCGGCGAGCAGGAAGGGAAGCATGGTCAGGTAGTGCGGTTTCATCGATGTTGCTCCGCGTCGGGCGCTATGGCGCAGACGCTCGGGTGAGGAAGAGGCCGGTGTCAGATGCCGGCGTAGCCGCCAAGCACGTAGGCGTCGTCGTCCGACATGGCCGGCGGCAGGGGCGCCTCGGCCGTACGGGCGGCACGCGCCGGCAGCGCGATGACGACAGCGCAGTCGCTGTCGTCGGCCGACAGATGCAGTTGCACGTCATCGTGGGTGTGATCGGGAAGGGAAACGGAGACTTTCAGGGTCTGCATGGTCGGTGTCCGTCGTGGGGAGATGGCGCCGGTGGCCTCAGGCGAGGCCCAGCGCGACGAGCAGCAGGTCGATCAGCTTGATGCCGAGGAAGGGCACGACGATGCCGCCCAGCCCGTACACCAGCAGGTTCCGCCGCAGCAGCGCGCCCGCGCCGAGCGCGCGGTAGGCCACGCCTTTCAGCGCCAGCGGAATCAGGAACACGATGATCAGCGCGTTGAAGATCACCGCCGACAGGATCGCGCTGCGCGGCGTGGCCAGGTGCATCACGTTGAGCGCGTTGAGCGCCGGATAGGTGCTGGCGAAGGCGGCCGGGATGATCGCGAAGTACTTGGCGATGTCGTTGGCGATCGAGAACGTGGTCAGCGCGCCGCGGGTGATCAGCATCTGCTTGCCGATCGCCACGATCTCGATCAGCTTGGTCGGGTTGGAATCGAGGTCGACCATGTTGCCGGCCTCTTTCGCCGCCTGCGTGCCGCTGTTCATCGCCACCGCGACGTCGGCCTGCGCCAGCGCGGGCGCATCGTTGGTACCGTCGCCGCACATCGCAACCAGCCGGTTCTCGGACTGGATCTCGCGGATCAGGGCGAGCTTGGCCTCCGGCGTGGCTTCGGCGAGGAAGTCGTCCACGCCCGCCTCGGCGGCGATCGCGGCGGCGGTGAGCGGGTTGTCGCCGGTGATCATCACCGTCTTGATGCCCATGGCGCGCATCTCGGCGAAGCGCTCCTTGATGCCGCCCTTGACGATGTCCTTCAGCTCGATCACACCAAGTGCGCGCGCGTTCTCGGCCACGATCAGCGGCGTGGCGCCGCGCCGGGCGATGTCTTCGGCAACGCGCTTGACCGCCGGCGGCAGGTGGCTGCCGAGGCCGTCCAGATGGCGCTCCACCGCATCGACGGCACCCTTGCGGATCGCGCGGCCGGGCAGGTCGACGCCGCTCATGCGGGTCTGCGCGGTGAACGGCACGAACTCGCCGATGGCTTCGTCGCGCTCGGGCGCCGCCAGGCCATGGCGCTCACGCGCCAGCATCACCACGCTGCGGCCCTCGGGCGTCTCGTCGGCCAGCGAAGCCAATTGCGCCGCTTCGGCCAGTACGCGTTCGTCGATGCCCGGCGCGGGCAGGAAGGCGACCGCCTGGCGGTTGCCCAGGGTGATCGTGCCGGTCTTGTCCAGCAGCAGCACGTCGACGTCGCCGGCCGCTTCCACCGCACGGCCGGAGGTGGCGATGACGTTGGCGCGGATCATCCGGTCCATGCCGGCGATGCCGATCGCCGACAGCAGCGCGCCGATCGTGGTCGGGATCAGGCACACCAGCAGCGCCACCAGCACGGTGAGGGTGATCGGGTTGCCGCTGCCGGCGGCCTGCACGCTGTAGATGGAGTACGGCAGCAGGGTCGCGCAGGCGAGCAGGAAGATCAGCGTGAACTTGGCCAGCAGGATGGTCAGCGCGATCTCGTTCGGCGTCTTGCGCCGCGCGGCGCCTTCCACCATCGCGATCATGCGGTCGAGGAAGCTCTCGCCCGGGTTGCGGGTAATGCGCACCACCAGCCAGTCCGACAGCAGCTGGGTGCCGCCGGTGACCGCGCTGCGGTCGCCGCCGGCCTCGCGGATCACCGGCGCGGATTCGCCGGTGATCGCCGCCTCGTTGACGCTGGCGGCGCCGATGATCGCCTCGCCGTCGCCCGGCAGGATGTCACCGGCTTCCACCAGCACCACGTCGCCGGCGCGCAGGTCGGCCGAGGACATCACCGTCACTGGGGCCTCGCGGCGTGCTGCGGCGAGCTTCTTCGCCGGCACCGCGCGGCGCGTGCTGCGCAGCGCGTTGGCCTGCGCCTTGCCGCGTCCTTCGGCCAGCGCCTCGGCGAAGTTGGCAAACAGCAGGGTGAACCACAGCCACAGGCTCACCCAGAAGATGAAGCCGGTCGGCGCTTCGCCGTGGCCGGTCAGTGCCTGCACCCACAGCCCGGTGGTCAGCGCGCTGCACAGGAACACCACGAACATCACCGGATTGCGGAACTGCAGCCGCGGCGACAGTTTGCGGAAGGCGTCGACGACGGCGGCGAGCACCAGCTCGCGGTCGAAACGCACGCTAGCCTGGGTATGCGAAGTCATGGATCAGTGCCCCGAAAGAGATTCGACGATCGGCCCGAGCGCGAGCGCGGGCAGGAAGGTGAGTGCGCCCACCACGATCACCACGCAGGCCAGCAGCGCGACGAACAGCGGCGTGTGGGTGGGCAGGGTGCCGGCCGACGGCGGCACGTGGCGCTTGGCGGCCAGCGAGCCGGCCATGGCGAGCATCGCCACGATCAGCGGATAGCGCGCCAGGAACATGCAGATGCCGAGCAGCACGTTCCAGAACGGCGTGTTGGCGGAGAGGCCGGCGAACGCGCTGCCGTTGTTGTTGGAGGCCGAGCTGACCGCGTAGAGGATCTCGCTGAAGCCGTGCGCGCCCGGGTTGGCCAGTCCGGCGACACCCGCCGGCGCCATCACCGCGATGGCGGTGCCGATCACCACCAGCGCGCAGGGAATCAGCACGGCGATCGAGGCCATCTTCATCTCGTGCGCCTCGATCTTCTTGCCGAGGTACTCGGGCGTGCGTCCGACCATCAGGCCGGCGATGAACACCGCGACCACGGCGAAGGCGAGCAGGCCGTACAGGCCGGAGCCGACGCCACCGAAGATCACCTCGCCGAGCTGGATCAGCCACATCGGCACCAGGCCGCCGAGCGGGGTGAACGAGTCGTGCATCGCGTTCACCGAGCCGTTGGAGGCGGCGGTGGTGGCGGTGGCCCACACCGTCGAGTCGACGATGCCGAAGCGCGTCTCCTTGCCCTCCATGTTGCCGCCCGCCTGCAGTGCGCTGGCATGCTGGTCCACGCCCAGGTGCGCCAGCATCGGCGTGCCGGCCTGTTCGGCGGCGGTGCAGGCGATCAGCAGCGGCACGAAGATCGCCAGCATCGTCGCCAGCAACGCCCAGCCCTGACGACGGTCGCCGACCATGCGGCCGAAGGTCAGGCACAGCGCCGCCGGAATCAGCAGGATCGACAGCACCTCCAACAGGTTGCTCAGCGGCGTCGGGTTCTCGTACGGATGCGCCGAGTTGACGTTGAAGAAGCCGCCGCCGTTGGTACCCAACTGCTTGATCGCGATCTGCGAGGCGGCCGGTCCCATCGGCAGGGTCTGCGTGGTCACCGGCACGTCGCGGGTCTGGTCGTGGCCCTGGGCATCCTTCATCGGATGGCCGGCAGCGTCCTTGACCGTCTCGGTGATGTGGCTGGGCTGGACCAGCGTGGCCTCGGCGTAGGGGTGGAAGTTCTGCACCACACCCTGCGAGACCAGCGCCAGCGCGAGCAGCAGCGACAGCGGCAACAGCACGTACAACGTGCTGCGGGTGAGGTCGACCCAGAAGTTGCCCAGGCCCTGTGCGCTTCTGCGGACGAAGCCGCGGATCACCGCCACCAACACGGCGATGCCGGTGGCCGCGGAGAGGAAGTTCTGCACCGCCAGGCCAAGCATCTGGGTCAGGTAGCTCATCGTCGACTCGCCGCCGTAGCCCTGCCAGTTGGTGTTGGTGGCGAAGCTGATGGCGGTGTTCATCGACGAGTCGGCAGACACCGCCGGCAGGTGCGCCGGGTTGAGCGGCAGCCATGCCTGGCAGCGCTGCAGCGCGTAGACCACGAGCAGGCCGACCAGGTTGAACACGAGCATGGCCAGCGTGTAGCGCTTCCAGCCCATGTCTTCGTCGGCACGGATGCCGCACAGGCGATAGATCGCGCGCTCGATGCCACCGCCGAAGCGGGTGACGCGGTTGGGCGTGTCGGCGAACACGCGCGCCATGTAGCTGCCCAGCGGGATCGCCAGCAGCAAAAGCAGGCCCAGGAACAGACCCATCTGCAGATAGTCGTTGGCGGTCATTCGAACCACTCCGGCTTGAGCAGGGCCACGCACAGGTAGCCGGTGACGGCCACCGCGAGCACGGCGGCGAGGATGTAGAGAACGGTCATGGCAGGTTCCTTCGGGGCGCGGCCGCTCAGCGGCGGCCGAGCCGGTCGCACAGGCGCACCAGGCCGCCGGTGAGGGCGGCCAGGGCGGCGATCAGCAAGAGGTAGGGGATATCCAAGGGAGAAGGCTCCGTCGAGGTGACGGCGCGCATTCTCGAAACCGGCGCATAAGAAAGGGGTAGCGAAAAATCGCTACCCCATATAGATCGCGTAAAAAGTCACGCGGCCGGGCGGCCGCGCGCGCTCAGGCACCGATGACCAGCGGCTCGGGCTCCAGCTTCACGCCGAAGGTGGCTTCCACGCTGGCGATCACCTGGCTGGCGAGCGCCCACAGTTCGCGGCCGGTGGCCTGGCCGTGGTTGACCAGCACCAGCGCGTGGCGCGAGGAAATGCCGGCATCGCCTTCGCGATAACCCTTCAGCCCGGCCGCCTCGATCAGCCAGGCGGCGGACAGCTTGCAGCGGCCGTCGGCGGTGGGCCAGGCGACCAGCTCGGGGTGTTCGCGTTTCAGCGCCTCGCCAGTGGCGGCGTCGACGATCGGATTCTTGAAGAAGCTGCCGGCATTGCCGATCACCGCCGGGTCGGGCAGCTTGCGCGTGCGCAGGTGGATGATCGCCTCCGCCACGTGGAACGGCGCCGGCTTGTCCACGCCCATGCGTGCCAGCTCCTCGCGGATGCCGGCGTAGTCCAGGCGCAGCTCGCGGGTGCGCGGCAACGCGAAGCGCACGGCGGTGACCACGTAGCGGCCGGGCTCGCGCTTGAACAGCGAGTCGCGATAGCCGAAGGCGCAGGCGGCGTGGTCCAGCGTCACCACCTGGCGCTCGCGGGTATCCCACGCTTCCACGCTGTCGATGAACTCGGCCACTTCGGTACCGTAGGCGCCGATGTTCTGGATCGGTGCGGCGCCGACCGTGCCGGGGATCAGGATCAGGTTCTCCAGCCCGGCGATGCCCTGGCCCAGGGTCCAGCGCACGAAATCGTCCCAGCGCTCGCCGGCGGCCACCGCCAGCCGCACGATGCGGCCGTCATCCTCCACCTGCACGCCCTGGGTGGCCATCGCCAGCACGGTGCCGTCGAAGTCGCCGGCGAACAGCACATTGCTGCCTTCGCCGAGCACCAGCAGCGGACCCTGATGCACGGCGGGGAAGTCGAGTAGCTCGGGCAGCTTGCTGGCGTCGCGGATCTCCGCCAGCAGTCGTGCCTTCGCCGCCACGCGCAGCGTGTTGCGGCGGGCCAGCGGGGCGTTCTCGATCAGCGTATAGCCGCCCATGTCGATGCGCTCAGCGGCCATCGGCGCCTCCGCGCTGGCGGCGGATCTCGTCGACGCACTCGGCGATCAGTGCCGGGCCGCGGTAGATCAGGCCGGAATAGACCTGCAACAGCGACGCGCCGGCGTCGAGCTTGGCGACCGCGTCGCCGCCATCGAGGATGCCGCCGACGCCGACGATGCCGACCTTGCCCTGCAGCCGTTCGGCCATGCCGCGCTGCACCGCGGTGGCGCGCGCCATCAGCGGCCGGCCGGACAGGCCGCCGGTTTCCTGCCCTTGCGGGTCGGAAGCCACGGCGCTGTGGTCGATCGTGGTGTTGGTGCAGATCACGCCGTCCACGCCGCTGGCCAGCAGCACCTCGGCGATGGCGTCGAGCTCGGTTTCGGACAGGTCCGGCGCGATCTTCAGCAGCATCGGCTTGCGCGCGCCGTGCTGTGCGCCCAGCCGCTCCTGCGCCTCGCGCAGGGTGCCGATGAAGCGGCGCAGGGTCTCCTCTTCCTGCAGGTCGCGCAGGCCCTGGGTGTTGGGCGAGGAGATGTTCACCGTGACGTAGCTGGCACGCGCGTAGACGCGCTCGAGGCAGAACAGGTAGTCGTCGACCGCCTTCTCGTTCGGCGTGTCCTTGTTCTTGCCGATGTTGATGCCGAGGACGCCGGCATACGATGACTGCTCGGCATTGCGCACCAGCGCGTCGACGCCGTCGTTGTTGAACCCGAGGCGGTTGATGATCGCCTCGTGCGCAGCCAGGCGGAACATCCGCGGCTTCGGGTTGCCCGGCTGCGGGCGCGGCGTGGTGGTACCGACCTCGACGAAGCCGAAGCCCAGCGCGCCGAGTGCGTCCAGGTGATCGGCGTTCTTGTCCAGGCCGGCCGCCAGGCCGACCGGGTTGGGGAAGCGGATGCCGAGGGCGTCGACCGGGAAGTCTGCCGGCGGCGTGGCGACGAAGCGCAAAAGCTCGCTGCGATGCGCGACATCGAGCCCGTACAGGGTCAGCCCGTGGGCGGTTTCGGGAGCAAGCGCGAACAGCAGGGGGCGCAGGGTTCGATACATGCGGTCAGCTCAGGGTGCCCACGTAGACGCGGGTGTCGTAGGTGAAGTCAATGCGGCCGTCGACCGCGGTGGCGTCGAACAGCTTACGCAGGGCATCAAGCATCGGTGCGTGCTGACGATGGCCCGCCTGCGGCGCGTAGGAGGAGGACATCAGGCGGCCCTCGAGCGCGTCGAAATCCAGCTTCTGGCCGTGGTCGAAGCGCCCCGCGCTGCGGAAGCCGCTGCCGAACCACGCGCGCATGCGCGATTCGTCGGCGTAGCGCTCGGCCACGCTGGTGTAGTCGGTGCCGTAATGCTGGAGCAGCGCCTCGTAGCCTTCCAGGAACGGCGTGCCGGTGAGGCGACGCGAGTTCCACACGATCGCCGCCAGGCCGCCTGGGCGCAGGATGCGCGCGAACTCGCGACGGGCCGCCGCTTCGTCGAACCAGTGGAAGGCCTGCGCCACCACGACCAGCGCGACGCTGCCATCGGGCAGGCCGGTGGCGTCGGCACGGCCATCCACGGCGTTGAAGCGCGGGTTGTCGCCCAGCCAACGCTCGGCTGCCATGCGCATTGGCGCGTTCGGTTCCACCGCGGTGACGTGGTGGCCTGCATCGAGGAACAGCCTTGCCGAAATGCCGGTGCCTGCGCCGATATCGGCCACGTCCCAGGACGCGTCCACGCCGTGTTCGCGACGCAACCAGTCGACCAGCGCGACCGGATAGTCGGGGCGATAGCGCACGTAGTCGGCGACGCGGTCGCTGAAGCGCTCGGTGCTGCGCAGGTCGGACATGGGATTCAGCCGTTGAGCATCTGGCCGCCGTCCACGGCGAGAGTCTGACCGGTGATCCATCCAGCCCAGGGGGAGGCGAGGAACAGGGCGACATGGGCCACGTCCTCGGGTGTGCCGAAACGACCGAACGGGATCTTCGCCAGCGTCGCCGCATGCAGCGCGGGCTCCTCCACGCGCCGGCGTTCCCACAGGCCATCGGGGAAGCTGATCGAGCCGGGGGCAATGGCGTTCACGCGGATGCGGTCCAGCGCGAGCGCCAGTGCCTGGGAGCCGGTGTAGTGGCTGAGCGCGGCCTTGATCGCGGCATAGGGCGCACCACCGGCACGTGGCCGCAGCGCGGCGATCGAGCTGGTGTGCAGGATGCTGGCGCGACCGCTGCGCCTGAGATGAGGCAGGGCGCAGCGCGAGGCGCGCACGGCGGCCATCAGGTCGATCTGGAAGTTGGCGGTCCAGCCCTCGTCGTCCTCGGCGAAACCGTAGCCGGTGGCGTTGTTCACCAGCACGTCGATGCCGCCCAGTGCTTCGGCTGCCGCGTCGATGTAACGCGAGATCGCCTGCGGGTCGGCGAGGTCGCAGGACTGCACGTGCGCCTTGCCACCCTCGGCGTGGATCGTGCCGCGGACCTCCGCCAGCGCCGCTTCGCCGCGCGCACACACCGACACGGCCGCACCGGATCGCGCGAAGGCCAGCGCTATTGCGCGCCCGATGCCGCGGCTGCCGCCGGCCACCACGACGCGGTAGCCCTCCAGGTGGAACGGGGCATCGGGCGGCGATACATTCATGACCAGGCGTGCACCAGGAAGCCAAGCAGCACCGAGCCGAACACCAGCAGGGCGATAGCGGTAAGCAGGGACAGGGCAAGCTGCGCATAGCCCAGCACCAGGCCGGTCACGGCCATGCCGTCGCCGTCGAGCGGCTCGGAAATCGTCTGGCGGATATCGCGGCGCGCCATGTGACCGCAGATCACGGCGACGATGGCGCCGATGAAGGGCAGCACGGTCCAGGCCGCGATGCCGAAGCACAGGCTGACCACGGCCAGCGTACAGGTGGAGCGGGGGGCGGACGTCGTGCTCATCTCGGAAATCCCCTTGGAAGGCGGGCGGGAAAGCCATGTGGCCTCCCGCCCGGAGACACGCGCGGGCCGGGGCCCGTGCGTGCCGAACCGACGGCTTACACGTGGAACTTGATGCCCTGGGCCAGCGGCAGCGCGTCGGAGTAGTTGATGGTGTTGGTCTGGCGGCGCATGTAGACCTTCCACGCGTCCGAACCGGACTCGCGACCGCCGCCGGTTTCCTTCTCGCCACCGAAGGCGCCGCCGATCTCCGCACCGGAGGTGCCGATGTTGACGTTGGCGATGCCGCAGTCGCTGCCGGCCGCCGACAGGAACTGCTCGGCCACCTTCAGGTTCTGCGTGAAGATCGCCGAGGACAGGCCCTGCGGCACGTCGTTCTGCATCTCGATCGCCTCGTCGATGCTGTCGAACGGCATCACGTAGAGGATCGGCGCGAAGGTTTCCGACTGCACCACTTCGTCGGAGTTCTTCAGCCCGGTGACGATGGTCGGCAGCACGAAGTTGCCCTTGCGGTCGGTCAGCGCGGCGCCGCCGGTGGCGATGGTGCCGCCCGAGGCCTTGGCCCTCTCGACGGCCGCCAGGTAGGCCTGCACGCTCTCCGGGCTGTTCAGCGGGCCCATCAGGGTGGTCGACAGGGTCGGATCGCCGATCTTGCCCTCGACCTGCTTGTACGCCTTGACCAGGGTCTCCAGCACGGTGTCGTAGATCGAGGTGTGCACGAACAGGCGGCGGGTGGTGGTGCAGCGCTGGCCGGCGGTGCCGACGGCGCCGAACACGATGCCCGGGATCGCCAGCTTCAGGTCGGCGCTCTGGTCCAGGATGATCGCGTTGTTGCCGCCCAGCTCGAGCAGCGAGCGACCCATGCGGTGCGCCACGCGCTCGCCGACCATGCGGCCGACCTTGGTCGAGCCGGTGAAGCTGATCAGCGGGATGCGCTTGTCGTCGACGAACTTCTGCGCCAGCTCGGTGCCGCCATCGTTGAACAGGAAGAACAGGTCGGGATAGCCCGCGTCCTTCAGCGCCTCGTTGCAGATCTTCATCGTGGCGATCGCCGACAGCGGCACCTTCGGCGAGGGCTTCCAGATGCAGATGTCGCCGGCAATGGCGGCCAGCATGGCGTTCCACGCCCACACCGCGACCGGGAAGTTGAATGCCGAGATGATGCCGACCAGGCCCAGCGGCTGGTACTGCTCGTACATGCGGTGGCCGGGGCGCTCCGAATGCATGGTGTAGCCGTAGAGCATGCGGCTCTGGCCCACCGCGAAATCGGCGATGTCGATCATCTCCTGCACTTCGCCGTCGCCCTCGGGCTTGATCTTGCCCATCTCCAGCGCGACCAGCGAACCCAGCGCGTCCTTGTGCTTGCGCAGCGCCTCACCGCACAGGCGCACGGCTTCGCCGCGCTGCGGCGCCGGGGTGGTGCGCCACACCTTGAACGCGGCCTGGGCGCGGGAAACGATGGTTTCGTAGTCGGCCTGGCTGGAAGCGTGCACGCGGGCGATCACCTCGCCGGTCGCCGGGTTCACCGGCTGCAGCGTGCCCGCATCGGAGGTCGTGGACCATTCGCCCTGGCCGAGATACGTGCCGGACAGCTCGGCGGAAAGGCCAAGCGCCTTGAGGATTTCGTGGGACATGCGGACTCCTTCGATGGCTGACTGCGCCACCGAGATGTGGCGTAGCGGTCAAAACCGCAAGTCTAGCAGGCCGATGCCTGCGGGCCGACCCCGCCCCGTCGCCCCGGAGTGCCGATCCATGCCAAAATCCCGCCGTTGCCCTCGTAGCTCAGTTGGATAGAGCGGCCCCCTCCTAAGGGGCAGGTCGGACGTTCGAATCGTCTCGAGGGCACCACCCCACCTTTCTCCGGGTGCCTGCCCTGATCTGCCCTCGAACGTCCGTGACGCAGCACGTGGCGGGATCGGCAAGGATGCGGAATTGCCGCATTTACCCGCAGTCGCCCGGGTACGCTCCGCCGAAATTCCCCACAAGCTATTTCCCATGGCGAGCATCCAGCGATCCGGTTCCAAGCGGCGGGTCCAGATCTACGAGGGTGCGGCGCGGTTCCAAGTCTCTCCGCACCAAGCAGGAGGCTTCTGCGTGGGCGCTCGAGCGCGAGGCGGAGCTCCGGGGATCCAAGTCACCCGACTGCAACTTCGCCGTGGCCATGCATCACTGCGCGCGGGACATGGCCTCCCGCCGCAAGTGCTTGCCCAGGGAACTGACCCGCCTGAAGGTGTCCGCCGGGCTCTTTCCTACTGGGCCTGCCGCTGAGGCAATGATTGAGGAATCGCCATCCTTTCCAGGAGGCGGGATATCCGCGGTCGCAGCTTCATCGTCGGCCTCTCGACGAGCTTGTGACAGACCGCAGCGAAAACGATCGTGATCGTGACTGCGATAGCCAGTGCAGACGCACTTCCCGGGTACCCGTGTGCGAACTTCATCAGCACCAGCCAGTGGAACAGGTAGATCGGGTAGCTCCAGCGTCCCACCAGGCGTAGCGGGGCAGTCTGCCAGAACCGGCTGATCAGGCCCCGCCGATCCACATTCAGCGAGACAAGGACCGTCCATGCGACCGAGATCCAGACGAATTTGTCGAAAGGCCAGTATGGGCTCGGGTCGCCTCCGTAGAGCACGCGCACCGAATTGGTGATCGCCACCATCCCGGCGAGGATCGCGGCACTCACGGACGCAGCGATCCATGAACGAGGGCGCGGCAACGACGGATAGGCCAGTGACAACGCAACACCGGCCATGAAGCATGGCACGTACCAGCCCAGGCTAGTGATCCTGGTGTAGGCAAGCGATGGCGGGAACAACGGGATGGCCAGCAGGCCGATCCCGATCGCCAAAGCCACGGCCAACCCCAAGCCCAGCCGCTGCCGGATCCAGGCGATCGGCGCGATCAGCGTCCCCAGCAAGACGTAGAACTTCATCTCGACCGGGATCGTCCACAGATGGGCATATCCGGCGCTCAGCGTCGCTGCGCGGAAAACATCACGCCACGTATGGATGCCGGTCGTTCCCAGCCACCAGTAGACGACAATGGCCAGAAGATACAGCGGCATGATCCGAAGCACTCGGCCCACTGCATAGTCGATCAGCCTGGCCCCAGTGATGCGGTCGAGCAGAAGGTGATTGGTCAGAAGGAAGGCACTCAGCACGAAAAAGAGCCAGACGCCGAAACGCCCGACACCCAGGAGTGAGTGGCCTGCCGCCGGGAAGAACATGGCGATGCCATGACCCGACAGAACGATCAGGCAGGCCAGCCCTCGAATGCCTTCGGCATTGCTGAAATGTGCGGTCCTTGCCGAGGCGACTCGTTGCTTGGCGTCCATGGCTGCATTATTGCCCGATTCGCCCCTGCACGACGCCAGCCGTCGCTGGGGTTGCATCCTCTGCCGGGTGCTGGATCGGGCGCAGAGGGAACATTGCACAAGCTCGCCGAGCTGAATTCGGTCTCGAGCACTGCATGGAAATTCCCTGCACCAGAGGCCTGCCCTGCCGGCTTTTTCTTTGTGTGGTGCTCAAGGGCGCGGGTGCGCGGCCAGCCAGTCCACCACGATCGCGCTGGCGTCGATCTGGTGGGTCGTCAGACCGATGAAATGCTTCGGCAGGTACTGCCAGCCACCCGGCCAGGTGTGGCCACCGCCGTCGATGCGGTAGCGCACCACGGTGCCGCCGGAGCGGCAGTCGATCCAGTCCTTCCGGCTTACCTGCGTACCGTCGTCGGTGGTCGACGGCAGCGGCTGCTCCGGGCCGCTCGTGCGGCACCCGTCGACTCGGGCCCAGAACGCGGTGGTGTCATCCACCGACATCACCACGCCGCCTTCGCCGAGCCCGCCGAAACCGGCCACGGAGCCTCCAGCGTAGGGCACGATCGGATCGTCCGTGCCGTCGAATTGCAGCACGGCGAGCGGGCGGGCAGGGTGGCAGTCGGGCTGGTAGTCCCGTGCCAGCGTGCCGGCCACCGGGGCGATCAGGCTGAAGCGGTCGGCCAGGTCGCAGCCCAGCCGCTCGGCGAAGATGCCGCCGTTGGAGATGCCGGTGACGCCGACCCGCTGCGGGTCCACCGGCCATTCGTGTTCGACCCGGTCCAGCACGGCACGGATGAAGGCCACATCGTCCACCTTGCGCTTGATGGTGGCGCGGCCGTCGTTCCAGTGCCGGTCCAGGCCCTGCGGATAGACCACGATCACGCTGGCCCGGTCGGCCTGGGCATCCAGCGAGGTTAGCCGGTCCATACCTTCGGCTCGACCACCGCCGCCATGCAGGGTCAGCAGCAGGGGGCGTGGCGTGCCGTCCTCGCCCGGCGGTAGGTGGACCACGAAGTGACGTGCCTGGCCGTCGATGGAGAGGGTTTCGGTGCGGTCGTGCGCCAGCAGCGGGCATGCGCCGGCGACGAGGCCAAGGCCGAGCATGAGGCGACTCACGAGATTCATGCCGAACTCCGTTCACGGACGGCCAGCGGCAGCACCAGCGTGGCGCTGAAGCCGCCGCCGCTGCGGTTGGCCAGTTGCAGGCGACCGCCGCTGATCTCGGCCGCCCGCTTGACGATGCTCAGGCCCAGGCCGGTGCCGCAGGCCCCGGTGCGTGCGGCGTTGCCGCGCAGGAAGGGCTGTCCGAGCCGTGCGAGCAGGTCTTCCGGAACACCGGGGCCGTGGTCTTCCACGCTGATCGACAGTTCGTCTCCGGCGCGTTGCAGGCGGACGCGGAACGGTGCGGCGCCATAGTGTTCGGCGTTGTCCATCAGGTTGCCCAGCGCCCTTCGAAGCAGGCTCGGCCGTGCATGCAGGACGGTGTCGTCGTGACCCTCGTAGTGCCAGTCGTCCGGCGCGTGGCGCAGCGCCATCAACTGGCCGAGCAGGGTGGGAACGTCGATCGCGCGCACGGCCTCGTCGCTGCCGTCGCGGACATAGGCCAGACACTGCGCCAGCGCCTTGTCCAGCTCGTCCAGGTCGTTGACCATCGCGTCGCGCCGGCCGGGGTCGTTCGCATCGCCCAGTTCCAGCGCCAGCCGCAGGCGGGCCAGTGGCGTGCGCAGGTCGTGCGAGATGCCGGCCAGCATCAGCTCACGCTCGCGGGCGCTCTGGCGCAGCTCTTCGCCGGCCGCGCCGAGGGCGTCGGCGAGGTCGCGCACTTCGCGCGGGCTACCGCGCAGGTGTTGCTGGATCGACTGCCCGCCGAGCAGCGCCGGCGCGTGTGCGGCCAGGCGCTCCAGCGGTCGCGTCAGCAGGCGCGCGGCCAGTGCCGCCACGGCCGCTGCGACCAGCCCGGCAAACAGCATCACCAGCAGCATCGAGCGGATGACCTGGCGGCGGAAGCTCACCGCCTGCATCACGATCCAATGCCCGGGCAGGCTCTCGCTGCGCACCCAGATCTGCGCTTCGGGCCGCTGCACGACCACCACGCGGGACGGGTCGCCGAGCAGCTCGCCGGCGACGTGGCCGACTTCCTCCACCACCGGCACCACCCGCCGCAGGGTCGGTGGGGGCGGTTCGGTGGTGATGCGGATGCCGCTCTGCTGCAGTCTGGCGAGGGTAGCCCGGGCGGCCGGGTCGTCACGGCTGGCCAACGCATCGACCGAGGTGGCGGTGGCCACCACCAGCCGTCCATACGAGTCGCCCAGGGCGCGCAGACCGGCCCGGGTGGAGAGGAACCCACCCAGGGTGAGCGCCAGCACCAGCGCGGCGACCAGCAGCGCCAACACCAGCGAGAAGGTGGTCGGTCCGCGCTTCATGCGCTGTCTCCCTGCGGTACGAACACGTAGCCTTCGCCCCATACCGTCTGCAGCCAGCGCGGCTGGCGCGGGTCCTCCTCGATGCAGCGGCGCAGGCGCGAGATCATCACGTCGATGCTGCGGTCGAAGGCGTCGTGCTCGCGGCCGCGGGCCAGCGCAATCAACCGCTCGCGGCTCAGGGTCTCGAACGGATGGGCTACCAGCGCGGCCAGCACCGCAAACTCGCCACTGGTGAGCTTGAGCGGCGTGTCCTCGTCCAGCAGCTGGCGCGTGGCCGGGTCGAAGGTGAAGCGGCCGAAGCGCACGCTGGCCTGCTCGGTCTGCGGCGCGCCCACCACGGCCTTCGGCTGCCGGCGCAGCACGGCGCGGATGCGGGCGACCAGTTCGCGCGGGTTGCAGGGTTTGCCCAGGTAGTCGTCCGCACCGATCTCCAGGCCGACGATGCGGTCCACGTCGTCGCCCTTCGCGGTGAGCATGATGATCGGTGTCTGCACGCCCTCGGCGCGCAGCTCACGGCACAGCTGCAGGCCATCGGCGTCGGGGAGCATCAGGTCGAGCACGATCAGGTCGACGTGGTGCGCGGCCAGCTCGCGGCGCATGCCGGCGGCGTGGGCGGCGCCGCGGACGCGGAAACCCTGCTGGTCGAGGTAGCGCTCGAGCAGGTCGCGCAGGCGGAGGTCGTCGTCGACGACGAGGATGTGGGGGGTGTCCATGGGGCGACTATGTCGTGCGCCCGGGGGCCCCACAAGCGCCCGGCGAGGTCAATTGCAAGCAAATGTTTCGGGCCGGAGAGGCGGCAACATCCGCTCACATCCGACGGATTTCGGACACACCTGCGCACCGGCGTCGGCGTGAGAGTGGCCCCACCGCAGCGGCAACGCGGTCGACCTCTTCCCGACTGGAGCCTGTCATGAGCATGTCCACCTCCCTCCGCATCGCTTCCCTGGCGCTGGCCTGCGCGGCGGCAGCCGCCTTCGCCTCCCCGGTCGACGCCCAGCGCACCGGCCGCTTCCTTGCCCGCGGCACCTTCGCCAACGGCCAGGGCGGCATCACCCACGTGCGCGGCACGGCGGCTTCCGGTGCCCGCGGTTCGGTGGTCCGCGGCGGCTATACCGCCACCGGCGCCGACGGCAGCGTGCAGCACCGCGCAGGTCGCGCCGTCCAGGGTGCCAACGGCGGCAGTTACACCGGCAGCAACGGATACACGCGCAATGCCGACGGCTCGGCCAGCCGCTGGCACAGCGGTTCGGGCACTACCGCCGCCGGCGGTACGGTAAGCACCAGTGGTGCCTATTCGCGCGGCGCCGACGGCAGCGTCAGCGGCAGCTCGCAGACCAGCGCGAACGGTCCGCGCGGCAGCTACGACGCCGGCACTACCACCGCCAATGGGGTGACCCAGCACACCACCTCGGCGACCAACGCCGCGGGCGACAGCTACAACGGCCAGACCACCTACACCAAGGGGCAGGGCTTCTCGCACAGCGGCAGTTGCACCGACGCCTCCGGCAACGTGATCGCCTGCGGCCACTGACCTCTGCGACAACCTGGAGTCCGATCATGCGAAACCTGATCTGCCTGTTCGTGCTGGGAACGCTGGCCATCACGGCGCCCGGCGCCCGGGCCCAGATGGGCCGTCCCGATCCCGCCCAGCGCTTTGCCGAGGCGGACACCAACCACGACGGCCAGGTCAGCCTGGCCGAGTTCCGGGCGGCTCGCGCCGCGCGCTTCGCCAGGGCCGACCGCAACGGCGACGGCGTGCTCAGCGACGACGACCTGCCGCGCTTTGCGCGCAACAATCCGGCGATGCTGGCGAAGATCCATGCACTGCAACAGGCCGCTGACACGAACGGCGATGGCCGGGTGACCCGCGAGGAGTTCGATGCCGCTGGCAATCACCTGTTCGCGCTGGCCGATGCCAACCATGACGGTGTGGTGGATGCCAGCGAGATGAAGCAGATCGCCCAGCGCATGCAGTCGCTCGCGGCACAGCGGAGCGCGCCGTGATGCGACACGCCGCCCGCTCGCCACTGCTTGCGCTGGTGATGGTGGCACTGGTGCTGGCCGAGTGGCTCTGGCGCCGTCGCTCGGCCGGTGTCGGCTACGACAGTCGGGGGGCGCTGGCGTCCCTGGCGGTCGGGGCAGGGCATCTGGTGTCCGGCGCGCTGCCGGCGCTGGTGCTCGGCGGCCTGTTCGCTTCGGCCGCGCGCTGGGCGCCGGTGCACTGGCCGCTGCGCGACTGGCGCACGTGGTTGGTCGCTTTCTTCGCGGTGGAACTGGCGTACTACGCGTTCCACCGGGTCAGCCACGAGGTGCGCTGGTTGTGGACCACCCATGCGGTGCACCACACGCCGGAGGAGATGACCCTGCTCTCGTCGATCCGCCTGGGCTGGACCAACCTGCTGTCGTTCGGCTGGGTCTGTTACCTGCCGCTGGTGCTGGCCGGCTTCGACCCGCGCATGGTATTCGCCCTGCTGGCCTTCAATCTGCACTACCAGTTCTTCCTGCACACCGAGGCGGTGGGGCGGCTGGGGCCGCTGGAGTGGGTGCTGAACACGCCATCGCACCATCGCGTTCACCACGGCTCGAACGCGGCCTACCTGGACTGCAACTACGGCGGCGTGCTGATCGTGTTCGACCGCCTGTTCGGCACGCTGCGCACCGAACGCGCCGATGAACCCGTACGCTACGGCCTGGCTCACCCGCTGGGCACGCAGAACCCGCTCAAGCTGGTGTTCCTGCCGTGGCTGAGGCTGATGTCCGACATGCGCGCCGCCGGCAGCCTCGGCGGCGCATTGCGAGTGGCACTGGGGAGACCGTGATGAACCGCAGGATCGTCATTTTGTGGCTGGGGGTATGCGTGCTGACGATGGCCGGTAGCGCGTGTGCGCAGATGCGCGGCGGGCTGCTCGAGCGCTGGCGCGAGCGCCAGGCCGACGCCACCCCCGCCGCGCCGCTGCCGGCCGGTACTCGGGTGATCCGCGACATCGCCTACGGTAGCAATCCGAACCAGCGCTTCGATGTCTATGCGCCGGCCCAGGCACACGACGCACCGGTCATCTTCATGGTGCATGGAGGCGGCTGGCGGCGCGGCGACAAGGCCATGTCGAACGTGGTGGCCAACAAGGTGGCCTACTGGGTGCCGCGCGGCGTAGTGGTGATTTCCACCAACTACCGGATGTTGCCGGACACGCACCCACTGGAGCAGGCGCAGGATGTGGCCCGGGCGCTTGCAGTGGCGCAGCGACGCGTGTCGGACTGGGGCGGCGATCCGGACCGCTTCGTGCTGATGGGGCATTCCGCCGGTGCGCACATGGTCAGCCTGCTGACGGCGGAGCCGCAGCTGGCCCGGGAGCAGGGCGCCCGCCCTTGGCGCGGCACCGTCTCGCTCGACAGCGCCAGCCTCGACGTGGTGCAGACCATGAACGGCCGCCATTTCCGCCTCTACGACGAGGCCTTCGGCAGCAACCCGGCCGACTGGCTCGCCGCCTCGCCGCTGCAGCAGATGCATGCCGCGCCGGCGCCGTTCCTGGCGGTGTGCTCGAGTCGCCGCCAGGACTCCTGCCCGCAGGCGCACGCCTTCGTCGGCCAGGTCCGCTCGCTCGGCGGGCGTGGCGAGGTGCTGGAAGAGGATCTCTCGCACAGCGAGATCAACAAGGATCTGGGCGCACCATCGGACTACACCACCCAGGTGGATGCGTTCCTGCGCTCGGTGTTCTGAGCTTCGCCAGGGCATCCCTGGCGCCTGAAAAAGCGAAGGCCGGGACGCTTGCGTCCCGGCCTTCGTGAATCGTGGTGGAGCGGAGGAGGATCGAACTCCCGACCTTCGCATTGCGAACGCGACGCTCTCCCAGCTGAGCTACCGCCCCACGTGAGCTGAGCATGCTAGCAGCGGCCGGGCGGCTCGCCAATACCCGGGGCGCGCCGGCGGGCAGGCGGCCGGGGGCATCCGACGTTGCCCGCGCTTCGCGCGAAGCGATACCATCGGCCAGAGACGGGGGAGCGATCGAGCCATGCGGCATGCCGCAATGGCGCTGGTGTTTCCGGCTGGCGGAAACGCGCATTTCCTTGGTACCCCCAGGGTGGAATCACTCCGGTCGACCCGCAGGGTCGGCGAGGCCAGCGGGTGCCCAAGGTAGTCTCGGATATGGACTGGCGTCGGTTGCAGCGCTCGTGGAGCGCCTGAAGCCCATCGTGCGAAGCAGTGCCCTGTCGCGCCAGGTCGGCGTGGCGGTGGTCTATTGCGCATCGGTGGCACTGCTCGACCACCTGTCCATGTCGCACTGGATCGTGCTGACCGGCTTGCACCTGGGGGCCCTGCTGCTGGTGGACTACCGCTACTGGCCGGCGCTGTTCGCCGGCGACGTGGCATGGCTGGGTTATCTCAGCCTCACTTCCTACGCGCAGCTCGGCACGCTGTGGGCGTTGGTCAACCTGATCCCTCCCATCGCCTGGTACGCCCCGCTGGTGCTGATGTTCCGCGAGCACTGGGGGCTCGACCCGGCCCGCGGTTCCACCCACATGCCGACGCTGATGGTCTGCGCGGTGGCCGTGTCCGGCATCGCCACACTGATCGCGATCGGCCAGTTGCAGGTGGTGCCGCTGCCGACGGGCAGCTCGCTGCACTACGACGAGACCCTTCCGCGGCTGGTGCTCGGCAACCTTCTGGGCGTCCTCACGGTGACACCCGTGCTGCTGGTGTGGCAGCAGGGCCTGGCGGCGACCGGCTGGCGCTGGCTCAGCTGGATGCGCCAGTGCACCGAGAGCCGGCTGGCCATCGAATCGGGCTTTGCCGTGGTGCCGTTCATCGGTGCCCTGTGCTGGCTGGGAGGACGCCATGGCGAGATGCGCGACGTCATCCAGCTGGCCATGTTCGTACCGCTGGTGATCCTGGCCATGCGGCACGGTTGGCGGGGCGCCGCGATCGGGGGGATGCTGGCGACGGGCGGGGTCATGACCCTGATGCCGGTGCACGACGACGCGACCACCCTGCATGCGGAGGCGATGATGGCCGTCGCGATGGCCGCCATGCTGGTGATCGGTGCACGCATCACCTACCTGAATGGGCGCGCCGAGCGCGAGCAGTCGCAGATGCGTGCGGTGTTGAACCAGACCCAGCGGCAGATCGTCGAGGACGAGGCGGAGCTGCGCGTCATGGCCCGTGCGCTGGAGGAGTTCCGGGAGTCGTTCCAGGGTGTGCTGCACCAGATGCTGGGGCGGGCCGGTGGCGCCGCTGACGTTCGGGCCCTGCAGCGGAGCGCGTTGCGGGACAGCCTGCCGGCAGCGCTGCCGGAGTCGACGGTCGATCCGCTGCACCCGTCCATGCTGGCGCGGTCGGGACTGCCGGGTGTACTGGGCAAGGAGGGGCTTGCCCGGCTGCTGCAGGATGCGGGAGTGGACTATGCCTGGGACCTGCGCGGCCCGGTCAGCCTGCTGCGACACGGGACCAGTCTCGCGCTCTATCGCATCGTGCTGGAAGCCCTGGCCGACGCCTGTTCGCGACGGGACGTGGCTGCCGTGCGGATCCGCCTGCGCTGTGGCGAGCAGCGGCGATCCTGGACGGTTGCGGTGATCGATATCCAATGCGACCCCGAGCGCGCCGCCCGGGTCGACTGGGGGCGGCTGGTGCCCCGGCTGCAGCTTCGCGCCAGCGGGCTCGGTCGCCGGGCGATCGAGGACCAGGCCGCCCTGTTCGAGGGAGCCGTACGCGAACGCCCGACACCCCATGGCCATCGGGTCACCGTGGGGCTGCTGCAGTCGGCTTCGCTGCTTGCCGGCGACCTCGACGACCACGCCTCAAAGCTTCGCCAGGCCTGAGTCGCGCCGCGGCGGTCTCAACCGGGAAGCAGGGCCGGCAGTGGGCCGCCCAGCAGTTCGCCGCGCCAGCCGTCGAGGAAATCCGGCCACTCGCCGGAGCTCACGTATTCCTCCAGCACCTTGCGGGGACACAGCAGGCCGCTGGGCAGATCGAGTTCGGTGGCGAGGGCATCGACGCAATCCTTCATTGCGCCGAGGGCCTTCTTCGCCTCGCCCTGAAGCGGATGAGCCACCGGTGCGGTGGCCGCGATCTCCGCCTCGTCGACGGGATCGCGCAGCAGATCGAACAGTTCCCCGCGTTGCGGGCTGCGCAGTGCACGCTGGCCGCGGCTGCGCTGGTCCAGCTCGGCCTGGGTGGATGGCGGCTGCAGCACCAGACTCATCGCCAGGGCATCTTCGAGCAGCCACGGACGGGGCTTGTCCAGTGCGCGCGCGGTGCGATCGCGCCAGCGCAGCAGGCGGCGCAGAAGAGCCTGCTTCGCGCGCGGCCAATCGGCGGCACCGCGCATGCCGCGCTGGGGCTGCGGGTCGCCCTCGGCGGCGGCAGCGCGATGCTTCAGGCGTTCGCAGTCTTCCGCATGCCAGTTCGCGCGGCCGCGCTGTTCGAGGCGGCTGGCCAACTGGTCGTGGATGCTCTCCAGGTAGACCACGTCAAGCGCCGCGTAGAGCCGCTGCGAGTCGGTCAGCGGTCGCTGCATCCAGTCCGAACGTGTCTCGCCCTTGTCCAGCTCCACCTGGCACAACTCGGCCACCAGAGCGCGATAGCTGATCCCCAGGCCCATGCCCACGAAGGCGGCGGCGATCTGGGTGTCGAACAGCGCGCGTGGTCCACCCGGCACGAACGGGGCCAGGGTCTCCAGGTCCTCGCCGGCGCTGTGCATGACAGTGACGGACTCGCTGGCATGCAGCCGCGGCTTGAGCGCATCGCCGATATCGAACGCCAGCGGATCGACCAGTGCGTAGCGGCCATTCCAGCCCAGTTGCAGCAGCGCCAGCTGCGGGTGGAAGGTGTTGCGCCGCATGAACTCCGTATCCAGTCCCACCCGCGCGTCGACGGGCAGGTCGGCGAGCCATCGGTCGAGCGCGTCGCGCCGATCGATCCAGACAGCGTCGGAGGGCAGGGCGGGCAACGGCATGCGGAGGGATCCTCGGGTCGTGAACGGCGGCTCCTGGAGGCCGCGCAGGGGAGCGCAGGAAGGTCGATTGCCTGCGGTCGGCATGGCACGATAGCAGCCCCCACGAGGACGCCCCAAGATGCCCAAAGGACCGAACATCGACCGACAGCGAGCGCTTGGTGGCGCGCTCGGCGTGGTCGTGCTGGGCTTTGCGCTGACTTACCACTTCTTTCCGAGGGTATTCCATGTCAATCCCGAGGACGTGGTGCCGCGCCGTTCGATGTCGCTCGGCGTGGCGCAGCCGGCGCGAACGGCCAGCGCACCGATGGTGGTGGACCGCGGTGAGATCGATGCCGGCCCGCCGCTGACGCTGGCACCGGCCGCGGTGATCGCCGCGCGGACGCATCGCGCCGATGCCGCCTTGCCCGCGCAGAGGGGGGAGGACCCGCCGGAAGTGGTGGCACTGCTGGATCGCGCGGACAAGGCCCTGCATGCCGGGCAGGTGGCGGGCGCACCCGACAGTGCCGCTTCGCTCTACCAGCAAGCGCTCAAGATCACTCCGGACAGCCACCGCGCCCTGCAGGGGCTCGACGAGGCGCGTGCACGGCTGGTGGCGGCCATCGGCCAGGACATCGCACTGGGCGACGCCGACGCGGCCGGCGACCTGATCGAGTCGCTGCGCACGCTTCCGGGCAGCGAGGCCGACGTGAAGGCACTCGATACCAGCCTCGGCACCCTGTTGAAGGTGCGCCCGATGCTGGCCAAGGCCGCCGCGCTGCTTGGTGCGGGCAAGGTCGATGGCCCGGGCGAGGACAACGCGCTGGCCGGCTATCGGCAGGTATTGGCCATCGATCCGCAGAACGCGGTGGCGCAGCAGGGGCTGCTGCAGGTGCAGCGCGCGGTGCTCGACCGGGCACTGGCGGCGGTGGCGCAGAACGACTTCGACGCGGCGGACAAGGCGCTCGGCGAGGCCCAGGCCATTCAGCCGGATTCCCCGGCCATGCGGGACGCGACTGCGCGTGTGGCCGGCATGCGCGACCAGCGCGCCAGCGGCCTGCTGGCCCAGGCCCGCACCGCGCTTGACGCGGGCAACCTCGCGCTGGCGCAGAAGTTCGCCGCACAGGCAGCCGCGGTGAAACCGGACCTGGCCGGGCTGGACGAATTCCACGAGCGGCTGGTCAACGCGCGCCTGTACGCCAACTATCGGCCGGGTCAGGTCTTCACCGACAGCTATGTCGATCTGCCGGGCAAGGCGCCGTCGATGGTGGTGATTCCCACCGGCAGCTTCATGATGGGCGCCGCCGATGCCGAGCCGGGGCACAGCGATACCGAGACACCGCAGCACAAAGTGACCATTGCCAGCGGCGTGGCGATCGGGCGGACCGAGGTGACGGTGGGGCAGTTTCGTGAATTCGTCCGTGCCAGCGGCTACCAGCCGGATTCGGTGACCAAGGGCGGCTCCAGCATTTACGACGAGCGGGGCGGCGTGGTGCGCGACGATCCCCAGGCAACCTGGGAGGACGATTACGCCGGGCATCCCGCCGCCGACGACATGCCGGTGGTCAACGTCTCCTGGAACGATGCCAAGGCGTACGTGGGCTGGCTGGCCAAGCACACCGGCAAGTCCTACCGCCTGCCCAGCGAAGCCGAGTTCGAGTACGCACTGCGCGGCGGCACCACCACCCGTTACTGGTGGGGCGACGGCACGCCCGACAAGCGGGTGGAAAACCTCACCGGAGCGCTGGACCGATCGCGCAACGGCCGGCGCTGGAGCAATGCGTTCCGCGGTTATCGCGATGGTTACTGGGGCCCGGCGCCGGTGATGAGCTTCCTGCCGAATCCTTTCGGCCTGTATGACATCAACGGCAACGTGTCCGAGTGGGTCGCCGATTGCTGGCACGACAGTTACCTGCGTGCGCCCCGCGACGGCAGCGCCTGGATCAATCCTGGCTGCAGCGCCCACGTGGTCCGCGGCGGCTCCTGGGGCAGCGCGCCGGATCAGGACCGTTCGGCCTACCGGCAGGGCGTCGATGCCGGCGTGCGCAGTGCCCGGGTCGGGTTTCGGGTGGCCCGGGAACTCTGAGCGGGTCCTGACTGCCATCGACGGATTCTTGCGCACCCCCCGGGTGATCGCGCTATCTTGACCACTGCGGCGCTGCAGCTCTCGGCAACGCCCTGCGGCAAACGCTCCGTTAGTGCTTATTTCGGGATGCCTCTGGCGCGTTGGGAGGCCCCGGGCCCTTGGCCACCTCCACCTCACGTCGAGGAGCACGCCATGGAACCGCAACCGGTCCGCCTGTTTGTCCCCTACACCGACGATACCCCCTGGATCGTGCGCGGCGAGGTCGCGCGCGTCGGAACCTTTGGCAGCCGTGCCGATGCCGTGCGGGCCGCGATGGCCATGCGCGCCAAGCTCGCGCGCGCCTGGGGCGTATCGCACCCGCCGGTGCAGGTGCAGGAATGCGATGGCAGCTGGCACGACGTGGAAGACGAGGAGCCGCTGTTCGGCTGAGCCGGCCGTCGATGACGGACGCGCAAAAAGGAAAACCCCGCCGAGGCGGGGTTTTTCATGTCTGGTACCGGTGATAGGACTCGAACCTACACGACATCGCTGCCAGCGGATTTTGAGTCCGCCGCGTCTACCATTCCGCCACACCGGCTTAAGACAAGGACGCGATTATGCCGGCTTCAGTGCAGGGGGTCGAGTCCCAGCTGACGGTCGTGGCGCTCGTAACACTGCGCCTCGGCGGCGGGCTGGAAGACCGCGCAATGGGTCATCTGGCCCGAGTAGATGTGCAGGCTGACCGCGACCACGTCCTCGCTGGGATTGCGGATGGTGTGGTACTCGTGCGGCGGGATCAGGCTGCCGGCGGAGCCGGGCCCGGCCTGGATCGAGCCGACCGGCTGGAACCGGCATTGGCCCTGGTCGTCGGCCAGGCGCTCGTACTGGGTGACTTCCAGCTCACCGCTCCAGACGCCTTCGACGCACCACATGCCGCAGTGGTCGTGGATCGGCGTGCCCTGACCCGGGCCCCAGGTCATCGCGACCACGCAATAGCCGTGTTCCTCGCTGCAGTAGAGCTCGCGACGGGCATAGCGCCCCTCGGCCGTCTCGTAAACGCAATCGGGGAGCTGCACTTCGCGGGCGCGGATCAGCCGGCAGAGGCTGTGCCGCAGCGAATCGGTGATGGCCTGGGTGGACGGTTGGCTGACGGCTTCATCGATGGCATCGATCAGCTGGCGACAGCCGGGAAATTCCTGGGCAAGCATGGCGGTCTCGGTACGGCGCGGAACTGCCCCATCTTAGCAGCGCCATCGGGTGGCGACAGCGGATGGGAGCTCAGAGCCGGCCCAGGAAGCCACCGATGGCGCGGCTGTAGTTCTCGATGTCGACCAGGAAGGCATCGTGGCCCTGCGGCGAATCCAGCGCCACGAACTCGACACTTGCGCCGGCCTCGCGCAGCCCTTCGGCGATCTGCTCCTGCTGCTCCAGCGGGAACAGGATGTCGGTGCTGACGCCGATCACCAGGGCCTGTTCGATGCAGATCCGGCGCAGGCCCTCGCGCACCGAGCCGTGGCCGTATTCGGCCACGTCGAACCAGTCGCTGGCGCGCGACAGGTAGAGGTAGCTGTTCGGGTCGAAGGTGCGCACGAAGCGCTCGGCGTGCGCCTGCAGGTAGGACTCGACCTGGAACTCGACGCCGAACGGGTGCTCCTCGCGCTGGTCAGAGTCCAGCCGGATACGGGCGAAGCGCCCGTTCCACTCCATTGCCGAGCGGTAGGTGATCACGCCCAGCTTGCGGGCGATGCTCATGCCGGCGTCCGGATAGGTGGTGTCGGCGCGGTCGCCCGGGTGCAGGTCGTATCCACCCCTGGCCCAGCCTGGATCGAGCCGGATCGCCTCGCGCTGCAGCGAGCGGATCGCAATGGCAAAGGGCTGGGCCTGCGGTGCCGTGTCGACGCTGATGTGGGCGCGCACTGAACCCGGGTGCAGCAGCATGTAGGCGAGCGCACTCATGCCGCCCATCGAGCAGCCTATGAGGCAGGCCAGCTGGTCGATGCCGAGCTGGCCCACCGCGGCGTGGGCGGCGTTGGCCACGTCTTCCAGCGACAGCTCGGGGAAATCCAGCCGGTACGGCTCGCCGGTGGCGGGGTTGGTGGAGGCCGGGCAGGTGGAACCCTTGTCGCTGCCCAGCGAGTTGACGCAGATGACGAACCAGCGGTCGGTGTCGATCGCCCTGCCGGGGCCGATCATCGCTTCCCACCAGCCCGGCGAGGGGTCGTCGGGGCTGGATGCGGCATGGGCGCTGGGCGACAGGCCGGTGAGGATCAGCAGCGCGTTGTCCCGCGTCGGCGCGAGCGTGCCCCAGGTTTCGTAGGCGACGCGGGCACCCACCAGAGCGCCGCCGCGCTTCATCGGGAACGGCGAGGGCAGGTCGGCGTAGCGACGCGCGTCGCTCACGGATGCACCTTGTCGATCACCACGGCGATGGGCTCCTTCCGCGCCGTGGGAACCACGCCGGCACTGCCCTCCAGGTCGCCGGCCCGGCCAATCGCCTGGCCGCTGTGGCTAATGCGTGCACCGACGACCACGGACGACGCCGAGGACAGGTCCACCGACGGCGCCATCGCCATGGCGTCGGTGAGCTCCACCGTCGTCGGCAGCTTGCCGGCGTCGAGTCGGGCCACCGCCAGCGGCATCGGCGGGCCCTGCTCGGCGCGGGCATAGACGAACAGGGTGTCGCCGCGGCGCAGCTTGTCGCGCAGCGCCGGAGCCAGGCTCACCTGCACGGTCAGCTTCGGTGCGTCGGTCTTGGCCGCCGGTGCGGTGCTGCTCGCCGCGGGGGCGGGCGCACCGCCGGCGCGCGCATCGGCCACGGCGATCTGCTGGGCCACCGCCTTGGCCACGCTGGACCCCGGGGTGAGCAGCGGCTGCAGCTGGCGCCAGGTGGCGGCGGCCTCGGCGTAATGCGCGAGCTGGAAGTCGCTGATGCCGAGCAGCCACAGCGCGCGCTGGTTGTCCGGGGCGAGCTTCACCGCCTGCTGCAGCAGTTCGCGCGCGCGACCTTCGATGCGGTGGTCCGGCCGCGCCATGGAGTCGGCCTCGGCCCAGCCGACCATCGGCAGCGGGTCGTTCGGCAGCAGTCGCAGCAGCTGGCCGTAGGCGTCGCGCGCCTCGGCATTCTGGCCCAGCGTCGCGGTGGTCTGCGCCAGCAGCATCCAGCCCTGGCTGTCGTCCGGCGCTTCCTTGAGGTGGGCGCGCAGTTGGGCCAGTGCCTGGTTCACGTCCATGGCCGGGGCCTGCTTGGCCACGCCGTCGAGCGCCTGCGGCGTGCCGACCGTGAGGTACAGGCCGGCCGCGGCGAGCGGCAGGGCGAAGGCGATGCCCAGCGCGAGGACGAAGATTCCCCGCGGACGTCCCTGGGCGCGGCCGTGACGCATCAGCGGCCAGAGCAGCAGCAGCAGGCTCGCCGCGATCATGATCGCGGCGATGATGTAGAACAGGATCTTCACCAGTCGTCCCCGTGGTCGATGGCCGGCGGCGGCGCGCCGGAGCGAGAGCGTTTGCGGATGGTCACCACCACCACGGCGGCGCCGGCCAGCAGGATCAGCAGCGGCCCGAACCAGAGGACCCAGGTGGTGGGGTTCACCGGAGGGTCGTACAGCACGTAGTCGGAATAGCGGGCGACCAGATACTGCTTGATCTGGTCGTCGGTGCGGCCTGCCTGCATCAGGCGGAACACTTCATGCCGCAGGTCGCGGGCGATCGGCGCGTTGGAGTCGGCCAGCGTCTCGTTCTGGCACATCGGGCAGCGCAGCTGCGCGGTGAGGTGCTGGAAGCGCAGCTCCTGCGCGTGGTCCTTGAACGGCAGCGGCTCGATCGCCTGCGCGCCGGCGAGTTCGGCGAACAGCGCGAGGACGACGGCCAGGAGCACAGCCAGGCGCTTCATTGCGACTCCTTCGCCAGCGCGGCGATCGCCGGCTTGAGTTCCTTCTCGATCACCTCGGGGGTGAATGGCCCGATGCGCTTGTAGCGGATCACGCCCTTGGCATCGATGAGGAACGTCTCCGGTGCCGCATAGACGCCGAAGTCGATCGCGGTCTGCCCGGTGACGTCGGCCACCAGGACCTGGTAGGGGTTGCCGTGCCTGGCCAGCCACGCCTTGGCGTCGCCCGGCTGGTCCTTGTAGTTGTAGCCGACCAGCTTGATCCCCAGCGCCGGGATCGCGGTCTTCAGCAGCGGGTGTTCCACCGCGCACTCGATGCACCAGCTGGCGAACACGTTGAGCAGGTAGGGCTGGCCCAGCAGGTCCTTCCTGGTGACCACCTTGGCCGGGTCGTAAAGCTCGGGCAGGGCGAAATCCGGCACCGGCTTGTTGATCAGCGGGGAGGGGATCGCGGTCTGGTCGTGGTGGCTGTTCCACCAGATGCCGAAGCCGAACAGGCCGCACAGGGCGAGGAAGGCGAAGAACGGGAGCAGACGGCTCATGCGTGCGACTCCCGCGCCGCGGCCAGGCGTTCGCCGGCGTTGGTTGCCGCGGGCATGGTGCGCTCGCTATCGGCCACGCGGCGCGTGCGGAAGCGGCGGTCGCCCGCGGCGACGAAGCCGCCCAGCATCATGAACAGGCCGCCGGCCCACAGCCAGCGGATGAACGGCTTCACGTACAGGCGCATGGCCCACGCGCCGCCGAGGTCGTTCGGGTTCATCGGCTCGCCCAGCGCCACGTAAAGGTCGCGGGTGACGCCAGGGTCGATCGCTGACTCGGTCTGCACCTGCTCGCGGGTGTAGGTGCGCTTCTGGGGGTGCATCACGCCGACCACCGAGCCGTCCCTGGACACGGTGATCGCGCCCTGGCTGCCCGTCCAGTTCGGACCGCTGGTCTGCTTCACGCCGTCGAAGCGGAAGCTGTAGCTGCCTATGGTCTGGGTATCGCCCGGCGCCATGCGCACGTCGCGCGTGACGCTGAGCGACTCGGACAGCAGCACGCCGGCCAGGAAGATGCCGACGCCGAAGTGCGCCAGCAGCATGCCGGCCATCTCCGCCGGATAGCGCCGGCCAGCAGGCACCTCGCGGTAGCGCTTGTAGACGTAGAGCAGGGTGCCGACCACGCACCACACGGCGGACGCCACGCCGACCAGGGCACGGGCGCGTCCGTGGACGAAGAACGCCGCCACGATCGCGCAGGCCAGCGCGGCGATGCCGGCGCGCAGCGCGATCGAGCCGATCACCCCCGGTTCGCCGCGGCCCCAGCGCAGAAACGGTCCGAACGGCAGCAGCAGCACCACCGGCGCCATCAGCAGCGGGAACAGGAAGCCGAAGTAGGGTGGGCCCACCGAGATCCTGCCCAGATTGAACGCATCGCCGATCAACGGGAACAGCGTGCCCAGCAGCACCATCGCCGCGGCCACGGTGAACATCAGGTTGCCGACCAGCACCGCCGTCTCGCGCGAGACCACAGCGAACGACTTGCCGCCTGCAACCTTCGGCGCGCGCAGGGCGTACAGCAGCAGCGAGCCGCCCACGACCACTGCCAGGAAGGCCAGGATGAACAGGCCGCGGCGCGGATCGGAAGCGAAGGCATGCACCGAGGTCAGCACGCCCGAGCGCACCAGGAAGGTGCCGAGCAGCGACAGCGAGAACGCGAAGATCGACAGCAGGATGGTCCAGGCGCGCAGTGAACCGCGCTTTTCCGTGACCGCTTGCGCGTGGATCAGCGCGGTGCCGACCAGCCAGGGCATGAAGCTGGCGTTCTCCACCGGATCCCAGAACCACCAGCCGCCCCAGCCCAGCTCGGCGTAGGCCCACCAGCTGCCGGCCACGATGCCGGCGGTGAGGAAGGCCCAGGCCACGTTGGTCCAAGAGCGCGCCCAGCGCACCCATGCCTGTTCCATCCCGCCGCCGAGCAGGGCGGCGATGGAGAAGGCGAACGCCACCGAGAAGCCGACGTAGCCCATGTAGATCACGGGCGGGTGAAAGGTCATGCCCGGGTCCTGCAGCACCGGGTTCAGGTCACCGCCGTCGGCGGGCATCGGTAGCAGGCGGGCGAACGGGTTGGAGGTAAACAGGATGAAGGTGAGGAAGCCTACCGAGACCAGTCCGAGCACGCCCAGCACGCGCGCCACGAAATCATCCGGCAGGTTGCGGCTGAAGGCGGCGACGGCGAGCGTCCACAGGTTGAGGATCAGCACCCATAGCAGCATCGAGCCCTCGTGCGCGCCCCACACCGCGGCGATGCGGTAGTACCAGGGCAGCGCCAGGTTGGAGTTGTCCGCCACGTAGGCGACAGAGAAGTCGAAGTGCAGGAACGCCCAGACCAGCAGCGCGAAGGCGACGATCACGAACGCCGCCTGGCCGGCGGCGGCCGGACGCGCGATGGCAATCAGCGCGCGGTTGCCGCGCCAGGCGCCGATCAGCGGGAGGATGCTTTGCGCCAGCGCCAGCAGCAGGGCGAGGATGAGGGCGAGCTGGCCGAGTTCAGGAGTCATGGCGGGTTCCGTCGTGGCGGGCGCGTTGGGTCGCTCAGGGTTGGGTCGCGGCAGCGGGTTCGTCGCCGGTCTCGACGACCTTGCGACCCTTGTGCGCCTTGGCCATGGCGTCCTTGAGTTCCTTCGGCATGTAGGTTTCGTCGTGCTTGGCCAGGACCTCGGTCGCCACGAAGTGACCGTTTTCCATGTGGCCGGTGGTGATCACCGACTGGTTGTCGCGGAACAGGTCGGGGAGGATGCCGGTGTATTCCACCGGCATGGCACCGTCGGCATCGACCACGGTGAAGGTCACCTTCAGCGAGTCGCTCGAACGTTGGATCGAGCCCTCCTTGACCATGCCACCGAGGCGGAAGGTCTTGTAGCCGCGGGCCTGGCCTTCCTGCACCTGGCTGGGAGTGAACAGGTAGTTCATGTTCTGCTGCAGGGCGAACACGGTCAGGCCGCCGGCGATCGCCGCGGCGATCAGGACCATGACGACGATGATGAGCCGGCGCTTGCGGGTGGGGTTCATGCGGGGATTCCGTGGCGATCAGGCGTCGGTGGCGGTGTCGGCGTGGCGCTGCTGGCGCGCCGCCTGTCGCGCGAGGCGGCCGCGCAGTTCGCGCAGCACGCGGCGTCGGCGCAATACCGGCGCCAGTGCATCGGCAAGCAGCACGACGAGGAAGATCGCGTACGCCGGCCACACATAGACGGCGTAACCGCCCATGGCGAGGAACTGGGTCATCGGGCGGTTTCCCCCGCGGCGATCTGGCGGACCCAGTCCTTGCCGCTTTCCAGCGCCAGCAGGTCGGCGCGCACGCGCGAGCACAGGCTGAACACGTAGTAGCACTTGGTCGCGACCATCATCGTCAGCAGCGGCCAGATCATCGAGCCACTCATGGTGGATGGGCCGAACAGGCGGATGGTCGCGCCTTGGTGCAGCGTGTTCCACCAGTTCACCGAGAAATGCACGATCGGCACATTGATGATGCCGATCAGGGCAAGGAAGGCGGCGGCACGCGCGCCCTGGCGGCGGTCTTCGAAGGCGTGATAGAGGCCGATCACGCCGAGGTACAGGAACAACAGCACCAGCTCGGAGGTGAGCCGGGCGTCCCAGGTCCACCACGTCCCCCACATGCGCACACCCCACAGCGAGCCGGTGATCAGGGTGATGAGGGTGAATGCTGCGCCGATCGGCGCGGATTCCATCGCCACTACCTCGGCCAGCTTGATCCGCCAGACCAGTGCGATGAACGCCGAGACGGCCATCACGCCGTAGATGAACAGCCCCATCCAGGCGCTGGGTACATGCACGAAGATGATGCGGTAGTCGTCACCCTGCTGGTAATCCGGCGGGGCAAGCACCAGGCCACCGTAAAGCGCGACGAGTCCCAGCACGATGGCCAGGGCGAGCATCCAGGGACGCAGCTTGCCGGCGAAGCGGTAGAAGGTCGGCGGCGAGCCGAGCTTGTGCAACCAGAGCGGAATCCAGCTGGACATGGGGTCAGGCGTCCAAGGCAATGCGGAGGGCTGCGGCGCAGGCCAGTGGGGCCAGCACCAGGGCCAGCGCCAGGGCGGCGCCCAGCCATGCGATCGGGGCAATCCACGGCAGGCCCTGTTGGGCTGCGGCCAACGCACCAGCGGCGAAGATCACCACGGGTACGCACAGCGGCAACAACATCAGGGCGAGCAGCATACCAGAGCGTCGCGTGCCGGCCGTCAGCGCCACCAGGACCGCGCCGAGCAGGCTCAGCATCGGGGTGGCCAAGGCCAACGCCAGCAGCATGACCGGCATCACGGCCGCCGGTAACTGCAGCATGCTGGCCAGCATCGGCGCGATCACGATCAGCGGCAGCGCGGTAGTGAGCCAGTGGGCGAGGATCTTCATGCCCAGCATCAGCGCAAGAGGTTGCGGCGCCAGCACCAGTTGCTCCAGCGAACCGTCCTCGATGTCGCTACGGAACATGCCGTCCAGCGCCAGCAGCATCGCCAGCAGCACGGTGACCAGCACGGCGCCGCCGGCGATCCGCTGCAGCAGCGCGTTTTCCGGGCCAAGTGCGAAGGGAAACAGGGTGGTGACGATCAGCGCATAGAGCACCGGCATGGCGATGTCGCCGCGGCGGCGCCAGGCGAGGGTGAGATCACGTCGGAGGACGGCGGCGCAGGCGCGTCCGAGCGGAGCCTGGTTCATGCATGCATCCGGATGCGCTGAGGCTCGCCGCCGTGGAAACTTACGGCGCCATGGCTGGTGACCAGCGCGGCACCGCCCGCGGCGACGTGGCCCTCGAGCAGGCGGTTGACCAGCGCGATGCCGTGGCGGTCGAGATTGGCGTAAGGCTCGTCCAATAGCCACAGCGCGGCCGGGATCATCAGCAGGCGTGCCAGCGCCGCCCGCTTCTTCTGCCCGGCGGATAGCCGCCGCACCGGCTCGTCCTCGTAGCCGGCCAGTCCGACGTCGAGCAGCGCGCGGGCCGGATCCATGCCATCGCGTGCGCCATGAAGACCGGCGGCGATGTGCAGGTTCTCGCGCGGACTGAGGTCGCCCTTGAGCCCGAGCTGGTGGCCGAGAAAGACGATCTCGGCAGCACAGTGATCGCGCCGCAGCGGCTCGCCGCGCCAGAACAACTCGCCCTCGCCCACGTGCAGCAGGCCGGCGAGCACGCGCAGCAGCGTGGTCTTGCCGCTGCCGTTGTCCCCTTCCACCAGCGCGAGCTGGCCGGGATGCAGCTCGAACTGCAGCGGGCCGAACACGGGCTCGTCCTGGCGGTAGAAGCTCAGGGCGGAGGCCGCGAGCAGGGGCGGGGTTGCGACGGTCATCCCCGGGATTGTCCGCAATGCCCGCGGGGCTTGTCCATGTGGTCAGCTGTCGCCGTTGACCCAGGTCAGCTGCGGCGTCCAGATCAGCCGCGCCAAGCCTTGCCCGCTGCCGGCGAGAAACGCTCGTTGGCCGAACGCCGCGGCCAGCCGCTCCAGCACGGCGTGTGGCGTGCCGATCGCGAACAGGCTGGGTTCGCGCCAGCCATCCGCGCCCACGCCGACGGCGGCGAGGATCGTCCGGGTGGTCGGATCCGCGAGCAGCTCGGCGAGCAGCCGCCGCTGTGCCTGGCGGTTGGCGTCCCGCGGTGCGCGACGCGAGCCGGGGTGCCACGCGGTGATGAAGCCCCATGGCGAGGTGCCGACCAGTGCATGCAGTCCGGCCGGCACCGGTGCGTCGACGCGCAGACTGGCCGTACTGCCGCCCGGAAGGCGCACCCGGTAGTCGGTACGCCGGTAGGTAACGAGCAGGCGCTCATCCATGCGGCAGGTCGGGTAGTGGCTCCAGCCGGTTGCGGAACAGGGCGACAGCTTCGTCCAGCGCCACCGCCTGCGGGTCGCCGCCGGTCGTGGCGAGCAGTTCGTCGAGCAGGGCATCCTGCGCCTTGCCGCGCTGGTACGCGAAGGCATAGGGCAGGCGGGTGAAGGTGACCATGCGGTAGCGCGCCATGAAGTGCGACGGCACGGCCTCGGCCAGTCGCAGGCCGAGCGCCCGCTTGGCCAGGTAACGCGGGTCGGCGACCGAGTCGCGCATCTCCACGTAGTTCTCCAGCGCCATCGCGGCGATCGCATCGGCGTTCGGCTTGCGCCGGCGCTGGAATTCCGTGAACACGCCGGCCGGGTCAGCCGGATCGCCCGCGAGCAGTGCAGCCAGTTCCACCGCATCCTCCAGCCCGCAGTTCATGCCCTGGCCGTGGAACGGCACCATGGCGTGCGCGGCGTCACCAAGCAGCACGGCGCGACCGTCCAGGTGCCAGCGATCGAGATAGAGCGTGTACAGGCTCGGTGCCGGATGCGCCTGGAAATCTTCCGCGAAGCGCGGCATCAACGGCAGCAGGTCCGGGAACTGGGTATCGAAGAAATCTGCCGCGTGCTCCGCGTCCGGCAGGGTGGCGAAGCTGGGGTAGGGGCCCACACCCGGCAGGAACAAGGTGACCGTGAAGCTGCCTTCCGGATTCGGTAGCGCGATGCACATGTAACCGCCTCGCGGCCAGATGTGCAGGGCATGCGGCTCGATGGCGAAGCGTGCCTGACCGCTCCCGGGGCGGGGCGGGATCTCCAGCTCCTTGTAGGCGTGGCCCAGCGCCTCGACCCGTTCGCCGAGCGGATCCACGTGGTGCATCGCCGCTCGCACGGCCGAGCCGGCACCATCGGCGCCCAGCATCAGCTCAAAGCGATGTTCTCGCTGTACGCCAGCGGCGTCGCGCAGGTACAGCCGTCGGGCATCGAAGTCGACGCGCTCGACCATCTGGCCGAAGTGGAAGCGCACGCCGGCTGCTTCGGCCGCGTCGAGCATGAGCTTGTTCAGTTCACCCCGCGAGACCGACCAGATCACCTCGCGATCATCGACGCCATAACGCTGCAATACCGGGGATGCCGAGCCGGCATGCACCATCCGGCCGCGCATCATCACCGCTAGCGACAGCACGCGTTCGGACAGGCCGGCGGTGCGCAGGGCATGCAGGCCGCGTTCGGCCAGCGCCAGGTTGATCGAGCGTCCGGCTTCGTAGCCGGCGGTGCGGGGGTCCGGTCGCTTTTCGAACACGTCCACCGCGAAGCCGCGCAGGGCGAGCAGGTGCGCGAGCAGGGCGCCGACCGGACCGCCGCCGGCGAGGGTGATGTTGGGCAGGGGCAAGGCCGGTTCCGGTGGTGCGGGATCGACGGGTACGCGACCGCCTGGTCGCGTATGCGTCGGTCAGAAGCTCATGAAGTATCCGCCGTTCACCGGCAGGTTGGCACCGGTGATGTAACCGGCGTCGTCGGCTGCCAGGAATGCCACGGCGCGTGCGATGTCGGCCGGCGAGCCGAGGCGGCCCACCGGAATTCCGGCAATGATCTGCTCGCGCACCGACGGCGCCACCGCGGCCACCATCGGTGTATCGCAGTAGCCGGGGGAGACAGTGTTCACCGTCACCCCCTTGCGCGCGGTCTCGCGGGCAAGCGCCATGGTGAAGCCATGCACGCCGGCCTTGGCGGCGGAGTAGTTGGTCTGGCCGAATTGCCCGGTCTGGCCGTTGACCGAGCTGAGGTTGACGATGCGACCGAAGCCGCGCTCGCACATGCCCTCGACGACCTGGCGGCAGGTATTGAAGACGCCGTCGAGGTTCACCCGCATCAGCTGGTGCCATTGCTCCGGCGTCATCTTGCGCAGACTGGTGTCGCGGGTGATGCCGGCGGCATTGACCAGGACATCGACGGGGCCGTGCTCCGCTTCGATGCCTTCGATCAGTGCGCGGCAGTTGTCGAAATCGCTGACGTCGGCGGGCGTGAAGTCGATCGCGCCATCGAAGCTGGCTACCTCTCCGCGGAAGGCTTCGATGCGCTCCTGCCGAGTCGGGAGGTCGATGGCGATGACCTGACGTCCGTCACGGGCGAGGTGGCGGCAGATCTCGGTGCCGAGGCCACCGATGCCGCCGGTGACGACGGCCAGTCGCTTGTTCATGCGTGCTACTCATATTGCCGCACGGCAACACGTGCTGTGCTGCAGCGGCCAAAGGCTGAAAGCGAACGGGGCAGCTTGAGGCTGCCCCGGGCGGGATGGGTCAGGACTTCTTGCCGCCGCGGCCTGTGCCGCTGGTGCCAGCGGGGCTGGCGGCGGGGCGCGACTGGGAGGCGGCGTCGAGGAAGCCTCGCTGCATGGACTTCCAAGCGTCCATGTTGCGCTCGGTCAGCTCGTTGAGCATCGACCAGGGCGTCTGGCCCATCAGGTTGTTGAGCTGGTTGCGGAATTGCTGCTGCTGGTCCAGGAAGACCTGCAGGCTGCGCTCCAGATAAGGGCCCATGAAGCCCTGCAGCGAATCTCCGTAGAACCGGATGATCTGGCTCAGCAGCTGCGGAGAAAGCATGGGCTGCCCCTTCTCCTCGTGCTCGGAGATGATCTGCAGCAGCACCGAACGGGTGAGGTCTTCACCCGACTTGGCGTCGCGCACTTCAAAGGTTTCGCCGTCCAGCACCAGCTGACGGATCTCTTCCAGCGTGATGTAGCTGGAGATCTCCGTGTCGTAGAGCCGACGGTTCGGATACTTCTTGATGATGCGGATTGTTTGTGCCATGCGGCGAACGCTAACAGAAGGTATTGCGCCGCACCAGTCACCTTGCTGCACTTCGGAGTGGAGCAGAAATCTGCTAATGGGCTGGCCGATCAATGGCCTACGGCACCGCCAGCGCTCCCGAATGGCGGCCTGGCCAGCCACAGCACCGGGATCAGCAGCACGAACAACACCGCGCAGGCGAGGAACACGTCATTCACCGCCAGGGTCAGCGCCTCGCGCGTGAGGATCCGGTCCACCAGTCCGAGCCCCTCGTTGTGTGCGAAACCGGCATGGGAAAGCTGCCCCAGGAAATGCGTTGCAGCCGGATGGTCAGGCGTGATCGATTCGGTCAGCGTGGCGTGATGGAACTCCCCGCGATGCTGCCAAAGCGTCACGCTGACCGCGGTCGACACGCTCGAGCCCAGCGTGCGGCAGAAATTGGCCAGCCCGGAGGCACTGGCGATCTCGGAGGCGGGCAGCCCGGACAGGTAGACCTGGTTCAGCGGGATGAAGAAGCAGGGGATGGCGATGCCCATCACGAACCGGGGTAGCACCAGTTCGGAGAACGACGCCCCGCTGTCGAAGGTGGAAAACCAGTACGAGGTGGTGGCGAACATCACGAAGGCGAAGGTCACCACGGCACGCAAATCCAGCCGATGCAGGTTGCGCCCGAGGATCGGGGCGACCAGGAACGCCAGGATGCCGACCGGCGCGGTGGCCAGCCCGGCCCAGGTGGCGGTATAGCCCAGCGTGGTCTGCAGCCATAGCGGGAAGACCACGTTGATGCCGAAGAAGGCCATCATGCCGAGCGACAGCCCGGTGACTCCGACCGTGAAATTGCGCTGGCGGAACAGCGACAGGTCCACCACCGGGTGTTTGGCATGCAGTTCCCAGACGACCAGGAAGGTCAGGCACACCAGCGCGATGATGCCGAGCGTGGTGATCATCGGCGAGGAGAACCAGTCGTGGTCGTTGCCGTTGTCGAGCATGAACTGCAACGCTCCGACGCCGACCACCAGCAACACAAGGCCGATCACATCGATCGGCATGCTGAAGGTCTTCGTCTCCCGCCTGTGCAGCAGCGCCCAGGTGATTATCGCGGCCGCCAGACCCACCGGCAGGTTGATGTAGAAGATCCACGGCCAGGAGAAGTTGTCGGTGAGGTATCCGCCGAGGATCGGTCCGAAGATGGGCGCCACCACCACAGTCATGGCCCACAGCGCCAGCGCGATGCCCTGCCGTTCCTTCGGATAGCTCGACAACAGCAGTGTCATCGACAACGCCACCATCGGGCCGGAGCCTGCACCCTGCATCAGGCGGGCGATCACCAGCATCGGCATGGAAGTCGCCAAACCGCACATCATCGAGAAAACGACGAACAGCAGCACCGAGGCGACGAAGGTGCGTACTTCGCCGAAGCGTTTTGCGAGCCATCCGGTCAGCGGCTGCATAATCGCGCTGGCCAGGGCGTACGAGCTGATCGTCCAGGTGCCTTCGCTGGGGCTCACGCCGAGACTGCCCGCGATGTGCGGTACCGCGACGTTCACGATGGTCATGTCCAGCACCTCCATGAAGGTGCTCAACGCGACGGCGGCGGTGAGAAGTACCAGTGCGCCGCCGTGCAGTGGCTTTAGCGGCGCGGCGGCGTCGGACGTAGCGGCCATGGCTCGACTCAGCGGTGGACGGGGAGATTGGCCTGGATGATGCGGTCGGCCTCGGCATCGGCCTGCGCCCCCATCCGGTCGTACACATCGGTGCTTGCCACCGGTTGGGATACCGGCGCCTGGGCCAGCACCTTGCCGTGATCGTCGCTGATGTCCACGGTCACATCGGTGGAAAGACCAATGCGCAGCGGATGCTTGTCGAGTTCGGCGTTGTCCAGGCTGATCCGTACCGGTACGCGCTGCACGACCTTGATCCAGTTGCCGGTCGCGTTCTGGGCAGGCAGCAGCGAGAACACGCTGCCGGTGCCCGCGCCGATGCCCTCGACCTTGCCGTGGTATTCGACGCTGCCGCCGTAGATGTCCGCTTCGATCTTCACCGGCTGGCCGATGCGGATATGCCGCAGCTGGCCCTCCTTGAAGTTGGCGTCGATCCATAGGTTGTGCAGCGGCACGACGGTCATCAGCTGCTGGCCGGGCTGCACGCTGTTGCCCAACTGGACGCTGCGCTGAGCCACGTAGCCGGACACAGGCGCATAGATCGCGTTGCGCTGCCGGGCGATCCAGGCGGCACGGAAATTGGCTCGCGCCTGCATGACCGCGGGGTTGTGCGCCACGTCCGTACCCTCGACGGCGGCGCGGGCGGCGGCGGCCTGGGCGTGGGCGGCATCGAGCGCGGCCTGCGCCTGTGCCACGCCGTCGCGCAGATGCTGGATGATTTCGGGGGACTCGGCCCTGGCCGCGATCAGCGGCAGGCGGCGTTTGAGGTCGGCCCGGGCCTTTTCCAGCTCAAGCTTTCTCGCCGCCACCTGGGCATCCGCACCGCTGACGCTCTCCGTCTGCTGGCGTACCCCCCGGACAGCCTGTGCCAGCGCGGCGCGGGCCTGCTGCAGGCGGACGTCGGCGTCGGTGCTGTCCAGTTTCACCAATACCTGCCCGGCGTCGACCTTCTGCGTATCGTCGGCCATGATCGCTACCACGGTACCGGGCACCTGGGCGGAGATCGCCACCTGGTTGCCGCCGACGTAGGCGTTGTCGGTTTTCTCACGCCTGGACAGCACCAGCAGCCACAGCAGGAACCAGCCAAGCGCGGCCAGGATGAACACCGCTGCGACGATGGCGAGCGCCCGCCTGCGCTTGGCCGGGTCCTTTGCGGCCATGCCGCTTTCGTTGGCTTCTCTGGGAGTGTCGGCCGTTTGGGAGTCGTTGGCGCTCATCGTGAGTGGGCTCCGGAAGAGGCGTTGGCAGAATTCGTGGAGGTGGTCGAAGCAGGCGCTTCGGGCATGCGATAGCCGCCACCCAGGGTTTTGATCAGGGCGAGGTCGGTGCTAACGGCCTGGGCCTGCAACTGGGCTGCTGCGTCCTGTTGCTGCAGCAGTTGGGCCTCCGCCGCCAGCGACTCGCGGGCATCGCGTACGCCCTGGTGCGCGCGGGCTTCCGCGGCGCGGAGGATCTGCCGGTCGGCCGCGATCTGCGCTTGCTGCTGCTCGCGGCGGTCGGCCAGCATCTCGGCAGTGAGCGCCTGGGTCGACACGTCGCGGGCGGCCTGCAGCACTACGCTGCGGTATTGCGCGATGGCGCCATCCAGTTGCGCCTTGCTCAGCCCGTAATTTGCCTGCAGCAGGCCGCTGTTGAAGAGCGGCAGATGCAGGGCCGGGGTCACGGCGAAGGTGCGACTGCTGGCAGAGAAGAGCTTGCCGAGATCGATGCTGGACAGCCCGGCCAGGGCGGCTAGGCTCAGGTCGGGCAGGAACTGGGCTCGCGCGACGTCGGTCTGGCGCAACGCGGCCTCGACCTGCCAGCGGCTGGCCGCGATATCCGGACGGCGCGCGATGAGGTCCAGGCCGGCATTCGCTGGCAGGCCGCGCGACACATTCGGCAGAGGTCTCGGCTGCAGCTTGGGCAGGTCGGCCGGGGCGACACCGACCAGCGAGGCCAGGGCGGCGAGTCGGATCTGTCCAGAACGATCGATGGCGATCTTCATCTCCCGCGCCGCGGCGAGCTGGGCCTGCGCGCGCGAGGCTTCGTCCGGCAGGTCGACGCCCTGGCCGACGCGCAGTTGGGCGATCCTGGTCAGGTGCTCCTGGACCGCCAACTGCCGCCGTGCGAGTGCGAGTCGGGTCTGATCGGCCTGCCAGCCGAAATAGGTATCGGCCACCGCGTACTGCAAGGCGAGTGCGGCGGCGCTGCGCTGCGCCTGGGCGGCGTGCGCCTGGTCGACCGCGGATTCGACCGCGGCCCGGGTCTTGCCCCACCAATCGAAGTCGTATTGCAGTTGAACCCCAAGATCGGCCTGGTTGTACCAGGTGAATCCCAGGAAGCGAGCCGGGATGAGCCCATGCTCGCTCAGTCTTTGCCGGGTGATCTGGGCGTTGCCGTTGATGCTCAGTCCGGCCTGCGCCGCAGCCGCCCGTATCGACTGTTCAGCGCTGCCCACGCGGCTCTGAGCGATCGCAAGGTCGGGGGCCTGGTCCATGGCCATCGCAATAAGCCTGTTCAACTGGTCGTCGTGGTAGGTCTTCCACCACTCGGCCGCAGGCCAACCCGCGCGGGCGGGGACGTCCAGGCCTGCCAGCGGAACGTTGTCGCCGAGCTTGGGCGGGTCGAGGCGACGGGGGGGCAACGCGCATGCCGCCAGTGCGAGCGCTAGTGCCGACACGGCCAGCGGGCGCATGGCGCGGTAGACGTGTTTCATCTGGGCATCCTTATCGGGCAGGGCCTTCAACGGTCCATCTCCTCGTCCAGCCGGTCGAGGTTGTCCGCCAGCTTGCGCAGCAGCCTTCCGAGCTGGCGGCGGTCGTTCTCGCCGAAGCCCTCGAACATCGCGCTGAGGCGGGGAAACAGGGTTGGCAGCATCTTCTGGACAAAGCGACGCCCGCTGGGCGTGATGCCAATGCGCACGCGTCGACGATCCTGTTCGCTTGCCGCACGCACGACCAGGCCGCGTCCGACCAGCGCATTGCCGATGCGGGTCATGTTGGTCGCGCCCTGGGATGTGTAGTCGCAAAGCTCTCCCGGCGTCGAGCTCCCGTCGGGACTGCTGTACAGGATCATCAGCGTGAGGAATTCGCTGTGGTTGAGCCGGTACGGTTTGAGCGTGTGCTCCAGTTCTTCCTGCATGCGGCTGCCCACCATCAACATGAGCCGGCTGAGCTTGGCCTTGTCGGCCGGAAGTCCGGGCAGGGCTTCGCTAAGGCGATCGACGCCCTCGTCCATCATGCATACACAGTTGCCGAGGCTCGCCATTTCACTGGCTCATATTTCACTGATGAATTAAAAAGGTAGCAGCCATCCGTATCTGCCGGCAAGCATCCGCCAGCGCGCGGGTCTCAGCGGGCGGGGATGTCGAGGTCGAAGAGCCGCCGGGCGTTTTCGGTGGTGGCTGCGGCGAGCTGTTCGACGTGCTCACCCCGGAGGGAGGCAAGTTCCGCGAGGGTTTCGGTAATCGACGACGGCTCGTTGCGCTGTCCGCGGTGCACGATGCCGGGCTGGTCTGGCGCGTCGCTTTCCAGCAGCAACTGCTCCACGGGGAGTTCGGCGACGACACGCCTGAGCCGCTGCGCCCTGGGATATGTCACAGGCCCACCGATGCCGACCAGAAAACCCAACTTGAATAGCTGCCCGGCCTGTTCGACGCTTCCGGAAAAGCTGTGAACGACACCCCTTGTCCCCGGATGGCGACGGATTGCGGCGATCACGGCATCGACGGCTCGGCGGGCGTGGACGATTACGGGTAGGCGGTGATTCGCCGCGACCGACAGTTGCCTGCCGAACAGGACTTGCTGCCGGTCCCGGTCGAGGCCTTCGACGAAGTAGTCCAGGCCGATTTCACCAACCGCTACCGCCCGGTGCGTATCGAGCCACTGGTCGAGCAGGTCGCAATCGGTGAGGCGGTGCCGCGGCAGGAACATCGGATGCATGCCGTATGCGGGAAAGACGTCTCCGTGCCTCGCCGCGAGGTCTGCGAGGGCCGGCCAATCAAGCGCGGCAATGGCCGGCACGATCATCGCCCCGAGGCCGGCATCTCGCGCGCGCTCCAGCACCCGATTGCGATCCACGTCGAATCGGGCGTCATCGAGGTGTACGTGGCTGTCGACGAGAGGTGTCATGATGGATGGCGGCCACTTCCGATGGGGTATGCGACTCCGTTCCGTGCCTTCGGTCACGTGAAGGAAAAATGATGGGGCGGAGCTAGGTCGTATTCAGTTGTGCAGGGTTTCAATGAACAGGCGAAACGCGAGGGGCGCAGATCGCGTTTTCTCGCGGGGAATCCAAAAAGGAGAGATCTGATGAAACGGTTGATGGTCAACGTGCTTCACGTGTGTGTGGCGACTGCGCTGGCGGCCAGTGTATCGGCTTGCAATCGCGATGCGAGTGCGGATGCCGGTGTTGCGGCAGGCGCCGCAGCCAACGGTCCGAAGTACGCCAAGGTTGTGAGTGTCGATCCGGTTCGGAAGACCTCCAACACCCCGAAGGAGGTCTGCCACGACGAGGTGGTCAACACCACCACGCCACCGAAGGACCAGCACCAGATCGCAGGCACCGCGATCGGCGCCGTGGTCGGTGGCGTACTCGGTCACCAGGTGGGTGGCGGCAAGGGCAAGACGCTCGCGACGGTGGCCGGTGCGATCGGCGGTGGCTACGCGGGCAAGAAGATCGAAGAGAGCCGCCAGCACGCGAACACCACGTCCTCGGTCCAGCGTCGGTGCACCACGGTGAACGACAGCACCACCAAGATCGTCGGCTATGACGTCCGTTACGAATACAACGGGGTCACGCGCACCGTGCGTATGGACCACGATCCCGGCGACCGCGTGCAGGTCCAGGAGGGCGTGACGGCGGTTTCCGACGCGCGCTGATTTTCCACCATCCAGTCGAGGAGGAGCCTATGTCGCCTACTTCACGCAGGATCCCACTGCTGATCGCCGCAGCTCTGGCGAGTGTTGCACTCGCGGGTTGCGAGACAACGCCCTACAACAACGGCGGGTATAGCCGGCCCGCGCCGGTCTACGACAGCCGGCCCGCGCGATGCGACAACTGCGGCGTGGTCAAGGAGGTGCAGCAGGTTTATGTCGAGCGCAAGAGCAACGGAACGCTTGGCGCCGTGATCGGTGCCGTCGCCGGCGGTCTTCTCGGCAATACGGTGGGCAAGGGTGATGGCCGCAAGGCCGCTACCGTCGCCGGTGCGGTGGCAGGCGGCGTGGTCGGCAACAAGGTGGCCACGGCCAACGGTGCGACCGACGTGGCCTGGCGCGTGACCGTACGACTGGATGGCGGCCGTTACGTTACCGTGACCCAGCGCGAGGACCCCCAGGTGCGCGAGGGCGATTACGTCCAGGTGCAGGGCGATCACGTCTATCCACGCTAGTCCACTTTGCTATTTGGACGTCCAAAAAGAAAAGCCCTCCGACAGGAGGGCTTTTCTTTTTTCGCGATACAGGCTCGTCAGTTCACGGCGTAGAAACGATGCTCGCCGATCGTGCGGCCGGTGCGGTTGATCGACCAGGCTGGAGTGATCGCCACGGTAGCGAAATGGTCCGCATGCGGAACGACCAGATGGCGTTCGGCGAGCGGCAGCTCCCAGTTCGTCATCGACTCGCCGGCGATTTTCCAGGCTTTGGCGAAGGCGACCGGGTTGGTGATGTCGAACGAGCCAGGTGTGGTGGTGGTGGCGAACTGGTGCGGTGCGGTCACGACCTTGCACACGGTATCGCCCCACTGGCCGCGGTCGCGACGCCGTAGCGCCACTTCGGCAACCGCCAGCTGCCCCATCGTCGGTTCGCTGCGGGCTTCCAGGTAGACGGTCGTCGCCAGACAGGTCTGGTCGGCCACCGGCTGGGGCAGCAACGAGGCCATCCACAGCAATACGGAAAGTTTCATAGTCTGCCTCCAACGTGCTGTACGCATGGCCGGAAGGAAACCGGTTCTCAGGCGCCATTGCGGTGGACGGGCGGGCAGGCCGTTCCACCTGGATTGATGACACCGGATCGAAACTTTGGGATCGCGGATGTCCTTGCCACGGGATTGTGGCGAGTCAGTTCGACGTCTATGCCAGATCTGACCAGAGTCGCAGCCAGCCACCATCGAATGGTCCAGGGCCTCTGCGACATCTCCGCCTCGTATGGCGGCAATTCTCTCCGGCATTTCTGCCGGGTCGCGCCGATCCGGACTCCTCCGGTTCGTCGCGTGCTCGAGCCACTGCGGTAGGAGTGGCCGGCCAAAAATTTTCGCGGAGCCTAGTGGCGGCCTCCGGGGATGGCAAGTGCCATGGTCATGGAATTCACGCGGCACTCACTTTTGCGGCATGGCAACATGCGGCTATTCGCCCCATGATTCGACGATCCGTGCGCGTGCGCCGCACGTAAGCAGTGCATCATGACTGTCCTGCGAAGCGACCAGCCAGTCCTCGTGTGCAACGGCGAGTCCCGTCACGCCCGAGTCTCCACCCACGGCATCGAGCAGATGCAGCTCTGCGCCGTCTCCCGCACGTTTCAGCCGCGTGTCCGGCGCGACCGCCTGCGACAGGATGACGCGGCAGAGCCTGCGCTTGTTTCCTCCTCGATAGTGCAATCTCGCCACGATCTCTTGGCCCGGATAGCACCCCTTGTCGAGCGCGACGGCGCCGAGGTGATGAAGGCCGAGCGACGCGGCGTTGTACTGGCCGATCGCTCCGGCGTGCAGCCATGGCCAGCCCTCGCGGATCTGCAACGCACGCGGATCGTCGCCGCGAGCCTCGGCTGCGACGACGATCGAGTGTTCGCCGCAGCCGAGATGCGGGACTCCTTCGGCTTCTTCAGCCGCGTGAAGCGCCATCGCCGGTCCTGCGGTCAACACGCCGGCTGGCTGCGCCAGCAGTCCGACCCGGGCGCGGAAAACGAAGCGCGACAGTTCGTCCTTCAGGTCCCCGGCCCGTCCTCCACGCAGCAGCAGCAGCCAGCGTTGGTCGGCGAGCCGTGCAAGATGGAACAGCGCGCGTACACGCCCCGTCGCATCCAGCCAGGTACTGAACTGCCACGATCCCACGGGCAGCGCGAGTACCCGCGAAGTGAACTGGCCATGCATGAACTGCGCGGCATCGGGGCCCTCGATGACGAGGGTTTCGGCGGGCAGGGTGGGGGCGGTTGCGGACATGGTTTTCGTTACTGGGGACGAAGGCGTTTCAGGCAAGGGGCACGGTCTCCTCAGGTTGTACCGGCAGGGCACAAGTATTACGCTTGTTCAGCTAACAAGAACCATGTCCGACACACGCTCCCCTCCCGAATCGAAGCAGCCGGCCGCTCCCGCGGCGGGGGCCGTTTTGCCGTTCGGAAACGATCGGCCAGACTCGGCAGAGGAGCGTCCTGCGCCCGACCCCACGCGCTACGGCGACTGGGAAAAGAATGGGCGCTGCATCGACTTCTGACGCTTCGCGCTGGCGGACGCTCGGAGTCGGCCGGCATGGGCTAAAGCGATTCCACACCAGGATAGCCAACATGGCAGACACATCACGACCGCTCTCACCGCACCTGCAGATCTACAAGTGGCAGGTGCAGATGTTGACCTCGATCCTGCATCGCGCGACCGGCATCGTGCTTGCCATCGGCAGCCTGATCGTCCTCTGGGGGCTGCTGGCCCTGGCTGGCGGCAGCGAGGCATTCGCGCAGTTCGCCAGCTGCGTCGGCAGTCCGCTCGGCATGGTGGTCATGTTCGGCTGGACCTGGGCGTTCGCTTACCATCTGTGCAACGGTATCCGTCATCTCGTGCAGGACGCTGGCGCGGGCTATGCCATCGCGCAGTTCGTCCGCTCGAGCTGGCTGTCGATCATCGGCAGCTTCGTGATCACCCTGCTGTTCTGGGCCTTCGTGCTGACCTCCGGAGGTGCGGCATGAGCGCCAAGGATCTGCGCCATCCGATCAAGCGTGCCCGTGGCCTGGGCTCGGCCCAGTCCGGTGTCGGACACTGGTGGACCCAGCGCGTGACCGCTACCGCGCTCGTCGTACTCGGCCTGTGGTTCCTGGCGACGGTGCTGCGTCTGGTGCACGCCGATTACGCGACTGCGCACGCGGTGGTGGCCCGCCCGTGGAACGCGGTCCTGCTGATCGCTTTCGTGATCGCCATGTTCTGGCACGCCGTGCTCGGCCTGCAGGTGGTGATCGAAGATTACGTGCACACCCGCTGGAAGGAAGTTTCCCTGCTGGTGCTGGTGAAATTCCTCGCGGTGCTGGGCGCGCTGGCAAGCGTGCTGGCTGTGCTGCGCATCGCCCTGGGAGCCTGACGTGGAAAGCTACAAGATCCAACAGCACAAGTACGACGTGATCGTGGTGGGCGCCGGCGGTGCCGGCCTGCGTGCCACCTTCGGCCTGGCCGAGAAGGGCCTGAAGGCCGCGTGCATCACCAAGGTGTTCCCGACCCGCTCGCATACGGTGGCCGCGCAGGGCGGCATTTCCGCCGCGCTCGGCAACATGGGCGAGGACGACTGGCGCTTCCACTTCTACGACACCATCAAGGGCTCGGACTGGCTCGGCGACCAGGACGCGATCGAGTACATGTGCCGCGAGGCGATCCCGGCGATCATCGAGCTGGAGCACTACGGCGTGCCGTTCTCGCGCACGGCCGAGGGCAAGATCTACCAGCGTCCGTTCGGCGGCATGACCACGCACTACGGCAAGGGCACCGCCCAGCGCACCTGCGCCGCGGCCGACCGCACCGGTCACGCGATCCTGCACACGCTGTACCAGCAGGCGCTGGCGCACGATGCCTCGTTCTTCATCGAGTACTTCGCGATCGACCTGATCTTCGACGAGGAAGGTGTGTGTCGCGGCGTGCTGGCGCTGGACATGAACGAGGGAACGCTGCACCTCTTCCGTGGCCAGGCGGTGGTGCTGGCGACCGGCGGCTACGGTCGCGCCTACTTCAGCGCCACTTCGGCGCACACCTGTACGGGCGACGGCGGCGGCATGGTGCTGCGTGCCGGCCTGCCGCTGCAGGACATGGAGTTCGTGCAGTTCCATCCGACCGGCATCTACGGCGCGGGCTGCCTGATCACCGAGGGCGTGCGCGGCGAGGGTGGTTACCTCACCAACTCCGAGGGCGAGCGCTTCATGGAGCGCTATGCCCCGAACGCGAAGGACCTGGCCTCGCGCGACGTGGTCAGCCGTGCGATGACGATCGAGATCCGCGAGGGTCGCGGCGTCGGCGAGCACAAGGATCACATCCACCTGAACCTGATGCACCTCGGTGCCGAGGTGATCCACGAGCGGTTGCCGGGCATCGCCGAGTCGGCGCGCATCTTCGCCGGCGTGGACGTGACCAAGGAGCCGATCCCGGTACTGCCGACCGTGCACTACAACATGGGCGGCATTCCGACCAACTACCACGGCGAAGTGGTGCAGCTGAAGGACGGCAACCCGGATTCGGTGGTGCCGGGCCTGTTCGCCATCGGCGAAGCAGCCTGCGTGTCGGTGCACGGCGCCAACCGCCTGGGCTCCAACTCGCTGCTCGACCTGGTCGTGTTCGGCCGCGCGGTGGCCAACCGCTGCGCCGAAGTGGTCAAGCCGGGCGCGGCGCACAAGGATCTGCCGGCCAGCGCGCTGGACAAGGCGCTGACCCGCTTCGACGGCCTGCGCAACGCCAACGGCGGCACGCCGACGGCAAAGATCCGCGCGGAAATGCAGCGCACCATGCAGAGCGACGCGGCGGTGTTCCGCACTGGCGACACCCTCAAGGAAGGCAAGCGCAAGATCTCCGAGGTCTACGACTCGTTCAGGGACGTCAGGGTTTCCGACCGCTCGCTGGTCTGGAACTCCGACCTGATCGAGACGCTGGAGCTGTCCAACCTGCTGGCGCAGGCGGTGGCGACCATGCACTCGGCCGAGCAGCGGCCGGAGAGTCGCGGCGCGCATGCCCGCGAGGATTTCCCGGACCGCAACGACGAGCAGTGGATGAAGCATACCCTGGTCAAGGTGGACGAAGCCGGCAAGAGCAGCTTCGAGTTCCGCCCGGTGCACATGTACACGATGACCGACGAGGTCGAGGTGGTGCCGCCGAAGAAGCGCGTCTACTGATTCGGCAGGTACCGGCGATCCGTATCGCCGGTACCGCCCGCGCATCGCAGGTGGTCGGGGCCGTCAGGCCCTCCTAACGAGATTGAAGGGTTCCGCACATGGCAGAGTTCACCCTCCCGAAGAATTCGAAGATCCAGCCGGGCAAGCATTTCCCCGCCCAGGGCGCGAAAAAGCCGCGCACGTTCCGCATCTATCGCTGGTCGCCGGATGACGGTCAGAACCCGCGCATCGACACCTACGAGGTCGACCTGGCCGCGTGCGGTCCGATGGTTCTGGACGCGCTGCTGAAGATCAAGAACGAGATCGATCCGACGCTGACGCTGCGCCGCTCGTGCCGCGAGGGCATCTGTGGCTCGTGCGCAATGAACATCGACGGCACCAACACGCTGGCCTGCACCCGTGCCATCGAGGAGTGCGCCTCGGGCGACGTCAAGATCTACCCGCTGCCACACATGCCGGTGGTCAAGGATCTGGTCCCGGACCTCACCCACTTCTATGCGCAGTTCGCCTCGATCAAGCCCTGGCTGCGGACGCAGAGCCCGGCGCCCGACCGCGAGCGCCTGCAGTCGCCGGAAGACCGCAAGCACCTCGACGGCCTGTACGAGTGCATCCTGTGCGCCTGCTGCTCGACCAGCTGCCCGAGCTACTGGTGGAACGGTGACAAGTACCTCGGCCCGGCGATCCTGCTGCAGGCCTACCGCTGGATCGTCGATTCGCGCGACGAGGACACCGGTGCCCGCCTGGACGACCTGGAAGATCCGTTCAAGCTCTACCGCTGCCACACCATCATGAACTGCGCGCGCACCTGCCCGAAGGGGCTGAACCCGGCCAAGGCGATCGCGGAGATCAAGAAGCTGATCGTGCAGCGCCGCGCGGCCTGAGCGATGGGCTGACGTCGTTTTTCGTGCGGGCTGCCCCAGGGCAGCCCGCATGCGTTGGAGGCTCGAGGAATCGTGGAAGAAGCCCGGATCAAACGACTGCGCTGGCGCACCCGCCGCGGCACCCGCGAGCTGGATGCGCTGTTCGGCGGCTGGCTGGACGAGCGGTTCGCCGCGGCGGACGAATCCGCGCGAATGGCTTTCGACGAGCTGCTCGACGTGCAGGACCCCGACCTGTGGGACTGGGTGATGGGGCATGCCCGCGCGCCACGCGAGGATTGGCAGGCGATCATCGATGACATCCGCGCCCGCCATCGGCTTTGAATACCGGCCATCGCGGGGGCTCGCGCTCGGCCTGATCGGTATGCTGGCGCTGGCGATGCTCTCGGTTGCGCTCAGTGGGCTGCCGGGCTGGGGCAAGCTGGTGCTCGCGAGCGCGGCGATGGCCCTCGTGCTGGCGAGCCGCATGCGGCAGACCACGCCGCCGGCCTCGGTCGGCTGGAGTCCCGATGCGGGCTGGCTGCTGCTCGGACGGGATGGGGTCGAAACCCCGGCCGTGTTGGCATCCCATCGCATGCTGGCCGGCTGTCTGGTGCTGGAACTGCGCGTCGGCGAGCGCCGGCAGGTGCTCTGGCTGCTGCCGGACAACAGCGATCCCGATACCCGGCGTCGCCTGCGCATGCGGCTCGCGGCCGGGCAGGGCGTGCCGTCCCCGCCAGCCATCTGAGCCGGTTGTACCCCGCCGGCGCATCGGGCACTCTGGCGCGCTTGCGCGGTCCCAAAGGACGACCTGAGCGATCAGGCCTCTCTGCCGGCCGCCTGGCCGGCCCCCACAGATCAGGTTGCCATGTTCCGACCGCTCGAACTCTTCATCGGCCTGCGCTACTCGCGCGCCAAACGCCGCAACCAGTTCATCTCGTTCATCTCCACCGTGTCGATCATCTGCATCACGATCAGCGTGATGGCGCTGATCACCGTGATGTCGGTGATGAACGGGTTCGACAACGAACTGCGCTCGCGCATTCTCGGTGCGGTCTCGCACGCCACCATCGCCGGCGTGGGCGAGAGCATCCACGACTGGCAGGGCACGGTGAAGCAGGCCGAGGCCAACCCGCACGTGCGCGGTGCGGCGCCCTATGTCGACCTGCAGGCGTTCCTGCAGGGCACCTACGGCTCCACCGGCACCATGGTGCGTGGCATCGAGCCATCGCTGGAGCCGAAGGCCTCGGACATCGACAAGCACATGGTGCAGGGCCGCTGGTATTCGCTCACCCCCGGCAGCTGGAACATCATCCTGGGCAAGGAGCTGGCGATGCAGCTCGGCGTCACCGTGGGCGACCACGTGACGATGATCGTGCCGCAGCTCAGGGCCACGCCGCTGGGTGCAGTGCCGCGGATCCGCGGCTTCCGCGTGTCCGGGGTGTTCGAGATGGGCATGCAGCAGTACGACTCGGGCCTGGCCCTGGTCAACATGACCGATGCCGAAAAGCTCGGCGAATTGTCCGGCCCCACCGGCATCCGCCTGCGCCTAGACGACCTGTGGAACGCCGGCCCGGTGTCCCGCGAGCTGAGTCGCGACCTCGGCCAGCTCTACAGCGTGCGCACCTGGATGCAGGAGAACAGCAACTTCTTCTCGGCGATCTCGATGGAGAAGAAGGTGATGGGCATCATCCTGTCGCTGATCGTGCTGGTGGCGGTGATCAACCTGATCTCGATGCTGATGATGCTGGTGACCGACAAACAGGCGGATATCGCCATCCTGCGTACCCTCGGCATGACACCACGCAGCATCATGGCCACCTTCATGGTGCAGGGCGTGCTGGTCGGTTTCGTCGGCATCGGCCTCGGCGTCGGGCTGGGATCGCTGCTGTCGTGGCAGTTGCCGAACATCGTCGACTGGATCCAGAACGTGTTCCACGTGCAGTTCCTGTCGCCGGACGTCTATTACATCTCCAACGTGCCCAGCAAGCTGGAGGCGGTGGACGTGGGCTGGGTGTCGCTGGTCACCTTCCTCTTCTCGCTGCTGGCCACCCTCTATCCCGCCTGGCGTGCGTCGCGCACGCAGCCGGCGCAGGCGCTTCGCTATGAGTAAGTCGATGAATGCAGGCAACGACGTGGTGCTGCGCGCCAGCCATGTGGCGAAGAGCTACGAGGAAGGCGAGTTGCGCACCGAGGTGCTTACCGACGTGAGCTTCGAGCTGAAGCGCGGCGAGACGGCCGCGATCGTCGGTGCGTCGGGCTCTGGCAAGAGCACGCTGATGCACATCCTCGGCGGGCTGGACACGTTGACCGGCGGCGAGGTGGAGGTGGATGGCCAGTGGTTGTCCTCGTTGTCGGATGCCGACCGCGGTCGCATACGCAACCGCTCGCTCGGCTTCATCTACCAGTTCCATCATCTGCTGCCCGAGTTCACCGCGCTGGAGAACGTCTGCATGCCGCTGCTGATCCGCGGCGAATCGATCGCCAGGGCGCAGCGCGCGGCCACCGAGCTGCTGGGTCGGGTCGGCCTGTCGGCCCGGATGGAACACAAGCCGTCGGAACTGTCTGGTGGTGAGCGTCAGCGTTGCGCGGTGGCGCGCGCCCTGGTGACGCGTCCGGCCTGCGTGCTGGGCGACGAGCCGACCGGCAACCTCGATGAGGCCAATGCGGCGCAGGTCTATGCACTGATGCTCGAGCTCAACCGCGAGATCGGAACCAGTTTCATCCTGGTCACCCACGACACCCGGCTGGCGGCGCGCATGGACCGCACCCTGGTGCTGCACAACGGCGTACTGAACGAGCAGGTACGCAACGATCCGGCCTCGCTGGTCGGCGAGATCTGATTTCCCCGTGACCTGGGGGCGGTTGCCGCGCATCGCGCGGCGGCTCTCGCCTACGCTCGTTTCGTCCTGACGATCCCGGGTCCGACGCTAGCCTTGGAGGCTGGTTCGGGCACAAGGGACATGGACGTTGCCGCAACGATCGCTCAGGGTCGGCGTTCCGCTGGCCGGTATCGCGCTGCTGCTCGGCGTGCTGGTCGTGCAGGTGTTTCCCGCGCTTCCGCGCGGCCTCGTGCTCTCGCTGGCCGTGACAGGGTTGGTTGCAGGAGCGACGGCCTGCTGGCTGTCTCCCCGGGCGCGGATCCTCGGTTGGATCCTGTTTGGCGTGGCATGGGCCATGTGGCGTGGTGCGGCGGCGATGGATGCACGCCTGCCGCACGCGCTGGAGGGCGAGGTTCTGCTGGTGACCGGGCAACTGCTCGACCTGCCGGATCCGCGGGCCGACGGTACGCGCTTCTCGTTCCGGGTGGACTCGGCCCGGCTCGGTGGGCGTCGCGTGGCGTGGCGTGGCCGGGTTCGGCTGGCCTGGTACGACCCGTCCCGTGTATTGCGTCCCTGCGAGCGCTGGCAGTTGCGGGTGCGCCTGAAGCGGCCGCGGGGGATGATCGATCCGGGCGGCGCCGATACCGAGCGCACCGCATTGGAGCGCCGAATCGATGCGGTGGGCTACGTTCGCGAAGGGGGTGACAACCGGCGGCTGGGTGCATCGGCCTGTGTCGACCGCCTGCGCCAGCACCTGGCAGCGTCGATCGACGCCCGGATGACCGACCCGCACGACGCGGCGCTGCTGCGCGCGCTCGCGGTCGGCGACACGCGTGGACTGGATCCGGACGACTGGGCCGTGGCGAGGGCTACCGGCGTCTCCCACCTGCTGGCCATTTCCGGCTTCCATGTAGGCGTGGCCGCGGCGTTCGGGGTCGGGCTGGTCTGGCCGGTCTATGCACTGTTTCCCGGGCTCGGATTGCGTTGTCCACGATCCCGGGCGCAAGCGGCTGCGGCGCTGGTCGCGGCCCTGGCCTATGGCCTGCTCGCGGGCATGGGCCTGCCGACACTGCGGACCCTGCTGATGATCGCGGTGGCGGTGGTTGCGCGCAGTCGCCGGCGGCATCTGGATGGGCGTCACGCACTGGCCATGGCGCTGCTGGCGATGCTGCTGGTGGACCCGCTGTCGGTGCTCGCGGCCGGCTTCTGGCTGTCGTTCGTCGGGGTGGCATTCCTGATGCTCTGCCTTGGCGTGCAGGGCCGCAGCTGGCGGGCGTTCGCCCGCGACCTTGCACGCGGTCAGTGGGTGATGAGCATTGCGCTGCTGCCGTTGACGCTCTGGTTCTTCGGCCAGGCCTCGCTGGTCGGGGCGCTGTCCAACCTGGTCGCGGTGCCGGTGGTCAGCCTGCTGATGGTGCCGGCCACCCTGCTGGCCGTGCTCGCGCTGCTGCTGTGTCCACCGCTGGCTGCGCCGATGCTGGCTCTGGCTGCCGCTACCGGGCATGCGCTCTGGTGGTTGCTGGCGCGCATGGCTTCGTGGCCCGGAGCGGCGTGGTACCTGCCGGCGGTCACTCCCTGGGCTTTGGGGCTGGCGATGCTCGGCGCGATCTGGATGTTGGCGCCACGGGGGACGCCGTGCCGCTGGCTCGGAGGGCTGCTGTTCCTGCCGCTGCTGCTTCCCGCACGGCCTTCGATACCGGCGGGCGGTTTCCAGGCCTGGGTATTCGACGTGGGGCAGGGGCTGTCGGTGCTGGTGCGGACGCATGGCCATGCCATGCTCTACGACGCCGGTGCCCGCTACCCGTCGGGTTTCGACGTGGGGGCGGCGACCGTGGTGCCCTCGTTGCGGGCACTCGGCGTGCGCCGGCTGGATCTGCTGATGATCAGCCATGGCGACAACGATCATGCGGGCGGTGCCGGCGCCGTGCTGGAGGCGTTTCACGTCCCGCGCCGACTGGCTGGCGAGCCCTCGCGGATGCCGATGCCGATGGCGCCATGCGTGGCGGGTCAGTCCTGGCATTGGGACGGCGTGACTTTCCGTGTGCTCAATCCGCACGGGCGGCCGTCGCACGACAACGACCGTTCCTGCGTGCTGCTGGTCGAGGGTGGAGGCGATCGCCTGCTGCTTACCGGGGACATCACCCGACGGGTGGAGGGGGACGTCGCTGCGGGCGTGCCTCCCGGCCGGCCGGTGGTGATGACGGTGCCACACCATGGCAGCGAAACCTCGTCCGGCGCGGCTTTCATCGCTGCGCTGCATCCCGCATTGGCGGTGGTTTCGGCCGGATGGCACAACCGTTTCGGCCATCCTCGTCCAGCCGTGGTAGCCCGCTACCGGGCTGCGGGCGTGCCGTTGCTCAATACGGCGGGCGAGGGTGCGCTGCGGCTGGATTTCCCGGTCGATGCCCCGATCCGTGCCCGGCCCGGTGAGCGGCTGCGGCAAAGGCGCTACTGGCGCGAGCGCTAGCATCAGGAGCGGGCTTTCGGCAGCCGGACGCAGCCCACGGAACGCTCGGTTCGGACTGGTATGATGCCGGCTTAGTTCTGCTTTGCATCCTGCGGGGGCGTTGTGCTGGAAATCCTGATGGCTGGCGGTTGGGCGATGGCGCCCATCCTGTTTTGTTCGGCGATCGCCCTGGCGATCGTGCTGGAGCGTTTCTGGACGCTGCGCCGTTCGTCCGTGCTCCCGCCCGGGCTGGGACAGGAAGTGCGTGACTGGGCCCGCAAGGGCCAGCTCGATCCCAAGCACCTGGAAACCCTGGCCAGCGGCTCCCCGCTGGGTGAACTGCTGGCCTCGGCCCTGGTCGTGCGCGACCGCTCGCGCGACATCATCAAGGAGCGCCTGGAGGACACCGGCCGCCATGTGGCGCATCGGATGGAGCGCTACCTCAACACGCTTGGCACGATCGCGCTGATCGGTCCGCTGCTGGGACTGTTCGGCACGGTGATCGGCCTGATCCGCATGTTCCTCGACGTCATGCGTGGCGGCGTGGGCGACCCGATGAAGATGGCCGGCGGCATCGGCGAGGCACTGATCTGCACCGCCACGGGTCTGGTGGTGGCGATCCCGGCCTATGTGCTGCATCGCTACTTCCGCAGCAAGGTGGCCGGATACTGCGTCGACATGGAGAAGGAGGCGATCGCCCTGCTGGACGATCTCACCTTCGGCACGCCGGGTGCAACGGCGACGCCACGCCCGCGCCGCACCCCGGCGGCAGGCTGAAACCGATGCGTATCGGTTCGGACCGTCGTCGCGACGACTTCGAGATCAACGTGATCCCGTTGATCGACGTGCTGCTGACGCTGCTGATGTTCTTCGTGCTCACCACCACGTTCATCCAGCACTCGCGCATGCAGGTGACCCTGCCCAAGGCCAGCGCCGAGGAGCGCGACGTGCAGGCGCCGCTACTCACGGTGATGATCGACAAGGATGGCCGCTATTACGTAGGTAGCGACGAGGTGCTTGGCGAAGGCATCGAGCCGCTCAAGCAGATGCTGGAACAGAACTCCGGCGGCCGGCGCGACGGCCAGGTCGTGATCCGCGCCGACGCGATGACGCCGCACCAGTACGTGGTGACCGCGATGGATGCGCTGGGGCAACTGGGCTTCACCCGATTGTCGATCGCCACCACGCCGGAGAAGCCGGGGGCGGAGCGGTGAATGCCGCTGAGCGACGAGGAGTCTGGGACGCCAAGACCTGGGAGGTCTACAAGCGCCTGTTCGGATACACCCGTCGGTACCGGACGGTCGGGCTGCTCGCGATTCTCGGCATGGCGATCGATGGCGGTGCGCTGGCCGTGTTCACCAACCTGCTCAGGCCGCTGTTCGACGACCTGTTCAAGAACAAGGATCCGCATCTGATCTTCTGGATGCCGATCTGGATCATGATCATCTTTGCCGTGCGCGGCATCGGCACCTTCCTCAGCAGCTACGGTATCTCCTACATCGGCCGCCACGTCGTGCAGGCGATGCAGATGGATGTGTTCGGGTCCTACCTGAAGCTGCCGGCGACCTTCTTTGGCGCGGAGCCGTCCGGCCAGCAGATCTCGCGCATCACCTACACCAGCGAGCAGGTGGCGTCGGCGTCGACCGATGCGATCAAGATCGCGGTGACCGAAGGCGTCACCGTGGTGAGCATGCTGTACGTCATGCTGCACAACAGTGCCTACCTCACGCTGGCCCTGCTGGTGATGGTGCCGGCCGTGGCGCTGATCGCCACCGTAGTCAGCCGCCGTTACCGCAGCATCAGCCGGCGTATCCAGGGGTCGATGGGCTCGGTGACCGGCACGGTCGAGGAATCGGTGGGCGCCTACCGCGAAGTCCGCATCTACGGCGGCCAGCCCCACGAGGGCGCGCGGTTCGACGAGGTCACCCGGCGCGCGCGGCGGCTCAACCTGAAGATCGCCTTGACCAGCGCCTCGTCCAGCACGGCGATCCAGACGGTCGCCGCGTTTGCGCTGGCCGTGCTGGTCTTTCTCGGCACGCGGGCTGACGTGATCGACCGCATCACCTCGGGCGTGTTCATCACCGTGCTCACCGCGATGGGCGCGATGATTCCCTCGCTGAAGCGACTGACCAACGTGCAGTCGAACATCCAGCGCGGCATGTCGGCGGCGGAAGACCTGTTCGACGTCATGGACATGGCACCGGAAGGCGATCATGGCCGGATCGAGCTGGACCGCACCCGCGGCGATCTCGTGTTCGAGGGCATCCGCCTGCGCTATCCACGCAGCGAGGCCGAGGCCCTGCGCGGGGTGGACCTGCGCTGTCCGCCCGGCACCGTCACCGCGCTGGTCGGCCGCTCGGGCAGCGGCAAAAGCACCCTGGTCAGCCTGCTGCCGCGGTTCTACGAGCCCAGCGCCGGCCGGATCGTGCTCGACGGCGAGGATTACCTCGACTACACCCTGGCCTCGCTGCGCCGGCAAATCGCCTGGGTGGGGCAGAGCGTGGTGCTGTTCGACGGCACGGTGGCCGAGAACATCGCCTACGGCGAACTGTCCGGCGCCAGCGAGGCCGAGATCGTTGCCGCGGCCGAAGCAGCCAACGCGATGGAATTCATCGCTCGCATGCCGCAGGGCCTGCACAGCCCGATCGGGCAGGGGGGCGGCATGCTCTCCGGAGGCCAGCGCCAGCGCATCGCGATTGCCCGGGCGATCCTGAAGAACGCGCCGATCCTGGTGCTGGACGAGGCCACCAGCGCGCTCGATACCGAGTCCGAGCGGTTGATCCAGAACGCGCTGCAGCGCCTGATGGAGCACCGCACGACGCTGGTGATCGCGCATCGGCTGTCGACCATCGAAGGGGCGGACCAGATCGCCGTGATGGACCATGGCCGCATCGTCGAGCGCGGCACCCACGCCGAGCTGCTGGCGCTGCAGGGCCACTACGCTGCGCTCCACCGCATGCAGTTCCAGGCTCCGGCGGGCGACTGACCCGGCCATGGCGCTGGCCGACGAGCTGCAGGAAAGCTGGTACGGCGATCGACGTCCGCCGGCCTGGACGTTCCCGCTGGCCGTGCTCTACGGCGGTCTCGCCGCCCTGCGCCGCGCGCTCTACCGCGCCGGGATCCTGCGTCGGGTCCGGCTGCCGGTGCCCGTGGTGGTGGTCGGCAACCTCACCGCCGGCGGAACCGGCAAGACGCCGCTGACCCTGGCGCTGGTCGAGGCATTGCGCCGGCGCGGCTGGCAGCCCGGCGTGGTCAGTCGTGGCTACGGCGGCACGCAGCGCGAGCCGGCGTTGCTGGACGCTCAGCCCGACCCTGCCAGGTTCGGCGACGAGCCCTGCCTGATCCGCAGCAGCGGCACGCCGGTGGCGGTGGGGCGGAGCCGGCCCGCCGCCGCCGCGCTGCTGGTCGAGGCCGGCTGCGACGTGGTGATCGCCGACGATGGCCTGCAGCACTACCGGCTTGCCCGCGACGTGGAGATCTGCGTGGTCGACGGCGCGCGGCGTTTCGGCAACGGCCGGCTGCTGCCGGCCGGGCCGCTGCGCGAGCCGCTGTCGCGGCTGCGACGGGTCGATTTCCGCGTCGCCAACGGCGCCGCCGGGCCCGATGGGTTCCCGATGCGACTGGTCGGCGGCACCGCGGTCGCGCTGGTCGACGGCGAGGAGCGCCCACTGGCCAGCTTCGCCGGTACGCCGGTGGCCGCCGTGGCCGCGATCGGCCACCCCGACCGTTTCTTCGAGAGCCTGCGCACGCAGGGGCTGGAGGTGGACGGCCGCGCCTTTCCTGACCATCACGCGTTCAAGGCGGCGGATCTGGCGTTCGCGGGTGCGCGCCCGCTGCTGATGACCGACAAAGACGCCATCAAGTGCGTCCGCTTCGCCCGCCCGGGCTGGTGGCGGGCGCCGATCCGGGCGGAGTTGCCCGGGGCATTCCTCGATGCGCTCGACCTGCGCCTGCAGCAGGTGCGTTCCCACCGGGATCGCTGACGTTCTCCCTGGGCGGAAGGGCCACGCTCCGCCGATCCGCACGAATGCACGCGCCCTCCGGGGCAGCCTGGGAGCGGGCGCTCGACAGGTAAAGGGCGGCCCGCTAGACTGTGCAAATGTATTAACGCATTAGTACATTATGAAGCGCCGTTCCGTCGATCCAGAAACCCCCGCCGAGTCCGCCGAGCTGAGCCTCTGCGAGGCGTTGCTGTCGCTGAAGAATGCCGATGAGATGTCGGCGTTCCTGCACGACCTGTGCACGCCGGCGGAGCTGGAGGTGCTGGTCGATCGCTGGCGGGTTGTGCCGTACCTGCTCGAGGGCGTCTCCTACCGGGAGATCCACGAGCGGACCGCGGTCAGCATCACCACGATCGGACGGGTGGCCCGGTATCTCAACCAGGGCAGTGGCGGTTACCTGGCGGCGGCCGCGCGGGCGGCCCGGCGCCGCACGAATCAGAAAAAGGACAAGGCATGAAGACGCGCGATCGCCTGCGCATTGCGATGCAGAAATCCGGCCGGCTCACCGAGCCGGCGCTCGACTTGCTCAAGCGCTGCGGGCTCACCTTCCGGCAGAGCCGCGACAAGCTGTTCTGCTTCGGCGAGGGCGAGCCGGTGGATCTGCTGCTGGTCCGCGACGACGACATCCCCGGGCTGATCGAGCAGGGCGTGTGCGACCTGGGCATCGTCGGCCGCAACGTGCTGGACGAGTTCTCGCTCACCGCCGGAATCGACGGCGCCCCGCTTAAGGAGTGGCGCCCGCTTGGCTTCGGCCGTTGCCGGCTGTCGGTCGCGGTGCCGCAGGAGATGACCTACGAGGGCGCGGCCAGCCTGGGCGGCCAGCGCATCGCCACCTCGTATCCCGGCCTGCTGGGCAAGTGGCTGCGCGATGCGGGCGTGCAGGCCCAGGTGGTGACGCTGGCCGGTTCGGTGGAAATCGCGCCCAAGCTCGGCACCGCCGATGCCATCTGCGATCTGGTGCAGAGCGGCGGCACGCTGGTCGCCAACCAGTTGCGCGAGGTGGACGTATTGCTGGAGAGCGAGGCGGTGCTGGCCGGCCCCGCCACGCTGCCGACCGACGAGCGCGGCGACATGCTGGAGCTGCTGTTCAAGCGGCTGGATGGCGTGATCCAGGTGAGCGAGTCGCGCCTGCTGCTGCTGCAGACCTCGCGCGGCAACCTGGAGGCGGTGACCCGGCTGCTGCCGGGCGGTCCGCAGCCGACCCTGCTGCCGGTGGCCGGGCAGCCGGACCAGCTGATGCTGCAGGCGCTGTGCGCGGGCGAGGTGAGCTGGCGCCAGCTGGAAGAGATCAAGAAGGCCGGTGCGCGCGAGATGTTCGTGCTGCCGGTGGAAAAGATGCTCGCCTGAGCGGGCTCGAGGACACGAGACGATGAAGCGGCTGGACTGGAACGCACTCGACGAAACTGCCTGGCGCGTGGCGCTGGCCCGCCCCGCGCAAGCCCGCGCGGACGAGCTCAAGCAGGGCGTGGCGGCGATCATCGCCCAGGTGCGCGCACACGGTGACGTGGCGCTGCGCGAACTGAGCGCGAAATACGACCGCTGCGCGCTGGACGCCATCGAGGTGACGGCCGCTGAATTCGACGCGGCCGAGGCGGCACTCGATGAGGCGCTGAAGGCGGCGATCCGCGAGGCGGCCGGGCGCATCGACACCTACCACCGCGCGTCGCAGCCCAAGCCGGTGGGCGTGGAGACGGCGCCGGGCGTGCGCGTGGAACGCATGCTGCGCCCGATCACCCGGGTCGGGCTCTACGTGCCGGCCGGCACCGCGCCGCTGCCGTCCACCGCGCTGATGCTGGGCGTGCCGGCGGCGATCGCCGGCTGCCGCGAGGTGGTGCTGTGCTCGCCCGCGCGCGCAGACGGTCGCTGCGACGAGGCCGTGCTGTACGCAGCGCGCGTGACTGGCGTGCACCGCGTGTTCAAGCTGGGCGGCGCCCAGGCGATCGCCGCGATGGCCTACGGCACGGACAGCGTGCCCAAGTGCGAGAAGCTGTTCGGCCCGGGCAACGCCTGGGTCACCGAGGCCAAGCTGCAGGTCTCCGGCGATCCGGACGGTGCCGCCATCGACATGCCGGCCGGTCCGTCCGAGGTGCTGGTGATCGCCGACGATGGCGCCAACCCGACGTTCGTCGCGGCCGACCTGCTCTCGCAGGCCGAGCATGGGCCGGACTCGCAGGTGGTGCTGCTCAGCCCCTCAGCCGCGCTGCTCGACGCCGTGGCCGCGGAAGTGGAGCGGCAGGTCGCGACGCTGCCGCGCAGCGAGACCGCGCTCAAGGCGCTGGCGCAGAGCCGCCTGATCGCGGTGGACTCGCTGGCCCAGGCGGTCGAGGTGAGCAACCGCTACGCGCCCGAGCACCTGATCATCCAGACTGCCGAGCCGCGCGCGTTGCTCGACGGCATCGAGAGCGCGGGGTCGATCTTCCTGGGATCCTGGACGCCGGAATCGGTCGGCGACTACTGCAGCGGTTCCAACCACGTGCTGCCCACATACGGCTACGCGCGCAGCTACAGCGGCGTGTCGGTGGCCAGCTTCGTCAAGCAGATCAGTGTGCAGGAGGTGAGCGCCGACGGCCTGCGCGCGATCGGTCCGTGCACGGTCACGCTGGCCGCCGCCGAGCAGCTGGAGGCGCACCGCCGCGCGGTGTCGATGCGGCTGGACGTGCTGGAGGGTCGCGCATGAGCGTGCTCGACCTGGCGCGTCCCGAGATCCGCGCGATGCAGCCGTACTCCTCGGCGCGCATGGAGGCCAGCGGCGGGCAGATCCTGCTCAACGCGAACGAGTCGGCCTGGGCGCCGTTCGGTGAGGCGGCCGCCGGCTGCAACCGCTATCCCGATCCGCAACCGGCGGCGCTGGTCGATGCTCTGGCCGCGCTCTATGGCGTGCGCCGCGAGCAGCTGCTGGTCGGCCGCGGCAGCGACGAGGCGATCGACCTGCTGGTGCGCGCGTTCTGCCGCGCCGGCGAGGACGCGATCCTGATCCAGCCGCCGACCTTCGGCATGTACGCGGTGTGCGCGCGCATCCAGAACGCGGCGGTGATCGAGGCGCCGCTGGCCGCCGACTTCACGCTGGACGTCGACGCCGTGCTGGCGGCGATGACCCCGGCGGTGAAGCTGGTGTTCGTCTGCACCCCGAACAATCCGACCGGGCAGGTGATCCCGCTGGCGGCGGTGGAACGCCTGGCGCAGACGCTCGCCGGGCGCGCGCTGCTGATCGTCGACGAGGCCTACGTCGAGTTCGCCGACGCACCGGGCTTCGTTGGCCTGATCGATCGCCACGAGCATGTCGGCATCCTGCGCACGCTCTCGAAAGCCTGGGCGCTGGCCGGTGCGCGCATCGGCACGCTGCTGGCGAACGACGCGGTGATCGCGCTGCTGCGGCGGATCATGCCGCCGTATCCGCTGCCCTTGCCCTGCGTGGATGCGGCCTTGGCCGCGCTGTCGCCGGAGGGCCAGGCCCAGGCGCGCGGGCACATCGCCGAGATCAAGGCCGAGCGAGCGCGCATGCGCACGGCGATCGCCGCGGTGCCCGGCGTGCGCGAGGTGCTGCCGTCGCAGGCGAACTTCCTCGCTGTGCGCTTCGATGACGCCGGTGCTATCTACCAGCGCTTGCTCGCCGCCGGCATCGTGGTGCGCGACGTGCGCCGCTATCCGAATCTGGGCGATGCGCTGCGCATCACCATCGGCACGGCGGAGGAAAACGCCCGCGTGCTGGATGTGCTGGAGCAGACCCGATGAATCACGCGAATCGTAGGAGCGCACACTGTGCGCGACTGCCAGACCGATGCCGCATCCCGCAGGTCGCGCACAAGGTGCGCTCCTACATGGGTTGGAGAGATTGTTGATGAGCCGCAAGATCCTTTTCATCGACCGCGACGGTTGCCTGATCGTCGAGCCGCCGGACGAGCAGATCGACAGCTACGAGAAGCTCGAGCTTCTCCCCGGCGTGATCGGCGCGCTGCAGCGCTGCGTCGCCGCCGGCTACGAGCTGGTGCTGGTCACCAACCAGGACGGCCTTGGTACCGCGAGCTTTCCGCAGGACAGCTTCGACGGCCCGCACCAGCTGCTGCTTCGCATCCTGACCTCGCAGGGCATCGTGTTCCGCGAACAGCTGATCGACCGCAGCTTCCCGCACGAGGGACTGGACACGCGCAAGCCGGGCATCGGCATGCTGCGTCACTACCTGGCCGACGACGGCTGGAGCCGGGCGGCTTCGGCGGTTATTGGCGACCGCGAGACCGACATGCAGCTGGCCGCCAACCTCGGCGTGCGCGGTCTGCGCGTGGGGCCGCAGGGGCTGTCGTGGGACGCCATCGCACACCGCCTGCTCGATGCGCCGCGCACCGCCACGGTCCAGCGCAACACGAAGGAAACCCGGATCAACGTGAGCGTGGACCTGGATCGGGTGGCGGAGCCGAAGATCCACACCGGGCTGGGCTTCTTCGACCACATGCTCGAGCAGATCGGCAAGCACGGCGGCTTCGCACTGGAGCTGAACTGCGACGGCGACACCCACATCGACGAGCACCACACGATGGAGGACTGCGCGCTGGCCCTAGGCCAGGCGCTGAAGCAGGCGCTGGGCGACAAGCGCGGCATCGGCCGCTACGGCTTCACGCTGCCGATGGACGAGTCCTTCGCCAGCGCCGCACTGGATCTCTCCGGCCGGCCGTACTTCGTGTTCGAGGGCAGCTTCCCGCGCGAGCGCGTGGGCGATATCCCCACCGAGCTGGTGCCGCACGTGTTCCGCTCGTTGTGCGAGACGCTAGGCGCCAACCTGCACCTCAGCGTGAAGGGCGACAACGCGCACCACATGGTCGAGGCCTGCTTCAAGGTGGTGGCGCGCGCGCTGCGCCAGGCGATCCGCCGCGAGGGCAGCGAGCTGCCCAGCACCAAGGGGACGCTCTGATGGCCGTGGTGCTGGTCGATGCGGGCGGCACGAACATTGGCTCGGTGCGCTACGCGCTGCAGCGCCTCGGCGTGGAGGCGGCGCTGACCGCCGATCCGGTCACCATCCGCGGCGCCGACAAGGTGATCCTGCCCGGCGTGGGTGCGGCCGGTCCCGGCATGGCGCGGCTGCGCGAACTGGGCCTGGTCGAGCTGATGCGGTCGCTGACCCAGCCAGTGCTGGGCGTGTGCCTGGGCATGCAGCTGCTGTGCACGCATTCGGAAGAGGGCGATACCGAGTGTCTCGGCGTGATCGACGCCCCGGTGCGTCGCTTCCACGAAGCGCCCGGCCTGCGCGTGCCGCACATGGGCTGGAACGCGCTGGCGTCGGTGCGCACCCATCCGCTGCTGGACGGGCTGGCCGCAGGCGAGCAGGCGTATTTCGTGCACAGCTACGCGGTGCCGGTGGGCGACTACACGGTGGCCACCAGCGACTTCGGCGGCCCGTTCTCCGCGGTGATCGCCCGCGGCAATTTCCATGGCATGCAGTTCCATCCCGAGCGTTCGGCCGGCGTGGGCGCCAGACTCCTACAGAATTTCCTCAGCCTATGAACTTCGACGTCATTCCGGCCATCGACCTGCGGGAAGGGCGCGTGGTGCGCCTGCGCCAGGGCGACTATGCACAGCAGACCATCTACGGCAGCGATCCGGCCGAGTTTGCCCGGCGCTACCTGCACGCAGGGGCGCGCTGGCTGCATCTGGTGGATCTGGATGGTGCCCGCTCCGGCGATCTGGAGAACCTGTCGACGATCCGTGCGATCGCGGCCGAGGGGATTCAGGTGCAGGCGGGGGGCGGGGTGCGCACGGAGGACGATCTTCGTCGCCTGTTCGACGTCGGGGTCGATCGCGTGGTGCTGGGCAGCGTGGCGATCCGTGAGCCCGAGCAGGTGGCGCGCTGGCTGGACACCCACGGCAGCGAGCGCATCACGATCGCGCTGGATACGCGGAGGATCGGCGAGGACTGGCTTCTGCCCAGTGCCGGATGGACCGCGATGGAATCGCGCACGCTGGACGAGCTGGCGCCGTGGTACGCCGCCCACGGCGCCCGCCATCTGCTGTGTACCGATATCGACCGCGACGGCATGCTGGCCGGCTTCAATCTCGATCTCTATCGCCATCTCGCCAACACCCTGCCGCAGCTGGCGGTGCAGGCCTCCGGCGGCGTGCGTTCGCTGGCGGATATCCGTGCCGCCCGCGATGTCGGCGCGCGCGGAGTCATCCTCGGCCGTGCGTTGCTCGAGGGGCGCTTCACGCTGGAGGAGGCGCTGGCATGCTGAGCCGCCGCATCATCCCCTGCCTGGACGTGCGCGACGGCCAGGTGGTCAAGGGCGTGCGCTTCCGCGACCACGTCGTGATGGGTGAGATCGTCGACCTGGCGTTGCGCTACCGCGACGAGGGCGCCGACGAGCTGGTGTTCTACGACATCACCGCCAGCCCGCAGGGGCGCAGCGTCGACCGCGGCTGGGTCGAACGCGTGGCGCGCGTCATCGACATCCCGTTTTGCGTGGCCGGCGGCATTCGTTCGGTGGAGGAGGCGCGCGCCGTGCTGCACGCCGGCGCCGACAAGATCTCGGTGAATTCTCCGGCGCTGGAGCGTCCGGAGTTGATCGACGAGCTGGCCGGGGCGTTCGGCGTGCAGTGCGTGGTGGTCGGCATCGACTCGCTGCGCGACGCCGACGGCCAGTGGCGCGTGCACCAGTACACCGGTGACCCGGACAAGACCCAGGCGCTGGCCCGCGGCACGCTCGACTGGATGGTCGAGGCGCAGCGCTGCGGCGCCGGCGAGATCGTGCTCAACTGCATGGGCAGCGACGGCGTGCGGCAGGGCTACGATCTGGAACAGCTGCGCGCGGCCCGCGCGATCTGCCACGTGCCGCTGATCGCCTCGGGCGGTGCCGGAGCGATGGAGCATTTCCGCGAGGCCTTCCAGAGCGCCGACGTGGATGGTGCGCTGGCCGCCAGCGTGTTCCACTCCGGCGCCATCGCGATTCCCGAACTCAAGCGCTACCTCGCGCGCGAGGGTGTGGCCGTCCGCCTCTGAGGCTTGGCCCCGTCCGCAACCCACTGGCAGAACGCACCATGACCGACATGCTTCCCGATCCCACCGATCTCTCCCGCCTGGACTGGACCAAGGGCGACGGCCTGTTGCCGGCAATCGTGCAGCACGCGTTGACCGGCGAGGTGCTGATGCTCGGCTACATGAATGCCGCTGCGCTGGAGACCACGCAGCGGACCGGTTACGTCACGTTCTTCAGTCGTTCCAAGCAACGCTTGTGGACCAAGGGCGAGAGCTCGGGCCACGTGCTGGCGCTGCGGTCGCTCCGCGTGGACTGTGATGGCGACACCCTGCTGGTCGGCGCGTTGCCGCACGGCCCTACCTGCCATACCGGCACGTCGAGTTGCTTCGGCGCGTCGGTACGGCCGGCGCTGGGTTTTCTCGCCGAGCTGGATGCCCTGGTGGCTCGGCGCCATGCCGAGCGCCCGGAAGGCAGCTACACCACGCGCCTGTTCGAAGGGGGCGTGCGGCGCATCGCCCAGAAGGTCGGCGAGGAGGGCGTGGAGACGGCTCTGGCAGGTGTGGTCCAGGGCGATGAGGAATTGCTGGGCGAGGCGGCGGACCTGATGTTCCACCTCACCGTGCTGCTGCGCGAGCGGGGCCTGTCCCTGGCCGCCGTCACCGACGTGCTGGCGGCCCGCCACGCGGCGAAGTGATCTGACTCAGCGCGTCGCTGGCGTCCCGCCGGCGGCGTCCGGACGGAACGGTACCGGCGGCCCGACCGGGTCGCCCTGGCGCCAGCGGGCCAACTGGTCGGCAATGCCCTTGCCGATCGAGATCTGCGGCTCCGATGGAGTGAGCCGGTCCTGCTGTTCCCATCGGGCCACCTCGGCATGGGCCTGGCGGAAGGCGGCGATCGGGTCAGCGGTCCGGTTGAGCGCATCGACCAGCCATGCGCGGCCGAAGTAGGTGGCGGCCGAGTCGTTGCCGCAGCCGAACGAGCTGCGGTCGCTGCGGGCGGCGGTGATCACCAGCGTGCCGTCCCCCTGCAGGGGCGGTACGAAGCCGCCCGAATAGCAGGCGTTGACCACCACCACCTTCCATTTGAACGGGTGCTCGGCCAGGATGCCGGCGAGGTCCGGCGCGCCGATCTGGTCCAGCGGCAGCGGGTCCATGTCCACCAGCAGGGTGTGTTCCGGGTCGCCGTGGCTGGTGAGGTAGAGCATCAGGATATCCTGTTGAGGGTCCATCACCTTGGACACGCCGGTCAGCGCGGTCTCCAAGTTGCTCCAGCTGGCCAGCGGCCGGCTATCGAGCGTGGCCGGGTTGTTCTCCAGCACCAGCGTGTGGGCACGGGTGCCGTAGCGGTGGCGGAACAGGGTGGCGGCGTACTCGGCCTCGTTGCGGAACACATCCTCGCTGCCGTCGCCGGCGAAGCTCACCAGGTACAGGTTGGGGACGCCAGGTACGCGCGGTGCCAGGGCGTCCAAGGCTTGCTGCATCAGCCGGGGCTGGGCATACAGCACCTGTTCGGGCGACGGCGCGCTCCTGGGCCAGCCGTCGGTCGGCAGCAGGCCGTCGTCGGTCGTCGCGTTCGTATCCGGGCTAGCGGCGGCTGCTGATCCGCTGGTGGTCGACGCCGGACCCGGGTTTGTGACGGGTACGGTCGGCGTGTGCAGCACGGTCGCAGTGAGCGCGGCACCGGTGGCCAGGGCGAGCAGGGCGATGATCAGCGTGCGCATGTCGGGGCCGGGGGCTCGGGATTCAGAGCGCGATGGCGTCGAAATCCCGGTAGGCGGGGTGGGTGCTCGCGGCTGGCAGCGTCGCGGCATCGCGCAGCAGCCAGCCAGTCTGGAAACCCGCCGCCCGCGCGGCGTCGAGTTCCTGCTCGATGTCGGACAGGAACAGCAGGTGCGCAGGTTGTTCGCCGATGGCCTCGGCGATCGCTTCGTACGAGGCCTGCTCGCGCTTGGGGCCCGTCTCGGTATCGAAGTAGCCGGCGAACAGTGGCGTGAGGTCGCCGGCTTCGCTGTAGCCGAAGAACAGCTTCTGCGCGGGTACCGAACCGGAGGAATACACATAGAGCTTCAGCCCCTGTGCGCGCCAGGTGCGCAGGCGTGCCGGCACTTCGGGGTAGACGTGAGCGCGGTAGTCGCCGGCCTCGTAGCCTTCCTGCCAGATCATGCCCTGCAGCGCCTTCAATGCCGTGGACTTGCGGTCCTCGTCGATCCAGCGCAGCAGCAACTCGATGACTTCCTGTCGACTGGCTTCGATGAAACCGGCCTCCTTCGCTGCCTCGTGCAGCCAGTGCTGCACCTCGGGACGGTCGCCATGGGTCTCGACGAAGGCGGGCAGGCGCTTGCGCGCATAGGGAAACAGCACGTCCTTGACGAAGTGGATCGAACTGGTGGTGCCTTCGATGTCGGTGACGATGGCGCGGACTTCGATCATCGAGTGGTTTTCCGTGTCGTTGGCTGGGGTATCAGGGAGCAAGGGCAGTCGCGCTGGGGTGGGGGGGCATGCGCGGGAAGCGGCCGGCGATGTCGGTGCCGGTGAAATGGGCGACCCAGCCTTCCTTGTTGGTGAACAGGCGGATGGCCACGAAGTAGGGCGATTCGCTCATGTCGAACCAGTGGCGGGTGTTGTCGGGCACACCGATCAGATCGCCCTGCTCGCAGAGCACCTCGTAGACCTTGCCTGCGATGTGCAGGGTGAACTGCCCGGCGCCGGCCACGAAGAAGCGCACCTCGTCCTCGCTGTGGGTGTGCTCTTCGAGAAACTTCTGGCGCAGTGTGGCCCGCTCCGGGTGATCGGGCTTCAGGCTGATCACGTCCACAGCCTGGTAGCCCTCGTCCTTCATCAGGCGGTCGATGTCCCCTTGGTAGGCAGCGATCACCTGCTCCTGGCTGGCCCCGGGCCATACGGGTTCATTCGCCTCCCAGCGCTCGAAGCGCACGCCGGCCTCGCGCAGTTCGTGCTCGATGGTCGCGTGGTCGTGGAATTCCGCCAGCGGGGTGCCCGGGATCTGGTCGTCGTAGATGCGCAGGCGGCTCATGCGGAAAGTCTCCTAAGGTCGAGCTCGCAGGCCAAAAGAAATTCCAGGGCCTCGAGGTGGCGACGCGTCTCGGCCATGTCACGCCCCCAGGTGTAGATACCGTGGCCGTCGATCAGGTATGCGTGCAGCGGTTTGCCGGCGTCCAGCCAGGCCTCCACGCGTGCGACCAGTTCCGGCATGTGCTGGGTGTTCGGAAACACCGGGATCTGCAGCATGCTCTCGTGGGTATGGAAGCCGGTGATCGCCTTCTGGAGCTCCCAGCCCTCCAGCCGGATCGAGCCCTGTGCGGCAAATAGACGCGAAGCCACACTCTGGGTGCGCGAATGGGTGTGTAGTACCACCCGCGTGTCCGGCCAGCGGCGATAGACCTGTGTATGCAGGGCGGTTTCGGCGCTGGGGCGTGCATCGGTCCCGACAGCCTGGCCGTCGAGATCGATCAGCATGATGTCATCGCGATCCAACCGGCCTTTGTCTCGTCCGGAGATCGTGATGGCAGCGTGCGAATCGTCCACCCGCATCGAGAAATTGCTGCTGGTGGCGGGCGTCCAGCCCAGGGCGGCGAGATCTTTCGCTGCCCCGGCGATGGCGTCGGCACAAGCGAAGAATGCTTCGGAGGAAACTCCCGGGGGAAAGGTCTGCGACATGATGATTTGGACGTCCAAACAGGCGCTCAGGATACCATGCGGACGAGCCTGGTCACCGGCAAATAAGAGCCATTCTCGCAAGTCAGGACAGATTGCGGGGAACGGCGTAGCATCAACACGTTGATCGCTGCCACGGCAGCATTACATCCACGACGGAGGTTTACCAATGTCCAAAGAAGAGAGCATCGAGTCGCGTCGCCGGTTCCTCAAGATCGCCGCCGGTACAGCCGCTGCCGCTGCCGTGATCGGAACGCTGCCGCGCGTTGCGCGTGCTGCCGACCTTCCCCATGTGTCGGAGTCGGATCCGACCGCCAAGGCGCTCGGTTACGTCGAGGATGCCAGCACGACCAAGGATCCGAAGCACAAGGCTGGAGCCAACTGCTCGAACTGCCAGTTCTACAGCGGTGGCCCGACCGGTTTCGGTCCCTGCCAGTTGTTCCCGGGCAAGGCGGTCAGCGCGAAGGGCTGGTGCGTGTCGCATGCCGCTAAGGCATAACCAGCGCCCGTAGCGAAGCTCATGAAAAGAAAAGGCCGGCGATCTCGCCGGCCTTTTTTGTTTTTCGGGAAAGCGCGCATCGCGCGATGGGTATCCCTGAAAGTGCCGCCCGGCGCGCCAGCTTGAGGAGCTGACCCTGGCTGACGCGCCGGGGGGCGATCCGGGGCCCACTGCCAAGTGATCAACCCGCGGACCCCGGATGATACTCCGGTGTCCTGGGGAGTGCGAACCGTGCGCGGCATGCAGTTTTCGCAAAATAAGTTTTTTTAATCAATAACTTGTGTTGATTTTCTCGATCTCATGTGCCCGTGACATCAAAAACACCAATGGGCGGAAAGTTGGAGGTATTTAGGAGAAGATCAGACCTTTTTGCCGCTAATTGGGCGATTTCCAGGCGATCAGGCTTGATGGAGTCGGCTGTGTCGCAGCCCATAGCCGAAGTAGATCAGCAGCCCGATCAGGGTCCATACCCCCATCAGCGCCCAGTTGAACCAGTTCATGGTGTACAGCAGGCCGAGGCAGCTGAGCACACCAGCGATGCAGATGGCCGGAGCGAAGGGAACACGGAATGTGCGTGGCATTTCCGGAGCGGTGTAACGCAGGATGAGAACGCCGGCGCAGACTGCCGTGAAGGCGATCAGCGTACCCATCGACGTAAGGTCGGCCAGCAGGTCCAGCGGAAAGATGGCCGCGAGTGCCGCGATGCCGAAGCCGGTGATCAGCGTGTTGATGTGCGGCGTGCGGTGTTTCGGATGCACCTTGGCGAACACCTTCGGCAGCAGGCCGTCACGGGCCATGATCATGAAGATGCGAGGCTGGGCGATGATCATCACCAGGATCACCGAGGACAGGCCGATCAGCGCGCCGACTTCGACCCAGGTACGCAGCCAGCCCAGTTCCGCGTGGCCTCGCAGTGCCGTGACCACCGGGTCGACCGTGTTGAGCAACGTGTAGGGCACCAGTCCGGTCATTACCGCGGCCATACCCAGATAGAGCACGGTGCACAGCACCAGCGAGAGGATGATCCCGAACGGCAGGTCGCGTTGCGGATTCTTGCATTCCTGCGCGGCGGTCGAGGTGGCCTCGAAGCCGATGTACGCGAAGAACACCATGGCCGCGCCGCGGAAGATACCGGACCAGCCGAACTCGCCGTCGCCCTTTTGCTCGGGGATGAACGGGTGCCAGTTGTCGGTGTTCACGTAGCGGGCGCCGGCGATGATGATCATCACGATCAGGCCGACCTTGAGCAGCACCATCAGCGTGTTCAGACCCGAGGATTCCTTGATGCCCACGTAGCACAGCCAGGTCAGGGCGAGCACGATGGCTACGGCCGGCAGGTTGAACAGGTGTCCGGTCGCGACCAGGTGACCGCCGGTATAGGCCAGCGGCGCCTCGGTGAGTGCGGCGGGGAGATGGATGCCGATGTGGTCGAGCAGGCTGGTGAAGTAGCCCGTCCAGCTGGCCGCCACAGCCGAGGCCGAGATGCCGTATTCCAGCACCATGTTCCAGCCGATGAACCAGGCCACCAGTTCGCCCAGCGTGGCGTACGCGTAGGAATAGGAGCTGCCCGACACCGGGATCAGCGTGGCGAACTCGGCGTAGCACAGCGCGCTGAAGCCGCTGCAGATCGCCGCCAGGATGAAGGAGATGAGCACGGCCGGTCCGGCGTGCTCGGCCGCTGCCGTGCCAGTGACCACAAAGATGCCGGTGCCGATCACCGCACCGATGCCCAGCGCGGTGATACCCCAAGGGCCGAGCGTGCGGCGCAGGCCGGGACCGTGGCTGTCGTCGGTGATGTCGCTGAAGTCGGTCTTGCGGGCGAGCAGTTGCTTGAGCATGGGGCTTCCGTAAAAGGCGACGGCACGGCTTTCACCGTGCCGTCCTGGCTTCATTCAATGACCGGTGCCTCGGGCGGCCTCAGTCGGCCTCGGTACCGTTGGCGAGATGGCTTCGCTTGCGGCCGTAGAGGAGGTACACCGCGATGCCGATCACGGCCCAGCTGAAGAACAGCTCCAGCGTCCACACACCCAGGTTGAGGAACAGCATCAGGCAGCCGGCCACGGCGAGCGGGCAGATCACCCAGACCATCGGGGTGCGGAACGGACGCGGGCGCAGCGGATCGCGGACGCGCAGCACCATCACGCCGATCGACACCATGATGAAGGCGAACAACGTGCCGGAGTTCGTGATCGCCGCCAGCTTGCCGACCGGGAACAGCGCGGCGAACAGCGAGACGGCCACACCGGTGATCATGGTCAGCACGTGCGGAGTATTGAACCGGGGGTGCAGTTTGGACAGGCTGCCCGGCAGCAGGCCGTCGCGCGACATCGTGAAGAAGATGCGGGTCTGGCCAAAGATCATCACCAGGATGACCGAGGGCAACGCCAGCACGGCGGCGAGACCCACCAGGTTACCGACGGTGGGGAAGCCGAGCATGCGCAGCACGTGCGCCAGCGGTTCCTTGCTGCAGACCAGCGCCTTCGAACCCTCGCAGGCCGCGGCCATCGCCAGCGTGCCCGGCTGGAGCGCCTGGCCGTCCGCACCGAGCATCGGCTGCGAGCCGACCGAACCCACCGCGCCGTAGCCGACTAGCAGGTAGAAGACGGTACAGATCGCCAGCGAACCGATCAGGCCGATCGGGATGTTGCGGTTAGGGTTCTTGGTTTCCTCGGCCGCGGTGGACACGGCATCGAAGCCCACATAGGCGAAGAAGATCGACGCCGCCGCGCCGAGCACGCCGATGCCTCCCAGCGGCGATCCCCAGCCGTTCGGTGTGAACGGTAGGAAGTTCGGGCTCTTGGCGGCAGGGACGGCGATCACGATGAAGGCGGTGAGCGCCACGATCTTGATCGCTACCAGGATGGCGTTGACCTTGGCCGACTTGGAGGTGCCCACGAGCAGCAGCAGCGCGATGACCAGCGAGATGCCGAAGGCCAGCAGATTGAAGGCGCCGCCCTCGTACGGACCGACACGCAGGGCTTCGGGCAGCGCAAGCGCACCCGGCTGCACCAAGCCGAACAGGTCGGTGTGCATCAGCAGGCCGTTCATGTAGCCGGACCAGCCGACCGCGACGGTGCCCGCCGCGATCGCATACTCGAGGACCAGCGCCCATCCGACGATCCAGGCGATGGGCTCGCCCATGACCCCATAGGTATAGGTGTAGGCGGAGCCGGCGACCGGGATCATCGAGGCCAGTTCCGCGTAGGCCAGCGCGGCCAGCGCGCAGACCACGGCGGCGATCACGAATGCGACCATCATGCCCGGGCCGGCCTTCTGGCCCGCTTCGGCCGTGAGCACGAAGATACCGGTGCCGATGATGGCGCCGACGCCCATCAGGGTGAGCTGGAGTGCTCCGAGCTGCCGTGTCAGGCTCTTCTTCTCGGCAGTGGCAAGGATCTGGTCGAGCGGTTTGACGCGCTGGAAAAGCATGCAGTGATTCCCCGTGGAAACAAACGCCATCCCCATGGCGCCAGAGCGAGGGCTGGTGCCTCGGTAGTCAGAGGTGACGGGCAACCTTAGCCGACCCCGATGGGGGCCACAAGCGCCGACGGACCCATGGACGGGCCATACAATCACCGGTCAGCAATCCCCCGATGGAGCCGCTTTCTGAACACCTCGATCGCCTCTTTTCGCGCTGCATTGCAGCGATTCCAGCACTCGCCGGACGAGGCCACGTCGCCTGCCACGTTCCTCGCTTTCCTCGACTCGTCGCCGGAGGTGTTCCGGTGCGAACATGCCCCGGGACACTTCACCGGCTCGTCGTGGCTGGTCAGTGGCGATGGTGCACGTGTGCTGCTGACCCACCACCGCAAGCTCGGTCGCTGGCTGCAACTGGGCGGACATGCCGACGGCGATCACGACCTCGCCCGTGTTGCACTGCGAGAGGCCGAGGAAGAGTCGGGGCTGGGCGACCTGGTGGTGGAGCGGACCATCTTCGATATCGACCGGCACTGGATCCCGGCGCGGGGCGAGGAGGCGGGACACTGGCACTTCGACGTCCGCTACGTCGTCCGAGCCACCGGCAGTGAGGACTTCGTGGTGAGTGCGGAATCGCTGGCGCTGGCCTGGCGGCCCGTCGCCGACCTGCTGGACGATCCCGGCATCGATGTTTCGCTGAGGCGGATGGCCCGGCGATGGTGCCAGCGGGTGGCGTCGGACTGAGCGCTCAGCCCGCGTCGGCGGTGGGCGCCGGGTGGACCATGCCGCAGCGCGCGCAGGTGCGCGCCTCCAGCGACCGGTAGAAGCGGTCGAACACTGGCGGCAGGTCGCGTTCGATGCTCTCCAGCGGGAAGTACGCCTCGAACAGCTTGTGGTTGCAGTTCGGGCAGAACCACATCAGCCCGTCGCGCTCGCCGGCGACGCGTTTGCGTTCGATCACCAGTCCCACCGAATCGGCAAACCGCTGCGGCGAGTGCGGCACGCGCGGGGGCAGGTAGAACAGCTCGCCGGCGCGGATCGGGATGTCGCGCGGGCCGTCGGCATCCTGCACCTTGAGCACCATCTCGCCCTCGAGCTGGTAGAAGAATTCCGGGCCTTCGTCGTAGTGATAGTCGGTGCGCGCATTCGGCCCGCCGACGATCATCACGATGAAGTCGCCGTCCACGATGCACTTGTTGCCTACCGGTGGCCGGAGCAGGTGGCGGTGCTCGTCGATCCAGCGCTGCAGGTTGATCGGTGGCAATAGGGTCATGCGTGGATTCCGGACGGGTGGCGCGCCACCTTATCGCCGCCACCTCGTCAAAGGAATGCCCCGCAGGACGGGGCATTCCGGTGTCGCCGGTCGAGGCCGCCGCAGCTTACGGCAGCATTACCGTGTCGATCACATGGATCACGCCGTTGGACTGGTTCACGTCGGCGATCGTGACGTGGCCGGTATGGCCCTTGTCGTCGGTGATCGCCACGCCCTTGGCATCCTTGCTGAAGGTCAGCCAATCGCCTTCGACGGTCTTCACCTTGGCCTTGCCGCCGTCCTTCCTGATCAGCGCCAGTAGATCGGCCGAGGTGATCTTGCCGGGGACCACGTGGTAGGTCAGCACCTTGGTCAGCGTGGTCTTGTTCTCCGGCTTGAGCAGGTTGTCGACGGTGCCGGCAGGCAGCGCGGCGAACGCCTCGTTGGTCGGCGCGAATACGGTGAACGGGCCGGGGCCGGACAGCGTGTCGACCAGACCGGCGGCCTTGACCGCGGCAACCAGTGTGGTGTGGTCCTTCGAATTGACCGCGTTCTGGATGATGTTCTTCGACGGGTACATCGGTGCGCCGCCGACCTGCACGGTCTTTTCGTGGTGCATGCCGGACATGTCGCCGGGAGCGGCAAAGGCAGGCATGGCGCAGAGGCTGGCGACCGCCAGTGCAAGCGCGGTGGACAGAGCACGGCTGCGGGGGACGAGCGTCATGGGCGTTTCTCCGGAAGGGAACGAGGGAGCTCCGGGATGGGAGCCACCACTCTTACGACCCTCGCACGGGGAAAGATGCAGCCGGCCGCGACCGCTCAGACTTCAAGCGTGGCGAGATCGCCTTTCTCTTCCAGCCAGGATTTGCGGTCGCCCGCGCGCTTCTTGCCCAGCAGCAGGTCCATCACCTGGGCGGTGGCGTCGCCCTCCTCGACGGTGAGCTGCACCAGGCGACGGGTATCCGGATGGATGGTGGACTCGCGCAGCTGCGCCGGGTTCATCTCGCCCAGGCCCTTGAAGCGGGTGGTGCTGACGGCGCCCTTCATCTTCTCGCGCTCGATGCGGTCGAGCATCGCCTGCTTCTCGCCCTCGTCGAGGCAATAGAACACCTGCTTGCCCACGTCGACGCGGAACAGCGGCGGCATCGCCACGAACACGTGACCCTCGCGCACCAGCACCGGGAAGTGCTTGAGGAACAGCGCCGAAAGTAAGGTGGCGATGTGCAGGCCGTCGGAGTCTGCGTCGGCGAGGATCACCACCTTGCCGTAGCGCAGGCCCGAGAGGTCGTCCTTGCCCGGGTCGCAACCGATCGCCACGGCCAGGTTGTGCACTTCCTCGGAGGCCAGCACCGAGGTGGACTCCACCTCCCAGGTGTTGAGGATCTTGCCGCGCAGCGGCAGGATCGCCTGGAACTCCTTGTCGCGCGCCTGCTTGGCCGAGCCGCCGGCCGAGTCGCCCTCGACCAGGAACAACTCGGTGCGGCTCAGGTCGGTAGCAGTGCAGTCGGCGAGCTTGCCGGGCAGGGCAGGGCCCTGGGTGATCTTCTTGCGCACCACCTGCTTGGCCGCCTTCAGGCGCGCACTGGCGCGCTCGATGGCGAGCTGGGCGATCTTCTCGCCGAGGTCGACATGCTGGTTCAGCCACAGGCTGAAGGCATCGTGGATCACGCTCTCCACCAGCGCGGCGGCCTGGCGCGAGGACAGCCGCTCCTTGGTCTGGCCGGCGAACTGCGGGTCGAGCAGTTTGGCGCTGAGCACGAACGACAGCCGCTCCCACACGTCTTCCGGCGCCAGCTTGACGCCGCGCGGCAGCAGGTTGCGGATGTCGCAGAACTCGCGGATGGCGTTGGTCAGGCCGGTGCGCAGACCGTTGACGTGGGTGCCGCCCTGCGCGGTCGGGATCAGGTTGACGTAGCTTTCCTGCACCAGCTCGCCTTCCGGCACCCAGGTCAGGGCCACGTCCAGGCCTTCGGTGTCGCGCGCCACGTGGTGCACGAACAGCTCGGCCGGCAGCGCCTCGGCGCCCTCCAGTTCGCCGCGCAGGTAATCGCGCAGACCGTCCTCGTAATGCCACTGGGTGGTCTCGCCGCTGGCCTCGTCAACCAGCGTGACGTTGAGGCCGGCGCACAGTACCGCCTTGGCGCGCAGCAGGTGCTTGAGCTTCGGCACCGAGATCTTCGGCGAGTCGAAATACTTAGGGTCGGCCCAGAAGTGCACGGTGGTGCCGGTCTTCTTCTTCGGTACCGAGCCGATCACCTCCAGCTCGCTGACCCGGTCGCCGTGCTCGAACGCCATGCGGTATTCGTTGCCGTCGCGGCGGATGGTCACCTCCACGCGCTGCGACAGCGCGTTGACCACCGACACGCCCACGCCGTGCAGGCCGCCGGAGAAGTTGTAGTTCTTGCCGCTGAACTTGCCGCCCGCGTGCAGGCGGGTGAGGATCAGCTCGACACCCGGCACGCCCTCTTCGGGGTGGATGTCCACCGGCATGCCGCGGCCGTCGTCGCTGACCTCGACCGAGCCGTCGGCGTGCAGCACCACCTCGATGTTTTTGGCGTGGCCGGCGAGGGCCTCGTCCACCGAGTTGTCGATCACCTCCTGCGCCAGATGGTTCGGGCGCGAGGTGTCGGTATACATGCCGGGGCGGCGCTTGACTGGGTCAAGGCCGGAGAGGACTTCGATATCGGCGGCGTTGTAGCGGCTGCTCATGGGTCGTGTCGGATCAGGTGAGGCGCGGGAGCATGGGTGGAGGCGCCGGCAGGGTCAAGCCGGCCGGTCACGGAAAGCGAAGCGTGGCCGGCCGCCGTCTCGCGCGTCGAGACGGCGGCTCAGAGCGGCGCGCAGTGGCGTTCCAGCCAGGCCAGGTCGGCGCCGTCAAGCAGCGGCGCCAGCGCGGCGCGCACGGTCGCGTGGTAGTCGTCTAGCCAGGCACGCTCCTCCGGATTGAGCAGGTGCGGCTCCAGCGCGCGACGATCGAACGGGCACAGGGTGAGTGTCTCGAAGGCGAGGAATTCGCCGAACTCGGTCTGCTCGGCCTCGACCACCACCGCCAGGTTCTCATGGCGGATGCCGTGGCGAGCCGGCTTGTACAGGCCGGGCTCGATCGAGGTGATCATGCCCGGCTCCAGCGCGACCAGCGCGCCGCCGGCGACGGGTGGGCGGATGCCCTGCGGCCCCTCGTGCACGTTGAGGAAGAAACCCACGCCGTGGCCGGTGCCGTGGCCGTAGTCCATGCCGGCGGCCCACAGGGGGGCGCGGGCGAGTGCGTCGAGTTGCGGACCGCTGGCACCCCTCGGAAACCGGGCTCGGGACAGAGCGATCATGCCTTTCATCACCAGCGTGGCGTCGCGGCGCTGTTCGGCCGAGGTTTCGCCCAGTGCCAGCACCCGGGTGATGTCGGTGGTGCCGCCCAGGTACTGGCCGCCCGAATCCACCAGCAGCAGGCCCTTGCGGGCCAGTGCGCTGTGATGCTCCGGCGTGGCGCGGTAGTGCGGCAGCGCGCCGTTGGCCTGGTAGCCGGCAATGGTTGCGAAGCTCTCGCCGATGAAGTGCGGCTGGGCGCCGCGCTCCTCGCGGACCAGTGCATCGACGTCCAGCTCGGTCTGCGTCATGCCGGCGGCCAGGCGCTCCTCGAGCCGACGGAAGGCGCGAACCAGCGCGGCGCCGTCGCGTCTCATGGTGTCGCGGATGTGCTCCAGTTCGGCCTCGCTCTTGCGCGCCTTCATGGCCGTCGAGGGATTGGCCGCCTCGATCCGACTGGCAGTCGCGGGTACCGCGCTGGCGATGGCGCAAACGACCTTGGCCGGGTCCAGCAGGAGCGTGTGCCCGGCACCAAGTTCGCCCAATGCGCCGGTCACGGTGGCGTAGTCGGCGATGCGGATGCCGTCGTGGGCAAGCGCCGCCACCAGGGTGTCGCTCAGCTTGCCGCGGTCGACGAAGAGTGTCGCGTGGCCGTCGACCTCCACCAACAGGTGGGCGAGAAACACCGGGTTGCACTCCACGTCGCTACCGCGGAGGTTGGTCAGCCAGGCGATGTCGTCCAGGCTGGACACCAGGTGATGCGTGGCGCCCAGTTTGCGCATCGCGGTGCGCACGCGTCCGAGCTTGTCGCTTCGCGGGGTGTGGGCCCAAGCCAGCGCATGCTCGAACACCAGGGCTCGGGGCAGGGCCGGGCGGTCAGCCCAGATGGCGGCCGGGAGATCCAGATCGGTGCGCAGGGTCACGCCGACCTCGTCGAGCAGGCGCGCGATCTGCCGCTGGCCCGCCACGGAGAGGCTGTCGCCCGCCACGGCGACCACGTCGCCCCGATGCAGGTGCTGCTGCAGCCAGGTCAGGTGTTCCGGGGCATGGGCGACCTTCTGCTTCATCAGTGTGATGGCGCTTCCGGCCAGTTGCTGTTCGGCCTGCGAGAAGTAGCGCGAGTCGGTCCACAGGCCGGCGTGATCGCCGGTGACCAGCAATACGCCGGCCGAACCGGTGAAGCCGGACAGCCATTCGCGAGCAGCCCAATGTCCGGGCAGATACTCGGAAAGATGGGGGTCGGCGGTGGGAACGAGGCAGGCGGCGATGCCGTTGGCGCGCATCGCCTGGCGCAGGGCGGACAGCTTGTCGGAAGAGGGTATGGACATACGCGTCATGGTAGCAGCGAGCCCCCACGCACCGGGCGTGCCAGCAAGATCTTGCTGCGGCGCGACATTGTGTCTCAGGGGGGGCGGAATTGGCTGTCGAGGCCATTACCCTTCGCACACCCGAAGTACGCAAGACACCCCCGTCCCGTGAAATTCAAAGCAGTGATCCCCCGCCTGCGCTACGCAGGCGTGAGTGCGTTTTTGTTCCTTGCCGGCTGCAGCACCGAGGTGCTCAACCCCAAGGGCGACATCGGCGCTCAGGAAAAGTCGTTGATCCTCATCGCGCTCGGCCTGATGGCGATCGTCGCGGTGCCGGTCATCGTGATGACCCTGGTGTTCGCCTGGCGCTATCGCGCCGGCAACAAGAAGGCGCGCTACGCGCCGAACTGGTCGCACTCGACCGCCATCGAAGTGGTGGTGTGGTCGGTGCCGGCGGTGATCATCGCGATCCTCGCTGCCATCACCTGGCACACCTCGCACACGCTCGATCCCTACAAGCCGCTGGCTTCCAAGGCCAAGCCGGTGACCATCGAGGCGGTGGCGCTGGACTGGAAGTGGCTGTTCATCTACCCCGACCAGGGCATCGCCACGGTCAACCAGATCGCGTTCCCGACCGACGTGCCGGTGAACTTCCACATCACCTCCGATTCGGTGATGAACGCGTTCTTCATCCCCCAGCTCGGCAGCCAGATCTACGCCATGGCCGGAATGGAGACCCAGCTGCACCTGATCGCGCGTGAACCGGGCACCTATGCCGGCCTGTCGTCGAACTACAGCGGTGCGGGCTTCTCCGACATGCACTTCCAGGCGATCGCCACCAGCCAGCAGGGCTTCGATGCCTGGGTGGCCAAGGTCAAGGCGCAGGCCAAGACGCTCGACAACATCACGTACGAGGCGCTGGCCAAGCCGAGCGAGAAGAACCCGGTGGCCTATTACGGCCAGGTCTCGCCCGGCCTGTTCGCCGGCGTGATCGGCAAGTACATGGGCGACACGTCGCTCGGCGGCCAGTGCGCCGGCAAGCAGGCCCAGGTCGCGGCGCTTCCCTCGAATCACACGCACGCCAAGGCTGCGGAGTAAGGCATGTTCGGAAAACTCACTCTCTCGGCGATCCCGTTCGACCAGCCCATCATCATGGGCACCCTGCTCATGGTGATGCTCGGTGGCGCGGCCCTGCTGGGCTTTGTCACCTACCAGCGCAAGTGGGCCTACCTGTGGTCCGAGTGGTTCACCACGGTGGACCACAAGAAGATCGGCGTCATGTACATCATCATGGCGCTGGTGATGCTGCTGCGCGGCTTCGCCGACGCGATCATGATGCGCACGCAGCAGGCGATGGCCTCGGCGGACGCGGCAGGCTACCTGCCGCCGCACCACTTCGACCAGGTGTTCACCGCGCACGGCGACATCATGATCTTCTTCATGGCGATGCCGTTCATCACCGGCTTGATGAACCTGGTGGTGCCGCTGCAGATCGGTGCGCGTGACGTCGCCTATCCGTTCCTCAACTCGCTCAGCTTCTGGCTGACCGCCGGCGGCGTGGTGCTGATCATGGCCTCGCTGTTCATCGGCGACTTCGCCGCGACCGGCTGGCTCGCCTATCCGCCGCTGTCGGAGCTCAAGTACAGCCCGACGGTCGGCGTGGACTACTACATCTGGTCGCTGCAGCTGTCAGGTCTCGGTACGACGCTGTCCGGCATCAACTTCATCGTGACCATCCTCAAGATGCGCGCGCCGGGCATGACCCTGATGAAGATGCCGGTGTTCACCTGGACCGCGCTGGTCACCAACATCCTGATCGTGGCGGCGTTCCCGGTGCTGACCGTGGCGCTGGCGCTGCTCGGTGCCGACCGTTACCTGGGCATGCACTTCTTCACGAACGACGCCGGCGGCAACGCCATGATGTACGTGAACCTGATCTGGATCTGGGGCCATCCGGAGGTCTACATCCTGATCCTGCCGTGCTTCGGCGCGTACTCGGAGATCATCGCCACGTTCTCCGGCAAGCCGCTGTTCGGCTACAAGTCGATGGTGTACGCCACCGCGGCGATCGGCGTGCTGTCGTTCCTGGTGTGGCTGCACCACTTCTTCACCATGGGCTCGGGCGCCAGCGTCAATGCCTTCTTCGGCATCATGACGATGATCATTTCGGTCCCCACCGGAGTGAAGCTGTTCAACTGGCTGTTCACCATGTACCGCGGCCGCGTGCGCTTCACCGTGCCGGTGCTGTGGACGATTGGCTTCATGGTCACCTTCGTGATCGGCGGCGTCACCGGCGTGCTGATGGCAGTGCCGGGCGCGGACTTCGTGCTGCACAACAGCCTGTTCCTGATCGCTCACTTCCACAACACGATCATCGGTGGCGTGGTGTTCGGCTGCCTGGCGGCGATGAACTACTGGTTCCCGAAAGCGTTCGGCTTCAAGCTCGCCGAGCGTTGGGGCAAGGCATCGTTCTGGTGCTGGCTGGTCGGTTTCTACGTGGCCTTCATGCCGCTGTACATCCTCGGCCTGAAGGGCATGACCCGGCGCATGAACCACTATGCCAACCCGGACTGGCAGCCCTATCTGATCGTCGCCCTGATCGGCGCGGTGATCATCCTGTTCGGCATCTTCTTCACCGTGCTGCAGCTGTACGTGAGCGTGCGCGACCGCGTGACGCTGCGTGACCCCAGTGGCGACCCCTGGGGTGGCCGGACCCTCGAGTGGTCCACCAGCTCGCCCGCGCCTTTCTACAACTTCGCCGTGCTGCCGCAGGTGCGCCAGCTCGATCAGTTCTGGACCGACAAACAAGACGGAGTGGCCTATATGCGCCCGAATCGTTACGAAGACATCCATATGCCCCGCAATACCGGCGTCGGCGTGTTCATGGGCCTGTTCGGCGTGGTCCTGGGCTTCGCCCTGGTCTGGCACATCTGGTGGATGGCCGCACTGGGCCTGGCCGGCATGGTCGGCAGCTTCCTAGTCCGCGTCTACGATCGCGACATCGATTACTGGGTGCCGGCGGCCGAGGTCGAGCGCATCGAGCGGGCGCGCCTGGCTCCGCTGCAGAAGGTCGGCCTGGTGACGGTCGCGGTGCCGGCCGACGACGAGCAGAAGGCGGCGTAATCCATGTCGCAGGCTGCAATGAGCGTCACGGCGGACGGGATGCACGTCCCGGCCGCCCATGGCCACGACCACGGGCACGATGACGGATCCAAGACCCTGCTGGGGTTCTGGATCTACCTGATGAGCGACTGCCTGATCTTCTCGGCGTTGTTCGCGACCTTCGCGGTGCTGGCCAATGCCACAGCGGGCGGCCCGAGCGGCAAAGAACTGTTCGAGCTGCCGTACGTGCTGGGCGAAACAGCCCTGCTGCTGGTGTCCAGCTTCACGTTCGGCCTGGCGATGCTCAACATGCATGCCGGCCGTCGCCAGCGGGTGATGGCGTGGCTGGTGGCTACGTTCGCGCTGGGCGCCGGCTTCATCGGCATGGAAGTGCACGAGTTCGCGCACCTGATCCACGAGGGCGCCGGCCCGGACCGCAGTGCGTTCCTGTCGGCCTACTTCACCCTGGTCGGGACCCACGGCCTGCATGTGACCGCCGGCCTGCTGTGGCTGCTGGTGATGATGGATCAGGTCCGCCGCCGCGGGCTCAACGACGACACCCGTCGTCGCCTGTCCTGCCTGAGCCTGTTCTGGCACTTCCTCGATATCGTCTGGATCTGCGTGTTCACCTTCGTCTATCTGCGGGGGGCGATCTGATGGCCGCTTCCAGTCATGTCTCCCACGACCACGGTCACGACGACGCCCATGGCAGCCTGAAGTCGTACGTGGTCGGTTTCGGCCTGTCGATCCTGCTTACGCTGGCCTCGTTCGGCACGGTGATGAGTGGCGTCGTGCCGCACCACCTGATGATGCCGGGCATCGTGCTGTTCGCGGTGGCCCAGCTGCTGGTGCAACTGGTGTTCTTCCTGCACATGGGCACTTCCCCCGGCAAGCGGGGCAACCTGACGATCATGCTGTTCACCATGCTGATCCTGGCCATCGTGGTGGTCGGCTCGCTGTGGGTGCTGCACAACATGAACGCCAACATGATGCACCCGACCTTCCCGCAGGTGCCGACGGAGTAATCCGCCTCCCCCTGCGGCAAGCTCCCGGTTGCGGCCGGGGCGCCACGACGAAGCCGGCCCTCGGGCCGGCTTCGTCGTGTCTGGGGCATGGGAACCGGGCTGGGTGGCGGGGCAGGCTGGCCCGGCAAGTTGAACGCGGCGGTCAGTTTGCGGCCGTCCGGCTCTCGCAGCGGACACGTTCTTCCCGTAAAATGCCGATTTCCAGCACGGCTGCATCCCATGACCCCCCTGATTTTCGTCACCGGCGGTGTGGTGTCCTCGCTCGGCAAGGGCATCGCCGCGGCGTCGCTGGCTTCCATCCTGGAAGCGCGTGGCCTCTCGGTCACCATGATGAAGCTGGATCCCTACATCAATGTGGATCCGGGCACGATGAGCCCCTTCCAGCACGGCGAGGTCTACGTCACCGACGACGGTGCCGAGACCGACCTGGACCTGGGCCACTACGAGCGCTTCGTTCATACCCGCCTGACCGGCAAGAATTCGATCACCACCGGCAAGATCTACGAGTCGGTGATCCGCAAGGAGCGCCGCGGCGACTACCTGGGCGCCACCGTGCAGGTGATCCCGCACATCACCGACGAGATCAAGCACTGCATCCACGAGGCCACCCGTGGCTTCGACGTGGCGCTGGTGGAGATCGGTGGCACGGTGGGCGACATCGAGTCGCTGCCGTTCCTGGAGGCGATCCGCCAGTTGCGCATCGAGCACGGCCCGGAGAAGTGCCTGTTCATGCATCTCACCCTGGTGCCCTTCATCAAGGCCGCAGGCGAGATCAAGACCAAGCCCACCCAGCATTCGGTGAAGGAGCTGCGCTCGATCGGCATCCAGCCGGACATCCTGCTGTGCCGTTGCGAAGAGGCCCTGCCGGAAGGCGAGCGCCGCAAGATCGCGCTGTTCACCAACGTGCCCGAGAACGCGGTGATCAGCGCGGTGGACGTGGACGTGATCTACAAGACCCCGCTGTGGCTGCACAGCCAGGGCCTGGATGACATCGTGGTGAAGAAGCTCGGCCTCGACGCCAAGCCTGCTGACCTCAGCGGTTGGCAGCGTACGGTCGACGCCGTGCTGCACCCGAAGGACGAGGTCACGATCGCCATCTGCGGCAAGTACGTCGAGCACAAGGACGCCTACAAGTCACTGGGCGAGGCGCTGCGTCACGGCGGCATCAAGCAGCAGACGCGGGTCAACCTGCAGTGGATCGATTCCGAGCAGATCGAGGCCGAGGGGGCCGCCAAGGTGCTCGGCCACGCCGACGCCATCCTGGTTCCCGGCGGCTTCGGCAAGCGCGGCTTCGAGGGCAAGGTGCTGGCGGCGAAGTACGCCCGTGAGCACCGCGTGCCTTACTTCGGCATCTGCTACGGCATGCACGCGGCAGTGGTGGATTTCGCCCGCCACGTGGCCGGCTTGGCCGATGCCGACTCCAGCGAGAATGACCGCCACACGGCCAACCCGGTGATCGCCCTGATCACCGAGTGGACCACTGCGGCTGGCGAAGTGGAACAGCGCAGCGAGCGCTCGGACCTGGGCGGCACCATGCGCCTGGGCGCGCAGGAATGCCGGCTCAAGACCGGCACGCTGGCGCGCGAACTGTACGGCCAGGACGTGGTGCGCGAGCGCCACCGTCACCGCTACGAGTTCAACAACCGTTACCGCCAGTCCTTCGAGGACCTGGGGCTGGTGATCTCCGGCAAGTCGATGGACGACCTGCTGGTGGAGATCGTCGAACTGCCGCAGCAGAAGCACCCGTGGTTCCTCGGCTGCCAGGCGCACCCGGAATTCACCTCGACCCCGCGCGACGGCCATCCGCTGTTCATCGGCTTCGTGCGTGCAGCGCGTGAGCACAAAGTGGTGGGGAGCGCCGAGCGCCTCGCCACGGTGAAGGAGTCGGTGGCATGAAGCTCTGTGGTTTCGACATTGGGCTGGACCAGCGGCTGTTCCTGATCGCCGGCCCCTGCGTGGTCGAGTCCGAGCAGCTGCAGCTGGATGTGGCCGGCAAGCTGAAGGAAATCACCGGCCGGCTCGGCATGAACTTCATCTTCAAGTCGAGCTTCGACAAGGCCAACCGTTCCTCCGGGCAGAGCTTCCGCGGCCCGGGCATGGAGGAGGGGCTGCGCATCCTCGGCGAAGTGAAGCGCCAGATCGGCGTGCCGGTGCTCACCGACGTGCACGAGTACACCCCGATGAACGAGGTGGCGGCCGTCGTCGACGTGCTGCAGACCCCGGCCTTCCTGTGCCGGCAGACCGACTTCATCCAGAACGTGGCCCGCGCCGGCAAGCCGGTGAACATCAAGAAGGGCCAGTTCCTCGCGCCGTGGGACATGAAGCACGTGGTGGCCAAGGCCAAGGCGGTCGGCAACGACGACATCATGGTCTGCGAGCGTGGCGTGAGCTTCGGCTACAACAACCTGGTGTCGGACATGCGCTCGCTGAGCGTGATGCGTGATACCGGCTGCCCGGTGGTGTTCGACGCCACCCACTCGGTGCAGCTGCCGGGCGGGCAGGGCACCAGCTCTGGTGGCCAGCGCGAATTCGTGCCGGTGCTGGCGCGAGCGGCGGTGGCGGTCGGCATCGACGGCCTGTTCGCCGAGACCCATCCCGATCCGGACAAGTCGCTCTCCGACGGTCCGAACGCCTGGCCGCTAGGCAAGATGGAGGCCCTGCTGGAAACCCTGCTGGAACTCGATGCCGTGACCAAGCGGCACGGTTTCCTCGAGCAGGCCTGAGCATGGCGGAACTGCAGGGACCGGCTCCGATCCCGCCGCCGCGTTTCGCGGTTCCGCCCACTCCCGCCCCGGCGCCGCGTCATTCCGGGCTGGGCATCGCCTCGTTCGTGCTCGCCCTGATCGGCTTCGTCGGCATGTTCCTTACCTTCGCCGTGGCAGGCGTGCTGCGCGCCAGTGGTGTCCCGACCGGGGCCCACGACCCGGCTTCGATCCTGGTCGGCCTGGCGGTGATCCTGATGGGGCTGGTTTCGCTGGTCGCCGTTGGTCTCGGCGTTGGCGGCCTGTTCCAGGCCGGTCGCCGCAAACTGTTTGCCTCGCTCGGCCTGGGTATCGCCGTTTTCACGGTGCTGTCCACCGCCGGGCTGATTATCCTTGGCATGTCCCGTTCCTAACCCAGCACAGGTAGACCCCACCATGAGCACCGAGATCACCCGCATCCATGCCCGCGAAATCCTCGACTCCCGCGGCAATCCCACGCTGGAAGCGGAGGTGACCCTGGCCGGTGGCGGTTTCGGTCGTGCGGCGGTGCCGAGCGGTGCCTCGACCGGCACCCGCGAGGCGGTGGAACTGCGCGATGGCGACAAGGCGCGCTATCTGGGCAAGGGCGTGAAGACCGCGGTCGGCCACGTCAACGGCGCCATCGCCAGTGCGCTGAAGGGCTTCGATGCGGCCAACCAGGGCGGGCTCGACGCCAAGCTGATCAACCTCGACGGCACGCCGAACAAGGGCAAGCTGGGCGCCAACGCGCTGCTCGGCGTGTCGATGGCCGCCGCCCATGCCGTGGCGGCGCAGCGCAAGCAGGCGTTGTGGCAGTACCTGGCCGGCATCAACGGCACCACCGGCGAGCCGGGCGCGTTGCCGGTGCCGATGATGAACATCATCAACGGCGGTGCGCATGCCGACAACAACGTCGACGTGCAGGAATTCATGGTGCTGCCGGTGGGCGTGTCCAGCTTCGCCGAGGCGCTGCGTGCCGGCGCGGAGATCTTCCACGCGCTCAAGAGCGTGCTGAAGGGCAAGGGCCTGAACACGGCGGTGGGCGACGAGGGCGGCTTCGCGCCGAACCTGCGCTCCAACATCGAGGCGCTGGACACCATCCTCGAGGCGATCGACAAGGCCGGCTACCAGGTCGGCAGCGAAATCCTGCTGGGCCTGGACGCGGCCAGCTCGGAATTCTTCAAGGACGGCAGGTACGACCTGGAAGGCGAGGGCAAGGTCTACACCCCCGAGCAGTGGGTCGACGTGCTGGCCAGCTGGGCCAGGCAGTACCCGATCGTCACCATCGAGGACGGCATGGCCGAGGGCGACTGGACTGGCTGGAAGCTGCTCACCGACACCATCGGCAAGAACGTCCAGGTGGTCGGCGACGACCTGTTCGTGACCAACCCGGCGATCTTCAAGGAAGGCATCGACAAGGGCATCGCCAACGCGATCCTGATCAAGGTGAACCAGATCGGCACGCTGTCCGAGACGCTGGAGGCGATCGCCATGGCCGATGCCGCCAAGTATGCGGCGATCATCTCGCACCGTTCGGGCGAGACCGAGGACACCACCATCGCCGACATCGCGGTGGCGACCACGGCGACCCAGATCAAGACCGGCTCGCTGTGCCGTACCGACCGCGTGGCCAAGTACAACCAGCTGTTGCGCATTGAGGAGGCGCTGGGCTCGGCGGCACTCTACGCCGGCCGTGACGCCTTCCCGAGCCTCGGCCGCCTGCCTGGCTGAATCGGATAGCCGCCGCCATGCTGCGCTGGGTCGCGCTGATCCTGATCGCACTGCTCGTCGCTCTGCAGTTCAAGCTGTGGAGTGACGCGGGCGGCATGCGCGAGGTGGACACCCTGCGCGCAGCGGTGAAGAAGCAGACCGACGAGAACCAGCGCCTGCAGCAACGCAACCAGGCGCTGGCGGCTGATGTGACCGACCTGAAGAGCGGCGAGCAGGCGGTGGAGGCGCGCGCCCGGGCGGAGCTGGGGCTGATCAAGCCCGGCGAGACCTTCTACCAGGTGGTGGAAGGTCCGGCTTCCGCGTCGTCCGCGGCGGCGGCTCCGGCCAGCAGCGGGACGCCATGAGCACGCCCGGTTTGTGGTGCGTGGTCCCGGCGGCGGGACGCGGCCTGCGCGTCGGTGGTGACCGGCCCAAGCAATACCTGCCGATCGCCGGCCGGCTGCTGATCGAGCACACGCTGGACCGGCTGGCCCGGCATCCGGGTATCGTCGGCCTGATGGTGGTGCTGTCGCCCGGTGACGCACTCTGGCCGGGACTGGACAACCTGCATCGCAAGCCGGTGCGCACGACCCCCGGTGGTGCCGAGCGCTGCGATTCGGTGCTGGCTGGATTGCAGGCCCTGCCGGCCGAGATCGACGAGACGGATTTCGTGCTGGTACACGATGCGGCACGGCCCTGCGTCCGTCTGGATGATATGTCCCGGCTCATCGGTACGGCGGGTGCGGGCGACGGCGGGCTGCTCGGTGCGCCGCTGCGCGACACGCTCAAGCGGGCGGACGAGGGCGGCCGCAGCGCGCTCACCGAACCTCGCGACCAGCGCTGGCGGGCCTTCACGCCACAGATGTTTCGTCGTGGCGCACTCTCGGCGGCCTTGCGCGAAGCGTCACGTCGGGGCATTACCGTGAGCGACGAGGCGATGGCGATGGAGCTGGCCGGGCACGCGCCGTTGCTGGTGGAAGGCGCGGAAGACAACATCAAGGTGACCACGGCGGCGGATTTCGCGCTGGCCGAGTTCCTGCTCGGGCGCACGGCGCCGGCAGGGGAGGAGTGACGCGGTGAGGATCGGTCAAGGCTTCGACGTGCATGCGTTTGGCGAGGGCGACTTCGTCACCCTCGGCGGTGTGCGGGTACCGCATGGCCGCGGCGTGGTGGCGCATTCGGACGGCGATGTGGTGATCCACGCGCTGTGCGACGCGATCTTCGGCGCACTGGCGATGGGCGACATCGGCAAGCACTTTCCGCCTTCGGACCCGCAGTGGCGCGACGCCGATAGCCGCCAGTTCCTGCGCCATGCGGCGCGACTGATGGCCGGGCAGGGTTACCGGCTGGGCAATGCCGACGTGACCGTGATCGCCGAGGCGCCCAAGGTCGGGCCGCATGCGGCGGCGATGCGCGAGAACCTCGCCGCGGACCTGGGGTGCGGCGTCGACCGCATCAGCATCAAGGCCACCACCACCGAGAAACTTGGTTTCACCGGGCGCGGCGAGGGCATCGCGGCGCAGGTCTGCGTGCTGCTGGAGCACGGATGAGCGAGACCGAGACCCGCGGCGCCAGCCAACGCCTGCACGAGCAGCTCGACACCATCGTCGATCTGCTGCGCCAGCAGTCGCGCATGCGCGACGAGCTGGACGCGCTGCGCGAGGACGGTGCGGATCCGGCGGCGCGTTCGCCGATTGCCGAAGCGCTGAAGGACAGCGGCGAGGTGCTCCAGCACGAGCTGGAGCCGCTGCACCCGGCCGACATCGCCTTCATCCTCGAATCGCTGCCGCTGGACGAGCGCCTGGCCGTCTGGCAGCGGGTGCGCTCGGATCGCGACGGCGAGATCCTGCTGGAAGTGTCCGATGCGGTGCGCGAATCGCTGATCGCGGACATGGACCAGGGCGAGATCATGGCGGCGGTCGAGCCGCTGGATGCCGACGAACTGGCCGACCTGGTCGAGGACCTACCGACCGAGGTGCTGCCCGAGCTGATGGCCAGCCTCGACGCGCAGCAGCGCGAGCAGCTGCAGTCGGCGCTGTCCTACGAGGACGACCAGATCGGCGCGCTGATGGACTTCGAGATGGTGACGATCCGCGAGGACGTCAGCCTGGAGACCGTCCTGCGCTACCTGCGCCGCTTCGAGGAGCTGCCGGCGCAGACCGACAAGCTGTTCGTGGTGAACAACGACAACGTGCTCACCGGTGTACTGCCGCTGCACTGGCTGCTGGTCAACTCGCCGGACAGGATGGTCGGCGAGCTGATGGCGCCGGACGTCAACACTTTCCACCCGGGTGACGATGCCTACGAGGTCGCCCAGGCGTTCGAGCGCTACGACCTGGTCACCGCGCCGGTGGTCGACGAGGGCAACCACCTGATCGGCCGCATCACCATCGACGCGATGGTCGACGTGATTCGTGAGGAGGGCGAGAGCGAGTCGCTGAGCCGCGGCGGCCTGCGCGAGGAAGAAGACATCTTCGCTTCGATCTGGGCTTCGGTGCGCAACCGCTGGAGCTGGCTGGCGATCAACCTGGTGACCGCGTTCCTGGCGTCCCGCGTGATCGGCCTGTTCGAGAACTCGATCGAGAAGCTGGTGGCGCTGGCCACCCTGATGCCGATCGTCGCCGGCATCGGCGGCAATTCGGGCAACCAGACCATCACGATGATCGTGCGCGCCTCGGCACTGGATCAGGTCAACCCGAACGCGATCCGTCGGCTGTGGCAGAAGGAGCTGGGCGTGGCGCTGTTCAACGGCCTGATCTGGGGCGGGGTGATCGGCACCGTCGCGGCCCTGCTGTATGAAAGTCCGATGCTCGGCCTGGTGATGACTGCGGCGATGACGCTGAACCTGCTGCTGGCGGCGTTCATGGGCGTGGGCATCCCGATGGCGCTGATCCGCCTGGGGCGCGATCCGGCGCTGGGTGCCAGCGTGTTCCTCACCTTCATGACCGACAGCGGCGGCTTCTTCATCTTCCTCGGGCTGGCCACGCTGTTCCTGATGTAACGCTTTCCTACATGCCGGCGCGGCCGGCGGAGTGCCATGTCCGTTTCCGAATTGCCCACCGCCTACGGCCCGGTGCCGCTGACCGCCCGGCTGCGCGCCACGCCCGAGGATTTCCAGGTCGAGGAACTGCTCGGCTACGACGCCGACGGTGCCGGCGAGCACGCCCTGCTGTGGGTGGAGAAGCGCGGTGTCAACACCGACTGGGTGGCGCGGGAGCTGGCAAAGTTCGCGGGCGTGCCGCCGGTGAACGTGGGCTATGCGGGGTTGAAGGATCGCCATGCGGTCACCCGCCAGGCGTTCTCCGTGCAACTCCCCGGGCGCGCGGATCCCGACTGGTCGGCCTTTCCCCACGAGGAGGTGAAGGTGCTTGCCGCCACCCGCCACGGCCGCAAGCTCAAACGCGGTGGTCTGCGCGGGAACCGCTTCGTGATCGTGCTGCGCGAAGTCCAAGGTGACCGGGAGGTGGCCGAGCGCATACTGCAGCAGATGACCGCACGGGGCGTGCCGAACTACTTCGGAGAGCAGCGTTTCGGCCGGGAGGGCGGCAACCTGGACCAGGCCCGCGCGATGTTTGCCGGGCGCCGGGTCGATCGGGACAAACGCGGCCTGCTGCTCTCCGCCGCGCGCTCGCAGATCTTCAACAGCGTGCTGGCCGAGCGGGTGGAGCAGGGCAACTGGGATACCGCGCTGGAGGGCGAGATCTGGGCGCTGGCCGGGTCGCGGTCCTGGTTTGGCCCGGAGCCGTTCGAAGCCGCGCTGGCCGCCCGTCTGGCGCAGGGTGACATCCATCCGACCGGACCGCTTTGGGGCGAGGGCGAGCCCGTCTCGCGGGGCGTGGTGGGCGAGCTGGAGTGCCGCATCGCCGGCCAGTGGCAGGATCTGGTGGAAGGCCTGGCGGCCGCCCGGATGGCGCACGACCGACGCGCCTTGCGGCTGCTGCCGGCCGGCCTGTGGTGGCAATGGCTGGCAGAGGATGCGCTGGAACTGCAGTTCGCCTTGCCGGCCGGAGCGTATGCGACCACGGTGATCCGCGAGCTCGCCACCACGGGTTGAGGCAGGCACTGCGCCGGCCGGTCAGCGGCGGGCGGACAGCAGCACCACCACGGCGCCGGTGCCGCCCTGGGCAGGGCGCGCCGAGGCGAATGCGATGACATCGGCACGCCGGCGCAGCAGGCGGTCGGTCAGTGCCTTGAGCACCGGGCCGCGCGACTTCGAGCGCAGGCCCTTGCCATGCACGATGCGCACGCAGCGCAGCCCCTGCTCGCGGGCCTCGGCGAGGAAATCGGCGATGCTCGCCTGGGCCGCGGCGGCGTTCATCTGGTGCAGGTCCAGGTCGTCCTGCACGCTGAAGTGGCCGCGCTTGAGCTGCTTGAGCAGCTTGGGTGGATAGCCGTCCTGCAGGAAGCTGAGTTCCTCGCCCACTTCCATCAGCGCCGGGTCGAACGCCATGTCCAGCAGTTCGCCTGGGACGGCGGCCTCGTCGGCCTCGAACATCCGGGCCCGCGGCTCGGGCTTCGGTCGGGACGGCAAGACCGGCTCGGAGTCGATGCGGCGGATCTCGCCGATCGCCTCGCGGAACAGGCGGGCGTCGTCCTCGGTGACGATGGCGGGGGCGCGGCGCTTCATGGCGCCATGCTACCAACGTGGACGCGTTCCGGCGTGCCGCGACAGGCCAGGATCCCCGTGAAACGCGGGGTCCGCTCGGGTAGACTCGAAGGCCTGCCACAAGGGCGTCGACCGGGTCGGCCGCGTCCCGCCCACGGCCATTCGACGGAACAGCATGCGAGTCCTGGTAAGCAATGATGATGGCGTGGATGCACCGGGCATCCGCGTGCTCGCCGAGCGCCTCGGCGCAGTGGGGAAAGTAACCGTGGTGGCGCCCGACCGGGATCGCTCCGGTGCCAGCAACTCGCTTACCCTGGACGCTCCGATCCGCGTCGCCCGCATGGACAATGGCTACTACCGTGTCGCCGGGACGCCGACCGACTGCGTGCACCTGGCACTGTCCGGCCTGCTCGACGAAGAGCCGCACATCGTCGTTTCGGGCATCAACAATTCGGCCAACCTCGGTGATGACGTGATCTATTCCGGCACCGTGTCGGCCGCGATGGAGGGACGATTCCTCGGCCTGCCGGCGATCGCCGTGTCGCTGGTCAGCAAGGATCACCGGGGCGAGCATTACGAATCGGCCGCACGCGCGGTGCGTCTGCTCATGGAGCGCCTGCTGGTCGATCCGCTGCCGGCCGATACCATCCTCAACGTCAATGTGCCGGACCTGCCCTGGGAACAGATCTGCGGTTTCGAGGTGGCCAGGTTGGGCAAGCGTCATCGGGCTGCGGCGTGCATCGAGCAGAACGATCCGCGTGGGCGCCCGATCTGGTGGATCGGGCCGGCCGGCCCCGCCGAGGACGATGGCCCCGGTACCGATTTCGATGCCGTGCGCCGCGGCTATGTCTCGGTGACGCCGATCCACGTCGATCTCACCCGCTATCAGGCGCTGGACAAGGTGAGCGGCTGGATGCAGGCGATGACCGATGCGATCGATGACGAGGCGGCCTGAGCGATGAACATCCATCCGCTGCCGCCGTCGGCATTGAAAGGCGAGGGCATGACCTCGCAGCGTGCCCGTGACCGCCTCGCCGCCACCCTGAAGGAAACGGGCATCCAGGACGCTCGGGTGATCGATGTGATCCGCAACCTTCCGCGGCATCACTTCATTGACCAGGCGCTGCATTCGCGTGCGTACGAGAACACCGCGTTGCCGATCGGGCACGGCCAGACCATCTCCCAGCCGTGGGTGGTGGCGCGGATGACCGAGGCGCTGCTCGAGTTCGGCATGCCGCAGAAGGTGCTGGAGATCGGCACCGGCTCCGGTTACCAGGCGGCCGTGCTGTCTGCGCTGGTGCCACAGGTCTACACCGTCGAACGGATCGAGGAACTGTTGCGCCAGGCGCGCCGCCGGTTCCGTCAGCTGGGTATCACCAACCTGCGCTCGCGTTATGACGACGGCAAGCTGGGTTGGCCGGACGAGGGGCCGTTCGATGCGGTGATCCTCACTGCCGCAGGCGATGCGATTCCCCACGCCATCCTTGATCAGATGACGCCCACCGGCGTGCTGGTCGCCCCGGTTGGTTCGCCGAGCAGCCAGACCCTGATACGCATGCGCGGCGACGGGCACGGCGACTTCGTGCAGGAAGAACTCGGTCCGGTGAGTTTCGTGCCGCTGCTGGGGGGCATCGGCTGATGCGATTGTTCGGCGCGCTGTACGCGCGCGCGCTGGTCTGGGCGCGCCATCCCCGTGCGGTGCCCTATCTGTGCGGACTGAGCTTCGTCGAGGCGTTCATCTTTCCGGTGATGCCGGAGGTGATGCTGGCGCCGATGATGCTCGGGCGTCGGCACAAGGCGTTCTTCTACGCCAACATCAGCCTGCTGTTTTCCCTGCTTGGCTCGCTGGTCGGCTATGCATTGGGGCACTGGGCGTACCAGGGCCTCCACCCGCTGCTGAGTCCCGGCATGCAGCAGACCATCGGCACCTGGGTCGGGCACCTGCGGGACGATATGAACCGGCACTGGCTGGCCATGCTCGGCGCATTGATGCTCGCCGCGCTGCAGCCGGTGATCCCGATGAAGTTCGTGACATGGGCGGCCGGTATCGTCGGCGTGCCGCTGTTGCCGTTCCTGGCCTGCATGGCAGTGGGGCGCGGCAAGCGGGTCTGGCTGCTGGCGCTGTTGGTGCGGCTGGTCGGCGAGCGCGCCGAACAGGTGTTGCATCGGAACATCGAGCGGATCGGCTGGGCAACCGTGGTCATTCTCGCGGGGCTGGGCGCGTGGTGGGTCCTGTGGCGTTGAGCGTCCGCTTTGTCGCCGACCGTGCATGGGCAGGCCGGACCGGCATCGGTATGCTTCGGGGCATGAAAGGACATCTCCAGGCGTTCGGGTTGGCGGCCGCGGCCGGTCTGTTGGCGGCGTGCGGGACGCCGCGTTCGGTCGTGGTGCAGCCGACCAGTCGGAGCGGCCCGTCGTATCGGGCTCCATCCCCTGTCATTACTCATCCAAGCGCGTCCGGCACCTACCGGGTGGAGAAGGGCGACACGCTGTATTCCATCGCCTTCCGCCACGGCAAGGACTTCCGCGACGTGGCGCAGTGGAACGGAATCTCGGCGCCCTACACGATCTGGCCCGGACAGGTGCTGCTCATGCACCCCTCGGGTGCGAACAGCAAGCCCAGGTCGGCTGAGCCGGCGCGTTCCGTCGCCCGCGCACCGGAGCGCACCTCATCCGGATCCCGCGCAACAGTATCGACGGTCGCCAGAGCACCCGTGGCATCTGCCACTTCACATTCCGCCTCCGTACCCGGTGCGGGTGATGCGGTTCCGGTGGCTGGCGAGGCTGCAGTCCAGAGTCCGGCACCGCCGCCTGCACCGGCCTTGCCGCCCGGCGGTTCTCGCCGGGTCAGTGGCATCGCCTGGCGCTGGCCGGCGGACGGTTCCGTGATCAAGGGGTTCCAGAGCGGCGACGCGATCCCCGGGATCGAGATCGGTGGGCGCGCGGGAAGCCCGGTCCGGGCTGCCGCCGATGGCGTGGTGGTCTACAGCGGCAACGGATTAGTGGGCTATGGAGAGCTCATCATCGTCAAGCACAACGACGATTTCCTCTCCGCCTATGGGCACAACCGCAAGCGCCTCGTGAAGGAGGGGCAGCGGGTATCGGCCGGGCAGGTCATCGCGGAGATGGGGTCGACGGGGGCGTCGCAGGACGAGCTGCAGTTCCAGATCCGCCGCAATGGCAATCCGGTCAATCCCATGGACTTCCTGCCTGCCCGCTGAGCGGACGCGGCCCCCCGGTCAGTTGCCCGGAAGAATGAAGCAGGCCACGACCCGGCGGCCTTCGGCGGCCAGCAGATCGTAAGTGCGGGCAGCCGCAGCGTTATCCATCACTTCGATGCCGATGCCCTTGCCGAGAAAGGCGGCCAGGAAGGCCATCGGCGGGAATACCTGACGCTCGCCGCTGCCGAGCAGCACCAGCTCAGGCTGCAATCCGAGTACCGTCTCGGCATGGGGGGGGGCCAGCATCCGGGCGTCCGCCACGGGCCAGTCCTCCAGCAGTCGATCTGGGGCCAGCACGAAGCTGGCGACGATCTCCCGGTCGACCACGGTGATGCTCTTCGCGGCGGTACGCCGGACGAACAGGAAGGAGCCGGGCAGGTCGAGCGAGAGATCCATCAGCGCGGCAGGGCAAGCTTCGGGTCGTCGGCGTTGCGGCGGAACAGCACCACGATATGACCGATCTCCTGCACATTCTCCGCGCCGGTGCCCACGATGAGGAAATCGATCTGCGACTGCCGCTCGTCCTTGTCGCCCCCGGAGAGCTTCACCTTCACCAGCTCATGGTGGTCGAGCGCCTGGCCGAGTTCCTTCACCACTGCCTCGGTCGCTCCCTTCGCTCCCAGCAGGATCACCGGGTTCAGATCGTGGGCGAGGCTGCGCAGGTAGCGCCGCTGGGAGGGGGACAGGGCCATGGGGAGCAATGCTCGATTCGCGGTTGCAGGACCGCAAAGGGTATCATGCCGACCGTTTCCGTATCTGTGGTGTTGCCGGTCATGTCCCGCAGCAAAAGCAGTTCCCGCTGGCTGCGGGAACATTTCGACGACGTGTATGTGAAGAAGGCGCAGGCCGAAGGCGTGCGCTCGCGTGCCGTCTACAAGCTGGAGGAGCTGATCGAACGCGACCACCTGCTCAAGCCCGGCATTTCCGTGGTCGACCTCGGGGCGGCCCCGGGGGGCTGGTCGCAGCTAGTGCGGCAGCGGCTGGGCGATACCGGCCGTGTCGTGGCGCTGGACATCCTGCCGATGCAGGGCATCGCGGGGGTCGAGTTCCTGCAGGGCGACTTCCGCGAGGCGGACGTTTTGTCGCAACTGGAGGCCATGCTGGACGGAAAGAAGCTCGATCTTGTCCTCTCGGACATGGCCCCCAATATGAGTGGGGTGGCCTTGGCCGACCAGATCCGGTCCATGGATCTGGCTGAACTGGCGCTGGATTTCAGTCGGCAGTGGCTCAAGCCCGGCGGATCGTTCCTCATTAAGCTGTTCCAAGGAACGGGCTTCGACGATTACCTGCGTAGCTTGCGCGCGGACTTTTCGCGCGTGACTATGCGTAAACCTAAGGCCTCCCGCGCGCGTTCGCGGGAGGTATACGCGCTGGCAACGGGGCTGAAGGCCCCGGGCGCGCAACCGGGCGGAAACCGCGCATGAACGAGATGGCGAAAAACCTGTTGCTCTGGCTAATCATCGCGGTGGTGCTCATCGCCGTGTTCCAGAGCTTCAACCCGCACGGTGGTGCCGCTTCGGATCTGCCGTACAGCGCGTTCGTGCAGAACGTCGACAACGGCAACGTATCCAGCGCCACGATCAGCGCGGAGAACCCCGCGACCATCAGCGGCAAGCTCAAGGACGGCAGCAGCTTCCGCACCGTGGCGCCGGTTCTGGGCTTTTCCACCAATTCAGTGGTCAAGCAGATGCAGGAGAAGGGGGTTGAGGTCCGTCAGGATGCCGCTCCCGGGTTCTCGTTGATGAACCTGCTGATCAGTTGGCTGCCGGTGATCCTGATCGCAGCCGTGTTCATCTGGTTCATGCGGCAGATGCAGTCAGGCGCTGGCGGACGCGGGGCGATGAGCTTCGGTCGTTCTCGCGCCAAGCTTCAGGGCGAAGATCAGGTCAAGGTGAATTTCTCCGACGTGGCCGGTTGCGACGAAGCCAAGGAGGAAGTGGGCGAATTGGTCGAGTTCCTCCGCGACCCGGGTAAGTTCCAGAAGCTCGGCGGCAAGATTCCGCGCGGCGTCCTGATGGTCGGCCCTCCCGGTACAGGCAAGACACTGCTGGCCAAGGCGATTGCCGGGGAGGCGAAGGTACCGTTCTTCTCGATCTCTGGCTCGGACTTCGTCGAAATGTTCGTGGGCGTGGGTGCCAGCCGCGTGCGCGACATGTTCGAGCAGGCCAAGAAGCACGCTCCCTGCATCATCTTCATCGATGAGATCGACGCAGTCGGTCGGCATCGCGGTGCGGGTCTGGGCGGCGGTCACGATGAGCGCGAACAGACCCTCAACCAGCTGCTGGTCGAGATGGATGGTTTCGAGGGTACTGAGGGCATCATCGTCATTGCTGCAACCAATCGACCCGACGTGCTCGACCCGGCGCTGCTGCGGCCGGGCCGATTCGATCGCCAGGTGGTGGTTGGCCTGCCAGACGTGAAGGGCAGGGAGCAGATCCTCAAGGTGCATCTGCGCAAGGTGCCGATGGCCAGTGATGTCGATCCGATGGTGATCGCGCGTGGGACCCCGGGTTTCTCCGGCGCCGACCTGGCCAATCTGGTCAACGAGGCCGCCCTGTTCGCCGCGCGCGAGAACGCGCGCGAAGTTCGCATGACCCATCTGGACAAGGCACGCGACAAGATCCTCATGGGCGCCGAGCGGCGCTCCATGGCGATGAGCGAGGACGAGAAGAAGCTCACCGCCTACCACGAGGCCGGACACGCGATCGTCGGTCGGCTGGTGCCCGAGCATGACCCGGTCTACAAGGTGACGATCATTCCGCGAGGACGTGCGCTGGGCGTGACCATGTATTTGCCGGAAAACGACAAGTACAGCATCAACCGGGTCGCCATCCAGTCGCAGCTTTGCTCGCTCTACGGCGGGCGCGTGGCCGAAGAGATCATCTTCGGCGCAGACAAGGTGACGACCGGTGCATCCAACGATATCGAGCGAGCCACCAAGATGGCCCGCAACATGGCCACGAAGTGGGGCTTGTCCGATGAGCTCGGCCCGATCACCTACGGCGAGGACGAGGATGAGGTTTTCCTTGGGCGCTCGGTGACCCAGCACAAGAGCATCTCCAACGAGACGGCGAGCAAGATCGACGCTGTCGTGAGGGGCATCCTGGACAGGGCCTATGCGAGAACCAGGCAGCTGCTTACCGAGAACATCGACAAACTGCATCTGATGGCTGACGCGTTGCTTCAGTACGAGACCATCGACGCGCACCAGATCGACGAGATCATGGCTGGCCATGTTCCGGGTCCGCCAGCGGACTGGAACAAGTCGGGCGGTTCTTCCGGTCCGGTGCCTCCGCTGCCGCCACGAGGGGACGCCGGGTCCACCAAGCTCGGCAACCCCGCCATCCAGAGCTGATTGTTGGCTCGAGATGGATACAGAGGCGCCGCGGTCACTCGCGGCGCTTCTCGTTTGGACGGCCAAACGAGAAGCGCTGGCCAAGGAATTTCTGGTTGGCTCTGCGAGCGGCGGAAAAATTTTGCAAAAAAGTGTTGACGCCTGTGCGTTGTATCTGAATAATTCCGCTTCTCGGTTCGGCGCCTCTCGCAACGCTTGAGACGCAGTGAATCAACAGTTTTGAAGTGTGCGCCCGTAGCTCAGCTGGATAGAGTACCTGGCTACGAACCAGGCGGTCGGGAGTTCGAATCTCTCCGGGCGCGCCATCTTCAGGACGGAAGTCGCCGCTTGCGGTGGTTTCCAGTTCGCGGGGCAGAACATCGCACTGCGGACCAGACAGTTTCAAGTCTGGTGTGCTCGAATACGGATTGACTGGACGGTACGTCACCCGTAGCATTCGAGAGCTTCGCGTAGCGATAGTGATCGGTGTCTCTGGCGGGGTATAGCTCAGTCTGGTAGAGCGTTGCGTTTGGGACGCAAAAGTCGGGGGTTCGAATCCCTCTGCCCCGACCACGCTGGGCTCTGCCATGCGGTGACTGCGCCTGTAGCTCAACCGGATAGAGCATCGGCCTTCTAAGCCGACGGTTGCAGGTTCGAGTCCTGTCGGGCGCGCCAACAAACAGTTTTACGGTGGGCGTAGCTCAGCTGGTTAGAGTCCCGGATTGTGATTCCGGATGTCGTGGGTTCGAATCCCATCGCTCACCCCAAATTTGAAGTTTCAGGGCCGTTAGCTCAGCTGGTAGAGCAGTTGACTCTTAATCAATTGGTCGTAGGTTCGAATCCTACACGGCCCACCAATTCGCAAGACGCCGGTCGGAAACGACCGGCGTCTTTGCTTGTGGGGAGGGCGGCGCCATCTGGGCCCGGAGCGAGCTCGCGAGCGCTTGTACTGCGGGCTTGCAGGATCCTAGAATAGCGGGCTTTCGCGTAAGGGAATCATCGACTTAGCAACGCAAAGCAGGGCGTGCGACACAGCTTGCGTTCCGCTCGATGCGGACTTGCGAATTGTTTTGCAAATCCACGGTTTGCGACGTTTGGTGGACGGCTTGCGAAAGTGGCGGAACTGGTAGACGCACCAGATTTAGGTTCTGGCGGGTAACACCGTGCGGGTTCGAGTCCCGCCTTTCGCACCATCCCTTGTCATTTGTGGCGGCTGTCGGCCGCCTTGGAGCCTGTGACAGGCCCCATTACCCAGGAAAACCCAGGAGTCGTCATGCAGGTTTCGGTTGAGAACGTCGGCAAGCTCGAGCGCAAGCTCACGGTGAAGTTTCCCGCCGAGCGCTTCGAGTCGCAGGTCAGCGCGCGCATCGCGGAGATGGGCCGTACCGTCCGGCTGAAGGGCTTCCGCCCCGGCAAGGTGCCGACCACCGTGATCCAGCAGCGTTTCGGCGCGCAGGTTCGTGGCGAGGTCTTGTCTGACCTGATCGGAACCACGCTGCGCGAGGCGTTCGATCGGGAGAACCTGCGTCCGGTGGCGAATCCGTCGGTGGACACCACTGGTACCCCGGAGAATGGCGAGATCTCCTATACCGCCACTTTCGAGGTGATGCCGGAGTTCCCGACCATCGACGTGGCCGCTCTTGCCGTCCAGCGCCCGGCGTCGGAAGTGACCGAGGCCGATATCGAAAAGATGATCGAAACCCTCCGTCAGCAGCGTCGATCCTTCGAGGAGGTCGAGCGCGCGTCCAAGGAAGGCGACTTCGTTATGTTCGAGTACTCCGCCGAGGCGGGTGACTACCGCTTTCCGGCCGACGGTCAGGAGCGGGCGGGCAGCGTGCTCGGCTCGGGTACCCTGTTCAAGGCGCTCGATGACGCGCTGACCGGCCGCAGTGCGGCTGAGGAGTTCAGCGCCGACATCGATTTTCCGACCGACTTCCGCAACGAGAACCTTGCTGGCAAGACCTCGACGGTGGCTTTCAAGGTCATCAAGGTCCAGGAGCCGAAGCTGCCGGATGTCGACGCCGAGTTCGCCAAGCTTTTCGGCATCGCCGATGGTGATCTCGAGACATTCCGCAAGGAAGTTCGAGCCAACCTTGAGCGCGAGCTCAAGGCGACCCTGATGGGCCGCCTGAAGGCCGAGGTTGCGGAGAAACTGGCCGACACGTATGCAGAGGTCGACGTGCCGAACCTGATGGTTCAGTCGGAGGCTCGCGCGCTCGCAGCCGGAAGTGTGCCGAAGGGGCAGCAGCCCCCGCCGCAGCTCATCGAAGCTGCCATGCCGATGGCGCGCAAGCGGGTGCTTGCCGGCCTGCTTATGGGTGAGATCGCCCGCAAGAACGAGCTGGTGGTCGACCGCAGGCACGTGGCTGAGCAGCTCGCGGCCATTGCGTCGACCTACGAGGAGCCGGAGCAGGTCATTGAACTGTACAACTCGGACCCCCAATTGATGTCCGGGCTGCAGAATCGTGTGATGGAAGATCAGGTGGCCGAGTGGGTGGCCGAGCACGCCAGCACCACGGTCCAGAACCTGAGCTTCGACGAGGTCATGCGCCCGGCGGGTGCCTGAGTCGCGTATTCTCGGGCAGTACGTTCAGGCCAACGGCTGGAGAGATGACCATGGATCCAATTACGAACCTCAACCTGGTGCCCATGGTCGTCGAGCAGACGGCTCGTGGCGAGCGCTCCTACGACATCTACTCGCGTCTGCTGAAGGAGCGGGTGATCTTCCTGGTCGGCGAGGTGAACGATCACGTCGCGAACCTGTTGGTCGCGCAGATGTTGTTCCTGGAGTCGGAGAACCCGGAGAAGGACATCCACCTGTACATCAACAGTCCCGGTGGCGTGGTCACCGCCGGACTGGCGATCTACGACACGATGCAATTCATCAAACCCGACGTGAGCACCATGTGCGTCGGCCAGGCCTGCAGTGCGGCCTCGCTGTTGCTGATGGCCGGGGCCAAGGGCAAGCGTTACTCGTTGCCGAACTCTCGGGTGATGATCCACCAGCCCTCCGGTGGCGCCCGGGGCCAGGCCACTGACATCGAGATCCAGGCGCAGGAGATTCTGTATCTCCGTCGGCGTCTGAACCAGATCTACGTCGACCATACCGGCCAGCCGCTGGAGAAGATCGAGCGCGATATGGAGCGCGACCGCTTTATGAGCGCCGAGGCGGCGAAGGAATATGGTCTGATCGACGCCGTTCTCGACCGCCGGGCGGTCGATACCGTCAAGTCGGCCTGATCCGGCTTCAAACTCAGGTCTCCAGAGGGCTCCGCGCCTCGATTCAGGCGCGGAGCCCTGTGCTATTCTCGGGCCGAAAACTGATTCAAAGGCAGGATCACTAGCATGAGCGACGAGCGGCAGGGGCGTTCCACCGACAGCGGCAAGATTCTTTACTGCTCCTTCTGCGGCAAGAGCCAGCATGAAGTGCGCAAGCTGATCGCCGGCCCGTCCGTGTTCATTTGCGATGAATGCGTGGAACTTTGCAACGACATCATCCGCGAGGAGTTGGAGGAGAAGGCCGCCTCCGGGCGTACGCACCTTCCCAAGCCCCGCGAGATCATGGAGGCGCTCGATCAGTACGTGGTCGGGCAGACTCGCGCAAAGAAGGCGCTTGCGGTGGCCGTCTACAACCACTACAAGCGCATGGAATCGCGCCAGAAGGGCGATGAGGTCGAGCTTGGCAAGTCCAATATCCTGCTGATCGGTCCGACCGGCTCGGGCAAAACCCTGCTGGCCGAGACGCTTGCCCGCCTCCTCAACGTTCCGTTCACTATCGCCGACGCCACGACCCTGACCGAAGCCGGCTACGTGGGTGAGGATGTCGAGAACATCATCCAGAAGCTGCTCCAAAAGTGCGATTACGACGTCGAGAAGGCGCAGTCGGGCATCGTTTACATCGACGAGATCGACAAGATCTCGCGCAAGAGCGAAAACCCGTCGATCACCCGGGACGTCTCGGGCGAGGGGGTGCAGCAGGCGCTGCTGAAGCTGATCGAGGGCACGCTGGCATCGGTGCCGCCGCAGGGCGGCCGCAAGCACCCGCAGCAGGAATTCCTGCAGGTCGACACCAAGAACATTCTGTTCATCTGCGGTGGCGCATTCGCGGGCCTGGAGAAGGTGATCCAGCAGCGTTCGGAGACCACCGGTATCGGCTTTTCCGCTGAAGTCCGCTCGAAGGAGCGGACGTCCAACTTGGGCAAGGTGCTTGCCGACGTGGAGCCGGCTGATCTGGTGCGGTTCGGTCTGATCCCGGAGTTCGTTGGTCGCCTGCCCGTGATTGCCACGCTGGACGAACTGGACGAGGCGGCGCTGGTCAAGATTCTCACCGAGCCGAAGAACGCGGTGACCAAGCAGTTCCGCAAGCTGTTCGAGATGGAAGGCGCAGAGCTCGAATTTCGCCCGGAGGCGCTGCAGGCGATCGCCCGCAAGGCGCTCAAGCGCAAGACGGGCGCGCGTGGATTGCGCACCATTCTGGAACAGGTGTTGCTCGATACCATGTACGAGCTTCCCTCGCTCGATCACGTCAGCAAGGTCGTGGTCGACGATGCCGTGATCGAGGGGCAGGCCGAGCCCTATCTCATCTACCGGGGCAACCTGCAGCAGCGGGCGGTTGGAGAGGGCGGCGACGCCGCCTGACCGTACCTGACGGTTGCCTGCGCGAGCCCGGCCTATCGCCGGGCTTTCTTTTTTTCGAGCATCGTCACGGGCTTGTGCCCGGGGAATCCCGCCTCCACTTGACGACTCAGAGTCCCCGGCGCAGTGTCGGGGCGAGCCTTAATCGAGACTGCTCTATGGCAAAGAACGCCTCTACCACCCCGATCACCACGGGAACCCCGGCTTCGCTCGATGCACTGCCGGTGTTGCCGCTTCGTGATGTGGTGGTCTATCCACACATGGTGATTCCGCTGTTTGTCGGTCGCGACAAGTCGATGCGAGCGCTCGAGCGTGCAATGGAGGGCGAGCGCCAGATTCTCCTGGTCGCGCAGAAGAGCCCCGATATCGATGATCCGGAAATCGCCGATCTGCACGAGGTCGGAACGCTCGCGGGCGTACTGCAGTTGCTCAAGCTCCCCGACGGCACGGTCAAGGTGCTGGTGGAGGGCCAGGCGCGCGTAGCGATCGAGCAGTACACCGACGAGGCAGGCATGCTGATGGCTCGTTCGCACGTGATCGAGCCGATCTACAGTTCGAAGGAGCGCGAGCTGGACGTGGTGTCCCGAACGCTGGTTTCCCTGTTCGAACAGCTGGTCAAGCAGAGCCGCAAGCTGCCGCCGGAGGTGCTGGCGACGCTGTCGGGTATTGAGGACCCGTCACGCTTGGCGGACTCCATCGCTGCGCATCTCACCGTGCGCATGGCGGACAAGCAGAAGGTGCTCGAGACGGCGGACGTCGGCCAGCGCCTCGAATTGCTGATCGGCCTGGTCGATGGCGAAATGGACCTGCAGCAGGTCGAGAAGCGCATCCGCGGGCGCGTCAAGTCTCAGATGGAGAAGAGCCAGCGTGAGTACTACCTCAACGAGCAGATGAAGGCGATCCAGAAAGAGCTGGGCGAGGGTGAGGAGGGGCCAAACGAGGTCGAGGAACTGCAGCGTCGGATCGACTCGGCGGGTATGCCCAAGGCCGTGCTGGCCAAGGCCAGACAGGAGTTCTCCAAGCTCAGGCAGATGTCGCCGATGTCTGCCGAAGCCACCGTGGTTCGCAATTACCTCGACTGGTTGCTGGGCGTGCCCTGGAAGAAGCGCTCCAAGGTGCGCAAGGACCTGCAGCTTGCGCAGGAAGTACTCGATGCGGACCACTTCGGCCTGGAAAAGGTCAAGGAACGCATCCTTGAGTACCTGGCCGTGCAGCAGCGCGTCAACACCATGAAGGGCCCGATCCTCTGCCTGGTTGGCCCGCCCGGCGTGGGCAAGACCTCGCTCGGGCAATCGATCGCCAAGGCGACCAACCGCAAGTTCGTTCGCATGAGTCTCGGCGGAGTGCGCGACGAGGCCGAGATTCGCGGCCATCGCCGGACCTATATCGGTTCGATGCCGGGACGCATCGTGCAGAACCTCAACAAGGTGGGCAGCAAGAATCCGCTGTTTGTGCTCGACGAGATCGACAAGATGTCGATGGATTTCCGTGGCGACCCTTCGTCGGCGCTGCTGGAGGTGCTGGACCCGGAACAGAACAACGCTTTCAATGACCATTACCTGGAGGTCGATCTGGATCTCTCGGAGGTCATGTGGATTGCCACCGCCAACTCGTTGAACATCCCCGGTCCGCTGCTGGACCGCATGGAAGTCATCCGTATTCCGGGCTACACAGAGGATGAGAAGCTGGCGATCGCTCAGCGCTACCTACTGCCTAAGCAGCTCAGGGCGAATGGCCTCAAGGAGGGCGAGCTGACCATCGAGGAAGAGGCGTTGCGCGATGCTGTTCGCTACTACACGCGCGAGTCCGGCGTGCGCAATCTCGAACGCGAGGTGTCCAAGATCTGCCGTAAGGTGGTGAAGGAGCTCACGCTCGGCGAGGTGAAGGGGGCGAAGAAGGGTAAGGCGACCCCTGCGGCCAAGGTCAAGGCCAAGCGCAAGCCCGCTGGTGTGGTCGTATCGAGTGAGAACCTCGAACATTATCTGGGCGTGCGCCGGTTCGATTTCGGCCGCAAGGAGCAGCAGAACGAGGTCGGTTTGGTGACCGGGCTGGCCTGGACCCAGGTGGGCGGTGACCTGCTGAGCATCGAGGCATCGATCGTTCCAGGCAAAGGCAAGCTTGTGCACACTGGGCAGCTCGGTGACGTAATGAAGGAATCGATCCAGGCGGCGTTGTCAGTAGTGCGGGCTCGGGCCGAGACGCTGGGTATCGACCCGGATTTCCATCAGAAGCTGGATATGCATATCCATGTGCCTGAGGGGGCGACGCCGAAGGACGGGCCCAGCGCCGGTATCGCGATGTGTACTGCCCTGGTATCGGCGCTGACCAAGGTGCCGGTCCGCTCGGAAGTGGCCATGACGGGCGAGATTACCCTGCGTGGGCGCGTGCTACCGATCGGTGGTCTCAAGGAAAAGCTGCTGGCGGCCCATCGGGGCGGCATCACGACGGTGATCATCCCCGAGGAAAACCAGAAAGACCTGGCGGATATTCCGGCAAACATCACCCGCTCGCTGGAGATCCACCCGGTGCGTTGGATCGATCAGGTACTGGACATCGCGCTGGAGCGCCCCTTGCAGCCGACTGCCGCCGGCGGCGAGATCGCCAAGGTCGAGGTGAAGGGCGACGACTCAGCGACAGGCACCTCGCGGACGCACTGAATTCGTCATCGTTCCAATCAGGAGGCGCCCGGTTCGATCGGGCGCTTTTTTGTTTTGCGAAGCAAGAAAGGTGCCCCTCCGGAGCTATGTTTCCGGTCTCCTGTCAAGCATTCAAAGTGTCTTGGCGAATACCTCCCGGATCGCCCGGAACCCTTGCTGCAACTTGTATTGCGGAGTTGCGCGAGCCACTGGTATAAAGGCGTACCGCAATCCTCGCGCCTTCATTTTTCGCGCAGTGATGCGGGGTAGCGGACGGCGCCAATGCGGAGCCAACCATCCATGTCGGCGTTGTCTCAGTCCCAACTGACCACGCGGGCCGCAAACCGTTTAAGGGAGTGTCTCAATGAACAAAACCGATCTGATCAATGCGATTGCCGACAAGGCCGAGCTGACCAAGGCCGACGCCGGCCGCGCTCTCGAAGCTTTCTTCGAAACCGTGCAGAAGGCCCTCAAGAAGGGTGACGACGTCTCCGTCGTTGGCTTCGGTACCTTCACCGTTCGCAAGCGCGCTGCTCGCACCGGTCGCAATCCGCGCACCAACGAGACGATCAAGATCAAGGCTTCGAAGGTCCCGGCGTTCAAGGCTGGCAAGACCCTGAAGGATGCCCTAAACTAAGCGGCTAGCTGCTTGGTTTCGGGTGCTTAGCTCAGCGGTAGAGCGTCGCCCTTACAAGGCGAGGGTCGTAGGTTCGATCCCTACAGCACCCACCAGAAAACATGCGGAGCGGTAGTTCAGTCGGTTAGAATGCTGGCCTGTCACGCCGGAGGTCGCGGGTTCGAGTCCCGTCCGCTCCGCCAGAGTTAGCAAGGGCGCCCGCGTGGCGCCCTTGTCATTTGAGCACCGCGCCTCGCGCGCCGAACACGATCCTCGGGAACATCTCCATGCTGCAGGCTCTGCGTAACAAGATGCACGGATGGCCGTCCATCGTCATTCTGGGTGTCGCTGTCTTTGCCATGTCGTTCTTTGGCATCGAGTCCTACTTCATGTCGCGCAACGACACGTTTGTCGCGAAGGTGGGCAAGCAGGAAATCAGCCAGCAGCAGTTCCAGAATCGCCTGAACCAGGCCCGGCAGACGGCCAGCCAGCAGCAGGGCGACAACTTCGACGGGAGCATCTTCGAGCAGCCGGCAACCAAGCTGGCGATCCTGAACCAGCTTATCGACGAGAAGCTGCTTGAACAGGCAAACAGCGATCTCGGCATCGTGGTTCCAAGCCAGGCGCTGCGTGATTTCATCTCGGCGATTCCGGCGTTCCAGCTTGATGGAAAATTCGATGCGACCACCTATCGCACCGTGCTGTCGATGCAGGGCAAAACCCCGGAGATGTTCCAGGGCGAGGTGCAGGCATCGCTGGAGCCGTCATTGATTCCCGATGCGATCACGGCCGGTACGATCGTCACTGCGGCCGACGTGGATCGCTTCATCAATCTGCGCCTGCAGCGGCGAGATGTCCGTTACGCCCAGTTGCCTCAGCCGAAGATCGACGACGCGCCGGTGACCAGCGCCCAGGCCCAGGCGTACTACGACCAGCACAAGGACCAGTTCGGCATCCCCGAGCAGGTCTCCTTGCAGTACATCGAGGTCAACGAGGCGGATCTGAAGCCAGCGGCCACGCCTTCGGACGACGACCTGCGCAAGCGCTACCAGGATGAAAAAGCGAAGTTCGTGCAGCCCGAGCAGCGGCTGGTCTCGCACATCCTGGTCAATGTTCCGAAGAATGCCACGCCGGACCAGCAGAAGGCGGCTCTGGCCAAGGCAAAGAAGATCGCTGCGGAGGCCACACCCGCCGATTTCGCCAAGCTTGCGCAGCAGGATTCGGATGACCTCGGCTCGAAGCGCCAGGGCGGTGATCTCGGTTGGCTGGAGAAGGGCGTGACCACGCCTGCGTTTGACGAAGCCATGTTCAAGATGCAGAAGGGCCAGATCTCGCAGCCGGTGCTGTCTGACGAGGGCTACCACATCATCTGGCTGCGCGATGTGCGCAGCGGAGTCGCCAAGCCATTCGAGCAAGTGCGGGACGAGTTGCTCAAGGAGGCGGAGGCCGGCTCCAAGGATCGCGTCTACAACGACCTGGCTGGCAAGCTCACCGACAAGACCTATCAGAGCCCATCCTCGCTGGAACCGGCGGCGCAGGAGCTGGGCCTGAAGATCCAGTCGACCCCGCTGTTCTCGCGGGCAGGGGGGCCGGGTATCGCAGCCGATCCGAAGGTACTCAAGGCTGCTTTCAGCGACGATGTCCTGGCCCAGGGCAACAACTCCAATCTGATCGAGCTCGGTACCGGGCATGCCGTGGTGATTCGTGTCGACAAGCATGTGGCCGCATCCACCAAGCCGCTGGCCGAAGTCGAGGATGCCGTTCGTCAGAAGGTGATCGCGCAGCGCGAGTCCGCGGCGGCGAAGAAGCAGGCGGATGCTCTGCTCGCACGTCTCGAGAAGGGGGAGTCGCTCGATACGGTGGCGGACTCAGTGGGTGCGAAAGTCCAGAAGGTCGACGGCGTCATGCGGGCCCAGCCGAGCCTGTTGCCCGCGCTGGAGAAGAAGGCGTTCCTGATACCGCGTCCGCAGTCGGGCAAGCCCGAGTACACCGAAGTCGAGCTGGACGACGGCAGTTTTGCCCTGCTCGCCCTGGACAAGGTGGAGGGGGCGGACATGAGCAAGATCCGCCCTGAGGAGCGCGAGATGCTGCGCGGCCAGATGGTCAAGGCCTACGGCGCGGAGGCGACACAGGAGTTCATCGGTCAGCTCAGGTCCCGAACTGAAATCACCATCTTCAAGGACCGGCTCTAATCCCTTGAGGGGAGCTTGAACCGGAAAAGCAGAAGCGGCCTCTTGGCCGCTTCTTTTTTTTGGCGACGGATTTCGAAGCTAGTTGCCGGTTGGCTCCAGGCGAAGCGTCTGTCCTGGATGGATCCGGTTGCCGTGCAGCGCATTCCACTGCGCCAGCTGTCGTACCGATAGGCCGTACTTGTGTGCGATCTCCCAGAGGCTCTCTCCCCTGCGGACAGTGTGTTCCATCGGATGCAGCGGAGGAGGGGCATCTGCCGCGGCGCCCGCTTTGCGCATGGCATCGACGAATTGGTCGACGCGATTGCCCGGCAGCATCAGTGAACTGGCATGTGCCGGATCGATGCGGTTGTCGAGAAATCCGGCGTTGTAACGGCGCAATGCGTCCACCGACATGCCGGCATGCGCGGCGGCTGTGCTGACCGTCATCGGGTGTTCGACGGGCACTGCCACCAGGTGCTCGTCCTCGGGAAGTGTCGGTAGTTTGACCTCAAATCGCGCAGGCTCCCGGACCACGCAGGCGATGGCGAGCAGCTTGATCAGATGCTCCCGGGTGACCCGCCTGACCGGCAGCTGCGGGATTACCGGGCTGGGTGATGGCATGCCGTGGGCGGCCACGAGCCTCCGCACCGAGAACTCCCCGGCGTTGAATGCGTAATCGACCAAGCGCCAGTCGCCGAACTGTTGGTAGTAGCGATGCAGCATGGTCATGACGGCTTCGGTGGATGCTTCGACGTCCATGCGTCCGTCGAAATGGCGGCTGACCCTCAGTCCGAGCGTGCCCGCCGTCGCCGGTACGATCTGCCACATTCCGCCAGGTTGTCCGCCGTGTCCGTGCACTGGGCGATAGCGGCTTTCCACCCACGGCAACAGCACGAACTCGCCAGCGACATCGTGCTTGGCGGCAATGGACTGAATGAAGCGCAGCCGCGGCAGGGAAGACTGCAGGTGATGCTCGAAACCTGCCCTGTTCGCGGTGAAGCGTCTGGCCCAATGTTCGATGGCCGGGTCGCCATCGCAGTCGTCCATGGCGAAGCTGGCCCGGAGAGCTGTCCACAGGTCGGCAGGTTGCTGCTGGTCTTCCGGTGGTGCCTGCGCGGCAGAGGGCGGCGTGGCATCAGCGCTCGGGACCGGTGGCCGCACGGCTGGACGTTTTGGCGGCGCGGGAGGGATGACCGCACAGGAGGCCAGCAGCATAGTTGCCAGCGGGACGAGCCGGCGGACGCGTCTTTCCAATGATGGCCTCATCCCCGGAAATGGTCCTTGGCCTGTCGCAGGGCGGCGAAGCGCCCGACGCGGTCGCTTGCTGCCGCGCCGTTCCGCTCGCCCCAGCGCACCAGGGCCGGACGATCGATTCGAAGGAAGGGGTTGGTCTCCAGCTCTCGTGCCAGCGGCACCGGCAGGGTGGGCAGAGACAGGCCGCGAAGCCTGGCTACCTCGGCGAGTCGTTCGGCCAGATCGGGATTCTCCGGGTCCACCTCGAGGGCAAAGCGCCCATTCGATGCCGTGTACTCATGCGCACAGCAGACCTGGGTGACTCCGGGCAGCGCAGACAGGCGGTCGAGCGAAGCAAGCATCTGCTCCGGACTGCCCTCGAACAGCCGCCCACAACCGAGGCTGAAAAGCGTGTCGCCGCAGAAGAGCCAGCCCGCACCGACATAGGCGATGTGGCTCAGGGTGTGCCCGGGAACCGCAAGTACCTCCAGACGAAGATCCGGCCCGCACAGTTCCACCACGTCGCCATCGGCGACTCGCTGGTTGACATGATCGATTCGTGGGTCGTTCGGCGCATGGATCTCCACCGGATGGGACTGCTGCAATCGCGCCACTCCGCCAATATGGTCCGGGTGGTGGTGGGTCAGCAGGATGGCGCGCAGCGCGAGGCCATGCTCTGCCAGGGCCTTTTCCACCACGTCGGCGTCACCGGGGTCGACCACCGCTGCGCGTCCCTGGTCGTCATGCATCAGCCAGATGTAGTTGTCGGCCAGGGCCGGTAGCGCCATCAGATGCAAAGCTGTCTCCAGGCAGGGCGTATGTGCTCTCCGAAGCGGATGGCAGCAAGGCCGGGCCGCCGACTATAGCCTCGGAGCGGAGGGGCGCTCGTTAGTCGGGCGTTAACTCCTGCTCGTCGCGTGCAGCTGCCGGTCAGGGCGGTCAACCGCTACACTGCGACCGATAAGTCCACAGGTGTATCGCATGTCCGCTGCCTTCCCTGACATCTATGCCAGCGCGCCGTTGCGGCGCCTGCTGGACGATGAGGTGCGCGGACTGACTCCCGACCTGCAACGTTGTCGGGGCGATCACGGCCTGTTGGTGTCGGCCATCGAACAGGATCAGCTGCCGGCTGTGCCGATGTTGTCCTGCTGGACCCGGCTCGCCGTGGCTGGAACGCGTTACAGCGGCGATATCGCCGGGCGTAGCGACGAATCGTTGCCTTTTCTGGATGATGCGTTCGAGCTGGTTGTCCTCAGGCATGCGTTGGAAGCTGCTACGGCGCCGATGGCCCTGCTGGACGAGTCGCTGCGGGTCCTGGCACCGGGGGGAATGATCGCCGTCAGCGGGCTTCATCCCCTCAGCCTGTGGCTGCCCTGGCTCGCTTGGCGGACGCGTCGGCAGGCCCTGCGCCTCCACATGCCGTTGCAGCTAGGTGAGTGGTTGCGGCGACGTGACATGCAGGTGGAATGCGTGCGGCGACTGGGGCCTGTATGGCCGCTGGCCGATGCCGCGGCCGGCCTCGGCGATGCCTTGGGCGGAGGGTACGTCCTGATGGCCCGCAAGCGTCGGCGGGTAGCCGCGCCATTGCGGTTGGTGCCGCGGCCGATTCGCGCGCCGGTCGATGGGCGACTGGCTCCCGGTGCCCGGCGGAACATCGCCTGAGCAACCCGAGAAAAAAAAGAGGAAACGTTTTGACGCAAGTGGAAGCATTCACCGATGGCGCCTGCCTCGGGAACCCGGGGCCGGGTGGCTGGGCGGCGCTGCTGCGCGCCAAGGGCAAGGAGCGCATGCTTGCCGACGGCGAGCCGGACACCACCAACAACCGGATGGAGCTGATGGCTGCGATCGCCGCGCTGGAGGCTCTGAGCCGGCCCTGTATCGTCGACCTGACCACCGATTCGCGCTACGTCATGCAGGGCATCGAGCAGTGGGTGCCGAAGTGGCGCGCCAATGGTTGGCGTACCGCTGATCGCAAGCCGGTCAAGAACCAGGATCTCTGGGTACGTCTGTCCGATGCTGCGGCCCGCCATACGGTTCGCTGGCACTGGGTGCGCGGGCACAACGGGCATGCAGAGAACGAGCGTGTCGACGAAGCAGCGCGGGAGCAGGCCGAGCAGCACAGGAGGCGCGCATGAGGCAGGTCGTGCTGGATACCGAGACAACTGGCCTCGAGGTGCGTCAAGGACACCGGCTGATCGAGATCGCCTGCCTGGAGATGGTGGAGCGTCGACTGACCGGGCGCCGTTACCAGACCTATCTGAATCCGGATCGCGCGATAGACGAGGGCGCGCGTCAGGTCACCGGCATCGAGGATGACTTCCTGCTGGACAAGCCGCGGTTCGCCGACGTGGTCGGGGAGTTCCTGGCCTTCATCGAAGGCGCCGAACTGATCATCCACAACGCCGCGTTCGACCTGGCCTTCCTGAATGCCGAGCTGGCACGACTCCCCGGCGATCCGGGGACGATCGGTGATCGATGTTCCGTGCTCGACACCCTGGCGATGGCGCGCGAGCGCTATCCCGGCCAGCGCAACAGCCTGGATGCCTTGTGCAAACGTCTCGGTGTGGACAATTCCGCCCGCGAACTCCATGGCGGCCTGATCGACTGCCAGTTGCTGGCAGACGTCTATATCGCCATGACCTCGGGTCAGGTTGCGCTCGATCTCGGCTTCGAGAAAGCGTCCGAGGAACAGCAGACCGTCGTCGTGGCGCCAGTGGTGCTTTCGCGTCGCCCGCGGATACTGCGGGCCGGGCCCGAGGAGTTGGCTGCGCACGAAAAACGGCTGGATGGCCTGGACAAGAGCGCCGGGGGAACCAGCCTATGGCGCCGCGAAGCCGCCGCTACCGTCTGACCCAGTCAGCGCAAGCGGATGAGGATCGCGGTGAGGTTGTCGTTGCCGCCCGCATCGAGACCGGCCAACAGCAGATGATCCACGCACTCCTGCGCGGCCAGGTCGCTTCGTTGAACCAGACCGGCCAGGGATGCCGTGTCGACGCCATCGGTCAGGCCGTCGGTGCATAGCAGGAAGGCGTGGCCAGGGCACTGCTGACCGCCGGCGACTCCTATGTGCAATTGCCCGGCGGCGGTGATCCCCAGCGCCTGGGTCAGCACGTTGCGCTGCGGGTGTCGCGCTGCAAGCTCCGGATCGAGCCGGCCAGTGCTGACCAGTTCCTGCACCAGCGAGTGGTCGTGACTGATCAAGCGGAACGCCCCGGCCGACTGGTAGATGCGGCTGTCGCCGACCCAGGCCACGTCATAGGCTTCATCGTGCAGGTGGAGGGCAGCCAGCGTCGTTCCCATGGGTAGCGTGTCGCGACGTCGATAAGCGTGTTGTTCCAGCTGTTCCGCCGCGAGCCGGACCGCGTCGTGCAGCGGCTGCCCGAGGCGGATCTGCTCGACCACCGCATCGCGGGCGAGCGCGGCCGCAACCTCACCGTGCTGGTGCCCACCCATCCCATCGGCAACAAGGAACAGCCCGAGGTCGGGATCGGCGTAGTAGGTGTCCTCGTTGCGCGTGCGGCGCAGGCCGACGTGGGTTCCGTGTCCGAATTCGATCATGGGGGCGGGTGGTGGCTGACCGGCGCAGCATGCCGGATGCATCCCCAGTTGTCACGGCGCTCATGCCTGCGTATCATTACTGGCTCACGCCAACCACCGCGTGCCCCTTTCGGAGAGGTGGCAGAGTGGTCGAATGTACCTGACTCGAAATCAGGCGTACGTGTAAGCGTACCGTGGGTTCGAATCCCACCCTCTCCGCCAATTGAAAGGCCCCGCAGCGATGCGGGGCTTTTTCATTTGGGCTCAATCGAAGCGTCACACCTCCGCAGGGGCGGCCGGAGGCGTGTGTTTGCGATCGCTCGCGATTGATCGAGCCTGGCTCAGCTGCTGCAGCCGGTGGATCTTTCCCACCTGCGCCGGGGTGCCCAGTGGTGCGGTGAGGGCCGGAGACACCAGGGCCACCAGGCGGGCGAGCAGCTCGGTGTCGGGGATCGGCTGGCCCATGCTCAGCTCGGCGACGAGCTCGTCCATGTCATCGGTCGCCAGCACTCCGGAGAGCGATTTGAGCGCGAAATGCAGCCGCAGGCCCAGTTCGCTGCGGGGCACGTGGGGCAGGGCGCGTGCGAATGCATCGAAAAAGCGTCCGAAGATCGGCCGGTAGTGCTGCTGAAGGTGATCGCGGATGAACGGTGAGGCGTCGCTGTAGACCCTGCCGAGCAGCCTCAGGAAAGCCGGGCCGGCGTCGGGGTCCCTCCCCAGTTGCATGGCCGGAACGAAGAGGACCCCGAGGATGGTCTCGCAATCCGGTACCTGCCCGGCAGCCTCGCAGGCGTCGAGCAGTCGCAGGCGCTCCTCATTGAGCCGGTCGAGCCGCTGGGAGAGCAGCTCGCGCAGCATGGTGTCCTTGTTGCCGAAGTGGTAGTTCACGGCCGCCAGATTGGTGCCGGCATGCGCAGTGATCTGCCGCATCGAGAGGCCCTCGTAGCCCCGATCGATGAAGAGGTGTTCTGCGGCGTCCAGCAGTCGCCGCCGGGTCTCTGCCGCCTGGTTTCCCCCGGTAGTGCGCATGTTGAGCCCCTGTGCCCAGATGGATCGTGCCCCCGACGCGCGTGCGTCAAACGCGCGTATGACGCTAGTGGGCGAGCCTGACAGGCTGCAAGCTGCACTGCACGACGTCGCGGTCATGACCGCGACGGAAAAGGAAAAGGGCGGGGTTGCCCCCGCCCTGTTTCCAGTGCCCTGGATCGGATCAGCCCTGCTTCTTCTTCGCCAGTCGCAACCAGGTGTCGACCACGGTGTCGGGATTGAGCGACACCGATTCGATGCCCTGTTCCATCAGCCATTCGGCCAGGTCCGGATGATCGCTCGGGCCCTGGCCGCAGATGCCGATGTACTTGCCCTTGGCACGGGCCGTCTGGATGGCCATGGCGAGCAGCTTCTTCACCGCCGGGTCGCGCTCGTCGAACAGGCTGGCGACGATGGACGAATCGCGGTCCAGGCCCAGGGTGAGCTGGGTCAGGTCGTTGGAGCCGATCGAGAAGCCGTCGAAGATGTCCAGGAACTCGTCGGCCAGCAGGGCGTTGGAGGGCACTTCGCACATCATGATGACCTTCAGGCCGTGCTCGCCCTGCTTGAGGCCATTGGCGGCCAGCACATCGATTACCTTGCGACCCTCGCCCAGGGTGCGTACGAACGGGATCATCACCCAGACGTTGTCCAGGCCCATCGTCTCGCGCACGTGCTTGACCGCCTTGCACTCCAGCCCGAAGGATTCGGCGAAACTCGGATCGACGTAGCGGCTGGCGCCGCGGAAGCCGATCATCGGGTTTTCTTCATGCGGTTCGTAGCGTGAACCGCCGATCAGGCCGGCGTACTCGTTGGACTTGAAGTCGGACAGCCGCACGATCACCGGCTTCGGATACACCGAGGCGGCGATGGTGGCGATGCCTTCGCCCAGTCGGTCGACGTAGAACGACACCGGGTCGGCGTAGCCGGCCATCCGTTCGTCGATCTTTGCCTTGGTGTCGGCGTCCTGCCTGCTGTATTCCAGCAGGGCTTTCGGATGCACGCCGATGTGGCTGGCGATGATCATTTCCAGCCGCGCCAGGCCGATGCCGGCGTTCGGCAGCATCCCGAAGTCGAACGCGCGCTCGGGGTTGGCCACATTCATCATGATCTTGAGCGGTGCCTCTGGCATCGCGCCCAGATCGGCCGTGATGCGCTCGAACGGCAGCTTGCCCTCGTAGATCGTGCCGGTGTCGCCCTCGGCACAAGACACGGTGACCTCGGTGCCGTCGGGAATCGACTGCAGCGCGTTGCCGGTGCCCACCACCGCCGGCACGCCCAGTTCGCGGGCAATGATCGCCGCGTGGCAGGTGCGGCCGCCGCGGTTGGTGACGATGGCCGCAGCGCGCTTCATGATCGGCTCCCAGTCGGGGTCGGTCATGTCGGCCACCAGCACGTCGCCCGGCTGGAATTCATTCATCTGCGCCAGCGACTTCACCACTCGGGCCCTGCCGGCGCCGATCTTCTGGCCGATCGCACGCCCCTCGGCCAGCACCTTGCCCTTGCCGTGCAGCTGGAAGCGTTCGAGCTGGGTGGCGTGGGCGCGCGACTTCACCGTTTCCGGACGGGCCTGCACGATGTAGAGCTTGCCGGTGTGGCCGTCCTTCGCCCATTCGATGTCCATCGGGCGGCCGTAGTGCTGTTCGATCACCAGGGCCTGCTTGGCCAGTTCCTGCACGTCTGCGTCGGTCACGCAGAAGCGGTTACGCAGTTCGGCCGGGGTTTCCTCGATCCGCACGCGCTCGCCAGGCTGGTCCGAGTACACCATGCGCTGCTGCTTGGCGCCGAGGCTGCGGCGGAGCAGGGCGGGCTTGCCGGCCTTGAGCGTGGGTTTGAAGACGTAGAACTCGTCCGGGTTCACCGCACCCTGCACGACCATCTCGCCCAGGCCGTAGGAGCCGGTGACGAAGACCACGTCGCGGAAGCCCGACTCGGTATCCAGGGTGAACAGCACACCGGAGGCGCCCACGTCCGAACGCACCATCAACTGCACGCCGGCGGACAGGAAAACGTCCTCATGGGCAAAGCCCTGGTGCACGCGGTAGGCGATCGCGCGGTCGTTGTACAGCGAGGCGAAAACTTCCTTGACCTTGTGCAGCACGTCCTCGATGCCGACCACGTTGAGGAAGGTCTCCTGCTGGCCGGCGAACGAGGCGTCCGGCAGGTCCTCGGCGGTGGCCGAGGAGCGCACGGCCACGGCGATGTCGTTGCTGCCGGCATCCGCGCACAGCTTGGCGTAGGCGTCGCGGATGGCCTGGTCGAGCTCCGCCGGCAGTGGCGTCTCGGTGACCCATTCGCGAATTTCCTTGCCGGCCCGGGTGAGTGCCTCGACGTCTTCCACATCCAGACCTTCCAGGCGTGCGCGGATGCGCGAGGCGACGCCGCTCTTGTCCAGGTATTGCTGGAAGGCGTCCGCCGTGGTGGCGAAACCGCCCGGCACCGACACACCCAGTTTGCTGAGGTTGCCGATCATCTCGCCCAGCGAGGCATTCTTGCCACCGACCTTGCCCAGGTCGGTCATGCGAAGCTGGTCAAGCCAAAGCACCAGGTCGTTCAAGGTGGATCTCCTCGGAACTCAAGTGGGGTAGTTCGGTGCGACCAGCCGAGAGCGGGTCACAAAGAACTGGTATTGTCCGCTGCGGATGGTGCATGGCACAAGAAGACCAATGCAATCCGTCGCCGCTCCACCTGCATACCAGTCAGCCAAGGATCAAGACACACAGCGCCTCACGCATGCGATAACGTGAGCCACCGCCCTATACAGCCACTTTCGGATCGAATCATGCAGCGGACTGTTTTCTTCATTTCCGATTCAACTGGTATTACTGCCGAGACAATCGGCAACAGCATCCTGGCGCAATTCGAGGGGACGGCCTTCGACAAGCATCGCCTGCCGTTCGTGGACGACGCGAAAAAGGCCGAGGCGGCCGCGCTGCGCATCAAGACCCGATACGCGCAGACGGGACAGCGACCGATCGTGGTCAACACCATGGCAGACCGCACCTTGTGCGATATCGTCGCGACCAGCGGAGCGCTGATGCTGGATGTGTTTGCGCCATTCATTGGTCCACTGGAGGTGGAATTGGGGGCGAAGCGGTCCGGGGCGGTGAACCGCTCGCACGGCCTGGTCGACTTCGACAAGTACGAGGCGCGCATCAATGCGACCAACTACGCGCTCACCCACGACGATGGCATCGATGTGGACTATGCCCAGGCCGATCTGATCCTGGTGGGTGTATCCCGCTCGGGCAAGACGCCGACCTGTCTCTACATGGCCTTGCATTATGGAGTTAGTGCCGCCAACTATCCGCTCACGGACGACGACCTGGACAAGCTGGAGCTACCAGTCCGCTTGCGTCCCTACAAGGACCGCCTGTTCGGCCTCACCATCGACCCCCAGCGTCTGGCGCAGATTCGCGAGCAGCGCCGCGCCAACAGTCGTTATGCCACGATCGAGCAGTGCCGCTGGGAGTTGGCGCAGGCGGAGAAGCTCATGCGTCGCGAGGCCATTCCCAGCCTCAACACCACGCATGTTTCGATCGAAGAAATCGCCAGCAAGATCTTCGAGCGTTTCGGCATCGAGCGCACCATGTTCTGAGTTTCCAGAGGAGCTTTCCGGCTGTATGAGCGTTGTCCTGGATCGACGTACCGCGCTGCTTCCCGGGCGCTTCGAGTTCCTCATGGGGCTGTATGCCGAGAACTATCATCGGCTTGCACGGCTGTTTGCTCCCCAGGAGCTCTCTCCCGGACGCTACGTGTCGAGCATCGACGATGGTCTGGATGTGCACCTGCAGGTGCTGGAACGCCATCCTTACACACTCGAGCTGGAACTGACCTACGACCTGGTCGACGAGCAGACCGGGCTGCGCACGCCGTCAGCGCAGCTGCGGGTATACACGGATGCGCACGTGGCCGAGGCGCTGCACTGTCATCCCGGACGGCACCTATGGCAGGTGCTCGGTCCGTTTCCGCCAGCGCGCACGGTGCTGCAGCACCGGCTGCGGATGAATGGGTTCCTGACCCGCTGGCTGGAATACCTGGCCGAGCAGGGGCATTCGCTGGGCACGCTGGAGTGCGAGCGGGAGCCGCCGGCCCCGGTGGGGTGAGCGAGGGCGCGCCGCGCGAATCGCGGGCAACAAAAAACCCGCGCAAGGCGGGCTTCTCGTAAGTGGCGGAGCGGACGGGACTCGAACCCGCGACCTCCGGCGTGACAGGCCAGCATTCTAACCGACTGAACTACCGCTCCACGTTTTGCTACAGCTAACCTTCCATCGCTTTCGCGAATCGGCGGGTTCCAACTTGGCGTCCCCACGGGGATTCGAACCCCGGTCGCCACCGTGAAAGGGTGGTGTCCTAGGCCTCTAGACGATGGGGACAAATAAGTTGGTGGAGCCAGGCGGGATCGAACCGCCGACCTCCTGCATGCCATGCAGGCGCTCTCCCAGCTGAGCTATGGCCCCGCCGCTGGAAGCCCGAAAGAATAGGCAGGGTTCGCGATTCCGTCAAGCGAAATTTTCAAAAATTTTCACTCGGCTTGCGTGGAGCGTTTCAGCATTCATCGCATCCGTTTGTCGGCTCCAGCAACTAAGCTGGAGGCAGGCTCTTGTGGGACCGCGCATGCACGAGATCGGCTTCATCCGCGACTTGGCGATCGTGATGATCGTGGCTGGTGCCACGACCATCGTGTTCCACCGTCTGCGCCAGCCGGTGCTGCTCGGGTACATCCTTGCCGGTGTGCTGATAGGCCCCCACACCCCGGGCGTGCTGGTGGCCGATCCCCGCACCATCGACGACATCTCCAATCTCGGCGTCGTGCTGCTGATGTTTACCCTTGGCCTCGAGTTCAGCATCCGCAAGCTGCGTGAGGTGGGTCTTGGCATTCTGCTCGTCGCCGTGGCCGAGGTCGGGGTGATGCTCTGGATCGGCTACGGTCTGGGCGAGGCATTTGGCTGGCATGGCACCGATGCCTTGTTCCTGGGCGGCATCGTGGCGCTGTCGTCCACGATGGTGGCGACACGGACCCTCGCCGAGGGGGGGCTGGGCGATCGCCCGTTTGCGCGCCTAGTCGTCGGTTTGCTGGTCGCCGAGGACATGCTGACCATCGTATTGCTGACCATGCTCACCGCCGTGGCGATCGGCGGTTCAGTGGAGGCGTCGACGGCGTTCACGCTGATCGGCCATCTCGGACTCTTCGTCGTGGCGGGGATGATCGTCGGCCTGCTGCTGGTGCCGCGGCTGGTCGATTACGTGGCTGGCTTCGGCCGGTCCGAAGTGTTGCTGGTCAGCACCCTTGGTTTGTGCTTCGGGGCGAGCCTGTTTGCTGCCTGGATGGGGTTTTCGGTGGCACTCGGCGCATTCCTCATGGGCGCAGTGGTGGCCGAGGCGCGCAGTGCGGGCCAGGTAATGCGCCTGATCGAGCCGCTACGCGACATGTTCGCTGCGCTGTTCTTCGTGGCGATCGGCTTGAAGATCGATCCGGTCATGCTGGCGCAATATGCGCTGCCGGCTCTGCTGATCGCCTCCGTGGTGATGGTGGGCAAGACAGTGGCCTGCAGTCTTGGCGTGTTCGTGATTGGCCATGACCCGCGTACCGCGGTGCGCACGGGGGTCAGCATGGCCCAGATCGGCGAATTTTCCTTCGTGATCGCGACGCTGGGCCTGTCGCTGGGAGCAGTCAGCGACTTCATCTACCCGGTCGCGGTGGCCGTTTCGGTGATCTGCATGGCGCTGTCGCCATACCTGGTCCGCTCGGCCGATGGGTTGGTCGATGGCCTGCGCCGTGTCGCGCCATCGTCCCTCAGCCTGCTGGCCACCAGCTATAGCGGCTGGCTCGAAAACCTGCGGCCGGTCGATGAGAACGCCGCGTTGGCCGCGATGCTGCGACGCCTGCTCGTGCACATCGCGGTGAACGTGATGCTCGTGGTGACGTTGTTCGTGGTGGGGGCCTACGTCAACGCCCACAACTGGGCCTGGTTCTCGCAACTGGGTCTTTCGCGTGACGCCAGGCACGCGGTGATCTGGGCGACTGCGCTGTTCCTGTCGCTGCCGCTGTTGATAGCGGTCTATCGCAAGGCCGAGGCGCTCGGCATGCTGCTTGCCGAGCTGGGTATCCGGGAGCGTCACGCGGGTGCCTACACCCGTGCCATCCGCAGCGTGCTGGCCAGGCTGATTCCCCTGGCCACATTGTTCGCTCTAGCGGTTCTGGTGGGGGCGCTCGGCTCGACCATCCTGCCTCCCCGCGGTATCGCCCTGTCCCTGGCGGCTGCGGGGGTACTTCTGGCGGTGGTGATGTGGCGGGGGCTGGTCAAGGTGCACGCGAGGCTGCAGGCGGCCCTGCGGGACACGATTGCCAAGCAGTGACCCTGGTCACGTCCGCCGCTGGAGGACGAAAGGGAACCTTTCCCGGGGGCGAGGGTCGCAGGCCTCGTGTCGTTGCCAAGCGCTGGCGGCGGCCGCACAATGAACGGCCAGCCTCCGGGTCGGAGGCTTGTCCGGCGCCGCCGGCATATTCCATATGAGGGAGTCTCGAATGAAGCATTTTCTGCGTCCCACGCTCACGGCGGCCGCTCTGGCCGTGGCGCTGGGCATGACCGCCGGCGCCCATGCGCAGGCAGCCAAGTCCTCCGCGGCCGGCAAGGTCGACAAGACCAAGGCCAGCTACGTGGTGGGTTGGGACCTGGCCAGCTCGCTCCCGCCGCTGGTGCGTGACGAAGTCGACCCGGCTACGGTGGCGCGCGCCGTGCAGTCCGCGCTATCCGGTCAGAAGCCGACGATGAGCGAGGACGAGTACAAGCAGGTCAAGCAGGCGTTCATCGCCAACCTGCAGGCCAAGGCGAAGGCCCAGTACGAGAAGGTGGCCGCGCAGAACGAGTCCGAGGGCAAGGCGTTCCTCGCCAAGAACAAGACCAAGCCGGGCGTCAAGACCACCGCCTCCGGCCTGCAGTACGAGGTGATTTCCGCCGGTAGCGGCCCGCGCCCCGGCCCGAACGATACGGTGCAGATCGCCTACACCGGCACGTTCGTGAATGGCGAAAAGTTCGATGCTTCGGCGGATCATCCGGAACCGAAGGGCGGTACCTCCGTGCCGATTCCGTTGGCTGGCGTGATCCCCGGGTTCCGCGAAGGCCTGATGCTCATGCAGACCGGCGCCCACTACAAGCTGTTCATCCCGTCGAGCCTGGCCTACGGCGCGCAGCCGGGCAACGGCTTCCCGCCGAACGAGACGCTGATCTTCGACGTCACGCTCGAGAAGACCGGTCCGACCCCGGCAGGTCAGGCCCAGGGCCCGGGCAACTGATCCAGGTTCTTTTCCCGAGCTGAACTGGAAGAGGGCGCGAAGCGATTCGCGCCCTCTCTCGTTTGCGGCTGCGGCCGCTGGCCGGCTGCTACAATTGGAATTTATCTTCAGGGACGCATGAGGCGATGAAAGTCACCATCTTCGGCACGGGTTACGTAGGTCTGGTCACGGGCGCGTGCCTCGCGGAAATGGGCAACCACGTGGTGTGCGTGGACGTCGATGAAGCGAAGGTGGCGCGCCTGAAGAACGGTGAAATTCCGATCTTCGAGCCCGGACTGGAGCCGATGGTGCTTCGCAATCACGAGGAAGGTCAGCTCGACTTCACGACAGATCCCGCGCCGGCGATCAGGCATGGCGAAGTGATCTTCATCGCGGTGGGTACGCCTCCCGACGAAGACGGCAGTGCCGACCTTCAGTACGTGCTGGCAGTGGCTCGCACGATTGGCCGTCTGCTCGAGCGCTATACGGTGATCGTCAACAAGTCGACCGTGCCGGTGGGGACTGCGGACCGCGTGCGCGCCGCGGTCGCCGAAGAGCTCGCCGGGCGCGGCGTGCAGGTGCCGTTCGATGTGGTCTCCAACCCCGAGTTCCTCAAGGAAGGAGACGCTGTCGAGGACTGCCTCCGGCCGGATCGCATCGTGCTCGGCAGCGACAGCGAAAAGGCGGTCGCGGTGATGCGCAAGCTCTACGCACCTTTCAATCGCAACCACGACCGCACCGTGCTGATGGACGTCCGCTCCGCCGAGCTGACCAAGTACGCGGCCAACGCCATGCTGGCGACCAAGATCAGCTTCATGAACGAGATCGCCAATATCGCCGAGCGGGTGGGAGCGGACGTGGAGTTGGTGCGACAGGGTATCGGATCGGATCCGCGTATCGGCTATCACTTCATCTACCCCGGGGCGGGCTATGGCGGTTCCTGTTTTCCCAAGGATGTCCAGGCACTGGAGCGCACCGCCCGGGCCCACGGCTACGAGGCCCGGCTGCTGGGTGCAGTAGAGCAGGTCAACCGGAGCCAGAAGGAAAAGCTGTTCGAGCTGATCCGCCGTCATTTCGATGGCCAGCTGGCCGGCAAGACCGTGGCACTGTGGGGTTTGGCGTTCAAGCCCAATACCGATGACATGCGCGAGGCATCCAGTCGGCGCCTCATGGAGATGCTCTGGGACGCGGGTGCCCGGGTGCGCGCCTTCGATCCGGAAGCGGCGGACGAAACCCGGCGCATTTACGGCGATCGCAACGACCTGGTGCTGTGCGAGCACCCGTACGAGGCGCTCGAGGGAGCCGACGCGCTGGCGATCGTCACCGAGTGGAAAGCCTTCCGCAGTCCCGATTTTGACCGTATCAAGGCGGCACTGGGCACCCCGGTCATCTTTGATGGGCGCAACCTCTACGCCCCGGCAGCGGTAGAGGAGGCGGGACTTGCCTATTACGGCATTGGCCGCGGCCGCAGCTTGAGCAGGGGCTGATCAGCATGGCCCCGGACCGTCCCGATCTCGAGCAACGGTTGACCGAGCTGGAGGTCAGGCTGACCTTCATCGACGACACGGTGCATGCGCTGGGGACCGCCGAGGCCGAACAGGCGTTGCGGATTGCCGCACTCGAGCGCATCGTGCGCGACCTGCGAACCGAATTGGCCTTGGTACGGGTGGGGGCTGGCAGTGACGCTCAAGACGAGCCGCCGCCGCCGCACTACTGAATCATCACGGAGACGAATCGAAGCATGGGCGACTCCTTGCGCGACCAGTTGCTGAAGAGTGGCATCGTCAAACAGGTCAGGGACGAGCGTCGAACCGCGCCGCCCGGGGCCCGGCCGAAGCCGGCCAAAACCGGTCGGCGCGATGGCGGGCGTCGTGCCGACGGTAGCGAGATCGATCTGGCCAAGGCGTACGCCATTCGGGCGCAGACCGAAGCCGCCGAGCGGCGCAAGGCGGAACAGGAGGCAGCCGAGCGGGCGCGCGTCAAGCGTGAGCGGCGGAACCTGGTTCAGAAGCTGCTCGAAGGGCAGGCGCTGAACAAGCCGGAGGCCGATCAGGCCCGTCACTTCGAGTACGGTGGCAAGATCCGTCGCGTCTACGTGGACGCGGGCCAGTTGCTGGCACTGAACGCGGGCGAGCTGGGGGTGATTCAGTTTGCCGGGCGCTACCTCCTGGTCAGTCGTGCCGTGGCCGATCAGGTGAAGGTGGTTGACCCGGAGGCCTTGGCACTGGTCGTCGACCCGGACGCACCGGATTCGTCCAACGACGGCGTGCCAGACGACCTGGTCTGGTAACGCGGGGCACCGGCGGCAGCGCCTCGGTGCCGGTTCGGGCGGCTCAGCCCGCGTCGAACCTGGGTGACTCGCGCAGCTCGGGCAGGTCCCAGCCGGCCTTTGGCGTAAAGCGGATGCCGTGGACCCTGGCCAGTTTTTCCAGTCGCCCCCTGATCGCCTCGACCCCCTCACCGCGCGCGTAGGTGATCGGGCCGCCGCGGAACGGTGCGAAACCCGTGCCGAAGATAACGCCCGCATCGAGCAGATCCGCGTCGTCGACCACACCCTCGGCAAGACAGGCGACCGCTTCGTTCACCATGGGCAGGATCATGCGATCCTGCAGGTCGGTGGCCGGAGTGTAGTCCGGGTCGACTTCGGGCTTCTTCGGTTTGCCGTCTTCCCAGATGTAGAGGCCGGCCCCGTCTTTCTTGCCGCGCTTCCCGGCTTCGAGGCGATCCTCGATTCCCGGAGGCAGCTCGAGGCCAAGGAACGGGGCCAGCTCCTTGCCTACCGAGGCGCACACATCCAGACCGACCGTGTCGGCCAGCTCGATCGGGCCCATCGGCATGCCGAATTTCTTTGCCTCGCGGTCAAGCACCGGCCCCGGCACGCCCTCGCTGTAAAGACGCAAGGACTCAAGCAGGTAGGGCATGAGAATACGGTTGACCAGGAAGCCCGGCGTGCCCTTCACTGCGACCGGCAGCTTGCCAAGAGCCTTGCAGAAGGCCAGTGCGCGCTTCTCCACGGCCGCGTCGAGCCCCTCGTGCCGCACCACTTCGACCAGCGGCATCTGTGCCACCGGGTTGAAGAAATGCAGACCCAGGAAGCGCTGGGGATGTGCCAGCGAGGTGCTCAGCTCGTCCAGGGGGATGCTCGAGGTGTTGCTGGCCAGGATTTCACTGGCCTGGAACTGCGGCTCGATCACCGCATACAGTGCCCGTTTGGCCTCCGCGTTTTCGAAGATCGCTTCGATCGCCAGATCGGCTTCGGCTACGCCTTTGCCCTCGACATCTGCGCGCAGACGGCGCACGGCAGACTCGATCTTTTCCTGCGTCTTGAGCTTCTTCTCATACAGCTTGCGCGCCCGCTCCAGTGCAGGTTGCACGTATTTCATCTCGCGGTCCTGCAGGGTCACCTGGAAGCCCTTCAGCGCGCACCAGGCGGCGATGTCGCCGCCCATGACGCCCGCGCCCACCACGTGGACATGCGCGATGCCGTGCTCGATGCCGGCTCCCTGATGCTTGAGGCGTTCCTGCAGGAAGAAGATGCGGATCAGGTTGTGCGCCGTTGGTGTATCGGCCAGCTTCGCCACCGAGCGCGCCTCGAGCTTCAGCCGTTGCTGGATCGAGCCGTTGCCACGACGCCAGACCTCGATGAGGGCGAACGGCGCCGGGTAGTGCTCGCGGCGCACCTTGGCGGCGGTCTGCTTGACCACCATCGGAGCCAACGCCTGGCGTACCGGCCACAGGTTGGTCGCCCAGGCCTTCACGCGTCGCGAAAGCGGATGCTGCTGGGGGCGCCGGAGCAGGGCACGCGCTTCAGCCAGGAGCTCGTTCGCCGGTGCGATCCGGTCGACCACTCCGAGCGCCATCGCACGCCTGGCGGACAGCGGCTTGCCGGTGAGCATAACCGGTAAGGCGTCGGTGGCGCCGATCAGGCGGGGCAACCTTGCCGAGCCGCCCCAGCCGGGGTGGATCCCCAGCATCACCTCGGGCAGGCCGATCCTCGTCGAGTCGTCATCGGCGGCGATACGCTGGCGACATGCCAGCACCAGCTCCGTGCCGCCCCCCATGCAGGCTCCATGGATGGCGGCGACCGTCGGACAGGACAGGCGCGCCAACTGCTCGAACACGCGCTGACCGTGCTCGATGTTTTCCCGCACCGTGCCCTGTGCGGCGTAGTTCACGAATTCCCGGATGTCCGCTCCTACGGCGAACCCGGAGGCTTTTGCCGAGTGGATGATCACGCCGGCCGGCTTCTCGATGGCCAGGCGCTCGACGATCTGTTCCAGTTCGTCAAGCACCGCCCGCGAGATGGCGTTGGCGCTGCTGCCAGCCCTGTCCAGCGAGAGTGTGACGACGCCGTTGTCGTCCACGCTGGTTTTCCAGTGAATGAATCGCAATCCTTCGAACATGGGCATGAGGTGCCGAGGGAGGGGAGCCAAACCATACCCTCCCGGACGGTCGATTGCGAGGTTGCCGCAGCCGTTCCGGGGAGCGCCGGCGGCGCCCCGTGCCAACCGCGTCACGCCAGCTATTGCCAATTGCCCGGCAGTGCGCAAACGTACTGCGCTGTATGCAGACCATGATGGCCTCCAGTCCGCCCAAGGCGGGTATCGAGCTCTTCGAGCGCATCCTCTCGGCACCGGGAGGGTTGATTGCGCTCGAGGGCGGGGATATGGCGACCCTGTTGCAGGACTTCCGGGCGATTGCCCGGCATACCGGGCAGGCGGTCTACCTGTGGCAGCCGGACGTCGGCTTGGGCAGCCTGCGTGAGGCACACTCGAAGGTGCCGGGGTGCCAGCGGCTCGGCAATGCGCTGCGCTACATGCAGCAGAGCATGCATTTCGGCGTGTACCTGATATCAGGCATCGAACTTCCCCTCTCCGCGATGGATGCGACCTTGCTGCGCCAGCTGGCCCGTGCTCCCAGCGGACATCTGAGGCGGGTGGTACTGCTCGATCCGCCAGCGGCGCTGGTCGAGCACCTTGGCGAGGCGATCGTGCGGATCGGGGGCGAGGCCGACCAGCCTGTCCGCCCACGGCTGCGCGACGGTCGTTGGGTGGTCTGATTTGGCCGCAGCAAAAGACATGCTGGTGGTCGCATCGCACCGCGAGTTGCGGCGGCGGCTGTTCGACGTGCTCGATCGCGAGGACCACGACCGCATCCTGAGCGCTCGTGATGCCGCCCATGCGGCGATCCTGCTGGCTGGTCGCGGGCCGGTCTCGCTGGTCGTTCTGGCTTTCGAGGGGGATGGTCGTGCCTCCCGCGCCTGCTGCGAACAGCTTCGCGCGATGGAAAGCTGCCGCGCCGCGCCGATGCTTGCGGTGTTCGCGCCGGACTGCAAGACCGGTCCGGCGCTGCTGCCCGAGTCGGTGGCCGACTGGCTGGACAGCACCAACATCGAACGTGACCTGGTGGCCCGTTGGAGACGGGTCCTCACGCGCCAGCCGGCCAGCGGGCCATCCGCCGTCGGGCCGCTCCGCCCGGCGCCAGAGGAGACGCTCGCTTACCGCTTTGCCTTCGATGACGAGGATGGCGATGCCGAATGGATGATCGTGGACCCGGCCGGCGACCGCGTGCTTGATCTCAACGCTGCCCTGCTCCGGCACTCGCAGCTTGCGGTGACCGATCTGCTCGGCAAGCCGCTCGCCCAGCTCCTGGCGTTCGAGGGTGTCGAGCTCGAGCAGGTACTCGGGGAGGCCGACCGCCACTGGTATCCGTGCCAGCGCAGAACTCGGCACGGTACCGATACCGGACTGGCGAATGCGCGGCGCGTAAGGCATCGCGGACGTGATGCCGTCGCCATCGCTTTTCGCAGCGATCGCGCCGAAACCCGCGGCGAGGCGGCGCTGGCACTTCTGTCGCGCATCGTCCAGTCCGGCGGGGGGGTAGATCCCCACGCGTCCACCGCGCGATTGCTGGTCGACGAGCTTTCTCTCGACTACCTGGCGCTGTGGTCGGCACGTCCCGAGGACAGCGCCACACCGATGCGGCTGCTGCAGCATTGGGAAGGTGAAGACTTGCCTTGGCCGTCGCCACAGGAGCAGGTCTCACTGCGGCGCGTGCTCGGCGGCAAGAGCATGTTTCACGTCGAGGATGGCCGCCGACTGGCCGAGTATGATCCGCTGCTGCAGTCGCTCCAACTGGAGGGATTTGCCGGGCTGCCACTTTTGGACGAGCGGCGCAGTGTCATCGGCGCCCTGCTGGTCGGTCGCCGCCGGGGGCTGGGCCGTGCCGAGATCGTCGAGCCCGTCCTGCACTGTGCGGCTGCGCGCTTCGCCCAGTCGATCGAGCTGGTGCGCACGCGCGAGCAGGGGCGGGCGGAGGGCCTGCTCGACGCGCTCACCGGCTTACCCAACCGGTTGCTATTCAACGATCGCCTGGAAACCATCCTGCGGGAGGCCCACCGTACGGGTGAGTGCTTTGCCGTGCTGTTCCTCGATCTGGACAACTTCAAGGGGATCAACGACACCCTTGGGCACGCCGCCGGCGATCAGGTCCTGCGCGTGGTGACCCAGCGCCTGTGCAGTTCGATTCGCGCTTCCGACACGGTGGCGCGTTATGCGGGCGACGAGTTCACGGTCGTGCTCCGGCACATCATCAAGAGCGACGATGTCCTGCGCGTGGCGGAGAAGATCGTGCAGGTGATGGAAGCCCCGCTGCACCTCGACGGTGGTGAGGAGTTGCAGGTCACCGCCTCGATCGGAGTGAGTTTCTTCCCGGATGACGCCTCCGATGCCGACACGTTGCTCAGGCACGCCGACGAGGCGATGTACGCGGCCAAGCATCTGGGACGCAACAATTTCCAGATCTACGAGATGAGCCAGGACCAGGCTCAGCAGCAGGACGTGGCGCTGATCTCCCGGCTGCGTCATGCCGAGCGCAACGGCGAGTTGCGTGTGTTCTACCAGCCGCAGGTGGATGCGGGCACCGAGGACATCGTGGGCATGGAAGCGCTGGTGCGCTGGGAGCATCCCGAGCTGGGCGGGATCAGTCCCGGCGTTTTCATCCCGCTGGCGGAAGAATCGGGCCTGATCGTGTCGATCGGCGAATGGGTCCTGCGCACGGCCTGTGCTCAGGCGCACGCCTGGGAGCGGGCCTATGGTCTGCGCCTGCGGCTCGGGGTGAACCTGTCGGCTGTACAGCTGATGGAGCGGAATCTTCTCGAAGTGGTCGCCGGGGTGCTGGGGGAGACCGGGCTCGACCCCGAGCTGCTGGAGCTGGAGGTCACCGAGAGCATCTCGATCAAGGAAGTGCCGAATCTGGTCGAGAACCTCGAGGGTCTGCACGAACTCGGGTGCCGAATCGCCATCGATGACTTTGGTACCGGCGCCGCGTCGCTGGACTACCTGCGGCGATTGCCGGCCGACCGTATCAAGATCGATCAGAGCTTCGTGCGCAACATCGGCATCGATCCGGACGACGAGGCCATCGTTCGCGCCACCATAGAGATGGCCCATCGGCTCAAGCGCGGAGTTGTTGCGGAGGGCGTGGAAATCGAGCAGCACTTCGAGTTCTTGCGGGCCAATCAGTGCGACGAGCTGCAGGGCTATCTGTTTTGCCGCCCCTTGCCGCAATCCAGCTTCGAGCGGCTTCTGGCGGAACGCCAGCGCCTGGTGGAGTCGGGTGGGGTGGTGGCGGCTTGAGCCGGGCCGGGTCCATCCCAACCTGAAGGGGCGGGGTGAACTTGCGGCGTCGCGACTTGTCTGACCGGCCTCCATCCTCCCGTCGAGAATCCGGTATTCGTGGCGACAGTAATCAAGGAGACGGCCCGGATGGGCGAAAACGAGCTGGACCGGGCGCTGGTCGAACGCGTCCAGAAAGGGGACAAGCGGGCGTTCGACCTGCTGGTGCGGAGGTACCAGCACAAGATCATCGGGCTTGTTTCCCGCTACGCGAACAATCACGCCGAGGCCGAGGATATCGCCCAGGACGCGTTTGTCCGCGCCTGGCGGGCGATCGGTTCGTTCCGTGGGGACAGTGCCTTCTACACGTGGATGTACAAGATCGCGGTCAACACGGCCAAGAATCACTTGGTCGCGCAGGGGCGGCGCCCGCCGGCCGATGACATCGACGCGGAAGACGCCGTCTTCGTGCCGGGCTCCGACCGCATGCAGGAGACCGCGACGCCCGAGCGCGAAATGATGCGTCAGCAGGTGGAACAAACCGTGTTCGCCGCGGTCCAAGCCCTGCCCGAAGAGCTGCGGACTGCAATCACGCTGAGAGAGGTGGATGGTCTGAGCTACGAAGAGATCGCCGAGGCAATGCAGTGTCCTATCGGCACTGTGCGTTCCCGCATTTTCCGTGCGCGGGAGTCTATCGATGACAAGTTGCGTCCGCTGTTGTCCGATCGCGAGGATCAGGCATGAATCATCAACCCGAACAACTTTCTGCCGGCATGGACGGCGAGCTGACTGGCGAGGAGCTTCGGTTCCTGCTTCGTGGGCTCGACCATGATCGGGCCCTGCTGGTGCGCTGGGAGCGGTTCCACCTGGCTTCGGCCAGCCTGCGCCGAGAGCTGCTTACGTTGGCCACGGCCTCGTTCACCGACCGGGTGATGCGTGCGATCGAAAGCGATTCGGCCCCGGTCGCCATGCCTCGTGCGCGGCGTCATCACTGGTTCCGGCTGTCTGCGGGTGGCGCCATCGCCGCGGGTGTGGCGGTGGTCGCGCTGATGGCCGCCCGTCCGACCGGTCCAGTCGCCAGCAATGTCCCAGGCCCGGCCTCCGTCGCCCAGTCGAGCGCGCCGGGGCAGACGACGAGTCGCGCGCCATCGGCGTTGCCCGCGCCCGCGGCCGTGCCACGCTGGCTCAGCAACAGCAATCCGATGCGCATGACGCAGATGGCGTCCTACCCGCAAGGCGACTCGATTTCTCCCTATGAGCAATCCATCTCTCCTTACCGTGTAAAGGCCACGCTCCCGGCTGCCGATGGCAGTTATCTGCTGCTGGTCGATCCCGGTATGGCCCGTCAGCCGGCCCGGCGCCCCGCGCGCGAGGCCGCTGCGGCCCAGTGACGAAGGGCCGCGCGGCTGAGCCGCGGCGCGTATTCCCTTTCCCGACCTTCGGTCCGATGCGTCTGTGACGCATCGTCTGCCGCCGTTTGCCTGATTTAGTCCCACAGGAGGAGATCATGAGTCGTCCCACCCTGCGCCTGCTTGCTTTCAGTGTCTTTATCGGTCTGGCCGCCGCCGGTGGCGTGCAGGCCCAGGTGGCCGCCCCTGCGGCGGCTGCTGCCGTATTGCCTGATTTCACCGGTATCGTCCAGCAGAACGCCCCGGCGGTGGTTCACGTCGAGGCCAAGTACAACGGTCGCAGCCAGCCGCGAATCGCCGGCAAAGGGGCCGGAGGCGACGATCAGGAGGAAATCCTTCGCCGCTTCTTCGGGATGCCCATGATGCCGTCGCCCGAAGATCAGAAGCACATCTCGCTGGGCTCGGGATTCATCATTTCCAGTGACGGCTACATTCTGACCAACAACCACGTGGTCGATCATGCCGATGAGGTCACGGTCCGCCTGCAGGATCGACGCACGTTGACGGCCAAGGTGGTGGGGACCGATCCGCAATACGACATCGCGTTGCTCAAGGTGGACGTGCCGGGCAAGTTGCCGACCGTGCATATCGGCGAGTCGCAGTCGCTCAAGCCGGGCCAGTGGGTGCTGGCGATCGGCTCGCCGTTCGGCTTCGACTACACCGTGACCCAGGGCATTGTCAGCGCGATCGGGCGCAACCTGGGCAGCGGCGACCAGCCATATACCTCGTTCATCCAGACCGACGTGCCGATCAACCGCGGCAACTCCGGCGGTCCGCTGTTCAACCTGCAGGGCCAAGTGGTCGGTATCAACTCGCAGATCTACTCCAACACCGGCGGCTACCAGGGCGTGGCGTTCTCGATCCCGATTGACGTGGCGATGAACGCGGTAGAGCAGCTCAAGACCAAGGGTTTCGTCACCCGGGGCCAGCTCGGCGTGATGGTGCAGGGCATCAGCGACGACATGGTCAAGGTCTACAAGCTCGACCGCGGCGCGGGCGCTGCGGTCACTCAGGTCAGCCCCGATAGCGGGGCGGAAAAGGCCGGTATCGAACCCGGCGACATCATCCTCAAGTACAACGGACAGGAGATCGACCAGCCCGGCGATTTGCCACCGCTGGTCGGCCTGACCAAACCGGGCGCGAAGGTTCCGGTCGAGATCCTGCGCGACGGCAGGCACAAGACGCTGGAAGTGACGGTCGGCTCGGCCCCGCGTGATCCGGATGCGGTGTCCTCGACCGGCAGCGCATCGGTCGGCATGACCGGGGCCAAGGCGCTGGGGCTGACCGTGGGTGCGCTGGGCGCCGATGACCGCAAGCAGATGGGCCTGCGCCCGGGCGAGGGCGTGCAGATCACCGACATCAGCGGCGAGGCGGCCGCACAGGCGGGACTGCGTCCGGGCGACGTGATCCTGCGCGTCGACCAGAAAGCGATCGGCAGCGTGGCGGACTTCAAGTCCGCGACGAAGGACGTCAAGGCCGGCAGCACGGTGCTGCTGCTGGTGCGCCGTGGCGACCAGAGCAGCTTCATCGGCGTGACCGTGCCCGAGGGCAAGTAACCGGGAAAAGCTCCGGGGTCGAATCGGCCCCGGGGCGGTGGGAAAGGGGTGTTCCATGCGATAATGCCGGGTTCGTGCCGCCAGCCCGGCGGCACGCCGCCACGGCCTTCCCCGTCGCGGTGCAAGCCGACAGCGTAGCCCATGGAACTGATCCGCAATTTCTCCATCATCGCGCACATCGACCACGGCAAGTCCACGCTGGCCGATCGCATCATCCAGCTCTGCGGTGGCCTTACCGAGCGCGAAATGGAGGCCCAGGTACTCGACAATAACCCGATCGAGCGCGAGCGCGGCATCACCATCAAGGCGCAGTCGGTCTCGTTGCCATACACGGCACGTGACGGCAAGACCTACCAGCTCAACTTCATCGACACCCCCGGCCACGTCGACTTCAGCTACGAGGTCAGCCGGTCGCTGTCCGCCTGCGAGGGCGCATTGCTGGTGGTGGACGCCGCCCAGGGCGTCGAGGCGCAGTCGGTGGCCAACTGCTATACCGCGATCGAGCAGGGACTGGAGGTGATCCCGGTCCTAAACAAGATCGACCTGCCCACCGCCGACATCGAGAAAGCCAAGGGCGAGATCGAGGCGGTGATCGGACTGGACGCCTCGGACGCGATCCCGGTCAGCGCCAAGACCGGCCAGAACGTGATCGAGGTGCTGGAGGCGATCATCCACCGGATCCCGCCGCCGAAGCCGCGCGACACCGACCGCCTGCAGGCGCTGATCATCGACTCCTGGTTCGACAACTACCTGGGCGTGGTCTCGCTGGTGCGCGTGATGCAGGGCGAGATCAAGCCCGGCGACAAGCTGCTGGTGATGTCCACCGGCCGCACCCACGAGGTCGGCGAGCTGGGCGTGTTCACCCCCAAGCGGAAGAAGCTGGCGAAGCTGGGCGCGGGCGAGGTGGGCTGGATCACCGCGTCGATCAAGGACGTGCATGGCGCACCGGTCGGCGACACGCTGACCCTGGCCGGCAAGCCCGCCGACAGGCCGCTGCCTGGCTTCCAGACCATGCAGCCGCGCGTGTTCGCCGGCCTGTTCCCGGTCTCGGCCGACGACTACCCGGCGCTGCGCGAGGCGCTGGACAAGCTGCGCCTGAACGATGCCGCGCTGTTCTTCGAGCCGGAATCCTCCGAGGCGATGGGCTTCGGCTTCCGCTGCGGCTTCCTCGGCATGCTGCACATGGAGATCGTGCAGGAACGGCTGGAGCGCGAGTACGACCTGGACCTGATCACCACCGCGCCCACCGTGGTCTATGAGGTCCTCAAGACCGATGGCACGGTGATGTCGCTCGACAACCCTGCGAAGCTGCCGCCGGTGCCGCAGATCGACGAGATCCGCGAGCCGATTGTGGTGGCCAGCATCCTCACGCCGCAGGACTATATCGGCAACATCATCACGCTGTGCGAGGAGAAGCGCGGCGTGCAGCGTTCGATCCAGTACCTGGCCACCCAGGTGCAGATCACCTACGAGATCCCGCTGGCCGAGGTGGTGCTGGATTTCTTCGACCGCCTCAAGTCGGTCTCGCGCGGCTACGCCTCGATGGACTACCACTTCGACCGCTTCGAGGCCGGCCCTTTCGTGCGCACCGACGTGCTAATCAATGGCGATCGCGTCGATGCGCTCAGCCTGATCGTGCACCGGGTGCACGCCGAGCGGCGTGGCCGCGAGCTGGTCGAGCGCATGAAGGACCTGATTCCGCGGCAGCAGTTCGACGTGGCGATCCAGGCGGCGATCGGCGCGCAGATCATTGCGCGATCCACCGTCAAGGCGCTGCGCAAGAACGTGCTGGCCAAGTGCTACGGCGGCGACGTGAGCCGCAAGAAGAAGCTGCTGGAGAAGCAGAAGGAAGGCAAGAAGCGCATGAAGCAGGTCGGCCGGGTGGAGATCCCGCAGGAGGCCTTCCTGGCGGTGCTGAAGGTCGACAAGTAAGGATCGGGGGTGGTGGCCCGCCGGCATGTTCGCCGGAGTGGGTCGAGCGTTTTCCGCTGACGGAGCGACACATGGATTTCGATTTTTCCGCCATCCTGCTCGGGCTGACCGTGCTGTTCGGCGTGGTGTGGGGGCTGGATCGCCTGCTGCTGTACCGACGTCGCAAGGCGCGGCTGGACGCGGCCGGCGCGGAGTACCGCGATCCGGTGCCGGTGGATTGGGCCCGTTCGCTGTTTCCGGTGGTGTTCGTGGTGCTGCTGTTGCGCTCGTTCGTCGCCGAGCCGTTCCGCATCCCATCCGGCTCGATGATGCCTACGCTTGACGTCGGCGATTTCATCCTGGTCAACAAGTTCGCCTACGGTCTGCGACTGCCGGCGTTCAACACCAAGTTCCTCGACCTCGGCGAGCCCAAGCGCGGCGACGTGGTCGTGTTCCGGTTTCCCGGCTACCTGTGCCGCGATGCCTCGGGCAAGCTGACCCGGGTCGGCGGTGACGAGAACGGTCCGCCGCGCCTGGGGCCCGGTGACCGCTGTCCGGCCGATGCGCTACCCGTGCAGAGCCAGAACTGGATCAAGCGGGTGATCGGCCTTCCCGGCGACACGATCGAGGTGCGGGACAGCCAGATCGTGATCAATGGCAAGGCGGTACCGTCGGACGAGCTCGGTCCCTACGTGGGCAATCCGCAGCGCGCGGAAGACGCCGAGCTGCTCTATTACGGCGCCTCGATCTGGACCGAGCACCTGCCGGGGGCCGATGGCAAGACGGTCAACCATTTGGTGGCACGAATGCCGGCGCGCATGTCCACCAACGCCATCCCCAACGAGCTGGTGCCGTCGAAGGTGCCGCAGGGGTGCTACCTGGTGATGGGTGACGATCGCGAGAACAGCCTGGACAGCCGCTGGTGGGGCTGCCTGCCGGAGAAAAACCTTGCCGGCAAGGCGTTCCTGATCTGGTTCAGCTGGCGCGGCCTGCACACCGGGTTTGTGGACTGGAAGCGCATCGGCACCTTGATCCACTGAATCCGGGACGGACTGCGCGTGACGATCGTCGCTCCCGGGTGCAGAATCTGCGGCGCGGTCGAGCGCGTGCCGACGGGCGGCTGGACACCATCCACATCACCGAGGGTCGCCGCTTTGCGGCATAGCGAGGGGACTATGAAATCAAAGCAGTCGGGCATCACGATGATCGGGTTCCTGTTCATCCTGATCATTGCCGCCTTTTTCGGCTACATGGCGATGAAGCTGGTGCCGTCGTATATCGAGTTCATGGGCGTCAAGAAGGCGATGTCCCAGATCGCAACCGATGGCGGCGATCATTCGGTCGAGGCGGTACGGCAGGACCTGCTTCGCAAGCTGGACTTTCAGTACGTCGACGACGCCACCGTTGGTCCAAACGACATAAATGTCACGCGCAACAACGGCGCCTACACGCTGACCGTCAGCTACGACAAGCAGATCCCCTTCATCGCCAACATCGACTTCCTGCTGCATTTCAACAACAGCGTGCAGCTTCCCGGCACCCTGGGCGAGTGATTCTTGGCGCTTGATTATCGTTTCCGCGATCCGTCGCTGGTCGACCTGGCGCTGACCCATCGCAGCGTCGGCAGGCCGAACAACGAGAGGCTTGAATTCCTCGGCGATGCCTTTCTTGGGGCCATCGTCGCTGAGATGCTCTACGAGGCGCATCCCAATGCCAGCGAGGGCGAGCTTTCCCGCCTTCGCGCGCAGCTCGTGAACGGCCAGGCATTGGCGGTGATCGCGCGGGAGCTCGAGCTGGGTGATCGGCTTCGGCTTGGTCCCGGCGAGTTGAAGAGCGGTGGCTTCCGTCGCGAGTCGATCCTTGCCGACGCATTTGAGGCACTGATCGCGGCGGTGTACCTGGACGGCGGGTTCGATGCTTGCCGCGCGGTCGTGCAACGACTGTTCTCCGATCGTGTCGCAGCGTTGCCACGTTCGTCCAAGGATGCCAAGACCCGGCTGCAGGAGCATCTGCAGGCGCTTGGTTTGCCGCTGCCGCGTTACGAGCTGCTCGCCAGCCATGGCGACGACCATGCCAAGCAATTCGACGTGCTCTGCCTGGTCAGCGAACCGCTGGTGGTGGAAGCCGCCGCTACCGGTTCGAGCCGCCGTGCCGCCGAGCAGGAGGCTGCCGAGTCGGTGCTGTCCCGCCTGCTGGAAGCGTCGAAAGACTGATCTCCCGCTGGCGCCGAGGCCTCCGCGGCGCGATGCTGGCGCCATTCCCCGAAAGAACGAAGACCATGAACACCCCCATCGACCTGCCCGATTTCGACCAGGCTCCCCGCGAGCTTCCGCACGAGGACTACCGTTGCGGCCTGGTGGCCCTCGCCGGCCGCCCCAACGTGGGCAAGTCCACCTTGCTCAACGCGCTGATCGGCTTTCGCCTGTCCATTGTCAGTCCGCGTCCGCAGACCACGCGCCATCGCATCCTCGGCATCAATACCACCGAAGCGGGGCAGATCCTCTACGTCGATACCCCGGGCCTGCATCGGGGCGCCAAGCGAGCGATGAATCGCAGTCTCAACCGTGCCGCGCGCTCGGCCATCAGCGACGTCGACGTCGCGGTGCAGGTGATCGAGGCGGCGCGGTGGACCGACGAGGACGAAGCGGTCTACGCCGCGCTCGTCGAGCAGGCCGTGCCGCGCCTGCTGGTGATCAACAAGGTCGACCTCAGCAAGGACAAGGGCGTGCTGCTGCCGTTCGTGGCCAAACTCGCCGAAACGCATGCTTTCGACGAGATCCACTACGTCAGTGCGCTCAAGCGCAAGGGGCTGCCCGAGCTCGAGCGCGCATTGCTCGCACGCCTGCCGGTGCAGCCGCCGGTCTACGGCGAAGACGAGGTCACCGACCGCAGCGAACGCTTCCTGGCCGCCGAGATGGTTCGCGAGCAGCTGATGCTGCGGCTGGACCAGGAGCTTCCCTATGCCACCACGGTGGAGATCGAGCGGTTTGACGATCGGCCCGACGGCGTGGCGGAGATCCACGCGGTCATCTGGGTCGAGCGCGAGGGCCAGAAGGCGATCGTGATCGGGCAGGGCGGCGCCCAGCTCAAGGCGATCGGCAGTGCCGCGCGTCGGCACATGGAGAAGATGTTCGAGCGCAAGGTATTCCTCAAGCTTTGGGTCAAGGTCCGCGAGGGCTGGGTGGACGACGAGGGCATGCTCAAGCGCCTCGGCTACACCGACTGAGGCGATCGTGCGGATCGACCAGCAGCGGGCCTTCGTGCTGCATGCCCGGCCTTACCGGGAGACTTCGCTGCTGCTTGAATGCCTGACCCGCGACCATGGCCGGATCGGCGTGATCGCACGTGGCGTGCGCAGCGAGCGTGGCCGCGCGCTGCGGGCCTCGCTGGAGCCGTTCCAGTTGCTGGCGATGGACCTGCTGCTGCGCGGCGAGCTCGCCACGCTGCGGTCGGCCGAGCCGGTAGGCGCGTCGCAGCGGCTGGCAGCCGATGCCGGGATTGCCGGCCTCTATCTCAATGAGCTGCTGGTTCGCCTGACCGGTCGCCAGGACCCTCACGCGGGCGTGTTCGATACCTACGCCCTGGCGCTGTCGCGGTTGGCCGCTGGCGAGCCGGCGGCGTGGACCTTGCGCCGGTTCGAACGCGACCTGCTGGCCGCGCTCGGCTATGCACTGGTGCTCGGGCATGAGGCGGAGACCGGTCTGCCGCTGGAGCCGGAGCAGACCTATCGGTATCGCGTCGAACATGGCCCCCAGCGTTGCCAACCCACGGCCGGTGGTGCCTTGCTCGGTGCCTGGCTGGCGGCACTGGCCGGAGAGGTGCCGCCCGATGCAGCCGGGCAGCAGGCCCTGCGCGGCATGATGCGCGAGGTCATACGGTTTCACCTCGGAGGAGGCGAATTGCGCTCCTGGCATGTTCTGGCCGGAAGCGTGCCCGCTCGCTGAGGCCGCTCAGACCGGTGCGGGCAACTGGCAGTCCAGCGCCTGCAGGGTCTGGAGCAATGCGAGGCGGAACCGGGCCATGTCTGTCTCGACCATCGTCGGCCGGTCGGTCATCGATTGCTGCAGTGTCACCACGTGGGCGGACAGTGCCGCGGTCCCGCAAAAGCCGCATGACGAGCGCAGGCGGTGCAGTCTGTCGCGCAGTGCCTCCGGATCCACGCGCAACCGATCGAACTCGTTGCACAAGGCCAGCAGTTCCTGCTGAAGCAGTTGTCGCAATGCCGCCATGGTGGCCGAGTCGCCGCTGGCCAGAAGCGCCGCAGCATCGTCGAGAACGGGCAACTGGCGCATGTAGGCGGGGGCGAGACCCATGATCCGCCTCAGATCGTCGATGACGCAGGGTTTGACCAGGATCTCGCCGAAGCCCTCGGCCAGCAGCTCGGCGCGAAGCGGTGGTGCCAGTTCCGCGGTGGTCGCTATGGCGACGGCGTCACGGGAGGCCGCGGCTGCGTCCGCCCGCAGGGCGGACAGCACCTCGCGGGCGCCCGAGTTCGGCATCCTGCAATCCAGCAGCAGCAGGTCGAACGGCCGGGACGACGCGGCTTGCAGCGCCTGCGGCCCGTCGCTGCATCCGGTTACGCGGGCTCCAAGTGCCTCGAGCGCGTCATGCAGGAAGCGGAGGCTGGCCTCGTCGTCGTCGGCGACCAGCACGCTCGGCGGCACCCGGTCCGGGAGGGGGGCTGCAGCAGCTGGGGCAGGGTGCGTCATGACCGGGTCCTTGTCGTTCAGCAGAGTTTGGCAGAATGGCGGGACATGGAATTCCTATCAAGCCGCATTTACAGGGTCATGCTGCTGGTGCTGCTCGGCGTGCTGGCCGGACCGGTCCGCGCCGGAGCGGTGTTTTCGGCGACAACCCTGCAACTGCCCGGCGCGACGCTCCAGCAGGTGCAAGGAGAGATCGTGCCGGCCGCGGGTGGCGGACTGCGGGTCCGCATCGATGCCGACCGGCTCGATCTGCCCGCGATGGGCTGGCGTCGCGTACCCCTGCATCTCGATGGCGTGCTGCAACGCGATCCCGAGCATCGCTGGTTGCTGGCCGGCGCCCTGCAACTCAAGAGTGCGCCCGGCAGCGCGATGAGCGATGCCACGGTGGACCTGCAGGTCGACGTGGCGGCCAATACCCTGTTGCTGGATGTACGACAGGGCGTGGCGCAGGCCACGGTCGCCGTGCCGCTGGACCAGCCGACCCACGCACAGATCCAGTTGAAGAAGCTGCCGTTCGGCTGGCTGCAGGGGCTGCTGGGCACGGTCTGGGCGGGAAGGGCCACCGGCGGGCGGATCGACACGTTGATGGCGCTGGACCTGCGCGATCCCGGGCTGCAGGCGTCCGGCCAGTTCAGCGTTTCATCGCTGGGTGTGGACTCGACCAGCGGCAAGCTGGCAGCCCAGGGGGTGGGGGGCAGCGGTCGCTTTTCGCTGGATACCACCCAGGGGCCGGCGAAGATCAATCTGGAGAGCACCCTGCGTGGGGGCGAGCTCCTGCTTGGTCCGGTATACGCCAACCTCCCGGCACACGCGGTGCAGCTGTCGATGGATGCCGTGACCAATGCCGGGAAGCTGGCGATCGATCGCCTGCGCGTGGGAGACCCCGATGCGCTGGCACTGAACGGCGCCATGGCGTTCGACGCGAAAGGGGACCTGCAATCACTCAACCTTTCCCGCCTCGAGTTGGGGTTCCCTGCCGCCTATGACCGCTATGGCAAGGCATGGCTGGCGGCGATGGGGCTGCACGACATGACCATTCGTGGCGATCTGGATGCCACGCTGGATCTGCGCCAGGACGGCCTCCATGCATTCAAGTTCGACACCGATGGCCTGGACCTTGCCGACGGCGACGGCCGGTTTGCGGTGCAGAGCCTGAAAGGCGGGCTCGACTGGAACCGCAGCGGCAGCCGCCCGCCCACCAACCTCGGCTGGCAGTCGCTCAGCGTCTACAAGCTGGTCAACGGTCCGGCGCGGTCGAGATGGCAGAGCGACGACGGCACGCTCACCCTGCAGAAGCCGGTGAGCATGGGGCTGCTGGGTGGCCAGGTGCGCCTGAGTCAGCTGGCCTGGGCGCCGGCAGCGTCGAGAGGGCAACAACTGGACGCATCACTCGCTGTCACCGGCCTCGACATGTCTGCCTTCAGCCGGGCGGTGGGGTGGCCTGCCTTCCCCGGAACGCTCGGTGGCGCAATCACCGGCCTGTCGGTCAGCGACGACCGGATTGCCTTGAATGGTGGTCTGTCGGTCAGTGTCTTCGGTGGTTTCGTGGACGTTACCGGGCTGTCGCTGCAGCAACCATTCGGGGACAATCCGGTACTGGCTGGCGACATCGCACTGCGTCAGCTCGACCTCGGCGCGATCACCAGCGTGTTCGATTTCGGCAGCATCACCGGCCCCCTCGATGGCCACGTCAATGGGTTGCGGCTGGTGAACTGGCAGCCGGTGGCATTCGACGCCCAACTGCTCGCCGACCAAGGGGGGCGGATCAGCCAGCGTGCGGTGAACAACCTGACCTCGGTCGGCGGCGGTGGCATCGCGGCCGGACTGCAGGGGGCCGTGCTCAAGCTATTCAAGACCTTCGGCTACAAACGGATCGGGCTCAATTGCCAGTTGCAGGGCTCGCTCTGCCACATGAGCGGACTGGAGCCTAACTCGGGCGGCTACACTATCGTCGAGGGCAGCGGTTTGCCGCATCTGGAAGTCATCGGCCACGAGTCGGACGTCGATTGGCCCACCCTGGTCCGTCGCCTCAAGGCGGCCGTCGCCGGCGGAGGTCCGGAAGTTCGCTGACCCCTTCACCTATCCACGGAGCTGATCATGCGGAAGATATTCATTGGATTGCTGGCCACGATGATGGTCGCCCTGGTGGGGTGCGTCACGATCAACGTGTATTTTCCCGAGGCCGCCGCCCAGAAGGCCGCCGACCAGTTCATCGGCACCGTGCTGGACAAGGCAGCCCCGGCGCCTGCGCCGGCCTCGTCCACGCCGCCCCCGGTCAAGCCGGCGGCACATCCGTCAGCCATGCTGCTGGACCTGCTGGTGCCTGCAGCGTATGCGGCCGACGTGCCGAACATCCGCATCGAGAACGCCACGACCGACGCGATCCGCAAGCGCATGCAGGCGCGCTTCAACAGTACCCTGGGCCCGCTGTTCGCCAGCGGCGCGGTGGGCTTTACTCACGACGGCATGGTCGCGGTGCGCGACGCCTCCAAGGTGCCGCTGAGCCAGCGTGCACAGGTCAATGCCACCGTGGCGGAGGAAAACCGGGACCGCGCCGCGCTTTACCGCGAGGTGGCGAACGCCAACGGGCACCCCGAGTGGCAGTCGAAGATCCAGGCGACCTTCGCCAAGGGCTGGATCGAGCGGGCGCCGGCCGGCTGGTATTATCAGGACGCTTCGGGCGCCTGGAAGCGCAAGTAAGCGCGCCGTCGGCGCCGCCAACATCCACCCGATCGACGCGCCCGGGTCTTCCACGACCCGGGCGTGCTGCTTTTTGGAGCGTCATGCAAGAGATCCTGGCCACCATCACCGCGCTGGGCCACGACGGCCGCGGCGTCGCCCGCATCGAGGGCAAGACCACTTTCGTCAGCGGCGCGCTGGTCGACGAGCAGGTCAGCCTGCGCATCCGCAAGCGCCATCGGCATTTCGACGAGGCCGAGGTGGTGGAGGTGATCACGCCCTCGCCGCACCGTGTCGAACCGAAGTGTCGCCATTTCGGCGCCTGCGGCGGCTGCTCGCTGCAGCACATGGACGCCGAGGCGCAGATCCATGCCAAGCAGCAGGTGCTCGCCGACAACTTCGCGCGCATCGGCAAGGTCGAGCCGAAACGCTGGCTGGAACCGCTGACCGATGCCCCCTGGGGCTATCGTCGCAAGGGCCGGCTGTCGGTGCGCTATGTCGCGAAGAAGGAGCGCGTGCTGGTCGGCTTCCGTGAGGAGAGCAACCCGCGCTTCGTCGCCGACATCAGTCACTGCGAAGTGGTGCATCCGGCGCTGGGGCCGAAGATCGGCGTACTGGCCGACCTGATCGGTTCGCTGGAAGCCGCGCGCGACATCCCGCAGGTGGAGTTCGCCGCCGGCGACGACACCATGGCGCTGGTGTTCCGCCACATGAACCCGCTGAGCGAGCGCGACTGCGCCGCCCTGGTGGCCTTCGGCCAGCAGCACGGTTTCGCCATCTACCTGCAGCCGGGCGGCGTCAGCAGCGTGCACCCGCTGTGGCCGGCCGATCACCGGCTGGCCTTCCGCATCGCGGCGGGCGAGGGCGTTCAGGACGTGGAGCTGGAGTTCCGCCCGCTGGATTTCGTGCAGGTCAATGCCGGCATGAACACGAAAATGATGGCGCGGGCGCTGGAATTGCTCGACCCCCAGCCGACCGACCGCGTGCTGGACCTGTTCTGCGGACTGGGCAACTTCACCCTGCCGATCGCCCGCCGGGTCGCCGAAGTGGTCGGCGTGGAGGGCGAGCACGGGCTGGTCGAGCGCGCCGCGGAGAACGCCAGGCGCAACGGGCTGGCCAACGCCAGCTTCCACGTGGCCAACCTGTTCGAGGACCAGCGTGGCACCGCGTGGGCCCGCCAGCCGTGGGACAAGCTGCTGCTCGATCCGCCGCGCGCCGGTGCGGACAAGGTGCTCGAGTACCTGCCGCACAAGGCGACGAAGCGTATCGTCTACGTGTCCTGCCATCCGGCTTCGCTGGCCCGCGACGCCGGCATCCTGGTCGAGAAGCATGGCTTCCGGCTGGCCGCGGCGGGGGTGATGGACATGTTCCCGCACACCGCGCACGTCGAATCCATCGCGCTGTTCGAGCGCTGAGGCCGGCCGCCATGGGACTGGAGATCGAACGCAAATTCCTCCTCGCCGGCGACGGCTGGCGCGCGGGCATTGATCGCACCGAGCGCATGGCCCAGGGCTATCTGGTCGGTGCGCAAGCTTTGCGTGATGGCACGGCGAAGTCGTCGGTGCGGGCGCGCATCGCCGGCGACCGGGCCTGGCTCAACATCAAGTCGGCGCAGCTCGGCATCGCCCGCGCCGAGTTCGAATACCCGGTGCCGGTGGCCGACGCCGAGGCCATGCTGGCCACCCTGTGCGACGGCGTGCTGGCCAAGCAGCGCCATTACGTGACCGTCGACGGGGTGCTGTTCGAGATCGACGAGTTCGAGGGCGACAACGCCGGGCTGGTCGTGGCCGAGGTCGAGCTGCCCGCCGTGGATGCACCGTTCCCGCGGCCGGACTGGCTCGGTCGCGAGGTCAGCACGCTGGCGCGCTACTACAACGTCAACCTCATTGCGTACCCTTACGTGCGCTGGACGCCCGACGAACGCGACGCCCTCGACGGAGAACCCCCCGCATGCTGATGATCGGTCTGGCCGGGCTCGCCCTGGAGCCGCGCGAACGCGACTGGCTGGTCGCGCCCGGTGTGTCCGGCGTGCTGCTGTTCGCCCGCAACTTCGCCTCGCGCGAGCAACTGGGCGCGCTGGTCGAGTCGATCCGGGAGGTCGGCGGCGAGGACATGCTAATCGCGGTCGACCAGGAAGGCGGACCGGTACAACGCTTCCGCGACGGCTTCACCCGGCTGCCGGCGCTGGCGAAGGTGGGAGCGGCGTACGACCGCGATCCGGTCGACGCCATCCGGCTGGCCGAGGAGCACGCCTGGGTGATGGCCAGCGAACTGCGCGCCATGGGCGTGGACTTCAGCTTCGCCCCGGTGGTGGATCTGGCCCGCGGCAACGCAGCGATCGGCCTGCGCGCCTTCCATGCCGATCCGGCGGCGGCCAGCGAGCTGGGCCAGGCCTATGTGCGTGGCATGCACCTGGCCGGGATGGCCGCCGTGCTCAAGCATTTCCCGGGACACGGTTCGGTGGCTGCCGACACGCACAAGGCACAGGCAATCGACCCGCGCCCGCTGGCCGCCATCGAGCTGGCTGACCTGGTGCCGTTCGCGCAGTGCCTGGAGTCGCGCGTCGAGGCGGTGATGATGGCGCACGTGATCTATCCGGCCGTCGACGAGCGTCCGGCCGGTTTCTCGCCGATGTGGATCGGCGACATGCTGCGTGGACGGCTCGGCTTCGACGGCGCGGTGATCAGCGACGACATCTCGATGGCCGCGGCCGGTGCCGCCGGCGGCGTGGCTGCGCGCGTGCACGCGCACCTCGATGCCGGCTGCGACCTCGTGCTGGCCTGCTTCCCCGACGTGGTGGACGAGGCTATCGCCGCCGTGGCCGGCCGCGCGCCGGGTCCCACCCATCGCCTCGCGGCTCTGCGCGGCGCGATCGGCGCCAGCTGGGACTCGCTCACCGACAACCCGCAGCGCGACCGCTTCATCGCGCGCATCACGGCGCTGGACGCCGAAGGAACCCCCGCATGACCCTGCCGCCGCTCGCCGATGCCCTGAAGAAGTCCGACCTGCTGGTCGACCGTGCCGCCATCGACGCCGCAGTCGCCCGCATGGGCGGCGAGATCGACGCGGTGCTGGAGGGCGAGCGGGCGCTGTTCCTCACCGTGATGAACGGCGCGCTGATGTTCGCCGGCCACCTCGCGCTGGCGATCCGCACCGACCTGGAATTCGACTACGTGCACGCCACCCGCTATCGCGGCGACACCACCGGCCACGACCTGCGCTGGCTGCGCGAGCCGCAGGCGGCGATGGAAGGGCGCACCCTGCTGCTGGTCGACGACATCCTCGACGAGGGCCACACGCTCAAGGCGGTGCGCGACGACTGCCTGCGCCGTGGCGCGCGCCGCGTGCTGATCGCCAGCCTGTGCACCAAGAAGCACGACCGGCTGGTCGAGGGCATCGCCTCGGATTTCAACGGCTTCGAATTGCCGGACCGCTATGTGTTCGGCTACGGCATGGACTACTACGAACAGGGCCGCAACCTGCCGGGCATCTACGCCCTGCGCGAGGACTGATCGGGTCCACCACACACGGGAGGGATGCGCCATGAAGCTCCTCGGCATTTCCGGCAGCCTGCGCCGGGCCTCGTTCAATACCGCCTTGCTGCAAGCGGCGGCCGAGCTGCTGCCGGCCGGCCACACGCTGACGATCCACGATCTGCACGGCCTGCCGTTGTTCGACCAGGACGTGGAGGACCAGGGCGATCCGTCCGAGGTGGTCGCCCTGAAGGACGCCATCGCCGCCGCCGACGGGTTGCTGCTGGCCTCGCCCGAGTACAACGGCGGCATCACCGGCGTGCTGAAGAACGCGATCGACTGGGCGTCGCGCAAGGGCACGGCCCGTGATGCGGCGCCGCTGGCCGGCAAGCGCGTGTGCATCATTGGGGCCAGCCCCGGCATCACCGGCACCGTGCGCGCCCAGGACGCGCTGCGGCTGGTGCTGCGTCGCGCCGGCGGCATCGTCGAGCCGCAGGGCGAGGTGCTGGTGTTCCAGGCACACACCAAGATCGCCGACGGCAAGCTGGTCGACGAGCGGACGCGCGAGGCACTGGCCCGCCATCTGCAGAACTTCATCGCGCGGGTTGAGCGCGCTTCCTGATCCATCGAACCGGAAACGACATCGTGAGCATCGATCTGGCCGTCATCGGCGGCAGTGGCCTGTACAACTTCCCTGGCCTGGAAAATGCCCGGCGGCAGTCGGTCGATACGCCGTTCGGTCCCGCCTCCGGTGACGTGGTCACCGGCGACTTTGCCGGCAAGCGACTGGCCTTCCTCGCCCGCCATGGCGAGAGCCACAGCCTGCCGCCGCACCGGGTGAACTACCGCGCCAACCTGTGGGCGCTGCACCAGCTCGGCGCGCGCCGGGTGGTCGGCGTCAACGCCGTCGGCGGCATCCGCGACGACATGGGGCCGCGGGTGATCGTGGTGCCGGACCAGATCATCGACTACACCCACGGCCGGTTCACCAGCTTCTGCGACGTGGAAGGGGCCGAGGTGAAGCACATCGACTTCAGCGAGCCCTACACCGCGTCGCTGCGGCGCGACCTGCTCGCCGCGGCGGCACGCGCTGGCGTGCCGGCGATCGACGGCGGCTGCTATGGCGCCACCCAGGGCCCACGGCTGGAGACCCGCGCCGAGATCGCCCGCATGAAGCGCGACGGCTGCGACCTGGTCGGCATGACCGGCATGCCCGAGGCGGCGCTGGCCCGCGAGCTGGAGCTGGAATACGCCTGCCTGGCGCTGGTGGCCAATTTCGCCGCCGGCTGCGGCGACGAGGAGGAGATCAGCATCGAGGAGATCTTCGCCCACCTGGCGGCGGCGACCGCCGAAGTGCCGAAGATCCTCGGCGCGATGCTCGCCGGCTAGCACCCCGGAAAAAGGCCTAGCCGTGGAACCTGTTCAGGATATTGCGCTCGACCCATAAACATGCTGATACTTCGGAGGTGCCAGGGGCGGCGGACCAAGGGGATTGAGGGGTTCAGCGCGAGACCTTGGTGCATCCATCCTTAAGCTTCAGAGGTTGCCGCAATGCGTTTCGGTACGGTCAAGTGGTTCAACGACGCCAAGGGTTTCGGTTTCATCGCGCCCGAGGACGGTGGGGAGGACGTTTTCGTCCACTTTTCTGCAATCAACGCCAAGGGCTTTCGCAGCCTGCAGGAAGGCCAGCGCGTGAAGTTCGAAGTCACCACGGGCCCCAAGGGTGCCCAGGCATCGGGCGTCGAGCTCGCCTCGGCCTGATCGCTCGGTCCAGGCAGTTTCGCAAGGAAAACCCCGCGCTCTGGCGCGGGGTTTTTTGTGTGCGCCGCTCAGCGCAGACGTGAGGGCGACAGCGGCAGCAGGCCGGACGGCGTGACTGCCACCACGCGTTCGCCATGCGCCATCGGCGTGTCGTGCAGGCCGGTCAGTGCGCCGAAGGCCGGCAGCGTTGCTACCGCGGCGCCAAAGCGGTAGGCCGGCAGTCGATGGCTGCGCCAGCCGTCGCGCACCCGCACCGCCGGGTGGACGTGGCCGGCCACGACGTAACGGCCGGCCCGCGCCTCCGGTTCGTGGCAGAAGGCAAACGGACCCTCCTCGAGCTGCTCGCCCAGCGCGGTGAAGCCCAGCGCATGCAGGTCGGCATGCCGGTCATGGTTGCCGGCCACCAGCGCCATCTCGACCTCGTTGTGCCGCCGACGCCAGTCGCGCACGGCGGCCTGCCACGGCGAATCCGCCGGCGTGCGACCGTGCACGAGGTCGCCCAGCACCAGCAGGCGTGCAGGGCGGTAGTGGCCGATCAGCGCGTCGAGGCGAGCCAGATCGTCGACGGTCTGCCCGGTGGGCACCGCCACGCCGGCCCGGCGCAGCACGGCGCCCTTGCCGAAATGCACATCGGCGACCAGCAGCCAGCGCCGCGCCGGCCACCACAGCGCGCGTTCGGCGTGCAGGACCAGCGACTCGCCGGCAACCTCGATCGCGTGCTCGATCATCGGCCGGCCGCCTTTTCCAGCCGCGCGGCCATGCGCTCGACGCGGCTTTTCCAGTCGTCGGCGTGCACGCCGCCGCGGATGCGTTCGGCCCACAGCGGGAAGGCCATCGGGGTCAGCCGCTCGGTGTCGCACAGACGCAGCGGACCGCGCGCCGCGTGCAGCAGCGCCTCGCGCAGCCGGCGGTATTCCAGCGCCTGGTCGAGTACGTCGCGCTCGGCCTGCCACAGCAGCGGGTGTGCCGGGTCGTGCCGCGACAGCACGTCGAACAGGAGGCCGCTGGACACCTGCAGCTGGCGCAGGCTCTTGTCGCGCCCGGGATAGCCGTTGAACACCAGTCCGGCCACCCGCGCCACCTCGCGGAACTGGCGCCTGGCCAGCTCGGCGAGGTTGACGCTGGCGCGGATGTCGCGGCGCAGCCCCCACGGATGCAGCAGCCGGCGCAGCGCGGCCTCGTCCAGCGGCGGCAGCGCGTGTGCGGTGAGCACCAGCCCGTAATCGTTCACCGCGTAGCCGTAGTCGCCGCGGGCCAGCGCGGACAGTCGATAGGCCAGCACCGCGGCCAGCCCTTCGTGGGCAAGGCGTCCGGCGAACGGGTAGACGAACAGGTGCTCGCCCTCGCGCGTGCGGGTGCGCTCGATCAGCAGCTCGCCGGTGCCGGGCAGGTGCGACTGGCTGCGCTGGATCGCCCGCATCGGCGCCAGCGCGCGCAGCTCGGGCTCGCTGCCGTGCCCGTCGGCCAGCACTCCACGCATGGCGTCGGCCAGCTCGCCGGACAGCGGCAGCCGCCCGCCGGCCCAGCGCGGCACGCCGCCGCGCCGTGCCGTGGCCTGGCGCACCCAGGCGGTCATGTCGCGTACGCGCACCAGCTCCAGGTGCCGGCCGGCAAACAGGAAACGGTCGCCCGGCCGCAGCCGGGCAATGAAACTCTCCTCCACCGAACCCAGCCGCGCGCCTTTCAGGTAGCGCACGTGCAGGCTGCCGTCGGCGGTGATGGTGCCGATGGAGAAGCGGTGGCGGCGCGCTACCTGGGCGCTCTCCACCCGGCACGCGCCGTCGGCGTCGCGCACCAGCTTGCGGTATTCCGGATAGCCGGCCAGCGCGCTGCCGCCATGTTGGAGGTAGTCCAGCACGGCATCGAACTGCGCGCGCGGCAGCTGCGCGTAGGCGCGGGTGCGGCACACCTCGACATAGGCGTCGTCGGGATGGAAGCCGCCGCCCAGCGCCAGGGTGAGCAGATGCTGGGCCAGCACGTCCAGGCCGCCGCGCGGCGGGTGGCGCGGCTCCAGCCGGCCGGCGGCCAGCGCGCGCCGCGCCGCGGCGATCTCGGCCAGCTCCAGCAAGTGGGTCGGCACGCACAGCACGCGCGAGGGCGCGCCCGGCGCGTGGCCGCTCCGGCCGGCGCGTTGCAGCAGCCGCGCCACGCCCTTCGGGCTGCCGATCTGCACCACCTGTTCCACCGCCGGGAAGTCCACGCCCAGGTCGAGGCTGGAGGTCGCCACCACGCAGCGCAGCCGTCCCTCGCGCAGGCCATCCTCCACCGCGCGGCGCAGTGCCGGGGCGATTGAGCCGTGGTGCAGCGCCAGCGTGGCCGGATCATCCGGCCACACGGCGGCGATCGCCTCGTGCCACAGCTCGGCCTGGGCGCGGGTGTTGGCGAACACCAGCGCGCTGCGCGCCTCGTGCACCGTCTGCACCACGCGGCCGAGCTGGCTCAGGCCCAGGTGCCCGGCCCACGGGAAACGTTCGCCGGGCTCCGGCAGGGCGGTGTCGATGCGCAGCGGCTTGCGCGCCCGGGTGCCGATCAGCACGCCGTCACCGGCCAGCGCGCGCAGCGCCTCGTCCAGATTGCCCAGCGTGGCCGAAAGCCCCCATAGGCGCAGCCCCGGACGCAGCGTGCGCAGGCGGGCCAGGCCCAGCTGCAGCAGGGTGCCGCGCTTGTTGCCGATCAGTTCGTGCCACTCGTCCACCACCACGCCGCGCAGCTGCGCGAAGCGCGTCGCCGCGTCCGGATAGGAGAGCAGCAGGGCCAGGCTCTCCGGCGTGGTGACCAGCAGCTCGCAGGCGCCGCGGCGCAGGCGGGCGCGCTCGGCGCTCGAGCTGTCGCCGGTGCGGCGCAGCACGCGCCAGGGCAGGCCCAGGCCGTCGACCGCGGCGGCGAGGTGCACGGTGGTGTCGGCCGCCAGCGAGCGCAGCGGTGTGATCCACAGCAGCTGCAGGCCGCTGCCGGGCGCGAGCAGGCCGTCGATCAGCGGGCCGCCCAGGGCCGCCAGCGTCTTGCCCGTGCCGGTGGGAGCATGCAGCAGCCCGCTCTGGCCCTGCGTCCAGGCCTGCCACGCGGCGCGCTGGTACGGCGCCGGCTTGCGGCCGAGCGTGGCGACGAACCAGTCGCGCAGCCGCGCTTCAGCCCGTCGCCAGGCGGCGGAGGTCGTCGAGGTGGTCGGCATCGGCAGGTTGCTTGTCGGTGCGCCAGCGGGCGATGCGCGGAAAGCGCACGGCGACGCCGGACTTGTGGCGGCCAGAGAGTTGCACGGCCTCGAACGCCAGCTCGAACACGTGCAGCGGCTCGACCGCGCGCACCGGGCCGAAACGCTCGATGGTGTGCGCGCGGATCCAGCGGTCCAGGCGGGCGATCTCGGCGTCGTCCAGCCCGGAATAGGCCTTGGCCACGGTGACCAGCTCGTCGCCGTCCCACACGCCGAAGCTGTAGTCGGTGAACAGGCCGGCGCGGCGGCCGTGGCCGGGCTGGGCGTACAGCAGCACGGCGTCCAGCGTGTGCGGGTCGACCTTCCACTTCCACCAGTCGCCGCGTTTGCGGCCGACCCGGTAGGGCGAGTCGAGGCGCTTGAGCATGAGGCCTTCGGTCTGGCGCTCGCGCGCGTGCGTGCGCTCGGCGGTGAGTGCGTCCCACGCGTCGGCCACCAGGGCGGGTGACAGCATCAGCGCCGTGTCCGTGGGTTCAAGCAGTTCGGTCAGGCGGGCTCGGCGTTCGTGCAGCGGGCGTTCGCGCAGGTCCTCGCCCGCGCATTCGATCAGGTCGTAGGCCATGAAGCGCACCGGCGTGCCGGCCAGCAGCTTCGGGCCGGGCTTGAGCTTGCCGATGCGCTTCTGCAGCGCGGTGAACGGCAGCGGTCTGGCCGTCTGCACGTCCCAGGCCAGCAGCTCGCCGTCGAGCACGCCATCCATCGGCAAGGAGGCGGCTGCCTGTTCGATTTCCGGGAAGCGGCCGTCCAGGCGCTCCTCGCCGCGCGACCACAGCCCGGCTCGGCCCTCGCGCCACATCAGCTGGGCGCGGATGCCGTCCCACTTCCACTCGGCCAGCCAGTCGCGCGGATCGCCCAGCGCGGTGACTTCGCCTTCGAGCGGCGAGGCGAGGAAGAACGGGTAGGGGCGATCGGCCAGGTGCTCGTCCTCGCCCACGGGTGCGGCCAGTGCGGCGAGCGCCCGCGATGTGGGTTTCCATGTGCCGCTCAGGCGATGCGCGATGAGGTCGGTGGGCTGGCCCGACCACGCCGCCAGCGCCTGCACCACCAGCCGCTGCGACACGCCCACGCGCAGCGCGCCGGTGATCAGCTTGTTGAGCAGGAACACCTGCTCCGGCTTCAGCGCAAGCCACCAGCTCTGCAGGGTGGCGATGCGTTCGGCGCTGTCCAGCTTGGCCAGCGCGGGCAGGTGCTGCTCCAGCCACACGTGCAGCGGCACCTCGCCCAGCGAGCCGTCACCGGGCGGAAGCATCAGGGCGATGGTCTCGGCCAGGTCGCCCACGTGCTGGTAGCTGTCCTCGATCAGCCAGTCGGCGTATCCGGTGGCTTCGGCCAGCGCCTGGCGCAGCTCGGTGGCGGTCGCCAGGCGACGCAGTTTGCCGCCGGCCAGCACGTGTACCGCCCAAGCGGCGTCGGCGGGCGGCGCCTCGCGCAGGTAGGCGGCCATCGCCTCGCGCTTGGCCAGCGTGGAGGCGGTGCGGTCGAGCTCGGCGTAGAGCTTGGCAAACCGCCGCATCAGCCGCCGCTCTCGCTGTCGCGCTCGCGCAGCAGACGCAGCGGCTGGGCGTCGTGACCGAGGTCGCGCAGGTGGCGGATCAGCGTCTCGCCGTCGCCGTGGGTGATGTAGATGCGCCTCGCGCCGCTCTGCTGCACGCTCTGCAGCAGGCCGGGCCAGTCGGCGTGGTCGGACACCACGAAGCCGCGGTCGTAGCCGCGCCGGCGGCGGCTGCCGCGGATCTGCATCCAGCCCGATGCGAAGCCGGTGGAGGCCTTGGCGAAACGCTTCATCCACGGCGAGCCCGCGGCCGAGGGCGGCGCCATGATCAGCTCGCCGGCAAAATCGCGCCCGCGCGCCGACTCGCTCACCGGCTCGGTCGGCACCATGCGCACGCCCGCCTCGCGGTACTGCTCCACCAGCCGCAGCATCGCGCCGTGCAGGTGCACGGTGCGCTCGGTCCGCACGGCCAGTTCGGCGAGAATCCTCTGCGCCTTGCCCAGCGCGTAGCAGAACAGCACCGCCGGCACGCCGCGCCGCGCGCAGTCGCCCCACCAGGCCGAGAGCTCGTCGATCACCGCGTCCATCGGCGGCCAGCGGTATACTGGCAATCCGAACGTGGACTCGGTAACGAACACGTCGCAGCGCACCGGCTCGAAGGGCTCGCAGGTGGGATCCGGGTCGCGCTTGTAGTCGCCTGAGACCACCACCACGCGGCCGTCCAGCTCCATCCGCACCTGCGCCGAACCGAGCACGTGCCCGGCCGGATGCAGCGACACGGTCACCGGCCCATGGCGGAAGGCCTCGCCATAGCCGTGCGCGGTGATCGATGCGTCCTGGCCCAGCCGCTCGCGCATCAGCCCCAGCCCGGCAGCCGCCACGTCGTAGTGGCCGCTGCCGCTGCGGGCGTGGTCGGCGTGCGCATGCGTGACCACGGCCCGTCGGACCGGCTCCATCGGATCGATGAAAAAGTCACCAGCCGGACAGTACAGGCCTTGGGGGCGGGGCAGGAGCAGGTCGTCGGGCATCGCTCGGAAGTCTGTCGCGCGTCGCGTGCAGGTGCGGTCATGGTGTCGAGCCCGGCAACGGACGTCGTTGTGGGCGAATACGCACGGCGACGGCTGGCGGTTCCCGGAACTGTCGCGCGTGCTTGGTGGATAATCTCCCCATGGTCGCGCGCCGGCCCGGCAATGAAAGGCAAACAACGGAATGTCGATGGAACGGGTGCTACGCCGCTTTTCGGTCGCCCAGCGGATCGGGGCGATCATTCTGCTGCTGCTCGCTCCGCTGGCGACGCTCAGCGTCGTGAGCATGGCCGTGCTCAACCGGCAGGAGATGGCTTTCCGCGATTCGGTGGAAGAGTCGCTGCATACACTGCTGCCGCTGTCGACGCTGGAGCAACTGCTTCAGCGTGCCATGGTCGACGAGCTGGAGGCGCAGTCGCACGAGTCGGTGCCGGATTTCGCCTCGCTGACCGACAACATCGACCACACGTTCGCAACGGTCGAAACGAGTGGTGCCGGCGCCGACGTGCCGATGGATCGCCTGACCGCCGCGCAGCAGGCCTGGGTGCAGGCTCGGCCCTCCGTGCAGCGGCTGATCGAACAGGTGACCCGTTCCCAGGCCGGCGACGGCGACGTGACGGCTGCACTGTCGCGGCGCGAGCTGAGCAAGGCGATCAGCGACGTCCGAGATGCGCGCAAGCACCTGGCCGCCGCCGTCAAGGGACGCTACGAGCGGGCGGCGGCGATGCGCCACCGGCAGCTGTGGTGGCTGGTGTTCGGCTGGGCGATCACGTTGGCCGCCGCAGCGGCCATGATCGTCATCGTGCTGCGCTCCATCCTGCGGCCGATCCACGAGCTGGGAAGCTCGGCAGGCCGCTTCGCCGCAGGCGACATGTCGGCGCGGCTCAAGGTGCGCGGGCGGGATGAGCTGAGCATGCTGGCCGAGCAGTTCAACGCGATGGCGGCCTATTGGGAGCAGACCCATCGCGAGGCGATGGCCGAGGCCACGGTGGACGCGCTCACCGGCCTGCCGAACCGCCGTCGCATCCTCGCGCTGCTGGCGGCCGAACTGGATGTGCATCGGAGCGGGCAGCGCCCGCTGGCCGTGTTCATGGTCGACCTCAACAACTTCAAGTCGATCAACGACACCTACGGCCATGCCGCGGGCGACGAGGCGCTGGTGTGGGTGGCCGAGCGGATGCGCGCCGTGCTGCGTGAGGGCGACCACCTGGGGCGGCTGGGCGGAGACGAGTTCCTGATCGTGCTGCCGGACACCTCGCCCGAGCAGGCTCGCGAGCTGGGGGAGCGGATGGCCGGTGCCATCGCCTCGGCAGCCGCCGGCAGCACCACGCGCCCGACGATCGGCCTGGGCCTGGCCACCGCGCCGGAGCACAGCTGGCACATGGCCACGCTGTTGGGCCAGGCCGACCAGGACATGTACCTCGGCAAGCGACGGGCGAGGCTGGACCGGAATGACGACGTGATGTGAGCCGTCAGCCGCGCCAGTTCGCATGCACCTCCCAGAACGCCGCCGCACGCCGGTATGCCTCACGATCCAGCGGCACGCCGGAGCCGCCTTCTTCCACGCCGAGCGCGTTGCGCAGCATGGTGATCGGCACCATCGGGATTTCCTCCGGTTCCATCGTGTAGAGGCAGCCGACCACGCCCCAGTCGGCCTCGATCGGTTCGCCTTCCTTGGCCAGTTGTTCGCGGCTGTAGAGGATCGGTAGCAGGTAGTTCGCCACGGGCGGTTCGACGCCCTCGAACCAGCGCACCAGCACCGGCAGTTCCTGTTTCGTGCGAGCCTCGTAGGCCGAGCACAGCAGGTGGCGGTTGGCGTCGGTGATCGGCACGGCCATGCAGCGCGTGGAGGTCCAGTTGCGGTGCACGTGCAGGCGGCAGAACGGCGCGTAGCCCTCCAGCACCTTCAGCGGGGCCTCCTCGTTGAGGCGCTGCTCGAAGGCTTCGGGGCCGCAGTCCTGGATCGTGTTGCGGCGGGACTCGCGGGGAAACAGGCGGGCGCGGGCGAACGGGGTGAGGACGATGGACATGGCGGGATCGGACGGAAACGGCCGCCCAGCTTAGCCCGCCCGGCCCAACGCGTCAGGCCTGGGCCGGGGTAATCACTTCCACCGTGACGTGGACCAGCTCCTCATGCACCGACAGGTGCTCGCGTACCTGCGCCGGCGTCACCGGCTCGTGGCTCACCAGGGCCAGCACGCAGGCGTAGCTGCCGCGGCCCACGCGCCACACGTGCAGGTCACTGATCGCCGCCCGTGGCAGTTGCTCGCGCACCACGTCGCGGACCTCTTCCACCACCGGGTGGTGCATCTCGGCATCAAGCAGGATGGCGCCGGACTCGCGCAGCAGCCCGATCGCCCAGCGTGTCACCAGCACCGCGCCGACGATCCCCATCATCGGATCCAGCCATGACGCGCCGAAGAAGCGGCCGCCGAGCAGGGCGCCGATCGCCAGCAGCGAGGTGGCAGCGTCGGCGATCACGTGGATGTAGGCCGCGCGCAGGTTGACGTCGTGGTGGCCGTGGCCGCGATGGTTGTGGCCATGCTCGTGGTGATGCTCGTGCGAGTGACCGTGACCGTGATCATGCGGCGTGTCGCGCAGCAGCCAGGCGCACAGCAGGTTCACCGCCAGACCCAGCACGGCGATCGCGATCGCCTCGTCGTAGTGGATCGGGCTCGGCGAGAACATGCGCTCGACCGACTGCCACAGCATCAGCGCGGCCACCACGCCCAGCAGCAGGGCGCTGCTGAAGGCGCCGAGGATCTCGATTTTCCAGGTGCCGAAGGCGAAGCGACGGTCGTTCGCGTAGCGCCGCGCCAGTACATAGGCGCCCAGCGACAGGCCCATCGCCAGCGCGTGCGAACTCATGTGCCAGCCGTCGGCGAGCAGGGCCATGGAGTTGAGCGCATAGCCACCCACCACCTCCACCACCATCATCACCAGGGTGATCACCACCACGCGGCGGGTATTACGCTCCGCATGGCGGGTGTCGTGGGTAAAACGGTGGTCGTGCCGGTGGGCGGAAACGTCGATGGTGGTCATGGGCGGGTGTCGGTTGGATACTCCCCCGTAGTATAGGTCAGGAGCAGGACATGTCCCATGTGCAAGGTGATGCGAAGAAGCTGCTGGCGCGGGTGCGCCGCATTGGCGGCCAGCTCGGCTCGGTGGAACGCGCCATCGCCGAGGGCGCCGAATGCGGCGCCGTGCTGCAGCAGCTGGCCGCCGTTCGCGGCGCCGTCAACGGTCTGATCTTCCAGATGATGGAGGGCCACCTGACCGCGCACGTGGGCGGTCAGGACAGTGGCATGCCGGAAGAGGAACTGGCGCCCGTGCTGGCGGTGCTGCGCAGCTATATGAAGTAGCCGCGATCAGGCGACGAACTGCAGCTTCGCCAGCTCCGCGTACAGGCCGCCTTCGGCCAGCAGGCTTTCGTGCGTGCCCTGCGCCACGATGCGGCCGCCGTCCATCACCACGATGCGGTCGGCGCGCTGCACGGTGGCCAGCCGATGGGCGATCACCAGCGTGGTGCGACCTTTCTCCAGCCGCTCCAGCGCCTGCTGGATCGCCGCCTCGGACTGTGCGTCCAGCGCCGAGGTGGCCTCGTCGAGCAGCAGCAGCGGGGCGTCGCGCAGGATGGCGCGGGCGATCGCCACGCGCTGGCGCTGGCCGCCGGACAGGCGCACGCCGCGCTCGCCCATCTCGGCCCGGTAACCGTCGTCCAGCGCGCTGATGAACTCGTGCGCCTCAGCGGCCCTGGCTGCTTCGATCACTTCGGCGTCGCTGGCGTCCTGCCGGCCGAAGCGGATGTTGTCCGCCGCGGTACCGCTGAAGATGATCGTCTCCTGCGGCACCAGCGCGATGGCGCCGCGCAGATCCGGCAGGGTGAGCGCGCGCAGGTCCACCCCGTCGAAGGTGATGTGGCCCGACTGCGGGTCGTAGAAGCGCAGCAGCAGGCCGAACACCGTGCTTTTGCCGGCGCCGGAGGGGCCGACCAGGGCGACCGTCTCGCCCGGGTTCACCATCAGGCTGAAGTCTTCCAGCGCGGCGGTATTCGGGCGGGTGGGGTAGTGGAAACGCACGTGGTCGAAGTGCAGCGCGCCGCGGGCGGGCGAGGGCAGGGCCAGGGGCTGCGCCGGGGCGGTGACCTGCGGCGTCTCGGCCATCAGTTCGCCGATGCGCTCCATCGCGCCGGCCGCGCGCAGCACGTCGCCCCACACCTCGGAAAGACCCGCCACCGAGCCGGCGGCGAACACCGCGTACAGCACGAACTGGCCGAGCACGCCGGCGTCCAGCGTGCCGGCCAGCACGTGGCGGGCGCCGGCCCACAGCACCAGGGTGATCGCGCCGAACACCAGCACGATCACCGACATGGTAAGCAGCGCGCGCATGCCGATGCGACGGCGTGCCGTGGCCAGGGCGAGGCGGATGGCCAGGCCGTAGCGGCTGCTCTCGATGCCTTCGCGGGCGTAGGCCTTCACGGCGGTGGCGGCGTTGAGGGTTTCGTTGGCGATGGCGGCGGCGTCGGCAAGGCGATCCTGGCTGGCGCGCGAGAGCTTCTGCACGCGGCGGCCGAAGACCAGGATCGGCAGCATCACGCCGGGAATCACCAGCGCGGTGAGCCCGGCCAGCGAGGGCGCGGTCCAAACCATCGCCACCGCCGCGCCGAGCAGCATCACCGCGCTGCGCAGAGCGACCGACACGCCTGAGCCGACCAGCGCTTGCACCACCTCGGTATCGGCGCTCAGGCGCGAGGTGAGTTCGCCCACGCGGCTCTTCTCGAAGAACTCCACGTCCAGCCGGATCACGTGGGCGTAAAGCGCATCGCGCAGCGAGGCGAGCGAGCGTTCGCTCAGCAGGGTGATGCAGAAGTAGCGTCCCGCCGTGGCGACGGCGAGCACCAGCGCCACGCCGAACAGCGCCAGGAAGGTCTCGTTGATCACCGCCAGGCTGGAGGTGCCGAAGCCCTGGTCGATGATGTGGCGGAACGCCATCGGCAGCACCAGCGAGGCGCCGGAGGACAGGCCGAGGAACACCAGCCAGCCGATCGCCAGGGCCTTGTGCGGCCTGAGATAGGGCCAGAGAGAACGCAGAGAGGTCAGGCGACGGGAGGAGCGGGACTTGCCGGCGTCGTCGGTCATGGGAGTCGCTTGCGGGGCATCAGCTGCTTGAGGTGGGGTGGCCGGGCGGGGTTTCAATGCGCGCGTCCCTGCATCGAGCGGAGCGCAGCGTGCCCCGGTCGGCCCCGGCGAGCGTCCGCGACTGCGCGTCAATCCAGCCGCTTGCCCTCGCTGCGCCCTCGTGTGAGGTCGACGATGCGCGCCTGCGCCTCGGCCACACGGCTTTCCGGCAACTGCAGCCGCAGCCGTGCGCCGCTGGCGTGGAACTGCTCGTCGGTCACGCTGGCGTCCAGCTCCTCCAGCCGCGCCTTGAGCAGGGCGAGGTCGGCGAATTCGCAGTCCAGGGCCAGGGTGGCCCTGGGCACGATCGGTACCCGTTCGGCCAGCCGCAGGCATTCGGCGGCGGTGCCGCCGTAGGCACGGGCCAGGCCGCCGGCGCCAAGCTTGATGCCGCCGTACCAGCGGGTGACCACCACCACGGCACGGTCGATGCCCTGGCCCTCGATCGCATGCAGGATCGGTCGGCCGGCGGTACCGCCCGGTTCGCCGTCGTCGTTGAAGCGGTAGGCCTGGCCGATGCGGTAGGCCCAGCAGTTGTGCGTGGCCGCCGGATCGCCCACCTCCTGCACGAAGGCGAGCGCTTCCTCGGGCGAGTCGACCGGGGCGGCCTGGGCGAGGAAGCGGCTCTTCTTGATGTCCTGCTCGTGCCGACAGCGTTCCGCAAGTGCGGCGAGTGCGTCGCTCACGGCGTCCTGTCCAGGTGGCGGCGAAGGTCGTCAGGCAGCGGCCAGTCGGGATGGCTGTCGTGGAAGGTCCGCAGCCGCTTGTCGGCCTCGACGGTCTTGCCTTTTGCGTAAAGCACGCGGATCGCATCCAGCTCCACCTCGGGGCTGGAGGCGACCGACGTTTCGATCGTGGCCGACCCGGGGGCCGGAGCAAACCTCGGCGCAAAGGCCGCCGGCGCCGACGGCGGCGCGGGGGCCGCCGGTGCCGCCATGCGGGCGGCCCCGAGCGCGTCGGCCTCCGATGCGCGGATCTGCCCGCGCGGCGACGGTGCTGCCGGGGGAGTCGACGCCGGTGCCATGCGCTCGGCCATGCGAGGAGCGGCGACCGGTGCCGGTGCGCGCCGTGCCAGTGCCGGGGGCGGCGGGTTGGCGGGGCTGGCCCGGCCGGCAGCCATCGCGGGTTCGCTGGCGACGGACTTCATCGCTGGAGTCCCGCGCGGGGGCGGACTGGCGAGGCCGGCTCCGGGCGGCATGCGAGTCGCATCGTTGCGGGCGGCTTCCATCGCCGCCGCGGGCGCGGAAGGGGACGACGTCTCGCGCGCCGGCATCTCCCGCATGCGCCAGGCCAGGCCCGTCGCAAGCACGACCGTGGCGGCGGTGCCCAGCGCGATCGGCCAGCGCCGCGGGCGTCGCGCCTGCACCGTGGGTTGACCGGCCTGCGCGGCCGCCTGCCGGATCGCGGCGTCCAGCGCCGGAGCGGGTTCGGACGGTGGCAGCCGGCCATACAACGCCCTCAGCTCGGCCTCGCCGGGCAGGTCGTCGTCGTGCGTGGGATCGGGCGGCAGGGGTGTGGTCATGGACTCAGTACATCGCGCAGTTTGGTCATGGCATAGCGCAGGCGGGACTTCACGGTCTCGCGGCCCACGCCGGTGACGTCGGCGATCTCCTCCAGGCTCAGTTCATTTTCCAGTCGCAGCAGGATGGCGTTGCGTTGTTCGTCGGGCAGTTGCTCGATGGCGAGCTGCAGGCGGCGGCGCTGCTCGAACTCCGACAGCGCCTGCTCGGGTTGTTCGCGCTCGGGCGTAGGGTGGCTGGCCAGCGCGATCTCGGCTTCCTCGCCGACCGCGATCGGTCGCTTGCGGCGATGGCCGTCGATGACCAGGTGGTGCGCGATCTGCAGCAGCCAGGTCTGGAAGCGGGCTTCCGGCCGGTACCGTTCGCGCGCGGCGATCACCCGGCTCCACGTCTCCTGGAACAGCTCGTCGGCCAGTGCCCGGTCGCGCGCGCTGCGCAGCAGGAAGCGGTACAGCGGTCCGCGGTGATTCGCATACAGCGCCTCGAACGCGGCGAGATCGCCACGCGCGTAGGCCAGCATCAGCTGGGCATCGGGATCGACCGCCGCATCCATGGGCGGCGAGGGTACGCGATCCATGCTGTCACGATAAGTCGTCATGCGCCTCCATTGGGCCGAGATGACCGCGTCCGTGGCGTCGTCGCGACGGGGGAGGAAAGCCGGCGCGGAACCGGCCATCGCCATCGTCGACGGCGCCACGGCACGGTCAGCCTCAACGCTGTGCGGTGGCGTCGTCGGCCACTTCCGGCCCATGGGTGGACAGGCCGTCAGCCAGTGACACCAGCTGCACGAAGCCGGCGCGGCAGCCGTCCGGGTCGTTGCCACGCGCGCCGCGGGCCAGTGCCGAGATCTGCGCGTAATCGTAACCGTCCAGGTACCTCCCGCCACGCAGCCGGTCGGCAAACGCGGCCACTGCGGCGGCGAAGCGCAGGCGTGCACTCGCCCCGTGCGCGGCCTGCGCGGCGATCGGGCGTTCGATCAGCGTGCTGCGGTCGTGTCCGGGCAGTTTGTAGCGCAGGCGCAGGAAGGCCAGTTCGCCGCGGTGCGATCGGTCGCCCGCCGGCTTCGCGTAGTGCAGCGGATCGATACGGGCGGCAGCCGAACCGGTGGGGGTGATCTCGTACAGCGCGGTGACGTTGGCGCCGGCACCGATGTCGCCCGAATCCACCGCGTCGTTGTTGAAGTCCTCCCGGCGCAGCACGCGCTTCTCGTAGCCGATGAGGCGGTACTCCTTCACCTGCGCCGGGTTGAACTCCACTTGCACCTTCACGTCCTTCGCGATGGTCAGCAAGGTGGCGGACATCTCGTCGACCAGCACGCGCCGGCCTTCGGCCAGGCTGTCGATGTAGTGGTGGCTGCCGTTGCCTGCGTCGGCCAGCATCACCGCCATCGCGTCGTTGTAGTTGCCCTGGCCGAAGCCCAGCGTGGTGAGGGCGACCCCGCTCCGGCGGTGGTCCTCGATCGTCGTTTTCAGCGCTTGTTCGCTGACCGTGCCGACGTTGAAGTCGCCGTCGGTGGCGAGGATCACGCGGTTCACGCCGTCCTTCATGAAGCCCTGCTCGGCCTCGGTGTAGGCCAGGTCGATGCCGGCGGCACCGTTGGTCGAGCCGCCAGCGCCGAGGCGGTCGATCGCCGCGTCGATCGTGGCGTGCCGGTCGCCCGGGGTGGAGGGCAGGGCCACGCCGGCGCTTCCAGCGTAGGTGACGATGGCCACGCGGTCCTGCCGGCGCAGTTTCGTGACCAGCTGCTTCAGCGAAGCCTTGAGCAACGGAAGTTTGTCCGGCTCGTCCATCGAGCCGGAGGTATCGACCAGGAACACCAGGTTCGCCGCGGGGATCGCGCTGGCCGGCACGCGGTAGCCCTGCACGCCGATCAGCAGCAACTGGCGCTGCCGGTTCCACGGTGCCGGTGCCATTTCGGTGGTGACGCTGAAGGGCTGGCTGCGGTCGTCCGGGGGGGCGTAGCCGTAGTCGAAGTAGTTGATGAACTCTTCGGCACGCACCGCATCGGCGGGCGGTAGCTGGCCGGCCTCGAGCATGCGCCGCACGTTGGTGTACGAGCCGGTGTCGACGTCCAGCCCGAAGGTCGATACCGGCTGCTCGCTGGCCAACCGCACCGGATTGCTGTCGCGGGGGGTGTAGTGCTCGGTGTTCACCGCCAACGGCAGCACCGGGGCGAACGAAGCGATGCGCATGGGTGCACCAGCGACCTGCATCGCCTTCAGCGCGCCCAGGCTGTGCGCCTCGCGGGCGAACGCGGGTGCGCTTGGCGGCGCCGGCGGTGCAGGGGGCGCGGACAGGCGGTCCGTCATGGGGTACGGACGGTTGGCCTCGGCCTTCGGTGCCGGCGTCGCTGCGTGCGTGTCCACTGCCTGCAGTGACTGGCGGGCGGGAGCGCAGGCGGCGAGCGCCAGTGCGGTGGCGAGTGCGAGGGGCAGGGTGCGCAGCGGGAGCTTGGCGGGCATCGGACGGCCTCCGGTTGGGTGTGTTGGATGAAACGCACCCGCCCGCGAAACGGGGTCGAATGCCGGCGCTCGCGGTAGCATGGTCGCCCCTTTTCCACGCGGTGCCGTCCCGACCATGCTCCACAACGACATCCTGCGCGCCATCCGCTACATGCTCGATCTCAGCGACGGCAAGGTGGTGGAGCTGGTCAAGCTGGCCGACCCGGCCTACCTCTTGGAAAAGGAAGACGTGCAGGCGATGCTGCTGCGTCCGGAGGATCCGGACTACCAGACCTGCAGCACGCCGCTGCTGGCGCGCTTCCTCGATGGCCTGGTGATCTACCGCCGCGGCCGCGACGACAGCCAGCCGCCGCGACCGCCGGAGAAGCGCATCACCAACAACGTGGTGCTGAAGAAGCTGCGCGTGGCGTTCGAGCTGAAGGACGTGGACATGCACGCCATCTTCGAGGCGGTCGGCCTGCCGGTGTCCAAGCCCGAGCTCAGCGCGCTGTTCCGCCAGCCCGAGCACAAGAACTTCCGCGCCTGCGGCGACCAGATGCTGCGCAATTTCATGAAAGGCCTGACGATGCGTCTACGCGGCGGGGTTTGACGTATACGCAAGGTTTGCCGCTCCGGCGGCCCGACCCTCGCGAGGCCCGACCATGTCCGACATCCACCAGCTGGTGTACGCCAGCCGTGCCACCTTCCAGCCTGCCGACAACGGCGGCGGCGTCGAGCCGGAGGTTGCCCGCATCCTCATGCAGTCACGTCGCAACAACCCGCGGCGCCAGCTGGTCGGCGCGCTGTACTACGGCGACGGGTGCTTCTTCCAGTGCCTGGAGGGGCCGCGGGCCACGCTCGACGAGCTGTTCGGGCGCTTGCAGGAAGACTCCCGCCACCGCGACGTGATGGTGCTGCGGCGCCAGCCCGTCGATGCGCCGTCGTTCGCCGACTGGTCGATGAAGTACGTGCCCGCCGCGGGAGACGTGCAGACCCTGCTGGCGATGCACGGCAGGGACCGCTTCGACCCGTATGCGTTCGACGACGCGCTGCTGGAGGCGATGGTCGGCCTGCTGCACCACCGGAGCGATGCCGACAGCCTCAACCCGGTATCGGTGCCTGCGCGGGCCGCTCCTGCTGCAGCACCGGCGGCGGCTCCGGGGGGGCGCCGGTGGCTGCTGCCCGCGCTGCTGGCGATCGCCGCGGTGGCCGCGGTGGCCGCGGCGCTGTGGTGGTTGCGCTGAGCAGTCAGCCGATCAGGGGGCCGGGTACCGGCTGACTGAAATCCTGCGGGGCGAGGTTCTGGATCAGCCGGAACACGCCTTCGTGGATCTTGCGCGGCAGAACCACGTCGAGCACGGTGGTCTCGTGCGGACCGAGTGCGGTGAGCAGGTCGTCGCCTGCACCGCTCTGAGCCAGCGCGTGATGCACCAGGCCGCTCAGGTCGACCGGCTTCACCAGCGCGCCGTAGGGACGGTGTCCCTGTACGGGCGGGCGCAGCGTGCGGCGCGTGTTGCGCGGGTCGGGCACGCGGGCGTCGCCGGTCAGTAGCGTGTGGTTGAGGAACAGCGACACGGTGGTGCGCTGGTGCGAATTGGCCTGGCGGTCGACCAGGAAGTCCGGCGGCATCAGGTTCGGGCTGGGCGGCGTGCCCGCGGTGAGCAGCAGGCCGGCACCGGTCAGCGGTTCGCCGGCCTCGTCGGTCAGGCGCAGGATCAGCAGGCTGCGCGGATCGTGGATATGCACGCGCGGCGGAAACGGACCGGCCGGTTCCAGTTCCACCTTGTCCGCGTCGCGCGCGGCGTTCTCTTGGTCGAAGGCGCCGCACAGCGCGGCGTAGCCGGCCGCGTCGCGCACGCCGAGGCAGCGCAGGATCGCTGCGATGGTGTCCGGCTGTGCGCTGGCGAGGATGCCGCGGTCGGTGCCCGAATGCGCGGCGCCCGCGATCATCTTGAACGCGCAACGCGGTCCGCGCGTGAGGTAGAGCGAAAGCGGATCGGTGCCGGTGGCCGCGCCGCTGCCGCCACCGGCGAGACTCAGTACCGCATGCGAGGCGTTGAGGTTGGCTGCGGCGATGCGCACCACGCCGTCGGAGCCGTCCTCGCCGGTGTAGCTGTTGAGATGATCGTAGAGCGAGCGGTCGGGGCGGTCGCCGGTGAGCACGAAGCGGAACAGTCCGCCGTCGATCGGATCGCTGCCATGGATCATGTCCAGATTCAGCCGCAGCGATTCGGCACTGCCCAGCTCGAGCCAGTCGAGGATGCGCTGCCCGGGCTCCACCCCGTCGAACCAGGCCTTCAGCCGGCCGAGCACGCCCTTGCCGAGCTGGGCCAGGGCCGAACCGAAGTTGGCCGGGGCGAGCATCACCAGGTGGCTGAGGCGGATGGTGCTGTAGCGGGCAGGGGTGTCGCGTTGTGCCCGCAACCATTCACGCACCACCGGGCCGCCGGTGGAATGGGTGATGCAGGCAAAGGACGGCTCGAGCAGGTGCAGGTCACGCAGGGCATGGTCGAACGCGCGCACCAGGTCGGTCATGGTGACTGCGTCGTCGAAGCTCACGTATTCGCTGAGCCAGATGTCGCGGATGGTCAGCGGTAGTCCCTGCGCTGCAGCCTGCTGCTGCAGGCGCTGCGGCATCTGGCCGTAGGTGGATGTGTTGGTGACGCTCCAGCCGTGGACGAAGACCAGGGTGCCCATGCGCCGTCTCCCTCTCCATGCCCGGCGGGGAGGGACCGCCGGGTTTCGGGGGCATCGTACGCCGCCGCAGCGGCGCCCGGGGAGCGGTCTCAGTCGACCGCCAGCGGCCGGGTCGCGGCGATCGGTGCGGCGCGGCCGTAGCCCACCAGCTCCAGGGTCTGTCCCCAGGGTGTGCGCACGTCGATATGCAGCAGTCCATCCGGGCCGAGCGTGCCGGCGGTGCGGTCGTCGACCAGCGGGACATGGCGCCGCCGCAGCCAGCCAAGCGTGGCATCGGCGTTTTCCGTGCGCAGGCGCAAGGCCGGCTGGTTTCCGTTGACCGGCCGGCCACGGGTGATCTCCACCACGCTGCCCGGGCCGCACTCCAGCAGCGCCCGCGACGCCCCGGCATCGAGCACGTCGCAATTCATGGTGTCGCGCAGGAACGCCGTGGCCGCGGGGACGTCCGGTGCGGTCAGGCGGGCGTAGTCGCTGCCGGACTCCGCCCGGACGGGAGCGGAAGCGCCGGCGAACAGCAGCACCAGCATCAGCCCTGCAAAAAACCATCCTCGTTGGACCACGACACGCACCTCGGATCGGCGATGCCCGGAAGATTGGACTGCCAGGGTGACTTTCCAGTGGCGATTCGGTGGTCGCTGCGTTTCCCGACACGAACGCTGCGCTAGGCTTGTCGTTTCGATGGAGGAAAGCGATGAGCCTGGGTGTGTTGGGGGTGCTGGTCGTGCTGGGGCTGGTGCTGGCATGGCGGGGATCGAGGCGGACGGGCGTGGCCGTCCTGCTGCTGGCGCTGGGGACGCTGTGGGGAGTGGGGTATCGCCCGCTGCCGCAGCGCATGCTCGATGGCCTGCAGGAGGGGTTTTCCACACAGGTGAGCGGAACTTGGGCGCCGCGCAATGCCATCATCCTGCTCGGTGCCGGCACCACGCGCGTGCCGGATGGCACGGTGGAGCCCTCGTTCTATGCGTTCGGCCGGATCGCAAGGGCCGCCGTGGTCTACCAGCAGTGCCACGCCTCCGGAAACGACTGCAAACTGCTGGTCAGCGGCGGCGACGCCGTGCATAGCGGTCGCGCCGAGGCGCTGGTCTACTCGGACCTGCTCGCCGGGATGGGCGTGCCACGCAGCGACCTGGTGCTCGAGTCGCGCAGCCTGTCGACCTGGCAGAACGCCCAGTTCAGCCGTCCGCTGCTGGCGGCCTACCATCCGCAGAAGCTCGTGCTGGTGACGTCCGGCATGCACATGCCGCGGGCATTGCTGTATTTCGGCCATTTCGGCATGCATCCCGAACCGGTGCGTGCCGACCTGCTGCGGGCCCGCAAGGGCTGGTTGCCGAGTTCGTGGAACGCCATGGTGTTCGACCTCGCGCTGCACGAGTACCTGGGGCAGCTGCAGTTCCGCTACTACAACCTCACCGGCAAGAACCCGCCGCCGCTCCCTCCGCTGTCGTTGGCGCCCGAGCCGGCCGCAGCCGGCTCGGTGGCGCCGGCCCGGTCGTCATCGGCGCCCCTGCAGGAGTGACGCGCGGGCCACGGCCTTGCGCCGTGGCCCGCTGGTACTCAGGCCGCTTCGCGCAGCGAGGCCAGGTCGATCACGAAGCGGTAGCGCACGTCGCTCTTGAGCATGCGCTCGTAGGCGGCGTTGATGTCCTGGATGCGGATCATCTCCACGTCCGAGACGATGCCGTGCTCGGCACAGAAATCGAGCATCTCCTGGGTCTCGGCGATGCCGCCGATCAGCGAGCCGGCGATCGAACGGCGGCCGAAGATCACGTTGGCCGCGTGCACCGGCGGATCCATCGGCTCGACCAGACCCACCAGGCAGTGCGTGCCGTTGAGGGCCAGCGTGGCCAGGTACGGATTGAGGTCGTGCCTGGTCGGCACGGTGTCGAGGATGAAGTCGAAGCGGCGCGCCACGGCCTTCATCTGCGCCTCGTCGGTGGACAGCACCACGTGGTCGGCGCCCAGCCGGCGCGCTTCCTCCTCCTTGCTCGGCGAGCGGGTGAACAGCGTGACTTCGGCGCCCAGCGCCTTGGCGAACTTCAGGCCCATGTGGCCCAGGCCACCCAGGCCGACCACCGCCACCTTGCTGCCCGGGCCGATGTTCCAGTGCTTGAGCGGCGACCAGGTGGTGATGCCGGCGCACAGCAGGGGCGCGGCGGCCTTGGCGTCCAGCCGCGGATCGATGCGCAGGACGAACCTGTCGTTGACCACGATGCGCTCGGAGTAGCCACCGAAGGTCGGCAGGCCGTCCTTCCTGTCGACGCTGTTGTAGGTGGCGACCATGCCCTCGACGCAGTACTGCTCCAGGCCCTGGTGGCAGGCGTCGCAGTGCTGGCACGAGTCGACCATGCAGCCCACGCCGACCAGGTCGCCGGCCTTGAAGCCCTTGACCTCGGCGCCGACCGAGGCGACCCGGCCGATGATCTCGTGGCCCGGCACCATCGGGTACAGGCTGCCGCCCCATTCGTCGCGGGCCTGGTGGATGTCGGAGTGGCAGACGCCGCAGTACAGGATGTCGATCACCACGTCGTCGGCGCGCGGCTCGCGGCGCTCGAAGCTGTGCGGGGCCAGCGGGGTGGTGGCGGACTGGGCGGCAAAGCCACGGATGTTCAATGCCATGCGGATCTCCTTAGGGAGGCTGCGGGATGGTAGGGAAGCGATACGGAAAGTATGGGCGCCCGGTTGCGGCGAGGCGTAGCCGGATCCTGCTCGATCCTTGCCTGTTTCTCCGGCTGAGTGTTGCGGGTACTCGCATCGGTGCGGAGGAATAGGCAAGCTGGCGACTCCGGTCGGTGATCAGGGCTCCATGAAAAATAGCAATCCACTCCTGGCGGCGTCAGGGCGCGCTACCCATGATCGCCGCGAATTGGCAAGTCGTGTTGAACGATACGCCAGCCCGGAGGGTGGCTGCGGACGCTGGCATCCCCGTCTGGCGTTCTACCGGGCCGAGGCGCCGGAGCCTCGTCTGTCAATGGTTTACGACCCCGCGCTGGTGCTGGTGGCGCAGGGGGCCAAGCAGGTGATCCTGGGCGGGGAGGTCTACCGCTACGACGAGTCGAACTACCTGCTCAGCGCGTTCGACCTGCCGGCGCATTGTCAGGTGGTCGAGGCCAGTCCGGAGCGGCCATATCTGTGCGTCAAGCTGTGCCTGGACATGGATCTGCTGCGCGAGCTGCTGGCCTCGGCACCGGCGGCCTTGCCCGGCGCGACCGGGCTGGGCCTGGCAGTCAGTCCGCTGGACCCCGGCATGCTCGATGCAGTGCTGCGGCTGGTGCGGCTGATCGAGACACCGGACGACATGGCCGTACTCGGCCCGCTGGTCGAGCGCGAGATTCTCTATCGCCTGCTGATCGGCCCGCAGGGCAGTCGCCTGCGCCAGCGCGCCGTGGCCGGCAGTCGCAGCCAGCAGGTGGCCAGGGCGATCGACTGGTTGCGGCGGCATTACCGCCAGCCACTACGCATCAGCGACCTGGCCGCCGAGGTGGCGATGAGCGCTTCGTCGCTGCATCACCATTTCCGCACCGTCACCGCGATGAGTCCGCTGCAGTACCAAAAGCAGCTACGCCTGCAGGAGGCGCGTCGCCTGCTGATGTCCGAAGCCGGCGACGTGGCTTCGGTGGCGCATCGCGTGGGTTACGAAAGCCCCTCGCAGTTCAGCCGCGAATACAGCCGCCAGTTCGGCGCGCCGCCATCGCGGGACGTCGAGCAACTGCGCCGCAGCCTGGGGCAGCAGACCGCATCGGCCTGACCGACCCCGCAGGAGTGCACCCTGTGCGCGACGGCCTCTCGCTCTGATTTGCGCCGCGCGCCGTCGCGCAAAGGGTGCGCTCCTACGGGGCGTCGTCAGCCCTCGCGCATCACCATCAGGCGTACCTCGGTCATGTCCTCGATGGCATAACGCACGCCTTCGCGGCCCAGGCCCGAGAGCTTCACGCCGCCGTACGGCATGTTGTCGACGCGGAAGCTGGGGACGTCGTTGACCACCACGCCGCCTTGCTCCAGCTCATCCCAGGCGCGCATGGCGTGGTCGAGGCGGTTGGTGAAGATACCGGCCTGCAGGCCGAAGTCCGAGTCGTTGACCTGCGCCACCGCCTCGTCCAGCGTGCGGAACGGGGCGAGCAGGGCGAATGGGCCGAAGGCTTCCAGCCGGTTGACCTTCGCCTCGGGCGGCACGTCCTCCATCAGCGTGGCCTGAAGCATCGCACCTTCGCGCTTGCCGCCGCACAGCAGCTTCGCCCCAGCCTGGCGGGCCTCGGCGATCCAGCCGTGCAGGCGCTCGGCGGCGGCCTCGTCGATCATCGGGCCGAGGAACACGTCTTTCTTCTTCGGATCGCCGGCCTTGAGCTTCTTCACCGCGGCGACCAGCTTGCGCTTGAGCGCGTCGCACACGTCCACGTGGGCATAGATGCGCTGCACGCTGATGCAGCTCTGGCCGGACTGGTAGAACGCGCCGAACACCAGTCGCTCGACCACGTGATCAAGCCGGTCGCCCTGGTCGGCGTCGACGATGCAGGCGGCATTGCCGCCCAGTTCCAGCGTGACCTTCTTGCGGCCGACGCGGGCCTTCAGTTCCCAGCCGATCTGGCCGCCGGTGAACGAAAGCAGCTTGAGGCGCTCGTCCTCGACCAGCGGCGTGGCATGGGTGCCGTCCAGCGGCAGGATCGAGAACGCTCCCTTCGGCAGGTCGGTCTCGGCCAGCACCTCGCCGATGATCAGCGCGCCGATCGGGGTCTTCTCCGACGGCTTGAGCACGAACGGACAGCCGGCTGCGATCGCCGGGGCGACCTTGTGCGCGACCAGGTTGAGCGGGAAGTTGAACGGGGTGATGAAGCTCACCGGCCCCAGCGGCACGCGACGCGTGTAGCCGTGGTAGCCGTCGAGCCGGCCGGCGATCTCCAGGTTGAGCGTCTCGCCATCGATGCGCACGGCTTCTTCGGCGGCGATGCGGAACGTCTCGATCAGCCGGGTGACCTCGCCAGCCGCATCGTGGATCGGCTTGCCGGCCTCGATGCACAGCGCGCGGGCGAGCTCGTCCCGGCGCGCCTCGAAGCGTTTGGCGCAGTGCTGCAGCACCGCCTGGCGCTGCCACGGTTTGAACGCGCGCATCGTCGGCGCGGCCTGCACCGCGGCGGCGATCGCCTTCTCGGTGGCGCGGGCGTCGGGCACCGCCACGCGGGTGGCGAGCCGGCCGCTGAACTTGTCGCGCACCTCGAGCATCTGCTTCGAGGTCTGCGGACGGTTGGCGAGGTAGTAGGGATAGGACTTGGCGAGCATCGAGGTCTCCGGTGCGGACCGGTGGGGAAGCCTGCAGTGTCGTGCGTCCGGCGTGGTGCGGACGTGGATGCGCCGGTCAGTCGCCGGCGCGGGCGGTGAGTTCGCCCTCGGCCAGCCGGATGCGCAGCGCATCGCCGGGCTCGACCTGGGCGGGTGAGCGCAGCACCTTGCCGCGGGCGTCGAAGGCGATGGCGTAGCCGCGCTCCAGCGTGGCCAGCGGACTGACCGCATGCAGCGCGCGGGCAACTTGGGCGAGGGTGAGCCGCTTGCGCTCCAGCATGCGCGCGAGGGCGCGACGCAGGCGCGGATCGAGTTCGTCGAGGCGGCGGCGGAGCAGGGCGAGGCGATGACGCGGATGCTGGGCCAGCAGACGCGCCAGCGCTTGTTCCAGCCGGCGCTCGCGCCGCGTGCTGCCAGCGCTCAGCGCCGCGTGCAGGCGGCGGTGCAGGTTGGTCAACCGCTCGCGGTCGCGGGCCAGTCGCGCCTGCGGCCGCTGCGCCTGCAGGCGCGCGAACAGCTGGTCCACGCGCTGGTCGAGGGTCTGCAGCTTGCGCCGTTCGACGGCGACCAGGCGCTGTTCGAGCAGGCGCAGCTGCCGCGCCATCTGCGCCGTATCGGGTACCAGCAGTTCGGCCGCGGCCGACGGCGTGGGGGCGCGCAGGTCGGCGACGAAGTCCGCGATGCTGAAGTCGACCTCGTGGCCCACCGCGCTGACCACCGGCACCGCGCTGGCATGCACGGCGCGGGCGACGGCCTCGTCGTTGAACGCCCAGAGGTCTTCCAGCGAGCCGCCGCCGCGGGTCAGCAGCAGGGCGTCATAGCGGCCGCTGGCGGACGCCTTGCGCAGCATCGCCTCGATCGCCGGCGGTGCTTCCTTGCCCTGCACCGGCACTGGCAGCACGTCGACCTCGACCAGCGGCCAGCGCCGGCCGAGCACACTGAGCACATCGCGGATCGCCGCACCGGTGGCCGAGGTGATCACGCCGAGCCGGCGGATGTAGCGGGGCAGCGGACGCTTGCGGGCCGGATCGAACAGGCCTTCGGCGTCCAGCTTCGCCTTGAGCGCATCGAACGCGCGGCGCAGGGCGCCTTCGCCGGCCGGCTCCATCGATTCGGCGACCAGCTGGAACTCGCCGCGGGGTTCGTACAGGCCCACCCTGGCGCGCACCAGCACCTGCATGCCGTCCACCGGCTTGAAGGTGAGCCGGCTGCTTTTCATCTTGAACATGGCGCAGCGCACCTGGGCGCCGGCGTCCTTCAACGTGAAATACAGGTGGCCGGAGGCGGGGCGCGCCACGTTCGACAGCTCGCCCTCGATCCACACCATCGGCAGCGCGTCCTCCAGCAGGCCGCGCACCAGCCGGTTCAACGTGCTGGGGGTGAGGATGCGGCGCGGGGCGTCGGCGTCGGGTGCCGGGCCTCCGGGGAAGGGATCGAACGTGGACATGAGCGGCGCAGGTTAGCACGAAGGTCACGCAGGACATGTGCTTGCAGCCAGTCATGCATGCCAGTCCTCAGGCATGCGATATAACTTAATGAATAAGATTGAAAAAGCGGAATTTCTAGTCGTCGATTTCCGACGCGTTCCGGGCCAGATGCGCTTGCCGACTGCGCCAGGCCCGCACACCGAGGTTCAGCGCGAACCACGCGGCCAGCAGTGCCAGGGGCCACGCCAGCACGGCCGGCCACAGGGCGCCGACGAGCGCCAGGACGGCCAGCACCGCCGTGCCGGTGAGCAGCGGCCCGGTATCGGTATCGCCCAGCACGCGACGGTCGGTCAGCACGGCACCGACCGTGTTGGCCAGGCGCAGGGCGCTGGCGGCGGCCCGTCCGGAGCTGCCGCGTCCGCCACGCGGCGGACGGGACGGCCGTGCGCGCGGCGGGGCCCCGTCGCTCGGCTGCACCCGTTCACCGCGCCGGCGCGGCCGCGGAGCGAGCACGATCTCGGTGGCATTGGTCAGATCCTTCTCGTACTGCACGGCGAGCTGGGCGGCGAAGCCCTCGTCCTCCACCGCGACATCGATCTCGCGGTTGCCCAGCCAACTGGCGATGTTGAGGTTGGATGAGCCGACCCGCGCCCATTGACCGTCGGCGACCGCCGTCTTGGCATGGATCATCGAGCCGTTCCACTCGAACACCCGCACGCCGGCCTTCAGCAGCGGCCGATAGCCCGAGCGCGACAAGCCAGCGACCATCGGGATGTCGCTGCTGCCCGGCACCAGCAGGCGCACGTCCACGCCATCGCGTGCGGCGGCGGCGAGCGCCTGCACGTAGGGCGCCACGCCGACGAAGTAGGCGTCGGTCAGCCACAGCGTGCGGCGGGCCATCGCGGCGATCTGCTGGTCCAGCCGGTACAGCCCGGCGGTGGACGGCTCGGTGGCGATTACACGCAGCGCTACCCCACCTGCAGCCTCGGTGGCTGCGGGTGCCCACACCGGCAAGGTGCCGCCCGTGCTGGACCAGCTGCGGGTGAAGGCGGCTTCCACCTCGGCCACCGCCGGTCCGCGCAGCGAGACGCCGGTGTCGCGCCAGGGCGCCACGCCGCGGGCGGCGTCGCCCAGCCATTTCTCGCTGATGCATACGCCAGACAGGAAGCCCAGTTCGCCGTCGACCACCAGCACCTTGCGGTGGTCGCGGCTGATCCAGCCGAACGGCTTGCCCAACTGGGGCGGGTTGTAGGTGCGCACCTGGCCGCCGGCCTCGCGCAGCGGTTTCCAGAACGCCGGGCCGGACTGGTTGAGGCAGCCGACCCAGTCGTACAACACCGCGACGAACACGCCCGAGAGCGCCCGCTCGACCAGCGCATCGCGGAACGCACGGCCGATCGCGTCGTCGCGGATGATGTAGTTCTCCAGCAGCACCCGCGAGCGTGCCTGGCGGATCGCGGCCAGCCAGCGCTGGTAATGCACCGCCGCGTCGATCAGCAGCTCCACGGCATTGCCTGCCACCAGCGGCGCACCGGCGGCTCGGCTCAATGCCTGCGCGGCCAGCAGACGGTCGGGGCGGGTAGTTTCGAACGGGGAGGAAGCCATGCAGGCAGTCTAGGGCATGCTCCGCAATTGGGGCTTCTGGCATGATCCGGCCATGCCCCTCCAGCAACGCTTCACGGACACTGCCGCCTGTGCCCAGGTGATTGCCGACCGGCTCGGTCCCGACCTGCGCGTGGCGGCGCCGCTGGGTCTGGGCAAGCCGCACGGCCTGCTCAATGCGATCTACGCGCTGATCAAGGCGCAGCCGGCGCGCTCACTCACTCTCTATACGGCGCTGTCGTTGACTCGCCCGCGGCCCAGGCCCGGTCTGGAGGCGCGCTTTCTCGTGCCGTTCCTGGCCCGCCATTTCGGCGAGGACTGCGTCGACCCGGAGTACGCGCTGGACCAGACGCGCGACGCGCTGCCTGCGAACGTGGCGGTGCACGAGTTCTATGTGCAGTCGGGCGTCATGCTGCAATCGGGTAGCGCCCAGCGCAGCTACATCAGCCAGAACTACACCCACGTGGCGCGCGACCTGGCCGTGCAGGACATCAACCTGCTGGTGCAACTGGTAGCGCGTCGCGAGACACCCGACGGCGTGCGCTACAGCCTGTCGTGCAACCCCGACCTCACGCTGGATTTCCTCGAGCGTGCGGTGGCTTCCGGCAAGCCGCGGCCGCTGTGCGTGGCGGTGGTCCATCCGGACCTGCCGTACCTGTCCGGCCATGCCGAGGTGCCGCAGGACTACTTCGACATCGAACTGGCGCCACGGCATGCACCGCCGCTGTTCGCGCTGCCGCGACAGCCGGTGTCGGTGGCCGAGTACGCGTTGGGGCTGCATGCCAGCGCGCTGGTCAAGGACGGTGGCTGCCTGCAGATCGGCATCGGCGCGCTGTCCGACGCGCTGGTGCATGCGCTGCTGCTGCGCCAGCGCCACAATCTGGCATGGCGCGCCGCGCTCGAGGCGCTTGATACCGGCTACGTCAGCCATACGCTGGCGCTGCAGCTCGGTGGCATGGAGCCGTTCCGGCAGGGCCTCTACGGCGCCAGCGAGATGGTGATGGATGGCTTCATGCACCTGCAGCGCGGCGGCGTCCTGAAGCGTCGTTCGTGGGACAACCTGGCACTGGAGCGTGCCGCGGTGGCAGGTCGCTTGCCGGGCGATGCTCCGGGCGGGCATTACCTGCGCGGCGCGTTCTTCCTCGGCTCGCGCGAGCTGTATCGCTGGCTGGACGAGACCGAGGCGGCCGATCCCGATGCGATCGACATGTGCCGCGTGTCCAACGTCAACCAGCTCTACGGCGACCATCAGGTACTGGCTGCGCTGCAGCGACGCGGCGCGCGCTTCTTCAACACCTGCATGATGGCCACGCTCACCGGGGCGGCCGTGTCCGACGGGCTGGAGGACGGCCACGTGGTCAGCGGCGTGGGCGGCCAGTACAACTTCGTGGCGATGGCGCACGAGCTGGCGGACGGGCGCTCGATCCTGCTGCTGCGGGCCACCCGCGACGGGCCGCACGGAGTCGAGACCAATATCCGCTTCAACTACGGCAACACCACGATTCCGCGGCATCTTCGCGACCTGTTCGTCACCGAATACGGTGTTGCCGACCTGCGCGGCAAGACCGACGAAGAGTGCATCGAGGCCATGCTTTCGGTGTGCGATGCCCGTTTCGTCGACGCGCTGGCCGCCGAGGCCAAGGCCCACGGCAAGCTGCGCGCGGAGTTCGCGATTCCAGACGCCTGGCGGCGCCATCGCCCCGAGGCGCTGGCCGAGGCCCTGGCCCCGCTCAAGGCCAGGGGCCTGGCGCCGACCTTTCCGTTCGGCAGCGACTTCACCGAGGTGGAACAGCGCCTGTTGCCGGCGCTGGGTTGGCTGCAACGGGGCAGCCGGACCTGGCGCGGGCGGCTGGCCATCGCGCGCGCCTGGCTGCGGCCGGGAGCGGCTGTCGATGGCGAGGCCGAGGCGCTGGCGCGGATGGGCTTCGGGCAGGCGGCGACGCTGGCCGATCGCGTTCAGCGTCGCCTGCTGCAGGCCGCGTTGCGGCAAGCCACGCGCTGATCCTGCTGGGGTCCGCGCGGGCGCATCGGGTATCCTTGGTCGCTTCCGCCGCGCCCTCGCGGCCACGTGCCCAAGCCGTCCCCATGAGCGAATCTTTCCAGCCCGCCCCGCGTCCCGCCGAAGCCGAACCGCGCCGTCCCAGCGTCGGCGTGCAGATCGGCAAGGTCACCGTCGGTGGCGGCGCGCCGATCGTCGTGCAGTCGATGACCAACACCGACACCGAGGATGCCGCCAGCACCGCCAAGCAGATCGCCGAGCTGGCCCGCGCCGGCTCCGAACTGGTGCGCATCACGGTCAACACGCCGGCCGCCGCCGCGGCGGTGCCGCGCATCGTCGAGCGGCTGCAGATGATGGGCGTGGAGGTGCCGATCATCGGCGACTTCCACTACAACGGCCACCAGCTGCTGGAGGCCGAACCGGCCTGCGCCGAGGCGCTGGCGAAGTACCGCATCAACCCGGGCAACGTCGGCTTCGGCAAGAAGAAGGACGCGCAGTTCGGCGCGATCATCGAGAAGGCCATCGAGTACGGCAAGCCGGTGCGCATCGGCGCCAACTGGGGCTCGCTGGACCAGGCCATGGTGGCCATGCTGATGGACGAGAACGCGCAGCGCGCGCAGCCGTGGGACGCCGCCCACGTGGCGCGCGAGGCGCTGATCCGCTCGGCGCTGGACTCGGCCGCGCTGGCCGAGAAGATCGGCCTGCCGCGCGAGCGCATCATCCTGTCGGCCAAGGTCTCCGGCGTGCAGGAACTGATCGCCGTGTACCGCGACCTCGCTGCGCGCGGCAACTACGCGCTGCACCTGGGGCTGACCGAAGCGGGCATGGGTTCGAAGGGCATCACCGCCTCGGCCGCGGCGCTCGCCGTGCTGCTGCAGGAAGGCATCGGTGACACCATCCGCATCTCGCTCACGCCGGAGCCCGGCGGCGCGCGCACCGGCGAGGTGATCGTGGCGCAGGAACTGCTGCAGACCATGGGGCTGCGTGCGTTCACGCCGCTGGTCACCGCCTGCCCGGGCTGCGGCCGCACCACCAGCGAGTTCTTCCAGGAGCTGGCCAAGACCGTGCAGGCGCATGTGCGCGAGCAGATGCCGCTGTGGCGCGTGAAATACGACGGCGTGGAGAACCTCACCCTGGCGGTGATGGGCTGCGTGGTGAACGGGCCGGGCGAATCCAAGCACGCCAACCTCGGTATCTCGCTGCCCGGCAACGGCGAGGCACCGGCCGCGCCGGTGTTCATCGACGGCGAAAAGGCGACGACCCTGCGCGGCGACAACATCGCCCGCGAGTTCATCGGCATCCTCGACGACTACGTCGAAACCCACTACGCCAGCCGCGAGGCCTGAGCGGACGATGGACGCGGAGGAGGCCATCCTGCGCGTCTGGCACGACAGCGCCGCGCCGTGGTCGCGGGCGGTCCGAGAAGGTCGCATCGCCAGCCGGCGTAGGGTCACCGATGCGGCCGTGATGGCCGCGGTGCATGCCCGCGCGCCCCGCAGCGTGATCGACCTGGGCTGTGGCGAAGGCTGGCTGAGTCGCGCGCTGGCCGGGCAGGGGATCGACGTGCTCGGCGTCGATGCCGTGCCGGCGCTGGTCGACGCCGCAAGCGCGGCCGGAGCCGGGCGCTACCGCGTGATGGACTATGCCGCCGTCGCGGCCGGCGGACTGGGTGAGCGGGCCGACCTGGTGGTCTGCAATTTCTCGCTGCTGGGCGACGCTTCGGTAGACGCGCTGCTGGGCGGCATGCCGGCCCTGCTGGAGCCAGGCGGTGCGCTGGTGATCCAGACCCTGCACCCGTGGAGCGCCAGCGGCGAGGCGCCGTACCGCGACGGCTGGCGCGAGGGCTCGTGGGCCGGCTGCGGCGAGGGCTTCGGCGAGGCGGCGCCGTGGTACTTCCGCACCCTGGCCGGCTGGCAGCGAAGCTTTCGCCGGGCGGGCCTGGCGCTCTGCGACGTGGCCGAACCGCCGGATCCGGAAACCGGACGACCGGCCTCGATCCTGTTCACCCTGCAAGTGCCGGGCTGAGCCGCGCCAGCTCGGTCGCCGTCAACGGACTGACTTCGCGCCACGCCGCAGGATCCATCCGCTGCAGCACGAGCTGGTGCAGCGCTGCGATGAACTCCACCCGCGGCATTTCCTCCGCCCCCAGGCCGAGCAGGTGCGGGTTGCTGACCTGGGCATCGAGCAGGGGACAACCCCATGCGTGCAGCAGTCGCGCCAGCGCCAGCAGCGCGACCTTCGAGCCGCCGCTCTGGCGGCTGAACATCGATTCGCCGCTGAACAGGCGTCCCGAGGCCACGCCGTAGATGCCGCCGACCAGACGGTCGCCGTCCCACACCTCCACGCTGTGCGCGTCGCCGCGCGCGTGCAGGGTCGCGTAGGCTTGGATCATCTCATCGCTGATCCAGGTGCCGGGTTGTCCGTTGCGTGGGGCGGCGCAGCACTGCATCACGCCGGCGAAATCCCGGTCGACGGTGACATGCCAGCCGCAGCGCAGCAGCAGGCGGCGCAACGACCGGTTCGGCTGGCGCAGGCGCTCGGTGCGGAACACGCAGCGCGGGTCGGGCGACCACCACAGGATCGGTTCGCCCTCGTTGAACCAGGGAAAGACACCCTGTGCATAGGCCGCCCGCAGGCGCTCCGGCGAGAGGTCGCCACCAAACGCGAGCAGGCCCGGCGGATCGGCCAGCGCCTGCGACGGGTCGGGGAAGCGTTGCGGTGGCCAATGGTCGAGCAGCGGCAGGCGGATCATGCGCCGGGCTCCGGGGCGCGATCGCGGGCGTAGGGGCTGTGTGCGCGCAGTTCCTCCGCGTAGGCCCGCACCGAGGCAGCCTCGTGCACCAGCGCGTCGTGCACCGCGCGACGGAACTGCGGATGCGCCAGGTAGTGGCGGGAGTGGGTGAAGGTCGGCAGGAAGCCGCGCGCCAGCTTGTGCTCACCCTGGGCACCGGGTTCGAAGCAGGTCAGGCCCCGCGCGATCGCGTGTTCGATGCCCTGGTAGTAGCAGAGCTCGAAATGCAGGCCCGGCACGTCCACCGCGCTGCCCCAGTAGCGACCGTAGAGCGTGCTCTGGCTCTGGATCAGCAAGGCCATGGCGACGATCCGCTCCCCGTCATATGCCAGTGCGAGTTGCACCGCGTCGCCGAGAGTCTGGCCCAGCGCAAGGAAGAAGGCGCGGGTGAGCGCGGCATGGTTGCCCTTGGCGTCGAACGTGGCCTCGTAAAGCGCGTGGACGCGCCGCCAGTCGTCCGGCGATAGGCCGGCGCCGCCGCGGCGCTCGATGCGCAGGCCGCTGCGCGCCACCTGGGCACGCTCCTGGCGGATGTTCTTGCGCTTCTTGTGGTTGAGCGAGGCGAGGAAGGCATCGAAGTCGACGTAGCCGTGGTTGTGCCAGTGGAACTGCACGTCGGTGCGCGCCAGCCATGCGTCGTCGAAGGCGGGCAGGTCCTCTTCCGCAAGGAAGTTCGCGTGCAGCGATGACAGCCCCAGCCGGTCGACCTCGCCGCGCATCGCGGTGACCAGCGCCCGGCGCAGCGCCGGCGACCGTGCATCGCGTCTGGCCAGCAGGCGCGCACCGGAGACCGGCGAGTAGGGCACGGCGTTGAGCAGCTTCGGGTAGTACTCGCCGCCGGCACGTTCCCACGCGCTGGCCCAGCTCCAGTCGAAAACGAACTCCCCGTGCGAGTTGCCTTTCAGATACAGCGGCGCCACGGCGACCAGCCGATCGCCGTCGTAGAGCCCCAGATGATGCGGCGCCCAGCCCCAGTCCTCGCGGATGCAGCCGGTGCGCTCCAGGGCGTGCAGGAAGGCATGCGAGAGGAAGGGACTGCCGTCCGGTCGCAGTGCGTCCCAGTCCGCGGCCGGAATCTCGTCGATCCGTGCGTGGAATCGCGGTTGCAGTGCAGTGGCCGGTTCGCTCATGTCAGGTTTCGCCAGGCGGCGATTTCGTGCAGCCGGTCCCGGTCTTCTGCCAGCACGAGTCTCGCGTCGGCGAGCTGCAGCGCGCGCGCGGCCTGGGCACGCGCGGCATCGCGCAGGGACGGGTTGCCCAGTGCGGCCAGCGTTGCCAGCGACTTGTGCAGACGGATGGCGACTTCCAGCATGCCGGCGCTGTCGCGCGCCAGCGGCGTGAAGACGTCTTCGAGAAGCTCGCGTGGATCGAGCGCGCGCAGCCTCACCCGCGGATGGCGTGGGGTGGGCCGCGGCCGATGGCCGTCCCCGGCGGCGTGGCGCGCCGCTGCCGCCCAGTCGCACAGCAGGCGGGTCACGGTGCCGAGTACGTCGATCGCGGTGCCCGGATCGTTCACCGCCGGCGAGAGCGCCCGCTGCGCGACCTCGGTCAGCACCACCAGGCCAAAGCGCGGATCCTGTTCGAAGTCGCGCTGGTCGGTGATCACGAAGGCATCGAGAAACTGCTCATGCACGCCGGGTTCCGGTCGCGGAGACAGGCGCGCGAGCGGCGCTTCGGGCGTGGCGAAGTGGCCGGCCACGGCCTCCACCCACACCGTCAATCCATGCTCCTCGGCCAGCGATTGCAGCGTCGCCAGGTCGACGTGGGCGACGTAACCCACCTGTCCGCCATGCAGCACGAAGGCGTCCGCGGGAGGCGGTTCCCAGTCGGCGGCGGACAAGTGGGGTGCTGCGGCGCGCTTGAGCAGCGCGTGCCGCGCGGCACGCTCGACGCGGTCGATGGTCTCGGCTACCCGTCCCAGCTTCGAGAGCTGCTCGATCCAGCGCAGCAGGGTCACCACGATGACCACGATCATCACGATCGTCACGCCGAACAGCACCACCCGGCCGCTGTCGCCGTAGATGCCGGTGCTGAGCGCGATCAGGCCGACCACGCTGAACAGGAATACGCCGATGAAGGTGGCCAGCGCACGCTGGGCGATGGAGTCCTCCACCAGCAGGATCGCGGCGCGCGGCGTGGCGCTGCTGCCGGCGGTGCTGTAGGCAGCCACCATGGTGGACAGCGAGAAGGTGGTCACCGCCAGCATGCTCGAGGCGAGGATGCCGAGGATGTTGCCCACCGCGGAGGCGCCGATGCGTGCCGCCATGCCCTCCGGCAACCACGGGCGCAGGACGGTGCCGAGCAGGGCGGTAGTGACGCCGACCAGCGCGTAGAGCGCGGCACGGAACCAGAGCCGGCGGGTCATCCGCAGCAGCACCAGTCGCAGGCGGGCGCTCAGGGCCGGCATGGGCATTCCTCGAAAAGGCGGATCAGGCGGCGACCACGATACCGGCCTGGCGTCGACCGGTCGTCATCGCCGCCATCGATGCATCAACCGGCAACCGCCTGCTGTTCGAGCCAGCGTTCGGCGTCCAGCGCGGCCATGCAGCCGAAGCCCGCCGAGGTGATCGCCTGGCGGTAGACGTGGTCGGCCACGTCGCCGGCGGCGAACACGCCCGGCACCGAGGTCATCGTGGCCATGCCGTTCTGGCCGCTGTGGGTCTTGATGTAGCCGTCGTGCATGTCCAGCTGGCCCTGGAAGATGCCGGTGTTCGGCGTGTGGCCGATCGCCACGAAGAAGCCGGTGGCTTCGATGTCGCGCGTGGCCTCGCCGTCGACCGCCTTCACCCGCACGCCGGTGACGCCGGAGTCGTCGCCCAGCACTTCGTCGATGGTGTGGTTCCACACCAGCTCGATCTTGCCGGCCTCGGCCTTGGCGAACAGCTTGTCCTGCATGATCTTCTCGGCGCGCAGCGTGTCGCGACGGTGCACCAGGTAGACCTTGCGGGCGATGTTGGAGAGATACAGCGCCTCTTCCACGGCCGTGTTGCCTCCGCCGACCACCACCACGTCCTGCTCGCGGAAGAAGAAGCCGTCGCAGGTGGCGCAGGCGGACACGCCCTTGCCCTTGAACTTCTCTTCCGAGGCGATGCCCAGGTACTTGGCGGTGGCGCCGGTAGCGATGACCAGCGCGTCGGCGGTGTACTCGCCCGAGTCGCCCTTGAGGGTGAACGGGCGCTTGGACAGATCCACCTGGTGAATGTGGTCGAACACCATCTCGGTGTGGAAGCGCTCGGCGTGCTCGGCCATGCGCTGCATCAGCATGGGGCCCTGCAGGCCTTCCACGTCGCCGGGCCAGTTGTCCACCTCGGTGGTGGTCATCAGCTGGCCGCCCTGCTGCAGGCCGGTGATCAGGGTCGGCTTGAGGTTGGCGCGGGCGGCGTACACGGCGGCGGTGTAGCCGGCGGGGCCGGAGCCGAGGATCAGCAGGCGGCTGTGCTTGGGCGTTGCGGACATGTGATAATCCTTGGGTTTGCTGAACAGCTTTGATCGCTTTCGGCTCGCTCGCCAGCGGTGCGTTGAGCACCGATGGTCAGGGCGGGGAAGGCGCTCCGAAGTCCGCAAGGATGGGGAACCCCTCGGCCCGATTCAAGCGTTCCGCATGTCCGCTTTCCCAACCCACGCCGGCACCGCTTGGCGCCGACGCCACGAACTCCACAGGACTGCTCCCCCATGCGTATCGGTATTCCTTCCGAAACCAAGACCCTCGAAGGTCGCGTTGCCCTGGTTCCCGCCGCTGCCGCCGATCTGGTGCGCCGCGGCCACGAGGTATTCATCCAGGCGGGCGCCGGCGAGAAGAGCGGCTTCGCCGATGAGGCCTACACCCGCGAGGGCGTCACCGTGGTGCCCGATGCGGCCGCGGTCTATGAGAAGGGCGAGTTGATCGTCAAGGTGAAAGAGCCGATCGCCGGCGACCTGGCCCTGCTGAAGAAGCATCATCTGCTGTTCTGCTACCTGCACCTGGCCGCCGAGCCGGAACTCACCAAGAGCCTGCTGGACATCGGCCTGACCGGCGTGGCGTTCGAGTCGGTGGAAGAGAACGGCGGCCTGCCGCTGCTGCTGCCGATGTCGGTGATCGCCGGTCGCATCGCTACCCAGATCGGCACCACGCTGCTGCATCGTCCGCAGGGCGGCAAGGGCAAGCTGCTGGGCGGCATGGCTACGACCTCGCGCGGCAAGGTGGTGGTGCTCGGCGGCGGTGCCGCGGGCAAGGCCGCCGCCTCGCTGGCCGCAGCCGCCGGCGCCCGCGTGGTGGTGTTCGACAAGCGCCAGGATCGCCTGGCCGAGATGATGGACCTGGGCGCCAACGTCACCGCGCTGTACGCCTACGAGTCGTCGGTGGCCGAGGAAGTGCGCGATGCCGACCTGGTGGTCGGCGCGGTGCTGATCCCCAGCGCCAAGGCGCCGCGTGTGGTCACCGAGGACATGGTCAAGACCATGGAGAAGGGCTCGGTGCTGGTCGACATCTCGATCGACCAGGGCGGCTGCTTCGAGACCTCGCGCCCGACCACCTGGAAGGAGCCGACCTACGACGTGCACGGCGTGACGCACTTCTGCGTCACCAACATGCCCGGCGCCGTGCCGCAGACCTCGTCGCTGGCGATTTCCGCGGCGATCCTGCCGTACGTGCAGCGCCTGGCCGGCGGCAACGAGTGGCGCGACTTCGCTCCGCTGAAGGCCGGCATCAACGTCGACGGCGGCAAGCTGGTGCACCCAGCCCTGCAGTAAGCCTGCCGACAGCGCCCGCACGCGGGCGCTGCCTCCCAGCTTGATGCCCCCCCTGTAGGAGCCCGCCCGAGAGCGGGCTCCTACGTTTGGTTCGTGTGTTCTGCGGCGCAGTCGCGCCCTCGCACGCTCCTCCAGACGCGGCTGGCTGTGTAGACTTGGGCGGAGTCATTCCCAAGGAAGCACGACCCGGTGGCGCGTAGCGCGAACGTCAAGAAAGCCAAGAATCCCCCGCCGGCCCTCAGCGACGAGCTCAAGCGTCGCCTGCGTGAGGCCGGCGCCCTGTTGCTGCTGCCGTTGGCGCTGTACCTGCTGGTCTGCCTGTTCAGTTACAACGAGCAGGACCCGAGCTGGGGGCATGTCGGCACGCTCGATCACGCGCGCAATTTCGGCGGCGCCATTGGCGCCAACATCGCCAATCTGCTGCGCTACATCTTCGGCCTGGTCTCGTACGCGTTTCCGTTGCTGCTGCTGATTCTCGGCGTGCAGGTGCTGCGCCACCGCGGCGAGCGCAACGTGCATCCGTGGGAGCCGTCGCTGCGGCTGATCGGCTTCGTGTTCTTCTTCATCACCCTGCCGGCGCTGTTCGCGATCAACACCAGCCGGCCGGATACGGTGACGCCGCAGGGCGTGGGCGGGATTACCGGTCAGTGGCTGGGCAACGCGCTGCTCGGGGCGCTCGGTTCCACCGGTGCGCCGCTGCTGCTGCTGGCGCTGTTCCTGGTCGCGGTGACCTTGGCGACGGGACTGTCCTGGTTTCGCCTGATGGACTGGACCGGCCAGGCCACCTTGCGCGTGGCCGGATGGCTGGGCGGCAAGATGCGCAAGGCGCCGGAGGTGATGGCCGCGCGCCAGGCCCGGGTCGAGCGCGAGGCAGTGAAGAAGACCGAGGCGGTCAAGCAGGCCAAACGCGAACCGGTGCGCATCGAGGCACCGCCGACCCCGGTGGCCAAGAGCGACCGCGCCCGCCAGGAAACCCAGATCCCGCTGTTCGTCGGTGCCGCCCAGCCGGGCGAGTTGCCGCCGCTGTCGCTGCTCGACGAGGCGCCGCCGCAGGGGCCGGGCTATTCGGAAGAGACGCTCGAGGTGCTCTCGCGCCAGGTCGAGCTCAAGCTCAAGGATTTCCGCATCGAGGCCAAGGTGGTCGGCGTGTACCCCGGCCCGGTGATCACCCGCTTCGAGCTGGAGCCGGCCGCCGGCGTGCGCGGCTCGCAGGTATCCAGCCTGGACAAGGACATCGCGCGCGGCCTGTCGGTGGTCAGCGTGCGCGTGGTCGACGTGATCCCCGGCAAGAACGTGATCGGCCTGGAGATCCCCAACGCCAAGAAGCAGACCGTCTACCTGTCCGAGATCCTGCGTTCAGACAAGTACGACGCGATGAAGTCGCCGCTCACGCTGGCGCTGGGCAAGGACATCGGCGGTCGCCCGACCGTGGCGGATCTCGCCAAGATGCCGCACCTGCTGGTGGCCGGTACCACCGGCTCGGGCAAGTCGGTGGCGGTCAACGCGATGGTGCTGAGCCTGCTGTACAAGGCCAGCCCGAAAGACGTACGGATGATCATGATCGACCCGAAGATGCTGGAGCTCAGCGTCTACGAGGGCATCCCGCACCTGCTGGCGCCGGTGGTCACCGACATGAAGGAGGCCGCCAACGCGCTGCGCTGGTGCGTGGCCGAGATGGAGCGCCGCTACAAGCTGATGGCCGCGGTCGGCGTGCGCAACCTGGCCGGCTTCAACAAGAAGGTGACCGAGGCCGACAAGGCCGGTCAGCCGCTGCTGGACCCGTTGTTCCGCCCGAACCCGGAGATGCCCAACCTGGCGGCCGAACCGCTGGAGCCGCTGCCGTACATCGTCGTGATCATCGACGAGTTCGCCGACATGATGATGATCGTCGGCAAGAAGGTGGAGGAGCTGATCGCCCGTCTGGCGCAGAAGGCCCGCGCCGCCGGCGTGCACCTGGTGCTGGCCACGCAGCGTCCGTCGGTGGACGTGATCACCGGCCTGATCAAGGCCAACATCCCGACCCGCATCGCGTTCCAGGTGTCGAGCAAGATCGACTCGCGCACGATTCTCGATCAGTCTGGGGCGGAAGCGCTGCTCGGCCACGGCGACATGCTCTACCTGCCGCCCGGCACGGCGGCGCCGGAACGCGTGCACGGCGCCTTCGTCGACGACCACGAGGTGCACCAGGTGGTGGCGTGGCTGAAGTCGCAGGGCGAGCCGCAATACATCGAGGGCGTGCTGGAAGAGGTGCAGGCGACCGCCGACGGCAAGTTCATCAACGAGTCCGGCCTGCCGCAGGACGGGGAGGAGGGCGGCGACGCCGACACCCAGCTGTACGACAAGGCGGTGGCCATCGTCACGCAGACCCGGCGCGCGTCCATCTCCGGCGTGCAGCGCCATCTGCGCATCGGCTATAACCGCGCCGCTCGGCTGATCGAGCAGATGGAAGCCGATGGCGTGGTCAGCGCGCCCCAGCACAACGGCAACCGCGAGGTGCTGGCGCCGCCGCCACCGAAGTAGCGCGCCCCCCCTGGTAGGAGCCCGCTCGCGGGCGATGCTTTTGCCCTTCGCTCAGGTTGTAGGAGCCCGCTTGCGGGCGATGCTCTGGCCTTTTGTTTCATTGGCAGATCAGGAGCAGGAGCATCGCCCGCGAGCGGGCTCCTACAATCGCGATTAAGCTCCCGCTCCGCACACTTTCACGTACCGCCCCCACGCCCAGGTTCCCATGAAGCGTTTCGTCTCCCACTCCTTCGCCATCCTGGCCCTGTCGCTGGCCGGCTTCGCCCACGCGGCGACCGACACGGCGCGCGCCCGGCTCGACGCCTTCGCGCACGACCTGCACTCGCTCACCGGCCGCTTCAGCCAGACCCTGACCGATCCCAATGGCCACGATGGCAAGACCAGCTCCGGCACGCTGGCGCTGGAGGCGCCGCGGCAGTTCCGCTGGGACACGCTGGCGCCCTACAAGCAGACCATCGTCGCCGACGGCAGCCGCGTGTGGATGTACGACCCCGAGCTGGAGCAGGTGACCGTGCGCACCCAGAGCAGCGCCGAATCGCACAGCCCGTTGACCGTGCTCACCGACGTCAAGCGGATGGACAAGGAGTTCACCGTCACCGAGGAAGGCGCGCATGACGGACTGCTGTGGCTGCGCCTCACCTCGAAGGCGAAGGACCCTCAGTTCGACCATGCGGAGCTGGGCTTCGGCGAAGATGGCCTGGACGAGATGGTGTTCCGCGACCAGCTCGGCGCCACCACGCTGATCCGGTTTTCCGACTGGAAGCGCAATGCGCCCATCCCGGACAGCACGTTCAACTTCACCCCGCCGCCGGGCGCCGATGTGATCGGTGATGCACCGGTGCTGACCACCCAGCCGATCAAGGATTGAAGCGACCCCCATGTTGCGACAGCTGCCGCGTTGGGCCTGGATCGGCGGCGGACTGCTGGCGCTGGCGGCCGGCTGCATCAATTCGGTCGGCTACCTGTGCTTCCGCCATCAGCCGATCACCCACCTCACCGGCACCAGCACCGAACTCGGCCTCGCGGTGGCCCGGCTGGACCTGGCCGAGATCGCGCACTGGGGGCTGGCGATCCTGTCGTTCCTGGGCGGTGCCATGGCCAGCGGTTTCATCGTGCAGCAGCGCACGCTGCAGTTGGGCCGGCGCTATGGCGTGGTGCTGATGATGGAGTCGGTGCTGCTGTTCGCGGCGATGCCGCTGATCGCTGGCCACCACGACCTCGGCATCTACCTGGCATCCACCGCCTGCGGACTGCAGAACGCCATGGTCAGTACCTACAGCGGCGCCACGTTCCGCACCACGCATGTCTCGGGCATCTTCACCGACCTGGGGATCTATCTCGGCCAGCGTCTGCGCGGGCTCGAAGTGGACATGCTGCGCATCCACGTGTGCGTGCTGGTGGCCAGCCATTTCATCATCGGCGCGATCCTCGGGACCCTCGGTTTTGCGCGGATGGGCGAGCGTGTATTGCTGATACCGGCGACGCTCACCGGCGTGGTCGGCCTCAGCTACGCGGTCTATCGCCACTACGCCATGGCGCGCAGCAACGCCAACGGCTCGACCGACTGACACTGGAGTCAGAGAGCATCTTGCGGCCTACCTGGAAGGTTGTACAGCATGCCGCCAGGCGGAGCAGAGGGGTCATTGACACCAGGTACCAGCGCTATGGTGACGGTGCGGCCAAGGATTGCTTTCGTTGGGCGCAGCACCTTTACGCGCCGGGCCTCCAAGTACTCGACCTTGACCAGCGACGTATTCGCCCAGTGAACGTTTACGCCATACGCTTGATCGCTTCGAGTGGCTCCATAGAGTTGGACCAAGGAGCTCGCGACTGTGCAACTCGCACCGTGAGGAGCGAGGCATACGTCGTACGTGAAGGACGTTGTGGCGCCACCATTTGATTCGACCACAACGGCGTCAACGGCACCGTCCGGTGATGTTGAGCGCGCGACCTGATCGTGCGAGGAGCAGCCCGCGAGGCAGCCGACCAGAAGTGTTAAAAGCAAACGACCGCCCATTCCCACCTGGTGCTCCCTAACGGTCAGTCCCCGGCCAGCACCACGCAGTTGCGACCCCGACGTTTCGCTTCGTAGAGCGCTGCATCGGCGCGTGAAAGCCATTGCTCCATGCTCTCGTGCCGATGGATGGCCGCCACGCCGATGCTGGTGGTGACCCGGATGCTGCGCCCCTCGTGATGGACCTCCGCGCGGGCCAGCGCTTCGCGGATACGGCCGGTCACCCGCATCGCCTCGGTCGCCGTGCAGTCGGGCAGGCAGATCACCAGTTCCTCGCCACCGTAGCGTCCGACCAGGTCGCCCGGGCGGCACTGGTTGACGATGATGTCGGTCATCGCGCGGATCACCGCATCGCCGGCGAGGTGGCCGTAGCCGTCGTTGATCTCCTTGAAGCGGTCCAGGTCCAGCACCGCGAGGCAGGCCTGCCCTTCGGCGGAGAGGGCGCGCACGCCCTCGGCGAGCGCGAGGAAGCGGCGGCGGTTGTAGACCCCGGTGAGCTCGTCGGTGCCTGCCAGCTTGTCCAGTCGCGCGTTGGCATCCTGCAGGTCGCGGGTGCGCTCGTCGATCTGTCGCTGCAGCCGTTTGGCCTGCCGCCGCAGATAGATCGTGCGCAGGTGGACCAGGGCGAATACCGCGGCGATGCCGGCCAGGATGACCAGGGTGCGCAGCCAGACCGTTTCGTACCAGCGCGGCTGCACCGCGACCCGCAGGTCGGACTCGACCGTGGTCGGAAACATGCCTCGCGTCGTCGCGCGCAGCCGCAGCGAGTACTCGCCGTGCGGCAGGTTGGTGTAGACGGCGTTGGGGGACGAGCCGACCGGTATGTCGGTCCATCCGTCGTCGAAACCTTCCATGCGATAGCTGTAGTGCGTTTCCAGCGCAGCACGGTAATCGAGCACGGCGAAGCTCAGCTGCAGTCCGCGATGGCCATTGTCGATGGTCAGGGTGTCGCCGGATCGGGGCAGGGCTCCGGGCGGCAGCTCCCGCCCACCGACCCGAGCGGAGGTGACCGACGGAGGGGGAATCTCTGCCGGCTTTTCCTCATTGGCGTGCCTGCGCACCAGGGTGAGGCCTCCCTGGCCACCGAACAGCAACGATCCGTCGGGAGCCCGCGCCGTGGCGAGGTAGATGTAGCTGGGAATGTGCAGCCCGTCGCGAGCGCCGAGGTTGCGGACCTCACCGGTCGCGACATCGATCATGGCGATGCCGTTGGAAAGGCTGGTCCAGAGATGGCCGCGGTCGTCCGGCAGCACGGCGTTGACCTTGTCGCTGGACAGTCCCGAGGCGGTATCGAAGATGCGGAACCGGGGTTGCGGATCGAGCCGGCCTCCCGGCAGCTCGGCCACGCCGCCGAAGGTGGCCAGCCACAGGTTGCCGCTGGCGTCCTTGGCGATCGAACCGACGTAGTCGTGCGGCAGGCCGTCCGGCTGGCCGGGCTGCTGGCGGATGTTGCGGAAGCCACGGTCGTCGCCAGCGCGGTCCGCCACGCTGATGCCTGCCGTGGTGGCGTACCAGATCTTGCCGTCCACCTGGGCGATGTAGCGCACCGTGTCGCTGGCCAGCGAGGTCGGGTCGGCCGGGTTGTGGCGGAAGTGGTCGAGCTGCCCCGTAGCCGGGTTGAACCGGTAGACGCCGTCGTAGGTCCCCATCAGCAGGACCCCGTCCACGTTGGTCATGCTCAGCACCGGATGCGTGGTCAACGGTGGCAGCACATCGTTGGTGACGCGCAGGGTGTCCGGGTCGATCCTGGCCAGGCCCAGCGTGCCGACCCAGATGGTGCCGTCCGGGGTCTCGGTGAATGCCAGCACGTCGCGGTGGCTCTGCGCGCCGCCCATGACCAGGTGCTGCAGGCTGCCCTGCTTCAGATCGATCAGGTCGATGTGGCCGTTGCCCAGTCCCAGCCAGATCCGCCCGCGGCTGTCGACCAGGATGCCCTGCACGTTGCTCTCGGACAGACCGAACCGGGCCAGCGGCGAGGGCAGCAGCGAACACACCATCTGCGCCTGGGTGTTGGTGTGGGCTGCGCCGAGATCGGTGGCGACCCACATGTTGCCCGCCCTGTCGAAGAGCAGGTCGCGGATCGAGTCTCCCTGCAGCGAGGAGGCCACCGCCGGGTCGTGGGACACCCGGCGTGCCGCCGGCTGTCCGGCCCGGTAGATCAGCACACCTTCGCCGTCGGTGCCGATCCACTCCTCGTCCGCTGCCGATTGCGCGAAGTGGCGCACCGTGGGGAAGTTGCGCCGATTCGGCGACGGGCTGAAGCCCGGCACCGCGTGCCAGCTGCCGTCACTGTTCCGGTACACCGCGCCAGCCTGGCCGCTGCCTACCCAGAGGCGACCGTCCCGGTCCTGGTGCAGTGCCCATACCTGGTTGTGCAGCACGGCGGAGATGGCGGGATCGGCGGCATCCACCCGCACAAAGGACGACGCGCCGGCGCGTCGCACGAACAGGCCACGGTCGTTGCCCAGCCACAGGTCGCCCTGGTCGTCCTGCAGCACGCTGAAGTTGCGCGGTGCCGGTACGGTGCCGATCGGCACCACGGTGATCCTGCCCGATGCCACGTCGAGATGGTCGATGCCGCGATCGGTGGCAATCCACACGCCACCGCGCCCATCGCTGGCCAGGTCGTAGATCTTCGGGTCGGAGACGCCGCCGGGGCCGGTCGGGTAGTTCTGGAAATGGCCGGTCGCAGCCTGGAACCGTGCCAATCCACCGGCGTTGGTACCCACCAGCATGTCGCCGCCGGGGAGGGCCAGCAGGGTGCGCACATAGGCGTCGCGCAGGGTACCCGGCGCGCGGCCACCATCGAACACCTGCATGCGGAAGCCGTCGTAGCGGACGAGGCCGCCCATCGTGCCGATCCACACCAGGCCGCGGGTGTCCTGGGCCAGTGCGGTGGTGACCGAGTGGGGCAGGCCGTCGCTGGTGCCGACGCGCTCGAACCAGGGGGTGAGGAAGGGCGCCCACGGATCGGGTGCCTGGGCGCGCAGCGGCGAAGTCGCTCCGGCCCACAGCAACACCAGCAACAGCCATGACCACCCGTACCGGGCATGCCCCCATCGCGTACTCATGCTGCCGTCATGCCTCCCGTCCCGAAGGACGCGGCGACCAGGGTACGAACCGGACGGGCGAGGAGGGGCGTGACGATCCGGGCATGGGATCCGGTCCGGGTGAAGGGAGCTCGGGGACGAATGATACCGGGTGGCCCGGCCCCGTGCCGGGTGTCTGAGGTTTCATGCGTCGGCGCCCGGGTGGGGCGGGGCCTTGCCTTATGATCGGGGAATGTCACGCTCCTCCCTCACCCCCGACGGCAGCCTGTTTGTCGAGCCCGAAGCGCTCAAGCCGCTGGCCGAGCGCATGCGCCCGCGTACGTTGGACGAAGTGGTGGGCCAGCAGCGGCTGGTCGGGCCGGGCAAGCCGCTGCGGCGGGCGCTGGAGGCCGGGCGGGTGCATTCGATGGTGCTGTGGGGGCCGCCGGGCTGCGGCAAGACCACCCTGGCCCTGCTGGTGGCGCGCTACGCCGAGGCCGATTTCCGCGCCATCTCGGCGGTGATGTCCGGCCTGCCCGAGGTGCGCAAGGCCCTGGCCGAGGCGGAGGCCAACTTCGCCCAGGGCCGCCGCACCGTGCTGTTCGTCGACGAGGTGCACCGCTTCAACAAGGCCCAGCAGGACGCCTTCCTGCCGCATATCGAGCGTGGGGTGATCGTGTTCATCGGCGCCACCACCGAAAACCCCTCGTTCGAGCTGAACTCGGCGCTGCTTTCGCGCTGCCGCGTGCACGTGCTGGAGGCGTTGTCGCCGGAAGACATTGTGCAGGCCCTGCAGCGCGCGCTGGAGGACACCGAACGCGGGCTGGGCGGGCAGGGGCTCAGTGTGCCTAACGAGGCGCTGCGGCTGATCGCCGAAGCCGCCGACGGCGACGTGCGCCGCGCGCTCACCCTGCTGGAGATCGCCGCCGAGCTGGCCGACGAGGGCCGCATCGACCAGACCACGCTGGAACAGGTGCTGGCCGACCGCACCCGCCGGTTCGACAAGGGCGGCGAGCAGTTCTACGACCAGATCTCGGCGCTGCACAAGTCCGTGCGCTCGTCCGATCCGGACGCCGCGGTCTACTGGCTGTGCCGCATGCTCGACGGCGGCTGCGATCCGCTGTACCTGGCCCGGCGCCTCACCCGCATGGCGGTGGAGGACATCGGCCTGGCCGAGCCGCGCGCCTGGCGCATGGCGCTGGACGCCTGGGACACCTACGAGCGGCTGGGCAGCCCGGAGGGCGAGCTGGGCCTGGCGCAGCTGGCGATCTGGCTGGCCATCGCCCCGAAGAGCAACGCCGCCTACACCGCCTACAACCAGGCCCGCGCCGTGGTCGCGCAGACCGGCACGCTGGAGGTGCCGATGCACCTGCGCAACGCACCGACCAAGCTGATGAAGGGCCTGGGCTACGGCAAGGGCTACCAGTACGACCACGACGCCGAAGGAGGCATCGCGCTCGACCAGCAACTGCTGCCCGACGCCCTGGTCGGCACTGAGTTCTACCAGCCGGTGGACCGCGGGCTGGAGATCAAACTGCGCGAGAAGCTCGCCGCGCTGCGCCAGGCGCGGCGCAAGGCGCGCGGCGAGGGCTAGGTCAACGCGACGCGGTGCCTGCGGCCGGCGTGAACCGGATATCCCCGAACCAGGCGTTGGCCTGCGAGCGGGTGTTGTCGGTATCCGAGGCGATGGCGATGCCGGTGATCGGCGGCGGGTCGCGGCCGAAGGCCTTGCGGTAGTCGGCGGCCAGGTCGCGGGTCTCGGCGACCCACTGGCCAGCCTTGGCGTTGCCGCTCTCGATCACGAAGGTGTGCACCGGCGCGTAGAACGGGTTGGGGGCGACGGTGCCGATGGCGTGGTGGTTGTCCCACACGTAGCAGATCGCCACCGCGGGCAGGTTTTCGCCGGTGAGGTGGCGGGCGATCGACAGCGTCATCCGCTGGCCGAAGCTGAGCTGGCTGGTCGGCACGTCGAAGAACACGTAGACCCGCGCGGCGAAGTCGTCGCCCGAACGCTTGGCGAGATTCCCCTTGGCCACGGTGTGGTCGATCTTCCAGCGCCAGGCCAGGGTGGCGTCGGGCGCGGCGCGGAAGCGGTCGACGATGGCGCCGGCGCTGCGGTCGGCATTGATGTGCACCACGCTGCGGCCATCGAGGGTTTCCACCGTCACCGCGGCCGGCGGCTTGTGCCGGGACATGGTGTAGCGCTGCCAGCCGGCGGGCAGGGCGGTGCCGGTCGGTGCACGGGAGAAATCCAGCGAGGTGGTATCGGCCAGCGCGGGCAGGGCAAGGGCGATCAGCAGGGCCGCGAGAACGGGCCGGGAGCGTCGGTGCATCGGGGAGTCCAGGGTGGTGGCGGGTGCCTGCCGGGGGCCAAACGGCCGCGGCAGTCTGGCGAACCGGATGTGCAGCGCGTGTTACATCGCATGACGTTTGCGCGCCCATGCGGGCGACCGCGATAATTCCACGCCTTGTCCGCCCGAAGGAACCACCATGCTGGACCCCGCCCTGCTGCGCACGCGCCTGGCCGAAACCGCTGCCCGTCTCCAGGAGACCCGCGGTTACGCGCTGGACGTGTCCGCCGTCGAGGCGCTCGAGAACGAGCGCAAGCGCCTGGCCACCGAGACGCAGGAGCTGCAGAACCTGCGCAACACGCGCTCCAAGGCGATCGGCCAGGCCAAGGCCAAGGGCGAGGACGTGGCGCCGCTGATGGCCGAGGTCGCCGGCATCGGCGACAAGCTCAAGGCCAACGAAGCGGCCCTGGCCGAGGTGCAGGCGAAGCTCGCCGACATCGCGCTGGGCATTCCGAACATCCCCGATGCCTCCGTGCCGCTGGGCAAGGACGAGCACGACAACCAGGAAATCCTGCGCTGGGGCACGCCGCGCAGCTTCGATTTCGCCATCAAGGACCACGTCGACCTCGGCGCCCGCCACGGCTGGCTGGATGCCGACGCCGGCGCCAAGCTCTCCGGCGCGCGCTTCACCGTGCTGCGCGGCCAGTTGGCGCACCTGCACCGTGCGCTCGCCCAGTTCATGCTCGACCTGCAGACCGGCGAGCACGGCTACCTCGAGTGCAACGTGCCGCTGATCGTAAACGCCGACACCATGCAGGGCACCGGCCAGCTGCCGAAGTTCGAGGAGGACCTGTTCGCCACGAACGTCGCCGAGACCAAACGCTACCTGATCCCCACCGCCGAGGTCGCGCTGACCAACCTGGTGCGCGATTCCATCGTCGAGGCGGCGGAACTGCCGATGCGCCTCACCGCGCACTCCATGTGCTTCCGCGCCGAAGCCGGCAGCTACGGTCGCGACACCCGCGGCATGATCCGCCAGCACCAGTTCGAGAAGGTGGAGATGGTGCAGCTGGCCACGCCGGAGCAGGCGTTCGACCAGCTCGAGGAAATGGTCGGCCACGCCGAGGCCGTGCTGCAGAAGCTGGGCCTGCCGTACCGCAAGGTGCTGCTGTGCACCGGCGACATGGGCTTCTCCGCGGTGAAAACCTACGACCTGGAAGTGTGGCTGCCCAGCCAGGCCACCTACCGCGAGATTTCCAGCTGCTCCAACTGCGGCGACTTCCAGTCCCGCCGCATGCAGGCACGCTGGCGCAACCCGGCCACCGGCAAGCCCGAGCTCCTGCACACCCTCAACGGCTCCGGCCTGGCGGTGGGCCGCACCCTGGTGGCGGTGATGGAGAACTACCAGAACGCCGACGGCTCGATCACCGTGCCCGACGCGCTGCGCCCGTACCTGCGCGGCCTGGACACGCTGGCGTGAACACCCCGGCACGCCGCTCCTGGGACAAGGTGGAGCTGTTCACCACCTTCAGCCTGCTGATCGTGCTGGCCACCGTGCTGGTGACCCGGCTCAGCTTCGCCGACGTGTGGAAGCTGCCGCCGGTGGACCTGGTGCTGACCTGGATGGCGCTGGCGTTCACCGCGCTGGCGTTGTGGCTGGGGCGCACGCGCCGCTGGCTGCGCATCGGTACGGTCGCCTTCGGCGCCGCCACCCAGCTGGTGCCGATGGTGGTGCGCCAGCCGGTGCTGATCCTGCCGCTGCTCGGCGCCATCATCCCGGTGATCATCCTGGCCGTATCGCTGGCCTTGCTCTCGCGCAAGCACCCCGAGTCCCGAGTCGCGCCACGATCCTGATACCATGCGCGGCGGTTGCTGCACTTGTGGCCGCAACCTGGGGTCGGCCTCAGCGCTGATGCCGACAAAAGCTTGAAGCGGATGGTGCAATGCCATCCGGACAATCCAAACGGAGAGATGGCCGAGCGGTTTAAGGCACCGGTCTTGAAAACCGGCGAAGGGTCAAACCTTCCGTGGGTTCGAATCCCACTCTCTCCGCCAACTTCTGTTATCCATTTGTTTTGAACTTTGCGATGTCATGTTCGCTTGGCTCGTGCGTATGGTGCTTGCGCACGTATGGCCATGCATGACGCGACGCCGGATGCTGCCGCCTACAGATCAGATGGTTATATTCTGAGCGCTGGATCACGCCTCGGAGCTTCCGGGGTGGAAGGGAGGGGGACTTATGGAAGCGGAACAGGGAGCGGCCACCACCGCTTTTGGGGACGACCGGGCGATCTTTCAGAGCAATCTGCCGCTCGCCGAGAAATTGGAGCGCGCCCGCGTCGAGCTCCTGGATCTTTCAGCCCGTAACCGGCTGCTCAACATGCCTCGGGGTGCCCGTGGCGGTCGTTCGATCGAGATCGTTGACGAAAAGACCGAAGAGATCTTCCGCTTACTGGTTCGCGAGGGGAAAACTTTCACCTTCGTGGCCGGGCGTGCCGCCGAAGCCAAAGAGCTGGCGCCTCCCTCGAGTGCGGTCGAGGAAGGGGCTGCCGACTACGCGATCAGTGACAAGGCAGAAAATGCATCGCCAGCGGTTGAGCCTGATGAAATCGAAGATCTCGCTCAGCCCGACGACGACAGCACGGACGAGCGCGGCGTATTGCGCCGGCATGCCGATACCAAGCTTCAGACGCGACTGACCAGCAAGGGCCTTCAGAAGCGCCTCCTGGAGCTCTATCTCGATGCGAATACCCTGGAGGAAGAGCAGGGTGTCAACGTGCTCTTTCTGGCGCTGGGCGCGCTCAAATGGGTCGATCCCAACAATGCCGAGAACGTCCGTTATGCCCCGCTGCTTCTCATTCCGGTCCAACTCGACCGAGGCAACGCTGGCGAACGGTTCAACCTGAAAGCTCGGCAGGACGACTTTGCTTCCAACCTCTCACTGGAAGCCTACTTGGATCGGGTTCACGCGTTGCGCATGCCCGCATTCGAGGCCACAGATACGTTTGAACCACTCGATTACATCGAACAGGTCCGTAAGAGTGTCGAGGTCAAGACGGATTGGGAAGTGCTGCCCGACCACATGACAGTGGGCTTCTTCTCGTTCGCCAAATTTCTGATGTATCGGGATCTGGACCCGGCAGTGTGGCCCAAGGGCGCCACTATCAGCGAACACCACTTGATCCGCTCATTGCTCGCCGATGGGTTCGCTGGCAGCGATGACTTGGTGGACGAAGACGCCAATATTGATCCGCTGATCCCACCTGCCGAAATGCTCCACATCCTGGACTGCGACAGCTCCCAAGCGCTGGCCATCCACGAGGTGCGGCGTGGGAAGAACTTGGTCATTCAAGGCCCACCGGGCACAGGCAAGAGCCAGACCATCGCCAACATCATCGCGGCCGCCGTCAAAGACGGCAAAAGCGTGTTGTTCGTGGCCGAAAAGATGGCCGCCCTGGACGTGGTCAAGCGTCGCCTCGACGATCGCGGGGTGGGCGATGCCTGTTTGGAACTCCATAGCAACAAAACCAGCAAGCGGGCGGTGCTCGAAGAATTGCGGCGTACCTGGGAGCTGGGCGCGCCTAAGGCACCCAGCCATGGCAGCTTGTTCGACCGACTTACCGAAGCCCGGGACAAGCTCAATGCCCACGTGCAGCGGCTTCATGAGCCGGATCCGGCTTCAGGACTGACCCCGTTTCAGGTGATGGGCCAGCTCGTCCGGCTCAGGGAGCAGGGCGAGCGCCCCAACGACATCCAACTGATGGCGCCCGAACAGTGGGGGCGGGACGGCTTTGTCGCTCGCTTGGACTTGCTGAGTGACTTGGCGAGCCGTGTCGCGGAGATCGGCAAGCCCGCAGATCATGCGTGGGTCGGAGTGGGCCTTGACGCGATTTCTCCGATGGATGCGGACCGCTTGGTCGGGCGCGTGCAAAAGCTCTCTGAACAGTTGGCCACAGCCCGGCAGCAGTTCAATACGGCCGCCACCTTGCTGGAACTGGATGTACCCTTGCGGCTCTCGGATGTGCCGCCGATGGTGGAGTTGCTTCAGCGCCTCGCCCCTGCGCCGACACTTTCCGAAGCCGCCATGGGCAGCGAGGTCTGGCAGAACCCATGGCCCATCACCGAATTGTTGAACCTTGGCGAGCGTTACACCGCGGAGCACGTGACCCTTCTGGGGAGAGTGACTGAGACGGCTTGGGACGCCAGCCTGGAAGAGACGTTGCTCGCGTTGAGCGAGCTGCCTGAGGCTTTCAGCGCAGAGCAATTCAAGCGCCTGGCACGCCTTCCGGACGAACTTCCGCGCTTGATGGGAGAGGCGGCGGCGCTGGCTCGCCTATTGGGAAGAGAGCCGGGTGGCTCCCTCGGGGATTTTCAGACCTTGGCTCGCATCGGTGAGCGGGTTGCGGCGGCTCCGCCGGCCAGCCCCGAAACCTTTGCCTCGGATCTGTGGGACGGCGGCGTCGAGCGAGCCGGTGAATTGGCGCAGGCCGTGGCCGATTACGAGGGCGCCAAGGCCAGCATCGGATCCCAGCTCATCGATATGGCCTGGTCCCTGGATCTTGCCTCGGCCCGGTCCGTCTTGGCTGCACGTGGAACCAGCATGTTCCGCTTCTTCAGCGGAGAGTGGCGGGCGGCTAATCGGTTGGTCGGTTCAGTCCTGGCAACTCCGAACCAACCTTTGCCGATGACCTTGGGCCTTCTCGACACCTTAGCGAAGGGGCAGAACGCCAAGAAGGTGATTGAGGGAGAGGACACCTTCGGACGTAGCGCCTTTGGAGACGACTGGCGTGGTGCGCGGTCGCATTCGGCGCCTCTCCTGGCGCTGGTGGAGTGGATGCGGTCCCTGAAAGGCTTGGGCGCCGAGCCTCGCCTTATCGCCTCACGGAGCCCGGAAAAAACGGAAGTGGCTGCCCGCGCCAAACAGCTGTCGGGCGCATGCTTCCAGATCGAGCGGGATTTGCGGGCGGCTTGGGACGATCTGGGGCGTGCCCGGGGATCGTCTTTCGGTGAGGTCGCTTCGGTCGAGCGTGCGGATCTGGACGTCCTGGTGCAGGTTGCTTCGCGCTACACCGCAGCTCACACGGCAGCGGCTAACTGGGTGACCAGCGGGGCACAAGAAGCTGGAGCCATCCACGCAGTATTAGAAGAGTTGCAGGCAGGCCAACGGGATCGGCAGACCCTCCGCGATCAGGTTGCTCTAGGACAGGCGGCATTCGATGACGCGTGGAAAGCGGAGCAATCCGATTGGGACCACCTCAAGACGGCTTCATCCTGGCTGGAGCAGAACCAGGATATCCGCGCCTTGGCGGGGCGGGTCCGTGAGCGAGAAGCGCTATTGCCGCGCGCCAAGGTCCTTGCTGCCTCCCAAGCCCACATCCAGGCCAGCTTCAAAGCCTTGGCCGATGACCTCCAACTGGATGTTGAAGTCTCGATAGGCGGCACCCTCTCCGACGCACTGTTGGAAACCATGGCCTGGCGACTTCAGCGTTGGAGCCAAGAGCATGAGCAGCTCTTCCGCTGGGTGAACTATCGCGACCGCTCAGCCAAGGCCACTTCCATGGGGTGCGGTGAACTGGTCACTCGCTTGGGGGACGGCCGGCTGAGCCCGGACACGGTGACGTCCGCATTTGAAATGGCGTATTTCGAGGCAACCTACGCCCGGATGGCGCGAGCGCAACCCGCCTTGGCTCGTTTCGATGGTTCCACCCACGGGCGCCTGGTCCAGGAGTTCGCGGATCTCGATCGCCAGCGCATTGCCGCAGCGAGCGTACAGGTGGTCAAGGCACACTACGAAAGCGTTCCGCCGCGGGATGGCAGTGCACTCGGGCCTCTGGGTGTGCTGCGCGGCGAGATCCAGAAACGCAGGGGCCATATGGCAGTGCGTAAGCTCGTCGAGAAGGCTGCCCCTGCACTGCGGGCGCTCAAGCCGGTCTTTATGATGAGCCCTTTGTCCGTGGCGCAGTTCCTGGTGCCGGGTGCCATGGAGTTCGATCTCTTGGTCATGGATGAGGCCAGTCAAATCCAGCCCGTGGATGCGCTCGGGGCAATTGCCCGGGCCAAGCAGGTGGTAGTGGTGGGCGACCCCAAGCAGCTGCCGCCGACCGCGTTCTTCGCCAAGATGACCTCAAGCAGCGAGGATGACGAGGACGAAGAGGGGGCTGCCGTCGCCGATATCGAGAGCATCCTCGGCCTCTTCATGGCCCGGGGCTTGCCCACCCGGATGCTCCGTTGGCATTACCGCAGCCGGCATCAGTCACTGATTGCCGTCAGCAACCGCCAGTTCTACGAGAACAAGCTCTTTATCGTGCCCAGCCCCTACACCGCTCAGGGCGGGCGAGGCTTGCGGTTCCACCACATCCACGACGGTTTGTTCGATACCGGTAACAAGCGCAACAACCTGATCGAGGCCAAGGCGGTCGCTGAGGCGATCATCGCTCATGCCCAGACCTACCCGAAGTTGTCGCTTGGCGTTGCGGCTTTCTCTGCGGCGCAGCGACGGGCCATCATTGATGAGCTCGAAGTGTTGCGTCGGGGCTTGCCCGCGGAGGTTGAAGACTTCTTCAGGGCACACCGATCTGAGCCGTTTTTCGTCAAGAACCTGGAAAACGTCCAGGGTGACGAACGCGACGTCATCTTTATTTCGGTGGGTTACGGCCGCTCCGTTCCCCATGGACGAGTGCCGATGAGGTTCGGTCCGCTGGGCACTGACGGCGGCGAACGGCGCTTGAATGTGTTGATCAGTCGCGCAAAGCAGCGATGCGATGTGTTCGCCTCGATGACCGATGAGGATATTGACCCCACCTACGCGGCGAGCAAGAAGGGCGTCTATGCCTTCCGCCTGTTCCTTCAATACGCGAGGACGGGGCGGCTTCCTATGGCCGAAGTCACGGGGCGGGACCACGACAGCGTGTTTGAGGAGCAAGTGGCCAACGCATTGCGGGCGCGTGGCTACGACATTCAGGCCCAGATCGGCCTTGCCGGCTTTTTCATCGACCTGGCTGTGTTGGACGAGGAGCGTCCGGGCCGGTTCCTCCTGGGAATCGAGTGCGACGGTGCCGCCTACCACAGCTCGCGCTCAGCGCGGGACCGCGATCGTCTGCGGCAAGCCGTGTTGGAGGAGCATGGCTGGACCATCCATCGGATCTGGAGCACCGACTGGTTTCAGCGACCGGGTGAGCAGTTGGATCAGCTGGTCCGCCGTATCGAAACCATCAAGGCGGAGTATGACGAGCACCAGGAAGAGGTGGCCCTGACCGTGCAGTTGGACACGGAAGCGCCCTATGTGGAGCGCGAGTCCGTTGAAGACGACGGGGGCGAGGTGGGGTTCGCCCCCTATCAGGAAGTCACCCTGACGCGACCCCGGCATGTGGTGGTGGACCTTCATGAAGCGCCTCAGGGCATCCTGACCCAACTGGTCGAAGAAGCTGTCCGCGTCGAAGGACCGGTCCACCGGGATCAGGTCATTACGCGGATACGAGAAGCCTGGGGATTAAAGCGTGCCGGTGGGCGAATCGAGGATGCTGTGGAACGCTCCATCGAGATTGCAACCAAGACGCAACGCATCGCGCGACATGGCGACTTCCTGTCCCTTCCTGGCCGTGAGCCAGTGCCGAGGGATCGCTCGGAGGTCACGGCGACTGCGCTTCGGAAAGCGGAAATGCTGCCGCCTACCGAGGTCGAGGTGGCCGTATCCCAGCTGGTTCAACGGAGCTTTGGGGCTACGCGCGATCAGGTGATCCAAGCCGTCTCACGCGGGTTCGGTATTCGCAATACCAGCAGCCAGGTGCGGGGCGCACTGGAAGACGTGATCGAGAAGATGATCGTCCGTCGGCAACTGAAAGAGGTGGCCGGACTGTTGACCGTGGTCGAGTAACCGTAAAACGGAACGGCGCAGTTATGGCGAATTAATTCCCTCCGTCCCCTTTAGCGTTTTATCATGACGGAGGGGCTCAGGTAGACACGGGCTACAAACATGAGTGATGGGGCGAAGTTCGAAAGTCTTCTTGACCGCGAGTTTCGCTGGCCTCGCAAAGGGGACAGGGCGTTCATCCAGTCTACAAGCCGACCACAAAACGCCCTTATCGAGCCATACGCGCACAGTCGTTTGGTGATGATGATGGCTGGATATAAGAAAGCGGCAGACTTGATGGTCGAGCGTGGAGAAGCTGATCGATTCGACCGCGATGAACTGGTCTACCCCATTATTTTCAACTATCGCCAATTTATTGAGCTATCCCTCAAGTATCTCATTGCAACGTATGGCTCCACTGTCGGCGTTGAAGCAATTTGGAATAAGCATGACCTCGATGTACTCTGGAAGGCTTTTACTAAGTTACTGGATGGTTACGGTTGCAAGGATGTAGAAGAGACAGATCCTGTCGTTGCTGAGATCATTGCGGAATTTTCCAAGGTTGATCCCGCATCGTTCTCCTATCGATACCCTGTGGATACCAAGGGAAATCCCATCCCGCTTGCTTATGAGGAGCTTGATTTGACGGCGTTGGCCGACGTGATGAAAGCCCTTGAAGGTTATTTCAACGGATGCGACGGCTACTTTGATTCCTTACAGGGCGCCGAATCTTAGAGTTTAGGCCATCCTGAGGGGAGGGGTGATGATGGAAGGCGGAAGACGCTTAACCGAGGAAGAGTTAGCTGAGATCGGCAACCACGTGAACCTTACTCACGGCAGGCTAGGGGAGTGTTATTCCGCTTTCATGCTGCTCAAAGAGATCGAACGCACTCGCGAAGTGTCGCCGTTCATGATGGACCCTAACACTCGATATGGTGACTTTTGGCGCGAGGTTCGCCACTGCGCTATTTCAAAAGCGATCATCGATATAGGCGCATTGGTGGACAAGAGAAAGGACGTAGCCTCGCTCTGCTCGCTATATCGACTATGCGTGAAAATTCACTCGACACATTGCATCCAGGCAAAACATTGCATCGACGAAGTGCGCGATACGTGGGAAAAGTATCGACATAAATTGATTGGGCACAACGATGCGAGTCGAGACGTGGTGATGATCGAATTTTCTAACGAAGGTTTTACAATTGAGCGTATGGAGGAAGAAATTGGCAAGCTCGGCTTTGCATTCAATGTGCTGTTTGCAGTGTTCTACGGACAGATCCCGCCGCGTTTCGAGGATGGCTTGTCGCAAGATGCGCATTTCATAACCGTCGGTGAGAAAGTCCGATTTGATACTCGGTCGTTCTTGGACGCTATCGCTCAGCATTTGCCGCAGATGGGTTAACGAGTTTTTGCAGCATCCGGATATGCCGCCGATGCTGGATCAAGAAAGGCTTGAATGTGCCCAGGCCGTCGCTGACTTTCTGGCCACACATCCTCGTCTGAGTCTCGACGGCATCCTGTTCAAGTCAGTCCAACACGATGGAGGGCAGGCGGATGCGGGACGCAACGTGGTGCTCTTTAACAAAGCCTCTCGTGTTGAGGGTTCTGGACGAGGGGCTGATGGGGGCGTTGAGCGCGTCTCCCTATTCGAGTTCGATGAGGACGGGGACTACTGGTTTCCCAGCATCACCTTGAAGAAGCCGGAGGACATCGAGCCTGAGGGAGCCATGCAGATGGAAGCTGATACTCGGGAGGTGGCGTTGCAGATGCACCTAGGCGAACTGCAAGTCAGTGCGGTCAAGAGTGCGGAGTATCGGACCGACGATGAGAAGGTCCGTGTATCACGGCCCCGATGACGATGGACATTGCAATAATTGGGACGTGGCTAATTAAATTCGTTCGTAGGCTGGTTGAACACAACTTAGGCCGCCTTACCACGCGTTACCTTTTGCAGGCTGATCGCGATGCATACTCGCCTTGACTCTGATCCACCCCGGTAGCAGACTCGATCCCAAGGAGCGTCGAAACTCCCCTTAGAGCGGTACCCACCTCCGTCAAACCGGTGGGTTTTTTGTGCCTGCATCTGTGGGTGCATCCGACGTAACACCTGCGTCGGGAGGGCGGCTAATACAACACCCGCAAGGGAAATACGCCCGCCGGCTCTAAGCGGTTTCGAACCTCCCGACTTCCCGTCGCCACCCTGGCGCACGGGTACTTCATGGAACGAGGAGGCAAGCATGTCGACCATCGATTCGGAAGATCGGAATGTCACCGGCTATTTTCTGCCGAAAGATACCCAGCTACGGCTGAAGCAGCTGCGCGAGTACGTGGGTTTCCTCACCAACCTGGCCCGACCTCGGCGGCCGGACGAAGACAGCGAGTGCTACAACGAGATTCGCCCGGGCGAGGTGGCGATCTGCTTTGAACTGATCGAGGAGCAGATAGGGTGGGTGCTGGACGAACTCTCCTATCCGGCGGAACGTGGCGAGGGAGCGTCGGAGGAAGCGCCCAAAGCCGAGACGGCTGCGGACTTCGACGAGACGGAGACGCCCACCGAGGCCGCGGACACCGCCGAACCCGCGGCGGCCAAGCGCTACAGCTACGGCCTCACCCTGGAGCAGCTCGACGACATGCAACTGCTGCTCAGCAGCCTGCGCGCGCTTGCCAACGTGGTCACCTGTGCCGACCACGCCGAGTACAACAAGGCGACGCTGTCGATCATGGGCGATGCCATCCATCGCGATGTGGAAAAGCTGCAGGGCATGCTCGATGCCGTCGACGACACGCAGCGGTTGAACCCGCGGCCAGCCCCGCGGCCCGGCGTGGAGGAGGAGCACGCCGCCTACCTCGCGCACCCGACGCACGTGCCGTTGGTCAGCAGTGCCTGCTTCGTGCGGGAGCACCCCACGTACCAGTAGCGGGATGCGGGCGGAGGGAGCGGCCTCAGGCTGACTTCCTCCGCCCCCGTGGGCGGCGGGGCGCGCCGCGGGGCAGGGAACACGGGGCCGAGTCTGGCCATTTGTCATCACCACGAAAGACGAGTTGCCCAAGCGGGCCGCATCTTTTTGCGGACTTTCCGACATGCGCACCGAAGCGGTGATCGATGCGGTGGGGCTGGCGGCGACGCTGGTGCTGGTGGCCGTGCTGCTGCTTGGGCTCTCCTGCTCGACCGGCGGCTATCTGGCCTGCACTCCGGCGTCGGTCGGTCTTGCTTCTTTTGTCTTGATCCGCGCCGGCTAGGATTTTTTCCTAGGTTGGAAATGGATTCTTCCGCTCGAGCGGCGCGCAGGTAGACTGTGGGGCTTATGCCGCATCTGCTGTAGGTGCGGGCTGGGGGAAGAGATGAGCGCCACCCGGGTGGTCCTGATCGTCGACGACGATCCTGCCGTGCTTGAGACCATGCGCATCCTGCTGGAGGGCAAGGGTGGGTTCGAGGTGTCTTGTGCGCTGGGCTCGCACGGGGCCAGGCATCTGATGTCGCGTCTTGATCGGTTGGACGTGCTGATTGCCGACGTGATCCTGGCGGGCGAGGCCACGGGCGTGGACATCTGCCATGAGGCGATGACGCGCCACCCCGAGGTGGCACTGGTGGTGATCTCGGCCGACCCCCGTGCGGAAGCGACGCTGTTGCCGGAAAGCAGCGTGTTCATCCGCAAGCCGTTCGGCGGCTACGAGTTGATGGCGGCGATCGACCAGGCCGCCCATCTCGCCCGGGAACGCCAGGCCCAGCCGGGCTGATCCCGCGTTGACGCGGCGGCACCGCTTCGGCGGTGCGCCGCCATGCATCTGGCTAACCGGGTTCCGCGTACGCTCTGGCTATTGCCTGCACCGGATGCCCCATGTCTCTTGCCATCGTCTGGCTGCGCCGCGACCTGCGCCTGGCCGACAACCCCGCCTTGCATGCCGCCTGCGCCGCTCACGAGCGCGTGCTGCCGGTGTACATCCACGCGCCGCAGGAAGACGGCGACTGGGCGCCGGGCGCGGCCAGCCGCTGGTGGCTGCATCACTCGCTTGAGGCCCTTCGCAGCTCGCTGCACACCCACCACGCCGAGCTGCATCTGCGTTCCGGCGACAGCCTCGGCGCGCTCACCGCACTGATCAAGGCGACCGGCGCCGAGGCGGTGTACTGGAACCGCCTGTACGAACCGGCCGCGATCGCGCGCGACACTCGCATCAAGCAGGCGCTGCGCGAGCAGGGCGTGGCCGCGCAGAGCTTCAACGCGGCGCTGTGGCGCGAGCCGTGGCAGGTGGAAACCAAGACGGGCGACCCGTACCGGGTGTTCACGCCGTTCTGGCGCAACCTGCGCACGTTGATCGACGACGCCGAACCGCTGCCGGTGCCACAGCCGTTGCGCGGAGCAACGGCTGAGGGCGGCGTATCGCTGGAGTCGCTGGAGCTGCTGCCGCGCATCCGCTGGGATGCCGGCATGGCCAAGGCGTGGACGCCCGGCGAGCGCGGCGCGCAGGAACTGCTGGAGCTGTTTGCCGACGACGCGGTGAACGACTACGCCGAAGGCCGCGACATCCCCTCGCGCCACGGCACCTCGCGGCTTTCGCCGCACCTGCACTTCGGCGAGATCTCGCCGCGCCAGGCACAGGCCGGCCTGCATGCGCTGCTGGCGAGGCGCACCGGCAAGCGGCCGGACGTGGAGCCGTTTTTGCGCGAGCTGGGCTGGCGCGAGTTCGCCCATCACCTGATGTTCCACTTCCCGGAAACGCACACCGCCAACTTCAACCCGAAGTTCGACGGCTTTCCCTGGGCCAAGGCCGACGACACGCTGATCGAGCGCTGGCAGCGCGGTCGCACCGGCATCCCGCTGGTGGACGCGGGCATGCGCGAGCTGTGGCACACCGGCTGGATGCACAATCGCGTGCGCATGGTGGTGGCCAGCTTCCTCACCAAGAACCTGCGCCAGCACTGGCACCACGGCGCGCGCTGGTTCTGGGACACGCTGGTGGACGCCGACCTGCCGAACAACTCGCTGGGCTGGCAGTGGGTGGCCGGCTGCGGCGCCGACGCCGCGCCGTATTTCCGCGTGTTCAACCCGGTCAGCCAGTCGCAGAAGTTCGACGCCAAGGGCGAGTACCTGGCGCGCTGGCTGCCCGAGCTGGCCGGCGCGGTACCGGCGCTGCGGCACGAGCCGTGGAAGGATCCGTCGCTGCTGCGCAAGTCCGGTTATCCGGCGCCGATGGTGGATCTGGGTGAATCGCGGGCGGCAGCATTGGCGGCTTACGGGGCGCTGCAGGGGCGTTGAGGTTACGGGACGGGGACCTGCCAGTAGTGCTTCATCGGCTCCGGGGATGGGGGCCGTCGGTGGATTTCGTCCCACCTGCGCGATGTTCAAGGAAACGGGAACATGCGGCTAACAGGTGACGGTCCAGATTGGACGGTGCTGGCAGGCACTTACTGTCACCCGACGATCCGGTTCGCGCTCGAGGATTCCCCATGACGACCCACACCACCCCGTTTGTCCATCCGAGCGAGCCGTCGCATCGCTGGTTCGGTGGCTTTCGCCGTCTGTTCGGGCGGCCCGAAGTCCCGGTCTCCAAGCCTTCCGATGCGCCGATGAGTCGTCGACACATGTTGCTCGCGCTACAGGAGTCGAAAAAGCGGGCCGAGCGTATCCGGCTGATGGAGACCCTGCAGCAGTCCAAACGCGACGCCCCACGGGGCTGGCGTCTCTTTCGCCACGTCGCCGGGAAGTAACGTCTGCCCCTCACACGGGCGCGTCGTCGGTGCCGCATGGGCTTCGGCGAAAATCTCCGCCGCGCAGCAGGGGAGAATGAGGGCGCTCAGGTTTCCGCGGTCGATCCACGCTTGAGCAGCATCGCCAGCACCGGCGGCGTGACCATCGCGGTGAGCAGCGACATCGCCACGATGATCGCGTAGACGCGCTCGTTGAACACGCCGGCGGCGAGGCCCAGGCTGGCGATCACCACACCGACTTCGCCGCGCGGCACCATGCCGAAACCGACGATGGCGGCGCTGCGCTTGCCCAGCGACAGCGCGCCGAGGAAGCCGCCGGCGAGCTTGGAGACGATCGCGATCACGGTGACGATGGCCAGCATCACCAGCGCGTCCACGCTGGCCAGCTCGGACAGGTTCACCTTGGCGCCGGTGATGACGAAGAAGAACGGGGTGAGGAACGAAAGCAGCGGCAGCGTCTTGTGTTCCAAGTCCTCGCGCTGGCGCGTCTCCGAGGCGATCATGCCGGCGAGGAAGGCACCGATGATCGCGGCCAGGCCGAAGCGCGTGGACAGCCAGGCCAGGCCCAGGCACAGCGCCAGCACCAGGGTCAGCGGAGAGTGCGGGCTGATCGGCTTTTCCAGCCAGCCGGAGCCGCGGCGCATCACCTTGGTGCCGCCCCAGCCGATGATCGCAACAAAGCCGATCGCGCCGGCCAGGGTGAGCAGCAGCGACTGCAGGTTGAGTTCGCCGCCGCCCTGCAGCGAGGACACCACGCCGAGCAGCAGCATGGCGAGGATGTCGTCGATCACCGCCGCGCCCAGGATCACCCTGCTTTCCACCCGCGACAGCACGCCCAGCTCCTGCAGCACGCGCGCGGTGATGCCGGCCGAGGTGGCGACGAACGCCGCGGCCACGAACAGCGACTTGATCCAGTCGAAGCCCTCGCCGTGCGCCCACAGCGCGCCAAGCCCGAACGGCACGATCACCCCGAGCACGCCGACCAGGAACGCGCTCTTGCCGACTTTCTTCAGGTCGTCGAGCCGCGTCTCCAGGCCGACGGAGAACAGCAGCAGCACCACGCCGACCTCGGCCAGCACGTCCAGCGGCGTGCCGGGAAGGATCTGCTCGGGGGTGAGCCAGCCCAGCGCGGAAGGGCCGACCACGCAACCGGCGGCGATCTCGCCGACCACGCCAGGCAGTTTCAGCCGCTGCGCGATTTCCGCGCCGATCTGCGCGGCGATGAAGATCACGAACAGGGTCAGCAGGATGTCGGCGGCGTGGTGCATGCGTCGGTCTCTCCCTGGAAACGCCGCCCATCCTACAGGGCAAAGACGACGATCTTCAGCCGTGGAACACGTGCCCGGCCAGCCACAGGTGCAGCACGATGCTGGCGACGTAGCCGAGCGCGATCGCCCAGGTCCAGCGCAGATGGCTCATGAAGGTGTACTGCCCGCGCGAGGCGCCCATCAGCGCCACGCCGGCGGCCGAGCCCACCGACAGCAGGCTGCCGCCGACGCCGGCGGTGAGGGTGATCAGCAGCCACTGCGCCTCGTCCATCGGCGGGTTCATCTTGAGCACCGCGAACATGATCGGGATGTTGTCCACCACCGCCGAGGTCACGCCCATGATCGCGTTCGCCAGCGTAAAGCCGAGGTTGCCGTAGAGCTGGTGCGAGGCCAGCTCCAGGTAGCCGAGCGCGGCCAGGCCGCCGACGCAGGCGAACACGCCGTAGAAGAACAGCAAAGTGTCCCACTCGGCGTTGGCGATGATGCGGAAGATGGAATAGGTCTGCGGCTCCTCGCCCTGCGCCAGCGCGTAGCGGCGCTGGTGACGGTCGATGCGCGTGGCCACCAGGTTGAGAAACGCCAGGCCGGTGAGCATGCCGTAGGCCGCCGGCATGCCCAGCCACTGGCGACCGATCACGGTGATGGCGATGGTCAGTGCGAAGGTGAGGCAGATGCCGATGCCGCCGGGCTTCAGCGAGTTGCCGCTGCCGGCCGAATCCGGCTGCCCCTTGGGCAGGGCGAAGGCCATCAGGATCGCCGGCACCAGCCAGTTCACCAGCGACGGCCCGAACAGCCGGAAGAAGTCGAAGAACCCGCTCTTGCCGGCCTGCCACACCATCAGCGTGGTGATGTCGCCGAACGCGCTCCAGGCGCCGCCGGCATTGGCGGCGACGACCAGGTTGATCATCGCCAGGGTGATGAAGCGCCGATTGCCGCCGGCCACGGCGAGGATCACCGCCGACATCACCAGCGCGGTGGTGAGGTTGTCCAGCACCGGCGAGAGGAAGAACGCGATCAGCCCGGTGATCCAGAACAGCGAGCGGTAGCCGAAGCCGCGCCGGATCAGCGTGTCGCGCAGCGCCTCGAACACGTTGCGCTCGCCCATCGCGGTGACGTAGGTCATCGCCACCACCAGGAAGAAGAAGATCTCCGCGTACTCGAGGAACATGCCCTCGAAGGCGGTGGCGGCCGGAGTGATGCCCTTGGCCGGATCACCGGTAACCCAGGCGATCATGCCCCAGATCAGCGCCGCGGCCAGCATCACCGGCTTGGACTTGGCGATGGACAGGTGCTCTTCGAAGATCACCGCGAGGTAGGCCAGCACGAACAGCATCAGCGCGACCACGCCGACCGGGTGGTCGGTGAGGTGGAAATTCACGTCCTGGGCCTCGGCTGCCGCGGCGGGAGCGCTGGCGAGCAGGGCGGCGAGGGCGAGGGTCCAGCGCATGCATGCGTTCCTTGGCGAATGGATCAGGCCAGGAAGATTACCAGCCCGCTATGGCCCGGCAGCGCCGTCGCGGGGTGCCACACCCGGATGATCGGGACGTAGCCGCAGGAAGATCGTCGCGGCCAGCGCGGTGACGGCGGCCAGCACCAGCACGGTGATGTGGAAGGCGGTCACGTAGGCATGCGCGGCATGGGCCTGCCGCCCCACGAACACCTCCATCAGCAGGGTGGCGAACGCGATGCCGAAGCTGATCGACAGGTACTGGGTGGTCGAGGCCATCGACGAGGCCATCGAGGCGTGGCGGATGTCCACGTCGGTGTAGGCCAGCGTGTTCATGGTGGTGTACTGCAGGCCGGTGAAGCAGCCGTAGACGTACACCAGCATCGCGATCAGCCAGGTCGACGTGCTGCCATCGACCCGCGAGAACAGGGCCAGCATCACCGCCACGGCCGTGGTATTGGCCAGCAGCAGCCGGCGGTAGCCCAGCCGCAGCAGCAGCCGGTTGACCACCCACTTGGAACTGATCGAACCCAGCGCCTGCGGCACCATCATCAGGCCGGCAAGGGTGGGCGACCAGCCGCAGCCGACCTGCAGGAACAGCACCAGCAGCAGGAACATGCCGCCGATGCCGAGCCGGGTGAACAGGTTGCCGACCAAGGCCACCGACAGGCTGCGCACCCGCAGCAGGGTGAGGTCCGCCACCGGGTGCTCGGTGCGCCGGCTGTGCCAGACGTAGGTGGCACCCAGCAGTGCGGCGAGCGCGATGCATGCGGCCACCAGCATCCAGTGGTGGATCTGCGCACCGGCCTGCTCGGAAGCGGTCAACAGCAGGGCCGACGCGGCAGCGAACAGCAGGAAACCGGCCGTGTCGAACGGACGTGCCTGCTCCAGCCGGTATTCGGGCATGTCGCGTTGGTTCATCCACAGTCCGGCCAGGCCCACCGGGACGTTGATCAGGAAGATCAGCCGCCAGCTGGTGAACTCCACCAGCAGGCCGCCGAGCAGCGGCCCGAGCACCGAGCCGAGCAGGCCGAAGGTGGCCACCGTGCTCATCGCCGGTACGTACTCGCGCTTGTCGATGGTGCGCACCAGCACGTAGCGGCCCACCGGCATCAACGAGGCGCCGCCGATGCCCTGGATCACGCGGGCGACCACCAGCTCGGGCAGGGTCTGCGAGATACCGCAAAGCAGGGAGCCGATGCCGAACACGGCGATCGCGGCGGCGAACACGCGGCGCGTGCCGAAGCGGTCGCACAGCCACGGGCTGGCGGGGATCAGCACGGCCAGGGTCAGCACGTAGCTGGTCAGCGCCGTGCGCATGCCAAGCGGCGTCACGCCCAGCGCCCCGGCCATGGCCGGCACCGCGGTGTTGACGATGGTGGAGTCCAGCGCCTGCATGAAGAAGGCGGCAGCAACCAGCCACAGCAGCCCGCGATAGCGGACACGCGACGATTCCGCGTCGGTCGCGGCAGGTGTGTCGGTCAGGGTGGCCGCGGACGTGGCGGGAGGCGGGGACATCGTTGCAATTATAGTTGCTATGGCAGGTATCCGGCGCGGGCGAGCGGGCGCCGGACCGCATCCACTTCATGTCGCGGTCAGCCGCCGGCGGCGGGTTCGCTACACTGCGCGCCTGCCTCGACACGCCAAGTTCCCGCATGACCGTTCCCCACGACATTGCCGCCCGCGCCGCCGCCCTGCGCGAACAGATCGAGCAGGCGAACTACCAGTACCACGTGCTGGACGACCCGACGATCCCGGACGCCGAGTACGACCGCCTGATGCGCGAACTGGAGGCGCTGGAGACGCAGTACCCGGCGCTGGCCACGTCGGACTCGCCGACCCGCAAGGTCGGCGCCCGCGCCACCGGCGGCTTTGCCGAGGTGCGCCATGCCATCCCGATGCTGTCGCTGGGCAACGCCTTCGGCGAAGAGGGCGACACCGACCGCGAGCGCTTCCATGAAGTGGCCGAGTTCGAACGACGCATCGAGCAGACGCTGGACCGCCGCGCCCCGGTGTTCTCGGTCGAGCCCAAGCTGGACGGCCTGGCGATCAGCCTGCGCTACGAGCACGGCGTGTTCGTGCAGGGCGCGACCCGCGGCGACGGCGAGACCGGCGAGGACGTCACCGCCAACCTGCGCACCGTGCGGGCGATTCCGCTGCGGCTGCGCGGCACGGACTGGCCGGAGGTGCTGGAGGTGCGCGGCGAGGTGATCATGCTGCGCAGGGACTTCGAAGCCTTCAACGAACACGCCCGCAGCCACGGCGAGAAGACCCTGGCCAATCCGCGCAACGGCGCGGCCGGCTCGTTGCGCCAGCTGGATCCGGCGATCACCCAGAAGCGCAAGCTGAGCTTCTTCGCCTACGCGGTGGGCGTGGTGGAGGGTGGCGAGCTGCCGCCCACGCATTCGCAGACACTGAAGAAGCTGCGCGAATGGGGCTTTCCGGTGTCACCGGAGGTATCCACAGCGAAGGGGTTCGACGGCCTGATCGCCTACTACCGCGCGATCGGCGCCAAGCGCGACGCGCTGCCGTACGACATCGACGGCGTGGTCTACAAGCTGGACGACTACGACGGCCAGCGCGTCATGGGCTTCGTCTCGCGCGCCCCGCGCTGGGCGATCGCGCACAAGTTCCCGGCGCAGGAGCAGATGACCCGGGTCGAGGCGATCGAGATCCAGATCGGCCGCACCGGCGCGGCCACCCCGGTGGCACGGCTGGCGCCGGTGCAGGTGGCCGGCGTGACGGTGACCAACGCCACGCTGCACAACGCCGACCAAGTCGCCCGGCTGGACGTGCGCGTTGGCGACATGGTGATCGTGCGTCGCGCCGGCGACGTGATTCCCGAGGTGGTGCGCGTGGTCGAGGAGCATCGGCCGGCACACACCCATCCCTGGCACATGCCGGCGCATTGCCCGGTGTGCGGTTCGGCGCTGGTGCGCGAGGAGGGTGCCGCGGCGTACCGCTGCTCCGGCGGGCTGTTCTGCGCCGCGCAGCGCAAGGAGGCACTGATCCATTTCGCCGCGCGGCGCGCGATGGACATCGACGGCCTGGGCGAGCGCTACGTGGACGCGCTGGTCGAGTTCGACATGGTGAAGACGCCGGCCGACCTCTACGCGCTGACCGTGGACGATTTCGTCGCCATGAAGCAGCGCGCCGACGAGCGCGACGGCACGGTTCCCGAGACCGTCAAGCAGGGCAAGATTGCCACCAAGTGGGCCGAGAACCTGGTCGAGGCGATCGACGCCAGCCGCACCACCACGCTGGCGCGCTTCCTGTTTGCGCTGGGCATCATGCATATCGGCGAAAGCACGGCCAAGACGCTGGCCGCCTGGCTGGGGCGGCTGGAATTCGTGCGCAGCATGCCGGCGCCGGTCCTGCGCGTGCTGCCGGACATCGGCGCCGAGGTGGCCGGTTCCATCGCGGCGTTCTTCGCGCAGCCGGGCAACCAGGCGGTGGTCGATGCGCTGCTGGCCGCCGGCGTGCATTTCACCGACGAAGGCGATCCCTCGCCGAAGCTGCGCGAGCGGCTGGACCTCGCCGTGCTGCTGGACATGGCCAACGTCTCCAAGCTCGGCCCGAAGAGCACCCAGCTGCTGGCCCAGCATTTCCCGACGCTCGCCGCCCTGACGCGCGCCGGCGCCGCGCACTGGATCGTCGCCGGCGTACCGCAGGCCGCGGCTACCAACCTGGAGGCGATGCTCGCCGACGAAGACCAGCATCGCGAACTGCTTCACGCCGAGCAGGCGATGCACCAACTGCTCGCCGCGCTGCCGGCCGCCGCGTCGGCCGAAGCCGCGCCACTGGACGGCCAGACCTTCGTGCTCACCGGCACCCTGCAGTCGCTGAGCCGCGATGAAGCGAAGGACCGACTCGAAGCGCTCGGCGCCAAGGTCTCCGGCTCGGTCTCGAAGAAGACCAGCGTGGTGGTAGCGGGCGAGGCGGCCGGGTCCAAACTGGACAAGGCCAACGAACTCGGCGTGCCGGTGTGGGACGAATCCCAACTGCTGGCGCTGCTGGCCGAGCACGGGGCCGCGCCGTGAGTCCGCCGACCCTGCGTGCGGCGCGCGCCTGCGCCGAGCTGGAGCACATCGCCACGCAATACCGCGAAGGCCTGGGCCTGCTCGAGCTCGGCCGCTTCGTCGACCACGAAGGCTTCGACGGCGTCATTCTGGGCGAACCGCAAGGGCCCTGGCATCTGGAGTTCGTCCACGTGCGGCACGAAGCGCCCCCGCCGCCGCCCCATCCGGAGCAGGCACTGGTGCTGTACCTGCCGGAGCGCCAGGTTTGGCTTGACCGCGTGGCGGCAATGGAACGGGCCGGCTTCGTCCACGTGCCCTCGGCCAATCCCTACTGGGATCGAGCCGGCCGCAGCTACGTCGACTGCGAAGGGGGACGTGTCATCTTGCAGCAGGCGGCGTGGCCGGCATGAGTTCGCTCCTGAAGTTTGACGAGCTTTTCGCTCCCTCTCCCCTGGCGCAGCCGGGGGAGAGGGTTGGGGTGAGGGGGGCTCTTTAATCCATGGAACGCGCCAAGACACTCCGCCATAACCCGACCGACGCCGAGCGCAAGCTCTGGACCCGCCTGCGCGCCGCCCAGCTTGGCGTGAAGTTCCGTCGCCAGCATCCGGTTGCCGGTTACTACGCGGACTTCTGCTGCGTCGAACATGCACTGATCGTGGAGCTGGATGGCGGCCAGCATGGTGAGGTCTCTGACGCCAAGCGCACTGCCGATCTCGAGCAGGCGGGCTTTCGCGTGCTGCGGTTCTGGAATGACGACGTGTTGCTGCACACGGACGATGTGCTTGAGGAGATCGTGCGGGTACTCAAGCAAGAGCGGCCCCCTCACCCCAACCCTCTCCCCCGGCGTCGCCGGGGGAGAGGGAGTTTGAGCGGGCGAGCTTTTTGCCCCCTCTCCCCTGGCTCAGCCGGGGGAGAGGGAGTGGTGGCCTGCGAGCTTTTTGCCCCCTCTCCCCTGGCGCAGCCGGGGGAGAGGGTTGGGGTGAGGGGGGCTCTTTAATCCATGGAACGCGCCAAGACACTCCGCCATAACCCGACCGACGCCGAGCGCAAGCTCTGGAACCGCCTGCGCGCCGCCCAGCTCGGCGTGAAGTTTCGTCGCCAGCATCCGGTTGCCGGTTACTACGCGGACTTCTGCTGCGTCGAACATGCACTGATCGTGGAACTGGACGGCGGCCAGCATGATGAGGTCTCTGACGCCAAGCGCACTGCCGATCTCGAGCAGGCGGGCTTTCGCGTGCTGCGGTTCTGGAATGACGATGTGTTGCTGCGCACGGACGATGTGCTTGAGGAGATCGTGCGGGTACTCAAGCAAGAGCGGCCCCCTCACCCCAACCCTCTCCCCCGGCGTCGCCGGGGGAGAGGGAGTGGTGGCCTGCGAGCTTTTTGCCCCCTCTCCCCTGGCGCAGCCGGGGGAGAGCGAGTGGTGGCCTGCGAGCTTTTGGCCCCCTCTCCCCTGGCGCAGCCGGGGGAGAGGGTTGGGGTGAGGGGGGCTCTTTAATCCATGGAACGCGCCAAGACACTCCGCCATAACCCGACCGACGCCGAGCGCAAGCTCTGGACCCGCCTGCGCGCCGCCCAGCTTGGCGTGAAGTTTCGTCGCCAGCATCCGGTTGCCGGTTACTACGCGGACTTCTGCTGCGTCGAACATGCGCTGATCGTGGAGCTGGACGGCGGTCAGCATGATGAGCCCTCCGACGCCAAGCGCACTGCCGATCTCGAGCAGGCGGGCTTTCGCGTGCTGCGGTTCTGGAATGACGATGTGTTGCTGCGCACGGACGATGTGCTTGAGGAGATCGTGCGGGTACTCAAGCAGGAGCGGCCCCCTCACCCCAGCGCTCTCCCCCGGCGTCGCCGGGGGAGAGGGAGCCAGAGGCTCGCCAGCTCGAACTCCTCCCCTGGCGCAGCCGGGGGAGAGAGCCTGCCCTCGACTCGATCGGAGGGCTGGGGTGAGGGGGCGCCTTTCGCTCTTTCAGCCACAAACCCACACGCCACCCTCCACCTGCGCGCCGCCGTCTACCGCCTCATCCGCCAGTTCTTCGACACTCGCGACGTGCTTGAGGTGGAGACGCCGATCCTCTCCGCCGCCGGCAACACCGACCCCAACATCGAGAGCTTCGTTACCCGCTTCACCGGCCACGTCGACGCCGGCGCGCCGCAGCGCTGGATGCGCACCTCGCCGGAGTTTCCGCTCAAGCGCCTGCTCGCCGCGGGCGTGGGCGACTGCTACGAACTGGGCCGCGTGTTCCGCAACGGCGAGGCCGGCGGGCGGCACAACCCCGAGTTCACCATGCTGGAGTGGTACCGCGTGGGCTGGGATCACCATCAACTGATGGCCGAAACCATCGAGCTGGTGCAGGACGCGCTCGCCCTCGTGGGTCGGCGCGCCGAAGTGGTGATCAGCGGCTATCGCCAGCTCTTCCTCGACGAGCTTGGTATCGACCCGCTGCACGATCCACTGGAAACCCTGCAGGCGCCGCTGCGCCAGTACGGCATCGACCCGGCCGGGCTGGAGCGCGACGACTGGCTCGACCTGCTGATCACGCACAAGTTGCAGCCGGCGTTTCCGCGCGATCGCATCACGGTGATCCACGACTACCCGGCCAGTCAGTGCGCGCTGGCGCGCATCCGCCCCGGCGAGCCGCCGCTGGCCGAGCGCTTCGAGCTTTACCTGGGGCGCTACGAGCTGGCCAACGGCTATCACGAATTGAACGACGCGTCCGAACAGGCGGCGCGATTCACCCGTGACAACGCCAGGCGCCGCGAACGCAGCCTGCCCGAGGTGCCCGTCGACGCGCGCCTGCTCGCCGTGCTCGACGCCATGCCCGACTGCGCCGGCGTGGCCCTGGGCGTCGAACGCCTGCTGATGTGCCTGGCCGGCACCGACGGGATTGCCGACGTGCTGGCGTTTCCGTTCGCCGAAGCCTGACGCCGGGTATCGCTATACTGAGCCAGGCCGAAGTCTGTCCGTGACGCGGGGGCGATTCACGAGCGGGCGGTAGCGGAAGCGAGCCGCCTCGACCAGATGATCAGGGGGATTGCCAAGATGCTTCAACGTTTTCGCGCGGCGTGCCTGGCCGGTACGCTGCTTTTCGTCGCCGCATCCGGCGGCGTAGTGACCGCGGCTGACGCGCCGCTTCCGGTGTCCGATTTTGCCCGCATGGGCACTCTCGGCCACCCAGCCATGTCGCCGGACGGGCAATACCTGGCGCTATCGCTGCACAATGAAAAGGCCAAATGGGGCGAGCCGGACTATCAGCTGGTGGTCCTTCACCTGCCGGACCTGAAATACGTCAGCCGGCTCGACATGGTGCGCAACTACCAGCCGGCCCAGATCATCTGGGTCAACGACACCCGCATGGTCGTGCCGCTGGCCTACACCACCAGTGCGCTGGAGGCTCCCCAGGGCACCGGCGACATCATCGCGGTGGACTTCGACGGCAGCCACAAGCAGACCCTCTACAGCCTGCGTAATCGCGGCAAGCTGGGCTCCGGGCCGCACTCGCTGGACATGCCTCGTGGATTTCCGGCGGTCGTCGGCGTGCCCTATCCGCGGAACGGCCACGTCTACCTTTCACTCGGCCTGATTCCCGAGCACAACGCGGCGGGTGACTGGGACAGTCACCGCAGCCAGGTCTACGACGTCGACTCGGTGAGCGGCAAGCCGACCCTGATGGGCGACATCGACCACGGCAGCATGTCTTTCGTGGTGCACGGCGGCGTAGCGAGGCTTGCCTACGGATCGCGTGACGCACACACCACGGACGTCTACATGCGCGCCGATGCGAAGGCGCCCTGGACGAAGATTTCCGATGCCGTCACCGGCAAGCAGATGACACCGCTGCGCATAAGCCGCGACGGCAGCACCCTCTGGTCCCTGTACAGCGACCATGGCGGCCCGATGATGCTGGTGTCGAGCAAGCTCGACGGTACCGACCGCAAGGTGCTGGCGCACGATGATTTCGCTTCCGTGGCCGACGTGCAGTGGGACGTGACCAGCGGCAAACCCTACGCCGTGCTGTTCGAGACGGGCAGGCCGCATCTGGCCTATCTGGACGACAGCGTCGACGCGCAGGTGTCCAAGGCGCTGAACGCGAAATTCGCCGATCACCTGGTGATGCTCGGCGGTTCGGACGATGCCGGCAAGCGGATGCTGGTGTTCGCGCAGAGCGACCGCGACCCGGGCAGCCTGGCGCTGTTCGATACCACCGGGATGAACCTGCAGCCGTTGTTCCAGGTGGAGCCGTGGATCCACGCCGAGCGGATGGCCGAACGCCGCCCGTTCCGCTTCAAGGCCAGCGACGGCATGGAGCTGGAGGGCTACCTGACGCTGCCGCACGGTTCGTCCGGCAAGAACCTGCCGACCGTATTGCTGCCGCACGGTGGCCCGATCGGCATCCGCGACGGCTGGACCTATGACACCGATGCCCAGTTCCTCGCCAACCGCGGCTATGCGGTGGTGCAGGTGAATTACCGTGGCTCGGCCGGCCGCGGCCCCGGCTTCGAGATGGCCGGCTACAAGCATTTCGGTGACCGCATCCAGCAGGATCTGCTTGAAGGCCTGCACTGGGCGATCGATCAGGGCTACTCCGACAAGAACCGTGTCTGCGTCTACGGCGGCAGCTTCGGCGGCTATTCCTCGCTGATGCAGCCGATCATCGCACCGGGCCAGTACAAGTGCGCCATCGACTACGCCGGCGTGTCGGACTGGAGCATCGGCTTCGAGCGCAGCGACACCTCGCACGTGAGCGTGGGCCGCGCCTATTTTGCCGAGGCGATCGGCGACGAGGCCGCGGCCAAGGCGATCTCGCCGCTGTACCAGCTGGACAAGTTCAACGTGCCGGTGCTGATCGCCCACGGCGAGGACGATCCCCGCGTGCCTTACCAGAACGCCACCCGGCTGCGCGATGCGCTGGACAAGGCCGGCAAGCCCTACGAGTGGCTGAGCAAGCCGAAGGAAGGTCACGGGTTCTATGCGGTGGACAACCGCGAGGACCTGTACCGCCACATGGAGGCCTTCCTGGCCAAATACCTCGGTCAGTGATCGTGACCGATGCCGCGGGCCGTTGCGGCCCGCGGCATCGTCTCCTGCTTACGGGCGATCGAAACGCAGCGCCAGCGCGCGGCGCTCGACCAGGCTGATCGCCGGCTGGTCCTGCAGGCGCAGGTCGCGCAGTTCGTACGGCGCGCCGATGCCCGCGATGCTCGACGGTTCGAAGTGCAGCACGAGCTGACGCTCGCCGGGCGTCAGCCAGGCGGCCGACTGGGCGAACGCGCCCGGCACCGTGCGGCCCTTCGCATCGCGTCCATAGAGCACGCCGGAGACCGCGAAGCGGCTGGCGCTGTCCACCGTGACGCCGAGCGCGATGTCGATGCCGTGGTGACCGGCGCGATGGGTGTCGGCGGTGCCGCTCAGCTTCGCATCCGGGGTGGCCACGGCGAACACGCTGGTGGTGTCGCGACGCACCGCATGGCCCTGGCCATCGTCGCCGATGGTGAAGCTGTGCAGCTCCCACAGGCCGGGCGTACTGCTCGGCTGCACCGGCGCCACGTCGGTGCTGAAGCTGCCGTCCGTGTTGGCGCGATAGTCGAGCAGGGTGGTGCTGCCGTCCGGCGCGCGCAGGAAGCCGCCGACCGCCTGCAGTGGCCGCTGGCGGTCGCCGTCCTTCATCGTCACGTCCAGGTGCAGGCGCTGGCCCAGCAGCAGGTCGTCGCGGTCGGCCCTGGCGGTCACCGTGAACGGGCTCTTTGGCTCGAACACATGCACCACGTAGCGGCCGCTGGCGTTCGGCGCCTGCAGGGTCACCGGGCCCGCGCCCAGTTCGGGACGCAACTGCATCACCAGCGAGGCATCCGGCACGGCCATGCCGGCGGCACGCAGCGAGGCCACGTCGCCGACCGTGCTGGCCGCGCGGTCACCGGCGAGGGTCTGGCCGTTCATGCGGAAGGTCACGCCGGTGGCGTCGAGTCGCCCGCCCCTGGGGTCGCTGGGGCTGATCCGGATCACCGCGCCGGGAGCGGACAGTGGCAGGTCGACGCCGCGTTGCATCTCGGTGGCCGAGACATCGGTCCAGTACTCGCGACTGGCGCGGGCGAACGGTTGCGGCACCGGGTTCACCGGGGCGTCGGCGGGTAGGGCCCAGCTCACGCTGACTGGCTGGTGCTCGGCGTGCGGGCGCGGGATGTCCACGCCGGCGAGGGCGGCCGCCGTGGCGGAGGCCGGCGCGGGAGCGGCCTGCAGGGCGACCGGCACCATGTCGGTCGGTGTGGCGGGCAGCAGCGTATGCGTGCCGGCAAAGGCGGAGGTGGCGAAAAGGCCGGCGAGGACGCCGGCGGCAAGGATCCGTCGGTTCATCGCGATCACCCCTTCAGGTCGTTGGCGAGGATGGAGGGCAGGCCGAAGCAGGCGCGCCGGCTCTGGTTGTGGTTCAGCACCTGGCCGCCGCTGGTACGCGTCCTGTCCTTGAACCAGAGCGTGCCGGCGGCCTGCGCGCTGGAGCACTCGATGAAGCCGTCGGAGCAACTGCTCAGCCAGTTCTGGGTGATCTCCAGGCCCACGCTCTGGGTGTAGCCGCCGCAGTAGGCCTGGCTGGACCACACCGCCGACACCACGTCGGTGCCGACCACGTCGCGGAACGGCACCGGCAGGGCGGGACGTCCGGAGGTACCGAGCAGGTACTGCTGGTTGTAGGTGGCCATCCAGCCGACCTGCTGCTGCCGCACCGCGTCGGTCTTGTAGCCGAGCAGCCAGCCCAGCGAGGTTTCGAACACGTTGCCGGCGATCGCCGCGTCGGCCAGCGGCGTGCCGGCGCTGGACGGTGCGATCGCGTCCACCTTGACGATGCGCTGGATGATCGCCGGGTAGCGCGCATCATAGGTGGGGTTGGACAGGATCCAGCGCATCACGTTGCCGCCGTTGGAGTGGGTGATGACGATCAGGCGGTCGATGTTGCGGTTCTGGATGAAGCTGGTGAGCTGGCCGGCGAGGCAGCCGGCCGCGCGGTCGTCCCACATGTATTGGTCGAAGTCGCAGTTCACCACCAGCAGGTTGTTCGGATCGGCCAGGCCCTTGCGGATGCCCTCGACCATGTCCGACTGCCAGTAATCGTTGTAGGCATCGGTCTGCTTTCCGGTGCCGTGCACCAGCGCCACTCCGGTGGCGGCCTGTACCCCTGCACTGGCCAGTGCCAGCGCCCCTGTCAGCATCATGCGTTTCACGTCGTCTCTCCCTCTCGATGCGGCCGTGCGGCCGCGCGTGGGATCGCCTGCGGACGCAGGCACGGGCGAGACAAACCATCCGTGGCTTGCGGCAGGTCGACCATGGCATGTGGCGCCTCCCCCGAGGGCACCGACTGCCGCCGCGGCTTCTCCGGAAGACCATGCGGCGGCGCATGGACGCTAGCAGCCTTGCCGGGCGCGGGTCTTGACGCATAGCCGCAGGAAGGTGCGGTGCGTCACAGCCTGCCGCTTCGGGTATGTTGGCGCGCCCGCCACGTCACGAGCCGCTTCCGCATGCGCAGCCCCGTTGCCGCCGTCCCGTCTCCCGCAACCGACCGCCTCGGTCGGTCCGACATCCGGACCCTGGCGCTGGCCGCGTTGGGTGGGGCACTGGAGTTCTACGACTTCGTCGTGTTCGTGTTCCTCGCACTGCCGTTGAGCGAGCTGTTCTTTCCGAAGGGCACCTCACCCTGGCTGGCGCAGCTGCAGGTGTACGGCATCTTCGCCGCCGGCTATCTGGCGCGGCCGCTGGGCGGCATCGTGATGGCGCACTATGGCGACCTGCTGGGACGCAAGCGGATGTTCACGCTGAGCGTGTTCCTGATGGCCTTGCCGACCCTGCTGATCGGCCTGCTGCCGGTATATGCGCAGATCGGCATCCTGGCGCCGGTGCTTCTGCTGGTGCTGCGCGTGCTGCAGGGTATCGCGGTGGGCGGCGAGGTGCCGGGCGCCTGGGTGTTCGTGGCCGAGCACGTGCCGGCGCGGCGCGTCGGCATCGCCTGTGCCAGCCTCACCAGCGGGCTCACGGTGGGCATCCTCATCGGTTCGCTGCTCACGGCGGCGATCCACGAGCGGATGACGCCCGCGCAATTGCTCGACTACGGCTGGCGGCTGCCGTTCCTGGCCGGCGGCGTGTTCGGTTTCATTGCGGTGTGGCTGCGCCGATGGCTGCGCGAGACGCCGGTGTTCGAGGCGATGCAGGCGCGCCGCGCGCTGGCCGACGAGCTGCCGCTCAAGCGCGTGCTGCGCGAGCATCGCGGCGCGGTGCTGCGCTCGATGGCGGTGACCTGGACGCTCACCGCGGCCATCGTGGTGGTGATCCTGATGACGCCGACCCTGGTGCAGGCGGTGTTCCACCTGCCGGCTGCCACGGCGTTCCTGGGCAACAGCCTGGCCTCGTTCGCGCTGGCGATCGGCTGCCTGGCGTTCGGTGCGGCCGCGGACCGCTTCGGCGTGGCGCGCACGCTGGCCGGCGGTGCGGTGCTGATGACGCTGGCGACGGGCGCGCTCTACCTCGATCTGCAGTGCGGCGCGGCGCATTTTCTGCCGCTGTACGCGCTGGCGGGTTTCACCGTGGGCGTGGTGGGGGTGGTGCCCACGGTGATGGTCGACGCGTTTCCTCCGGCGGTGCGCTTCAGCGGGCTGTCGTTCTCCTACAACGTGGCGTACGCCGTGTTCGGCGGCATCACGCCGCCGCTGATCGGTGCGCTGGTGAAAGGCCTGGGCTCACTGGCGCCGGCGTATTACGTGGCGCTGGCCGCGCTGGCGGCTGTGGGGGTTGCCATGGGTCTGCGGACAGGCGGCCGGGTCGCAGAAAAGCGTCGGGGCTGAAGCCCCTCCCACAACGCCCACCTCGCCCTTTGTAGGAGCGACTTCAGTCGCGATGCTCTGTAGCCCCTCCCACAAGGCACCCAGGCGCCTGGTCTCTGTGGGAGCGACTTCAGTCGCGACGTACTTCGCCAAGCTCGCCGATCACCTGCCGAAGGCTTGTAAGAGCTCCGGTTCCTGCGCAGCGAGCTTGCGGGAAAGCGTCGGGGCTGAAGCCCCTCCCACAACGCTCTTTATGGGAGCGACTTCAGTCGCGATGCTCTTCGGCAAGGCTGCCGGATCCGTCGCGGCTCGCTAGAACTCCAGCTCCTGCGCCGCGCACAGGTAGTCGTTGAGCGGGGCGATGTGGCGGTAAATGTCCACCAGCGTCGGCAGCAATTTCGGCGAGCAGGCCAGTGCCTCGTCGAAGCCCTGGCCCGCGGCGAAGTCCTTGCGCTTGAGGTCCTCGATCAGCTCATGGCCGGGATCGTAGCCGCGCGGTGGCCGGCTCAGCGACTCGCCCCAGAACTCGAAACGCTCACGGAAGGTCTTGCTCCGCGTGGCCTTCTTCCAGGCTGCGGGGTTGTCGGCGAGGAAAGCGCGGATGCGCTTGAGGTCGTCCGGCTCCGGGTGCCACATGCCGCCGCCGGCGAAGCAGTCGCCGGGCTGGATGTGCACATAGAACGAGGGCGCGGCGATCTCGTGCCGCCGCTCGTGGAAAAAGCGCGCGCCCTGCCAGGGCTTGTACGGCAGCTTGTTGTTCGAGAAGCGCGTGTCGCGATGGATGCGGAACAGCGAGCCGCCGTTCTTGCGGGCATCGGCGCGGTAGTGCGGGCTGATCTTCGTCAGCGGCGCCTGCATGTCGGCGATCAGGGTGAGGAAAGGCTCGCGCACGTGCTGCTCGTAGTCGGCCTTGTGGTCGAGGAACCACTCGCGGTTATTGTTGCGGTCCAGGGCCTTGAGGAAGCGGAAGGTCGCGGGCGAAAAGTAGGTGGTGGGCATTGGCGGATCGGTCAGGCGAGCGGTTGGAGTTCGTCGGCGAGCTGGCGGCCCCAGGCTTCGAGCTGGTCGAGCAGGGGACGTCGCTCCGCCAGCGCGGGATCGTGCCGCATCTGCTCGAGGCGGGTGAAGTATTCGTCCAGGGTGAGGCCGGTCAACGGGGTGCGACGGGTCAGCCGGTCATGCCGGAAGGCTTGCCATCGATCCTGCTCCTCCACGCTTAGCGTCTGCGGCCAGTTGCGCGCGCGATAGCGGAACAACAGCTCGGTGTAGCGTGGGTCGCGGAAGGTGATGCCGGCCGCGGCCAGCGCCTCGGGCGGGGTGCCGCGTACCTCGGCGAGACGCCGTTTGTCCGCGTCCGGCAGGAAACCGTCGTACAGCGCCAGCTCGGGATCCTCCGCCGGAGGCATCGCAGCCGCCTGCTCGAACAGGCGCTGCACCTTGTCGCGCAGGCCAGCGGCGTCGCGTAGCGTGGTGGCGTGGGCGAGGCAGCGGTCGACGTCGAGCTGCAGCCGGTCCATGTCCGCACCCTTCAGAACCGACAGCGGTGCCACCGCCGGCGCACGGTTGGCGCGCACGGTGCGCAGGGCGATGCGCTCGACGCCCTCGGGCAGGTCGGCGCGGGCGGTGAACACGCGGTCGGCGATGTCCTCCACGTCCAGCGCGATCAGCTCGGCCGGATCGTGGCGCAGGTCGTAGACGATCACCTCGCCCGGTCGCGCCGGATGCAGCGCCAGCGGGGCGATCAGGGTCAGGCAGTGCTGGCTGGCCGGATAGCGCGAGGACACGTGCACCAGCGGCGTCATGCCGGCCACGTCGAGCAGTTCGAACACCCGCTGCTTGCGGCGCAGGGCGAAGTGCCAGTCCCACAGCCTGGGCTGGCGTACGCGCAGCAGGCGGGCCAGGTCGATCAGCGCATGCACGTCCGAGAGCGCGTCGTGGGCGCGCTCCTGCTGCAGGTGGTTGGCCCGGGCGAGGTGTTCGAGCTTGAAGCTGGGCGAGCCGTCGTCACGGGTCGGCCAGGCGATGCCCTCCGGCCGCAGCGCCTCGCACATGCGCACCAGGTCGATCAGGTCCCAGCGCGAGTTGCCGTTTTCCCACTCGCGACCGTAGGGATCGTAGAAGTTGCGGTACAGCAGTTGGCGTGTGACCTCGTCGTCGAAGCGCAGCGAGTTGTAGCCCACGCCGCAGGTGCCCGGTTCGGCCAGTTGCTCGTGCACGCGGGCGGCGAATTCGGCCTCGATCACGCCCTCGCGCTCGGCCTGCTGCGGCGTGATGCCGGTGATCAGGCAGGCTTCGGGGTGGGGCAGGGCGTCCGTGGGTGGCTTGCCGAAGAACATCACCGGCTCGCCGACGATCTCCAGTTCCATGGTGGTGCGGATGCCGGCGAACTGCACCGGCCGGTCCCGCCGGCTGTCCGCGCCGAAGGTTTCGTAGTCGTGCCAGAAGAAGGTCTGCATCGGGCGATCATCGCATGGGGCGGCGCGTGGCATGCCTGCTGCTAGAATCCGCAGCCCGGGAGGGCACATGAGCCAAGACAACGACAACCTGATCTGGATCGATCTTGAGATGACCGGCCTCGACACGGATGCCGATTCCATCCTGGAGATCGCCACCATCGTCACCGACAAGGATCTCAACATCCTGGCCGAAGGGCCGGTGTTCGCGATCCGTCATGAGCTCGACCGGCTCGAAGCCATGGACAGCTGGAACCGCAACCAGCACAGCCGCTCCGGTCTGTGGCAGCAGGTACTCGAATCCACCGCCGACCACGCGGAGGCCGAGCAGGCGACGGTGGAATTCCTCAAGGCCTGGGTGCCGGCGGGCAAGTCGCCGATGTGCGGCAACTCGATCTGCCAGGACCGCCGCTTCCTGCATCGCCAGATGCCGCAGCTGGAGCGCTACTTCCACTACCGCAACCTCGACGTGTCCACGCTCAAGGAGCTGGCCCGCCGCTGGGCTCCGGCGATTGGCAAGGGCTTCAGCAAGGACTCGGCGCATACCGCGCTGTCGGACATCCGCGACTCCATAGACGAGTTGCGCTACTACCGCCAGCACATGGGCACGCTGGGCGGGCTGGCCTGAGCACGACCATGTCCGCCGCCGACCTGTTCGCCACCGTACTCGACTGCAACGGCCGCCCGCTCATGCTGGATCGTCCGCGCGTGGTCGGCATCCTCAACGTCACGCCCGACTCGTTCTCCGATGGCGGCCTCTACGCCGACCTCGATGCCGCCGTGGCGCACGGCCTGGCGATGGTGGCGCAGGGTGCCGACATGCTCGATGTCGGCGGCGAGTCGACCCGTCCGGGCGCGGCCGACGTGTCGGAGCAGGACGAACTGGCGCGCGTGCTGCCGGTGATCGAGGCGCTGGTCGCACGTACCGACAAGCCGATCTCGATCGACACCTCCAAGCCGGAAGTAATGCGCGCCGCTGTGGCCGCCGGCGCCGGCATGGTCAACGATGTGTATGCGCTGCGCCGCGAGGGGGCACTCGATGCCGCCGCGTCGCTCGGCGTGCCGGTGTGCATCATGCACATGCAGGGCGAGCCGCGCGGCATGCAGGACGATCCCCGTTACGACGACGTGGTCGGCGAGGTGCATCGCTTCCTCGCCGATCGCCTGTTCGCCTGCGAACTGGCCGGTATCGACAAGCGCAAAGTGCTGGTCGATCCGGGCTTCGGCTTCGGCAAGACGCTGGAACACAACCTCGAGCTGCTGCGCGAGTTGCGGCGTTTCACCGACTTGGGCAGCGGCGTGTACGCCGGCCTGTCGCGCAAGTCGATGATCGGCACGATCACCGGGCGCAGCGCTCCCGCGGACCGCGCTGCCGGTTCGGTCGCTGCGGCACTCATCGCCGTGCAGCAGGGAGCGAAGCTGGTGCGCGTGCACGACGTGCAGGCCACCGTCGATGCACTGGCGGTGTGGCATGCGGTGGACGCCAACCGGCCCGCGCGCCGCAAGGATCCGGCGCCGTCGATGCCGCGCTGGCCGGATGACGACTGATCCGCTGCCGTCGATGGTGGCTGCCCGACTTCCTTTCCAGGCTTCAAGGACATCTGCATGACCCAGCGCAAGTACTTCGGTACCGACGGCATCCGCGGCCGGGCCGGGCAGTGGCCGATCAGCGCCGACTTCATGCTGCGCCTCGGTCGTGCCGCAGGAACGGTGCTGGCCGCGCGCGCCAAACCCAGCATCGCCGGTGGCCAGGTACCGAAGCACCCGGCGGTGGTGATCGGCAAGGACACGCGCATTTCCGGCTACATGTTCGAGTCCGCGCTGGAGGCAGGGCTGGTGGCGGCTGGCGTGGACGTGCGCCTGCTCGGCCCGTTGCCGACCCCGGCGGTGGCCTTCCTGACCCGCTCGCTGCGCGCCGTTGCCGGCATCGTGATCAGTGCCTCGCACAATCCGTTCGACGACAACGGCATCAAGTTCTTCTCCGCCACTGGCGAGAAGTTGCCGGACGAGGTCGAGCTGGCGATCGAGGCCGAGCTGGAGCGCGACTTCGTCACCGTGCCGTCTGAGAACCTGGGCAAGGCCACCCGCATCGACAACGCCGTGGCGCGTTATGCCGAGTCCTGCAAGGCCACCGTGCCGGAGGAGCTCAGCCTGCACGGCATGAAGGTCGTGCTCGATTGCGCGCATGGCGCCACCTACCAGGTCGCGCCGAAGGTGTTCGCCGAGCTTGGCGCCGAGGTCGTCACCATCGGCGACACCCCGGACGGCTTCAACATCAACCGGGGCGTCGGTTCCACCCATCCCGAGGCGCTGCAGCAGGCCGTGGTCGAACGGGGCGCGGACCTCGGTATTGCCTTCGATGGCGACGGCGATCGCGTGCTGCTGGTCGATCGCACCGGTGCCGTCGCCGATGGCGACGACATCCTCTATGTGCTCGCCCGTGCCTGGCAGGCCAAGGGGGAGCTGAAGGGGCCGGTGGTCGGCACCCTGATGAGCAACTACGGGCTGGAGAAGGCGCTGGCCGCGATGGGTGTGGAGCTGATCAGGGCCAACGTGGGCGATCGCTACGTGTTGCAGCAGCTGCGCGCGCACGGTGGGGTGCTCGGCGGCGAGACCTCCGGCCACGTGCTGTGCCTGGACCGCGCCACCACGGGGGATGGCATCGTCGCCGCATTGGCCGTGCTCGAGGCGCTGGCCGAGTCGGGACAGGATCTGGTCCAGGCCCGTGCCGGGCTGGTGAAGCTGCCGCAGGTGATGCTCAACGTGCGCTTCAGCGGCAATGCCAAAGCCGTGCTGGAGGACGCCGAGGTGGCAGCGGCCGTGGGTGCCGCCCAGCGGCAGATGGCGGGCCGCGGCCGGGTGTTCCTGCGCGCCTCGGGTACCGAGCCGGTGGTGCGCGTCACCGTCGAGGGGGCAGACGCCTCCGAGGTGAAGGCTTTGGCACAGAGCCTGGCAGACGTCGTAAAATCCGTCGCCGAACGCTCGTGAGCCTGCTCTAGCTGTATCCAGGTCGCCATGGAATGGCCCGACGTGCCCCGCCCTTGCGGTGGCGGATGAAATCGACCGCACGCCAACCTGGAGCTCCATAAATGAAGAACGTTCCCACCCTGGACATCCGCCGTTACGACACCGACCGCGACGCCTTCGTCGCCGAGCTGGGTGCGGCCTATCGCGAATTCGGCTTCTGCTGCATCAGCGGCCATGGCATCGATCCGGCACTGATCGACGGCGCCTACGACGCCTTCAAGCGCTTCTTCGCGCTGCCGGCCGAGACCAAGATGAAGTACCACGTGCCCGGGTCCGGCGGTGCGCGTGGCTATACGCCATTCAAGGTGGAGACGGCGAAGGACAGCAGTTACCCGGACCTGAAGGAATTCTGGCACGTCGGGCGCGAGATCCCGCGTGATTCGAAGTTCGCCGACGTGATGCCGCCGAACCTGTGGCCGGAGGAAGTGCCGGACTTCAAGGCGTACGGCTACGGCCTGTTCGAGGCTCTGGACCAGCTCGGCACACGCGTGTTGCGCGCGCTGGCCCTGCACATCGGCCTGCCGGAGAGCTACTTCGAGGACAAGACCGACCAGGGCAATTCGATCCTGCGGCCGATCCACTACCCGCCGATCACCGAGGACAACATCCCCAACGTGCGCGCCGGCGCCCACGAGGACATCAACTTCATCACCCTGCTGGTCGGTGCCAGCGCCGAAGGCCTGGAAGTGCTGACCCGCGAGGGCCAGTGGCTGCCGATCACCACCCGGGGCGACGCCATCGTGGTGAACATCGGCGACATGCTGCAGCGGCTGACCAACCACGTGTATCCGTCCACCACGCATCGGGTGGTGAACCCGCCGAACGACAACGCGCGCAAGCCGCGCTATTCGGTGCCGTACTTCCTGCATCCGAACCCGGACGTGGTGCTCGATCCGGTGCCGGAGTGCGTCACGCCGGACAACCCGAGCCGTTACGACACTTCGATGACCTCGCACGAGTACCTGATGCAGCGCCTGCGCGAGATCAAGCTGATCTGATTTTCCGAGCTGACGGCACTGCGGATGAAGCGGGGAGCGAAAGCTCCCCGTTTTGCATTCAGGCCATCCAGAAAAACAGGGCGGTCATCCGTTTGGACTCGACACCATCCATCCCCCAGTAACTGCTGGCGCTGTGGATGATGTTGGACCTGTACACCAGCAGTCGGTTGTAGCGGTGCGGCACGCGCACGTCCTCGACGAAGGCCGTGGGCGCGACGAAACGATTCCCCAGCGCGTCGACCAGGTTGCGATGGGGCGGCATCACCATGTTGCCGGCCAGCTGGCCGTTCGGCATGCGCTGGCGGAAAAAGCTGGTGCCGCAGCGCTCCGGCACGTCGGGATTGAGATAGATCACCGCGGCGTAGCGGCACAGGTTGAGCGAATCGGTGTGCGGCTTGACCGCACCCTCCAGCGAACCGACCACCTGCACCGCGTTGTGGTTGAGCCTGAGGCCGTCTTCGGTCTGGCCCACCCACAGGCGTTTGGCGCCCGTGAGCTGGCGCACCCGCGCCTCCAGCGCCTCCAGTTCGGCCGGCAGCAGCGCGTCGTTCGCGCGCATGCCTGGCCAGACCTCGCCCGTGGCCGGATAACCGTATTCCCAGTCGGTCTTGGCAAGGCAGCGTTGGCGCACCTCGTCAGGGTTCGGCAGCACCTCGTCGACCACCCAATAGTCGCGCCCCTCGGTCGGCTTCCGGTAGGGCAACGGCCGCATCGCAGGGTGCGTGGGAAACAAGGACATGCTGGGATCTCCCGACGACGGTCCAGACTGCGCACGTTAGCGCATGGGCCTCAGTCGTGGCGGTTGCGGTAGCGCGCGGATTCGCGGTGGGACAACCACAGGGCGAGACGATCGGGCAGCAGTTCCGTGACGGTCTTGATGATGCGGTTGACGCGCCCCGGAACGAACACCACCGCGCCGCGCTCGACGGCGTCGACACCCTGCTGAGCGACCTCCTCGGCGCTGAGCCACATGAAGCGAGGCATCGCATTCATCTTCTGGCGGGTCCCCGTGACGTCGTGAAACTCCGACCAGGTAAAGCCCGGACAGAGTGCGCAGACATGGACTCCGGTATCCCGGTTCTCCAGTGCCAGCGACTGCGAAAGCTTGATCAGATAGGCCTTGGAGGCTGCATATAGCGTGTGACCGGCCGTGCCAGGAACGAAACCGGCCAGCGAAGCCACGTTGATCACACGCCCATGGCCCCGCGCGCGCATGCCGGGCTGCAGGCGCCAGGCCAGTTCGGTGGGCGCGGTCATCATCACCTGGATGAAGTCGGCGTGAGCCTGCCAGGGATTGGCGACCAGGGTGCCGGGCAGGCCGTAGCCGGCATTGTTGACCAGCCAGTCGACGGCATAGCCCTCCGCCTCCAATGCTTCGCACAGGCGCTGCGGAGACGATGGATCGGCGAGGTCGGCGGCAAGCACCAAGGAGCGCGTGCCGTGCCGCTCACGCAGCGCCTCGGCCAGTGCGTGCAGGCGATCCTCGCGGCGTGCGACGAGCACCAGGTCATGGCCGCGGGCGGCCAGCGCCCGGGCAAAGGCTGCACCGATGCCTGCGGAGGCGCCGGTGACGAGGCTGCAGGGGCGTTTGTCGGACATGATGGAGTTCCTTGCGGGCAGGCGGTCATCTTCGCGGGTGTCGGCATTGGCTGCCAGCGCAATTGTCCGGGGCCCAGAGCATCGCTAAGCTCGCGCTTTTTTGCGGGACATCCCATGCGCAAGAAGCTGGTCGCAGGCAACTGGAAGATGCATGGCAGCCGTTCCATGGCGAGCGCGCTCGTCGCCGAGCTGGCTGCCCATCGGACACCGGAAGTGGATGTGCTGGTGATCCCGCCGTTTCCCTATCTGGCGCTGGTCGCCGATGCGTGTGCCAGCGCCGGGATCGGTCTGGGCGGGCAGGATGTGAGCGAGCATGAGGGGCAGGGTGCCTATACCGGCGAAGTATCGGCGGCCATGCTCGCCGACGTGGGCGCCGGCTGGGTGCTGGTCGGTCACTCGGAACGCCGCCAGTACCACGATGAGGGCGACACATTGGTGGCCCGCAAGTTCGTCGCCGCGCTCGGCGCCGGGCTGACGCCGATTCTCTGTGTGGGCGAAACGCTGGCCCAGCGCGAAGCGGGGGAGACCGGGCAGGTGGTGCAGCGTCAGGTCAAGGCGGTGCTCGACCTGGTGGGTATCGCGCCGTTCGATACGGCGGTGATCGCCTACGAGCCGGTGTGGGCGATCGGCACCGGCCACACGGCCACGCCGGAGCAGGCGCAGCACGTGCACGCGCTGATTCGTAGCCAACTGGCCAGGGAGGATGCTATGATTGCGGGTCTGACTCGGCTGCTTTACGGCGGCAGCGTCAAGCCCGGAAACGCTGCGCAACTGTTCGCGCAGCCGGATGTCGACGGGGGCCTGGTGGGCGGTGCCTGCCTGCAGTCCGGCGATTTCCTCGGCATCTGCGAAGCCGCTCGTTGAGCGCAACGGAATCCAAAAATAGTCATGTTCGTCATTTTCAGCGTGTTCTACATCCTGGTGGCCGCGGCGATGATCGTGCTGATCCTCATGCAGCGCGGCGCGGGCGCCGATGCGGGCTCGGGATTCGGTGGCGGCGCCTCGGCTACCGTGTTCGGCGCCCGCGGCTCGTCCAACTTCATGAGTCGCACGACGGCGGTGCTGGCGGGCCTGTTTTTCCTGCTGAGCCTGGGCATGGGTATGTACCTGAGCCACAGCGGTACGCCGAAGGTATCGGACAACGATCTTGGTGTGATGGCGGGGGTTGCCAAGTCGGCTCCAGCCTCCCAAAATGCGCAGCCCGCCGCGGTGGTGAACAGCGACGTGCCGCAGGCGGCCAAGCCGGCCAGCACCAGCGCCGTTCCCGCAGCAGCGCCTGCTGCCGCGGCTCCCGCATCGGCGGCTAGCAGCAGCAAGAAGTAATACACCTGCCCAGGTGGCGGAATTGGTAGACGCACTACCTTGAGGTGGTAGCGCCGAGAGGCGTGGGGGTTCGAGTCCCCCCTTGGGCACCAACAACAGCGGGGCATGCAGAGCAGCGCCAGCCCCGGATCGAAAGCCGCCGCAAGGCGGCTTTTTTGTTGGTCGTTGTTTTTGTGGTCGCAGCGTGCACGTGGCGTGAAGTGTTGCTAACCTTTTCCCGCGGCTGCGCAGGGGCAGCTGTGGAGAGTCAAAATGCAAACGATGCATGCGGGCTCGGCGCTGCGGCGCGGGCTGCGGTTGTTTGCAGGGATGCTGGCGGGCGAGAAGGCCCGTTCGACCGCGCCCGAGGCGTTGGCGGCAAGGAGCGACCTGGTTTCCTGGTGTTCCGAGGCTCGCACGAGACGAGAGGACGAACTGGCGCGTAGCCGGTTCCTGCAATCTTTTCCCGAAAGCTAGCTGTCGGTCCGACTTGACGGCCGGCGCGCGGGACATTGTGCGACCGCTGCCACTTTCCGCCTGCCTTCCGGTGGATACCGTACGCGGTCAGTAGGCGTGCTCCTACGGCATCGACCCACAATGCGATGGCAAGCTATTTTTCGTTCGTCGGTTGCGACGAACGTCTTGATGCCGGCCCGTCTGTGTCATCCAGGGTTGAATGGGTGATTTGATGGCAAGCGGACATGCTTTGCCGGCTGCTGGCGCGCAGTGGAATTTGCGCGCAAGATGATTCAATACCCAAGGAGGGTAGCGTAGTGATCAATGTTGTCCTGGTGGATGATCACGAGCTGGTTCGCACCGGCTTCCGGATGATCCTGCAACAGCAACCGGATATTCGCATTCGCGGGGAGGCGGGGAGCGCGGAAGAGGGCTTGCGCCTGATCCGCACACTGGCGCCCGACATCGCACTGGTGGATGTCCATATGCCTGGCATGAGTGGTATCGAACTCACCGAGCGGGTGGTGCGGTCCAAGTTGCACACGCACATCGTGATCGTGACGGTGGTCGACGATGCCCGGTTTCCGAAACGCCTGCTCGATGCCGGCGCACTCGGTTATCTGACCAAGGGGTGTACCGCTGAAGAGCTGCTGGCGGCGGTTCGCCAGGTGGCCAGTGGCCGTCGCTATCTTGCACCGGCTGTAGCGCAGCAGCTGGCGCTGGCAACGCTGGATGGCAGCGACTCGCCGTTCGACACGCTCTCCAGCCGCGAGCTCGAAGTGGCGATGATGCTGGTGCGAGGCAAGCCGCTGACGCTGATCGGCGAGCAGCTCAATCTCAGTCCGAAGACAGTGTCGACGTACAAGCAGCGTCTGATGGAAAAGCTCAACGTCGACCACGTGATCAGTCTCGCCCACCTGATGGCCGTGCACGGACTGATCGATACTCAGGCGCAGCACGCCAACGCCTGAGCGGCATGGCATCTGCGTGGTAGCAAAACAAAAGCCGGGCATTCGCCCGGCTTTTGTTCAATGGGAACACCGGCTTTCGCCGGCATCCGGTCAGCTCACTTTGGTGTTGCCATCCTGTTTGCGTTCCGGTGCGTCTTCCTTGTCGGCTTCCGGCGTTTCGGGGGCAGGGTTCCCGGTCGCTGCTGCCGGTTCAAGTGTTGCATGCTCGGCGGCAGCGGGCGGTTCGATCGCCTCCCGAGGAGGCGTGTGCGTTGGCGTCGCAGTCGCCTGCGCAAGCAGATCACCCTGCGCCGGACCTGCAGCGATGGTGGTCGCAGGTTCGGCAGCCGCGCTGGTTGCGGGGGCGGACACCATGGCATCGGTGTCGGTCACGCCAGGCAGCACCGTCTCGTTGTCTGCCTGAGGTAGCTCGGCCACGGACACCGTGCCGTCCTGCTTCTCCTCGTACGCGGCCACCGCCACTGCTGGTGCCGCCGCGGTGATCGACGGTGCCTCCTGGACCTGTTCGTCGGCCTCGGAAGAGTTGCCTTGAGTGCGCTCGGTCGATGCCTGCGGAATTGGCGGCAAGGTGGGCAGGTTGAACGATGTCATCGCCGACGGTGTCATCGTCGCCACCGGCGGAGCCATGGTCATGGCCACGGCTTCGGCCGCATTCTCGGTGTTGACCGCGAGGGTGGGCTCGGTCGGCACGTCAGTCGACGAGGAGGCCACGATTGTCGCTGCGATCGCGACCGCACCGGCTTCGGCGGGGCGCGCCGACGGTGCGGGTGCGGCGCCTTCGCCGGCGCCATCGTGCTGATCGTCGCGATCCTCGTCATCCAGTCCATCGGCCTGCTGCGCAGCATCGGCTGTCGTACCGGCGGCGCCTTCGTCATGGCGGCGGCGGCGGCGCCCGCCGCGGCGACCGCGGCGGCGACGCGGGGTGCTGCCGTCGGTGGCCTCGGCAGCGCCTTCCACAGGAGCCTGCCCGGTCGCAGCGACAGGCTCGGCGGCTGCCGCTGCCAACTTCTGCAGCTCTTCGGCCGGTGCTTCGTTCACGACCGGGCCCTGCGGCGGTTGCGGGCGCGTCGCTGCGGGAGCCTGGCGCTCCGGGCGATTGCCGGTCGGCGCGGTGCCGGCCGAATCCGCCTTCACGTTCGCCGATTCCGGCTTCGGCTGCTGACGGGGCTGGGGTGCTTTGTCCTGGCGAGGACTATTGCCGGAAGCGGTCTTTTCCTGGCGAGACCGGCCCGCCTGCTCCTGTTCGCCACCGCGCTGGCGGTTGCCTTTCTGCTGCGCGGCATTGCCACCTCGACCGGGCTGCTGACCCTGTTCGCGGCGATTGCTCCTGTTGCCCTGGGATGCGTTATTGGCCTGAGCCTGCTGGGCGGGGCGATTGCGCTCGTCGCGGCGCTGCCCCTGACGGCGACTGCCGGAACGCTCGTTGCTGTCCGGTTCGGACGGCGCAGACGCCTCGGTCGGGCCGCGGAACCAGCCGAGCAGTCGCGTCAGCAGGCCGCCGGACGGGGCCGGTGCGGGTGCCGCCGCCTGGCGACGCGGCGCGGCCTTCGGGGCAGGTGCCGTGGCGACGACCTGAGCGGTTTCCTCTCGGACCGGTGCCGGTGTAGACGGCACAACGCCGCTGACGGCGGGCTGCTCGCTGCTGCCCAGGGTCTGGCCCATCTTCGGGATCGGCGACGCCTCGACAGCGGTCAGGCGCTCGTAGCTGGGCTTGCTGTGTTCGCCCATCTCCGCCTCCTTGATCCGCTGGATCTCGATATGCGGCGTCTGCAGCTTGCGGTCGGCGACGATGACCACGTGCACTTTGTTGCGCAGTTCGATCTCGACGACGCTGGCGCGCTTCTCGTTGAGCAGGAAGTTGGCGACCGTCGGCGGCGCCTGCACCAGCACCTGGCCGGTGTTGTCCTTCATCGCGTGCTCTTCGATCAGGCGCAGGGTCGACAGCGACAGCGATTCCACGCTGCGGATGTGGCCGTGGCCTTCGCAACGCGGGCAGACGATCTGGGTCGCTTCGCCCAGACTCGGGCGCAGGCGCTGGCGCGACATCTCCAGCAGGCCGAAGCGCGAGATGCGACCGACCTGCACGCGGGCGCGATCGAGCTTGAGGGCGTCCTTCAGCTTCTCCTCGACCTCGCGCTGGTGGCGCGGGCTGTCCATGTCGATGAAGTCGATGACGATCAGGCCGCCGGCGTCGCGGATGCGCAGCTGGCGGGCGATCTCCACTGCGGCTTCGCAATTGGTGTTGAAGGCGGTTTCCTCGATGTCGCCGCCCTTGGTCGACTTGGCCGAATTGATGTCGATCGCGGTCAGTGCCTCGGTCTGATCGATCACGATCGAGCCGCCGGAGGGCAGGCGTACCTGGCGATCGAACGCACTCTCGATCTGCGTCTCGATCTGGTAGCGCGAGAACAGCGGGGTATCGTCCTTGTAAAGCTTGAGCTTGCGCAGGGCGTTGGGCATCACCTGCTGCATGAACTCCCGCGCGTCGTTGAACAGCGACTCCTCGTCGATGAGGATCTCGCCGATGTCATTGCGCAGGTAGTCGCGCAGGGCACGGATGAACAGCTTCGATTCCTGGTAGATCAGGAACGGAGCCTTCTGCTTGGCGGCGGCTTCGGAGATCGAGCGCCACAGGGTGAGCAGGTAGTCCAGATCCCACTGCAGCTCTTCGGCGTCGCGGCCCATGCCGGCGGTGCGCACGATCAGGCCGACGTCGTCCGGTACGTTGAGCAGGTCCAGCGCTTCCTTCAGCGCCTGCCGGTCCTCGCCCTCGATCCGGCGCGATACTCCGCCGGCCTTCGGGTTGTTCGGCATCAACACCATGTAGCGGCCAGCCAGGCTGATGTAGGTGGTCAGCGCGGCGCCCTTGTTGCCGCGCTCTTCCTTCTCCACCTGGACGACCAGCTCCTGGCCTTCCTTCAACAGCTCGCGGATGTTCGCCTTGTGTGGGTCCAGGCCCGGGGTGAAGTACTCGCGGGCGATTTCCTTGATCGGCAGGAAGCCGTGACGCTCGGCGCCATAGTCGACGAAACAGGCTTCCAGCGAGGCTTCGACGCGGGTGATACGGCCCTTGTAGATGTTGGCCTTTTTCTGCTCGCGCGAGGGGATTTCGATATCGAGGTCGTACAGGGTCTGGCCATCGACGATGGCCACACGCAACTCTTCACGCTGAGTTGCGTTGATCAACATGCGCTTCATTGTGTTGTTTTCCTTGGACCTTCCGCGCGTCGCGTGCCACGGTGGCGCCACTGGGGGCGGCCTGCCGGGGATCGCGCCGCTTGCGGGAGGGCGGCAAAAGTACGACACCATTCCGGGTGCCGGCGATGATTCCTCTAGCTGTCACGCCGCGGTCGACCGTTCCTTCGATGGATCCGGACAAACCGCCATCCGACCCGTTACGATGAAAGGGAGCAGCGACCGGGCGCCCGGGGAAGGCGGCCGGCGCAATCCTCGCCGACGTGACGGACGGGGCCCGCACGATCACTGGATCGGGCAGGGCGAAGCGCCGGTCGAGTATCCTATCGAAGCGGATTTTTTTCAATGCAGACGGTAACTTCCCCTGACGCACCTCACGGGGTGCGTCAAGTCGAGGTCGGCCCGGAACGGGACGGCCAACGGATCGACAACGCCTTGGCCACGCTGCTTAAAGGCGTCCCCAAGAGCGTCATCTATCGCATCCTTCGTACCGGCCAGGTACGGGTGAACGGCAAGCGCGCGAAGCCGGACACCCGGCTGGCGGCCGGTGATCTGCTGCGCATCCCTCCCGTTCGCGTCGCAGAGAAGCATGAGACGAAGGGGCCCGCCTCCGCCCAGGTCGCCGAGGCTGCGGCTGCGGTGATCTTCGAGGACAAGCATTTCCTGGTCATCGACAAGCCATCGGGTATGGCCAGCCATGGCGGCAGCGGGGTGAGTCACGGGGCGATCGAGCTGATGCGCGCGGCCCGGCCGAACGAGCATCTGGAGCTCGTCCATCGACTGGATCGGGATACCAGTGGCGTACTGGTGTTTGCCAAGACCCGCGCGGGCCTGACCGGTCTGCAGGCGGCGATCCGAGATGGCCAGGTGGTCAAGCAGTACCTCTGCCTGATGGTCGGCCACCCGTCCAAGGCCAAGTTCAATGTCAATGCGCCGCTGGCCAAGTCGGTGCTGCAGGGCGGTGAGCGAATGGTAAGAGTGTCCGATAACGGCAAGCCGTCGCTCACTTTTTTCCAGGAAATGGAGCAGTATCCGGGCGCCCGGCTGATGCAGGCGACGCTGGGGACGGGACGCACCCACCAGATTCGCGTGCATGCCGCGCACATCGGCCATCCACTGGCCGGCGACCCGAAATACGGCGACAAGGAGGCCAACAAGCGCTTCCGCGGCCGTGGGCTGCACCGGCTGTTCCTTCACGCCTCGCACATGAGCTTCGAGCTGGACGGTCGGTCGTACGGGTTTTCAGCGCCACTACCAGATGACTTGAAGTCTTTTCTGGATTCTCTTGGAACTAAAGGAAAAAGCGCCCGCTGACCTCCAGCGATCGCAACACCGGCCCGATCAGGGTGGCACCTGCGATCACGGCACTGGCGGCATGTGCGATGGCGACCGGCAGCAGGCTTCGGTTGCGCAGGAAGCAGGCCGCCCAGAACAGTTCGGACAACAGGCATAGCTGCATCAGCGTGCCGTTCGGCGTATGCATGAGGGCGAACAACGCGGCGACGCTGAGGATTGCCCATGGCCCGGATCGCAGGATCCGCTCCAGCCGCGGCAGGGCGAAGCCGAGCAGCAACCACTGCTGCATGCCTGCCCAGCCAAGGTAGAGCAGTGCCCGCCAAGGTTTGATCGGCTCGATCGAATGGCCCCACGCCAGGCCGGTGGCCGCCGCGATCGGGATCAGCAGCAGGGGAGCCCACCATCCGATCGACCGCCAGCGGCCGATCCACTCCCAGCGGCGGGGGCCGTCGCGGGAGGTCGACCAGGCCGCGAAGGCGAAGGCGGCCGTCACGACGACTATCGCGGGCCAGCTGTTGTCCTCACCCCAGTGCCGGCCCGCGATCAACCACAGTGCGCCGGCGAACACGGCCGCCAGGGTGACCAGGTCCCCTCGAGGTCGCCACGCCAGGTGAAGCAACGCGGCTGCGTAGGCGCCGCAGGCCAGCCAGGTCAGCCATTGGGGCGGGATCGATCGCGGTGTGCGTGGGGGCAGGTCTGCGCGCACGACAATGGCGCCAGCCTGCCTGCGAATGGCTTCATCGCGCCAGGTGAGCAGTTCCTCGGCCGATGCGTTTACCGGAAGCCAGATGAGCGGCGACGCGGTCCGGCCGGTCAGGGCCGGCAGTTGCGTCGTGGGCGACGGCAGCGAGGGAGGGGGCAATGCTGGTCGCGTCCCATGCTCAGTTGCCGGATCCGCTGCCTCCAGGGCGACGTGCCTGAGAATCCAGGATGTCCCGGGCGGTGCGCTGACGCGCAGCCGCAACATGGACGCACTCAGCGGCAAGGCGCATGGGTGACCGGCCGGGTCACGACCCGTTCGCCGACGCAGATCGATGCGGAGCGGGGCGCCGACGTGCCAGGCCTGTGCTTGAGTCAGGCAAGCCGTTCCCTGGCCATCCTCCCATACGATGGAGACACGTGCGTCGGCACGACCCTCGGAATCGACGGCGAGTATGGGCCAGTGCGCCAGGTCCAGCCGTTGGGCGATGGGAAGTCCCAACTCGAAGGGATCCTTCCCGCTGCTGATGATTTCCAGTCCGTCAGATGCCCTTCGGACATCGCCGTCACCGAAAACCCGACCGGCGATGAGGTCCCGGGGTACGCGGAGGCGCCATTGCCATCGAGGCTCGCCTCGCCGCAGCGTCTGCAGCACTCGCCCTGCGTCGTTGGCGAGATGAATCGCAGTCAGTTCGGCCGCGAGCCAGCCAAACGCCAGCAGCATTGCGATCACACTGGCCAGCAGGCCGGCGGTACGCGCGTAGCGTGATCGACCCAGGTGCACTGTCAGCGTGCGAGCAGCGCTTCGACCCTGGCGGCGCAGATGAAGTCGTTCAGCGAGAGGCCGCCGACATCATGCGTCGACCAGAGAACCTGGCAATGGCCGTAGCCGGCTTCCAGGTCGGGGTGGTGGTCTTCCCTGTTGGCCATGAAGCCGACGGCATTGATGAAGCCGAGCGTGCGATGGAAGTCGTCGAAGCGGAAGTCCTTGACGATCGCCTTGCCACCGTTGGCCAGCGACCAGCCGGGCATCCCGGCAAGCAGTCCGGCGACCGCGGTCGCGTCCATCGCATGCTCGCTGCCGCTGCGCGGGATGCAGTGCTGCTGGGCGAGATCGTCGATACGCATGCCTTTCTCCGGAGCCGAGGTTCGGGGATGCGAAGGGTCGGAGCTGTGCGGCGAAATGTCAAAGCGGGCGACACGCTCTCGAAACAGTACTAAAATGGTGCTGTTTTCCTTCGGGTGACTCCAGAGCGCCCATTCAATCAACCGGTATCCCCATGATCGACATCTCCGAGCGGGCCCAGGCCCATTTCCGCAAGCTGCTCGCGCAACAGGGCGACGAAGAGCTGGGCATTCGGCTGCGGGTGACTGCCGCCGGCACCCCAGCTGCCGATTGCGAGCTCGAATTCTGCGAGCGGCGAGACCTGACCGGCGGCGAGTGGACGCTCGAGTGCGAGGGCTTTCAGTTCTACCTCGAGGGCGACAGCGTGCGTTGGCTCAACGAGGCCAGTATCGACTTCGAGCCGAACCCCACCGGTGGTCAGCTCAACATTCGTGCGCCTGGCATCAAGGGGCAGACCCCGGGCAAGGATGCCAGCCTGGTGGAACGCGTGCAGTACGTGCTGGAGGCGGAGATCAACCCGCGCCTGGCGTCGCACGGCGGACGGGTGAGTCTGCGCGAGATCGATGCCGAGGGCGTCGTGGTGCTGCAGTTCGGCGGCGGCTGTCACGGTTGCGGCATGGTCGACGTTACCCTCAAGCAGGGCGTGGAGAAGACCCTGCGCGAGCGGGTGCCGGAGGTGACGGCGGTGCGCGACGCCACTGATCATGCCAAGGGCAGCAAGCCTTATTACGAGGGGCGACGCGGCAGCTCGGCGATGGACTGACCCGCGTATAGCAAAAAGCCCGCCGAAGCGGGCTCTTTGCAGGCTGCCGGAGCGCTTGGATCCTACTTGTCGCCCTGGATGTGCCCGTTCAGCGTGCTGAGCTTGGTCGGCAGGCCGGAGAAGTAGGCGGTGATGTCCTCGATGTCCTGGTTGGACAGCGTGGCGGCGAAGCCCTTCATGATGGGGTTGTTGCGGCCGCCGGTCTGGTATTCGTGCAGGGCCTGCTCGAGATAGCCCTGGTACTGGCCGGCCAGGCGCGGGTACTGCGGATCGACCGCGTTGCCGTCGGCGCCGTGGCAGGCGAAGCAGGTCGCGGCCTTGGTCTTGCCGGCCTGCGGATTGCCGGCCGCCATCAGGGAGGAGGAGGCGAACGCCAGCGCGGCGAACGAGATCAGGGTGAGCGCACGGGTCATGCGGAATCCTTTGGCAGCTTACTTGGCGAGGCTGGAGAGGTAGGCGGCGATGTCCTGGATGTCCTTGTCGGACAGGCTCTGCGCTTGGGCCATCATGGTCGGGTGGGTGCGGTCACCACTCTTGTACCCGTGCAGCGCATTGATGATGTACTGCTCGTTCTGGCCGGCGATGCGCGGCACCGGGTAGTCCGGGTAGGCGTTCGTATAGCCCTCGACGCCGTGGCAGCCGTTGCAGGTGTAGACGAGCTTGCGCCCGGCAGCCTTGTCGCCTTCGGCATGTGCGCTGCCCACGGTGAACAGGGCGGCGGCCGCGGCGAGGCCGAGCAGTTGCAGTCGAGTCATTGCGTTAGATCCCCAGAGTCCGGCAAGTACGTGACACCAAAGTCACCGAAGTATAGAGGCTGCCCGAGACCAGCGACAACAATCGGCCGGCACACGTGTCGGGCCGCCGGAGCGCAGCGCAAGGGCAGTTTCTTGCGGCTCAGAACAGGCTGCGGAAGATGTGCACGCCGGCGCTGTATTCGCCGATCAGCGTGCCGATGCTGACCAGGAAAAAGTTCAGCAGGGTGCGGGCCACGCGGTTCTTCCACCAGCCGGTCCAGTGGCCGACCTGCTCGCGCAGGGTCTCGAAATCGCCCACCCGCGGCTTGCGCACCCACGCTTCGGCCATCGCGCTGATGCCGCCGGCCGGCACGCCGGGGCGGAACGGCTTGATCGGGGCGGCCACGAAGGCGGCGGCCACGCTTAGCGGATGCCCCCCGGCCACCAGCGCGCCGAGCGCGGCGAAGCCGCCGGTGAACAGCACCCAGTGCCAGAGCGCATCGGCGCCCAGCGCCGCGTTGCGGTGGAAGGCGTAGGCGATCATCGCGAACACCGCGAGCACCAGGCCGATCGCCAGCCACTTCGGCCACCGCGCTTTCGGTGGTGTCTGTGCCAGCGCGGCGGCGGTGGAGGTCGGGTCGCTCCGGTCGTCGCGCAGTTGCGTGGCCAGGCCCTTCAGGTGGCCTGCACCGATCACCACCAGCACCTTGTGCACCGAAGGCGCGGCGAGTCCGGCCTCCTCGCGCAGGCGCGCCGCCATGTAACTGTCGCGTTCGCCGATCAGGCTGCGGTAGAGCGGCTCGGACTGGCTGGCGAACTCGCTGAAGGCGCTCTCCAGCAGGTCGCTCTGCTTGAGCTTCTCGATCTCGTGCTCGGCGATGTCCTCGCGGTCGAACACGCTGGCCAGCAAGCTGCCGAGCAGCCCGAAGCGCTGCCAGAAGCCGACGCTGCGCCAGGCGCGCTTGAGCGTGGTGCCGACATCGCGATCGACCAGCCACACCGGCGTGCCCCGCGCTTCGGCCCCGTCCATCGCCGCCTTCATCTCGGCGCCCGGCTGGATGCCGTACTGGTCGGCCAGTCGCTGCTGGAACGAGGAGAGCACCAGGCTGGCCGCCACCATGCCGGCCTTGCCTTGGCGGATCACCTGGAACAGGTCGGTGCGGCGGAACGCCTCCGGGTCGCGCATGCCGTGCGCGCGGCTGTCGCACAGCTCCACCGCCACGGCATCGAAGGTTTCGTGCGCGAGCATCGCCTGGACCGCGTCCACGCTGGCGCGCGACACGTGGGCCGTGCCGAGCAGCACGTACTCCACGCCGTCGCGCTCGACGCGTTCGATCGGTTGGTCGACCAGCGCGGCGGGCAGGGGGGACAGGTCGGAAGCGTCAGCGGTCATGCGGCGGAACCGGGTCGGGGGAATGCCAAGCATGGGGACCGTGCCGGTGCCGGACAAGCACGACCGGCGGCACGGTTCAGGCTCGGGCCGTGGGCTCAGTCACGGAATCGCTTGAGCAGGTCGGCATAGGCGTCGATGCGGCGATCGCGCAGGAACGGCCAGATGCGCCGCACGTGCTCGCTGCGCGCCATGTCCACGTCGACGATCAGCAGTTCGCGGGCGTCGGTGCCGGCTCGGGCGAGGAATTCGCCCTGCGGCCCGGCCACGAAGCTGGTGCCCCAGAACTGGATGCCCGCACCCACGCCCGACGGATCGGCCTCGTAGCCGGTGCGGTTGCACGACAGCAGCGGCAGGCCGTTGGCCACCGCATGGCCGCGCTGCACGGTAACCCACGCCTCGCGCTGGCGGTCCTTCTCGTCCTGCGCATCGTTCGGGTCCCAGCCGATCGCGGTGGGATAGAGCAGCAGCTCGGCGCCGGCCAGCGCCATCAGGCGCGCCGCTTCCGGATACCACTGGTCCCAGCACACCAGCACGCCGAGGCGGCCGACCGAGGTGTCGATCGGCTCGAAGCCCAGGTCGCCGGGCGTGAAGTAGAACTTTTCGTAGAACGACGGATCGTCCGGGATATGCATCTTGCGGTACTTGCCGGCGATCGCCGCCGAGCGGTCGAACACCACCGCGGTGTTGTGGTACAGCCCGGTGGCGCGCTTCTCGAACAGCGAGGCGACCACCACCAGCTTGAGTTCCTCGGCGAGCTTGCCGATGCGTGCGGTGCTGTGGCCGGGAATCGTCTCGGCCAGGTCGAACTCGTCCACCGACTCGCGCTGGCAGAAGTACGGCCCGTTGTGCAGCTCCTGCAGCAGCACCAGCTCGACGCCGGCGGCGGCCGCCTCGCGCAGGCCGGCCTCGATCGCGTCGAGGTTGGCGTCGCGGCTGCCGCGATGGGTTTCCTGCAGCAGGGCCACCTTGAGGGTCTTGCGGGTCATCTCGGGAATCCTGTGTCGTGGAACGTCGTCGGCTCAGCCGACCAGCCCGGCCGGCAACTGCATGGTGATGCAGTGCAGGCTGCCGTTCTGCCAGATCAGCGGGCGGCAGGGCACCTGCACGACCTCGCGGCCCGGGTGGGCCTCGCCGATGATCCGTGCCGCTTCGTCGTCGGCCGCATCGCCATAGGCGGGCACCAGCACCGCACCGTTGACGATCAGGTAGTTCGCGTACGACGCCGCCAGTCGCCGCCCTTCGTCGATGATCGGTCGGGCCCACGGCAGCGGGTGCAGCGCGTACGGACGACCGTCGGCCGTGCGCAGCGCGGCCAGCTCGGTGCCCATCCGCTGCAGTTCATCGAAATGGGGATCGCTGGCGTCGTCGCAAGCCTGGTACACGATCCGGTCGCCGGGCGCGAAGCGCGCCAGCGTATCGATATGGGCGTCGGTATCGTCGCCTTCCAGGTAACCGTAGTCGAGCCAGAGGATGCGCGAGGCGTGCAGGCCGTCGCGCAGGATGGCGTTCATTTCCTCGCGGGACTGCTCCGGATGGCGCTGGTTGAGGCAGCGCCAGGTGGTCAGCACGGTGCCGGAGCCATCGCTCTCGATGCCGCCGCCTTCCAGCGCCCAGTCGATGCGGCGGTGCGCGGCCTGGCCGAACACGCCGGCGTCGACCAGGCCGGCGATCAGCGCGTCGTCCTGCTCGGCACCGAACTTGCCGCCCCAGCCGGTGAAGCGGAAGTCGGTCAGCTGGAAGCGGCCGGCGTCGTCGCGCAGGGTGATCGGGCCGGAGTCGCGCAGCCAGGTGTCGTCATAGGGCAGGGTGACGAAACGGATGCGCTCGAACTTCGCTCCTGCGGTGCGCACCAGTGCCTCGGCGTGGGCTTGCACCTCGGCGTCCGGCACCACGATCACCAGCGACTCGAAACGGGTCACTGCGGCAGCCAGCGCAGAGTAGGTGGTCTCGACCGACGCCAGCCGGTCGGCCCAGTCGGTACTGGCATGCGGCCAGGCGATCAGCACCGCGGCCTGCGGTTCCCATTCGGCCGGCAGGCGCAGGGTGGAGTCGTTCATCGGGGGCATTCGCTCGTCGGGAAAACACGGAGCGGCGAATTGTAAGGCACCGGATGTCCCGGTGCGGCAGCCCCGGCCCGCCGGCCGGGGCTGGGGGCGACTACTTCGCGGCCGACGGATCGGTGTTGTTGCCGGCCGGCGTGTTCAACACGCTGTGGATCACGTGGTTCTTCTCGAAGTACACGATGAACGTCGCGTAGTCCCAGCGGTTGATCACCGGGTGCTTCGCGCTGTCCCCGCCACGCGGGCTGAGCTTGCGCTGCGGCGCGCCGTACTTCTTTTCCACCTGCGCCATGGTCATGCCGCGGGTGGGCAGGTTCATGCCCTTTTCCTGCTTGACGCGGTTGATCAGCAGGTTGTCCGCGCGAGCGGCAGACGGCAGTGCGACGGCGCCGACGGCCAGGGCGCAGGCCAGTGCCAGGCTGAAACGACGGTTGATCATGATCCCCTCTCCCACGGATTGCGTGCTGCGCCGTTTTAGCAGAAGCCCCGGCGCTTAGCCACGGCACGCTGCGCGGTTTGCGATGGGTTGGGCGTTCCGCAACCGCTATGATGTGCGGCTGCGGGCGCGGCGTGCGCCCGGTCCGTATGGTTTCCCTCGCATGATCGCTTTCCGCCACTTCGCCCTGCGCCGCGGCAGCCGGCTGCTGCTCTCCGACATCGACCTGGTGATCCAGAGCGGCTGGCGGCTGGGCGTGATCGGTCGCAACGGCTGCGGCAAGTCCAGCCTGTTCGCGGCGCTGCAGGGCCAGCTCGAGTCCGACGCCGGCGAGCTGGACATGCCCGGCAAGCTGCGCCTGGCCTCGGTGGCGCAGGAGACGCCGGCGCTGCCGGACCTGGCGATCGACTACGTGATGGGCGGCGACGAGGAACTGGCCGCCGCGCTGCGCGACGAGGCCGACGCGCAGGAGCGGGGCGACATCGAGGCGATGGCCCGTGCGCATCATCGCATCGAGGAACTGCACGGCTACGACGCCCGTGCCCGTGCCGGTCGGCTGATGCATGGCCTGGGGTTTGCCCCGGAGACCCACGAGCGCGCGGTGAAGGAGTTCTCCGGTGGCTGGCGCGGACGCCTGAACCTGGCCCGCGCGCTGATGTGCCCGTCCGACCTGCTGCTGCTCGACGAGCCGACCAACCACCTCGACCTCGATGCCGTGCTGTGGCTGGAAGAGTGGCTGCGCCGCTACCAGGGCACGCTGATGATCATCTCGCACGACCGCGAGTTCCTCGACGGCGTGATCACCCACACGCTGCACCTCAACGAGGGCCGGGCGAAGCTCTACACCGGCAACTACAGCGCGTTCGAGCGCCTGCGCGCCGAGCAGCTGCGCCAGCAGCAGATCAGCTTCGAGCGCGAACAGGCCGAGCGGGCGCACCTGCAATCCTTCATCGACCGCTTCAAGGCCAAGGCCAGCAAGGCCAAGCAGGCGCAGTCGCGGATGAAGCGGCTGGAGAAGCTGGCCGGCACCGAGGCGGTGCGTGCCGAACGGCCTTTCAGCTTCAGCTTCCCCAAGCCCGATCGCGTGCCCGATGCGATGCTGCAGCTCGGCGAAGTGCGCGCGGGCTATCCGCTGGAATCGGGCGAGGGCTACTCGACCGTGCTGGACAACGTCGGCTTCAGCATCGAGGCGGGCGAGCGCATCGGCCTGCTCGGTCCGAACGGCGCGGGCAAGTCCACCCTGGTCAAGACCCTGGTCGGCGAGCTGGAGCCGCTGGCCGGCGAGCGCAAGGTGCACAAGGACCTGAAGATCGGCTACTTCGCCCAGCACACGGTCGAGAGCCTGCGCGCCGGTTCGAGTCCGCTGGATCACCTGCAGGACCGCGCGCCCGGCGTGGGCAACCAGGTGTTGCGCGACTTCCTCGGCACCTGGAATTTCGCCGGCGACCGCGCATTCGAGTCGGTCGACGGTTTCTCCGGTGGCGAGCGGGCGCGCCTGGCGCTGGCGCTGATCGCCTGGGACAAGCCGAACCTGCTGCTGCTCGACGAGCCAACCAACCACCTCGACCTGGAGATGCGTGAGGCGCTGGCCGACGCGCTGGCCGACTTCGACGGCGCGCTGGTGCTGGTCTCGCACGATCGCCACCTGCTGGGCATGGTCTGCGACAGCTTCTGGCGCGTGGCGGACACCCGGGTCGAGCCGTTCGACGGCGACCTGGACGACTACGCGCGCTGGCTGCGCTCGCGCGGCAGCCAGGCAAAGAAGGCGGAAAAGAGCGAGGCCAAGCCGGCCGCGCCGGTCGAGTCGCCGGAGGAGCGCCGTCGCAAGGCCGCTGCCCAGCGCGACCAGGAAAAAACCTCGCGCTCGCGGGTGAAGAAGATCGAGGCCCGCGTGGCGACCATCGATGCCGAACTGGGCAAGCTGGAGGCGAAGCTGGCCGACCCGGCCACCTACAACGGCTCCACCGCCGAGCTGATGAAGCTCGGCCAGCAGCAGGCCGACCTGCGCAAGGAAAAGGAGACGCTGGAGGCAGAATGGCTGGAACTCTACGAGCAACTGGAAGCCTGAGGTCGGTGGCATGAGCCAGCTCGCTCCGGTCGCCCTCTGGCTGCCCGCGCTGGCGCGCTTCGAGCCAGACCATCCACTGCATCGCGCCCTGCGCCAGGGCAACCGCCAGCCCGATGGCCCGCGTGGCTACCTGGACGGGCTGGGGCATTACTTCCGCACGCATGCCCGCGCGCTGCCGGCCGCCGCCCTGCTGCGCCAGCACCTGGCCGGTGACGCCGGCGAAACGCCCTGGCTCTGTGCCGATCCGGCCTGGGTGCAGGCCGAGATGAACGGCGCGCGCCTGCTTGCCTGCGGACAACTGGGGCTGTCGCAGGACGAGGCCGAGGCGCTGGCTGCGCCGCTGCGCCCGGTGTTCGGTGATGCCGGCATGCAACTGGAGGTCACCGCGCCCGACCGCTGGCAGGTGCGCCTGGCGGAGGGCACGCCCGTGCCGGATTTTGCCGCGCCCGAGCAGGCGCTGGGCGAGGATCTGTACCAGCACCTTCCGCAGGGCGCCGAGGGACGACGTTGGCGCATCCTGATCAATGAACTGCAGGTGCTGCTGCACCAGCATCCGCTCAATGCCGAGCGCCGGGCCAGGGGGCTGCCGCCGGTGAACAACCTCTGGCTGTGGGGTGGTGGATCGCTGCCCAATCATGTGGTGGCTGGGCCGACGCGGGTGGTCGGCGACGATCCGCTGCTGCTGGCGCTGGCCGCACGGGCGGGCATCCTGGCCGAGTCCCGTTCCACGAGTGCGGTCGCCGGTGCCTCGCCGGGCACCCTGGTCGACCTGCAGGATCTGCCGGTGGCCGAGCTGGAGCAGGCGTGGTGGCCGGTGATCGAGGCGTTGCTGGCGCAGCGCACCGTGCAGCTGGATTTCGCCAGCGGCGAGCGCTGGCTGCACAAGCCGCTGCACCGCTGGCGGTTCTGGCGCCGGTGAGCATGGAGTTGCGTCGGCGCGAGGCGAAGGGCCGGCCGCAGGGCTGGGGCAGCGACGTGCACCCGGTGCTGCAGGCGGTCTATGCCGCGCGCGGCGTGCTCTCGCCGGAACAGGCCGAACATCGCCTGGCCCGGCTCGCCGCGCCGCAGGCGCTCGGCGGGATGGACCGGGCGGTCGCGCTGCTGGTCGAGGCGATCCGCAGTCGATGGTCGATCGTCGTCGCCGGGGACTACGACTGCGACGGCGCCACCGGTACGGCCGTCGCGCTGCGCGGCTTGCGCCTGCTGGGCGCCACCGACGTGCGCTACGCGATTCCCAATCGTTTCGTGCACGGCTACGGCCTCAGCGCGGCCCTGGTCGAATCGCTGCAGCCGACGCCGCAACTGGTGATCACCGTGGACAACGGCGTGGCCAGCGTCGAGGGCGTGGCGGCGGCGAAGGCGCGCGGCATCCGCGTACTGGTGACCGACCACCATCTGCCTGGCGAACGGCTGCCGGACGCCGATGCGATGGTCAATCCGAACCTCCCAGGCGACGGCTTCCCCAGCAAGGCGCTGGCCGGGGTCGGCGTGATGTTCTACCTGCTGCTGGCGACCCGCGCGGCGCTGCGCGGGCAGGGCGCCTTCGGCGACGGTGCAGAACCGGATCTCTCCGTTCTGCTCGACCTGGTCGCACTCGGTACCGTGGCCGATCTGGTGCCGCTGGACTTCAACAACCGCGTGCTGGTCGAGGCCGGGCTCAAGCGCATCCGCGCCGGTCGTGCCTGTGCCGGCATCACCGCGTTGATCGAGGCCGGCAAGCGCGGCGTGGCGACGGTGTGCGCCAGTGACCTCGGCTACGCGGTCGGCCCGCGGCTGAATGCGGCCGGGCGGCTGGAGGACATGAGCCTGGGTGTGGAGTGCCTGCTCACCGACGACCCGTCGCGCGCCATGCATCTGGCCGCCGAACTGGACCGGATCAATCGCGAGCGCCGCGACCTGCAGGCCTCGATGGTGGCCGAGGCGGAGCAGATGGTCGGCGCGGCCCACGCCACCGATGCGGTGGGCGTGGCCCTGTTCGAGCCGAGCTGGCATGCGGGTGTGGTCGGGCTGGTGGCGTCCAAGCTGAAGGAGCGCCTGCACCGACCGGTGATCGCCTTCGCGCCGGCCAGCGAGGACGAGACCGAAGTGCTGCGAGGCTCAGCGCGCTCGATTGCCGGCTTCCATATTCGCGACGCGCTGGCTGCCATCGATGCGCGTCAGCCGGGGCTGGTGGAACGTTTCGGTGGCCATGCCATGGCCGCCGGCCTGAGCCTGCGCGCCGAGGATTTCGAGCGTTTCGCCGGAGCGTTCGACGCGGTGGCCCGCGAGTGGCTGGGCGATCGCCCGCTGCAGGCCGTGCTGGATAGCGATGGCGAACTCGGGCCCGGGCAACTGGACCTGGATCTGGCCCGGTTGTTGCGGCACGCCGCGCCGTGGGGGCAGGCCTTCCCCGAGCCGGTGTTCGACAACGTGTTCGAGTGCCGTTCCTGGCGAGTGATGGCCGAGAAGCATCTGAAACTGCAGCTGCGTGATCCGCGCGACGGACAGGTCTACGAAGCAGTGATGTTCAACGCCTACACCGGCGAAGCGCCACCACCGGTGCTGCGTGCGGCCTACGAACTGGCGGTGAACGACTGGCAGGGGCGCGAGAGCCTGCAGTTGCTGCTGCGGCATATCGAAGCGGTCTGAGGCGTTTTCACGCCGCACTGCTTGCACGGAGCGGCGGTTCGGAGTGCGATGGCGGCATCGTCCCGCAAGGAGTGTCATCCATGATCGAGCAGATCACCGATCTTCCCGCCGGCGTGCTGGGTTTCCGCGCCCGCGGCCAGGTTACCGCCGCCGACTACGAGAACGTGCTGGTGCCGGACGTCGAAGCCGCCTTCGCGATGAACCCCAAGCTGCGCCTGATGTACCACTGCGGCGAGGACTTCACCGGCTTCGACGCCAAGGCCGCCTGGGACGATGCCAAGCTCGGCATGCGTCATTTCAGCGGCTGGGAAAAGGTCGCCCTGGTCACCGACGTGGGCTGGCTGCGGGTGGCGGCGCGGGCGATGCGCTTCGCGATTCCGGCCGAGTTCCGCCTGTTCGCCAATGCCGAGTACGCGCAGGCGCGGGACTGGCTGCTGGCGCCCTGAGCGGTATGGCCGTCCAGAAATAGTTCTTGCACCGCATCAAAAGTCGTGATCTAGTCGGGCCATGACCCAGTCGTTCACCGCCGCCGTCCGTCTCGCCGATGCCCTGCATCGTGCGGCTGCGTGCGTCGCGAACGGCCTGAACAACCGCAATGGCAATAATAATCGCCTCACTGGGCGGGCCATCGCGTAGACACAGTTTTCAGCTCCACATACGCGAAAAAGGCCCGCCCAGTGCGGGCCTTTTTCGTTTTTACGGCCATGGATGGCCGGTATGCCGGAAACGCAGGAGCGGTTTCCGGCCGATCCATCAACTTTCGAAAGAGGGGTTTGGCCATGTGTTCGATCTTCGGGATGTTCGACCTGCAGCCGGGTGACGATCTCGCTGCGTTGCGCCGGCAGGCGCTGGAACTGTCGCAGCGCCAGCGCCATCGCGGCCCGGACTGGAGCGGTGTGTATGTCGACGCCGGCGTGATCCTGGTGCACGAGCGCCTGGCCATCGTCGACCCGGCCAGCGGCGCGCAGCCGCTGCGCTCACGCGATGGTGCGCTGGCACTGGCCGTGAACGGCGAGATCTACAACCACCGCGAGCTGCGCGCGGCCAGCGACTACGACTTCACCACCGGCTCGGACTGCGAGGTGATCAACGCGCTGTACCGCGACCTCGGCGGCGACGCCTTCGTGGCCGAAGGCGTTGGCAAGCTCAACGGCATCTTCGCCTTCGCGCTGTGGGACGGCCCCAGCCAGCGCTACGTGATCGCCCGCGATCCGATCGGCGTGTGCCCGCTGTACTGGGGCCACGATGGGGAAGGGCGCCTGTGCGTGGCCTCGGAGATGAAGGCACTGGTCGGAGTATGCAACGACGTGGCCGCGTTCCCGCCGGGCCATGTCTACGACAGCGCCAGCGGCGAGCTGACCCGCTACTACGTCAAGGGCTGGCGCGACTATGAGGCAACCAGGGGACAGGGGCCGGACGGCCTGCGCGAGGCCTTCGAGCAGGCCGTGCATCGCCAGCTGATGACCGACGTGCCCTACGGCGTGCTGCTCTCCGGCGGCCTGGATTCCTCGCTGGTCGCCGCCTGTGCCGCCCGCTTCGCCCGCGAGCGCATCGAGGACGACGATCGTTCCGAGGCCTGGTGGCCGCGCCTGCATTCGTTCGCCATCGGACTGGACGGCTCGCCGGACCTGGCGGCGGCGCAGATCGCCGCCGACGCGCTGGGTACCGTGCACCACGGCTTCGTCTACACCTTCTGGGAAGGCCTGGACGCGGTGCCCGAGGTGATCCGCCACCTGGAAACCTATGACGTCACCACCATCCGCGCCGCTACGCCGATGTACCTGCTGGCCCGCCGGATCAAGGCGATGGGGGTGAAGATGGTGCTCTCCGGCGAGGGGTCGGACGAGCTGTTCGGCGGCTATCTCTACTTCCACAAGGCGCCGTCGGCCGAGACCTTCCACGAGGAGACCGTGCGCAAGCTCGACGCCCTGCACAGCTACGACTGCCTGCGCGCGAACAAGGCGATGATGGCCTGGGGCGTGGAGGCGCGCGTGCCGTTCCTGGACCTGGAGTTCATCGACGTGGCGATGGGCATCGACGCCGCCCACAAGATGGCCGGCAACGGCAAGATCGAGAAGCACGTACTGCGCGCGGCGTTCGATGGCGCGCTGCCGAAGGAGATCCTGTGGCGGCAGAAGGAGCAGTTCTCCGACGGCGTCGGCTACGGCTGGATCGACGGGCTGAAGGCGCACGCCGAGCAGGAGGTGAGCGATCGCGAGTTCGCCGCGGCCGCCTCGCGCTTTCCGTTCAACACGCCGGCGACCAAGGAGGCGTACTTCTACCGACGCATCTTCGAGCAGTTCTATCCGGGCGAGGCCTGCGCGGCGACGGTGCCCGGCGGCAAGTCGATTGCCTGCTCGTCGCCGGCGGCGCTGGCCTGGGACCCGGCCTTCGCGGCGATGGCCGATCCATCCGGCCGGGCCGTGCGCGGGGTGCATGCCGATGCGTTGAGCTGAATGCCTGTTCGGCCAGTCGCCCGCCCCCCGGGGAAGCCAACCCGGAGATGGTCCGTCGATCAAGCTCCGGGATCGGGAGCAACCAGGCGAAGCGGTCCAAGCCCGGGGCCGGCTCTGCTACCATGACCGGCCATTTTCCCTGTTGCCAACCATCCATGATCGAGACCAATCCGATCCTTGCGCAGATCGCGGACCTGACCGGCCGCATCGAGTCGCTTAGGGGGTATCTTTGACTACCCGGCCAAGCGCGAACGGCTGGAAGAAGTAACCCGCGAACTGGAGAGTCCCAACGTCTGGGACGATCCGACCCGCGCGCAGGAGCTGGGCCGCGAGCGCGCCCGCCTGGACACCGTCGTCAACGGCATCGACCGGCTCACCGCCGGCCTCACCGATGCCCGCGAACTGCTGGAACTGGCCGCCGCCGACGGTGACGACGACACCGTCGCCTCGGTGCAGGGCGACGTCGCCAAGCTCGACATTGAGGTGAACAAGCTGGAGTTCCAGCGCATGTTCTCCGGCAAGATGGATTCGGCCAACGCCTACGTGGACATCCAGGCCGGCGCCGGCGGCACCGAGGCGCAGGACTGGGCCGAGATGCTGCTGCGCATGTACCTGCGCTGGTGCGAGTCGCGCGGCTGGAAGACCGAGCTGATGGAAGCCTCCGGCGGCGATGTGGCGGGCATCAAGTCCGCCACCTTCCGCGTCGAGGGCGACTACGCCTACGGCTGGCTGAAGACCGAGACCGGCGTGCACCGGCTGGTGCGCAAGAGCCCGTTCGACTCGGACAACCGCCGCCACACCAGTTTTACCTCGGTGTTCGTGTCGCCGGAAGTCGACGACAACATCGAGATCAACATCAACCCGGCCGACCTGAAGACCGACGTCTACCGCTCGTCCGGCGCCGGTGGCCAGCACGTCAACAAGACCGAGTCGGCGGTGCGGATCACCCACGTGCCCACCGGCATCGTGGTGGCCTGCCAGACCGGCCGCAGCCAGCACGCCAACCGCGACACCGCGATGAAAATGCTGGCGGCCAAGCTGTACGAGCTGGAAGTGCAGAAGCGCAACGCCGAGAAGGATGCGGTGGAAGCGACCAAGTCCGACATCGGCTGGGGCAGCCAGATCCGCAACTATGTGCTCGACCAGAGCCGCATCAAGGACCTGCGCACCGGCATCGAGCGCTCGGACACCCAGAAGGTGCTCGATGGCGACCTGGACGAATTCGTCGAGGCCAGCCTGAAGGCGGGCCTGGAGGTCGGCGCCAAGCGCGCCGATGCCTGATCCGAGAACCGGCTCCATCCGTTCGAACTTGCGAGGAGACATCCATGAAGCGTGGAACGTTCCTTTCGTTGTCCGTTGCCGCCTTGCTTGCGTGTGCCGGCATGGTCAGCGCCCAGGCGCAGTCGGCCGGGCAGGACATCAAGCGCGACACCAAGGCCGCCGGTCATGACATCGCGGACGGCGCCCGCGACGTCGGCCACGCCACGCGGAAGGTGGCGATCAAGGTCGGACATGGTGCCCGCGATGCCGGTCACGGCATCGCCAAGGGCGCGCGTGTGGGCTGGGACGCCACCAAGAAAGGCTTCAAGGAAGTGTTCCACAAGGGCGGCTGAGCCAGTCGCCGTCCCGCCACGATCCAACTCCGGCACCTGCCAGCGCAGGCATGCCACCCGCCACGGAATCTGCAATGAGCGAAGTCCCCGAGAACCTGCCCGTCGATGAAAACAAGCTGATCGCCGAGCGCCGCGAGAAACTCAAGGCGCTGCGCGGGCAGGGCATCGCGTTCCCGAACGACTTCAAGGTCGACAGCTTCGCCGGCGACCTCAAGACCGAGTTCGCCGATGCCGAGCGCTGGACTGCCGATGCCATCGACGCCGCGGCGAAGCGCGTGAAGGTGGCCGGCCGCATCGTGCTCAAGCGCGTGCAGGGCAAGGTCAGCTTCGTGCAGATGCAGGACATGACCGGCCGCATCCAGCTGTTCATCCACGCCGGCACCGTGGGCGACGTGTACGAGGCCTTCAAGGGCTGGGACATGGGCGACATCGTCGGCGCCGAGGGCGTGCTGATGCGCACCAAGACCGGCGAGCTGTCGGTGAAGGTCGAGCAGCTGCGCCTGCTGACCAAGAGCCTGCGTCCGCTGCCGGACAAGCATCACGGCATCGCCGACGTGGAGCAGCGCTACCGCCAGCGCTACGTCGACCTGATCGTCACCGAGGAGGCGCGCCGCACCTTCCAGCAGCGCTCGCGCATCATCGGGCACATCCGCCAGTGGCTGGAGGCCGAGCCGCGCCGCTTCATGGAAGTGGAGACGCCGATGATGCACGTCATCCCCGGCGGCGCCACCGCGCGTCCGTTCATCACCCACCACAACGCGCTGGACATGGACCTCTACCTGCGCGTGGCGCCGGAGCTGTACCTCAAGCGGCTTGTGGTCGGCGGCTTCGACCGCGTCTACGAGATCAACCGCAACTTCCGCAACGAGGGCGTGTCGACCCGGCACAACCCCGAGTTCACCATGCTCGAGCTGTACCAGGCGTACGCCACCTACAACGAGATCATGGACCTCACCGAGAACCTGATCCGCGATACCGCCAGGCAGGTGATCGGCAGCACCGAGCTGCACTGGGACGGCGCGAGCATCGATGTCGGCCCGGCGTTCCGTCGCTGGACGATGGAAGACGCGGTGCTCGAGCACAACCCGGAGATCAAGCGCGACGAGCTGCGCGACCGCGCGGCGATGGCGGCGCATGCCAAGCGCCTGGGCATGCAGGTCAAGGACGGCTACGGCTGGGGCAAGCTGCTGCTGGAGATTTTCGAGAAGACGGTGGAGCACACGCTGATCCAGCCCACCTTCATCACCCAGCACCCGGTCGAGGTCTCGCCGCTGGCGCGCGAGAACGACACCGACCCAGGCATCACCGACCGCTTCGAGCTGTTCGTCAACGGCAAGGAAATCGCGAACGGCTTCTCCGAGCTCAACGATCCGGAAGACCAGGCCGCACGCTTCCAGGCCCAGGTCGACGCCAAGGACGCCGGCGACGACGAGGCGATGCACTTCGACGCCGACTACATCCGCGCGCTGGAAGTGGGCCTGCCGCCCACCGGCGGCCTCGGCATCGGCATCGACCGGCTGGTGATGCTGCTCACCGACTCGTCGTCGATCCGCGACGTGCTGCTGTTCCCCTACATGCGCCCGGAAGCCTGAGCGCCAAATCGCTTACCGTGTAGAGCCCGCTCGCGGGCGATGCTTCTGCTCCTGATCCACATCGAAGCGAAGGGCATCGCCCGCGAGCGGGTTCCTACACGGGGACGGTGGCTCAGGATTGCCGGCGCGCCACCCGTCGCCGCAGCAGCGCGGCCTGCAGCACGTTGACGCTGCTGGAACCGGCCCAGTACAGGCCGAGGCCGGCGGCCAGGTGCCAGACCATCAGGAACGAGACCAGCACCGGCAGCATCTGCAGCAGGGTCTTCATCTGGGCCGGCATGGCCGGGTTGAGTGTGATCGCGGCGTACGTGAGTGCGGCGACGGCCAGGGCGAGCAGGAAGTCCGGTCGCGCCAGTCGCGGGATCCACAGGAACGAACCGGCTGCAGCGACGCTCTGGCGGATCGCGGCATAGATACCGATCCCCAGCGGCGCCTGCACCGCGGACACCAGCAGGCCGCCACCCAGTCCGCTGGTGATGCCTTGTTGCCTTTGCAGTGCCTGGGCGGCACGGGCATAGGCCATGGGGTCCTTGGCATGGCGCTCGCGCAGGGCATCGAGTTGCGGTTTCAGCGCCTGCATCCGCTGCTGGCGGTGCCAGCCCTGTTCGGCCAGCCGCAGGGTCAGCGGCAGCAGCGCGAGGCGGACGGCGACGGCGATGGCGATGGCGACGACGGCCAGGCCGTAGCTGCCGCCCAGCAGATGGGCGAGGAGCGAGAGCCCTTCGGCGAACGGATGAACGAAAGATTCCACGATGGCGCCTCCCTGTGCATGTCGGTTCCCGCGACATGCGCCCGTTCGGAGTGGTGTTCAAGAGGGCGGTAAGTCACGCCGCACCGGTGCGCCCCGGCCAGCGCCAGTCCGCATATTCGGGCTGGTCGTAGCCCTCGCTGCAGGCGAAGCGCTGGCAGGCGAGGATCGCGTCCTTCATCCGGTCACGCACGTGCGCGCCGGCCACCAGCAGGCCGGGCACGCGGTCGATGGCGTCGATCACCAGGTCGAAGCGGTCGATCTGGTTGCGGATGGCCAGGTCCATCGGGGTGTTGATGTTGCCCTGTTCCTTGTAGCCGCGGACGTGCACGTTGCGGCTGTTGTGGCGGCGGTACAGCAGCTTGTGGATCAGCCACGGGTAGCCGTGGAAGTTGAAGATCACCGGCTTGTCGCGGGTGAACAGGCTGTCGAACTCGGCATCGGGCAGCCCGTGCACGTGCTCGCTTTCGGGCTGCAGCCGGAACAGGTCCACCACGTTGACGAAGCGCACCTTCAACGCCGGGAAGTGCTCGCGCAGCAGGGCGGTGGCGGCCAGCGCCTCCATCGTCGGCACGTCGCCGGCGCAGGCCATCACCAGGTCCGGCTCGGCGCCATCGTCGCTGCTGGCCCAGTCCCAGATGCCGATGCCCTTGCTGCAGTGGTCGGCGGCCTCGTCGATGCCCAGGTACTGCAGGTGGCTCTGCTTGTCGGCGACGATCACGTTGATCTTGTCGGTGCTGTCCAGGCAATGGTCGACCACCGACAGCAGGCAGTTCGCGTCCGGCGGCAGGTAGATGCGGGTGACCCGCGGGCTCTTGTTGGTGACCACGTCGAGGAAGCCGGGGTCCTGGTGCGAAAAGCCGTTGTGGTCCTGCCGCCACACGGTGGAGGTAACCAGGATGTTGAGCGAGGACACGCTGGCCCGCCACGGCACCTCCAGTGCCTTCTCCAGCCACTTGGCGTGCTGGTTGAACATCGAGTCGATGACGTGGATGAAGGCCTCGTACGAGGCGAGCAGGCCGTGCCGGCCGGACAGCAGGTAGCCCTCCAGCCAGCCCTCCAGCGTGTGTTCGGAGAGGATCTCCATCACCCGGCCGCCGCGTTGCAGGTGGGTGCCGTCGGCATCCTCCGGCAGCGTCGCGGCCATCCACGCCTTGCCGCTGGCCTGGTAGATGTCGTCCAGCCGGTTCGAGGCGGTTTCGTCGGGGCAGAAGAAGCGAAAGCGGTCGGGATTGGCGCGCATCACGTCGCGCAGCAGGCGGCCGGTCGGCCGGGTGTTCTCTTCGGTGGCGGTGCCCGGTTCGGTGACCGCCACCGCGTACTCGCGGATGTCCGGCCGCAGCAGCGCCCGCCGCAGCAGGCCGCCGTTGGCCACCGGGTTGGCGCTCATGCGGCGGTGCCCGGACGGCGCCAGCGCGGCCAGTTCCGGTACCAGGTGCCCGTCCGCGGTGAACAGCGTTTCGGGGCGATAGCTGCGTAGCCACTGCTCGAGCTGGCGCAGGTGCGCGGTGTCCCGATGCGGGTCCAGCGGGATCTGGTGGGCGCGCCAGGTGCCTTCGACGCGATGGCCGTCCACTTCCTTCGGGCCGGTCCAGCCCTTGGGCGTGCGCAGCACGATCATCGGCCACATCGGCAGGCCTTCGAAGCTGCCGGTACGGGCACGGCACTGGATGTCGGCAATCCGGTCCAGCACGGTTTCCAGCGCGGTGGCGAGCAGGCGGTGAACCCGCTCTGGATCGTCGCCTTCGACGAAGAACGGCTCGTGGCCGTAACCGCGCATCAGGTCGGCGAGCTGCTCGTGCGGTATGCGCGCCAGCACCGTGGGGTTGGCGATCTTGTAGCCGTTGAGGTGCAGCACCGGCAGCACCGCGCCGTCGCGCACCGGATCGAGAAACTTGTTCGAGTGCCAGGCGATGGCCAGCGGACCGGTTTCCGCCTCGCCGTCGCCGACCATGCACACCACCAGCAGCTCCGGGTGGTCGAACGCCGCGCCGTAGGCATGCGCCAGGCTGTAGCCGAGTTCGCCACCCTCGTGCAGCGAGCCCGGCGTCTCCGGCGTGCAGTGGCTGCCCACGCCGCCGGGGAAGGAGAACTCCTTGAAGAAGCGGCGCAGGCCGTCCAGGCCTGGCCCCTTGTCCGCGTACAGCTCGCCGTAGCGCCCCTCCAGCCAGGCATGGGCCAGCACCGAGGGCGCACCGTGGCCGGGGCCGGAGACGAAGATCGCGTCGAGGTCGCGCGCGCGGATCAGCCGGTTCATGTGCGTCCACACCAGGGTCTGCCCGGCGTCCGAACCCCAGTGGCCGAGCAGCCGGTGCTTGATGTGCTCCAGCCGCAGCGGCTCGTGCAGCAGCGGGTTCTCGCGCAGGTACAGCATGCCGGCGCATAGGTACAGCGAGGCACGCCAGTAGCGGTCGAGCTGGATCAGTTCTTCGCTGGAAAGGACATTCGGGGAGATGGTGGACACGGCAGCCTCCTGGCCGGCGATGGAAACTAGAGTTCGATGACATCGCCCTTGCCGGGCATGTGGACTTCGGTGGCGGTGAGCCGCGTGGCGAAGGCCTGCATCACCTGCTCGTCGCCGTGCACCAGGATGGTCTTGTCCGGTTTGATCGCCGTGTGCCAGGCCAGCAGCTCGTCGCGGTCGGCATGTGCGGAAAAGCCGTTGATGGTGTGCAGATGCGCGCGCACCGGGATCTCGTCGCCGAACAGCCGCACCGACCTGGCGCCGTCGATGAGGATGCGCGCCAGCGTGCCGGAGGCGGCGTAGCCGACGAACACCACGCTGGAATCCTCGCGCCACAGGTTGTGCCGCAGGTGGTGGCGCACGCGCCCGCCGGTGCACATGCCCGAGCCGGCCATCAGGATCGCGCCGCCGCGGATCCGGTTCAGCGCCATCGAGTCGGCGGTCTCGCGGGTGAAGCGCAGGCCGGGCAGGCCGAACGGATCGCCGCCGTGGGCGAACAGCGCCCGCTCTTTCGGGTCGTAGCACTCGGTATGGCGGCGGAAGATCTCGGTGGCGGAGATCGCCATCGGCGAATCGAGGAACACCGGCAGCGTGCGCGGCAGCCGGCCGCTCTCCACGCCGGCACGCAGGTAGTAGAGGATCTCCTGCGCACGCTCCAGCGCGAAAGTGGGGATCACCACGTTGCCGCCGCGCGCGAAGGTGTCGGTGATCGCGGCATACAGCTCCTCCACCGAGGGCCCCAGCGGCTTGTGCAGGCGGTCGCCGTAGGTGGTTTCCATCACCACCGCGTCGGCATGCGGCGGTGGCTGTGGATCGCGCAGGATCGGCCGGCCGCTGTTGCCGAGGTCGCCGGAGAAGATCACCGAACGACCGCCGTCACCCTCCTCCACGATGCGGATGCTGGCCGAGCCGAGGATGTGCCCGGCGTCGAAGAAGGTCGCGGTGAGCCCGGGCGCGAGCTCGATCGGCTGGCCGTAGCGGGCGACGCGGCCGAAGCGGTCCATCGCGTTGAGCGCGTCGAGCGTGGTGTACAGCGGCTGCCCGTCCTTGTCGCCGCGACGCCAGGCGTGTCGCTGGCGGCGTTCGGCATCGGCTTCCTGCAGGCCTGCGGCGTCCAGCATCACCAGCCGCGCCAGCTCGCGCGAGGCGGCGGTGGTGATGATCTCGCCGGAGAACCCCCGATCGACCAGCAGCGGGATGCGACCGCAGTGGTCCAGGTGGGCGTGGGTGAGCAGTAGGATGTCGATCGATACCGGATCGAAGCCGAAATCGTCGCCGTTCTGCTCGTCCAGTTCGCGGCTGCCCTGGTACATGCCGCAGTCGATGAGGATGCGCTTGCCGGCAGCCTCGAGCAGGTGGCAGGAGCCGGTGACCTCGCGGTCGGCGCCGTGGAAGGAGATTTTCATGGGCGTGCATCCGTGGCGGTGGAGGGGAGCAGGGGGCTGCCGTTGCGTTCGTGCCAGTCGAGGATCCCCTGCCAGGCCTCCTCGGCGGTCTCGGCGTACCAGAACAGGTCGCGGTCTTCCTCGTCGATGCTGCCGGCCTCGAGCAGGAAGTCGACGTCGAACACGCGGCGCCAGTAGTCCTCGCCGACCAGCACGATGGGAATGGGCGCGCTCTTGCGGGTCTGGATCAGGGTCAGCGCACCGAACACCTCGTCCAGCGTGCCGTAGCCACCCGGCAGGGCGACGATCGCCGCCGCCCGCTTCATGAAGTGCAGCTTGCGCATGGCGAAGTAGTGGAACTGCATGCACAGCCCCGGGGTGACGTACGGGTTGGGATACTGCTCGCGCGGCAGCGCGATGTTCAGTCCCACGGTCTGGGCGCCGGCCTCGCACGCGCCGCGATTGGCCGACTCCATCGCGCCGGGGCCGCCGCCAGTGAGGATGGCCAGGCCGGGAATGCCGGCCAGGCCGACCCGCTGGCCGACCTCGCGCCCCACTTCGTAGTAGCGCGACAGGGCTTCCCGCCGCTCGGCCAGTTGCAGGGCGCGCGCGGTGGCCGGGTCATCGGGCCGCGAGCCGGCCGCTTCCCGTGCCGAGGCGAGCTCGCGCTTCGCCGTTTCCGGTTCGCGCAGGCGGGTGCTGCCGTAGACGAGCACCGTGCGCTCGATGCCGTGCGCGGCGAGCACCAGTTCGGCCTTAAGGTAGTCCACCTGCAGGCGCACGCCGCGTGCCGCGTCCTCGTGCAGAAAGGCCGGATCGCTGTCGGCCTCGCGGTAGGACGGGTGCTGCATGATCGCGCGCAGCCGCTCGTCCACCTGCGGCTCTTCGGCATGTGCCTTGGGGTGCTCCCAGGGCAGCGGCGTGCGGCGCTTGCGCGGCGGAGGCGGCGGGCAGTGGCGGCGGTGGTTCACGTGCGACTCCTTTGATCGCGACCGGACGGTCAGGTCCGGGCAGCGGAAAGTTCGAGGATCTCGTCGGTGATGTCTTCCTGGCGCACGCGCTGGAACTGAAGCGTGAGCGAGGCTTCGGTGCGTTCCAGGTTGCCGTGGGCGGCGATCATCGCCTGCATGCGTGCCTGGTTTTCCGCCGCGTACGACAGCATCAGCGCCGCGCACAGGTCGGCATGCACGTATTCGACCGCCAGCTGTTCGAGCAGGGTCGCCGGCGGCAGGTTCATCAGCGGTGCCTGGCCATCGGCGAGCCGGGCGGGAAAGCGACCGAAGTCGAACGGCAGCAGCCAGCGCTGCTCGATGCTCTGCTCCTCGCCTTCGCCCGGGCTGCCGTACACCAGCAGCACCCGGCCGAGTCCATGCGCGGCAAGCGCCGCATAGATCGCATCGGAAATCCGGTCGGCCAGCGCGGACACCTCGTCGGTATGGGCGGCCATCGGCACGTTCCAGTCGGGTGTGCGGCCGCGATTGCCGGCGACCATCAGACCGCGGTCGCCGACGATGAACAGGCGGCCCCTGTTTCGGTCCGCCAGCGGCAGGGCGACATCGAGCACGCGCTCGTTGAAGCTGCCGGCGAAGCCCTGTTCGGCGCACAGCGCCACCACCAGCACGCCGTCCGGCTGTGGCGTCGGCACGGCCATGAGCTGGCCGCCCGGCAGCGTGCCGAGCACCTGGCCGATGGCCTCGCCGATGGTCTGCGCGTACAGGCCGATCGCCTGCAGTTCGCGTCGCGCCTGCTGCGACCGGCTGGCGGCAATCGCCCGCATCGCGGAGATCACGCTGCCGAGCTGGCGCGTGGAGTCCAGCCGCGCCGCGACCTCGGCCAGCTGTCCGCTCATGCCGGCGCACCCATGGCGGCGATGCCGGCGACCAACTCGCGCACCCGGTCCACCAGCGCGCTGCGGGTGGACGGATCCAGCGTGTCGCCGATCGGTATCGGCTGTCCCTCGGCCAGGCGGGCCGGCAGTTGCCGACGCAGCTCGGCGATCACCGTCGCCGGCTGACCGTCCAGCACGCCGTCGTCCAGCGCGGCGAGCAGGGCGAGCTGTTCCGGCGGCTGCTGCGCGGTGAAGCGCGGCTGGGTGAGCAGGGCGCGGATCGCGCGGCCGCGGGTGATCTGCGCCTTGACGCGGGTGTCGCTGAGGTTGCCGAAGCGGGTGAACAGCTCCAGTTCGAGGAACTGCGAATACTGCAGCCGCAGCTGGCCGGCCACCTCGCGCAGTACCGGCGGCTGCGCCTTGCCACCGACCCGGCTGACCGACAGGCCGACGTCCACCGCGGGTCGCTGGTCGGCGGCGAACAGCGCCGTGTCGAACACGATCTGGCCATCGGTGATCGAGATCAGGTTGGTCGGGATGTAGGCGGCCAGGTTGCCCGCTTCGGTCTGCGCGATCGGCAGCGCGGTGAGCGAACCGCCGCCCTTGGCGGATGACAGCTTGGCGGCGCGTTCGAGCATGCGGGCATGCAGGTAGAACACGTCGCCGGGATACGCCTCGCGACCGGCCGGCTGGTGGGTGAGCAGGGCCAGTTCGCGGTGGGTGGCCGCGTGCTTGGTCAGGTCGTCGATCACGATCAGCGCGTGCTGGCCGCGGTCGCGGAAGTACTCGGCGATGCTGAAACCGGCGAAGGGCGCCACCCACTGCAGTCCGGCGGACGACGCGGCCGAGGCGACTACGAAGATGGTGCGCTCCGGCGCGCCATGCGCGTGCACCGCCTCGATCACCTGCTGCACCGCATGGGCGCGCTGGCCGACCGAGACGTACACGCAGACCATGTCCGAGTGTTTCTGGTTGATCATCGCGTCCACCGCCAGCGAGGTCTTGCCGGTGGCGCGGTCGCCGATCAAGAGCTCGCGCTGGCCGCGGCCGATCGGGAACATTGCGTCGATCACCAGCACGCCGGTGGCGACCGGCTCACTCACCAGGTCACGCTCGATGATCGCCGGCGCCGGGCGCTCGATCGGCAGGTGATCCTCGGCCGGCACCGGCTCGTCGCGGTCCAGCGGGCGTCCCAGCGGGTCGAGCACGCGGCCGAGCAGGCCCGGACCGACCGGCACGCGCAGCACCTCGCCGGTGCCGAGCACCTCGGAGCCGGCCTCGACGCTGCCGTCGTCGTCCAGCAGCACGGCGGCCAGCGTGTCTTCGTCCAGCGAGAGCACGAAGCCCATGCGGTCGTGCTGGAAGCGCAGTAGTTCATGCAGACGTGCCTGGGCCAGGCCGGAGACGATGGCGATGCCGTCGGCGATCCGCTCGACGTGGCCCAGCCCGACCGAGCGCACGCCGAGCCGGCTCTGCGCGACGACGGCCTGGCTGCGGCGCAGCCAGTCGCCGGTGGTGGCGTCAGGCGTGTCGGTCGGCATGGGTCAGCTCGTGCTGCAGATGGTCGAGGTCGGCGCGCAGGTGATTGCTCACCACCAGGTCGGGACTGCGCAGTTCCAGCCCGGCGATCAGGTTGGGATCCACCGCCGGCTGCAGCGGGGCGGAGCGGCCGATGGCCTGCTGGATCGCCTGCACGCAGCGATCCCTCTCGCTCGCTTCGAGCGTGCGCGGCGCCACCAGTGCGAGCGGCGTTGCCGGATCGGCCAGCTTCTGCCGCTGCGAATCCGGCAGTGCCCGCAACGAGGCGACGAGGTCGTCGAGAAAGCCCGCGACGCGTGCCGAGGCCGGCAGGCGATCAAGCAGTCGCGCGGCAATGTCGACGGCCAGCGCAGCGGCGCGCTGCTCGTCGGCGCGCCGCTGCGCGACAAGCTGCTTGTCCCGTTCGGCCTGTGCCTGCTGGCGCAGGGCCTCGGCCTCGGCCCGCGCGGCGGCCAGCAGGCGGGTGCGTGCCGTTTCGGCATCGGCCTGCGCGGCCTTCATCGCCGCGTCGCGCCCGGCGGCGAGTTCGGTCTGCTGTGCCGTCGCTGCCGCCGTGGCCTGGCGCGCGCGGTCGCGTTCGGCCTCGGCGTCGGCCAGCAGTTTCGCCGCGGCCTCGCGCCGCTGCGCGATCACGCGCACCACCGGGCGATACAGCACGCGCGACAGCAGCCAGATCAGGACCAGCGCATTGATCGCCTGCAGCGCCAGCGTCCAGAAGTCGATCTTCATCGAAGGTCGCCGCCTACTTGAGGAACGGGTTGGCGAACAGCAGCAGGATGGCGATCACCAGGCAGTAGATCGCCATCGTCTCGATCATCGCCAGGCCCACGAACAGCGTGCGCGAGATGGTGCCGGCCGATTCGGGCTGGCGCGCGATCGCATCCATCGCCGCCGCCACCGCGCGGCCCTCGGCGAGCGCCGGGCCGATCGCACCGAAGCTCACCGATAGCGCGGCGGCCAGGATGCTCACAACGGGAATCAGGTCGTTCATGACGGGTCTCTCCGATCGGAAGGTGCGGGTTCGGTTTGCGCGCGGGAAGGCGGGGCGGGGTGCACGGCAGCGCCGAGGAACACCATCGCCAGCACGCTGAAGATGTAGGCCTGGATGGCGCCGGTGAGCAGGTCCAGCGCCATGAACGGGATCGGCACGATCAGCCCGGCCAGCGACAATGCGATGCCGACCACGAACACGCCGCTCATCACGTTGCCGAACAGGCGCACCATCAGCGAAAAGGTGCGGGTGATCTGCTCGACCAAGTTCAGCGGCACCATCAGCCAGCCCGGCTCGGCGAACGTGGCCAGGTAGCCGCGTACGCCGCGGGCGCGCAGGCCGAACCAGATGGTCGCGAAGAACACGATGCCGGCCAGCGCGGCGTCGGTCTCCAGGTGGGCGGTGGGCGGCTCGATACCGGGCACCAGCCCCGACCAGTTCGCCGCCAGCACGAACAGGAAGATGCTGCCGATCAGCGGACGGTATGGCGCCGCGTCCACCTGCATGGTGTCGTGGATCTGCGTGTCGATGGTCTCGACCAGCAGCTCGAGCACGGCCTGGGTGCGCGAGGGGTGCATCGAAAGCCGCCGGGTGGCCAGCCAGGCGCCGATCGTCAGCAGCGCCATGATCCCCCAGGTCACCGCCACGGCGGTGCTGACCGGGACCGGGCCGAGGTGGAACAGCGTCTCGGTGCGCAGCGGCGAGCCGATCATGCTTCCGGCTCCCGGGTCGGCGGCGGAGTCCCGCTGGCGCTGCCATCACGCAGCAGTGCCTGCCGCGCCACCAGGAAACCGACGAACCCGGCCAGCAGGGCGGCCACGCCGAAGTGGAACAGCGCGGCCAGCAGCAGGGCGCTGGCCAGCACGCGCAGCGCCTGCGACGCCAGCGCCAGTCCGGTGCGGCCGGCGGCGAGCAGACGCACGGTGTAACGCAGTCCGACGAAGTGGAGTAGGCCGACCGCGCCACCGCCGAGCAGGCCGATGCCGATCGCCGGAGCGAAAGGAAGCGAAGCAAGCGGCAGATTCATCGCGGAGTCCTCATTGACGGTGCATCCAGCGCCAGGCGAACCACATCCCCAGCCCGGCGCCGATGGTGAGCAGGGCGGCGGCGAACATCACGCCGGTACGCAGCCAGCGATCCAGCCAGTGGCCGGCGAGCAGGCCGAGCAGGATCGGCGTGACGATGGTCCAGCCCAGCACGCCGATCTGCGCCAGGCGGATGTTGGCCGGGGTGGCCGGGTCGTCGCGGTTCGCTTCGTCGCGCTGGCGTGCGCGACGGGCAGCCGTGGCGACCGGGTCGCGGCCCTGTTCGTTGCGAGGCTCGGGCGCCGGTGTCGTCATGGCGCGACATTCCGCGGACCGGGGCGCAGGTAGCGCAGCAACGTGCGCACGGCGCGGGCATGCAGTTGGAGTTGTTCGACGCGGGCGCGGCGGTCGGCATCGGCCTGGTCGGCGCGTGCCGCGCGCACGGTGCTCTCCAGCGTGTCGAGCTCTTCGCCGCGCACGGCGCCACGGCAGGCCACGTGCAGTTGCCCGCCTTCGCTCATCCGCAGCACGCCGCCGCGCAGCGCGCAGTAGCCCTTTTCCCCGTTGGCGCGCTGCCAGCGCAGCACGGTGGGTACCAGCACGGTGATCAGGTCGGCATGGCCGGGCAGGATGCCGAAGCTGCCGCTGGCGTCCTCGCCGCGCACGGCGGTCACGTCGTCCAGGTCGAGCACGACCTGCTGCGGCGTGCCGAGCACAAGGTGCAGGTGGCCGGTCATGCCGCGGCCTTCGTGGCGGCGGCTTCCTTGGCCTGGGCTTCGGCCAGCGTGCCGACCATGTACAGCGAACTCTCGCGCCAGCCGTCGCAGTCGCCGCGCAGGATCGCCTCGCAGCCGTCCAGCGTGTCGGCCAGTGCCACGCTGCGGCCGGGCATGCCGGTGAAGGCCTCGGTGACGGCGAACGGCTGGGTCAGGAAACGCTGCAGGCGGCGCGCCCGCTCGACCAGTCGGCGGTCCTCGGCGCCCAGTTCGTCCACGCCGAGCAGGGCGATCACATCCTGCAGCTGGCGATAGTGTTCGATCACCCGGCGCACCTCGGTGGCGATGCGCACGTGGCGCTCGCCGAGCAGGTCGGCGTCGAGCATGATCGAGGACGAGGCGATCGGGTCGATCGCCGGATACATGCCCTGCGCGGCCATCTCGCGCGACAGCACCACCATCGAGTCCACGTGCGAGGCGAGCGCGGTGACTGCCGGGTCGGTGAAGTCGTCGGCCGGCACGTAGACCGCCTCGATCGCGGTGACCGCCACGCCGTCCACCGAGACGATGCGTTCCTGCAGCGCCGCCACCTCGTCGGCCAGAGTGGGCTGGTAGCCGACCCGCGAGGGCAGGCGGCCGAGCAGACCGGACACCTCGGAACCGGCCTGGACGAAGCGGAAGATGTTGTCCATCAGCAGCAGCACGGTCTGCTTTCGCTCGTCGCGGAAATGCTCGGCCATGGTCAGCGCGGTGAACGGCACCCGCCAGCGCGCGCCGGGCGGTTCGTTCATCTGGCCGTAGACCAGCACGGTGTGGTCGAGCACGCCGGAGTTGCGCATGTCCAGCAGCATCTCGTGGCCCTCGCGCGAGCGCTCGCCAACGCCGGCGAACACCGAGATGCCCTGGTAGCGCTCGACCATGGCGTGGATCAGCTCCATCACCAGCACCGTCTTGCCGACCCCGGCACCGCCGAACATCGCCGCCTTGCCGCCCTGCACCAGCGGGGTGAGCAGGTCGATCACCTTCAAGCCGGTGGCGAACAGGGTGCTGGTGCCGCTCTGCGCGGACAGCGGCGGCGGCGCGCGGTGGATCGGGCGGCGCGGCACGTCGGCGGGCAGGGCGGGGCCGTCGTCGCCGAGCTGGCCGGTGACGTCGAGCAGCCGGCCAAGCACGGCCGGACCGACCGGCACCTCGAGCGGCTGCCCCTGGGCCTGCACGCGCAGTCCGCGGGCGATGCCCTCGGTGGACTGCAGGGCGATCGCGCGCACGTCGGTCGTGGAAAGCTGCGAGGTGACTTCCACCAGCAGCGGTGAGCCGTCGTCGCGCAGCACATGCAGGGCTTCACCGACCGCCGGCAGCGGCGGCAGCGCGAAGCGCACGTCGAGCACTGCGCCGCGTACCGCCGTCACCTGTCCCTCGTGCATCCCGGCCATGAAAGAAGCTCTCGTTCTCCAGGGTGGACGCGCCACCCGCATGCGATGCCCCATGGTCGGGCATCGGCGCACTGCGGGAGTTGACTGGCATCAATCCGGAACGGATCAGCCCGCCATCAGCTCCAGCGTGGCACGGGCGGCGATCCACTCCTCGTTGGTCGGCTCGACCACCACGCGCACGCGGCTTTCCGGGCCGGACACCACCGCAGCGTGCGCCGCGTTGGCGCGGGTGTCCAGCGCGACGCCGAGCCAGCCCAGCGCGTCGCAGACGCGCTCGCGGATCACTGCGTTGTGTTCGCCGATGCCGGCCGTGAACACCAGCATGTCCAGCCCGCCAAGCACGGCGGCGAGCGCGCCGATCTCGCGCACGATGCGTCGCACGTAGAGCGCCAGCGCCTCGCGCACGGGGGGCTCGTCCTCGCGCGGCAGCAGTTCGCGTGGGTCGGGCGACACGCCCGAGACGCCGAGCAGGCCGGACTCGTGGTAGAGCATGTGGCCGACCTGGTCGATGCCGAGGCCGCGGACCTGCATCAGGTACAGCACGGCGCCCGGATCCAGAGCGCCGCAGCGCGTGCCCATCATCAGGCCGTCCAGCGCGGAAAAGCCCATCGTGGTGGCGACGCTGCGCAGGTCGTGCATGGCGCACAGGCTGGCGCCGCTGCCCAGGTGGGCGCAGATCGTGCGGCCACGCGCGCCGGCGCCGTAGCGCTCGGCCAGCACCGTGGCCATGTAGGCGTAGGACAGCCCGTGGAAGCCGTAGCGACGCAGGCCCTCGTCCCAGAGCGCGCGCGGCAGCGGCAGCATCTGCTCCACCTTCGGCACGGTGTGGTGGAAGGCGGTGTCGAAGCAGGCGACCTGCGGCAGGTCCGGGTGCAGGCCGAGCAGCGCCTCGATCGCCTCCAGCGCGAACGGCTGGTGCAGCGGCGCCAGCGGAATGTAGCTGCGCAGGTCGGCGAGCACCGCGGCGTCCACCCGCACCGGCGCGAAATACTTGCTGCCGCCGTGCACCACGCGATGCGCCACGGCGGCCAGCCGGCGGTCGCCGAGCCGGGCCTGCAGTCGCTCGCGGATGTGCATCAAGGCGCCGGTGTACGGATCGGCGCTGTCGAGCGCGAGCGTCGCATCGGGCTCGCCGGCGGCTTCGTAGCGCGGCGCCGGCCCGGTGATGCCCTCGATCTTGCCGATCCAGGCGGGATGGCGCGGAAGCGGCGAGACCGCGGCGTCGAACAGCGCGAACTTGATGCTGGACGAGCCGCAGTTGAGCACCAGCAGCAGATCGCCTGCCGCCTGGGTCATCGGAAACGCGCTCACAGCGGATGGCTCCGGTAGTGATGGGCCAGCAGCAGTGCCACCGCACAGGAGGCCATCCGCGACTCGCGCGAGTCGGCGCGGCTGGTGAGCACGATCGGCACCTTCGCGCCGATCACGATACCGGCGCTGGCCGCACCGCCGAGGTATTCGAGCTGCTTGGCCAGCATGTTGCCGCTCTCCAGATCCGGCACCACCAGCACGTCAGCCTGGCCGGCCACCGGCGAGGCGATGCCCTTGATCCGCGCAGCCGCCGCCGATACCGCGTTGTCGAACGCCAGCGGGCCGTCGAGCACGCCGCCTTCGATCTGGCCGCGGTCGGCCATCTTGCACAGCGCCGCCGCATCCAGCGTGGCCGGCATGTGCGGGTTGACCGTTTCCACCGCGGCGAGGATCGCCACGCGCGGCTGCGCCACGCCGATCGTCTGGGCCAGGTCGATGGCGTTGCGGACGATGTCGGCCTTCTCTTCCAGCGTCGGTGCGATGTTGATCGCCGCGTCGGTGATGATGAACGGCCGCGGGTAGGCCGGCGTCTGCATGATGAAGCAGTGGCTGATCCGCCGCTTGGTGCGCAGGCCGCTGCCCGCGGCGACCACGGCACCCATCAACTCGTCGGTGTGCAGGCTGCCCTTCATCAGCGCATCGACCTCGCCGGCCGCGGCCAGCTCGACCGCGCGGGCCGCTGCGGCGTGGCTGTGCGGGACATCCTCGATGGCGATGCCGGTCAGGTCGAATCCCGCCTGGGCGGCCACTGCCTCGAGTCGCGCACGCGGGGCCACCAGCACCGGTTCGATCAGCCCCGCGCGCCAGGCATCGACGGCGCCGCCGAGACTGGACTCGTCGCAGGGGTGGACCACCGCCATGCGGATCGCGCCCAGCGGCTTCACGTAGTCGAGCAGGCGCTGCACGCCGTCGTTGCCCCTCGTCAGGCGGACTTCGGGCAGGGTGGCGCGCGGGCGGACGATCTTCTCCACCGGCGCCAGCACCAGTGCTTCGCCCTTGATCGCGCACTGGCCGGCCTGGTCGATGCAGCTGCAGTCGAGCACCAGCTCCTTCCTCGCCTCGTCCCTTGAGCGCACGGTGACCCGGATGGTCAGCGTGTCGCCGATGTGCACCGGGGCGAGGAATTTCAGCGTCTGCGACAGGTAGATCGTGCCGGGGCCGGGCAGGCGGGTGCCGAGCACGGCGGAGATCAGCGCCGCGCCCCACATGCCGTGCGCGATCACGCCGTGGAAACGGGTGGAGGCGGCGAAATCCGGATCCAGGTGCTGCGGATTGACGTCGCCGGACATCACGGCGAACAGCTGGATGTCCTCGGCGGTGAGCGTGCGCTCGATCGCCGCGGTGTCGCCGACGGCGATTTCCTCGAAGGTGCGGTTGCGGATGAAGTGGATGTCGTCGGCGTCGCCGGGCGGGCCGGCGGGGGCGGCGGGGGTATCGGGCATGGACGCGCTCCGTGGGTCCGTGGAAGGAAATCAGGCCATGTGCTGGCCGCCGTTCATCGCCAGGTTCGCCCCGGTCATGAACGCGGCCGCATCGCTGCAGACGAAGGCCACCAGCGCTGCGACCTCGTCGGTGCGTCCCAGCCGTCCCATCGGGATCTGCGAGAGCACCTTGGTCTTGAGCACCTCCTCGGGCACCGCAGCCACCATCCTCGTCTGCAGGTAGCCGGGCGACACCGTGTTGACGGTGACGCCCTTAGTCGCCAGCTCCAGCGCCAGCGACTTGGTGAAGCCGTGCATGCCGGCCTTGGACGCGGCGTAGTTGGTCTGGCCGAAGGCGCCCTTGGAGCCGTTGACCGAGGCGATGTTGACGATGCGCCCCCAGCCGCCGCCGATCATGCCCTCGACGAAGGCCTTGGTGACGTTGAACAGCGAATCGAGGTTGGTGTGCATCACCGCGTCCCAGTCCACCTTCTGCATCTTGCGGAAGCTGGCGTCGCGGGTGATGCCGGCGTTGTTGACCAGGATATCCACGACATGGCCGTCGGCGCGGATGCGTTCGGCGCAGGCGGCGCAGGAGTCGGCGTCGGCCACGTCCATCTCGTAGGTGAGGTAGCTGCGGCCCTGGGCGGCGTGTTCGGCCAGCCAGGCGCCGACGTCGCTGCGCCCGGGCGAGTGGGTGACGATCACGCGGCAGCCGGCATCGTGCAAGGCCTGGGCGATCGACTCGCCCAGGCAGCCCATGCCGCCGGTAACCACGGCAGTGTGCTCAGCTTGCATGGTTCTTGCCTTTGCCCGCGGCCTTCGCACCGGACCCGCCCGCAGGCGGCGTGAACATCTTCATCAGCGCGCTGAAATCCGGCACGGCGCCGCTCATCGGCATGCCCATCGGCAACGACTTGCCGGCGTCGCTGACGGCACGGGTGAGCGATTTCTGCCAGTCGGCCAGCGCGTGCTGGATGCCGGCGACGAAGCGCGTCTGCTCGGCGATGGCGGTCTCGGTGCATGCCTGCGCGTCGCCCACGCGCTTCTGCATACGGCGCCAGGCAGTGCTGCCGGGCAGGTTGGTGAGGTCCTTCCAGTCGCTGGCGTGGGACAACTCCTCCAGTTCCTTGCGGGTTTCCTCCACATCGTCCCCGAGCGTCTTGTCGCCCAGGTCGGCCCATTGCTGGCGGGCCTCCTGCAACAGCAGGCCCATGTTCAACCAGAGCTGGACGTTGGCCTTGTACAACTCCATCGGAAGGTTGGTGTCGATGCTCATGTTCATCTCCTCGCTCGTGATGAGGCGGTTGGCGTAAGGCCGGCATCCCGACGTCATCCTGGCGGGCGATACCGGCGGTCGTCCGCAAAGGTGGCCGCGCTCCATGACAATCCGTGCGGCCATTCAGGGGTAGAGAGCGTGCAGCGTTGCCTTCGTTCCCTTCTGTTCAGTTGAGGATGTGGTAACCGGCGTCCACGTACAGCGTGTCGCCGGTGATCGAGCGGGCTGCGTCGCTGGCCAGGAACACGCACAGGCTGCCCACATCGTCGATGTCCACGGGGTGCCGCAGCGGTGCACGTTGCACCGCTTCGCGCAGCAGCTGGTCGAACTGTTCGATGCCGGAGGCGGCGCGGGTCGCCAGCGGCCCCGGCGAAATCGCGTTGACGCGGATGCCGGACCGGCCGAGTTCGGCGGCCAGGTAGCGCACCGACGATTCCAGCGCGGCTTTCACCGGCCCCATCAGCCCGTAGTGGTCGATCACCTCGTCCGCGCCGAGGTAGCTCATGGTCAGCAGGCTGCCACCCCGGTCCATCAGTGGCTCGGCCAGCCGGGCCATGCGGATGAACGAGTGGCAGGAAATATCCATCGCGCGCAGGAAGCCGTCGCGCGAACTGTCGGTGACGCGGCCGTGCAGGTCTTGCTTCGGCGCGAAGGCAATCGAATGCAGCACGAAATCCAGTCGGCCCCACCGGCGTTTCACCGCATCGAAAACCGCTTCGAGCTCACCCGGCTGCGACACATCCAGTGGCATGCGAAGCGGCGCGTTCAGCGCTTGCGCCAGCGGCTCGACCCACGGCCTGGCCTTGTCGTTCAGCCAGGTGACGGCCAGTTCCGCGCCGGCGGCATGCAGGGCGCGAGCGCATCCCCAAGCGATGCTGTGCTCGTTGGCGATGCCGACCACCAGGCCTTTCGCCCCTTCCAGACCGGTCATGCTCAGGTCTCCCGCACGTTGTGGCCGGGGGCATCGGCGAGCGGACGGTAGCCGGCACGGGCGTTGCCCATCGACGGCGGCGTCACCGGTTCGCCCGAATGCGCGTCCAGCCACTGCACCCAGGCCGGCCACCATGAGCCGTCCTGCATCGGTGCCCGTTTCAGCCAGTCGTCGGGGCCGATGTAGGCGGTGCCTTCCGGGCGACGCAGCAACTGGTAGCTGCGGTGCGGATGTCCCGGCTCGCTGACGATGCCGGCGTTGTGCCCGCCGCTGGTCAGCACGAAGGTGAGGTCGGCGACGGTGAGGTAGTGCAGCTTGTAGACCGAGCGCCAGGGCGCCACGTGATCGGTCTGCGTCCCCACCACGAACACCGGCAGGGTGATGTCGCTCAGCGCGACTGGTCGTCCCTGCACCGGGAAACGCCCTTCGGCCAGGTCGTTGTGCAGGAACAGCCGGCGCAGGTATTCCGAGTGCATGCGCGCCGGCATGCGGGTGGCGTCGGCGTTCCAGGCCATCAGGTCGTTCATCGGCGGCCGCGTGCCCATCAGGTACTCGCCGACCATGCGCGACCACAGCAGGTCGTAGGAGCGCAGCATCTGGAACGCGCCGGCCATCTGCTGGGCGGTGAGATAGCCGGTCTGCGACATCTGCGCCTCGAGCAGGGAGACCTGGCTCTCGTCGATGAACAGGCCCAGCTCGCCCGGCTCGGTGAAGTCGGTCTGCGCGGCGAACAGGGTCGCCGAGGCGAGCCGGTGATCGTCGTCGCGCGCCATCGCGGCCGCGGCGACCGACAGCAGGGTGCCGCCCAGGCAGTAGCCCACGCCGTGCACCTTCTGCTTCGGGACGATCGCGCCCACGGCGTCCAGCGCAGCCATCACGCCCAGGTCGAGGTAGTCCTCCATACCCAGGTCGCGGTCGTCGGCATCCGGGTTCTTCCAGGAGATGCAGAACACGGTGTGGCCCTGGTCGACCAGGTAGCGGATCAGCGAGTTGTGCGGCGACAGATCCAGGATGTAGTACTTCATGATCCACGCCGGCACGATCAGCACCGGTTCCGGCCGCACCTTGTCCGTAGTGGGCGAGTACTGGATCAGCTCCGCCAGCCGGTTCTTCATCACCACCTTGCCCGGGGTGACCGCCAGGTTGCGGCCGACCGCGTAGTCCTCGGTGCCGGCCGGCGGTGCGCCGATCGCTAGCCGGTCCAGGTCGTCCAGTGCGTTGAGCCAGCCGCGCCATAAGTTGGTGCCGGCCTGCTCGATTGTCTGCTTCAGCACCACCGGGTTGGTCGCCAGCTGGTTGCCCGGCGACCACATGTCCAGCCACTGGCGGGCGACGAATCCGGCGACGTCGGTATGGTGTTTCTCGACGCCCTCCACGCTGTGGGTGGCTTCCTCCCACCAGCGTTCGGCCATCAGGAAGGCCTGCTGCATCACGTTGAACGGCCAGCGTCCCCACTCCGGCTCGCGGAAGCGGCGGTCGCCGGGACGGGGCGTCACGCAACCGCCGTTGGGAGCCGCGCCGGGGAGGGCGCAGCGGGCGGCGTAATCCGCCAGCGCCTGCCATTGCCGCAGCCCCAGGTGCATCAGTTCCAGGCGCTTGCCGGGCGAAGCGGCGAGGTGGGCCGCCCAGTCGCTCCAGGCCAGTTCCAGCGAAGCGGGGGAGATCGAGGCACTCCATCGCGCCAGCGCTGCACGGACCTGACGGTCGGTGCGCGCCGCGGCCGTGGGCTGGGGCGTTCTCGGGACGGGAGCGACTTCCTTCATCGGGTCATCCGGATGCGCGGGTGGGGGCCGGCATCGGCATGAATGCCTGACCATACCGGGAGCACGGGCAGGATGCGCTGCGGCATCGCGGCAGGCCTTGACCGAGGTCAACCAGCGACCCGAACGTTTCTGCGATGCAGCATCGGATCTGCGAGGGCAGTGGCTGCAGTAAAATGCCGCTTTGCCCAGTCAGGAAGCGCCCCGCATGTGGTTTGCCGTCCACGCCAAGGACCACCCCGATTCCCTCGCCAAGCGCATGGCCGCCCGGCCTGAGCACCTGGCCCGCCTGCACGCGCTGCAGGCCGAAGGACGCCTGCTGCTGGCCGGTCCGTTCCCGGCGATCGCCTCGGAGGACCCGGGCCCGGCCGGCTTCACCGGCAGCCTGATCATCGCCGAGTTCGCCAGCCAGGCCGATGCCGAAGCCTGGGCCGGCGCCGACCCGTACGTGGCGGCCGGCGTCTATGCCGAGGTCGAGGTCAAGCCGTTCCGCAAGACCCTGCCATGAGCCGGGCGATGGTCGAGCAGATCCGCGAGCGCCTCGCCGCCGCCCTGGCGCCGACCGAGCTGGAGGTGCTGGACGAGGGCCACAAGCACGCCGGCCACGCCAACGCGGGGAAGGGCCATTTCCACGTCCGCATCGCCAGTGCCGCGTTCGCCGGGGTGCTGCCGATCAAGCGCCACCGCATGGTGTACGCGGCGCTGGATGGCCTGATGGACAACGGGATCCACGCCCTGTCCATCGATGCGCGGGCACCGGACGTGTAAAATCAGCCGCTTGCAGTAACTTCTTCAAGTGGATTGCGCTGTCGCAACGCATTGCGGCAGCGCCTGCCGTTTGGCACAGTGCCCCGTCGCCCCGCGTCCGCGTGGGCGCTCTCTAAGGAATATCGAGCCGCCGATGCGCCTGACCACCATCAAACTTGCCGGATTCAAGTCGTTCGTCGATCCGACCACGTTGCACCTGCCCACCAACATGACCGGCGTGGTCGGTCCCAACGGTTGCGGCAAGTCCAACATCATCGACGCGATCCGCTGGGTGATGGGCGAGAGCGCCGCCAGCCGCCTGCGCGGCGACTCGCTGACCGACGTGATCTTCTCCGGCTCCAACTCGCGCAAGCCGGTGGGTCAGGCCACGGTGGAGCTGATCTTCGACAACGCCGACGGCTCGGTGCAGGGCGAGTACGGCCAGTACGCGGAGATCTCGGTCAAGCGCCAGGTGACCCGCGACGGGCAGTCCTCGTACTTCCTCAACGGCGCGCGCTGCCGCCGCCGCGACATCACCGACCTGTTCCTCGGCACCGGCCTGGGTCCGCGCAGCTACTCGATCATCGAGCAGGGCATGATCAGCCAGATCGTGGAGGCCGCGCCGGAAGACCTGCGCACCCACCTGGAAGAGGCCGCCGGCATCTCCAAGTACAAGGAGCGCCGCAAGGAAACCGAGAGCCGCATCAAGTCCACCCGCGAGAACCTCGACCGCGTGCGCGACGTGCGCGACGAGGTGGACAAGCAGCTCGAGCACCTCAACCGCCAGGCCCGCGCCGCCGAGCGCTGGAAGGCGCTGAAGGAAGAGCAGACCCGCAAGGAGGCCGAGCTGCGCGCGCTGGAATACCGCGCGCTCAAGGGCCAGCACGATGGCGAAGGGCAGGGGCTGTCCGCCGCCGAGATCGCGATCGAGAAGAAGCTCGCCGAGCAGCGCCACGTCGAGGCGCAACTGGAAACCGTGCGCGAGCGGCACGTCGCCGCCAGCGATCACCTGAACAGCGTGCAGGCCGAGGTCTACAAGGTCGGCGCCGAGATCGCCCGCGTCGAGCAGCAGGTCCGCTTCAACAAGGAAACCGCCGAGCGCCTGCAGCGCGCCCAGGGCGAGGCCGAGCGCGAGCACGCCGAGCTGGCCTCGCACATCGCCACCGACCGCGAGCAGGTCGAGACGCTGCGCCTGGCGCTGGCCGAGGGCGAGCCCAAGCTCGAAGCGCTGCAGCAGATGCAGGACGAGACCGCCGAGGCCCAGCGCAGCACCGAATCCAAGCTGGCCGACTGGCAGCAGCGCTGGGACGCCTATACCCGCACCGCCGGTGAGTCCAGCCGCGCGGCGGAAGTGGAGCGCACCAAGCTCAATTATCTGGACCGCCAGGCGGTCGACCTGGCCAGGCGCCGCGAAGCGCTGGAAAGCGAACAGAAGGCCACCGACGTCACCGCGCTGGACGCCGCCGCCGAGCAACTGGAGAACGAGCACGAGACCCAGCGCGAGCGGGTCGAGACGCTGGGCCAGATGCTCGACCAGCACAAGGCGCAGCACGAGAAGGTGCTCGACGAGGAGCGCCAGGTGCAGTCGGCGCTGAACGAGGCGCGCCAGCAACTGCAGACCGCGCGCGGCCGGCTGTCCTCGCTGGAGGCGCTGCAGCACGCAGCGCTGGGCCAGGAGGAATCGGCCGCCAGCGGCTGGCTGGCCGGCTTCGGGCTCGACAAGGCGCGTCGTCTGGGCGAATCGCTGCAGGTCGACGCGGGCTGGGAATCGGCGGTGGAAACCGTGCTGGCCGGCCTGCTCGACGGCGTGCTGGTGGACGATCCGCTGGCCCTGGTCAACGATTTCGCCAGCCTGGGCGAAGCCGACATCGCGCTGCTGGCCGCGCAGGCCGGCGGGCAGGGCGCCGAGGGCACGCTGGCGGCGCGCGTACGCGGTCCGGCAGCGGCCCTGCAGCTGCTGGCCAATGTGCAGATTGCCGAAACGCTGGAGGAAGCCCGCAACCGCGTGGCTTCGCTCGGTGCCGGTCAGTCGGTGATCACCCGCACCGGCGAGTGGCTGGCCCCGCGGTGGGCGCGCGTGCGTCGGGCGCAGGGCAACCAGGTCGGCGTGCTGGCGCGCGAGCGGGACATCCGCACGCTGACCGGGCAGATCGCCACGCTGGAGGCGCACATCGAGGAGGCCACCGGCCAGCTCGAAGACCTGCGCACCGCCAAGTTCGAAGCCGAGCGCGGGCGCGACGACGCCCAGCGCGAGCTGTACAACGCGCACCGTCGGCAGTCCGAGCTGGCCGGCCAGTTGCAGAGCCATCGCGGCAAGGTCGAGACCGCCCGCGCCCGCGCCGAAAAGGTGGCCGGCGAGCTGTCGACCCTGATCGAGCAGCTCGACGAGCTGCAGGGACAAACCCGCGAGGCCCGTGCGCGGCTGGACGAGTCGGTCAACCACATGGGCGACCTGGAAGACCAGCGCCGCGAACTGGAAAACGAACGCCGTGCGCTGCTGGAAGCCCGCGAGGAAGCCCGCATGAACGCCCGCGAGGCGGCCGACCAGGCGCACGCGCTGGCGCTGTCGATGGAGTCCAAGCGCTCCTCGCTGGCCTCGCTGGAGCAGGCGCTGGCCCGCCTGGACACCCAACTGCGCACGGTCGAGGCCCGCCGCACCGAGATCGCCGAACAGCTCGCTTCCGGCGCCGATCCGATCGCCGAACTGGAAGCCGAGCGGCAGACCTATCTCGACCAGCGCCTGCTGGTCGACCGCCAGTTGGTCGAGGCGCGCCGCGCACTGGAGGATTGCGACATCGAAGTGCGCAAGCTGGAACAGCAGCGCCAGTTGCACGAGCAGGAGCTGGCCGCGCTGCGCGAGCAGCATTCGGAGAAGCGCCTTGCCGCCCAGGCGCTGCAGATGCGTGCGCAGCAGCTGGCCGATGCCATCGTGGCCTCTGGTCTCGAACTGGAGCCGCTGCTGGCCGAGCTGGCCGAGGACGCCGAGGCCGACGCCTGGCGTCGCCAGCTCACCGACATCGGCCAGAAGATCGTGCGGCTGGAGCCGGTGAACCTGGCCGCGATCCAGGAACACGCCGAGCAAAGCGAGCGCAAGACCTACCTGGACAACCAGCTCAACGACCTGACCAGTGCGATGGAAACGCTGGAGGATGCGATCAAGAAGATCGACCGCGAGACGCGCCAGCGCTTCAAGGAGACCTTCGATCGCGTCAACGCCGGCGTGCAGGAGCTGTTCCCGCGCCTGTTCGGCGGCGGTCACGCCTACCTGGAGCTGACCGGCGACGACCTGCTCAGCACCGGCGTGGCGATCATGGCGCGCCCGCCCGGCAAGCGCGTATCGAACATCTCGCTGCTGTCCGGTGGCGAGAAGGCACTGACCGCGGTGTCGCTGGTGTTCTCCATCTTCGGCCTGAACCCGGCGCCGTTCTGCCTGCTCGACGAGGTGGACGCACCGCTGGACGAGGCCAACGTCGGCCGTTTCTCCGCGATGGTGCGCGAGATGAGCGAGAAGGTGCAGTTCATCTTCATCAGCCACAACAAGGCCACTATGGAAGCCGCCACCCAGCTGTGCGGCGTGACCATGCGCGAACCCGGCGTGTCGCGTCTGGTGCAGGTGGACCTGGCCGAAGCGGCTAAACTTGCCGGCGCCGCCTAAAGGACATTCGCCATGACGCTCGAGATTCCCCTCGCTCTGGCCTGGAACGCCAACGTCGGTATTCCGCTGCTGATCGCCGGTGTGATCGTGCTCGGCCTGGTCTGGTTGTTTGGCCAGCCGAAGAAGGAGCAGGGCAAGCGCCGACCGGCTCCCGAGCCGGCCGCCGGGGGCCACCAGGAACGTCGCGAGCCGACCATGGGCCACACGAGTCTGGCGGACGATCCGTTCTTCAGTTCCCTCGATCGGGTGGCGCAGTCACCGGAGCATGATCCGCCGGAACAGCCGGAGCAGGGCGAGCTGGACATGGGCCTGCGTCAGGAGCTCGAGAAGCTCGGCGCCACGCTCGCCGGTGAGCGCGGGAGCGAGCCGGGGCAGGCCAGGAACACCCCGCGACCGTCCAGCCAGGCCGAATCGATCATCAATGCGCTGCGCTCGCCCGGCGCGCTGTTCGGCAACGATGGGCCGGCTCCGGCCCCGCAGTCGACGGTGGCGGCCGCACCGGCACCTGCACCGGTGGCGCCGCCCGCAGCCGAGCCGGCCCCGCGGGAGACGCCGCGTTCCGATCTCGGACGCCGGCCGCCGCAGATGCCGGTGGACCGTATCGTCACGCTGTTCGTGGTGGCCCGCGAGGGTGAGCTGTTCCACGGACCGGACCTGGTGGTGGCGGCGGAGAAGGCCGGCCTCGAGTTCGGCGACATGGGCATCTACCACCGGCTGGTTGACGGCAAGCGCGAGCTCGGCCCGATCTTCAGCGTGGCCAACATGCTCAAGCCCGGCAACTTCGACCTGGGGCGACTGGAATCGCTGCGCACGCCCGGTCTGAGCTTCTTCATGACGCTGCCGGCGCCGATTCCCGCGCTGGACGCCTGGGACGCCATGCTGCCCACCGCCCAGCGCATCGCCGAACTGCTGGACGGCCACGTGCTCGACGAGGAGCGCAACGCCCTGGGCCGCCAGCGCATCGCCCACATCCGCGACGAACTGCGCGGCTGGGACCGCGACCACGAGGGCGAAGAGATCATCTTCGGTCGTTGAGGCCAGTCGGGGGCGGGGGCCACCCCGCCGGGCAGGATACCGGCGCCAGCCGGGTCCATCCGGTCAGGCGTGGCCGCTGCGCGATCCCTGTGGCCCGGAGCCAGGGCCGGAGCGCATCGCGCTTGCGGGTGCAACGGCAGGGCTATCCTCGTGATCCGCGAAGGATGCCGACGAGGAATGCGCGGAGCTGCCGGCATCTGCCCAGCCGGGTGAGCTCACCCGCGGTCAGTCCCCCGAGCTCCTCGATGCCGTCCTCGCACCACCAGCGAGTCAGCAAAGACGCGGCACAAGCCATGGTCGTGCATCCCGTGGTGCGTCCGTTCACGGGATGGTGCCGCTCCCGACGTCATCGGCTCGCGGAAAGGTCGCTCCGTGGGCCGCACATCCCGATCGATGCCGGGCGGCTGTGGCTCCAGCGGCAGTCCGCGACTGCCGGGAACGGGCCGCCGCTCGACTCAGGAGCCGACCCCCAGCTGCTTCATGAAGGTGGCGTTGTCCCAGAACAGGTATTCCTCGTCCATGGTCGCCCCCTTCCAGTGCCCGATGGTGACCATTTCGAGCTTGAAGGCGCGACCGGTCGGCGGGATGAACTTGCCGTGGCCGATCGGCATAGGGCGGGTGAATGTGCCCTGGAGCACGCCCACGACCGAGGTCCACGGCCCCTCGCCGAACTTGATCGGATGGGCACTGATGCGGGTGTCGGGCGCGTAGACGAACATCGCCTGCAGATCCTTGATGTGCTGTTCGATGCCGTGGGTGACGTGGCCGTCCGGCCAGTGGACGACGATGTCCGGCGCGTGGCTCTCCTTCAGGCGGTTCCACTTCTGGTGCGTGAATACGTCGAAGTCGAGCTCGTCGAAGGTGGCGATGTGCGAAGCCACGCTGTCGCCCTGCGTGGTGGCTGCCACGGCGGCATGCGCCGGTCGGGCAGGGGCGGCCACGGACTGCGTGGATGCGGTGCCCAGTGCGCCAAGCATGGCGAGCTGCGCGATGATCGAAAGCGGCTTGTTCATCCGGATGCCTCGGTGTGGAAAGGGGATGCTGCGGGTCCGACCTGGATCACTTCGGCCAGCGCGTGTCGCCCATCACGACATGGGCGCCCAGTTCCAGCCAGGACGCGGTGCTGCCGAAGTCGGGGTAGGCCTTTTTCATCGACTCGATCAGGTCGGCGGTGCCCGCGGCGCGGGCCAGACGATCGTTGAACACCTCGAGGTAGCGGGCGGTGAAGTCGACTGCGCGCAGGCCGTCGGGGGCCTCACCCAGGTAGTGGCCCGGCACCACCCGCACCGGATGCAGGCTTTCGATGCGTCCGAGCGTGTCCTGCCAGTGCGCCCGCGCTGCCGGTGTCTGCGTGTCGGCAACCCACACGTGGGTTCCGCTGAACACCACCGAACCGCCCACCACGGTCCGCAACTCGGGAATCCACACGAAAGTGCGCTCTGGCGTCGGTCCGTCGAGTCCCTCGATGAGCAGCGGATGGCCGTCGACCTGGAGGCGGTTCCCCTTCAGCACCTGCGGCAGGATCATCTGCCCCGGTGCGTTGGCCTTGAGGATCGGGCCCCAGTAGGCCTTCTTGCCCGCCATGAGGTGCGACATTGCCTGCACTGTGGGTCCGGTCGCGACGATGCGCGCGGCCGGGAACGCCTGGTGGATCTCGCCGAGCCCGAAGTAGTAGTCGGGATCGCTGTGACTGACGTAGATCGTGGTCAGCGTCTTGCCGGTGGCGTGGATCGCTTCGACCAGCTTTTCAGCGTCATCGCGCTGGAACTGCGCGTCGATCAGGATGGCGTGGTGCGGTCCGGTCACGATCTCCGACGACACCGGGAACAACGACTTCGCTCCCGGGTTGTACACGGTGAGGTGAAGCTCGTTTCCCTTGACGGCGGCCGCCTGGGCCGTGGCGGCCATCAGGCCGAACAGGGCGACAGCTGCAACGTGCAGTGGCTTGCGCATGCATTTCTCTCCTTGTTGAGGTGCCACCGACGACGTGGCACCACGGGGGACGGATCCGGTGCGACACGGCACGGACCGACGGGTGTCAGGCCGGCGTCAGGCGGGAGGCGATGCGGGCCACGCGCTCGCCGAACAGGCGTGCGGTAAGCAGGTCGCCGGGGCCCGGTGCGTTCTCGAGCGGCGCATCCACCGGGGACTGCGCCATCGCGCCGGCAAACGCCCCCAGGTAGTTGACGTCGTCGCGTTGCGCGGCGAGTGTGTTGGCGGGCATCAGGTCCGAACCGACCCACAACATCGCGTGCTGCATCGACAGGGTGAACAGGTAGTTCAGCGTCGAGTGCTTGTCGCCGTTCATCGATCCGGAGTTGGTGAAGCCCGCCGCGAACTTGTCCCGCCAGTGGCGTGCGAACCAGGCCTTGCTGCTGGCATCGGCAAAGCGCTTGAACTGCCAGGGGACGTTGCCCATGTAGGTCGGGCATCCGAAGACGATCGCATCGGCGGCGGCAAGCTGCACCCACGCCTCGTCGCGCACCTGACCTTCGGCGTCGATGACGATGCCTGACGCATCGACGTCGGCCACGGATGCCAGTCCCTCGATCACCGCGCCGGCCTGGCGCGCCGTGTGGCCATAGCCGCTGAAGTAGACCGCGCAAATCTTTTTCATGGACGGTTCCCGCGTTGAGTGCGGGAGCCATCGTGGTCGCGGCACGAGGATGTGGACAGGTCGGTACTTGGCGCGGAACTGTCCGCAGTTACGATTTCGGCGGATGGACTGCGCGGGCGCCATCACGCCATGCCGATGGCGTGATTCCGTGGCGGGCGCGGAACCGGCGAATGAACGACTCCACCTCGACATAACCAAGCGCCTCGGCGATCTCGCCGATGGCATGATCCGTGGCGCTGAGCAGTCGCCGCGATTCGATCATGCGACGCTCGATGACCCATTCCCCGTACGTGCGGCCGGTCAACTGGCGAAGACGCGTGGTGAGGTGGCCCACGGAGTAGCCGAGCCGCGCGGCCGCCTGGGTCAATGCGGACGGCTCGCGAAAGTGCTGGTCGATGTCGGTGAATGCGCGCGAGACGAGATCGGTCGGAGCCGTGGATGTACCCGTCCGGCCCTGCAGCCAGGGGGCGAGCCGGGTCAGATCGATCAGCAGCAGCTGGAGCGTGGCGCGCGCCGCGTGCTCGTATCCCGGGTGTCGCGCAACCAGCTCCCGGCTGAGCTGCTCGATCCGCGCCCCGAACGAGGCCAGTTCCATGGAATCGAGCCGAATGGGGCGCGTCATCTGAAGCACGGGCTGGCGGAAGAGGTCGAACATGAAGCCACCCGGGAGCGCGTCGATCGGCGTCAGCCCCAGCGAGAGACCGGCATCGATGCCATCCGCCTCGAACAGGATGGACCAGCCATCGACGTCCTCCATCGCGCGCATGTCATGCACCGAGCCCGGCGGCAGCACGAACACCATGCCGGGCTCGGCCTCGTGGTCGAGCCCGTCCACCACGTGCCGGCCGCGCCCGGACTTCACCAGCACCAGCTCGAAAAACATGTGCGCATGCGGCTCCATGCGCTTCATGTGGCGGCTCTGGGACAGCCCCTGTACCTCGATCGACACCGCACTCGCGGAGCCGGGCACGTAGGTGAGCATCTGCAGCGGTCTCGAACTCGGCTTGCTCATGCAGGGGATCCGTACATACTTTCCGAAGGGAACGGTTCAGGGCGGTGACACTGCCACATCCACGTGACGCTCGTGCTGCTCAGTCCCCGCGCGGCGGCCGCCCGCCAGCCTCGCCGGACCGCGAGCATGCGCAGGACGAAGCAGGCGAGGGCGGCCACGGCGATCGTCGGCACCACCGGCCATACCAGCCAGGCGCCGATCACCATCGCCACCGCACCGCTCAGGGTGGCCACCGCATACAGGTCGGCGCGCAGCACCATCGGCACATCGGCGAGCAGCAGATCGCGCACCATGCCGCCGCCAATGCCAGTTCGCGATGAGCAGGAGCAGTGACGTGGTCGGCATGCAAATTCAGCTGAGCAGGAAGAGGGGGACGCCGCGCATGCTAACGGCTCTTGCCGGGCCACATCTGGGCGTGTCTTAGATTTTTGTAACCGGGTCCCAGGCAGGACACTGCCGCCAGACCCGGAGAGACCATGAGTCCACGCAACCACGAGGTGCCCGACGAGCTGCTTAGCCGCTTGTTGGCGAACTACAAGAAGCTCGAAGACCTGATCGGCGAGAACGGCCTGCTCAAGCAGCCGGCCAAGCTGCTGGTCGAGAAGGCGCTGGATGCGGAGATGACCGAGCACGTCGGTCACGACAAGCACGAGCCGGTGGCCAACCCGGCCGGCAACACCCGCAATGGCCGCAGCCGCAAGACGCTCAAGGGCGAGTTCGGCGAGCTGCCGATCGAGATCCCGCGCGACCGGCACGGCAGCTTCGAGCCGAAGCTGATCCCCAAACACCAGACGCGCTGGAGCGGCTTCGACGACAAGATCCTGTCGCTCTACGCCCGCGGCATGACGGTGCGCGAGATCCAGGCGCACCTGGAAGAGATGTATGGCACGGAGGTCTCGCCGAGCCTGATCTCCTCGGTGACCGATGCAGTGATCGACGAGGTGAAGGCCTGGCAAGGCCGGCCGCTCGATCCGGTGGATCCGATCGTCTACCTGGACTGCATCCATGTGAAGGTGCGCTAGGGCGCGGTGCGGGTGAAGGTGGTCGACCTGGCCATTGGCATCATCATGGCCGGCGAGAAGGAGGTCCTTGGGCTGTGGCTGGCGCAGACCGAGGGCGCCAAGTTCTGGCTGCAGGTGGTGACCGAGCTGCGCAACCGCGGGGTGCAGGACATCTTCATCGCCTGCGTCGACGGCCTGAAGGGTTTCCCCGAAGCGATCGAGACCGTATTCCCGCACACCACGGTGCAGTTGTGCCTCGTGCACATGGTGCGGCACGGCCTGAACTACGTGTCGTGGAAGCGACGGCCGGAGGTGGCCGCCGACCTCAAGCGCATCTACACCTGCGCCACCGCCGACGAGGCCGAGCAGCGGCTCGCCGAGTTCGAGGCGCGCTGGGACAAGGAATACCTGCCGATCGGGCAGTCCTGGCGACGCAACTGGCCGCGCCTGATCCCGTTCTTCGACTAGCCACCAGAGATCCGCAAGGTGATTTACACGACCAACGCCATCGAGTCGGTGAACATGAGCCTGCGCAAACTGACCAAGCACCGCGGGGCCTTCCCGAGCGACGAGGCACTGGTGGAGCTGTTCTATCTGGCCCTGCGCAACATCAGCAAGAAAAGGACGCTGCCGATCCGTGATTGGAAGGCCGCGCTCAACCGCTTTACGATCCAGTTCGAGGAACGACACCCTCAGCTGTAACTCGAATCCCGGCGACATAAAATTCTGCACACGCCCACCCCAGGCGAGCAAGCGCAAGTGGCGAGACCTCGCGCTAGTAATCACAATGAAAAACGCCGGCATCGCTGCCGGCGTTAGGTTGGGGAGTCGCCCGGTGCCCAAGGCAGAAGGAGCGTTCGCTCAGTGCGACGCGGCCGCCGCTTCGATCAGCCGGGCCACCGCCTCGGGATGGGAGACCATCACCACATGGGACGCGCCTTTGATGACCTCCACATCCTTGGCATGGGCCCGCTTGGCCATGAAGGCCTGTGCGGCCGGTGGGATGTTGAGGTCGGCGGTGCCGTAGACGAACCACGAAGGGATGGTTTTCCATGCCGCCGAGGTGCTGGCCTCATGCAGTGCAGCGTCAGTGATGGGACGCTGGCTCACAGCCATCAGCTTCGCCTGCGCGGCCGGCACGTCGGCAGCGAACTGTGCGCGAAACTTGTCCTGGTCGATGTAGAGATCCTTACCGCCGTCGGCCAGAGACACCGGAGGGGCCAGAGCGGGGCCCAAGGTGCTTCCCGGGAAGCGCCCGGCAAGCTCCGCCGCACTCTCGCCCACGTCCGGTGCGAAGGCGGCCACATAGACCAGGGCTTTGACGTTCTGCAGGCCGGTGGCGGCCTCGCTGATCACCGGCCCGCCGTAGGAATGTCCTACCAGCACGACCGGGCCGGAGATGCTCCGGACCAGGCTGTTGACCTCGGCGGCATCGCCCTTGACGCTGCGCAGTTCGTTCGGTGCAGCGATCACTCGGTAACCATCCGACTGCAGATGCCGAATGACGCCGTTCCAGCTCGAGGAGTCGGCGAAGGCGCCGTGCACGAGCACCACGGTGGGTTTGTGCGAAGTCGAGGTGGCGGCGTGGGCGACCAGCGGCGAACCCATCGCCATGACGGCAAGCGCGAGCGCGCCAGCCAGTGCGCTGCCGAGGCGCTTGGTTGAACGTTTCATGGGTGTTTTCCTGTGTGGGCAAGGGAATGAGTGAGGCGGAATCTCGTACTGGCCGGAGCGCCGAAAGGGCGCGCCTCAGACCAGATCGATGACAACGTCGATGTTTCCGCGAGTGGCATGCGAGTACGGGCATGCCTGATGCGCGCCATCGACGATCAGCCGGGCCTGGGTGCGGTCGAGACCGGGCAGGGACACGGCCAGCGTGACGGCGAGCCCATAAACGGTGTCGTTCTCCGTGCGTCCGAGCGATACGCTGGCGTCGACAGCCATGCCCTGCGGCAGGGCGATCTTCTGCGCTGCCGCAACGATCTGCATGGCGCCCATGAAGCACGCCGAGTATCCGACGCCGAACAACTGCTCCGGGTTCGTGCCCGGTTTACCCGAACCCGGCGGGCTCAGCCGCACATCGAGCGCACCATCGCTGGACGCGCCGGCGCCATCGCGCCCGCCGGTCGTATGGGTTTTCGCGGTGTAAAGCACTTTTTCCAACGGCCTGGTCATGCAAATCCTCCTTTGGGGGGTGATGTTCGTTTCTGGATCTCACTGGGGCGGTCGCGGTTGGTGCGGCGATGCCCTGAGGTCGATGGGCGCCAGGAAGGCGCCCTGGGCGCGATAGCGCTCATGCGTCCGGGGATATGGGAAAGTCGGTCGAGGCGCTGAGCTCGCGCCATTGCTCCAGCTCCGCCAGCTTGGCTCGATCGGCCTGCTCGATGATCTTCAGGGCATCACTGCCCAACGGCAGGCGGAAAGGCGGCTGGGGCAGCGACGCCAACCGGACGATGGCTCGCCCCGCGCGCTGCGGATCGCCCGGCTGCCGACCGTCGTAGGCGCGCTGCGCCCGCGCGGTCGCGCCGACCACGGCGTCGTACTCCGGGCGGCCCTCCCGCAACGATGTCGAGCTGCCCGCGAAATCGGTGCGGAATCCACCCGGCTCGATCACGCTGACGCGCACGCCGATCAGCGCCATTTCCCGGGCCAGCGATTCGGAGAATCCCTCTACGGCCCACTTCGCCGCCGAATACGGCGCCCGACCGGGCGCACCGATCCGACCACCTACCGACGAGAACTGGATGATGTGTCCGCTGCGCTGGTTGCGCATCACGGGGATCGCCGCCTTGGTCATGATGATCGTGCCGAACAGGTTGGTGTCGATCTGCCGTCGGAAATCCTCCAGCGGGGTGTCTTCCACCGAATCGACATTGCCGTAGCCGGCGTTATTGACCAGCACATCCAGGCCGCCGAACACCTGCACGGCCAGCTCAATCGCTCGATCGGCAGCAACCACGTCGGTGACATCCAGGGCGGCTACGCGCACCGCGTCGCCGTAACGTTGGACAAGATCGTTCAGCGTCGAAGGATCGCGCGCCGTGGCCACCAGGCGGTGGCCGGCCTCGAGCACCGCCTCGGCGAGCGCACGGCCGAGGCCGCGGGAACAGCCGGTGATGAGCCATCGCTGTGACATGTCATTTCCTCCAGCAAAAAGTGGTGCGGGCGGAGCCCGCGGGGTCAGGGAGCCCAGCGGGTGAACACCCGGTCGTGGTCTCTCACCCGCGCCTGATGGCAGGCGAAGCAGGTGCGATGCTGTGCTTCGTCGGCTGGCTTGCCGTTGATGAAGCGGCCGAAGCCCCAGCCGCCGGTGACCGCGTATTTCCTGGAGTCCTTGACCATGAACTGCACCGTGGTCGCAGCACCTGGGATCGATGCCGGCTCGAACTCAGGCGACGGCACGTGCTTCCACGCCAACTTCGCCAGCACCGCGCCATCGGGGAATGGCAGCGTGCCATCGCGATAGGCCTGGACCGCCACCGGATTGCCGAGCACGACACGTAGTTCGTCCAGCGGCGGCGCCTCCTGCGCCGGCGCAATGAGCTCCCAGCTGCGATAGCCGTTGGGAATGGTGACCCCGTAGATGGGCGAAGCAGACCCGGCTTCCATGCCGTCTGCGCGGACAACCAGTGCGGCGGCCAGGGCGCAGGAGGCGATGGCTACTGCGAGGGCGGCGAGGTGAATGGGCTTCATGGCGGATCGCCTCAGCAGGGCAGGGTCACAGGTGATCGGCGTCGATCACCGCCTGGGTGAACGCCTGGGGCGCTTCCTGCGGCAGGTTGTGGCCGATGCCGCCGGTGATGAGTCGGTACGCGTACTTGCCGGTGAATCGCTTGGCGTAAGCCGCTTCAGGCGGATGCGGCGCGCCATTGGCATCGCCTTCCATGGTGATGGTGGGCACGCTGATCGAGGGGAACTCCGCCAGCCGCTTTTCCAGCGCCGCATAACGCGGCTCGCCCTGCGCCAGACCCAGTCGCCAGCGATAGTTGTGGATCACGATGGCGACCTGATCGGGGTTGTCCAGCGCCGCGGCGCTGCGCTCGAACGTGGCGTCGTCGAATGTCCACTGCGGGGAAGCCAGCTTCCAGATCAGCCGGGCGAAATCGTGGCGGTACTTCGCGTAGCCATCACGGCCGCGGTCGGTCGCAAAGTAGTACTGGTACCACCACTGCAACTCGGCGCTCGGCGGCAGCGGGGTCTTGCCCGAGGCCTGGCTGCCGATCAGGTAGCCGCTCACCGACACCAGCGCCCGGACGCGCTCCGGCCACAATGCCGCCACGATATCGGCCGTGCGCGCACCCCAGTCGAATCCGGCCAGCTCGGCGCGGGGAATCTTCAGTGCATCCATGAAGTCGATGACGTCCTGCGCCAGCGCGGCGGGCTCGGCGTTGCGCATGGTTCTGGCGGAGAGAAACCGCGTTTCGCCGTACCCGCGCGCATAGGGCACCAGCACGCGATAACCCTTTGCTGCGAGCGCGGGAGCGACGCGTTCGTAGCTGTGGATGTCGTACGGCCAGCCGTGAAGAAGGATCACCACCGGTCCGTTGGCCGGGCCCAGCTCCGCATAGGCGACATCCAGCACGCCCGCACGGACATGCTTGAGCGGGCCGAGCGCATCGGAAACGGGCCCGGTGGCGCCAGCAGGGTTCGACGCGGCATCGGCGGAGCCGATGAGGCCGACAGTTGCAGCGCAGGCAAGCACTGCCGCGCCGAGCAATCGGCGCGAGGCGCCGCCGCTAGTTTTCTTCAGCGAATGGGTTTTCATGGCGCGTCTCCGTTTCGGGCGATTCACCCGGTGGCGGGCTCATTCGAGCCGTAGGCAAGGATGGGGAGCTGAGGTGACGCCGGCCGCGATCAGCGAGCCGGCCAGGCGCGCTGCGGGCGGCGCGCGCGCCAACCGAGCAGGCACGCCTGAACGATGAAAAAGACACCGCCGCCGGTGGCATACACCGGCAACATGTCGAGCGTGGGCTTGGCGCCGGTGGCCTGGACGACATAGACAAAGCCGACCAGAAAGGAGAGGCCGCCGGCGATCAGCATCGGCCACTGGCTGCCCAGCCCCGTGCTGCGGCGCTCCAGCCCAAGCAGCAACTGCGCCGCACCGGAAGCCGCAGCCCATGCGCCGAATACCACCAGAACCGGAGTCACGCCGCTCAGCGCGGCCAGACCCAGTGCGATGGCCGCGGCGGTGCTCAGCAGGCCGTTGAATCCGGTCACCCGCCGATCGGCCGGCGCCGCAGTGGTGCGATAGTCGATCAGGCTGGACACCGCATCGATCAGCGGATAGGCGACCAGCAGCGCGATTGCCGTGGCGTCAAGCTGCTGGTGTGCCTTTCGGAAGGCCACTGCCCAGAGGACGGCCAACAAGCCGCGCGTGAGATGCAGCCGCACCAGGGAGGACCGCTCGCGGCGCAGCGCGCGCCCGCCTGCGTCCAGCTCGTTTGCGTGCAAGGTTCGTCGGGTCATCGTGATTCTCCTGGAGCAATGCGGGGGCGTCGTGCGGGCTCAACGACCCGCGGGAGGACTCGCCTGGTGGGTCAGCTGGGCGCGCAGTGGGCGGAAGGCGGCGCGCAGTTCCTCGGCAAACAGCTGCGGTTGCTCCCACGCGGCGAAGTGGCCGCCGCGGCTCGCCTGATGGAAGTAGTAGAGCGACGGGTACGCCTGCCGGGTCCAGCTTTCCGGCGCGCGATAGATCTCACCGGGGAACACCGTGACCGCGACGGGCACCTTGATCGTTGCGGTGCGCTGCGCCTCGGCGCTGAAATTGTTGTTGTTGTTTTCCCAGTAGAAGCGCGCCGAGGACGCCCCCGTATTCGTCACCCAGTACAGGGTGATGTCGTCCAGTACACCGTCGCGACCGAGCACGCGCTCGGGATCGCCATCGCTGTCGGTCCACGCGGCGATCTTCTCGAACATCCACGCAGCGAGACCGGCAGGCGAATCGGCCAGCGCATAGCCCAGGGTCTGCGGGCGCGTCACCATCATTGCTCCATACGCGGCATTCCGGCCGAAGAAGGTGCTCAGCTGGGTGTAGGCGCGCCGCTCGTCGCCGGACAGGCCCGACGGTGCCGGCTTGCCGCTGTTGATGCCGTCGACCAGGTCCGCGGGAACGGTGGCGGGCATGTTGAGATGGATACCCAGCAAGCCCGGCGGCGCCTGGCGGGCCAGCGCGTCGGAGATGACCGAGCCGTGGTCGCCGCCCTGGGATACGTACTGCGTGTATCCCAGCCGCTTCATCAATACGTCCCAGGCCCTGGCCACGCGGTCCGGGTTCCAGCCCGGTTCGGTCGGCTTGCCGGAGAAGCCGTAGCCGGGAATGGCGGGAATCACCACGTCGAACGCATCCTCGGCGCGGCCACCAAAGGCGACCGGATCGGTCAACGGCCCGATCGCCTTGATGAACTCCAGCGGCGAGCCCGGCCAGCCGTGCGTGAGGATCAGCGGCATGGCATGCGGCTCGCGCGAACGCACGTGGATGAACTGGATGTCCACCCCATCGATGGTCGTCACGAACTCGGGCAGGGCATTCAACCTCGCCTCCACCTTGCGCCAGTCGTAAGCCGTGCCCCAGTACGCCAACAAAGACTGCATGGTGTGCAGCGGTACGCCCTGCGAGATGTCCCGCACCGTTTCGCGATCCGGCAGGCGGGTCGCCGCGATGCGTCGCCGCAGGTCGTCCAACTGCGCCTGCGGCACGTGGATAGGGAAGGGGCAGATGCGCGCTTGCGTTGCGGTAGACCGGCACGCGGCAGTCGATGGTGCAGAGGCGGCCATTGTCTGGCTCATGGCCGCCAGCGGCAGCAACCAGGCCAAGGCGATGGCGGGTAGACGCCGCTGGCAGCAGAGCGACAACACGTTGACTGGCGACATCATCGATCTCCGGTAGGGCGCCAGTCGCGGCGCCTGGCGGCACGCACGGCTGGCGATGCGAAGCGATCTCACCAGAGCGATGAGCGGCGGACGATTGCACGATGGTGTCGGTCGATACCTTGGTATCGACACGTGCCGATCGCTTACGGTCATAAGAAGGGGCGATGCACACCTTGGTGCCATCGCCGACGGGGACGGAACCGGTCGCGATATGGCGCAAGCCGTCGCTGCCGCAGAACCGGCTTGCGACCCCAAGAGCCATTGCTTCACGCGAGGTAGCCGCCGTCGACCGTCAGAGCTGCGCCAGTGATGAAGCTGGCTTCGGCGCGGGCCAGAAAGGCGACCAGGCTGGCCACTTCGTCGCCACGGCCCATGCGGCCGATTGCCATCATGGGGCGTAGCATCGCCCGCACGTTCTCGTCGCTCACGATGTCGGTCTCGGTAGGGCCGGGCTGCACCACGTTGACCGTGATGCCACGCGGCCCGAGATCGCGCGCCATGCCTCGGGTGAGGCCGACGAGGGCAGCCTTGGTCATGCTGTAGACGGCCGCGCCGGCCAGGCCGGTTCGGTCGGCAGCCACGCTGCCGGTAATGATGATCCGGCCACCGTCGCTCATGTGGGACTGCGCCGCCTGCACGGCTACGAACGCCGCCCGGACGTTCACCGCCACCATGCGATCGAAGTCGGCCAGCGGATAGCCGTCGATGGTTCCGCCAATGAGGATGCCGGCGTTGTTGACGAGGATGTCCAACCCGCCGAACGCCTCCACTGTGCGGGCAACGGCCGCCTGGATCTCGGTCGGGTCGGCGCTGTCGGCCTTCACCGCCAGCGCGGTGCCGCCGCCCAACATCACCTCGTTCACGAGCTCATCGGCTGCCGCAGAGGACGCCGCGTAGGTGAAGGCGACCTTGGCGCCTTCACTGGCCAGGCGGCGAACGATGGCGGCACCGATGCCGCGGGAGCCGCCGGTGACGAGTGCGGTTTTGCCGCAGAGGCTGGGTGTGTTCTGCATCATGGGTTCTCTTGTGTGGGGTCGTGCGCTGCGATGGCTTGCGCGTTGCGCTGCGCTCGACGCATCGATGGCTTGCGCGTTGCGCTGCGCTCGACGCATCGAGGGGAGGGGTGGCTTGCTCAGAGCACCGCCGGGCCACTGCCTGGGTAATCGGTGCGGCCAGCCATGGCCCGGCCGGCCTCCAGTTCGGCGAGCAGCATGCTCAGCTTGGTCTGGATCCTGCGCTGGGCATCACTGCCCATCACGATCCAGTGGCGGCCCGAGGGGGTGAGCACTTCCTCGCGCAGGGCTGCCGCCACGCGTACCGGGTCGCCGGGAAACATCTCGGGGGTGAGCTTGGCGAGGAGTTCGCGGAACGCGCCTGAACTGGCTGCGTAATCGTCGATCGGGTGACCGGAGAACGTTGTGCGATGTTCGATGCCGGTACGCACCGAGCCCGGCTCGGCCAGGAAGGCACGCAGGCCGAGCGGCTCGATCTCCTGCCAGAGGGCTTCGGTCAAACCCTCGAGCGCGAACTTGCTGGATGAGTAATAGCCGTTGGCCGGCAGGCTGGCGAGCCCGTCCATGGAGGACACGTTGACAATGGTGCCGCTGCGACGCTTGCGCATGCCGGGCAATACCAAGCGGATCATTCCGACCGCGCCGAAAAAGTTCACCTCGAACTGCGCGCGGTAGTCATCTTCGCGCTGTTCTTCGACGGCACCGAGGAAGTCGATGGCCGCATTGTTTACCAGCACATCGATGGCGCCGAAGTGGGCGAGGGCTCGATCGACGGCATCGATCCGCTGCAACGGATCGGTGACGTCCAGCTCCAACGCGAGCGCGGAGCGGGGGTAGCGTGCCGCCAGCGCTTCCATGCCGGACAGGGTGGGTGCGGTCAGAACGACCTGGTCGCCGTGGCGCAGTACGCATTCGGCCAGCGCATGGCCCAGCCCGCTGGAGGCGCCGGTGATGAGCCAGGTGCGCAGCGGCGCATGGCTCGGTCCATTTTCTCTAGTCATGACATGTCTCTTGCAGGGGAGATGGCGGCAGCCCAGGCGTACCGATGGCGCCTCCGCTCGCACCGTTGGATAGTTGGGTGGAGGTTCGGGCGCGTTGAGGCATGGCCGAGGGGAGCGGCGGTGGTGGATCAGCCGAAGGTGAAGGCGAACGTCCGGATGCCAGGATCGAGAAATTCGATATCGAACTGCCGATCGACCACCGGTCCGGTTTGCCGGATCAGCTGGTACATGCGTGCCGTGTCGACTACGCCACGACCCTGGCTATCGACATCCACGCCGTGCGCGGCCCCCGGGGGCTTGCCGTCGATCGTCACGCGGAACCGCACTGGCTGACCGTTCGTGGAAGGGGCCATCACCAGGTGCAGGTCGCGGGCATGGAATCGATAGCGGATGCGTCCGCCGGTTCCTTGCGACACCGCCGCCTGCCGGCCCATCGTCCAGTCGCCCATCAGCGACCACTGGTTGAGCTGCAACGCAGACGGCGCCGGGTAGTGATGCGCCCGGTCGGTCACGATGCCTGCAGGAGACGCGAAGCCTGTCAAGCGTGCGTACCCGACGTAGTTCTCGGGCGATCGGAGGTCACTCCAGTCGGCGGCCGCCTCGGGGCCATGTGCGTCCACGGCGACCAGGCCAGTGCCCACGTCGTGGGCTCCCGACTCGGTCAGCAGTTGCTGGATCACGCGCTCCGACGCGGCGTAGTCGCCCTCGCCGAACTTCACGTGACGGATTCGGCCCTGTGCGTCGATGAAGTACAGCGCGGGCCAGTACTGGTTGTCGAAGGCGTCCCAGATGTGGTGGTCATTGTCGATCGCCACTGGGTAGTCCACGCGCAGGCCCTGGGACGCGCGGCGAACGTTGTCGACGTCATGCTCGAAATCGAACTCGGGTGCATGCACGCCGATCACCACCAGGCCGTCCTTCCGATACTTGTCCGCCCACGCGCGGACATAGGGAATCTGACGCAGGGAATTGATGCAGGAGTAGGTCCAGAAATTGACCAGCACCACCTTGCCGCGGAGGCGGGCGCGATCCAGCGCTTCGGTATTCAGCCATTGGGTGGCGCCGGCCAGCGAGGGCAGCTGTCCCAGCACGGGCAGCTTGATGGCAGGAGTGACCCGGTCGGGCGACGCTGCAACGACCGGCTCGTGAGTGGACGCGTCAGTCGAGATCGCGGCCACCTGCGCAATCAGCGTCAGGCAGAACAGGAAGGCTTTGCGTTTCATGGTGGTTCCTGATGCGCGGGGGACGGACGTCGTCCGCCATGCCTGTCGCTCTGGGGCGCCCGCCAAGGGTGGGTGCGCGACTCGACGGGCGCCCCCGTCCCTGGGGGCGGCATGCCGAGGTCGGCATGCGTCGATGATCAAAGCAGAGGGAAACCGAGCGGGCGATTGCACCAAGGTATCGACCGATACCTTCGGATGGGGGCGCCCTGGCGCGTCGACGCAAGCAGGAGAGTCTGGCCCGGCGCCCTCATCCGACACCAAAGTATGATGGGCAAAAACCAGGCGCAGGGCGCATTCTCGCCGGATAGCGACCGTGAAGTGAGGACCGGTATGGAGGGTGAATTCAGCCGCGTCGTCGACGGACTTCCCGGCATCATCTGGACTGCACTACCCGACGGAGGCGTCGATTTCGTCAACCGGGCATGGTGCGAGTACACCGGCATGGGCCTGCAGCAGGCTGCGGGTGACGGCTGGCTGGCGGCGGTCCACCCGGAGGATCTGGCAGAGCTGCGCAAAGGCTGGAGCAGCATCCTCGCCTCACACCCGCCGCAGGAAATGCGGGCCCGCATGCGGCGCGCCGACGGCGCCTGGCGCTGGTTCGTGCTGCGCGCCGGCCCGGTGCGCGACGCGGCGGGCAAGCTCGCTCATTGGTCCGTCATGGCGACCGACATCGAAGATCATCGGCAACCGGGCGCAATCGCCAGCCCGTCGGTCGGTGCGTTCGCGATGATCGCCGATGCGCTGCCTGCTTCGGTCCTGCTGATGACACCCGATGGAGAGATCGAGTACTCCAACCGCCAGTCGCAGGAGTTTCGTGGTGCGACGCTGGAGCAACAACGGGGCTGGAAATCGGCCGACTTGATTCATCCCGACGAATTGCCGGCGGCCATCGAGGCATGGGAGCGCTGCGTCAAAAGCGGCGATCTATTCGACATGGAGTTTCGCGCGCGCCGTTTCGATGGCGTGTACCGCTGGTTTCACGTGCGCAGCCAGCCCATGAAAGACGAGCAGGGCCGGATCACCCGCTGGTGCACGCTCGATGTGGATATCGACGACCGCAAACGCAGCGAGGCATTGCTCGCCAGCGCCATGACGCAGCTGGCGGCATCCGAAGACCGACTGCGAGCAACGATCGATACGGTGCCCGGTTTTGTATGGCGTGCCGCACCCGACGGCAGCGTGGAGTTCCTCAACCAGCGGTGGTGCGATTACACCGGCCTCAGCCTGGCGGACTCCCTGGGCATCGGTTGGACATCCGTCATTCACCCCGACGACGGCCCCGCGCTGGGGAGCTATTGGCAGGCATTGCTCCAGGCCGGCGAGCCGGGCTCTTTCGAAGCGCGTCTGCGCCGCGGCGATGGGGCGTACCGCTGGTTCCTGATCCGCGCCGTGCCTCAGCGCGATGACGCCGGACAGGTGGTGAAGTGGTACGGGCAGAACACGGACATCGACGACCGCAAGCGCGCCGAGTTGCTGCTCGAAGGCGAAAAGCGCCTGCTGGAAATGATGGCCAGCGGTGCGCCGCTGGCGCCGGTGCTGGAGGCGCTGTGCGACATGGCGCAGACCTCCCTGGACGGGGCGCTGTGCAGCGTGGTGCTGATCGATCCGAAGTACACCCATGCGCCGCGGGATTCCTCCTCGCGTTTGCGACTGCAGAAACTCGCCGCGCCGGGCACATCCGCTCAGTTGCTGGAAGGTACAGACGGCCAACCACTCGAGCCCGATTTCAGCCCCATCGCCTGCGCGGCGGCGAGCGGGGAGGCGGTCATTGCTGATGACCTGACCGCGGAGTCCCGCTGGGATCGATGGCGGTCCTGGGCGTTATCGCATGGAATCCGCGCGAGCTGGTCGGCTCCCATCCGGTACAGCTGCGGTGGTGTCCTGGGCGTCTTCTCGGCGCTTTTCCAGGACAGCAACGCGGATCGCGCCCATCGCACGCTGATTGCGCAGTTCACCCACCTCGCGAGCATCGCCATCGAGCGTGCGCACAGTGAAGCCGCGTTGAAGCAAAGCCAGGCGTTCATGAGCAAAGCGCAGCGGCTCAGCGTGACGGGAACCTTCTCCTGGCGCGTCGGCAGTGACGAGATCGTCTGGTCGGAGGAGGTCTACCGCATCCTGGAGATCGACCCGTCGGTGACGCCGACGTTCGCATTGATCGACACGCGCATCCATCCGGAAGATCTTCCGGCGCACGACGAAATGATTCGCCGGCAGCGCAGCTCTCCGGGCGACTTCGAACACGAGCACCGGCTGCTTTTTCCCGATGGCCGGGTGAAATGGGTGCACCTGGTGGCGCACGCGACACGGAGGGAGGACGGCGGTGTGGAGTACATCGCCGGGTTGCAGGACATCACCCAGCGTCGGTTGTCCGAAGAGGCGTTGAGCAAGGTCCGTTCCGAGCTTGCGCATGTGGCCCGCGTGGCCAGCCTGGGCGCGCTGACCGCGTCCATCGCGCATGAAGTCAACCAGCCGCTGGCGGGCATCATCACCAACGCCAGCACCTGCCTGCGCATGCTGGGCGCCGAGCCACCGAACATCGACGGTGCGCGCGAAACGGCCCGGCGCACCATCCGCGACGGCAACCGCGCGTCTGACGTGATCAAGCGGCTGCGTGCGCTGTTCGCGAAAAAGGAGGCGAGCACCGAGCCGCTGGACCTCAATGAAGCGGCCCGCGAAGTGGTGGCGATGTTGCTCGGCGAGCTCCAGCGCCACGGAGTGGTTTTCCATCCGGATTTCGCCGACGGCTTGCCCATGGTCAGCGGCGATCGTGTCCAGTTGCAGCAGGTGATACTCAACCTGGTGCTCAACGCCTCCGACGCGATGAGCGACATTCGAAGCCGCCCCCGGGACCTGCGCATCATCACCCGCCTGCAGGAAGACGGGCACGTCCGTCTGGCCGTTCAGGACAGCGGCGTGGGTATCGATCCGGCCGATTCGGAACGCATGTTCAATGCGTTCTACACCACCAAGAGCTCGGGCATGGGAATTGGGCTATCCGTGAGTCGCTCGATCATCGAAAGCCATGAGGGTCGACTGTGGGCGATGGCCAACGAGGGGCACGGTGCCACCTTCGCGTTTTCGCTGCCGTGCGCGCGCAGCGCCCGCGCGAGGGAGTCGATGGACGATGCAGGATCGGTGTCCGGCGACGCCAGGGAGCGCCTTTGATGAACCAGCGTCTGCTCGTGTCCGTGGTCGATGACGATGAGTCGGTGCGCGAGTCGCTGCCGGATCTGTTGCGCGAATTCGGTTTTGCGGTGAAGGCGTTTCCATCCGCCGAGATGTTCCTCGCCTCCGGCGACGCCGAGGCGACGCGGTGCCTCATACTCGATATCGCCATGCCCGGCATGTGTGGGCCGGAGCTCCAACAGGAACTGGCGCGGCGCGGCTACGCCATCCCGATCATCTTCATCACGGCTCATGGCGATGCGGCGGAGCGTCCCCGGCTGATCCGTCAGGGCGCCGTGGATTGCCTGATGAAGCCGTTCAGCGAGGCTGCCCTGTTGAAAGCGCTGAGCGCCGCACTGCCGGTGGGCTGACCGTATGACCGATACCGCAGGAGGAGCCGCCATGCTGGATCCCCAACGCAATGCTGCAAATACCGCGCGCACGGATGCCGACGAGCCACCGGTCGTGTTCGTCGTCGATGACGACGTGTCAGTGCGGGAGTCGCTGGAGCTGTTGATCGGTCATGCGGGGTGGCAGCCGCGTCTGCTGGAGTCCGCGCAGGCGTTTCTCCAACAGGACAAGCCGCGGGGCCCAAGCTGCCTGGTGCTTGATGTCAACCTGCCGGATCTCAACGGACTGGATCTGCAAGCGTGCATCGGTACGGCCCGGCCCGACATGCCGATCATCTTCATCACCGGTTTCGGCGATGTGCCGCTGACGGTGCGTGCAATGAAGGCCGGCGCGATCGAGTTCCTCACCAAGCCTTTCGATGACGAGGTGCTGCTGCTGGCGATCGCCGAGGCGCTGGAACGAAGCCGCGCCGCGCTCGCCCACGAAGCAGGCCTGGCAGCCGTGCGCGACGCCTACGGCTCGCTGACGCCGCGCGAGCGGGAAGTTCTTGGCATGGTGGTGTCCGGCCGTCTGAACAAGCAGATCGCCGCGGACCTGGGGATCAGCGAGATCACGGTGAAGGCGCATCGAGGCAAGGTCATGCGCAAGATGCGCGCACGCACGCTGCCGGACCTGGTGCAGATGGCAGCTCAGCTTTCCCTGCCGTCTGTGCCAGGGGGCTGATACCGCGCTTGCGTTTTGATCGCCTCGGGCGACCGATACCATCGTGCGATGGCTCGATGAGAAGGGGAGGGGTCCAATGGTGATGAGCCGCAGCGGGCTCACGCCATGCAGCAGCAATTGCCCCCAACCGAGACCCGAGCCATGAGAGCGAAATGCGCACGCACCCCACCGGTACGGCTGCTGACGGCCGATCGCAAAGCGCACGACCCCAACGAGCGGATGGTTGCTGGCAAGATCGCGGTATCTCGCCAAGATGCTTCACGCGATGCATTGACCGTGTCGAACCTGTTGGCGATCGCCGGATTGATCGAGCCCGATCCCGCGGCTGTGCTGCAGTGGTATGGCGAAACGACCATTGCGTCGCTTGGCGGGCTGACCGCGGAAGCGCTCGTGACGCAGGGCCGTGCAGGCGATGTCCTCAGCTTTCTCCTCACGGCGCTCGATAACGACGGTTGACGGCGCGCACGGGCCGCCCCGTGCTGACTTACACAGCCCCGAGTTCCTGCCGCAGCGTCTCGAGCTGCCGCAGGTCGGCGGAATCCCGTCCTTCCGGCCCCCAGCGTGCATCGCAGTCGTCGAGCAACGCCGTGGCCTGCCGCAGATCACCCTGTTCGAACGATTGCTGCGCAAGGTCCATGCTGGTCCGCAATTCCCACGCCCGCGCGCCCTGGCGCCGGGCAAGCGCGAGCGATTCCTGCAGGGCCTGCGTTTGTGCGTCGCTTTCGCCCAGGCCTTTGTGTGCTGCCGCCTTTACCCGCAGCAGCTCCGGCAGGGCGAAGGCATCGCCGCTGCTGCGACAGTGCCCGATGGTGCGCTCCACCAGATTACTGGCCTGTCGGTGCCGCCCCTGCTGGATCAGGCCATCGGCCAGCGCCAGTTCGAAGGAAGTGGTCAGCAGTTCGTAACGCATGCCGTGCAGGCTGGCCAGGCTCTCTTCCAGCCAGCGCACCGCCTCGTCCGCGAAACCTTCGCGTACGGCGATGGCGCCGCGCATCCCTACGGCGGCGGCCATGTACGGCCCGAGCAGGTTGGTATGCGCGACGCGTGTGAAGGTGTCCAGACTCCGCTTCGCCTGCGCCAGGTCGCCCAGCCAGATGTAGATGCCTAGCGTCCATACCAGGGCGATGCAGTGCGTCACCGGATGGTCCAGCGCGACGGCCTCGGCTTCGACGCGGTCCGCCCATTGCCTTGCCTGGTCGGGATGACCCTGCAGCCACAGCGTCCTGGCCAATGCCAGCCCGGTGCGGTTGCGATGGTCGAAGCCGTAGTGCAGCGTGCGGCTGCGACGCGAGGGCGCACTCAAAGCGAGCGCCTTCTCGAGCTCCTGGCGCGCCAGCGGCTGATCACCGAGCAAATGGTGCGATACACCGGCCAGCGATGCGGCCACCCCTATCGCTTCGGGTTCGGCAATTGCCTCGCCAATGGCGATCGCTCGCTCGGCCCAGGCCAGCGAAGAGGCGAAGTCGCCAATCCGCTCGTAGAAGATCTGCAGCAGGCCCAGCAGACGCAGTTGCGCCCATTGGTCGTTGCGCGCCTGCGCGATGTCCATCGCACGCAGCAGCGCCGCTTCGGCAGCCGCGCTATTACCTCGCGTGAACATCAGCACGAAGCCGAGGGCCGCTTGCAGTTCCTGCTCGGTCGCGGTGCCGAAATAGCCCAGCTCAAGCAGCTCGGCGGCGCGCGCGCACCAGATACGGCACTCGGCCAGCAGCGAGTTGTGCAGGAACAGAGGCGCGGCCGCGGCGGCAAGCGGGAGCGCGAGCCCTGGATCGCCCTGCGGCCCGAAACTCCACTCCAGGGCCGCGCGGACATTGCCGAGCTGGCGCCCCAGCCGCGCCGATCGCTCGAACACTTCGTCCGGTGTCTCGCCCAGCTGTTCCAGCACGCGCAGATAGAAGGCTGCGTGCCGTTGTTGGACGAGGCGGGCCTGTGTTTCGCCGCGCAGTGCGAGCCGTTCCTTGGCATAGGCGCGGGTCATTTCCAGCAGGCGGTAGATGTCGTCCGTGTCACCGATGTCGACCGCGACCAGCCCTTTCACCGCGAGCTGGTCCAGCGTCGCGGCCGCCGTGGTGGCGTCGATTTCGGTGTCGGCCACCACGGTGGTTGCCGCTTCCAGCGAAAACGGCCCGACAAAGGCGGCGAGCCGATCGAACACCAGGCAATCGGTGGGCGACATCAAGCCGTAGCTCCAGTCCAGCATCGCGCGCAGCGTCTGCTGCCGGGGCAGGGCAGTGCGTCGACCGGACCAGCCCAGCGAAAAGCGTTCACCGAGCAGTGCATGGGTGGTGCTGAGGCCATGCGTGGCGGCCCTTACTGCGGCAAGTTCGATGGGCAAGGCCATCCCATCCAGGCGCCGGCACATGTCGGCGATCAGCCGCATGTCGTTCGAGCCCACCGCAAGCGACGCGTTTCCGGCGGTTGCACGCTCCAGGAATAGCCGCACCGCCGGGGAGCTCAGCAACTGGTCGTCCGAGAGGTGTTCATCGTCCGGGGGCAGGGCCAGGGGATTGAGCCAGTACACCTGCTCGTCCCGCGCACGGAGCGGCTCCCGGCTCGTCGCCAACAGCGCGGTGCCTGGCGCGCTCTCCCGTAGCCGTTCGGCGATGTCCGAAACAGTGGCGACCACGTGCTCGCAGTTGTCCAGGATGAGCAGCTGTGAGCTGTGCTGCAGGGAGGCGATGACCACCGCCAGCGGATCCTCCGCTTGCACGGGTACGCCCAGGACAGCCGCCAGTGCAAACGGCACCAAGGCGGCATCCTCCACCTGCGCCAGGTCGACGAACCGCGCCCGCTCGTACACGGCATGTTCGAGGCGATGCCCGATTTCCACTGCCAGGCTGGTCTTGCCTACGCCTCCAGGGCCCACGATGGTGAACAGCACGGGCCGTTCCAGCCGCTGCGCCACCTGCTCGACGTCCGCCTCGCGCCCGATCAACCGTGGTCTCGAAGGCAGGCGGCCTACCGCGCTGGCGGCAGCCGGAGTAGGGACGGCAACAGCAGGCAGGGCGCCGGCGACTGGCTGTTGCAGCTGCACCGGCGCCACAAAGGCATAGCCGACACCGACCTGGGTGGCGATGTAGCGGGCGCCCTCTACACCGTCGCCGAGCAGGCGCCGCAGCGAGGTCATGTGAAAGCGCAGGCTGCCCTCCTCGACCACCACGTCGGGCCAGACTTCCTTGAGTAACTCTCGCTTGGAAAGCACGCGCCCCGGACGCCTCGCCAGAGCGAGCAGCAGGTCGAATGCGCGGCCGCCCACCTCCACGGGAACACCGTCGCGGGTCAGCAGGCGCTTGTGCGGTACCAGGCAGAAGGGGCCGAAGACGATCTGCTCGGTGTTGGGCGGCGATGCGTCGTCCAATGCAGATTCTCCAGAGGTGATGCGTGTGACGGCGACGGCCCAGGAGGAAGGGCGCTGCACACGGTCATCATAGGATGTTCGCCCCCGGAGGGCACCTGCTGACCCACTTGCCTTGTCGGCCGCTCAGGCCAGCACGAACGATACGGCCATGTTGCCCGTGGTGGCCTTGGTGAACGGGCAATTGCGCTGCGCGGCGAGAATCAGGCGATGGGCGATTTCATCGTCCAGTCCGGGCAGCGATACAGCGAACCGCGCGCTCAGGAAAAACCCCTGCTCACCATGCGCCAGATCGACCTCGGCGCCGACTGCTGCCGAGGCCGGAAACACCAGTTTTCGCGCATGCGCCGCATGCCGTAGCGCGCCCAGCAGACACGCCGACCAGGCGATGGCCAGCAGTTGCTCGGGGTTCGCGCCACCACCTGGCGCACCCGGAGGGGTGAGTTTGATCTCCAGCCGGCCATCAAGCGTGTGCGCCGCGCCATTGCGCCCTCCAGAGGTGAGGGTGCGCGCGGTGTGCAATACCGTGTTTATCGCCATGATCTGCTGCTATGGCTCTCAGCAGACCCCAGCAGGGCGCCGCTCGCAGTGACGGGTGCGGGACGAGCCATCGGTGTCGCCTGGCGAATGCGGTGCTGGCGCGGTGACATCACTCGCGCCGGCCGTCGCGTTTTGGCGGCGCTGGTAATCGACCATCACGCGTCTGGCAGTGTCCAGCAGCCATGCCCGGAAGGGAGCCTTGCTGTCGAACGTGGCGCAGTGCCGATGCAATGCGGTGAGCGCCTCAGCCACCAACGGCGCCAGCTCCGCGTCGTTGATGCGGGCAGCCAGCGTCTGGCCCCGAAAGAAGGCGGTGAACACCGATGTGGCTTCCTCCAGCAACTGCGCGCATGGCGGCGTGCCGCGGTCGATCGCGGCGACCATCAATGCAACCAGCGCATCGTTCGGGAGCCTGTCCGTTGCCAGGCGGCAACAGCTGCCATTCGCATCCATCGTGGAGTCCTCCGCCTTGTCGCCATCGCGTCGGTGTCATGACCGAGCCTGCGTGCCTCAGTGTCCGAGCACGGCTGACATTCAGCCAGCGAGCTGTTGTTAGCTGCTGTTAGACGGCGCGGACGAAAATGGCGTCTGACGCTGAACCGTGGCCTTGGCGAGAACGCCGGTGGGTTTGTCGTTCGCCACCGGGCTGGCTATAGTCGCGTCCTGTTTTTTGTCCGCTCCAGAGGAATCCGTCCAATGCGCCAGTGATGCCGCCGTCCTGCTGACGGCCTGTCCGCCTCCATCCCCACGGATGGACCGACACATGGCACCTGGAGATTCCCATGACGGAAGCGTTCCTCACGCTGCGCGATGCAGCGTTCGCCTGGCCCGACGGTCGGCGCGTGTTTTCCCCGCTCGATCTGCAACTCGACCGTCGCCCCACCGGGCTGGTCGGTCGCAATGGTGTGGGCAAGAGCGTGCTCGCGCGTCTGCTCGCCGGTGAGCTGGCACCTACGGCCGGACGTTGCGAGCGCACGGGAGCGGTGGGCTACGTGCCGCAGCACATTGTCTGCGCACCCGGCGCGACCGTGGCGGCCATTGCCGGCGTGCAGCCGGTGCTCGATGCGCTCGCACGCATCGAAGCGGGCAGCGTCGACGCCGCGGATTTCGAGCAGGTGGGCGAGCGCTGGGATATCCGCCAGCAGCTGATCGCCTGGCTCGACGAGCAGGGCCTGGGCCACCTCCGCCCCGAGCAGCCGGCGAATCAACTCAGCGGCGGCGAGCTCACCCAGGTCGCGCTGGCCGGCGCCTGGCTCGCCGAGCCCGACGTGCTGGTGCTGGACGAGCCCACCAACCACCTTGATCGCCCGCATCGTCACGCGCTGCTGCAGCGCCTGCGCACGTGGCCGAAAGGGTTGCTGGTGATCAGCCACGATCGGGAACTGCTTCAGGCCATGCAGCGCATCGTCGAGCTCTCGCCTACCGGCCTGCGCGACTACGGTGGCAACTACGAGTTCTACGAAAGCGCCCGGGCGCAAGAGCAGGAGCGTGCGGTGCAGGCGCTGGAACATCGCAAGGCCGAGCAGCGTCGCGGCGATGAAGAACGTCGGCAGACCTTGGAGAACCTCAGCCGTCGTCAGTCGCGCGGGGCGCGTGCGGGACGCGAAGCGAACCAGGCGCCGATCCTGCTCGGCCGACGCAAGCAGCAGAGCCAGGTGAGCATGGGCAAGTGGCAACGCGAGCAGGACGCGCGCCAGGAGGCGTTGGCCCAAGGCGTGCGCGAGGCTGCCTCGCAGGTGGCCGAAGACGCCGACATCGCACTACTGGTGCCGGAGCTGCCCGGGGCGGCATCGCGCAAAGTGGCCACCTTGGAAAACCTGCGGCTGCCGTACGGTGCCGGTGGCGCCAGCGCGCTCGACCTCACCGTCTGGGGCCGACAGCGTATCGGCATCGTCGGGCCCAACGGCAGCGGCAAATCCACCTTGCTGAAGGTGCTCGCTGGTGCAGTGCCGCCGGCCGCCGGAGAGTGCGCGGTGCACGTGCCGATGGCCTTGCTCGATCAGCAGCTGCAGTTGCTTTTGCCGCACCAATCACCGCTGCAGCAACTGCTTGCCGCACAGCCGGCCGCCATGCAGGCGGACATGCGCACCCGCCTCGCACTGCTCGGTTTGTCCGGTGACGCCGCTCTCAAACCCGCGGCCGAGCTCAGCGGCGGCGAACGGCTCAAGGCCGCGCTCGCCCTCGCGCTGTACCGCGAACAACCCGCCGAACTCCTGTTGTTGGACGAACCCACCAACCACCTCGACCTGCGCTCCCTCGACGCGCTCGAACAGATGCTTCTGCAGTACCGCGGCGCGTTGATGATCGTGTCGCACGACCACGTCTTTCTCGATCGCATTGCGCTGGATCGGCGACTGGAGGTGACGGGGCAGGGCTGGCAGCTGACGCCTTGGTAGGCGGGGGAGGGATGCCAAAAGCCGCTAGCACCTTTCAGAACGCGGCTGCCGCCCGGGGCTAGTGGCCCTCATCACCACAAGGACGGCATGGTCGCACCACGCCGGCTTTTTTTGCGGAAGCCGGGCAGGCACCTGGTTTGCAGCACGCATTGATCGCGCTAACCGTCAAAAAGTGTCCGTGGCACCGCTCGTCGCTTCGTAGTTGACTGCGGCTGGAAGGGCGCGGAGACTGGCGCCGCTACCGTGCGCGGCTGTCGTGCGGGAAGCAAACCATCGGCCCCCGTGCCTGTTCGTCCAGACGGGGGCAACTTGCTCGGCGAGGCGCCAGCATGATGCTTGTGTTGCAACTGCCGATTGCTGATTTACGTCTGTTTCAGACCGGAACGACAGGCATCGTCGGACCAGGGTGGCAGTTTCCACCCGACCCGCAGCGCCGTGGCTTTCTGAGGGGCATCGGTGGCGTGCGCCGGCGACGGAGCGAAGGTGCGGGGCGCGTCGACCAATGGGCAAACGCTGCTTGGTTCGTTGAGGCGCGCTCCGCTTTCAAGGCGACGTTCGCCATGGGCGAGCCGGCTCTGCACTTCGCACGCACCAAAGCCGTCTCCGAGAAATCGTTCGGCATCGAACGTATCTTCCGTCGCATTTACAGCAACGGCGGAGCGCTTTGGCATGTGCAGCTGGGCGTGCAACTCGGCCTGGTGTTTCCACAGACACAGGCCGTGTTCCGCGCGCTCGTGGACGATATCCTGGATCTACAGGTGCAGTTGCTTCCGTCATCGGGTGATGTCCCCGTTTCTTCGCCTGCGCCGTTTTTGAAGCAGCGCAATGCTGTCGTCCAACGCATTGCCGAAGCGACCACGTCGCGACAACTGCCCACTAGCCCCGGCATTCTTCTGTCGGGTAAGCCTTTGCTGTACATGGAAACGGGTGGGCGTTACAAGTTCGCTGACGCCGATCCGTCGGAGTATCTCGATATCACCCGGCCACTCGGCGGAACCGAAACCAGCAAAGGCGCGCCTCTTCAGTTGCATGTGGATTTATTGCGCCGGCATAAGTCCGATGAGTGCCTGCTGCTGTGGCTTGAATCCGGCGCCGCACGCGGACAAGGTAAGCGCAACCACCTGCGCACAAACTTGCTGTGCCTGCACGCCGAGCTGGAAGTACTCAAGCTGGTTCTACGCAAGGCAGATTCTCTGGGAGCGCCCAATGCCGCCTTTGAACGCTATCTCGCGCACGCACACAAAGTAATGAACCGCGCCCAGTGGCTTGGCAATGATCAGCAAGCACTACGGGACGCATTGGTTGCCTATGATGCGCTCACCGGCAGCGAAGCGGCAGCCGTGCGCGAGTTGCTTGAGGACCGCAGGCAGAGCCTGGTTCGAGCTGAGGAAATCATGCGGTCAATTGGGGAAGGCAAGGCCACTGTGCATCTTACTGTCGAGAAGGCTAACGTCGTGAACACTCAATTGAACATCGGCGGAAACGTAGGTGGAAACGTCAACTACAACGCCACAATCAATGGATCCCAAAACGTCGTGAACAACGTTGCATCCCCGGACCTAAAAGCCGCGCTGGAGCAATTGTTGGCAGCGAGCGGCAAATTGGCGGACGCATTGCCAGCAGCTGAGCAAAGCAAGGTTGCGGCCTTGACCAAGGAAGTCATCGACGAAGCTACTGCGCCCGCTCCTGACAAAGCGAAGTTGCAACTCAGTAAGGACGGATTGATAGATGCAGCGAAAGCCATAGCAGGCATGGCGCCCTTCATCGCGAAGGCAGTGGGTGCCGTGCTGGGTATCCTCGGCTTCGCTTAGATCAGGCCCCGATGCGCTGCCCATCCGGCGCTAGACCATGCGCAGACCCTTGCAGAGCGATTCTTGTCGAGCTCCCTCAAGTCATCGGTGTTCGTGCTTTTCACCTTCGGGCGGGCTCTTCAGGAACTTGGGTAGCTCATCGCGATTAGTGGGTGTTATCGGGGGTAGGTTGAGCCTGTGAACCCTCAATGCCCACCAGGGCTAGTCGGTACCATGCAACCAGCAGTGCTCGCATAACGAACAAAGCAATGTAGGTCGGCATCACCACACCGTGCGCACGTACCACAACGCTCAGGGTGTCGAGATGCAAGAGCGGCGGGAGGTCGATACCACGATGATGCCGATCGCCACCGCGATGTAATAGAGGTGTTTGGTGGGCGAGCGTTCGACTTGGGCACTCATGCTTGGAGTTAAGCAGGGGAGAGCGAATCGAGATTGACAGCCATGATTGTCTTTTTTTCAGTGGGGCGGCATTGCTAGATTAGCAGGCGGTTGAGAAACCTCGGCACGCCGCGGTGGTCATAGCCGCCCTCGATCATTGCCCGGCTGATTCGATGCGCAGGCCGCCATTAGTGATTAACGCCTTCGGACACGGAATCACCGGTGTGCGCGAGCGCAGGGAAATCATCGCGGGTTAGGCGATGCATCACGATCGTGCCGCCTTCCGCAGTGGAAGTCTCAAGCTTTAGGGCGTTTATTTGTGCGCTTCCCGCAATATCTTCGAGTTGGCCAGCCTGGGTGATTAGGCTAATCTCCTTAACCGAAAGGATGCTTGGCAGTGAAACTATATCGAATTCAAGTATGCGCCCAGGCAAATCAGTTAAGCTGGTAATGGCTCCAGTGGTGTGGATTCGCTGTTTGTGCGTATTGATCTTCACAAAAAGATCAACGGTTCCATCTGCTGGATGGTAGAACAGGCCGCCTTCTACAATAGGGCCAGCACTGGCATCTGGCGTCAGAGTGGTTTGTAACATATTCAATGCAGGAATACCGAACGATAAATCCTCATCTTCTCGATGGTACATGAGTGTGGCTGGCTGATTATTAAAATGAGTCGGGTCGCCCGCATCTTTTTTAAGCAAGCGCACCCATACGACCGGAAAAAAATGTTCTGCCTGCGCGCGCGACATCTTCGGGAATAGCTTCGAGTTCGGGAATATCTGCATTTCAGTGACACGGCCAGCGTCATCGCGGACAAGGCTTACAGTAGGATCAGGGCCTGTCCAATACTCTGGCGTGGCGAACGGGATATTTGGGTCGATGGATGCTAGGTATTTATTCCATTGCTTGATAGCTGGTATCAGGACTGGCTCTGATGCGGGAACTTCGTAGACGATGACGGCTCCATAATTGGATATTTGAAACTCGTGACGCTCAGACTCTTTGAGGATCCGGTCTTGCTCCCTGATATTCTCAGCACGCTGATCCGATTCAGCCTGTGCACGGTACCTGCTTGCCACTACCGTGACCGTAAGAATTGCGATAGCAACAAGCCCGGAAACAACCGAGCCGGTCACTATGTACCTGTCTGAGGTAGAGAGAGAGCCCACCTTCCGCTTGGAAAGGATGGCCAAGACACCAAACAACGTCGCGGAGAAAATGGCCAGCAGCTGAAGCGTCCAGCCCGCAGAGGCCCAGAATCCACTACCGATCACGCTTCTCTCCTTAGCGCGAGTACGTGCTTGTGAAGGCCCGCCCATCCCGGCCAGAGGAGCACTGTTGCTCGGATGAATATTACTGCGACTACCAAGCCCCCGCATCTGACGGTGAGAATGTTGGAGCAAGGCCAATCATCGGCCCGGTAATTACGATTCGTAATCGGGGACGGTTCTGCTCGCAGCGGGGAGGGTCGGTCCGTTAAGCAGGTAACTCGCGCGACTGGTCAACAAGCTGCCGGCTTGGAAATACCCTATCACGGTGCTGACTCCACGGTGTTCGGTCATCGCCATCACCTCGCCCAGCGGCACGACCTGGCGGCCCGCTTCGGTGACAAAGCCCGAGCGCAGGCTATGCGCTGCCCAGTTGCCCTCCAGCCCAGCGAGGGCCGCGCGGCGCTGGACCACACGTGCCACGTTGTCGGCGGTAATGTCCGTGGTGCCGACAATGCCGCCGCGGTGCAGCCGGTGGAAGAGGGGCCGGTCGCGGTCGGCGCGGCGGCGAGCCAGGCGGCCAGGTCCTGGGCCACCTTGCCCCGCAGCGGTTTTTCGCGGCGCGGGCCGTCAGTGGTGGTCTTGGTGGCGCCGAGCGCGTAGACCCAGGTGTCGGCATCGAGCGGGCGCACGTCGGTGACATGCAGCCCCACCACTTCCGAACGCCGCCGCTCCAGACTAGGAGGAAGGCGCGGTCACGAACGCCTCGCAGCCCGTCGGTGGCAGCCGCACCCGCAATTGCGCATAATGTATATTATGTAAAATAAAGAATGGCCCCACGACGGGCTTGGCATGCGTGTCGTCACCCAATTAACCGTGTCACCGACCCACTTAACCCTGTCACTCCGCGTAACCATGTCACCTTCTTACAGGATTGCACTCGTCACGCGATCAAATGGGATCTGCGGCAACCCCAGAGCTTGGTCTGAGAAACGACAGAGTTGAGATTCGCCGTGTGATCTCGCCGAGAGCTGACCACTTAACCATGTCACCCAGTTAACCGTGTCGCTATTTTTCGACGCTTTCGGGGCGCCATGAGGCTGCGACGTGCTGATGCGCCGCTGGTTCTCAGTTGCTGCGGCTGGCTGAACGTAGATCGGGGGCGTAGCCTGACGCGACCGGCCGCCGGCGGTGAGCCACGCTCCGAAAAGTCATTTCTTCTTGGGCATGTCCCGCACGAGCTGGTGCAGACTTTTGCCGGTGCGCTCGCGCACGGTTTCGAGCTTGGCGTCGGACCGAATGCCGGCGGCAAAGTCATCGCCGTACTCTCGGCGCAAGGTGGATACCAAGGTATCGCCTCGCTTCTGACGGATCTCGCCGGCCTTCGGCGGGTTTTGGTCGCGGGTCCGCCCATCCAGTCCACGCGGTAGCTTGGTCGCCATACATCGCTCCTTAGATTGAGTGGTTTTTGCTACATCCCAGGCAGCGCCGATACGCACCCCAGCGCCCCTGACGTTCACGGCCTAACAGGCAACCACAGACATAGCATGAGTCCGCGTGACCTCGCTGCCACAGCAGCAGCCGTGCGAATTGAACGAGGTAATACAACGCGCTGGCACCTACCCCCAACGCCACAAGGGTGCCAGGAAGTTCGGGCCACACGGGTGCGCCCCCCATGGAGACCGGAACGTCCAACAAGGCCTTGGACACCACCGCGGCGAGTAGCGAAGCCAGCAGCGGTACCACGCTTGGCACCAATAGCCGAGCGCACATTCGCGAGACATACGACATCGAAGCTTCCTCCCTGCAATTTCGCCGGGATTGTCGTGACTAGCCATCTCATATTTCGCGACAGCCCGTTTCGATCGGACTGCAGGGTTAGTCAAGCCGTGGTGCGTTGTTATTTGTCAGCGTCCCACCAAAAGCTTAAATCATAAGATGCTGAAAAGCATACAGATTCATAGCAAAATTATATAGCGAATAATGACACTTATTCGCTATTATTGGGTATCGGCGCCGTCCAGGTGCCTTTGGGATGCCCCGCCATGACCGAGCCCAACGCCCTCCCCCTGCGCGTCGTCGACGCGCTGCAGGAACTCACTGCGGTGCCGGCGGTGGCGCCCGACATCCATGCGCCGCGGCCCGCCCTGGCGTCGTCGGTCGAGGCGGTGCTCGCACGGCTGGCCACCTGGTCGAGCGACTTTGCCGCCGGCAGCGCACCGGCCACGGTGAAAGCGGTGCGCTCGGACTGGACCCAGTACCTCGCCTGGTGCGAAGCGACCGGCATGACACCCCTGCCCGCCTCCGTGGACCAACTCGAGGCCTTCCTGGCAGCGGCGATCGACAAGGGGCGCAAGCGCGCCACCGTAGACCGTTATCTGTATACGGTTGGTCTGGTGCACGTCGCCGCGGGCCTGCCGAGTCCGTCGAAGGATCCGGACTGGCCGGTGAAATGGAAGAAGCTGATCCGGCGCCTGAAAGGCACCGGCGGCCATGCTCGCAAGCAAGCCGGCGAGCTCGACAGCGCCGGTGTCGAGACCATTCTGGCCACGCTCGGCGACAGTCCGCGCGACCTGCGCGACGCCGCGCTGCTGGCGATCGCCTCGGACACGCTGTGCCGCGAATCGGAGCTGGTGGCCATTTGCGTCGAGCACCTTCACCACAACCGTCGCCGCAACACCTGGTCGCTGCACGTGCCTTTCTCCAAGACCAACCAGGACGGCGCTGCGCCGGACTATCGCTTCGTGAGCTTGGCCACGATCGCCCGGGTCCGCGCCTGGCAGGCGGCAGCCAACATTACCGCCGGCGCCCTCTTCCGCCCGCTCGGTGGGCGGCCTAAGGCGACGGGGGATTCAGCTGAGGCGTTGCTGCCGCAGGAAGTGGCGCGGATCTTTCGGCGGCGGGCGAAGGCCGCCTGCTTAGAGAACGCCAGCAGCATAAGTGGGCATTCGACGCGGATCGGTTCCGCGAACGACCTAGCCGAGCATGGCGCCACCGGGACTCAGATACAGTTGGCGGGCGGGTGGAAGACCGATCGCATGGTGTCGTACTACACACGCCGATCCAATGCAGGAGCCAATGCCATGACCACTCTACGTCTCACCGCGACTTCCAAGAAGACGGACTAGACGCATCTTTCTCGCGCTGGGGCACCTCTTTTATGAAAAACGATTTGCCTAGCGCGGTCGAGATCTATATTGGCGCTCCGATTGAAGTGCGCTCTGAGCAGCAGGTATTGCGCAAGATCGTCAGGGCTCTAGAGGCCATGGGCCTAGCTGCCCACGTCTTCTGCAATTTCCACGTTGGCGGGCGTCAGGTCGACTTCATGGTCGCTACCGCGCGCGCCACGCTGGTCATCGAAGTCAAAACCTTTGCAGGTCCCGTGCGAGGTCGGCAAAACGGGCAGTGGCGACGACTCGATGCGGAAGGCAGCCGTGGGCTCGGCAACCCCTATCAGCAAGTGTTATATGCCAAGAATGCCCTGCGTGACGCCATGCGTGCATTAAGCGATGACGTCGTCGGCTACCCGAATGCATGCATCGTAGTTGAGCCGCGACTTCCGCCGGATTCTGACGTGGCTGTGGACGATTACAAAGTCACGCTCATCAATGGAGATGACATCGCGACAGTCCTGAACTCCCCGTCGCAAGCCCGCTGGTCATACAGCCAGTGGAGGAACATGGCTGACCACCTTGCACTGCGCAAGGTACCCACAATCGATGCTGCTTGGTCGTCCGCACTGCTGCACGCCGAGGACGAGGTAGCGCGATATACGCGCGCCTTTAAGGAGCTCTATCAGCGGGAGGCAGACACCCTGCTTTTAGACACCTATGCACTGAATGGCTCTGCGATCGACACGCCCACTTATGTTGACTACGTGGTGAAGACGCGCCGAAGTTCGCTGGTTTTTGGTCCTTCGGGGTGCGGAAAGTCGCTCTTAGCCGCGCGGGTCGCCCTGGCCTGGCAAGACGGTGGCGGCATCAGCGTGTTGCTTGCCGCGAAATATTTTGAGAACGACTTTCGACAGTTGCTAGACCGTGATCTAGGACTGCTTGACACTAGCTCATCAGCGCTTTTGAACGCCGCGCGCCGATTGGCTTCGCCTCTCCTCGTCGTAGTGGACGGTTACAACGAAGTGCCTGCGTCTCAGCGATTGGCATTGACGCGAAGCCTCCGCGCGGTCGCCCGTCGCTATGGCGCCACAGTACTGGTGACAGCCCAGGGGAACATCGAACGTCCCGACCTTCTTGAGCTTGCGGCCGTTTCCGTGAGCGAGCCATCCCCCCCGCTGAAAGAGCAGATCGCGTATGCCAGCGACGGCGCTCCGGCTGGTGAAGTGATCACATCGATGTTGGCCTGCATATCTTCTGGGCTTGAAGCGAGGCTCTTGGGTGAGGTCAGTACCTCGCTCGGAGCGACTGCCAATGGCCCGATGCTCTTTGAAGCCTACATCCGTCGAAGCCTCGGGGACGCTGCGAACCAGGGAATCGCTTTGCTATCGCGCGTCTCGGCCGAGCTGACGCGGCGCCTGTCCTTTAGCCTGTCAGTTATGGAGTTTGATCGGCTGGCTAGCGAGTGCAATGTTCCTCCGGAGGTGTATCGCAGAATTATCGACAGCCGCATCCTGGTACGGCGCGGGCCAAGGATCAGCTTTTGGCATGAGCTCTTCTTGACCGCATTCTCGGCCGAGGCAGCTGTGCGTGACGCTCAAGGAAGTTCCGATGCACTGCTTCGGTCTATCAATGACCCGCGCTACGCTGACAGCCGGCGTTTCCTTATCGCTGCCATTGATGATGATCAGCTCCTCGATGCCGTGCTCAAGCAGGTTACCCAGGCTGACCTGCTGAAGGCATGTAATGAAGGTAGGTGTGGCAGGAAGGCACAGTTGTGCTTGCAGCGCCATCTTGACCACTTGTGGCAGAGGGCATTGGAAGAGGTAAAGCACCTGCAATTCGAGATTATTGAATCTGCGTCACCTCATATCGCCTTGGTGGATGAAACCCTGCAAGCTTGGACAGCAAGCGATTACGCCCGGCTAGAGGTCTTAGGTCATCTGTTCAATGATGGCTTAAACGTCGATCGTCTGATGGAGGGAGCCGCCTGCCTCGATGCAACGCTCGCCCGCAGCGCGACGCAGCTTCGCGAAATTTCGGAGAAGCACAAGATGCCTCTGCGAAGTGGTTTATTTGAGATTGCCTACGGCCGCCAATCGAGCCCCGTGATGCTGTCACGACTATTTGCGTGCCTCGTGAGCGGCCTATATCGCATCGGACAGCGATCAACGCTACCGGCTGACCACGCAATCGTTGATGCATGGATCAAGACTACTACGCCGGGTCAGCGGTACTTACTGCTATCGCGCGCCTGGTCCATGTCTGATGCTCAGGCACTCCTACCCTTCGTCCTTCCACTTTTTGGTGAGGCTTGGCGATACCAGCCCTACCACTTACGACTTCAGCTAATTGACTTTGCTCATGTGGTTAGCCGTTACGACGTCGAGGATCCATTGCGCAACCAGTTGATTGTGGCGATGGATGGCCTTTTGAAGGAGGTGAATCCTCTACTGGCCGGCATGATCCTGGATGTGCTTCAGCAACTTGGTGCGTTGGTGGATGAAGAGGCAGAGCATGTGGATGTGGTTCGAGGTGAGATACATGACCTCCTCAGTCTTCCACCCGATGACTATGCCAACGCGCGAGCGCGTGCCGTTTTTGATGCCCAATTTGACCATCCGTACTCTAGCGCCTATATCGAGGCGATGAAGGAGTTGACGGCGGACGAACGAAAACGTCTTTGGATGATGGCTTGTGAGGGCACTGAGCATGCAGGGCTGTTTCTAGCTGGACTGATCCAAGAACTCGTTGCAACCGGTGATCCCGCGGTGGCCCGCGCGATGGGTAAGTGGGTAAACATGCCTGACGCGCGGAGTGTGATGCCGCAAGAAGCCCTTCGTGTCTATATTCAGGCGCATGTGGGGTTGGGAACGCTCGGCGTTCCATTGCCAGCATTTCAGCAGGAGGACTTGGTATCAGCGACTCAGATTGCGCTGCGTGTATGTGCGCACCTCTGCTATTGGCTCGCGCGGCGCGATCTTACACAGGCGGTGACGGAGGCCGCTACTGAGCCTCTACTTCACGCACTTCTTGCCGAGGGCGCGATCGCCGGGGCAGCTGGCGCTGTCATGGTGACCGAACAAGCGCTAATGGACCGTTGGTCCGCGGCCGGTCGAGAAGGCGCTACCCGAGAGAGGATTTCGCTCACGCGCGCCTTTCCACAAGCGGTGCTGACAATCAGTCGCAAGACCCTGAACGGCAGCGTTGTGCCGGCGCCCTATTTCGGCTCCTTCGAGGCACGAAGGGGTACAGAAGAAGTGGTCATATTTGCAATTGGGATACTAGAAAAGTACGGCGACGATACCGATCTTTACCGTTTGCGCGAACTCAGCCTAAAAGATGCCATAGGTACTCATGCCATCCAGGCGATCAAAGCAATTGAGCGGCGCACTGAGTCGCTGTCGAGCGAAGCGCGCAATGCTCATAAAGGGGGTGATACGTGGCGTTAAAGTACGACATGCGGTGGCACTTTACTCCGCCGTCAGCACCTGTGCCCAACGGCGCCATCGATGAGTTCTTTGCGTTTGCCAAGAGAGTGGCTGCCCAAGGGGGACGCCAAGATGTCCTCGAGACGTTCAAGGAGCACTTTGCGATTGCAACTGATCGAATTCACAATCGCAGCTCTAGTGAGGCTTGGGCAAGAGCCGATCTCAGAACAATGATGGACGAGGCATCGGAAAATGCGCCTCGGTTTATAGAAGCATTCTCCGATAGCTGTGAATTGATCAAGCGACAGTCGCCATCATGGGTGGTACCTGACGCGATCCTGATCAACCAGGTGATGCAGAAGCATAAAATTCCGTTTGAGCTTCACCCACCGGATTTGTTGTTTGCAGGTACCGGTGGGTCCGAGGCGTTCGTGGACGTGCCCACCCGCCCAGCTTCGCTCGCCGACCAGGCAGTCGAGATTTTTCAGAAATCCCTTCAGCGCTCCGAGCGAAGCTTGTCAGAAGGCAGAGGGCGAGAGGCGGTTCAGGAGCTGATTTGGCTGCTGGAAAGTGTTACCACGACGGCATTCAAAGGTGTGGACACCGACGCCGGGAAGATAGGTGGCACATACTTCAACAAGATCGTTCAAGACCTCCGGAAGAAGAAGCGTGGCACGACGTTTGACCAGGCGTTGGACTGGGCCACAAGGTTACATGGCTACCTATCATCGCCGACCGGAGGCGGGGTTCGGCACGGACTTGATCTCAATACTGGTGTGGCTATGAGTCCACGCGAGGCGCGTCTTTACGCCAACCTCATTCGGAGCTACCTCGCCTACTTGCTGGCAGAGCATGAGGCGATGACCTCGGTTGCAACAGACCAGACATCGGATAGTCCTCGACGTCAGTGATGGAGTTATATCCCCGGTAGGAGCCTGACAAGGCCCCAGTGGCGGCGGCGCGCTAGCTGCTCGCCGCGGGCTCCTCCCAACGGCGGTCGTTGGCGCACCTCGTGGCGGAAGGCCAGATCGGGGCGGTTTGCGAGATCTTGAGCCGGACGATTTACAGATTCGCCGGCTGAGCTCCGCGAACGGCTTCCGCCGCGGCGCAGGTTCGATCGCGTCTACTAATCAGGCTGGAATGCTCAGTGTGACTGTGCCCGTAGCATCCACAGAGGTGAAGCGATCGACAGCACGAACGGCGCCATCATCCACTAGCTCCTGCAAAAGATAGGGCGCCGTCGCCACTGTCACCGGGGCGGCGGTGTGCCGCAACTCTATACCGACCGCGGGCCAGATTGCCGAGACGTAGGACACTGCCGGCTCGTCGCTCTTCCCAAGTTCAAAACTGGACCCGACCACCCCAATGACGTGACCATCGCTCGAAAAAACCGGCCCACCGCTCATGCCGCCTTTGGTAGCCGCGTTTGCCTCGAAACACGGGTATGGGAGCATGACCCTGTCCCGGGCCCGCTCGTGGATCGCGGCGATGGTGCCAGAGGACTCGTGGGGATCAAGACCGACTTTTGCATTACCCTGCTCATCCAGACGATGGGTGGAGTGCGGATAGCCGAGCGCGTTTACCGCTTGGTCGACTCTCGCCTGGGCGAGCGACAGGGTTGGCAGTTCCCACGTGAAGTCGGCCGGCAATTCGGGCGGCTCGCGTAGCTCCACCCACAGGGCCACTACATCGATGGTCGGCGTGTACCCGTAGCCCATCACGGCCCACTTCATAGGGCCGTGATGGGCATGCTGGATCGAAAAGTCGATGCCGAACTTCATATCACCGACGATCTCGTGGATGCGGCAGCCGTGGAACTTCTCGGCGACCTCGTCGATGACGTGGCGCGCTGTGAGCGCGAGGAAGGGCGCGACGAAGAAGCCGGACCCCAAAGGCAGAAGGCTACCGCCGATGGTGTCAGATGCATCGCCTGCGACCAGCACGCCCGTGTAGTGGAGCCGGGAATCGCCAGGTCTGGTTGGTTGGTAGGCACTCATTACGCTTTTCTTCCGGGTTCCACCGACCAGATGTTGCGCTTGAACGGCAACATCGGATCAGCGTGCAATGGCGCGGCGGTAAAGATTTCACCGATCGCATTCGCGAAGCGCAGCGTGACCGGGAGGCCGTCCCCACGGCGCTGCGCCCGATGCCCACTCCAGAGGGCAGGAGTCCCTGGGCCGTCATCGTTTCGTGCTTCAACTGCCAATTTATGCCGAAACCGATCGATGGGATAGGAAATTTCTCACACTTGATCATGAGCCATTTCGACAGGTGCCGCGGGTCGACGTTGCAGGGTCGACCTCGCCCCGGAAGACCGTCGCTGCAATGACCGCCGCTCAGACTGGAAGAATCGATCTGCTCTTGAGCAAGGCCAGGCCGCTGGGGCTCTCCTTGCCCCGACCGCGGAAAAGTCGGGCACACTGATTCACTCACGCCCAAAGTCTGTGCTTGACCGGTTCTTCCGTGATCCGGTAGCACTCCCCTTCGAGGACTGAAAGGAATTCGGTGCTATGGATGAACTTGGAATTGATTTCGTGGACGCCGTGCCGTGGTTTGCACACGCGCAGGATCAGCCGTACGTCTTGATCCATGTAAGCACGGCGAGTGTGGCGCAGCTGGCGGCAAGCATCGGCGTACCACTCAGGCGTTGCTACATAACCGACGCCGATCTCGATGCCGCTGCGCAGAGAACCGGCGTAACGCGCGCCGAGATCGTCCAATCCAAGCTCCCCGATGCGGGAGCGACCATGTCCGGCGATTTCGGCGAGGTGCTTGGCTACTTTTATCAGGCGTCCCGCGAGCTGCCGGCCACTGCGATCGGACCGAAGAAGTGGCGCCTGAAGCAGGACCGGACCAAGCCGGCGCCCAAGTCGGACGTAGTGCATTTCGTGATGCCGAACCGCCCGCACGCCAGTGCGGCGGATGCCATCCTTTGCGCCGAGGTCAAAGCCAAAGCTACCGCGGGCGCGTCCACCCCGATCACAGATGCCATTGCCGACTGCAAGAAGGATCGAACCAGCCGCCTCGCCAGCACGCTGGTGTGGTTGCGCGAGCGGGCCTTGACCACGGATCTCGGTGACGTCGACCTGCCGTTGCTCGACCGATTCATCCAAGCAGTGGACAACCCGCCCGTCTCCAAACGTTTCCGCGCGGTGGCCGTCATCTGCGATGCGCTATTGACCAACGAGCTGGTCGCGGCGCCGAACGAAGCAGATCCGGAGTTCACCCTCGTCGTGATCGGCGTGCCAAACCTGCAGCAGACGTACACCGCGGCATTCGCTGCCGCACAGGCCTCGGCCTAGTCATGCGCGCGTCCCTCCAGCGGTGGATCAACAACGCCGATACCGCCCGGCACCTGCGCCATTTTCAGTTTACGCAACTGCCAGTCGAGCTTGGACCTATCGACCACCGCGTCGATGATTACTACATCTCCTTGGTAGGTGAGCTGTTCGCCAACCTCCACCAACCCCAGGTCGCACCCGGGGATTGGGCGCAGCTGGGCAATGCGTTCTTGCAGTTCTCGGTCGAGATGACCGAGGACCAATTGGGTGGTTGGGGCATTTCCCGCGAAGACGCGACGTTGTTTGCCGCAGCGGCATTCTATTTCGGCGACTTCCCCGCATCGGCGTGTCTGGCGATGCGGCGTTCTGTACGACCAGCTAATCCGAGCAGCCTGCGCGCTGCCTGCTACGACTTTCTGTCGCGACCGGGGACGTTGCAGTCTGATTTCTCGCGAGGGGTCATAGACGAACTCAAAGCCGGTGACTTAGATCGCATCGCTTTGCGGGCCGCAGCGCTGCGGGAGCGAGAGGCTCGCGCCCTGGAGGAAGGTTACGAGGTTTGGATCGTGGCCCGGCTGCTACGCGGCTTGCTTGAGCGTTTCCAACAGACCAACTTGCGTGCAGTCCTGCCGCAGGGTACCGACCCGTTCTGGACACCGCTGGTGCGTTCGCTGGTTGATCGACAACCCTCGAGTTGGGAGTTCTTCCCTTCGCAGATCCAGGCGATTCGGGGTGGCTTGCTGAACAACGCCAACAGCTACGCGATGCAGATGCCCACCGGCGCCGGCAAGACAACCCTGTGTGAGACCCTGCTCTACTGGCACCTGAGTGCGTATCCCGACAACGTCGCAGTGCTGCTCGTTCCCTTCCGCTCCCTCGCCTCAGAACTGAAGGGGACCCTCGTTACCCGTTTGAACGCGATTGGCTTACCCGCTCGTTGCGCATACGGCGGCACGGTGCCCTCGGGCGACGAGGTCCGCGATCTTGACCAAGTCCGGGCCATTGTAGCGACGCCCGAGTCGCTGTCGGGAATCCTTATCGCCGAGCCGACATTCGCTCAGCGAATTTCTTTGGTGATCTGCGACGAGGGCCACTTGTTGGACAGCGATGCGCGCGGCATCGGACTCGAGTTGCTACTGGCGCGCATGAAGTCGCGTGCCGGGGCCGCGCCCCGCTTCGTTTTCGTGTCCGCTATCGTGCCCAACATCGAGGAGATCAATGCGTGGCTCGGCGGCACCGACCAGACAGTCATTCGCAGCACTTATCGCCCTGCGACTGCTGAGTTCGCCGTCCTTCAGCCGCAGGGTAACGGCGCGGCCACTTCGATTCGCCTGGCCATGCACCCGCACGAAGCGCCCGAACGACGTTTCAACCTCGATCACTTCCTGGATCGCAACAGCTTCACCTTTACCAATCCGGTCACTCGGCGCCAAAACACCTACGGCTTCGCCTCCGTCAAGACACAGGCTGTCGCCGCTGCCAGAAAGGTTATGCCGATGGGGGCTACCGCGATCTTCGCTGCGAACAAGCGAGGCGACCAGGGCGCCGAGGGCCTCGCGAGAGAACTCGTCAACCAGTTGGCGCACCCACTACCGCTGCCTGCGCCCTTGGACTACGTGCAACCAGGGGCCTTGCCAGCGTGCATCGCTTACCTGGAGGCCGAGTACGGGGCCGCGTGGATCGGCACGCAGGCCGTGCGCCACGGTGCTGTGCTTCACCACGGCGATATTCCGCAAGAGACGCGCGAGGTCCTCGAAGCGTTGATCCGGGACAATGCAGTTCGTCTGGTGATCTGCACCAGCACGCTGGCCGAGGGCGTAAATCTGCCCATCCGCAGCTTGGTCCTGTACTCAGTGCAGCGCCGTAGACCTGGTAGACAGCAGCCCGAGGCCATGCTCGCACGGGACATCAAGAATCTGGTCGGTCGTGCTGGTCGCGCTGGCGCGAACACCAAGGGCTTGGTGATCTGCGCCAACCCTAGCCAATGGGGCCTGGTGCTACCGGTCGCGGCGCAAGGCGCTGGTGAGCCGGTGCACGGCTCATTGGTGAGTCTGATCCGGCAATTAAGCAACTATCTCGTACAACAGGGAATAGCGCTGAGCAACGACTTCCTTGAGGGCATCGACGCCGTCTACCCTGTCGTAGACGGCGTCGATTCGACCTTAATCGACCTCATTTCCGAAGAGGTGGGAGAAGAGTTGTTCGTCGCGCGCGCTCGGGAACTCGCTGAGCAGACCTTTGCGGCGAGGCAGTTGGAACAAGCTCAGGCGGAGTTGCTTCGTGATGTCTTCGCGCTGCGGGCTCGCCGGCTCATTGGCCTGCGACCAACTGGCCAGTTGGCATGGGTACGAGAGACAGGCGCGAGGGTGCGCATGCTCGCCTCAGTATCGGACGGGCTTTGGCCGGCTCGGCCGAATTGGCAGGACCCGGTCGATGTTCTGGACGACGGATTGCGGACGGTCATTCTGGAATGGGCATGGGCGCATGCCGAACTGCAGCATGCGGTCCTGCAAGGGTTTCGTGTCGAGGCGGATCAGGTGGAAGGCGCAAAGTCGCGCTTCTTCGAGATCGTCCGGCGCTGGATGTTGGGAGAGACGTTCGTCGAAATCGGTCAACAGTTACAGATCGACATGGACGACTTGTTGGCGCTCCACACGCGGGCGATCACCTATACCCTGCAAACGCTAGTGGAGCAGGGTCTGAGCCTGCTGGCGCGTCGACTGGAGGCCGACGGCCTGGAACTTGCGGTGGGCGTGTCGAACTTCACGCAACAGCTGCGCTTTGGAGCCCCGAATGTCGCTGCGCGTTTGCTCGCGGAGTTGGGCGTGCGTCACCGTCGAGCCTACGTGGCGCTTGGCAACGCCATCACACAGGCCGAGTCGCCGAATCTCACTAATATCAAGGCCAATGCGCGCGACGGGCTGCGTCAGCATGAGGTCGGCTGGCGCACCTATTTGGGTGACCTGGTCTACGCCAACACCCTCAAGGACCTGGCCTGAACCGAGTAACTTGGCTCCCCTCATCGCCAGCGTTTCCACATCAACACTTTCTGGCTACCGGTGTAATAGCTCCTCTTCCACAACACTCCCATTGCCTGAAGAAGTCCTCAATGTGCTGCTTCGATCAGCTGAATCTGCCGCCGATTTCGTCCATTGGCATCTCACTGATCAAGATGCTGGAACGCTGATCACAACCGATTGGCTCAAGTGATCAACTTCGTCGGTGTGCAGATAAGGACGGCAACTTCTGGATGGAATCTGGCTTAGAACAGGTGGATAGGTACCGCTTCTGCCGCAAAGGTAACCTCTTGCGTACTCACCAAGCAGAATGCTCGCATGGTCCATATCCCCTCTTCCCTGGCAAGCAGTAGCATCAGCGGATTCGGGCAGTGCGCTTCATGATCTCCCGCGATGGTTCTCATCGTCTGGATATCCAGCGGACTTAACGCTACTGGGCCGTCGGGGTGGGTATGCCAATCGCCTAGGTAAACGGCCGACCCTCCTGACGCTCTAAAGATACGGTGCATTTCGTTCGTCTGATAATCATGATCCGGTAGAAATGAGTCGTGGCTATGTTGAGCCTGTGGCCCCGGCCCCACGATCTCGGTAACCACGGCGGACTCCTCGTTCACATAGCCTGCGAGAATCCCTCCAACCTCGACCGGGTAGTAGCTGTCCGCGAGCCTTTCCAGGCCCACTGCATCGGCACGGCGTACCCAGACGCGTCTAATGATTGGGGCAGCGCGCATGTGGCGGCAGTACGTAGGACTTCCACACGGGAAGTTGCGGGTGGCCCTGCTCGTCGCGCAGACAGAGCGTCGCGACATTCCACGTATATGCGGGTTGCGCGCCAGTCAGGCTTGCCGTGACTTGATCAATAACTACCCGAGTGGCTAGCAGGGTGGTCTCAGTAAGGTCCACTTGCGAGCCTGTGAAGGTGGGGTCCAAGCAACCCGGTGGTTGAATGACGTCATCGTCAGGCGCGTGCGGCAGCGCTTCGATGGTTCCGTCTTCCAGGTAGAACAAGTGGCACATCCAACAGCATCGGGCGGGATCGGGACTGGCGATCCCTACCAGTCCTCCCCAGGCTCCATTGGTGGCGTGCATCCAAACGTAGGGAACACTATGGAGTTGCGCCATCTCCGCAAGGTACTGATTCACGCGGGTAGATGCCGTCGCATCCAAAATGCAGGTCGTGTTGCTGAAGATTGCTGCATCAAGACGAGCGCTATTTGCTGGATCGAGCCTTGGGTCACCGACTCTAACGAAATGCGGTGCGACCTTCGTGTAGGGGAAGTTGTGAGCAAGCATCGAATGCAAGGCCTGCACCTTTGGGAAACCGGCAGCAGCACGCCCGATCTCCCATCGAATAGCGTTGCCCGCCTCCACGACGTCGCCATCAAATAGCCTCAATGTCCCCACTCCCGCTTGTGCCAGGAGCTTCGCAGCCGGCGAGCCGATGCTACCCGTGCCAACCAGGGAGACCACGCCTGGACTCAGGCTTTGTGCGGAGGGGTTGCGGAGGAAGTAGTTGCCGCGACTTTCCAGCTCCGCACGAAGAAGACGCGTCTCTACCTTTCCCCGCTTACCATCAGCCACCCACTCTTGCGTCTTAGCGACGAAGATCACATTGCCAGCAGCACCGCGCCAGGTCATTTCGTCTTCAAACAGCAGCCCGATCAAGTCGACGCGCGGCCCCTTCTCGCCCCAAGGCTTTTGCCACGCGGGTTGTGCCAAGTCTGAACACGCCTCAATCGCTAGTCGGTAATAGAACGCCGCATCACCGAAGCTGGGGCGCCGGGGAAGTCTGACCCAACGCCCTTGAACGACTTGCGGCCCGGGATACGACGCCTGCTGGCGCGCGTCCGAAAAGGCAATCAGTTGTCCATTGACGTTGGTGATCTCCAGCGTGGTTGCGCGAAATGGGCGAAATCCTTCCACGCCGACACGCAACGAACCGCGCTCGCCCACTGCTTCAAGGGCAAACGCCGGAAAGCCCACAAATGATCCAGGCTCCGGATTGAGATAGACGGTAATCGGCTCCCCTTCCTTGGCTTCGAAGATCTGGTCACCATCAGGCTCGTCCGGCTGGGAGGCGAGCACCTCGGGCAGCTTCTCAGCAAGCAGACTGGCCAGGGTGTCGGTGGCTGGCAGCCAGCGATCTCCGCTGCGGTCAAGTAGGCACAGTTGCTTGGTACTTGGTGTTTGGTGCCGTTGGAGCTCTAGGCTCGGCGCCACCACCTGCGGGGCGAAATACGGATAGCTGACCGGGTAGGTGCAATGCAACTCGATAGGGTGCTCTGCAGGAAAGCCGGTCAGTCGCAGGATCAATTGCCCGGCAGCGAGGGCTGCCGGGTCGATCTCGAAGGAAATGCCTTGGTCACGAAGCGCTTGTTGCTCCTGCTCCCAGCGCGCTGGAAACCGCTCCCACCAAGGGGGCATCGCCTTCAACCTACCGGCCGGTGGCCGGGCGGCGACGGGGGGTTATGAGGCTGTTTGCCGTGATCGGGCGGCCCCGGCGGCTTGCCTGGATGTTCCGGATGTGGGTGTTTCGGGTGCTCGTGCTCGTTTGCCATGAAAGCGACTCCTCAACCGATGACACCTCATGTGGCCGATCGCCCGGGCGAGGTGCAGGCCCGATGTGATCGATAGTACATGGCACATGTCTCATCGCCTGAGACGCCTGGCCTCGCAACATGTAGCTGCTTGATCTTAGAGGCGCCCTTTGGGCAGCGGCCGAACTATCGTGTGGCTTTCTTCTGGCGCTCACGTACCTTGCTCGTCGCAGGCGAAGGCGTCTTATGTGAGACGCGTTTCGTTCCGGTGGTTTGCGTTCGCCGCCACTGATTGATGGTCGCTTCCAAAGCGGCGATTTGTCCCGCCTGGTGGGCTGCAGTCTGCTCCGCCGCCCGCACGGCGGTCTGTAAGGCATCACGCTGCGCCGTGAGTTCGTTTACGCGCTTGGTGTGCTCGCGGTGCACTCGCTCTTGCTGCTGGCTTAGGGCCTTGACCTCTTGTCGGGCCAAATCGACCTGTTGATGCGTGCGGTCTTCCACGGTGCGGATATGTGCCTGCACGGTCGCATGCTCCGCTCGCAATGCATTGAGTTCCGTTTGCCGGTGCTCCAGCTGTGCCTGCAGGTGATCACGTTGTTGCCGCACATCGGCCACTTCGGCGGCGAGGCGATCAATCAAACCCTGTCGTTCGGCACCTTGCAGCTCGGCTTGGGCCAGCTTATTTGCGCTCTCGGTGAGATCGGCCTTGGCTTCCGCGAGCGCGATCTCCCACAGTTTGCGTTCTTGCGTGAGCGTCGTTTGCTCTGCAAACAGCCGGTTGTGTTCCTCGGCGAGCGCGGCCTGAGCGGTCGTGTCGGCGTGGGCGAGCGCCAACCGCCAGGCCTCGGTAAAGGCTTGCGCGACCTCCCCTGGCAACTCCGGCAGCAAAGCATGACCCTTCAGGCGTTGCGCCAACTGTTCCCACCATTGCTCCAACAGCTGTCCCACGCGTGCCGGGCTGCCGCGCCCCAGTTCGGTGCGCACGCGCTCGACCGTCGGCCGTTCGCCTCGTGCCAGCACAGCATCCGCGGCGGCCCAAACCTCGTGTTCCGGCACTCCACTGGCCATGCCCTGCCCCTCGCCTCAATTAGGTACGATAAGAAAAGTTTATCCGACCTTATCGCGAAAAGAGTGATCGTTTTATACGGTGGACGTAATGAATAGTACGCCCCTTCTGCGCGAAGTGACGATGCCCGTATTGGACCTGGCGAGGCTGGACAGCGCGAGCCAAGCCGCGGCCACCGCCTTCGTCGCCGCCGGCACTGCGGCAAACACTGTGCGCAGCTACCGCAGTGCCCTCACCTACTGGGCGGCATGGTTGCAAGGCCGATACGGCGAAGCGTTTGGACCCGGCCCCTTGCCGCCCGCGGTCGCGGTGCAGTTCGTGCTCGATCATCTGGCGAGACCGACCGACGATGGCGGCTGGGACCACACGTTGCCCACGGCGCTCGATGCCGTCTTGGTCGGTGCCGGCATCAAGGGCCACCCCGGCCCCCTGGCGTACAGCACGGTCAGCCATCGGCTGGCGGTGCTGGCCAGCTGGCATCGGGCCCACGGCTGGGAGAGCCCGACTGACGCCGCCGTAGTGAAGACCTTGCTGCGCCAAGCACGCAAGGCACAGGCTCGCCGGGGCGTTGCGGTGCGCCAGAAGACCGCCGTGACGGTCGAACCGCTGCAGGCGTTGCTCGCCACCTGCACCGACGGGCTGCGCGGCGTGCGCGACCGCGCCCTGCTCCTCTTCGCCTGGAGCGGCGGCGGCCGGCGCCGCTCGGAGGTCGTGGGGTTACAGGTAAGCGACGTACGCCGACTCGATGCCGATACCTGGGTATACGCACTCGGCGCTACCAAGACGGACACTGGCGGCGTGCGCCGCGAGAAGCCGTTGCGGGGTGAGGCGGCGCATGCGTTAGCCTCCTGGCTCGCGGCCGCACCAGCCACTACTGGCCCCCTCTTCCGCCGCCTCCACCGCGGCGGCACCGTCGGCACTACGGCCCTCACTGCTGACCACATTGCCAGGCTGGTACAACGCCGCGCGAAGCTCGCTGGGCTGGAGGGCGATTGGGCCGCACATAGTCTGCGTTCCGGCTTCGTCACTGAATCGGGCCGGCAAGGGGTGCCGCTCGGTGACGTGATGGCCATGACGGAGCATCGAGGCGTCGGTACCGTGATGGGGTACTTCCAGGCAGGCAACTTACTCACCAGTCGTGCGACGGACTTGCTGGAGGGCTGGCGTTTGGAGACCGATATGGAGCTTTTCGTTAACCGTGAAGCATGAGGTGAATCAATGGCTATTGCGCGCATGATGAAATATTTTAAACATGACGTATTGGGCCGTATAGCGATTTAATCGCCGACTTTCGTGCTAATAATCGGTTACCCAGGGAGTGGTAGGATATGGATATGCAGGAGGCGATTGGGGCTATTCGAGCGCTAAGCGTTGAAGAAGTTTCTGAAAAATTAGCTCGCGAGAGCATTGGGTCGGTTCGGAGCGAGTTGCTTTTGGATGTAATTAATGGCCGCGTGCCTCTCAGTTACATTCCTGCACTTGATATCCAACTCTTTGCGATCAAGGCTCTGCGGCGGGATCTTTACGACGCTCTACCCGATAGGGGACATCCCTATGCCAGTTGGGAGCTCTACGAATATGATCCGGCGAAAAACGGTAAAAATATCATCAAACATGGCGTGGGTTTTCACGAAGTTGCTTCCCTTTCTAGCAATTTCGGAACGCTTAGTGTCGCCTATCCCCATAGTGATGATGAGGATCGAGTTGTCATATTTTCCAACTTAAACTCTGGGGACAATGCGCGGAATTTGGATCTCCCATACCCCCACATAGACGGCCTAGTCTATGTGATGACCATTGCGCAGCAGATGCCGGAACTTCGATACCGATTCATTTCATCGCGCATCATTGATCAAGACGATTATCGAAGACACATGACCCAAGCCTTTCGCGACATTCCCGTAAATACACAGGATGAAAAGAGATTGAAGAAAGATTTTGTGGATGTATGTGAGGGCATTTTGAAGCGAAATATGTTTTGGCAGTAGCTGCCTTGACGGGCACGCCTGTCGTCATTATCCGCGCATGAATCTCCCCCATTATTTCCTGGGCTTTCCTGCAGTTGTCACTCCATCCCGAACATTTCGGCAAAGGTCGTGATCGGCGCAGCCTCTGTACGCCGGAGCCGCCGCGGGTCGAACTCGTCGTCGATCAGGGGGAGACCCGTTCGTCCCGCCATCATCCACAACAGTGTCGACTCGACGTCAGCACCTTTTTGCAGCGACGAAAGCCAACGTTGACCGGAAGAGGACAGCGGCCAGCGGGAAAATAGTGTGTTGTCCGCCGATACGTCGTCGTCGTCGTCGAGGAAGGGGTGGCCCGCCGGCAGGAGATCGTGTTTGAGCGCCAGCTCTCGCGCGGTTTCGTGCTCCTCAATCATCGACAGCGCGAGCGCCACACGCACGTCGGAGGTGTTAGCGCCGCGAAGCGCCTCCAGGGTTGCGGCATCACAGTCGACGATTAGCTTCGCTCCAAGTGCCAAGAGCAGCGGGGCGGCCAACTGCGGATCGATGTGGTCCGCCGCCGCCTTGATCGCCACCCACGGCGCGAGACTCAGCTCGAAAGGATGCTGACTGATCCTACCTACTACGGCCCATGCTGCCGCATAGCGCACAGGATAGAGATTTTCCTTATTACCGCCGACGACGTGCTCATCACTAAGGCCATGTTCGATTGCCTTCCAAACCGACGCATAGGCGGGATTCGTCAGAACGCCGAGCAGATCCGCGTGCAGAACAACATCAATCGCTTTGCCTTTCTCTCTGTCGAGGAAGGCGATGATGTGGTCAAGGACCGTCGCTGGCAGGGTGTCGAACTTGCTGAGCGCTGCCGCGGCAGCACGGGCGACATGAAACTCGAGTTCTTCCCGCTTCTGATATTCGGGATGCCGGGCATAGTTTCGACGGTCGCCAAGAAGCGTCAATAGGGTATCGAGCCCGTCCGTCCAGCCGTGTTGGCCAATAACGGTAGCCAGGGCTGCCCGGACGGGGGCGCTCCTGTCCGTGGCCAAATGAAGAAGCACCGCCTTTTCAGCCTCGCTGGCGTTGGTGGCTAAGGCCTGCACAGCGGTGCGGCGCACTTGGTAGTGTGGGTGGCAGAGCGCCCTGGCCATCGCGCTCCGGGCCGCAGCTCCATCGAGTTCGGCCAAGGCCCGGACGGCCACTTCGGCATCGTTCTCGTCCTCGGAGTTAACCCACTGTTCGGCCAGGGATAAGACATCCTGACCTTCAGACGCGGCGATCAGGAGTAGAAGGCGCGTCAGGCCGCGTGAGCCTGACGTCAGCAGGATTTGCGCCTGTCCCGGCGGAAGGTCTCGGAAGCACTGCACGAGGGTGGCGTTGTCAGCCCCTAGCGTGCGTGAAAGCGCGAGGTGCACGGCGGCCTCGCCATCGGGCGGACTGGCGGCGAGGATGCGCTGCGCGAGCGCGACCTTCTTCTCCTTCTCGAATTCGAGACTGGCGATCTCCGGCGCAAGCAAGGCGGCGCGAACAGGCGACAGTGTGGGTAGAAGTTCCAACAAAATGGCTTGGGCCGACGATTTACCCGATCTGGCCTCCCCATCGTCTTCGAGGAATGACAGGGCCCGGACGGCGGCATCGATTGCCTTCGGGCCGCCGCAAGCCAGTGCATGCGAAATGCGGTCTCGTCCGAACTCGAGGCGCCGGTCTGCTATGACCCCCAACCCTTCGGCCTGCAGACGGTCGTCCTTCCCCACAGCCTCGAAGAAGGCATCAAGCTCGGTAACCGTAACCTTCGGCCGGTTGTGGCGCATCACCTCGGCCCAGAGCGGTAAGATGATGTCCAGCCGGGGATGCTCCTCGATCCAGCCATGGCCTTGCTGGCGACGTCTCGCCTTGACGTATCCTTTGGCAAAGTGATCGACCGAAGGTCCCTCCTCCTCGACGCGCTCCTGAATATGGAGTCCCTCGGCGAAATCGAGCTCGCCCTGCCAGGCGCGGCGACGATCATCGCTCGATTGAGTTAGGGCTGCGTCAACGCTGGCTTGCATCTTTACGATGTGGTCCCAAACCACCCCATATCGCGGTTCTGGGCCAGCCAGAGCGCATTCCGAGATCGCATCGGCGCACATCAGATAGTTGGCTGATTCGGCCACTGTCTGGCTGGCAACCAAGAAGGATTCAGTGAAATCTGCCCTGAACTGTTTCAGCCAATGCAACAGATCATCGGCTTCATAGTTGGTGTCACTCCAGGGCAACTGATAAGCAATGAACCCGTTGAGGATGCGCAGATCTGGGTCGGCGGTGATGACAGCGTCACGGTCGACTTTAGAGACTTTGGGCGGTCGCCAGCCAATGGCGGCAAAGCCGCCTTTCCGTTTGGGCGCGCCGTGCTCGAGCCAATCGACAAGCCATCCGATTGGCGACTTCGGGCTGAGTCTGCGATTGGCCATGCGCCATGCCCTGTGGAAGGCGCTGGCATTGCCGACGGATTCGATCAGGCCCTGAATCAAAATGCTATCGAAGCCATCTACCACGGCATCGTCGAGTTCGACGCCATCGTTTTCGAGAGCACGCGCCCCGGTCACCAGGCGCTCAAGCACATCAAGCCAGCTAAGATCCTGCCTGGCCAGCATGAGAGCCGCCCGTGCTGTGGCATTCAGCGCGTCTTCGGCCGCGCGAGGCTGCTCGCGAGCCAGTTGCTCCATGGCTTCTACGACCTTCGCATGGGCGGTGTAGGCGCCGTCATCGTTTTTGGTCAACTGGGTCTGAGCCAGATGTTCGGCTAGGTCGTCGAGCCCAATCTCGCCCCTTCCTTTGTGGTCAACCACGCGGCGAAGCCGGGTGAGCTGGGCAGGCGGCAGGCTGCGGGAATAACGCAGCAGGGCCCAGAGCACAGCTGCGCCGCGGACTCCTCGGTCGCCGAAGCCGCCGATCAGGTCGCGAACCACCTGCAGTCGGCTGTCGCTAAGAGCCCGGTCTACCAACCTGTCGATATCCGCTTCGGCGGGTTTCAGAACAGCGATGAGCTCACGCGCGAAGGCGTTCAATTCGAACGGCGATTTCAGTGCGCTGAGCAGACGCGCTTCGTGCTGGCGCGCGAGGTCATGGCGCCATGCGCTGGTAGCGGCCAAGGAGCCGTACAGGATTAGCCTGCGAGCGGTCTCGTCGTAGGCGTTATCGTTGATGACGACGGCGCAGTCGGCCCACACTGGTGGCGGCAATGCGCTGAAGGCAGCTCGATAGATCTCGCTTCGTGAGGTGATGACGAACTGCTTGTCGGGGCTCCTCTGGCGGATTAGGGAGCTGATCCGTTTGGACCACTCCTCAGCCTCGCCCTTCTTCAGGCCGGACTGGCCCCAAGGGTCCTCCAAGTGGAACAGCACCCGGCCAGGTGCAGCGAACGCGTCCTCGATCGCCGGCAAGCCGGCGCTCTCGCGGACCACCCTGTAGGGTGGATCGGCCTGGCGGCGGTCGAACGCCAGTTTATCGGCAGTCAAGCTCTTGCCGTAGCCCGACGGGCCGATCAGAAGAACCGCGCCGAACTGGCTCAATCGCGCTTCGGCGGCGGAAAGGTTGGCGGGAGGAACGTAACCGGCGAGCTGCGGGTTGGCGTGCGGCACGCCACCGAACTCCTCGGCAATCTTCTCGATGTCCACCTTGCGGAATGGGTCGGGGACCGCAAGAAAGCGATCTTCGACCGCCCGTTTGAGGCGCTCGACGCAGGCGCCGAGCGCCTGTGTAGGGACGTGCAGCGTCCCGGTGAGGATATTATCGATCTGCCGCCGCGTCTCCTCGTGAGTCATGCCCTCAATTAGGGCGAAACGGCCAGCGAGGCTCTGTCGGTCCGGCGACTTAAGATTGAGGTGCGGCGGGACGAAAGTGTCGTCAGCACTCTGCTCGGGAGACTTGACCCGGCCCTTAGCCAAAGCACCGTCGACGCTGGAATTAGTTATGAAGGCATAGCGACGGTTGTTGTCAGCCAGCAGCAGAGATTTGGCACGAGGCCGCGGCTTAGGGCCCCTGGCGCCCTTGGCTTTCTTGTCATTAACCACATCCGCAAAGTCCTTGGGGCTCCAAGCGCCGGCGCCCTTGAACTTAATTTGGACATGCAGCTCGCTGATGGTGGTGATCTTGAGACTAGCCTCGGCCGCGTCTTCCGAGACTGCTAGGTGCGCCTTGATGTCGTCGTGCGAAGCCGGCTCGACCACGACCTGATCCGCGGAGGCGCTGGGCCCGCACATAAGCTGCAACGCCACCCAGACGGTTACCAACTTCTGGTAGTCATATCCTTGATAGGACGGGTTGGCCCCGCCTTCGGCTTCTGCACCAAGTTTCGAAGCGGTCACTGCTGCCATTGGGCTATCGTCCCACTCAGTCCAGGTTCTTCAGCAAACTGCTCATGTTGACGCCAAATCCCTGAGCCACACGCTGGAGCGTCGTTAGCGTGATGTTCTTTTCGCCACGCTCAATCGCTGAGTAGTAGGCCCGGTGCATATGAATCCGGTCTGCGAAGTCGTCTTGGCTGAGCCCAATAGCGCGACGCTGAGCGCGCAGAGATTGGCCAAGCTTGACCGCCAGGGAGATGGGTGTCGTCATGCCGACACGCTAGGTCGGCGCTACTTCCTACTCTACCACCATAAAGATAGACTACTTTTAAGTATCAATACGGGCAGACGCCATGTTGCGCATCCATGACCCGGAGACCGATGCTTCCCTGGAGCTCCACATCCCTTGGATGCTGGAGGAAGCCTTTCGCGTCCAAATGGGGCGGCATCTTGATGCCGGGGGGCAGTCGCGCTTGCTGTGGGAAATTGCCGGCTGGTTCACCGTCGCGGTCTACCAACTGGTAGACCGCGATCTGCTTCCACCGACTGAGCGTCAACGTGCGCTTGCCGCTCGGATAAGCACTGCTCTGGACATTGACGTCCCCACGGAAGCTAATACCTTCCGCGGCTCCATGTCGGACTTCATTCGATATCACCTTCCCGCTTTCCAGGCTTTTCGCGCAACCGAGGAAGGTTGTTCAAAGCGTTCGTGACTAGATCTTGCGAAGCTTTCGCCACGATGGCGAGCGCCAGGCGTGAAGCCATCCCCGGCCGACATTTGGCTGCCCCACCGCATTCCGCGCGATCATCTTTCTCCGCTCGATACTGCCAAACGCAGGATGCTGCATCGTATATGCCGCAGTGGCGCACGACTGCATGGCGCCTTCATGGCGGAGAGAAACGCATTTGATCAATTAGAAACGGAGCACAGAGGCGTCGGAGTGAGGCATGCACCTGCCGCAACTTTTGCGTGTGCGGAGACTGCGGAGAATCGTCCCACCACTGATCTACGGCTGCCAAATATGCCTCTGGAATCGTCTCTGGCCGCCACCGTTCGGGGAGTCCGGGGATCACTTGTGCTGCGACTAGCCAGAGTGCTGCGCGCCGCCAAGCCGGTCTCCCAGTTCGTCGTACGGCCTCCCAAGGAACCCCACAAAGCGGAGGCATGGGACGCAACGGAAAGCTGATTACAGATGCAATGGAGGGAGGCACCCATAGCTGTGCAATTGGCGGTGATGCGGGCCGCCAGCAGAGATTGCTTAGGCACCGAATGAGTAGCGCCCGAGCTGCGTGTGGATTTCCGCGCCATCCTCCAGGCCACAATCCATCCCCCCATAGGCAGGCTTCCAACGTTCGGGCAAATCTCTCGATCAACTGAAGTACCTCCCAGTCCTCCTCGGTGAAGGCCAGCGGCGATGGATCGAGGGCGAAGTTGACTTCCGCCGCTAAGCGCGGCTCCGCCCAGCGAAGCGGCGTACTGTGCTCAGGGCAGCTCACGGCCATTACCCTCGCCCAGGCACGTCGAAAGATACGGGGGCGTCCGGCCGCTCGGTCCTCTTGTAAGCACTGGGGACAATAAGCGCGTCGCTCACTCACCTCCAAGAGATGGGGACCATCCTCCAAGCAATGTGCGCGAAGGTGACACGGACTGGTGCCCAGCATGCGCGCCAGACGTGCCAGCTCGCGACTCGTTGGAGCATCGAGATGCTGTGCCCCTTCCCCAAGCGACCGACTCTGCCAGGCGTAGCCCTCCGGCGGCGGCTTGCCGTACAGACGATCCGCTCGTTCAACGAGAGAGCGCAGTGACTCGTCATGTCCTGGGGCGGTCAGCCACCAGCGGTCGGTGAATGCCTTCGACTCGGGAAGTGGCTCGACATTCTGCGCTGTCGTTCTGGCTCGCCGTCGGCCCGTCGAGATCGTACGGTTAACGAGCACCGTTGAGGGTGGATGCTTCCTGCTCATGCGGCCTCCCCTGACAGATCCGTCCCAGGAATCTCAAATCGTGCGCGTTCGAACAGCTCCGCGGTGATTTGCTCTTGCCCCCCTTCGATGGCTAGCGCAGCGGCGCGCTGAAGGCGTTCCACGATGACGCCTAGCACGCCTTCTGACTCTTTGACGATGACTTTCATCATGCGTAGCGACCCCAGGTTGGAGCGCTTCTTAAGTGGAAGCGTGGACTCGTATGCTTCGAGAAAGTGGCGCAGGTAGTCGTCGCAGCGCCACGACGGTAATTCACGGAACTGGAATCGCCTCTTGAGGTGCTGATCGGCTTCCAACGCGTTGCGTGCGTCCTCCGTGCCAAGGGCAAGCACGGGTATTTTCAGCGAGTTCATGATGTCTTTGATGGCCAGTAAGGCCAGCGCCTGCTGACGCGGCGTCGAGCTCAAGACGTCCTGAATCTCATCGATAATTAGTAGACGTAAATCCGCCTCTTCGGCCAGCCTCAAAGCCCTCAGGCGACGCTGGCTACCCGTCATCGACGACATCTGGGGCGCGTCTAGCGACTTCAGGAAGCGCGTGAATATCTCTTTCGCTTCTCGCGCGTCGCTCATGGAGAAATGAGCGACGGGCTTGCTGGCCGGATGCTCGGGTGTTGCTTCTCGGATCTTGCAGCGCCGCTCAAGCGCCGACGCCAGGGCAGTTTTGCCCGCGTTACTGGCGCCGGAGACCAGGATGCCGGTGGGGCGTATGCCGCGCGGCCTGTACATCATGAACTCGCAATGTTTGATCAGGTCGGTGACCTGCTCGTGATAGACAAAGCGATCGACGAAAAGGGAGCGAATACGTTCGCAGGTTGGCAGCTCTAGAAGCTGCGCGGTTGCTTCGGTAAGGTGGGGATAGGCGCTGCTCATGAGTCCAGCACCTCCGCACGGACGGAGGCGCGGCTCAGCGGCACTTGCGGTCGAGTGGTCGTCGAACCCGATGCTGTCACCCTCCTCTGGCGCTTTTGTTTGGCGGCTGAAGATGTGGCCTGCGACCGGCCGTGCTGACGTTTTCCGCGTTCTGCCTCGGTCCTAACCGCATCGCTTCGGTCGTAGCCAAGGAGTTTGATGGCGTCCAACCGCGCTTGCTCGGATCCGTCAAGTGTGGCCCGCTTCCCTTCGCCTAGAGCGACGCCCGCAACGACCGTGGCTTCGATCAAGATGTCGTCGTCTGCTCGCACCCAGACGCACGCAGGGTTATCCGGGTGGTAGTGAACCTTGACCACTCGGTTGGGGTGGATCAGAGGGGCTAACGCGGGGTTCCAATAGCGCGACTGCGCAAATTGCACGCCGGTTCGCTGCAATCGACGATGGACGAACGGATAGAAGTCGCGACGCAGCGTCGAACGCTCCATCGGCGCTGCTGGCAGCACGCAGTGACCGTTCTCATCCTGGAAGGACCGTTCCCACGCCACAAGCGGTGGCATGCCCAGTCCGCGGTGATGGCGGACGTGGTAGCCACGGCAAATCTGCTCTATGACCCAGGCCCGAAAATCAGCCAGCGTCAAACACGCCTTGCTCTCGCTGGGATAGTCGCCTCGCTGCTTCACATTGCTGAAGGTGGTGCCTGGCAACGTATGCACCCTGCGCATGAAGGTGCCCATCAATCGTTCAATGTGCGCCCCGTAATGCGGCTCGGCGACTGGCCGCCACTTTAGGTCAATGCCGTGCTGTTCACAGCCACGCTGAAACGCGAGGCTACGAAGATCCTTCCCGTTGTCGACCAGGATGGCCTCTGGTGTGCCGTACATGGGCCAGAGGCCGGATTCAATGTCGTTCTCTGCCTTGGGCAGCATCATGTGCGCGACGCACATGGCCACCGAGATCGCCGATGGCGTCTCCATACTCAAGTAATAGCCTGCGACTGCTCGCGTGGCGACGTCGATCGCTAGTGTCAGCCAAGGGCGACCAATCACACGGGTGGGATCATCGTCGGCTACTAAATTGATATCGGCACGAGTGTGATCAATCTGAATCAGGCGTAGGGCGCGCTCAGCCGTGAGCTTGCCAGGACGAGGCTCAAATTGCTGACGAGCTGCTTTTGATCCTTGGCGCTTGAGCGCGAGATGAAAGCTATCTTCGGCGCGGATGCGGGAGACAATGGTCTTCCGGGCTGGCGGTGAACGCTGCAGCCGCTGACACATCAGGCGGATCCGTTCACAGACTTCGGACTGCGATGCGGCCTCCCGGCGAGCGTAGTGTTTTGAGATTACGTGCTGAATCAGTTGTTCGACCTGAGGGTCCAGCAGCCGCAGTCCCCGCGGACGGCCTCCAGAACGTGGCACGAGCGCGGTTGTCTGCTGGTTTTGACGATAACGTGCCAGCCAGCGCCGAATCTGCCTGAGGCATACATCGAATTGCTCGGCCAGCTCATCTGCAACCTGCCGTGGCAAGTGGTCAGCCACATAAGGCGCGAGGGCTTTCGCTATGGCGCGAGCACGATCCCACTCAGCCTGCGGTACAACTGATGGCTCAGCGTCTCGCCGCGAGGTAGGGATGGGCTTTAGCGTCCCGATCGCGACGGGAAGCAGGTTGCCGGTCCCGGCGTCACGCACCTGGACTTGGTACAGTGAAAGGGGCCCGTCAATCTCGACGATTCGGTCGCCGCACAGCCAACGGCTGCCGACAGTCAGTTGCGTTTGCATAGCTATCTCCGGTGTTCCGTGGACGCACGGAACCAGTACCCTGCCGAGCGGCGGAGGGCGTTATGGACATGTCAGCCCGTCACGCGCCGCAAACAGCGCATGAGGCATTGACATGGATCAGAGGAGCTTTGAAGATAGCTGCGCACGGAACCTACGAAACCGCTGCAACAAGAGAGCCCCGCATTGCCGTGCGGGGCTTTCTGTTTTCAACAAAGCCCTAGCATCACTCGGGCATCTACGTCATGCCGGAATCCTCCTTGCGGGGTTGCAGGGTGCTCTCCAGCCATGCGCGGACGCGCTCTGTGGAGGCAAACCATCCACGGCGGCCTGGAAGAGTGAACATCGGAACGGGAAGACGGCCAGCCTGACGGGCTTTTGTCAGTGCAGAGGCCGTCTTGAAACCGAGCGCCTTCGCCGTCTCTGGGGACGTCATCAGCGGAGAACCGGGCAGATACCGGTCAATATCCGAGGGTCGATGCTTGATCTGCCCCATACGCGTGGCTCCGGTAACAGCTGGGAATGAGCTTGAATAGCTCACCCTAGGCGAGAAGCGTTGCATAGGCGTACAGTGCTGGCAACCAAAAAAGTAACGTAAGCCGCTGAATTGTGATATATTTATATCACTTCAGGCGATACCGAAACGGCCATAAATTGTTCCTTTGAACAGGAACTTGGACGCGACTGAGAAGCTCCTCGCGATGATTGAAACACGCACCGTGGAAATCGCCGTGGAACCCTGCGAATCGTCTCGAGAGGTGGGGCGTCAGAGGTTCCTTTCGGCGATGAGCGGTCAGTTGCAGGGAGCATTTGTCACCATCCCTAGCAGCGCAACCGCGCCCGCAGGCGCCACGACCGACAGCCGTCTAGATGCAGTGACGCAAGCGCGTATGCATCTGTCGTCGGAAGGCTTCGTACCGAGCAAGGAGTCGGAAGACCTCGCTCAGCGTTTCATCGCCGGCGAGATCGACCACATCAAGTTTTCAGGCCATCGCCATGCCGACCCATCCCAAGATCACGCCTGAAGAGCGCGCCCGTCGGCAAGAGTACGCCGACGGCGCCCGCGCCAACGTCGGCCTTGAGGGCTTCAAGCCGAGTGCAGCAATGGAAGGGCGTGTGCTCCTTTACATTGAGGGGGAAATCACCCTAGCCGAGTTGGTTGATCCAGCGAATGATGCGCCTCACTAATTAGAACAACTTCTTTGAAGTGTCTATGGTGGTGAGGTAGAGCCACAGCAAAGCATTGAAGTGTTACGGTGTGTTAGACCCTATCCGCCGCCGAAACGACTCGACATCATGTCTAACGATAGCCAGCTCTCTGGCAATTCCTGACAAGTCCTTCACTGTCATTATCTCGCGCTGAAAGCTGAGACCTTTCGTTTGTTTTGCACTGTATTTCGTGCGCACCACGGTAGCCTGCCCCAAATCCTTAGACCAGAGGAAACCGTAAAGAGAATGCGTGATGGCATTTCGGCGTTCTTCGCACCGCCCCACGAGCTTGAGCAAGTTCCGGAAATCTTCCAGCTCCTCGGGAAGACGCTCTTGGAGAAGAGAACTGGCCAGTTGCGTAATCCCACGAAAAGAGAGCTCGGATGTCACGCAGCGTCCCATGGACTCCGGGATGCCGAGCAGATGGTGCGTCAACTCAACAATGTCCCGTTCCAGCAAGGCAAATTGCACCGTAATTCGCCCTATTTCTTGCAAAAACTCCGAAGGGACGGCGGTACCGCCAGCGGCAGCCTTAAAGTCTTCATCAAGATCATCGTTGTGCATGCGTCACGTTCTAAGATTTGACCCGTATAGATATACAACTTAGCGCAGCCAAGCGCCCGTCTAAGGCGGAGATCATCGGCGACTAATCAGTCTGCTTATCTCCTACAGGATAGACGAGCACCATAAACATTTCTCACCGCTTCACACTTTGTCGCCGCGGTGAGCACCATTGGTAATTGATGGAATAGATTCACCGAGATATTCGCGAACTAGAACATCACGTGTAACCGGGACGAAAACAAAATCCGCATTAAGCCTCGCTCCTGGAGGGAGCATGCAGATGCCTGCCTGGATCCCCCTCATCTCGTATAACTCCAACGTCAGAAGGAAAGCGCGAAAAGCATGCTTTGGCAGACCGCGCACGCCCCATCTTTTGTCGTCAAGCTCTGCATATGCGAAAAACCGCTCCGCGTGGGGCTTGGAGTACATGAGCGGGATAACTCTTTGGCCTGACTCATCTTCAACGGAAAAATGAGAACCCGTGGCCTTTCCGTTTCGCACTTCCATAATGATCCAAAAAGGCTCCCCAATATAGGTTTCATCGGGGAGCGCGACACTTCGTAATCGCCCTCCCAACAACTGCCCCCACGATGGCAGATCATCAAAGACCAACGGCAAAATGTCGCAGTGTTTAGCGAAGGTGTCCGCGCCACTCTGGTAACCGTTACGCGATACTACAACTCCGGTGATGTTTCCGATATCGCGCAGCTTCGATTCGAATTCCTGAATATTTCCTTTTGAAACGGCTGATGCCCAGTCTTTGCACTCGATTGTCACCCGATGTCGGATCCCAGCTCGCGCGAACTCGTAGTAGACGTCGATTTCGTGCTGGACGCCGGACTTCCCTGTCATAAAGACATTGTTCGCGACCACCACCCCTTCGTCCTTCATGTTCAGAAGGTACGAATACACCGTTTTGACATCTTGTTCTAAAGCCGATCCTGCTTTCATACGAGGCGCTTCGCTCCTTGTTGTGGTCGTTCGTCTACCGCACGACGTCCCTGCTGCCCGACGCGTAACTGTCGGAACGTACTACGAACGTTCCTCGTTGGTCAGAGAGTATGCGAAATCCTGTGGAATCGGCTGCACGGTAAACGTCGGCCCCATCTTCCTTCGGCTGACTTGAGGCGCTCGTGCAGGCGAGACCCGCAGGGGCCATCAGGTCATGCCCCTGGTGCTGCGAGGTCCCCTTTGGGCAGGCGATTTTCTGATGCCCCCGTACCGCTAACTACGTCGCCTTTTTCAAAAAGACCACGTTACCGCGTCATCCTTTGAGGCGGAAGATCAGGCGAGACCCATGGCTGAACGTAAGTAATTGAAAAATATAGTGTATTATAGGCTATCTTGGGGCGACAGGGTTAAGGGGGCGACGACAATGCGGTTAGCCTGAAACCGCCCCTCTGTGCATGGAACGCACGAATGAGCCGCAAGCGCAGCCGCCTGACCTGGACCTGGGACGACGAGCGTCAGGAATTCACGACGCCATCGGGTCGCATTGTGACGCTGACCAGCATCGCCCAGATGCTGGCCGACCAGCGCGACAACCGGCACGACTACACCGGGCCGTGGGCTGGTTGGAAGATGCGCGGTGACGCGCTGATTCCTCCCGGCCACGGTCCGGGCTCGCCCAGGTTGAAGCCGAACACCACGAAGCTGTTCCTGCGTTGGATTGCGGACGCTATCTCAGGCGATAAAGCCCAGAACACGCGACAGGCCGACCGTCCGGTCCAATGGCCTGCGTGTACGTCGATCCACTGACCTGCACGACGGTGCCGCCGATGCAACGCTCCGAGGGAGCCAAGCGGCGGCGCTGCAAGTCCAAGGCGGCCTGTCGCTGTGCCTCGGTAGCACGCCGGGCGGATTCGCGGCGCAGGCCCATAGGGTCAGGATCCGAGGCAATCGAGAGCACCTGGCGGATCGCTTCGGCCTGCGCCTGTGCGGCTATACGCTGCTGAACCACTGTGGCGACGGCAACCAGCCCGCTGAAGACCTGCAAAGCGCAGAGCACGCCCCAGAACACACGACTATCCATGTTCGAACCTCCCTTCCCTGCGCCCAGCGTAAGAAAAAGCGGGTTCGGCGGGAAGGCATCGTCCTGAGGTATGAGCACAGAGGGAGTGCGGCCGGGATGGAGGGGTTGCTCCGACTAAGGACTACGGCCGGCCTGGGGACGCCCCTCCGGGGCTCGGGCTACGCCCACAGACCCACATATGGCAAGACATCAACACCCTTTTGCCATTTTTGCGTTCTTGTAATCGTCAACAAGATCATGAAATCGCAAATTAAGAGCGGTCGCTTGAGATAGAACAGAATCTGCTATATGAAAGTTTTGCTGATAAGCAAGCAGCGTCTCATGACTGGATAAAGAGAGCAGATCATTGTAAATGTCTCTTATCTTTTTTTCCTGTGACTTAAGCTCGGGGAAGTCGGCAACGAGTTCAACCAGCTCAGTGTCATTAATCAGCTCAGCTTGTCGGCGAACTCGATCTATACTTACCCTTAGCCTTTCCATTGCATTTAATGCTTCAAATACCTTTGCCAACAATACGGACTTTCTATCAAGAAGCTCCACTGCTTGATTAAAGTTGTAACTTTTTCTTGAAATTCTGTATGCAAAAGCGGCAATTAGTATTGAAATTAACGATGAGATGGAAGAAATCCAGAATGATGCATCTAAATAAAATGGGGATTTCATGAGGCAGACTCCGCTATAGCTACTACACCGATGTTTGGCCGCTCAAGACCCATGGCATCGTAAAGAAATGTCATCACTGCGGTTTCAACACACTTGGACGCAATAGCAACCTGCGTTAAATCTGTAGATGTGACGTTATGAACCTTTGTGACATGTGCGATTGCCTTGTCTGCCATCTCAAGTGTGTGGCAAATGGCATTGTTAACAATCAAGGGTGAATGGCCATCTAGCACAGAGCAAAGTCCATTTGGTGTAACTTTGGATAGTGGGATGTCTTTATATTTGAAGCTCTCAATTACAACATCGTCCAAGCGTCCCTTTCTATCTGCCAGAGTGTTGTTTTGTGAGTTGCGCTTCACGCCAAGAAATTCGACAAGGCATCGAAGATTAACAAGCCCTGCCTCAACGAGGGGATTCAATAACGAATAAACGCCACCCTCCATGACAATCTCGCCGCGTATTAAAAGTGTTGCGGGCAACTCGTTCTTGTAGGATTCGCAACGAATGTAAATCTGAGTGGACGCATACAATATCGCATTGCCTCGCAGGCGATGCGGAATTATTGAACTTAGAAATTGATTGCTTTCCATCAGGCGGACCTTGCAATCGCTCATGTCGAAGTGAGCAAGACACTACCAGTGAAGCATGATAGATAACAAGCAAAGAATCCCTTTTTATATGCCTAATTTAATTAAGATTACCGAACGGATTTACCCCCAAAGGCATCCGCATTCCACGAACCCGGCTCACCTGGCGCTGTGTAGGACTGCGCGCCGACGCCACCTGGCCAGCCCGTTGAACCACCTGAGGCCCCGGCCCCGTTCGCAGGGTCTTTGGGCGCCTGCTGCGGCTGGTTCGCCTGGCTGGCCTGCTGCCCCTGCAGGGGTGCGCTGGCGGGGCGCCTGTACGGGTTATAGACCCCGTTCGCCGCGATCGATCGACAGATCTTCTTGTCCATCTCGTAGCGCGTGCCCTGCTCCGTCATGCAGCTGCACCGGCCATCGTCCACGGCGATGCAATACACCTCCGGGTCGGCCACCACGGGCCGGCTGTCATAGGCCGGCGCCGTCCATGGCTGGCCCTCGATCCGCGGCTTGAAGTAGGCGACCAGGTCGTTTGGCCGCGTGCTGGTGCCGCCGCTGCTGATCGACAGGCCCTTGCTCGGTTCCGCTTTCGCGGTGACGGGTGCCTGCGGCTTCGGGGCAGGCTTGGGCTTCTCCGGGCTGAAGAATGCCCACACGCGCCATAGCAGGAAGCCCAGCAGGGCCACGGTCAGCGGTAGTGCCCACACGAACCACGGCACGCGGATCTTGGTCGTGTCCATCACGGTGGACTCGTACAGGTTCCGCTTCATCACTTCGGCCGGGTACTTCCACGGCTTCTTGATCTGGCTGTTATTGGTGTTCTCCGAGAACTTGTCCCAACACAGGATGATCGCGGCCTTGACGCCCATCTTGCGGCGTACGTGTTCGTGCCACTCGACCAGGCCGAGCACAAAGCCGTCCACCTGCTGCTTGGCCTGCTGACAGATCAGCAGGAAATCGAAGGCGCGATGGCGGCGCGTGGCCAGCGCTTCGACGTACGCCGGCACCTTGGCCCCGGGCATGCGACGCGGAAACGCCGAATAGCATTCATCGACCACCACCACGGCACCGTCCGGCAGGCTCTGCCAGTCCTTGGGATCGTCCAGCGGGAAGAACCCGGCCGCCGCGTAGTCGATCCCGCGCACGCCGTGCACGTAGAACGCCCTCCCCCGGGAGTGGGGACCGGCGCCATCGCTCGTCGATATGCGCCGGCCCCTTCTCCGTCAGCTACTGATAGGTGGGGTGCGCTCGCACCGCGGATGCCACGACGTTGGCCGGCAGGCGGGCGGGGAACGCGACATAAGTGGCGCCCTCCTCCTGCACGCTGGCTCGCATGCCAGGCGGTGGCCCCAGCCGCTGTGCATCGATGGCGTCGACGAGGGCCCGCAGCGTGCCAGCGTCGCGGTAGATGGCATCGCCGATCGCCGGCAGCGTGCCGTCGGCGAACTCGGCGTCGCCGCTGCAGGTCACCACGTCACCATGAGCGCGAAGGCTGTCGAGTAGCTCGTGGATGGCGTCGAGCTGGTCGAGCGTGATGCCGGACATGTAGCGCTCGTCGGGCTCGCCCGTGGCCGGCTCGGTGGCATCCACTTCGCCTGATGCTGCGCCTTCGCTGGATGTGTGTTGTGCAGGTCGCTCGTCGAGTAACTGCGCGATGTGTGTTTCCAGCCAGGCCAGGTTGCTGGCAATTTCGCTCAGGTGAATTTCCGTGACGACGTCCTCGGGCGCTTTCGCCTGACGTTTTCGTGCCAGCCGAGCCAGTAGCGCCACGTCCAGGCGCAGCTTTGCGAGTCGTTGCAGGCTGTGCGCGGAAAGAACCTCGCTTGCGCCTTCCTGATCTTCCGAATCGATGGTGGACATGCTTGCCTCCTCGTTCCATGAAGTACCCGTGCGCCAGGACGGCGACGGGAAGTCGGGAGGCTAGAAACCGCAGGTAGCCGGCGGGCGTATTCCCCTTTCGGGTGTTGTATTAGCCGCCCTCCCGACGCAAGCGTCACGTCGGTCTGCGCCCGCAAATGCACAGGCACAAAAAACCCACCGGTTTGACGGAGGTGGGGACCGCTACCTGGGGAGTTTCTAGGCTCCTTGCGACCGAGTCTCCTACCGCGGTGTGGGTGAGTCAAGGCGAATGGGTTGGCCATCAAGCATCGCGACCGGTCACTTGCGAGGACGGTCGCTCTGCCCTCCTCCACATGAGGCTGGCCTGACCTGATGCCGCGTCTGAGCGAGCGGCCGCGTCGCGCCATGTGACTGCTCGCGTGTGCAACAAGGCTTTGTCAGCCAAACCGCTTCCACCACACCCGCTTCCCCGGCTTGTCGCTGCCCGGATCGGGATCAGGCGCACAGGTACTGCCAGACGCAGATGAATTTGTCGCCGCCACGATGGCGCGGTTGACGGTGCCGTACAGCGCTTCCGAGATGGATTCGTAGGTCGCCTGGTCTTCGCCGTCGAAGCCAAGATCGTTCCATGAGCCCATACCTCCGAAGACCCACGCGGACTGCGCCGCCGACAGCAGTTGGATCGCCGCCAAAGGAAGCAGCGATGGGTTGGCCAATTCCTTGTGGAACGCGTGGACAGGCGACGGCGCCGCGAGATCGTCCAGTCCGTTCGCAAAGCAGACGGCGAAGTTGTCCAAGCCCTGCTTGGATGCGAACGCCTTGATGCGCACCAGCGCCTCACGCAACTCGTCTCGAAGTGCCTGCAGGTCGATCGACTCATCGGCGCTTGGCGGCTGGTTCCTCGCCACTCTTCCGTACGTCACCTGCCATATCCGCCGGTCCGCACGCTCCCGGTCGCCCACTGTCCAGCGCGACTCCCAGGAGTCGGAGCCACGTGGCCTGCTCGCCTGAATCTGCCAACGCCCACCCCCTCCGATGAAAGCGGCGAGCATGCGGTCGGGTACCCCGTTTGGGTTGGTGCCTCCGGAGGGGCCATGCGACAGGCGCAGTTCGTTGAAACCCCGCTCCTTGAGGTAGCCAAACCACGCGGTGGGATCCTCAGCCACCGTCCGCTCGGACCAGCCTGTCGGCGTGCTGGCCAGGTCGACGAAGCGCACAAACTCGCAGAACGTCATCGTGCTGTGCCCGTTGTCCAGGCCCGTTGAGCTCACACCTCTTAGCGCTGCATTTCCTTCCAGAACGAGTGCGACGGCGTGGGCAATGGTCCCTTGCATGTTGGCTCCTTTGGGCGCTTGAACTGAGCTGCCAATGATGCCGCCTGACACCGTCGCTCTGTGAGTTTCTGTGCGGTTTTGGCCAACCGAGACGACGCGATAGCGTGGGTCAGTCGCCGACCCTTGGATGTCATGCGTGGAATTGAAGCAAGCCGCTTGAGCGGCGCCACTATCCGGGAGCAATATCCTCCGCCAGCACACCTGCCGTCTGCCGATGCTCCGGTTTTGTTGATGGCAGTGGACATGGCGGTGACGTGTTCGGCATCAATGAGTTGATGGCTCCCACGTGACAGGAGAACGGGAATGGACGACCGAGGCTGCGGTACAGAACCCACTTCCTTGAGCGGGATCCGGCGGGGCGTATTGGGGGATCGGATCGTAAGTCGGGTGCCGCGGGCTTTCACTCGCAGGGCAAACCGACCGGCTCATTCGAGTCTTTCACTGGCTCGACCGGCGCTCACTTTGGCCGTGCTGTTTTGCTGCGCTCTTTCGCAAGCCGCGACGCCTTCCGGCAAGGCTTCGCAGGGCAAGCTCACGCTGTTTCAGGGCGCGACGCTTATCGACGGGACGGGCGCCCCGCCCCGGGCCGACATGGACGTTCTTGTCGAGGGGGAGCGCATCCTTCGCGTTTTGCCGGATGCCGAACTTGCGCCAGCAGTACGGGCCAAAGCGAAGGCGATCGACCTGCATGGGCGCTTCCTGATGCCTGGAATGATCGACGCGCATGTCCATCTGGCCACCCCGCCAAACACTCGGCAGGCCGAAGCGATTTTGCGGCGCGATCTGTATGGAGGTGTGACCGCGGTTCGCGATATGGCCGACGATCTGCGCCCGGTGGGAGAGCTCACTCGTGCCAGCCTGGTCGGCGAGATCCCCGCGCCCGACATCTACTACGCAGCGCTGATGGCCGGGCCCGACTTCTTTACGGACGAACGCGCCGGCCAGGTCTCCGTGGGTGGCACTCCGGGCCACGTGCCCTGGATGCAGGCCATCACCAAGGACACCGAATTGCCCCTGGCGGTCGCGCGGGCGAAAGGCACGTGGGCAACCGCCATCAAGCTCTATGCCGATCTTCCTGCAGACCTCGCCGCTCGGATCACCGCCGAAGCGCATCGACAGGGGCTGCTGGTGTGGGCGCATGCCACGCTCTATCCCGCCAAGCCCTCGGACATGGTGGCTGCTGGAGTCGACGCGATATCGCACGCCTGTCTGCTCATTCGTGAACCGGATGCACACGTGCCCGGTTGGAACGATCCGCATGCGCCGGTCGACCTGACGAAGTTTCGCCATAGCGACAACCCGGCACTGGCTCGTCTTTTCAACGAGATGGTGCGGCGTGGCACGATCCTCGACGCGACGCTCTGGGCATACAGCGCCGATACCGACGGTTCGACCACCATGCCTCCACTGCCACCGGGCAGTTGCGACGACACCGTGGGCGGTGAGATCACCGCTCAGGCTTACCGGGCGGGCGTACCGATCGACGCCGGCACCGACTTCATCGGTGACTGGACCGATCAGTGGCCGGATCTTTTTCACGAGCTTGCCACCCTGGCGGCTAAGGCCGGCATGCCGAACGATGCGGTCCTGAAATCGGCCACGCTCATCAGCGCCCGCGCGGCCGGGCAGCAACGCGACATGGGCAGCATCGAGCCGGGCAAGCTGGCCAACATGGTCGTGCTCGCGCGCAATCCGCTCGCTGACCTGAAGAATCTGCGCTCGGTGCTGATGACCGTCAAGCGGGGACGCATCTACACGCGCAATGCGTTCGTGCCTCTGACGAAAGACGACATCACCGACCGTTAGCTGCGGCGATCCGGATTTCGCGCGTGGTCAGGGTGCTAGGTACTAGGCAAGCGCGTCGGCGGCGAAACGCGGAGTACTGGATGACATCACCGTTGCCTGGCCTCGTCTTCTTACGGGGTTGAGCTCTCTGCGTGCGGAGCACTTTGCGTATAGCGCAGAAGTTGCTCTTGGCGTGGCGCACGACGTCCGTGCCAGCAGCGACATCCAGGCATTGGCATCGATTTTTCGTTGACGTCATCGCGTTGGCGCTGGCGTTCGCCTACTGGCAGATGGCCAAGACCACTTTGGCGCGTGGCCGCGATCGCGATCCCAACACCGAGTGGGCGCTGCGCTGAGGAGTGCCACAGCGGCCTTGGGGCGCCTTAACCACCTACATATGCCGCCAACTCATCCGGCGTCCCCTTCGGAAACGCCTCCCTCAGATAGTCCAGAAACGCCGAGACGCGCGCGCTGAGCAGGCGGCGGGTGGGATAGAGCGCCCACAGTTCGATCTCCGGTCCGTCCACCCTGCCCCACTGCACCAGCGTGCCGGCAGCGAGATCAGGGCTGGCGAGCGACAACGGCAGGCGGGCGGCACCGGCGCCCATGCGCGCGGCATCGCGAACCATGAGCAGGGATGACAGGCCGATCACCGGCTTGGCGATGAGCGTGGACGGCCCGGTGGGCGTGGTCATCGTCCAGGTTTCCGTCGGCTGCACCGCGCCGCGGACGATGACTGGCACGGGCTCGTTGTCTGCGGTCTTGGCCAGGTTCGCACTGGCGACGACCACCAGTCGATCGCGCAGAAAGATACGTCCCACCAGGTTGGCGTCGGGCTCGGGATTGACGCGAATGACCAGGTCGTAGGCCTCTTCGATCATGTCCACGGCGCGGTCGTCGGCAGTGATCTCCAGTTGCACCTGCGGAAACCGGAGCGCGAAGCCGGCCGCGAGCTTGCCCATCGCGGTCTGTGAAAAGAGCAGCGGCGCGCTGATGCGCAAACGCCCGCGGGCGGTGTGGCCGCCGGAGGCGATGGCCGTAGCGGTCTCATCGAGCTCGGTGAGCAGGAGCGCCGTGCGTTCGTACAGGGCGCGGCCTTCTTCGGTGAGCTTGAGCGATCGCGCCCCACGCTCGAACAGGCGCAGATCCAAGCTGGCCTCCAGTTCGGCCACACGCCGGGACAGCGTGGCCTTGGGCCGGCCCGCTTCGCGCGCGGCCCGGCCGAACCCGCCATGGCGGGCCACGAGGTTGAAATCGGCAAGCGCGAGCAGATCCATGTGTTCCAACCATGAGACGAGGCGTCCCATTTTAGCGGCTATGCCTGCGAATTTGGATCGATAGCATGACGAGTGTGTTCCCAACCCACCCACTCGGAGTACATGCCATGACCATCCTCGTAACTGGTGCCACCGGCCGCGTCGGCCGCCACGTCGTCGATCAGCTTGCCCAGCGCGGCGCCGCCGTGCGGGTGCTCACCCGCGATCCCGCCAAAGCCACCTTCCCCGCCGGCGTGGAGGTGGTGAAAGGCGACCTGCTCGACCTCGACGCTCTGCGCGCCGCCTTCGACGGCGTCAGCACCCTGTTCCTGCTCAATGCGGTGACCGGCGACGAGTTCACCCAGGCGCTTCTCACGCTCAACGTGGCCCGCGAGGCGGGCGTGAAGCGGGTGGTCTACCTGTCGGTGATCCACGCGGACCGCTACGTCAACGTGCCGCACTTCGCGGTGAAATTCGGCGCCGAGCGCATGCTGCAGCAGATGGGCTTCAGCGCCACGATCCTGCGCCCGGCCTACTTCATCGACAACGAGCACATGATCAAGGACGCGGTGCTCGACCACGGCGTCTACCCGATGCCGATCGGCCACAAGGGTCTGGCGATGGTCGATGCGCGCGACATCGCCGAAGTCGCTGCGATCGAACTGATCCGCCGCAGTGAAGGCCCGGACACGTTGCCGATCGAAACGATCAACGTGGTCGGCCCGGACACGCTCACCGGCGCGGACGTGGCGGCTATCTGGACGGACGCGCTGGGACGCCCGGTGGTCTACGGCGGCGACGACCCCGCCGGGTTCGAACAGAACGCCGCCGGGTTCATGCCGCCCTGGATGGCCTACGAGATGCGGCTGATGGCCGAACGCTGGGTCAGCGACGGCATGACCCCGGAACCGGGCGACGTGCCGCGCCTGACCCAACTGCTGGGGCGGCCGCTGCGTTCGTATCGCGGGTTTGTAGCGGAGGTTGCAAGGGCGGCCGCCTGAGCTTCCTTCACGGTGCCCGTGCGGCAGGCTATGTGCAGCGCGGGCATCGATCGGAGCGGGTGAGAAAATCGCCTCGGGTCAAATGACCTCGCTTTTTCTTACCCCCGATAACGCCGACTAATCGTGCACATCAGGCACCTACAATCACAACCATGTGAGGACTTCTCAACTCGTCATCGACGAAGCGGTCGAAAAAAGGCTCGAACATCCTCGACTAAAAGGTGTGGCTGCTCCAGCGCGGCAAAGTGGCCACCGCGGGGCATGGTCGTCCAACTCTGAACATTGAAGACGCGCTCCACCCACGATCGCGGTGGAGTGGGCAGTTCGCGCGGGAAAACGGCCACCCCCAATGGCGTGGCAACTCGTTCTGACGCCTCGAAAGCCAATGGACGAAGCCGGTTTTCTTTGTAGATTCGAAACGAGGCATCCAGCATCTGACCGAACCAATAGATGGATACGTCGGTCAGCAGCTCATCCATGGTGAAGACACGCTCGATGTCACCGTCGCAATCGCTCCATGCGCGGAACTTTTCCACAATCCATGCCGCCAAGCCCACGGGCGAGTCGGTCATCGCATAGGCCAATGTCTGAGGTTTTGTCGCCTGTTCGGCCGCATAGGCCCCCTCCGCACTTGACCACGCAGCAACCGTTTCAAGATAGGCCTGCTCTTGCGCTGTCACCGGAGGCTGGCCCGCGCCCAGTGGGGGGCGGTAACTACCCGGAATGTAGTTGATGTGGACACCGATGACCTGATCGGGAAAGCGGCGTGCCAGCCACGTCGACACCCCGGCTCCGATGTCGCCACCTTGCGCCGCGAAGCGTTCGTAGCCCAGCCCTTTCATGAGCTTGAGCCACCATTCGGCAATCTTGAATGCGCTGGTACCCGGTGAAGCGGGAGCTGCGGAAAAACCAAAGCCCGGCAAGGAGGGGACGACAACGTGAAAGGCGTCGGCGGGATCGCCACCGTGGGCGCCCGGATCTGCAAGTAACGGAATAACGCGCTCCATCTCGGTGAAGGAGCCCGGCCACCCGTGCGTGAGCACCAAAGGCATGGGCGAAGGTCCATGGCCCGGCTGATGGATGAAGTGAAGCTCCTGTCCGTCCACCGTCCCCATGCAGTGGGACAAGCGGTTCAGACGCGCTTCCTGAGCGCGCCAGTCAAACCGATTCGACCAATGATCGACCAGACGGCGCATGAAGGTAAGGCTCGCCCCGTCATCCCAGTTGCCGCCATCCATCGCGGCGGGCCATCGCGTCGCACGCAACCGCCTTGCAAGGTCTTCGATGCGCTCATCAGGGATGTTGATCTTGAACTCGCGCGGATTCATCGCTGGTACTCCGACACCGCTTGCATGTAGAAACGACTCGTTCGCGGGGGCTCCCCATGTTTCAGGAGCAGTCCGGCCGTCTGGTGTCGATTTAGAGCCAGCAAAATGGTCTGCTCCGGGAGGCACACGTCCTCGACCAAGGAAATCGCATAGTTATGATGTCGCTGTGATGGTGATTGATCGCAGGAATAGCGGGCAATTGGATGTGACGGCGATCTTCAGAAGTCCGCTACTTCAGATGGTTGGACTGAAACATCGCGCTCAGCGCATCGAACACTGCTGAAGAGCGCTGCACACGTGCAATCGTTCGCGCACCCTCGGCCGCCGCAGCTACCGCATTTGCGAGTGACGCAGCGCGACTTCGAGAGATTGCACACGCGCGGAAGTGATCGGCGATGATGTCGGTGGTCTCAACAAAGCCACGCGAGACACGCTGGGTCAGGTCAGCATCGATAGATGGCAACTCATTCGCGAGATTCTGCATCAGGCATCCATACTCATACCCAGTAGATGCCATCTCGGCCGCGAATGCCTTGAAGAGTTCGCGGATGAATCCAGCGGCGTCCCCCGATGTCCGTGCAGATATCTGACGCAACACGCTCTTCCGGGCGTCGACATAGTGATCGATCGCCTCTTCTGCTAGCTGCGCTTTTCCCCGCGGGAAGTGAAAGTAGAACGATCCCTTCGGGGCTCCGCTCTCCGTGAGGATCTGTGTCAAACCGGTCGCGGTGTAACCCTGGATGCGAAACAGGCGTTCGGCCGCTGCAATCGCGCGTGACCGTGCCTCGGTCCTACTTGTCATCGGTTGATCCTTCCGCAGCGCTGAGTGCGAAGATATGTCGATTGACATAGTATGTCAATCGACATAGTATGTCGCTCGCCATAGTCACGCCGCCCACTCGCCGCCCTCAGACCTGCAAGCGCTCGATACCTTTGGCCGAGCTGGTGTCTGAGCATTCTCCGAACTCCCCGCACGATCCTCAGGAGAAGTCGAAATGACCCTTCCGTCCTATGCCACAGGGCAACTACCTGACCGGATCCGATCTCGCCTTATCCCGAGAGTCAACGGGCTCGATATGCATATCCTCGAGGCTGGCCACGAGCGCCCAGGCAGGCCTTTGTTAGTGCTACTGCACGGCTTCCCCGATCTAGCCTACGGCTGGCGCTTCCTGCTTCCGGTCCTGGCTGCGTCCGGATATCACGTCGTTGCGCCTGATCTTCGCGGATATGGCCGAACCACTGGGTGGCAAGATGCCTACGACACTCCACTGGCGCCTTTCAGCCTTCTAAACATGGCGCGCGATACGCTTGCCCTGGTCTCGGCCCTGGGGTACCGGCAAGCAGCAACGGTGATCGGGCATGACATCGGCTCGCCTGTATCGGCTTATTGCGCGCTCGCCCGACCCGATGTCTTCCGTTCTGTCGTGTTCCTGAGCGCGCCGTTTCCGGGGCCTCCGACCTTTCCTTTCGATACTGCACAACTGGACATGTCTTCAGTCATCCCGGGTGCCGGAACAAACAATCTGGCTGCAGCCTTGAGCGCGCTTCGCCCCCCTAGAAAGCATTACCAGCACTATCTAAGCTCACGGCAGGCTAATGTGGATATGTCGCATCCCCCACAAGGGTTGCATGCTTTTCTCAGGGCGTTCTACCACGTCAAGAGCGGCGACTGGCCTGGAAATGACCCGCATGTCCTGCCGGGCAGCAGTGCTGAAGACTTCGCCAGGATGCCCACGTATTACGTCATGGACCTCGAAAAGACGATGCCGGAAACGGTTGCCCCGTTCCATCCGTCAGTCGTTGAGGTCCAGGCCTGTGCGTGGCTCACCGAGGCCGATCTTGGGATCTATGTCGAGGAATTCAGGCGCACGGGCTTTCAGGGCGCATTGCAGGCTTATCGTGTCCTCTCGGATCCAGCCCTGAACGACGAACTCCGCCTGTTTTCGGGTGGGACCGTCGACGTGCCGTCCCTCTTCATCGGTGGTGAGAAGGACTGGGGAACGTATGCGACCCCGGCTGCCCTCGAACTGATGAAGACCAAGGCGACCACCTGCCTGCAAGGCGTTGAGATGATCGACGGCGTCGGCCACTGGATTCAACAGGAACAGCCGATTCGACTGAGTGAGCTCCTGCTTGACTTCATAAACGACACAGGTCGAACGCAATAACCATGGGAGCGATGGCATCAACGCATCGCATTCTTAAAGGGCTGACTAGCGCGGTCTGCACCCCCATCGCGACCATCGATGGAGGCATGCGCCTCGCCTTTGCCGCAGCTCAAGCTGAAGTGTTGCCCGATACAGGATGATGCGAGTGGCTGAGCTGATCCGCCCCGCCACTTGCATCAATCGCATGAGCACTAAGAGCTACCCATCGGTCGACCGCGTCACGTCCTCCCAAACTCGGATCTCTTCCGCCATCGCGGCAAGCTTGTCTTGCACCAGGGCGAGCGCGTCACCTCCCAGCAGCAGATGCGCTGGCGGGGAAGGATGATCGATCAACGCGAGAATGGCTTGAGCCGCTTTTGCAGGATCCCCGAGCTGTTTCCCGCTCTTCTCGCGTCGGGCAAGCCGGATGGGATCAAACATGTCGTCATAGTCGGGGATGCTCCTGGGAGATCGCTGCATCGACCTTCCAGCCCAGTCGGTCCTGAAGCTTCCCGGAGCAACGGCCGTAACATGCACGCCGAAGGGCTTCAGCTCTTTTGCGAGCACTTCGCTGATGCCTTCGAGTGCAAACTTGCTGCCACAGTAGTAAGCGATACCAGGCATCGTGATGAAGCCACCCATCGAGGTGATGTTCACGATGTGTCCCGTGCGACGCTTGCGAAAGCGCGGCACAAATGCATGAGTGACGGCTACGGTGCCGAAGACGTTTACCTCGAACTGCCGGCGCATGTCGTCAAGCGGTGATTCCTCGAAGATGCCTTCGTGGCCGTAGCCCGCGTTGTTCACAAGGACGTCGATCGGACCAAAGTTGGATTCCGCATCGGCAACGACATCCGGGATCGCATCGATGTTGGTCACGTCCAGCAGAAGCGCATGGGCGCGACCGCTGTCCAGGGCCTCGAAGGCAAGACGGGATTCGTCGCTACGGACGGTGCCGATCACCCTGTGGCCGGCTGCAAGGGCCTCGCGAGCAAGCGCGAGGCCGAAGCCGCTGCTGACGCCGGTAATAAAAAGGGTCTTCTGGGGCATGGATGGACTCCTGGTTGAATTCGGAACCAATGTAGGTGCCGAACGCATTGCTGCCCATGACCCTCGGTGTGGCGACATTGCCTGATCCTATGACACTTACTTGCGCCATGAAAAAGAACGCCACAGAGTAGCCGCATGGGCATTTCTTCCCGCCAGCGCATGATCGCCCTGCTCCGTAAGCTTGCGACGAGGGAGGGCTATACATTGACGTCGTTGCCGGACGTGCGCCTTCTACGCTCCGATCGACCACTCAGCCATACTCCAGTGCTCTACGAGCCGGGCATCGTCGTTGTCGCGCAGGGTCGTAAGCGGGGAATGCTAGGCGACAACGTGTTCGTTTATGACGATCAGCACTACCTCGTCGTTTCCGTGCCGGTGCCTTTCACGATGGAGACGGGTGCCTCTAGCGAGAAACCATTGCTGGCGATCTACTTCCGGCTCGACCACGCCGTCGCCGCGGAAGTCTGCATGCAAATTGACGAACGGCACGGCGCGTCCCCCGCTCCGCCCCGCGGGCTGTATTCCTCGCCCATGGAAGACACATTGGCCGCATCGATCGTACGTCTGCTTGAAGCGATGACGCATCCCCCTGATGACGAGATTCTCGGTCCCCAGCTCGTGCGCGAAATCTACTATCGGATACTCGCCGGCGCCCAGGGCGGTTCGATGCGAGCGGCACTGGCGCAACAAGGAAAGTTTGGGATGGTGGTTCGTGCGATCCGCCTCATACACGGCCGTTATGCGGAAGCACTTAGCGTAGACAGACTCGCATCCGAGGCGGCAATGAGCCCTCCCACCTTCCACGCGCACTTTCGCGCGATCACGGGTACGTCGCCCATGCGTTATGTGCAATCGACGCGCCTACATCAGGCTCGTCTGCTCATGCTTCGGCAACAACTCACGGCCGCTTCGGCGGCGATAGCCGTCGGCTACGAGAGCGCATCCCAGTTCAGTCGTGAATTCAAACGACTATTCGGCAGGCCACCGCTCGAAGAGATAGAGCGAATGAAGCGCAACTTCGCCATGCCGGCTCCCCTTGAAAAGTCCGAGTTCGTTTCGTCGCACTGATTGACATGCGAAGGGTTAGCCACGCTGGGCATTTCATTCTGCGTGATGGTTCTATGGCTGGCTCAGTCTCGGCCCCATGCTGGGGCCGAAGTAAAGGCGGGCGTCGGCGGACTGTGTTGATGTGACATCAACAAGCATCGAGGCCATCGGGATAGGACCCCAGCCTCAAATCTGCGAGACGCCACCATCTACGACCAGTTCTGCGCCCACCACATAGCTGGACTCGTCGCTGGCGAGATAGAGGGCTGCGGCCGCGACATCTTCTGCTTCTCCGATTCGACCGATAGGAACAGTCTGAGCGGCTTTGTCCCTGAATGCCTGCAGCTCGTCCCTGCTGCGATGGCGTCCGATAAGTGGTGTGTCGATGAAGCCAGGAGAGATCGTGTTGACGCGAATCTTGCGGTCGAGAAATTCGCGCGACCACGTCCTTGCAAGCGAACGGACTGCAGCTTTCGCGGCAGAAAGCAGGGAGAGCCCGGGCCGGCCGACATGAATGATGAATGAGGACGTCAGGATCACCGAGGCTCCTTGACGCAGGATCGGTGCCACGGCCTGCATCGAGAAGAACACGCCTTTGACGTCGATATCCATGATCTCGTCATATCGTTCCGAGTCGGTTTCGGCGAGCGGGGTGGCGTAGGCGATGCCCGCGTTGGCGAAGAAGATATCGAGCTCACCAAAGGCATCGCCAATCTCCTTGCTGACCGCCTGCATGTCGGGGATCGAGCGGGCATCGGCCCGGAAGATCAGGACCTCTTCGCCCAGCTCAGCGCGCACGGCGTCAAAGCGGCCTTCATCGCGCCCCGTGACGGCGACGCGTGCGCCCTCGCGGAGGAAGAGTTTCGCCGTAGCGAGCCCGATGCCGCTGGTTCCGCCCGTGATCAGGACGGTCTTGTTCTTCAGTCTCATGAGGATTTGCTTTTCTTGAGAGGGATTTCAGTCGGCACTGCGCAACTGGTCGGCGACGATCGCAATGCGCCGCTTGGAGTCGGCTATGCGATCGCAGAGCCGGGCATTCACCGCGGCCAGGACCGATCGCGGGGCCGTTTCGGGGAGGCCCGCCTGGAACGGCGGTTCAGGGGCGTATTCCAGCAAGAGCTGGGCGCCCTGCGCGGCCGCCTCCCCGCGCAGTTCGGCAATCAGGGAGAGGGCGAAATCCGTCCCGGCCGTGACCCCTCCACCAGTGATGTACTTGCCGTCATGGACCACCCGCCCTGCGTCCGGAATTGCCCCAAAAGCGCCGAGAAGCTCTCGAAAGGCCCAATGGCATCCGGCACGACGCCCGCCGAGAAGCCCTGCCGCGGCGAGGATCAACGAGCCGGTGCAGACCGAGGTGACATAGACGGCGCCTTTCGCGAGCCGCCGAATTTCTGCGAGGAAGCGAGGCGTCTCCAGCGCTGGAATGCAGCCAAGGCCGCCAGGAACCAGAAGAATGTCGCAACCCTCGATCCATGCCAGATTGCCAAGCGCGCCGAAGGTCAGGCCGTCCGCCAGGACTTCGTTCCCGTCGAGCGCCGCGAGCGTGATGTTGATATCCGGCAGGGCATGCAGAAGTTGATAGGGGCCGACGAAGTCGAGGGGGGTTACGCCTTCGTAGAGGGGTATGAGGACATGTGTCATGGCAGGTCTCCTTTTGCCAGTCAGACTGACGCAGAAGAGATCTGGCGTAAATGTCGTATAACCCTTAAATTAGGCCATCATGCATCGCATCGGCTTCTACCTCTATCCGGGGCATCAGATCCTGGACTTCGCCGGGCCCTTCGGCGCGTTCGAATCGGTTGCCAAGATCGCCGGCCGGTCTCTTTACGCGCTGGAGGTCTTGTCGCAGAAGGGCGGCCTGGTGCGTGGAAGTGGCGGGGCACTCGTCGAGAGCCTCTCTGCCGAGTGGAAAAATCTGGACACGCTCATCGTGGTCGGCGGGAACCTCGCGCCGATGCGGAACCCGAGCGAGATCGCCGCCGTGCGTGCTCTTGCGGCTGAGACGGCGCGTGTTACCAGCGTTTGCACAGGAGCCTTTCTTCTGGCCGAGGCGGGACTGCTCGACGGGCGCCGGGCAACGACCCATTGGCGGGTGGCTCATCTACTGCAGCAGGACTACCCGAAGGTCAGAGTCGAGGCCGATCACATCTTCATAGCGGACAAAGGCATCTGGACCTCAGCAGGAATCACGGCGGGGATTGATCTGGCGCTTGCGCTGATCGAGGCGGATCACGGCGCCGATATGGCGCGGGAGGTTGCACGCGAGCTTGTTGTTTACTACCGCCGGTCAGGCGGGCAATCGCAGTTCTCTTCGCTGTCGCAGATGGAGCCCTCAAGCGATCGCATCCGTCTTGCACTCGCCTTTGCGCGTGAGCATCTGCCGGAACCACTCGACGTCCAGCGCCTGGCAGAGGCCGCTCATCTCAGCCCGCGACAATTCAGCCGCGCGTTCCGTCGTGAGACCGGAGAAACGCCTGCTCGGGCTGTGGAACGTTTGCGCGTTGAAGCCGCGCTCGTAAGGCTGCAAGATGAGTCTGAACCCGTGGAACAGATCGCGCGCTCTGTCGGATTCACTGATCCCGAGCGCATGCGTCGAGCCTTCGTGAAATTGCATGGAGTCCCGCCTCAAGCCATCCGTCGGGCTGCGAGAAGGTAGCCGAGCTTCCTCCTTGAGCCGGACAAATGCAGGTCCATACCCCGCCCTGCCGCATGCTGACCAGCATCAGGCTGCATCAGGAGATAGGGCGTAGCCTGCATTGAGATCAAGACCATCGCGCCAAATTCAGCGCCGCGCTCCAGAGCCGGACTTAAGCCAAGACCGCCAAACGTGGGGATGTTCGCAAGCGGGCAATGTCGCGCGCCGGCGGTTCGCCAAAGAGCCGGCGATATTCCCGACTGAACTGCGACACGCTCTCGTAACCCACACGGAAGGCGGCGGTCGCCACGTCGATGTGCTCGACCAGCATCAGGCTACGTGCGTCCTGCAGTCTGAGCTGCTTCTGAAACTGAAGTGGCGTCATGGCAGTCACGGCACGGAAATGGTCGTACAGGCTCGACGGGCTCATACCCACCTCCTTTGCCAGTCGATCAATGCTGAAGCGCTCCCTGAAGTTCTTCCCGATCCAGGCAATCGCGCGACCAACTTGGGCCAGCCGACCATGGCTCGAGGTGACATAGCGCATCCGTGCGCCTTCCGGTCCGGCCAACAGGTGATACAGGATTTCCTGCTCCGCAAGCGGTGCAAGGACCGGTCGCGCCGCCGAATCTTCGAGCAGACGCAACAGGCGTAGCACCGCGTCAAGCAAAGCGACACCAGCGTCGGATACCGACTTGCCGATCGGAGTGGACGGCGCTACCGACGGTGCTGGAACGCGCAGCGCCAATTCGCCCAGCAAGACTGGATCGAAGTCTAGATAGACGCAGAGGTAGGGACGCTGGGGACTCGCATCGATGACTTGGCCCGTCGCAGGCAGGTCGTATGTCACCACACCGTAGCGGCCCGGTGCGTATTGGAAGACCTGATCACCCAGCGCGACCTCTTTTCGTCCCTGCACGACGAGGCAAAGTTGCGGCCGGTACACGTTCGGCATTGGCATGGTCACGGTGGAGGATCGTACAAGCGTCAAGCGATCGATCGGAGTGGCCTGGAATCCATCCATCGTGACGTTGCGGGCGATGATCGAGGCTATTTCTGCCAACTGTTCCATGGGTCCCATGATGGCACGAGTCCCCCCAGGCTACGCCGGAACGTGCCGGCGCTGGAGGATCGGGCATTCATCCCGGCAAATCAGGCTCATGACCGAGAGGCGCCGTGCGCAAAAGTCGACGCTGCGCCAGGGTCAAGACGGTCTTGGTCAAAAAGCGAGGATGAGAACAACATGACGACTGACCAACTGAAAATTCCTACGGCCGCACTCGGCACATGGGCGTGGGGCGACAACGGCGAACCTGGCTATGGCTACTTCGGCAGCGGTCTGGATCGAGCGGATCTTGAATTGATCGCCGACAAGGCGCACGCAGCGGAGTTGCGCTTGTGGGATACCGCCATCGTGTATGGGATGGGGCGAGCGGAGACGCTGCTCGGAGAGGTCCTCAAGCGGTTCGCGCGAAGCGACTTTCAGCTCTCAACCAAGTTCACCCCGCAGGCGGCGGGGAGTGGCAACCACCCGGTGGCGGACATGCTTGAGCAGAGCCTGGCCCGCCTGGGCACGGACTATATCGACCTATACTGGATCCATAACCCCGGCAGCGTGGAGAGGTGGACGCCACAGCTGATCCCGTTGCTGCAGAGCGGCAAGGTCAAGCATGTGGGCGTATCGAACCACAACCTGGAAGAGATCGAACTCGCGAACAAGATACTTGCAGAAGCGGGCTTTCGGATCGACGCCATCCAGAACCACTACAGCCTGCTCCACCGCGGCTCAGAGCGCGCCGGCATACTGGATTACTGCCGCAGGCAAGGCATCCCTTTCTTTGCCTACATGGTGCTTGAACAGGGGGCTCTGAGCGGAAAATACAGCCCAGAGAACCCCATGCCGATTCACAGCGATCGGGCCGGCACGTACAACGCCATACTGCCGCAAATCTCGGCGCTGACCGACAAGCTCGCAGCTATCGGTAAGCGACTAGGGGCGACCGCTCCCGAGGTCGCCATCGCGTGGGCCATCGCCAAGGGGGCAACACCGATCATTGGCGTGACGCGCCCGCATCATATCGATGGGCTGGTCCGTGCCAGCCATCTCACGCTCACACATGACGACATCGTGGAGCTCGAAGTCGTTGCGGATGTCGCCGGGGTGAGCACCCGAGGTTGGTGGGAACGGGAAATGGTTGTCTGAAAGCCATCCTCTGTAGCCATCGAGGCACCTGCCTCTGGTCCTGCCGCTTCCTGACATGGGAAGCGGCAAGGTCCCCTGCCTCGACCTTGATGATCGCGGAAGTCATCTGGCCTCCCGGGCATGGCGTTCTGCTTCCAATCGGTGCGATGGCGATCGGATCCAGGCCGTTACGTCAAAGACTGCCCTACCCCCGATAACCAGCCCTAATCTCTCCACTTCGGATCAGTCGCGGTCAAAACCAGGGATGGCCGAGCCTGGCGAGCGCAGCTTGACGTATTCCACGTTCGTGAGCGCGATGATCAGCAGATCAAACAGTGTCAGCGCGAGATAGCCGGCCGACAGTCCGGTCACGGCCATGTGGTACAGCTGGTAGGCCGCAAACAGTGCGGTCAGCGCGATCAGTCCCGGGTAGGCCCACAGCCGGCCGCGCACGATCTCCACCAGCACGACCAGCTTTGCCACGCCGTGCGAAAGCAGGTACACGCCCGCGAACAGCATGGCGTGCTGCTTGAGGTGGGCCGCCCAGTGCAGGACATGCATGGCGAGAACATCGCGAGGATCCTCGCGCAGCTCGGGTGCCACGAGGACGGCCACCCTGCCCTGCAGCCATTGTGGATCGATCAGCAGCAGCCACAGCCCGCCTGCCACCTCTCCCAGGGCATCGATGGCCTTGAGCACGAGAGCGATGGCAAACAGCTTGTCGGTTGTCGTCCGCGTGGACAGATATCGCATGGGCTTTTCGTCGATCCGTTACCGAAGAGCCCGGCCGGGGCCGGGCTCTTTTCGAACCGAACCGCAGGGCTCAGTCGCCATCATCGTCGTCGTCGTAACGCGACCCGTAAGATGCACCGTAGACAATGGTTCGCGTGACTACTGGCGCTTGCCGGTAGATCACCCGACGACGATAGACCACCCTAGGCGGCGCTTCGTAGTAACGGGGTGCCGGAGCCACGGCATTGTCGATGAGGCCTTCCACCGCACCGGACACGAGCGCACCCGCTATCCAACGGCCGCCGTCCCTGTCGTCGTCATGCCGCCACCGGTCGCCACCGCGATGCCAATCGCCGCGATCACGGTGCCAGTCATCGCGATCACCGTGCCAGTCGTCGCGATCGCCGTGCCGGTCTTCATGGTGCCATTCGTGCCGATACCGGTCCCCATGATCCCAATGATCATGGGCCGATGCGCCCAACGGCACAGTGCAAAGGGTCGCAACAGCCATTGCGATCAACATTTTGTTTGCAGCCAGGCGCTTGACCATGACCCACCTCCGTCGACTCTGTTTCGATGTCCGGCCTATGTGCGTCGTGCGAGCGGAGGATCCAGCCGGTCGATCCACCACGCCGAGCGAACGATCGACATCGCCCATCGTTTCGACTCGCATGGTTCCTGGATACGTCCGGATCCTTATGGGCCACTTAGCTGCGTGCTGGCCGGCCATCTCCGTACAGCTGGCAGTTACCGTAATGACGGGCGCGCATCCTTTGCGTGTCGAGCGAATCCGCATCACATGCTGCAGCTTGCCATGGCATCTCCGGTGCTGGCGCGCCGGGGTGGCTGGATACGCGTTCTCAAGGGGCTAGGAGTGCCGCTCGGATCTCTGGATGCCGCGTCAGTTCGAAGGTGTGGCAGGCGCGTCGCCTACGACGGAGACGACGGCCGAATCGGGCCCGTTCCATGCCGGCGCCCCCTCATGCTGCAGTCGATGGGCGGCGTCGTTCCAGATCAGCCGGGTGACCGAGTACTTGCCCTGTTCGTAGTGGTAGGTCGTCCCGTCGTCACGGAAGAGCGCGAAGCTGCCGTCCGCTCCCGGGTAGACCTTTACCGACACGATCTTCTGCGTGTGCCGGACACTGCCTTCGTCCGAGCCCATCGGCACGATGCTCCCTGCTTTCACGAACAGCGGCAGTGTTTCGATCGGTGCATCCACGTCGACCGTCTGCCCGCCGTGCAGGCGCTGGTTCGTCCAGTAGTTGTACCAATCGCAGCCTGCCGGCAGATACACCGTTCGATGAGTGGCGCCTTGCTCGGTAACCGGAGCGACCAGGAACGCTGGCCCGTACATGTATTCGTCGGGGATGTTCGCCACCTTCGGATCGTGCGGAAAATCCATGAACAGTGCACGCATGTAGGGCGCGCCCGTCCGGTAGCTGCGATAGGCCGCCGAATAGGTGTACGGCAAGAGCCGGTAGCGCAGCTTCAGGTATTTCGCCAGGATCGGCTCGGCCTGCTTGCCGTAGGACCACACCTCGTTGTGATTCCTTTCGCCGTGCGCACGCATCACTGGCTGAAAGGCGCCCCATTCGAACCAGCGCACGAACAGCTCGGGATAGTCATCGTAGTTTCCGATCGTGCCGCGCACGTCGGAGCCGTCGATCAAGGGTTTGTGTGCCGCGTGGTAGTCGGCGGGAATCAGGGGCGAGAAGAAGCCCGCGATGTCCGTGTCCCAGTACGGCAAACCCGTCGCGGTGAAATTGAGCCCCGCCGGAATGGACCGCTTGAGCATGTCCCAGGTCGCAAAGATGTCGCTGGACCAGAAGACCGTGCCGTTGCGCTGCGCGCCGAGGTAGGCCGCACGCGCAAGAATCATCACCCTTCGGCTGTTGCCGAAATCGCGCCGGAATCCGTCGTACACCGAGGCGGTATGAAACAGCGGATACACGTTATAGAAGCGCCTGCCCGAGCCGATCCAGAACACGTCCTTTGCCGGGTCGATGTCCGGTTCGGTTTCATCGAGCCATAGGTAGTCGAAGCCAAACGGCTTGATGTAGCGATCGCGGATTTCCTGCCAGAACCACTTTGCCGCGGCCGGATTCGTGGTGTCGATATTCGGTCCGATGACCGCCTTGAAGCCGCCCGGATCGGGCACGCCATCTGGCGTATGCACCAGCCAGCCTTTGCTGGCGAGCATGTCGTAGAACTTCGACCCCTTCGAGAAATGCGGCCATACGCTCAGCAGCGTGCCCACACCCATCGCGTGCAGGTGCTGGTTCATGGCGGCGGGATCCGGCCAACGCGTCGGGTCCAGGTCCAGGTTTCCCTGCCGGGTCATGTTGAGAAAATCGACCACCATCACGCCCAGCGGCAGATGCTTGCGGTGGTACTCGTCGGCCACGGCCAGGATTTGCTTCTGCGTCGGGTAGATCGCCTTGCTCTGGATGTAGCCATAGACCTGCCGGGGCAGCAGGTGCGTCACGCCCGTCAACCGACGATAACCGGCGTAAATCTCATCGGCGCTGTGTCCCGCGATGACGAAATAGGAGACGCGATCGCCCACATCGGACGACCAGACGTTCTGACCATTGAAGCCGAGCTGGATGGTGGTCTTCGACGGGTTGTCCCAGACCAGGCCGTAGCCGAGGCTCGACACCATGAAGGGAACGCAGACGTTCTCGCCGCCCAGCGCGGAATAGTCGTGCCAGCAGTGGACCTCGTGATCGCGCAGGTCCATCCACCCCTTCTGCTGCTGTCCGAGCCCGTAGTAATGCTCGTTGGCGGGCGATTCGAAGGTGGCGCCGACACGGAAGCTCTTTGTGTCTGCATCCGACTGCGGCGCCTCGGGCACCATCGTCCATGTGCGCATGCGCAGCAGCGTCTTGCCTGCGGCATCGGTGACCTGCAGCGCATCGTTGAAGGTGTTCGGATCCTTCCACCCCCCGAAGTACTTCTCGCGCAGTTGGCGGTTCAGCGCGTCCAGTGGCATGCGCTGCGGGAGTTCGTCAGGCGCAAGTTTCCCGGGCGCCACCCGTACCACCATATTCTCCGAACGGAACACGTCGCCGCCTGCCGCGTCGCGCGTATGCGTCCACCCCTTGGCCGAGGGTTCGGCATCGAATCCGTATCCGGGTGGGCTCATCACGGCCGCCCGGTCGACGCCGAACGTCACCCGCAGGATGTTTGGCGCGTAAGGTTCGAGCGAGATGGTCCGCCCCTCCCGCTGCAGCACGAGCGGGGTGTCCTGCGCTGAGGCGGCCACCTTCAACGACGCGCTCAAGAGCAGCGCGCAAAGTCCGCACGAAAACAGTTTATGCATCATGCAATGTCGTGCCCCATCGTTCGGCCGATGCCGTTACGGAAGTCCGCCGTGCGCGAGTTTCCATCGCTGTGTTGTTCTGTCGGGAACCCATGCAGGCGAGGTCCTGATCTATCCGGCCCACAAGGTGGGACTGACGTCAGCCGCCCGGCGTTGCAGACAACAGCGCCCTGGCTTCGCCGACTGGCTTCGCCCCTCCATGTGGAGACGGCGCGCTCCGAGCCAGCCTTGCTTCACATCTGCTCCAGCTCCCTGCCCCGCGTTTCCCTGACGTAGCGAAGCACGAAGACCGTCGACAGCGCCGCGGCCACCGCATAGATGCCGTAGGTGGGTGCCAGCCCGATACCCACCAGCAGCAGCGGAAAGGAAATGGTGATGGCGAAGTTGGCGATCCACTGTGCGGCGCCGGACACCGCCAGGCTGGAGCCGCGGATCTGGTTCGGGAACATCTCGCCCAGCATCACCCACATCACCGGGCCCCACGACATGTTGAAGAACACCACGTAGACGTTGGCCGCCACCAGCGCCAGTGTGCCTATCGGCGGCGGCAAGGCCAGCTTGCCCGCCGCATCGATGTGCGCCTGGGCGAACGCCCAGACCACCAGCGCCAGCGACACCGTCATGCCCAGCGAGCCGATCCACAGCAGCGGCTTGCGACCGATCCGGTCGACCAGGCCCACGGTGACCAGGCAGGCGGCGATGCTCAACGCGCCGGACACCACGTTGATCAGCAGCGCGTCACTCTCGGAGAAACCCACCGCCTGCCACAGCACGGCGCCGTAGTAGAACACCACGTTGATGCCCACCAGCTGCTGCAGCACGGCCAGCCCGATACCCACCCACACGATCGGGTGCAGGCGGCGCGTGGTCTTGTCGACCAGGTCGGACAGCTTGGGGCGATGGCGGTCCTGCGCCAGCGAGCCGCCGATCTCGGCCAGTTTCGTGCGCGCGGTCGCCTCACCGTACAGGCGCACCAGCACCGCCTGCGCCTCCGCTTCGCGCTTGCGCATCACCAGGAAACGGGGGCTCTCCGGGATGAAGGTCAGCGAGACCAGGAACAGGGTCGAAGGCAGCACCTGCATCCAGAACATCCAGCGCCATGCATCCAGACCCAGCCACAGCGCCTCGGTGGACGCACCCGCCGCCCGGGCCAGCAGGTAGTTGCTGAGGAAGGCACAGAACAGGCCGCTGATGATCGCCACCTGCTGCATGGTGGCCAGGCGTCCGCGATAGCGCGCCGGAGCCACCTCGGCGATGTACGCCGGAGCGATCACGCTGGCGGCGCCCACCGCGAACCCGCCGGCCAGGCGCGCCGCTACGAAGAACACCACGCTGGGCGCAGCACCGGCCCCCAGTGCCGACAGCAGGAACAGGATTGCCGCGGCAATCAGCACCGTGCGCCGCCCCTGGTAGTCGGCGGCGCGCCCGGCGAAAAACGCGCCGATGGCGCAGCCGAGCAGCATCGAGGCCACCTCGAAGCCGATGCCGGCCGCGGTCGAGTGGAAGGCCTGCTTGAGCCCGTCCACCGTGCCGTTGATCACGCCACTGTCGAAGCCGAACAGGAACCCCCCCAGGGTGGCGACGCAACTGATCTGCACGATCAGTCGCGTGTTTTCCGCCTGCTCGATCGAACCGCCGGTATCGAATGTCGCGCTGTGCATGTCCACGATCGGATCTCCCCTCGCCTGTCCTGTTGCAACGCCGAATGGCCTACACCCGCACCAGGTACTGGTTGACGAGGTTCTCGTAGCGCTCCTGTTTGCCGCTGCGCTGCGTGGGCTCGCCATGGGCCATGGCATGCGCGCGCAGATCATCCAGGCTCAACTTGCCATCGGCAAACGCGCGGCCGGTGCCGGCTTCGAAGCTGGCGTAGCGTTCGGCGCGCCATTGCTCCAGCGGCGAGCGCGTGAGCAGTGCGTGCGCCACCTCGAGTCCTCGCGCAAAGGCGTCCATGCCGCCGATGTGGGCCATGAAGAGGTCTTCGGCATCGGTCGACTCGCGCCGCACCTTGGCATCGAAATTGAGCCCTCCCGGCGCCAGCCCGCCCTGGCGCAGCACCACCAGCATCGCGCCCACCGTGTCGTACAGGTCGCTGGGGAACTGATCGGTATCCCAGCCGTTCTGGGCGTTGCCGCGGTTGGCGTCGATGCTGCCGAGCAGGCCGTGGTCGGAGGCCACCTGCAGGTCGTGCTCGAAGGTGTGGCCGGCCAGCGTGGCGTGGTTCGCCTCGATGTTGAGCTTGAAGTCCCGCTCCAGGCCGTGCTCCTTCAGGAAGCCCGTCACCGTCGACGAATCGAAGTCGTACTGGTGCTTCATCGGCTCCATCGGCTTGGGCTCGATCAGGAAGTTGCCCTGAAAGCCGATGCTGCGTCCATAGTCGCGCGCCATCGTCAGGAACCGCGCGAAGTGGTCCAGTTCGCGCTTCATCTGCGTGTTGTGCAGCGAGGCGTAGCCCTCGCGGCCGCCCCAGAACACGTAGTTGCCACCACCCAGCTCCACCGTGGCCTCCAGTGCGGCCTTGATCTGCACGCCGGCACGCGCGACCACGTCGAAGTCCGGATTGGTGGCAGCGCCGTTCATGTAGCGCGGGTGGCTGAACAGGTTGGCGGTGCCCCACAGCAGCTTCATGCCGGTGGCCTGCTGGCGCTCCCTGGCGAGCGCGACCATGTGCTTGAGGTTGCTTTCGTACACGGCCACGTCGTCGTGGTCGGGCGCCATGTCGATGTCGTGGAAGCAGTAGTACGGCACGCCCAGCTTGGTGAAGAACTCGAACGCCGCGTCCATCTTCGCCTCGGCACGCGCCAGCGGCGCACCGTCAGCGTCCCACGGAAACACGCGGGTGCCGGTGCCGAACGGATCGTGTCCGGCGTTGCAGAACGTGTGCCAGTAGCACACCGCGAACCGCAGGTGCTCGGCCATGGTCTTGTCGCCGATCTTCCGGTTTGCGTCGTAGTGCTTGAACGCCAGCGGGTTGTCGGAGGCGACGCCCTCGTAGGGGATGCGGCCGATGCCGCCGAAGTATTCGCGTTTGCCGACGAAGGGAGTGTTCATGGGGTGCGATTCCTGTGCATGTGCCTTGCTTGAAACGGATCAGCCGGAGACCGCGTGGGTCTGCTGCAGAACGGTCAGTTGTTCGAGAAACTGCTGGTAGGGCTCGCGGTATGCCTGCACGCGATCGGCGTCAGGCCAAACGGCCCGCGCCTCGTCCAGCGCCACGTGCTCGCGTGCGATCCCTTCGATGCCCGAGGTGTCACCGGCGTGGTGCCGCCACGCCCACAGGGCCTGCAGGGCGGCGCCGAAGGCAGCACCTTCGGTCTGTACGGGTATGTCCACGGGCAGGCCGAAGACGTCGGCCACCATCTGTCGCCACGGTGCGCTGTTCGCCCCGCCACCGGTCAGCCGGATCGCCTTGAATGGCAGGCCGGCGCTGCGCAAGGCGTCGAGGCCGTGGCGCAGCGCGTAGGTCGCGCCCTCCATCGCCGCGCGATAGACATGGGCGCGGGTGAAATTGCCCGGGCTCATGCCGTGCAGGCTGGCGCGCGCCGACGGCAGGTCGGGCGTGCGTTCGCCATTGAAGAACGGCAGCATCAGCAGGCCATCGGCGCCGGGTGCCGTACTTTCGATCAGCCGGTCGCCCTCGCCGGCTTCGAAACCGAAGGCTTCGGCGACGCCCCCGGTGGCCACGGTGCAGTTCATCGTGCAGATCAGCGGCAGGCCACCACCGGTCGAGGAACAGAACGCCGCCCACAAGCCGTCGTCGTCGACCAGTGGACGTTCCGTGCTGGCGAACAGCGTGCCCGAGGTGCCGAGGCTCACGCTGAGGATCCCGGGCGCCACGTTGCCGGTGCCGATCGCCGCCATCATGTTGTCGCCACCGCCGGCGGACACACGCACCCCGTGCGACAGGCCCAGCGCGTCGGCCGTGGCCGGCCTGATCGGCGCGCTGAAGTGCGCATCGACCAGCGGCGGCAGGTAGGCCGACAGGTCGCGGTCTGCGTCGGTGGCCGCGAGCATCGCGCTGGACCAGCGGCGCGAGCGCACATCCAGCCAGCCCGTGCCGGAGGCGTCGCCGTATTCCATCCAGCGTTCGCCGGTGAGCCAGAAATTGATGTAGTCGTGCGGCAGCAGGATGCTGGCCAGCCGACGGTAGACGTCCGGACGGTGCTTGCGCGTCCACGGCAGCTTCGACGCGGTGTAGCCGGCCAGGATCGGGTTGCCCGCCAGCGCGATGCACTGCCGGTAGCCGCCGGCCGCGGCCATGATCTCGTCGCACTCGCGCCAACTGCTGATGTCGCACCACAGCTTCGCCGGGGCGAGCACCTCGCCCGCCGCGTCCAGCGGAACGAAACCGTGCTGCTGGCCGGAAACCCCGATGGCCACGATGCGGGCGCGCACATCGGCATCCAGGTCGGCGAAGCATTGCGCTGCGGCGGCGATCCACCAGGCCGGGTGCTGCTCGCGGCTGCCGTCGGCACCCTCGTCCAGCGGCAGCGACCGCCCGCGAATCGCCAGCATGCGGCGATGCCCGGTGTCGTAGACGAGCAGCTTGACGCTCTGGGTACCGATGTCCAGGCCGGCGACGACGCTCATGCCGGTACCCGTCCCCGGGCGCCCACGCTTCCCATCGGCGGCGCACTCTTCTTCGCAACCTTCAAGACACCACACCCTTTCATGAGTCCGGATACCGGCCGGCAGGCACGTGCCGGCGCCGTCCAGGGCGGCGCGCAGGCCCGACCCCGGATCGATGCTGCTTCCGGTGCCGCGGGGCTGCAATTGCGAAATCCGTCATTGCGGCACGTCATTTTCCGTGCGGCATTGCCGCATGTACCGCCACCCACCAACAGGTATCGTCGACGCCATCAAGTAGACGCCGTCCCGGCAGATCGTGGTATCGCATGCCATCACCCCACCGCATCGCCCTGCTGTTCAATGCGAACAAGGTCTACGACCGTCACGTGCTCACCGGCATCGGGAATTACCTGACGTCCACGCGGGTCGAATGGGACCTGTTCATGGAGGAGGATTTCCGCAGCCGCACGGTGGGCATCCACCACTGGCGCGGCGACGGCATCATTGCCGACTTCGACGATCCGGTGGTCGGCGAGACCCTCTGCGGCATGCCCTTGCCGGTGGTCGCGGTCGGCGGTTCCTATGCCGATCCGGCGAACTACCCGGCCGGGATTCCCTACGTGGCCACGGACAACGCCAGGCTGGTGCGGCTGGCCTACGACCACCTGATCGACCAGGGTCTGCAGCGCTTCGCGTTTTATGGCCTGCCGCCGATGCCGGGCAACCGCTGGGCGATGGAACGCGAGCAGGCGTTTCTCGAGATGACCCGCGCCGATCATCTGGAAGGCCTGGTGTTCCGCGGCTCGCCCACCAGCGCGGGCGGCTGGGGCGTCGCCCAGGAGGCGATCGCGGACTGGGTGCGCGCCCTGCCCAAGCCGATCGGCATCATCGCGGTGACCGATGCGCGTGCGCGCCACCTGCTGCAGGCCTGCATCGTGGCCGACGTGCCCGTGCCGGCCGAGATCGCCGTGGTCGGCATCGACAACGACCCGATGGCGCAATTGCTCAGCCGCATCCCGCTGACCTCGGTGATCCAGGGCGCCGAGGAAATGGGCCACACCGCGGCTCGCCTGCTGCACCAGATGCTGCACGGCGGACGGCCCACCCAGCAGCGGATCATCGTGCCGCCCAAGGGCATCAACGTGCAGGCCAGCAGCCGGCACGTGCCGATGAACAATCCGCACGTGATGCGCGCGCTGCACCACATCCGCCAGTACGCCTGCCTGGGGATCAAGACCGACCAGGTCGCCGATTACGTGGGCGTGTCGCGCACCCTGCTGGAAGAGCACTTCAAGCGCGAGCTCAAGTTGACCGTCCACCAGGCGATCCTGCAGCACAAGCTGCAGACCGCGCAGCAGATGCTCGCCGATGCCGCCGTGCCGCTGGCCGACGTGGCCGTGCGCAGCGGGTTCACCTCGCTCCAGTACATGTATGCGGTGTTCCGCCGCGAGCTCGGTTGCACGCCGCGCCAGTTTGCCGAGGCGGTGCAGGCCGGCGAGGACGTTCCCGGCGTCGCGGAACCGCTGACGGTGCCGAAACGCGCGTCGCTGTAGCGACACACCATCCCGGCACCGGGGACGTGTCGCATCGTTTCGCCTCGCGGTCCACGGCGCACCTTTCCTGCTCGATGCGTCTCCCCTCACCCGCCGGATCGAGCCATGGCGTCGTCGTGGCGCCGATTGCGAAATTGCCCCCGGGCGCTAACGTTTCTTCGTATGCAAGCGCACAAGCGGCCATACGGTCGCAGGCTTGCTGCTAGCGTGCACTGGCCATTTCGCCAGGAGCTCCCATGCCCTTGTTCCGGCATGCCGCCTGCCCCCACGAACCTCGCCGTGCCGTATTCACCGGATGCGCGCTGGCCGCGTGCCTCCTGACCCCTCTGCTGGCGCGGGCGGCACCACCGCCGGGCGATCCCGATGCACCGACCGCGAGTGCACTCGGCCCGGCGCAGATGGACCAGGCATGGCAGCGTGCCACTGCGCGCTACGCCCCCGAGCGCCGCGCGCTGCTAGCCAAGGTCGCGCGAGGGGACGCGCTCGGCCCGTTCCGTCCAGACTGGATGTCGCTCGCGCACTACCAGGCGCCGGCCTGGTTCGGCGACGCCAAGTTCGGCATCTTCATCCATTGGGGCGTGTATGCCGTGCCGGCGTTCGCGAACGAGTGGTATCCGCGCAACATGTACGACGGCACGACGCGCGAACACGCCCACCAGGTGGATACGTACGGCCCGCTCGCAAAGCACGGCTACAAGGATTTCATCGCCGGTTTCCAGGCGCAGCACTGGAACCCCGCGGCCTGGGCGAAGCTGTTCAAGCAAGCCGGTGCGCGCTACGTCGTCGAGGTGGCCGAGCATTCGGACGGCTTCGCCATGTACGACTCCCGGCTGTCGCGCTGGACCACCGCGAAGATGGGGCCAAAGCGCGACGTGGTGGCTGCGCTGGAACGGGCCGTGCGCGCCGAGGGCCTGCGCTTCGGCCTCTCCTCGCACCGGGCCGAGCACGACTGGTTCTTCGATCGCGGCCGGGCCATTTCCTCGGACGTGAACGATCCGGCCGATGCGGATTTCTACGGCCCCGCCGTCCCCCACTTCGTGCAGGACGGCGACCTCGACCTGCAGCAGGACTGGACCTACGTCTCACCGGCCTATATCGACGACTGGCTGGCGCGCACAGCCGAGCTGGAAGCCTATTACCAGCCCGACCTGATCTACCTCGACTGGTGGGTGGGCCATCCCGCGTTCCGCGACGCGTTGGCCCGGTTCGTCGCCTACTACTACAACCGCGGATCGCAGCGCGGCGGCGTGGTGCTGAACTACAAGCTGCACGCCCTGCCCGACGGCAGCGGCGTGCAGGACGTGGAACGCGGCCAGCTCGGCGCCATCCAGCCGGAGCCCTGGCAGACCGACACCACCATCAGCAACAGCTCCTGGGGCTACGTCGAGCACGACACCTATCGCCCGGCCACGGCGATCATCCAGCTGCTGGCCGACGTGGTGAGCAAGAACGGCAACCTGCTGCTGGACATCGGCCCCAAACCGGACGGCAGCATCGTGCCGCAGGAGCAGACCGTGCTGCTGGACATCGGCCAGTGGCTGGCCACCAACGGCGCGGCGATCTACGGCAGCCGCCCGTGGCGCGTGTTCGGCGAGGGTCCCACGGCAGCGGCCGTCGGCGCCTTCAAGGAAAAGCTGACCACCACCTACACCGCCGGCGATTTCCGCTTCACCCGCGACAAGGACACCGTGTACGCCATCGAGCTGGCCTGGCCCGACGACGGCATGGCCGTCATCCACAGCATCACGCCCGGCGACCACGTGCAGGACGTGCGCCTGCTGGGTTCGCCCACGCCGGTGCGCTGGCAAAGCACCGCCGAGGGACTGGTGCTGCATCCCGGCGCACGGCCGACCGGGCCCGCCGCGTTCGTCTTCGCCATCCGAACCGCCAAGGACACACCATGAAGATGCCCATCGATCGCATTGACGCGACCGCCGGCGATGCCGCCCCCTCCTCCGAGCCCGCGCCGAACCTCGCGCGGCGGAATCTGTTCAAGGCCGCAGCGGCCGGCGCGGCCGCGATCCCGCTGGCGCGGATGGCCAGGGCCGGCTCTGCCCCGACGTGTGCCGGGCGCGAGCCGCACTGGCGTCCGGGCACCGAAGACCAGCGCATGGCCGATCTCGGCAACGGCACCTACCTCAACCCCATCGTGGCCGGCGACCACCCCGATCCCGCCGTGCTCCGCGACGGCAATGACTACTACATGACCTTCACCCCGTTCACCGGCTCGCCCGGGCTGGTGATCTGGCATTCGACCGACCTGGTCAACTGGACGCCGGTCGCCACCGCCCTGCACAAGCCGATGGGCAACATCTTCGCGGTCAACCTGTGCAAGTACGGCGACCGCTACTACATCTACCTACCGACCCAGCAAGCCGGTGGCGACTGGTCGATCTTCGTGATCACCGCCGAGCACATCGCCGGCCCGTGGAGCGATCCGGTGGACCTGGAAATCCCCGGCTGCATCGACCCGGCCCACGTGGTCGGCGAGGACGGCAAGCGCTACCTGTTCGTCAACGGCATCCGCATGATCCGCCTGACCGACGACGGCATGGCCACCAACGGCAAGCTGGTGCATGCCTACACGCCCTGGCAGTACCCGGAAGACTGGGTGGTCGAGGATTTCGCCCCGGAAGGACCGAAGCTGCTGCGCCGCGACGGCTGGTTCTACCTGGTCAGCGCCGTCGGCGGCACGGCCGGCCCGCCCACCAGCCACATGGTGATCGTGGCGCGCTCGAAGTCGGTGCACGGCCCGTGGGAAAACTGTCCGCACAATCCCATCGTGCGCACGCAGTCGGCGGCCGAACCCTGGTGGTCGCGCGGCCACGCGACCTTCGTCGAGGCACCGGCGGGCGACTGGTGGATGATCTACCACGGCTACGAGAACGGCTTCCGCACGCTGGGTCGCCAGACGCTGCTGGAACCGATGACCTGGACCGCGGACGGCTGGCCGGTGGCCACCGGCGGCGACCTGTCGCGGCCGCTGCGCAAACCGGCCGGCGGGCGCAGCGGCCCGTCCGGCTTCGCGCTGTCGGACGATTTCTCCACCGACCGCTTCGGCGTGCAGTGGTCGTTCCACGAACCGCGTCCTGTCGAGATGCAGCGGGTCCACCGCGATGGCCACGGCATGCTGCTGGCCGGTGCCGGCACGTCGCCAGCGGACAGTTCGCCGATGACCTGCTGCGCAGGCGACCGTGCCTACGTGGTGGAGCTCACGCTGGAGCCTTCCGAGCATGCCGAGGCCGGGCTGCTGCTGTTCTACAACCACAAGGCCTTCATCGGCGTCGGCTTCACGCCGGACACGATCAAAACCTTCGAATACGCGCAGGAACTCTCCTGGTCTCGCATCAAGCGGGACAACCGGCGGGTGCGCGTGCGGCTGACCAACGACCACAACGTGGTGACCTTCGAGTACTCGCACGACGACGGCCACAGCTGGCAACTGCACACCCTGCGCATGGAAGTATCCGGCATCCACCACAACGTATTCGGCGACTTCCTCAGCCTGAAGCCGGGCATCTACGCCGCCGGCGAGGGCACGGTGCGGCTGATCGATTTCCGCTATCGGGCGATCGAGGGCAATCCGCTGGTGTGATGCGGCACAAGCACCTCGGGCATCGTCGTCGCGCCAGCCAAGAAGGCGCCCGGGGCAGTTTGCCAAACGACCACTGGATCAGAATCCGCGAGCGGCGCGCGGCGCCCCGTCGGCGGCGCCGCTGCGGTTGGGAACGCTTGCGAGCCAGCGGCACGTGAGTGGACCGATAACCGTGATCACCAGAGCCGTTCGTTCATGACCGGTTCGCCGGTATCTTGATCGGCGTATGGGACCGCCGACCGAAATCGGTCAGGAGCGGACGGTCAACACTGGAGTTACGCGGGACTCGCAACCTAGGATTCAACGCGACTGATGATCTCACCAGCAAGACGAACAAAATTCATCGCAGCGTCGTACGTCGGCTGGAACGATTCAACGTGTACGGCTTGATTCCGGAGAAACCGCATTTGGTTGAGCATCGCCACGTCTTCTGGGGTGGCAGCCCCTCGCTCGCCAAGGAACCGCAGCACCTCTCGTGTAGAGCTCACGTCGCGGTCTCTCAAGGAAGGGTCTTTTGCCTGCAGTGTTCGAATCAATGCGTTTTCAGTTTGGCGCCAGGCTTCCATGATGGCTGACCGTGGATTGACCTGCGCCAGCCGCTCCACCTCTTCCTGCCAAGAGGGCTTTGTCGGTGGCTGGCTGGAAGTGGTGGCATCAGCGGAGGTACGCAACTCGCGAACTTCCCGCTCGAATTCTGCTTCAAGAGGGCCGGCCTTGACGCGACGCACAAATGGCAAGAGGGAGGTGATCTGTCGTTTAAGCACAAGAGCCAGAACCACTGACGCGAGAGGCCACGCTAGTGATTCGATGAGCTTGCTGATAAATGTGAGGAGATCCAACGGTATCTTCCGTATGCGGTCTAAGCCCAAAAGTAAGTGGTGTGCGGCTCTTCGTGCTGCTTGACGAATTGTTAAGACGAATACTGTTCAATGACGCCCTCCAGCCTTTGCCGAGCGAAGTAGGTGAGCTCATCTTTCCACTTCATCCGGCTTCCTTGCGTATTGCATTCGGGAACACCCCCAAATTTCTCGCGAAAAACTAGGAGCAAAGCCCGCTCAAGCTTCGCCCAGCTCTTTACGTTCTGTCGCGATTTGCACGTCACCGTGTAGAACGCGAGCTCTTTGATACCGTGCAAGTCAAGCATCTCAAGTGCTTTGGCGGCTGCGCTTGCTGCCATTCGGTGGGCGCCATTCTTTGTCGTTCCTATGTACACAATGCTAGACCGACCGTACTGGTATTTCAGTGGCTTATTAGCCACTGCAACGTACACCAACTTCTCGGATTTGACCGCTGCGCGCGTGATTGTGACTGCGGCAGCGCTTGAAGATCGAATGGTCAAACGGGCCATGAGCTACCCTCTTTGGCGTAACGCTGGAATTGAGCGGGGGTGTGGCCGTCCGCCTCAAATAAGTTGTTAGGTATCAAGCTATCGACCTCAAGGAAGTGACTCCTGGGCAAACCGCTCAACATCGGCAATCATTGAGGACACGTCGGCGGCTGTGAACTCACCTGTGCTCCCATGAGCGGCGCTGTTCCTAATGGCCGCCAGAGCAGTGATTCGCTTTTGCATGAGACTGTTATACTGGCCTGTCTTCGCCAGATCGGCGTTCATCTTGTCTAGCTTGCTGTGTGAAAGGCCGTGTGAGTCGCACAAGGTGCGCAGCGTTGTCTCCAAAACCACGCCTGCGACCACGGCCGCGGCGGATATGTAACCTGACTTGTGAAGCTCTCTGGCCTGATCTAGCTCAGAATCCGCAATTTCGGCCTGAACGAGATTGCGGACTGAGACGAGATAACCGCCCTCAAAGTCCTCGCGCGCAGCAGTGAAAACGGCTCGGAGACTCTTGAGGTTTTCGTAGTTGCCAGAGAAAGAGCTGGGTTCTTCAGCCGCAACGAACGATTTGTAGTGCTCAGACTCCCGACCGCATGCATTGCCAATTAGGCTACGCGCTTTAACACACCAGTTGAGAAATTGCTCAGCATCGACCTGCTCGTAGCGCCCCGAATACTCGCCGTGCTTGACCTGCATAGTCTTCGCGAGATCCGACAGCTGGTCAGAAAGCTCTGCAAAGCGCTTGAAGATGACCTTGACCACCCGACGTTTCTCCCCTGAGGCCTAACGCTGGAATTGAGCGGCGGCAGAGCCGTCCGCCTCGAATGAATAGTTAGGTCGCAGGCTCAGACGCAAGAGCATGACTTAACCCCCTTTGTATCTTGCGGCCTCGCGCCAACTGCCCAGAGCTTGGCTCTCGGTGCGGCCTTTCACCTCGATGCGCTCACCCATATACGTGCCGACGGCGACCCAAACAGATTTGGATTTTTGGTACACCGTAAGCTGTTGAGGTTGATTCCAGACCTGGACTGTGTGCTCGCGTTCCATGACCACTGCCTCCTTCCGTATGGCTTAACGCTGGAATCAAACGGCAGAAGAGCCGTCTGCCTGAATCGCTGGTTAGGTGCCTTAGAGCTTTGGTCCACATTTGACCACGGCTTCTTCAGCGCCGTGAAGGTAGCTGCCGCTCGGGCCGCTGTCAGCAAACTGCCAGTGACTACCATCCCAGACCACATCTTCCTTAATTGCTTTGAGCCGGTTCTGGTGATAGCCAACACCTAGCGAGCCATCATTGTGGATATCGAGGACGAGGCCATCGACCCCGTTAGGGCCAACCCTAATCCATTCGCCTTTTCTGACTCGCGGGATGTTCATCATGCGACCTAACTACTGAATCGGCGGACCGGAGGGTCCGTTTATGCATATACGATCGCGCAGAGAAATCCTGACGCAACTCCTTGTTCTGAAGGGAGCTTATCGTTGCCGGGTCCGGCTAACAACCAAGCGTATGACCGGACGGGGAGCCGGGCTCGCGAACGTCCGCTTCGGGTCGATTTCTGACCGCCACCATTGACCCGTGGCTGATGATGCCGATCGATGGGCCGGTCTGTGCCGATCGGTTGCGTGATACGCAGCAGCAACGTGGCGGTATCCGGCCCGGACCCGCCACCCTACATCGATCTATCTCATCACCCGGCAGTCGCGCCGCGACGGCGCCGACCGCCAAATGGTCGCGACGCTGTCTCGCGCCTTACGGCTTGCCGGCGAACAGCTTCAGGTCCACCGCCGCGGCCATGGCGCGATAGCCCGCGCTGCTCGGATGCAGGTGGTCGCCGCTGTCGTAGGCGGCACGCATCTTCTTCGGCGCGGCCGGGTCGCGGACCGCCTTGTCGAAATCCACCACGCCGTCGAAGGCGCCGGAATGGCGGATCCATGCGTTCACCTGCTCGCGCGTCGTTTCACCCGCGGCGCTGTGGTACGGCCAGCCGTTGCCGCCGTAGGGAGTCAGGGTGGCGCCGTAGATCTTCACGTGCCGGGCATGCGCCCGTGCGATCAGCTGCTTCATGCCGTCGATCAGCTGCTGCGCGTCGATCTTGTCCTTGGCTTCCCAGGCGTAGCCCGAGCCGCCGATGTCGTTGATGCCCTCGAGCAGGATCACCCAGCGCACGTTGGGCTTGTCCAATACGTCGCGATCGAAGCGCGCCAGTGCACTGGGTCCGTAACCGTCGTGCAGGATGCGGTTGCCGCCGATGCCAGCATCGGCCACGGCGATGGACGACAGCTGCGGGGCGGCCTGCAGGCGCGCGGCCAGGTAATCGGGCCAGCGCTCGTTCGCGTCCTGCTTGGAACCCACGCCGTCGGTAATGGAATCGCCGAAGGCGACGAGCGTGTGGCGCGGAGCCGCGCCGGCCACCTCCACGTCGGTGAGGTAGAAGCGGCTACCGCTGACTTCCTCGCGCGGGAAATGCACGGCCGCGGTGGCATCGCCATGTTCGGTGACGTACGCGGTGGCCATGCCCGCACTATGGACGGTGGCGGGGTGGAAGGCCTTGTCGGCCGGCACGTAGATGCTCACCGCCAGCGGCTGCAACGGCTTCACAGTCATCTTCAGCGGATCGCTGAGCACGCTCTGGCCCTTGGCGATGGTGACGGTGGGCTTGCCGTCGAACAGCAGCACGTGGTCACTGCCGGGCACCGTTTCCGCCCCGCCGGCACTCAGCGCCACGTGCACCGGGCCCAGCGTGACCGGCACGCTGCCGAGCAGGTTGGACAGGCGCACGCGCAGCGCAGAGCCGCCGATGCTGGTGCGCACGACCTGGCGCACCGTCTGGGCGTCCAGCACCGGGCCGACGGTGTCCGGCGGCGCCGACCATCCGTCCGCCCAGGCGCGCTGCGCACTGCCGTCGGCTGCCATGGCACCGCCCGCCAGCGCTGCGATGGCTCCGGCGAATACCCACTTCACTACCCGATGCTGCATCTCGTTCCTCCTGCGTGGTTCTTGCCGATTGACCGGCGTATCGAGGGTCACTTCCCCTGTTTGCCCTTCACCTTGACCAGTCCGGCCACCTTGCCGTCGAACGCGGCATCGCCGCCGGTGGCATTGAGGACGCCTGCTGCGTTGTTCCAATGCAGCCGGGTGGTCGTGCCCTTCCCTGCCTCATACGCATACGAGGTGCCGTCGTCGTTGTAGAGCGCGAAGTCGCCGTCGCGGCCCGGATAGACGCGGATCTCGGCGATCGCCTGCTTCGATGCAGTCGACTGGATGTCCGAACCCACCGGCACGATCGAGCCGGCGCGGACGAACACGGGAATCTGGTCGATCGGCGCCGCCACCTTGACCCAGCGTCCGCCGGCGAGCTTTTCGTTGGTCCAGAAGTTGTACCAATCGCTGCCGGCGGGCAGATAGACGCGCTTTTCCGTCTGGCCCTGGGTGGTGACCGGCGCCACCAGGAAGGCCGGGCCGAACATGTACTGCGTGCCCAGGTCGGCGACGTTGGGATCGTTGGGGAAATCCATCCACAACGGCCGCATGAAGGGCTCGCCGGTGTCGTAGGTCTGCTTGGCCTGGCTGTAGATGTAGGGAATCAGGCGGTAACGGAGCTTGTCGTAGCTCGCCATGATCGCCTCGGCCTGGTGGCCGTAGGCCCAGATTTCCGTGTGCTTGCGCATGCCGTGCAGGCGCAGGGTGGGCAGGAAGGTGCCGTATTCGAACCAGCGCGTGAGCAGTTCCGGGTAGTCGTTGTTCTGCCCCACCGTGTCGCGTGCGTCGGAGGGGTCGAGCAGCGGCGCCCTGGTGGCGTGGGTGGTCTGCGGCAACCACTGCCAGCCGCCGATGTCGTTGCCCCAGTAGGCGATGCCCGAGGCGGTCATGTTGAGGCCGGTGGGGATCTGGCGCTGCAGGGCTTCCCAGCTCGGGTCGATATCCGAGGACCAGAACAGCGCGCCGGTCCGCTGCGACCCGAGGTAGGCCGCACGGGCGAGGATCAGCACGCGCTGGTCCGGCTTCCAGACGCGCATGCCCTTGGCGACGCCTTCCACGTGCAGCAGCGGGTAGACGTTGTGGTAGCGGTCGCCGGAGCCGATCGAGAAGAAGTAGCCGTCCGGCACCAGGTCCGGCTCGGTCTCGTCCAGCCACGGATAGTCGAAGCCGTGCGACAGGACGTTGTCGCGCACGTGGTACCAGTACCAGGTGCGCGCCGCCGGGTTGGTCGAATCGATCAGGGCGCCGGCGCGATCCGTACGGAACGGCAGGCCGTCGACCGTCTTGCCGTGCTTGTCCTTGAGGAAATAGCCCTTGGCGTCGAGCTCCTTGAAGTAGCGCCCGGCGCGTTCGAAGCGCGGCCAGATCGAGATGATCGACTTCATGCCCATGGCATGCAGCTGGCGGTTCATGCCGTCCGGGTCCGGGAACTCCGCCGGGTTGATGTCCAGCTGGCCCATGTGGGTCCAGTAGAACCAGTCGATCACCATCACGTCGAGCGGGTAGCGCTTTTCGCGATAGGTGCGGGCGACGCGCAACACTTCGGCCTGACTGTCGTAACGCGCCTTGGACTGGATCAGGCCGAAGGCCGCCTTGGGCGGGATCGGCGTCTTGCCGGTGACCCGCGCATAGGCCGAATAGATCGCTTTCGGCGTGTTGCCGACGATCACGAAGAAACTGACGCGCTCGCCGACCTTCGACTCGAAGCGGGTGCGGCCGTTGATGCCGGCGACGAAGTGCGTATCGGACGGGTTGTCCCAGATGATGCCGTAGCCCTTCGACGACACCATGAAGGGCACGCAGACGGTTTCGCCACTCGGTGCGTCGTACCACTGCTTGCAGTCGATGACGCGGCCGCGCAGGTCCAGCGGACCGAGGCTGCCCTGGTTCTGGCCCATGCCGTAATAGTGCTCGTCGGCAGGCGCTGCGAAGGTGGCGCCCACCTGGTAGGTGGCTTCGCCGTTCACCTCGTGCGGCGACATGTTCCAGTCGGTCATGTCGACGAGGGTTTCGCCGCGGGCGTTCTTTACCTGCAGCCGCACCGGCGGCAGGTCCGGCGCGAAATAGCGGTCCGTGATCCCCGGCACGTGCGGCGGCGGGGGCGCATCCACATGCAGGGTCAGCGCCGGGGAGGCGAAGGTGTCGCCGCTCCGGTCGTGGGTGTGGTGGAACGCCACGTCGTCGGCATGGGCGGTGATGATCCCGTAACCGGCCGGCTTCAGTACCTGCGCCTTGTCGGCGGCCAGGGTGACGTGGACGACGTTCGGGCCGTAGGCCTCGACGCTGACCCAGGCACCCTGCCGGTCGAGCGTGGCGATCGGCGCGCTCGCGGTGGCGGCTACCGCCGTGGCGCAGGGCAGAAGCAGGCCCAGCAAGGCCACACCCGCGGTCTGCGCGACACTTGCCCGGCATCGAACGGATACCGCGGCGCCCGGCCCGCGGTCGAGACCGCGTGGCAAGGAAGGCAGTCGCATGCGGCTCATCGTGCTTTCTCCAGGGTCAGGTCGGCGGCCAGCGGCGTGTGGTCGGACGCATCGCCCACGCGGATCACGAAGCGGCCCGGGTCGACCTTCCAGTCATTGTGGTCGGGGCTGTAGTAGGCGAACGCGCGCCGGTCGAGCGTGAGGGTGACACGACGGCTCTGCCCCGGCGCCAGGTTCACCTTCTGGAATGCCTTCAGCTCGCGCTCCGGTCGCTCGACGGTGGCCGACGGATCGCTCACGTAGACCTGCGCCACTTCCGCACCGGCCCGCGAACCGGTGTTGCGCACCTCGAACGACACCTGCACCGTGTCGCCGTCATGGGCATGGGCCGGCGTCACCTTGAGCCCGGAGAACGCGAAACTCGTGTACGACAGGCCGTAGCCGAACGGGAACAGCGGCTGCGGCTTGTCCGGATGGCTGGTGTACCAGCGGTAGCCGACGAACAGGCCCTCGCCGTAGTGCACGGTGGGATGCGTGCCCGGTGGATGCGCCGGCGCGTCGTAGTAGTCGTGGGTGGGGTTGTCCTGCCAGCGACGCTCGAAGCTGATCGGCAGCTTGCCCTCCGGCGAATGCGCGCCGAACAGCACCTCGGCCACCGCGCGGCCGCCCTGCTGCCCCGGGTACCAGTTCTGCAGCAGCGCCGGCACCTGGTCCAGCCAGTTGGCCGTGGCGTAGCCGCCGCCCGAGGTCACCGTCACCACGGTCTTCGGGTTCGCCCTGGCCACCGCCTCGATCAGCGCCTCCTGCCCCCAGGGCAGCGCGAACGTACGGTCGTAGGCCTCGCTCTCCGAGGTCGGGTCGAAGCCGACCGCCACCACCGCGGCATCGGCCATCGACGCCATCTTCAGCGCTGCCGGCGAGATCAGTTCGTCCACCGGCACCACGCCCAGACCCATCCGGCTGTAGTCCACGTCCGGCAGGTAATCCAGCCGCACCGACACCGCCTGCCCCGCCTTGAGATCCAACGCGGCGTACAGCGGCGCCTGCCCTTCGCGCTTGGGCTGTTCGATCACCGGCTTGCCATCGACGTACAGCGTGTAGCTGTCCGCGCTGGCCGCCGCCGTCAGGAACAGGTAACGCCCCGCGTGCGGCGCCACGTAGCGACCGCTCCAGCGGATGCTGCGCCGCTTCACCGCCGGCGTGGTCCACAGCTCCGGCTTCCACTGGTCGACGTGTGCATCCACGGCGGTCAACGCCGGAGCGCCGCGGAAGTCGGGGTTGTCGAACGTCTCGCGCTGCAGGCCGGGCTTGCCGCCGGCCGTGCGGAAGCCGTCGCGCTTGAATACCGTGTCCGGCGACGGCAGGCCACGGTCGTACAGCACGCGCACCTTCGGACCAACATGGTCGACGATGCCGGTGAGGATGCTCTCGCTGCGGAACGTGTCGATGTGCGAGCTGCCACCGGCGGTGGCGTAGCCCGGGTACGCATCGGGACCGATCACCGCGATGGTCTTGATCGCGCCGGCATCGAGCGGCAGGACATGCCGCGCATTCTTCAGCAGCACCAGCGACTCGCGCGCCGAGTCCAGCGCCACCTGGTCATTGGCGGCACTGAAGCGCGGCTGCGCCAGGTCGAGCTGGGGCCGGTCGAGGAAGCCGAAGCGCACCGCCGTGCGCAGGATGCGGCGCACCTTGTCGTCCAGCTCGGCGCGGGACAGCGTGCCGTCACGCAGGCCAGCCATCACCAGCGCGGGCTGCATCTTGTCGGCCGCGGGCATCTCCAGGTCGAGGCCGGCCTTGTAGGCCTTGAGGCCGTCGTCCACCGCGCCCCAGTCGGACATGAACAGGCCGTCGAAGCCCCAGTCGTGCTTGAGGATGCCGCTGACCAGGTGCTTGTTCTCGGCGGTGTATTCGCCGTCGAGCTGGTTGTAGCTGCTCATCACCGCGCCGACGTGGCCCTGCTTCACCGCCATCTCGAAGGCGCGCAGGTAGATCTCGTGCAGCGGCCGGGGATCGATGACGGAGTTGATCTGGCGGCGGTCGTATTCGGAGTTGTTGGCGACGAAGTGCTTGATCGTGGCCACCACGCCCTGGCTCTGCACGCCGTCGATCAGGCCGACCGCGGTGCTGCCGGCGAGGTAGGGATCCTCGCCGTAGTACTCCATGCTGCGGCCGTTCATCGGCGAGCGGTAGATGTTCGCGCCCGGCCCGAGCAGGAAGCTGATGCCGCGGGCACGCGCATCGCGTCCCATCGCTTCGCCGACACGCCGGGCCAGCGCCGGATCCCAGCTCGCCGCCAGCGCGATGCCGGCGGCGTAGGCGTTGGAGGGGCCGCCCACGCGGACGCCGTAGGGACCGTCCGACATGCCCAGTGCCGGCAGGCCGATCGAGGGCACGGCGCGGATGTCGAAGCCGTCGGAGCCGCCGATCAGCGCCACCTCCTGCTCCAGTGTGAGCCTGTGCAGCAGGCTGTCGACGCGCTGCTCGACCGCGGGTGAATCGGGCTGCGGCCCGGCGGCCAGCGCCGGCAGGGCCAGGCCGGTGAGCATCAGACTCACGGAAAGCGTTCTCCAACGGATCATGCGGACATCCTTCAGTACGTAGCCAGCTTGACGTGCAACCACTGCGGTGTGCTGGTGAGATTGAGGCCGTAGTCGGTCTGGTCGCCGTTCCAAACGCGGAGGAACTGCCATTGGCCGTCGACGTAGCGGCCCTCCTCCACGCGATTGAACAGTCCATGCTTGCCGGCATTGCGTCCGGCCGGCTGGAAGCTCACCCGCGCGTGGTAACCGGCCACCAGGTAGTCGTCGCGGCCGAGCTGCACGATCAGCACGCCCCCCTGCGGCGTCGGATTGCCCCTGGCCTCGGGCGTGCCGAACACGGGCAGGCCATAGCCGACCTGCGCGGTCCAGTCTCCCAGGTCGATCTGCTGGGTATGCGTCTGCTCCGGTTCGGACGCGCCCCACACCCTGCCCTCGAAGTTCGCCTTGGCGACCAGCGCGGCGATCGGACGAAGCAGTGCATAGCCGAGTGCGAATGGCTTGATGGTGTCCGCATCGACCTTCTGCGCGCCCAACGGCCAGTTGGAGTAGCCGGTGTAGTCCATGCCGAACGGCGAAAAGCCGATGGCGCCGTGTCCCAGCGCGGTGAACAGGTAGCGCGCATACGTGATCGCGCTGCTGGTTTCAGCGACGAACAGCGGGTTGTCGGCGCGGCGGTAGCGGTCCAGCACCGCCGTGTACTTCGCGTACTCCGGCATGTAGATGTCCGGTGCGATCAGGTCCAGCGACGGCGCGGCCGCGCGCCAGATGGCCAGCACGTTGTCGGTGGGGCCGCCGCTGGAATAGCCGCCGGGCGGGCCGGGATGGAACGGGTCGCGCAGCGCGACGTTGGCGTACATCGGCAGGTCGTAGACGGCCTTGCCGGCCGCAGCCACCTGGTCGACGTAGTGGGCGATGGCCCAGGCGTAGGAGAACTCGGCGGCGTCCTTGCCGAATACGTCGGCCCAGCTGCCGGCGTGGCGGCCGGTCCTTTTCAATACGGCGGCAGGCACCGGCGACTGCAGCAGCCGGTCGCCCGCCGGGGAGTAGTCGCGGTCGGTGCCGTAGGTGCCGGTTTCGTTCTCCACCTGCACCATGATGACGGTGTGCGGGTCACCATCGATCTGGCGCAGGTGCTTCATCAGTGTCACGAAAGCTTTGCGGTCGGCGTCGAGCGTGGACTGGGCGAACGGCGACAGCGAGTTCAGCGTGTCGCCATCCTTCTTGCGCACGCGCGGGAAGCGCCGGTTGTCCAGCTTCACCCAGGCCGGTGCGTAGGCGGGGCCGTTGTTCTTCCAGGTGGCGAACCACAGCAGCACCAGGCGCAGCTTGTGTTCGCGCGCCTGTGCGACCAGCGTGTCGAGGAAGCTGAAGTCGAAATGCCCTTCGCTGGGCTCGATCTGCTCCCAGGCGATCGGCACCTGCACGGTGTTCACCTGCAGCGCATCCATCGCCGGCCAGACCTCGGGCAGCATCGCCGGCCAGCCGCTGGAGTTGTTCACCTGCGCGCTCAGCATCAGGTAGGGCTGGCCATCCACCAGCAGCATGTGCCGGCCATGCGCGGTGACCACGCGTGGCAGTGGCGAGGCCGCAGCGGGCTGCACGGCGAAGAGGCCGAGCGCGAGCACGAACGCGCCAGCAAGAGACCAGGGCTTCATGGCGTGGACTCCTTCGGGTCGCCATAGACAATGCCGCGCCCGCCGGTGGCCAGGTACACGCGGCCGAAGACGCGCGGATCGCCGGTGAGCACGCGGATGCGACCGTACTGGTGGGCGTCGTCGTTGATGCGCTGCCAGTGCGAGCCGCCGTCGAGCGAGCGGAACAGGCCTTGCGTCTGGCCACGGCGGCCGGCCACGAACAGCACGGGTGCGTGCCGGCCCGGCGCTGACTTGCCGAAGCCGAAGGCGTCGACGCCGGTGATGCCGGGCAGCTCCTGCAGCACGCGTCCGGTGTCGTCGCCGTGCGTCAGCGGCAGATCGCGCGCGGCCAGGTATAGCCTGCCCGCCACATCGGGCGCAGCCTGCAGTTGCACCTGGTCGCGCCCCCGCGCCGCGGCGCCGAGTTCGCCGACCAGTGGCGTGAACGTCACGCCGCCGTCGTGGCTGGCGTACAGCGCGCCGGTCCGCGGATCGAACGCATAGCAGCGCCGCGGGTCCACGCGGTCGCCCAGCACTTTCAGGTCGCCCGGCAAGCCTGCCGCGGCCTGCCAGTGATAGCCAAAATCGCGGGTGAGGTAGACGTGCTTCGCGTGGCGCGGCGCCCACAGCACGCCCTCGCCGTCGGCCGTCCACGCGATGCTGCCCGCGCCCTCGCCTTCCGGCGGTTCGCTGGCGAAGGCCCGCCAGTGCTGACCACCGTCGGCGGACCAGGCCGCACGCACCGCCGGCCCGAACGGCTCGCGCAGGTAGCCGCTGCGCACGATCCGCCCCGGTCGCAGTCCCGCATAGTCGATCGCTTCGCTGTTGGCGTAGCGCGGCGGAGCCTTGAACTGCAGCGGCGCCACGGCCAGGTCGTCATGCCGATAGCCATCCAGGTCGCCCAGCGCGCTGAGCAGGTGCGCGCCCTGCGGCGGGCTGATCAGGCCGAGCGGCACGGTTTCCTCCAGCCCGCGGTCGGCGAAGCTCCAGTGCACGTCGCTGCCGTGATCGAGCTGCCCCATGTCGCGCGTGGACCACAGCCCGTAGCCGGTGCCGAAGATCACGTGGTTAGGATCGAACGGATCGATCGCCACGGCGGTCATCCAGTGCGGCGTGTGCTCCACCGTCCAGGGCGCCTCGCTCCGGTCGAACACCGAATGCGCGAACACCTCGGTCCAGTGCGCGCCGCGGTCGGTACTGCGGAACAGCAGGTCGTGCGGGTTGTAGTGATGGTGGGTGCTGGCGACCAGCACCGCCGGGTTGGAGGGCGCCACCGCGACGTCGCCCCAGCCGAAGCCCGCGGGCTTGCCGTGACCCGGGATCGGCGTGATGTCGGTCCAGCGATTCGTGGCCGGCTGCCAGCGCCAGAGGGCGCCGTCATTCATGGTGTCCGGACCGGGCTCGTCGCCGTAGCTCAGGTAGTAGTCGCCGTCACTGGCGCGGTGCATGTGGCTGGGCCGCAGGCCTATCGGCTGGCCCGGTAAGGCGCTCCAGCTGTGGCCGCCGTCGGTGGAGCGAAACAGGCTGGTCTGCCGGGTCGAGACGCCGGCATAGATCACCGGCGTCGGCCGGCCATGCCGGCCGCTGGCCGGGTCGAACACCACGAACACGATGCCGATGGGCTGGGTGCGCCAGGCGTTGCTGGCACTGGCCGACGGCGACGTGGCCACGGCGGGGAAGCCAGCCACCCGTGTCCAGTGCGCGCCATGGTCGTCACTGCGCCACAACCCGGCATCGCGCGAGCCGAGGAACAGCACGCGGCCGTCGTTCGGATCCACCGCCAGCCGCTCGCCGTTGCCGCGCCCCAGCTCGTTGCCACCGAGCTTGAACGGCAGGTCGACGCGCTGGAAGCTGCGCCCCTGATCGTGCGAGCGCAGGATCGCGGCATTACCGGCTTGGGGCGTGGTGTATGTGCCCGCGGCCAGGTACAGCCAGTGCGGATCGGAAGGATCGACCGCGAAGCTGTCGATGCCGAACAGGTTCTGGTCCTTCGCCGCGATCCAGTCGGTCAGCGGCTGCCAGCGACTGCGGATCTCATCCCAGCGATAGGCGCCGCCCACGTCGGTACGCGCGTAGTGCAGGCCGCGCACCGCCGGATGGAAGAGCACGCCGGAGACATAGCCGCCACCGCCGATGCGTACGTTGCCGAAGTGGTAGGGAACGGAAGCGGGTTGGCTGGCGTAGGCGCTCAGCGAGAGGAACCAGGCACAGGCGGTGATGCCGATGTTTCTGAGCATGTCGAAGAAACTCTTTCTCAACCTTGCCAGCGTCCCGGCCCATGCGTCGAACGGGCCGGGGCGCGACGGGACTTCGCGGGTGCCGGGCGAGGCATCCGATGCCGGCTGCCCTGCCCCGTGCCGGAACCCCATCGACGGTTCCGGCACCCCACGATCAGAACGACGCGCGCAGCGTCAGCGCATAGCGGGTGTCGTTCACGTACCAGGACGTGGTGTGCTTGCCGGATGCGTTCTGGTACATGACCGTGCGCTGCTCGGCGTTGTTGAGGTTGTTCATCTCCAGGCCGAGCTTCAGGTGATCGCTGAACGCGTAGAAGATCGAGCCATCGAGCTGCCCGTAGGCATCGGCGAACACCGGCAGCTTCCACGGGATGTTGTTGTCGGTGCCGTTGTAGCCGTTCGGACCGATCGACAGCAGATAGCGGCTGCGCCAGTTGTAGGCCAGGCGGACCTGCCACGGACCGTGCTCGTAGAAGCCGGCGACATTGAGCGAGTTGCGCGACAGGCCATCCGCCGGGAGGTTGCCGTAGGTGGAGCCATCCGTATCGACCGGCACCGCGGTGGTGTCGTTCGGCACGTGGGTCCGGCTGCGGATGTAGGTGTAGTTCGCCGACATGCCGAAGCCCTTGACCGGCAGGAAGTCGAAGAACTGGTTCCAGCCGATTTCCGCGCCGTCGATGGTCGCCTTGCCAATGTTCACCGGGCGGGTGATCAGGTACTGGTAGTTGTTGCCGTCGACGCCCGGATAGGTGACGAAGCGCGACTCGTTGCGGAAGTAGTCCCTGATGCCCTTGTGGAACAGGTTGATCCAGGCCATGCCGCCGCGGTCCTGGTCGAAGTACCACTCCAGCGACAGATCGAACTGGTTAGCCTTCATCGGCGTGAGGTACGGATTGCTGTTGGACGTACCGGTCAGGGTCAGCTTGTCGATCGGCAGGTTCGTGGTGCCCGGCGGCGGCGTATAGCCCGATACCACCGCGGCATTGAGGATCTGGTAGGCCTGCATCTGGCTGAAGTCCGGCCGCGCGATCGCCTTGGAGAAGGCGAAGCGGGTGACCCAGTCCGGCGCGAATTCCCACTTCACGTTCAGGCTGGGAAGGACGTCGGTGTACTGGTTGCGGGCGCTGATGGGCGAGGACTGGCCTGCCCCCAGATACGGCGCCAGCGCCTGGTTCGGGTACACCAGGAAGCCATCGGCCGAGTTCCGGGTCTTCACCGCGCGCACGCCGACATTGCCGGTCAGATTGGCCTCGTCGATCCCGAAGTCGAGCATGGCGTATGCCGCATAGGTCTTCTCATGCTGGATGTTGGTGTGCGAGGCGTCGAGCAGCGTGGGCTGGTACGGGTTGGCGTAGCAGCAGGAATAGAACGGGATCGCCGCGTCGTGGATGGCGGCATAGCTGCCCGGATAACCCAGCGCGGTCGACAGCACAGGCGCGTAGAACGCACCAGGGATGCCGGCGTCACCCTTGTAGAAGTTCTTGAACGTGTCCAGGTGCACCAGGCTGCTGTTGACGGTGCCGTTGAGGTCCAGACCGGGCAATGCGCCGCCGGGCAGCGCCCAGCCCTGCATCCAGGTCTGGAACACGGGCATCCAGTTGTAGCCGGTGTCGATGTTGTCGGCGTAGCGGTTGGTCAGGCGCACACCCGCCTTCACGCCCTGCAGGAAGCCGCTGCTGAAGCGGTGGTCGATATCGGCGCGCCAGGCCAGCTCTTTCGCGTAGTTCTGGTTCTGGTGGTCCATGGTGAACCCCCAGTAGTAATTGGCGGGGTCGCCGGTAAAGCCGGTGTCCACGCCGATCCGCGGCGGGCTGCTGCCGTTCAGGGCAACATCGATGTAGGGCACGTTGGTGCCCAGCGCCACCGTGGAATCCAGGCTGTTGGTGGTGGCCTTGACGAACTGCACCGAGCTGGAGAGATCGGTCTGGTCACCCAGCCGCCACTTCATGCCGGTGGAGAAATCCGTGGTCTTGGAGTGGCTGTCCGAGGCGCGGATGTCGGTGCCCATCGGCACGCCGCCGGGCTGGGTGAGACGGCCAGACTGGAACACGCCGCCGTTGATCTGGCTCGGCTGGCTGGCGTCCACCACCACCTGGGTCGGGTCGTTGCTGACGAAGATCGCGTCCTCGTCCCAGACCTCGTGGTACTTGCTCTGGAACGCGGTGGCGAAAAAGTCGAGGTCGTCGTTCGGGCGCCACTGGAAGGCCAAGTAGTAGCCATCGCGCTTGCGGTTGTACTGCAGCGTGCGCCAGTCGGCACCGCGCGGCACCCAGATGCCGGCCGCGTTCTTGAAGAACGGACGCACGAACAGGCCGTCGGTGCGCGTGGTCAGGCGCGAATCGGCGACGTCGACCAGGAAGCCCATCTCGCCGAGGCTGGTGTTCCAGCGATTGCTGTAGAGCACCGAGGCGGACGGCTTGTACTTCTTGCTGAAGTCGCCGTAGTTCTCGCTGGCTGACGCGGCAATCTTCTGGCCCTGAAAGTCGAAGGGCATGAAGGTGCGCAGGTTCACCGTCCCGCCCAGGCCGCCCTCGATCATCTCGGCGGTCTGGTTCTTGTAGACGTCGACGCCGGACATCAATTCGGACGGCACATCCTGGAAGCTGAGCGCATGCCCGCCGTTGGCGGAGAAGATGTCGCGGCCATTCAACTCGGAGCGCACCTGGGTCAGGCCGCGCACCTGCACGCCATTGCCTTCGGCGGAGAAGTGCTCCGGATCGCCCTGCGAAAGGAAGTGGTCGATGGTGACGCCGGGAATGCGCGACAGGGTTTCCGTGACGCTGCGGTCCGGCAAGGCGCCGATGTCGGTGGCGGACAGCGAGTCGACGAAGGTGTCGGCGTCGTACTTGATGTCCTGCGCCTTCTCCACCGAGGCCCGGATGCCGGTCACCACGACGGCGGAAAGATCCTTGGTCTGCTTGTCGTCGGCTTTCGCCGCCTTCTTCTTCGGCGACTTCGCGCCGGTGGCGGAGGCCGTCGACGCGGCCTGGTCCTGCGCCTGCGCAGGGGCCGTCCCGACAGCCGGCTGCGCGTGCAGCTCCAGCGAACCGCTGCACAGCAGCGCGAAGGCGATCGCCCCCGACAACCGCGCCATCGGCATTGAGTTCGTCGAACGGCGACGCCCTGCATCAAACGTGAACTTGACCGGCATGATGAGCCCTCCCCCAAAAGATGTGACATGGCCGACCTGTTCGAGCGTCTGTCGGCTCTCCCGCAACCTGCATGGCATGCCCGGAACCCCTCCTCGCCCCGGGTGATGCCAGCGGGTAGTGATGCTGTCGCGACGCACTAAAGCCATACAATTGCGAAATCGAAAGCCCCGGTTAACGTTTCTCCGTGTGCGGCCGCAGCATGCGATCAGCCGGGCCGATCCGCTGAAAACATGCAGCAATCTGCGCCGGCAAGGCCCGGGCTTTTCCGTGTCGATGGTTCCGCGGGTGCCGGTTGCAGCGGCTTCCCTTGGCTATCGCCAACGGTGCACGTTGAGCGCCCGGTCGCGTGCCTGGCGCTCCTGCCTGCCCGATCCGGCCATCCCGACGGCAGCCGCATCCGGCGAGGCGGGTGATCGGTTCCTGCCGACAGATGCGTCGCCCGCAGCGACAGGCGGCACTGGTCGCCTGTCGCTGAAGTGTCCCAGTCGATTCGAGCCGGCCGTATGCAGGGATCCACGTCGATTGGCGCGAGCTGAGCAATCGCCGGATCCCGTGTGGACGGGCAGCGACCGGAAGCGGTGACGGTCCAACCCGAATTCCCGACCTGTTGGTCGGCAGCGCGCGCGGGCTCGATCAGCAGGACACCACGGATTCCGCCAACGGAGCATGCGCGGCGACCTGGTTGCGGCCGCCCTCCTTGGCTCGATAAAGCGCGGCGTCGGCATCCACCAGCAGCAAGCGCAGCGAATAGCCGGAGCAAGCGGCGGAGGCGAGCCCCAGGCTGGCGGACACCGTGACGGTGACCTGCTGATCGACGATCACCGGCGTGGACGCCAACGCCTGGCGAATACGGTTTGCCGCCTCCAATCCCTCGTCGTGCGGGCGATCAGGCATCAGGATGCCGAACTCCTCGCCACCCAGGCGACCGAGCAGGTCGTTGGGGCGCAGTTCGCGACCAACGATCATCGCGGCAGAACGCAACGCCTGATCGCCGACGGCATGACCGTGCGTGTCATTGATCCGCTTGAAATGATCCAGGTCCAGCACGATCAGGCAGGCGTCGGCGTTCGTCCTGTGCAGCTGTCGCAACGTCCGCTTCGCCTGGACGACAAAGTATTCGCGGTTGCACACCCGGGTCAGGCCGTCGTGGTGCGCCATCCAGCGAAACCGACGCCAGGACCGCCACAGCCACAGCATCGCCAGCACGAAGAAGGCGAGCAACGCCAGCAGCAATGCGTTGAACAGTTGGCTGGTTTTCTGGGCCTGGCTCGCCAGCGCCTGGCGAAGCTGGAGAATGTTGTTCTCCTTGGCCAGCGCATCCAGCTTCATCTTCGCGGACGAGACCTGCTGCCGGACCGTCTGGTAAGCCAGGGCGATGGCCTTGGCGTCGTCCATGGCGGCGGTTTTCTGGGCTACGTACTTTTCGTAATAGGCCAGCGCAGCGGCGTCATGCCCGAGCTTTTTTTCCGCCTGATAGAGCACCTCATACGCGGCGCGCAGTGTCCATAACGGACTGTCCGCTCCAGTGATGGCGATACTGTCCAGTGCAAATTTTCGCGCCTTGGCAGCGTCGCCGAGGCTCAGATAGGCCTGTGCCAGGGTGACGGGCAGCGAGGCCAGATAGGGGGTGTATCCGGAAGCCCTGATCTCCGAAGAAATGCTGTGCAGGTAGGCGATCGACTGGCCCGCATGACCTTCGTCGATCATCTCGCTGGCCAGATCCAGCCGCAACGCGTCGGCCTGATGGGATTCCCCTGCCGCGACACACGCGTCGATGGCGGCCTGAAACATGGGATCAGCCGCGGTCAACTTGCCCGCATAGAGCAAGGACGTCGTTTCGTAAGCGCTTGCGTAACAATCGGTTTTTGGCGAAGGAGGCCACGCCTTCATCTGTCTGGCGTATGCCAGTGCCAAGTCGTATTGCCCCACGGCGCTACGGTCCAGCATCCCGATGACCTGACTCATGCCTTCCAGGCGTGCCTGCGGGTCAGTGACCCGCGGAAGTTCGGCCATCAGGGTATTGGCAAGCGCGTAGGCGCTCACATAATCGCGACTGAGGAACTTGCTCCGGATCAGTGCGGCCCTGGCACGAAAGGCAAGGGACAAGTCGCCCGAGTGGCCGATGATGTCGTGCAGGATCGGCTCGGCCCTGGCGTAATCACCCTCATCCACGAGCAGTCGCGCATCCAGCAATCGGAAATGCCAACGCTGCGCGGAGGTCAATTGGTCCTCGTGTTGCCGAAGTTGCTCCATGATGAGCCGGAAACGGGAAGTATCCCTGCTGCGTTCGTTGTCGGCCTGCTCGAGCCACGTTGCAACCGGCGCAGTGTCGATCTGCGCCATGGTCGCGGTTGCGCTCCTGCACAGCATGAGGATCGTCACGATGACGACTCCTGCAAGGCGAAGGGACAACCCGCGCGTCATCGGCGGCTACTTTTTCATGGCCTGTGATCCGCGAGCCGGGTGCTATCAGTCCGCATGGTCGCCATCACGCTTCGGCTTCTCATCCGTATCGTCCTCATCGGGATCGCACCCTCCGTTATTGGGATTGTGATTCGCCTGCATCGGTCGATGCTTGTGCCCAAGCTCGTCGCCGAGGCGGCTGTTGTCGCCGGAGGCTGCCGCCGCCTTCAAACCTTCACTGGCATTCAGTTCGTCGAGCACCTGCGCCAGGTGTTCCTGGGGTGCGTGACGCAATGATGCGTCTTGCCCGATGCGTTCCAGCAGCTCGATCGTCTTGGACATTTTCCCCTGTTCCTGCGGTGGATGAACCGTCCGTTCCGTCCGGTGACATGGAAGCGCATCTCCGGAACGAGCAAGTTGCACGCGCGTGGTCGCACAGCAATGAATCCAAGCACAAAAATGGCGCTTTCGGCGCCTGGCTGAAGCCTACCATTGATCGGCAAAGGGAAGGATGCAGCCCGACCTGGATGGGCTACGACATGGCACGATCCAGCTCAGCCAACCGATCGCGTAGCGCGAGATTGGCACGCAGCGGCGACGCTGGCAGCAGGACCACGGTTTCCTCGGCGCTCACGTCCGTCGCCGGCAGATCCCGCAGTGGCACATGGCGAATGCGCGGCTGCTCGATCGGCAAGGTGGCGCCGCGGTAGATAATGACCTCGTGGTCCGGCGGGTAATCCCGACTCAGGACATCCACCAGCACTTGCCGGTACTCGGGACCGGTGGAAAAACGCTTCATCGAACGGTCGCCGACCAGACCCACCTGCCACAGCACCAGGCAGGCACCGGGATTGATGGGGGTCTCGTAGAACAGCAGTTGACTGGCCTCGTAATGCTGGCAGCCAAAACGCCCGGGATCGATGCCGAGATCCGCATACAGGCAGTCTTCCGCCGAGATGCCTGGCTCCATGTGGGCGTGGAAGCCTTCTGCACGAGCGACCCTGATCACCTCGTGCGGCGACCAGGCGAAGACGCCGGGATGACCGTAGAACACCGCGCAGACCCGCTTGCCAGCCCGCACCTCGGCCATCATCACCTCGACCCATTCGCGATAGGTTGCCGCGCGCGACTTGCTCTTGCCATCGCCGTAATACGGCTGCAGGCTGCGCACGTCCGGGTGCATGTGCTCCAGCCACCGCTCGACGATGGCATCGGAGAGCGCAGCGAACACCACATCGGACTGCTGGATATGACTGCGTGCCAACGGCGACAGATGCGAGCCCAGCGTCATCCCCAAACCCACGCAGGCGATGCTTCCTTGTGGTTCCTGGGCTGGGGGCCGGGCCGGCGACACAGATGTCATAGCTGAAATCCAGGCAATTCATCGAGACAGCACCGGCGAATAGCGCGCCTCGCCCTTCCTGGTCACCCGGAAAGACGAGGCGATTGATGATGCCATGGCATAGGCGACTGGCGAGAGGTGATGCAGTCGGATGTGACGCCCGCCCGGCCTTGAATGGCGGATCGACCTTGGGGCGCCCCACCAGTGCAGCTTCGCGAAGGATCTGGGCCAAGGCGATCTGTACCCGCGCCACGTGTGGACTCCCCTACCCCGGGAAAGCCGATCGGTCGCCTCGCCTTTGCATTCCCTTCCGGCCACGACCAGCTCTTGCGTGCCTTCAGTTCCGGCGGGTCCTTTTCGATGTCGATCCCGCGACAGCGATGACGATTCCTGCTCGCCACCGACCTGGTGGCGCACCCGGCTTGATGCAGAGCCGCCACCAGTCGCGTACCGGCGCGTGCGGGTGCGCCCCGGTATGCGCATGCAGGTGCCTGGTTGAAGCAGGGGCGTTGCAGAGGATCGCGGCGCCGTTGGTGGCGGCACCGCTCAGCATGACGCTGTTTTTCAGGTTGAAGTCGCCGTCGCCGTCCACGCCGAAATCGACAGGTGCGAGACGCTGCCGCTGGCGTTGACCACTGCGGCGAGGCCATCCCTATTGGCGATATCGGCCGGGCCACCATCGAAGGTCGCCACGACCGCTTTGTCCCGGATGATCTTCTGGCCGTAGACCGCATGGCGGGAAACGGCACGGACGGGCGTGTCGGTCGTGAAGAAAGCGAATGGGCCATCGAGCGACGCCAGCACTGGGCCGTCTGCGCACCGGAGCTGGTGACCGTCAGTACGGTGTTGTTGCGCAGATCGCCACCTTCGACGAGCTCAACTTCGACGTATTCACGCACCAGAAGTGGAACCGCCTGAAGGAGAGCCACGCGCCGGACATCGTCGTCCACTGCCCGGACGGCCACGTCATCCACGGCATCGAGCCGTACATCAAGGACCTGCAAGCGATGTTCGTCTACGCACCCGACACGCGCATCAGTGCCCATCCGATCAAGTTCGGCCAGGGGCCGTGGACCTCGGTCGTGGGCGTGCTCCAGGGCACATTCACCCGCCCCATGCCGATCGGCCACGGCAAGTTCATCCCGCCGACCGGTCGCGCCTTCAGGCTCGTGACCATCGGGCACTGGGAGGGGGCGATCATGGACGAGGAACACCTGTTCCTGGACAACGCCACCTTCATGAGGCAGCTGGGTATCGCGCCCTGATTCGAACAAACGCCACTTCCCTGGCCGGATGCCGCGGAAGCGGCAGCAGGCGGGGACCACATCTGACCGGCGATTCGCGACGTATCTACTGCTCAGTGCAGTTTCCGTGGTCGCTGACTCACCCCCTCGCCGGTCCCGTTGATCGCGGTGACCCGGGCGGGGGGATGCCCCACCCGCGATGGATATCCACCGATGCCGCCCCACCGAACGCCCGAGCAGAACCTGCTTGACGAGCTGCTCGCGAAGACCGCCTCTGGCGATCAGGCAGCCTTCGCCGAGCTTTATCGGCTCACCTCGCCCCGGCTCTATGGCGTCTGCGTGCGCATGCTGCGCGAGCGGGGGGAAGCCGAGGAGGTGCTGCAGGAGGCCTGGATCACGGTCTGGCATCGCGCCTCGACGTTCGACCGCACCAAGGCGAGCGCCGGCACCTGGCTCGGCACCCTGTTCCGCAACAAGGCCATCGACCGGCTGCGCCAGCGCCGCGAGCAGCTGCTCGATGATCCGGAGCTGATGAACCATCTCGAGGACGAGGACCCGAACCCGGCGGACGGGGCGGAGCAGACGCAGGAATACCTCCGTCTGCGCGAATGCCTCGACCAGCTCCAGCCGCAACAGCGTCGCGCAATACGTGAAGCCTTTTTCTCCGGCGTTACGTACAACGAGTTGGCAGCACGCTGCCAGGTGCCCCTTGGCACCATGAAAAGCTGGATCCGCCGCAGCCTGCTGCAGCTCCGCACGTGCCTGGACCTATGAACACACCGACCGACGACAGCAACTCGCAGCTGCGCTACGCCGAATACGTGCTCGGCGTGCTGGACGCCGATGCCCGGGCGGAGGTGGAGCGGGACATGGCGTCCAGCGAAGCGGTCGCCACCGCGGTGGCGCTCTGGCAACGCCGGCTGCTGCCGCTCATCGCTGAAGCCGCCCCCATCGAGCCACCCGAGTACGTGTGGCACCGGATCCGCCACCAACTCGCGCTGGACGCGTCCCCGGCGGTGGCCCGCCCGGCCGACGCTGGCACGGCTCGTCCGCGCTGGTGGAACGCCCTGCGATTCTGGCAGGGGCTCGGATTGGGCGCGAGCCTGCTGGCGGCAGCGTGCCTGGCGTTGCTGCTGTCCAGCCACAAGCCATCCGTCACCCCGCCGTCCTATCTCGCCTCTACCATCACCCAGGGCAACGGCCAGGTGGGCTGGACGGCGACCGTGGATCTGAACCACCAGCGCGTTGTCATCGTGCCGACGCGGCCGCAGGCCATCGCGCGGGATCGCGCGCCCGAGCTGTGGCTGATTCCCGAAGGCCAGCGTCCGATTGCCGTCGGCATGATCGGCGGCGACGCGCCGGTGACCCTGCCGCTGGATCGGCGACTGCTGGCGAGCTTCGGTCCGGGCGCCGCCCTCGCGGTGTCGGTGGAGCCACCGGGCGGCTCGCCGACCGGGCAACCCACCGGGCCGGTGATCGCCAAGGGCCTGCTCGATACCTCTGGCGCGGCGATCCACGTTCCCCTCGCAAGCCCCGCGCACCCGCTCGATACCTGAGCGCGGCGTCGCGGGTCACCCGGGCGTCGCTTGGTCTCGCCGGCGGCGCGCCGGAGTTCTTCTTCCATCGCTGGCGTCATGCGCCGTGCGGCTCGTCGCGCCGGCGCGGCGGGTTCGCGGCTTTCCTGCATCCCTGGGTCCGCAGGCCTCGTAGCTGCATGGGCAGGCGCGTGCCTGCGTATGCCAGGAGACAGTGGATGAAAGCTCGGATCTGGATCACCTCTATGCTGTGGGGCGCGCTGTGCGCCTATGCCTCGCTGGCGGTCGCGCAGTCCGCGACCGCGCCGCAGGCGGATGCCGCGCATCGTCTAGTCAGCAGCGATGGCATGACGCTCTACACGTACGACCGCGACAGCCCGGGCGGACCCAGTCGCTGCGAAGGGGTCTGCGCCCGCCTGTGGCCGCCGTTCCCCGCCAGCACGGACGCCAGGTTGCCGGAGGGCTACGGCGTCATCGTGCGCGCCGATGGCTCGCGACAGTGGACCTATCGGGGACGTCCGCTCTACCGGTACGCAGGTGACGCCGCGGTAGGCAGCACACGTGGCGATGGCATCAATGGCACCTGGCACGTCGCGCGGAGTCCTTGAGCAAAATGTTTTGCATCCCTCGGCGTTCTTGTCTCGTACCGGCCGGTAGGGGCGCGGCAGTCGCGCCTTCGACGGAGAACACGACGATGCATCGATTCCGAAGGAACACCCGCTGGCTGGCCGGCGCGCTGGTGCTGGCCGGCGGCCTCACCTCCTTGCCGGTACTCGCCGGCGACAGCAGCACCGCACCGGCCAACATCAGCGGCAAGCTGCTGCTCACCGGTGGCGTCTCGCAGATCGAAGGCGCGGCCGGTGGCGGCTTGACGCCCTGGGCCGTGATCGGCGGATACGGCACGCAGGACCAGATCGGCGCCAACGCGTTCTATACCCGCGTCAACGTGCAGGACTACCACCTGGATGATGTCGGCGCGCTGGTCGGCATCGACAACCGGGTCGAGTTCTCGGTGGCGCAGCAGCGATTCAACACCGAGGACGTCGGCGCGGCGCTGGGTCTCGGTCGCGGCTTCACCTTTCGCCAGAACGTGGTCGGCGTGAAGGTCCGGCTGTTGGGCGATGCCGTGCTCGAGCAGGACTCCTGGGTGCCGCAGGTTTCGATCGGGGCGCAGTACAAGAAGAACAACCAGGGCGCGATCCTGCATGCGATCGGCGCGAAGAGCGATCACGGCATCGACTACTACGTCAGCGCGACCAAGCTCTACCTGTCGCAGAGCGTGCTGGTGAACGCCACGCTGCGTTTCACCAAGGCCAACCAGATCGGCATCCTCGGCTTCGGCGGCGACAGGCACGACGCCTACCACGCCGAACTCGAAGGCTCGCTCGCCTACCTGCTCAGCCGGAACTGGGCGATCGGCGCCGAGTACCGGCAGAAGCCGGACAACCTCGGCATCGCCCACGAGAACGACTGGTACGACGCCTTCCTGGCGTGGGCGCCGACCAAGAACGTCTCGGTGACGCTGGCCTATGCCCATCTCGGCAACGTCGTCATCAAGGACAACCAGCGCGGCATGTATGCATCCGTGCAGGTCGGCTTCTGACCCCATCACGCATCGAGGATTCCGACCATGTACAAGACCACGCTTTCCCTCCTGCTGCTGACCGCCGGCCTGTGCGGCTGCGGCCCCGCCACGGCGCAGAACGCCATGCCGTCCGCGGCGAACGCCGACGCCTACCCCTCCGCTCCGCGCGATCCCGCCCTGAAGCCGGTCTTCGACCAGTTCGGCGGCAAGCCCGGCCTCATCGCGCTGATGAACGACTTCATGGACAACCTGGTGGCCGATCCGGTGACGCGACCGTATTTCGAGAACGCCGACCGCAACCACATCAAGGCCGAGCTGGTGGACCAGTTCTGCGTGATCCTCGACGGACCGTGCACCTACACCGGCAAGGATATGGCCTCGGCGCACCGCGGCATGGACGTCGATCGGGCGGCCTTCAACGCCCTCGTGCAGGACCTGCAGACCGCGATGAACAAGCACGACATCCCGTTCCGCGCGCAGAACAAGCTCCTGGCGAAACTCGCGCCCATGCACCGGCAGATCGTCACCAAGCCGTGACTCCAGGGCAGTTTCGGCGGTGCCGCAGGTCAGCGGCACCGCCGATGCGCCTGCTCGCGCGGGGCCGCCGCTCTTGCGGCTCCGTGGCGGGCGCCGCGCAAATACGTTGGGAGCATGTGTGCGACGGACCGATACTGGACGCGGTCGTGGGTAACGCGCGGCCCGTTCACGAAGCAGGGTGCAATCTGCGTCGCACTGGGAACCGGCTACCCGCCGGCCTTTTTCGTCTTGCTGGCCCCCGCCTTTTTCGCCGCGAGCTGGGTCTTTGTCGCGACCGCCTGCGCATCAACTTTCTTGCTGGTGGCCTTGTTCGCCGAGTCCTTCAACAGCGCACACAGCGAGTCGAAGCGGCAACAGCATTCTGTGTAGGCGCCCTGCACACCGAGGGCACCGAGTACGGCCTGGTGGTGCATACCGCTCGATGGCAGTGCGACCGGGTTGCCGTCAGGGGCGCCTGGCCAGTCGAGGGTGCCGTTGCCGGCCACGCGGGCGGGGATCAGCCAGTAGTCGCCGTTGGCGTAGAGGCCGCCAGGCTGGAAGGTGATCTGCACGCCGTCTTCCAGTTCGAGGGTGTCGCCTTCCACCACGGGCATGCAGCCCTGGGCATCGGCGCCGTCACCCTGGTCCCAGCGGCGCAGCAGCGGATGTTTGGTCGAGTTGTTGCTGACGGCGTAGGGCGTGATGTTCTTCGGGACGGCCAGGGTCACCATGCGGCTGGCGATGTCGATCGCCATCACCTGCAGTAGAGGCGATGCGGCTTGCGCCAGGGTGTAGTCGTCGTCGATCAGCTCCACCCAGTCGTTCACGGCCAGGCCGAGCCGTCCGTCACGGCCCAGTGAGGCAAGCGATACGGCCACTTGCGCGCTGCCGTCGCTTTGCGCCGTGATGTCCGTTTTGACGATCGGGAAGATGACCGCGCCGTTCTCGCGTGACCATTTGAAGTTGGTGCCGGAGGGAGCATCCAGCGTGCCCGCCGCCCCGCCCTGGTGGATCTCCACCCGGTAGAGCTGGTTCTCGCAGCCTCGGTAGCGCGCATCGGCCGCGATCACGCAGGGGTCGCTGTCGGAGACGACCGGTCCCAGCTGGGCACTCAGGTGCGGCCACGCATAGGTGGCGCGGGCCCCGAGCACCTGGCGCAACGTGGGGCAGACGTCGCCATTGCCCGGCAGCTTGCCGGTGGCGAGGTTGCGCTGCAGTTGGGCGAGATCGTCCATCTGCTGCTTGATCGTCGCTTCGTCCGTGCTGCTGGTGGTGGCCTGCAGGCGCAGGTTCAGCGCCGCCGTGACCGGGGCCAGCATGGCAGCGAGGGGTTCGGGATCGAGGTCGAGCAGGCGCACCTGCCACACCGTCTGCGCGCGTGAGGCGGTGTCCACACCGTCGAGGGCGATGTCGGCGATGTCCGGCGCCTCGATCGCGCTGAGATGACGCTCCCATACATCCAGCCACAGCGCGAAGCTGGTCGGCGGCTTGATCCAGTCGTCGCCGGGACTGGACGATCCCGCCGCGTAGGGCTGGCTGCCCAGCGCGCAGGTTGCCTCGTTCTGGCACAGGATGCCGTCCACGTAGAAATGGCCCGGGGCGAGTTGCCAGTCGGCCGCGTGCGGCTGCATGGTGATGGCGAAGCCGGTGCCGGGCGCCCAGCACGGCCCCACCAGGTCGGCGATCATCGTGCGCAGCAGGAAGAGCTGGATGCCGGCCTGCTCGTTCCAGTCGGCCTCCAGGGTCACCCTGCCCTGCTGCTGCATGACCTGGCTGTAGTGACGGGCCGGGTCGAACGTGACGCGCGCAAAGTCGCCTTTCATGGTCGATCTCCTAACTCGCGAAAAGAATGCCGGCGTCGGCATCGGCGGGCGTGTATTCCTGCAGCCGCCAGGCGAGGTTCGCCTCGCGCTGCGGTTCGTAGATGTCGTGATACACGCCCATGGCGGACTGGTCGGAGGCGCCGGTGCGTATCTCGGCGCAGGTGTCGTCGTGCAGCCGGGCGTAGTCGCAGGTGCCATAGCGGAGGCTGCGGAACTGCGGCACCACACGCCGCGATTCCTGCGCCTGTCGCTTGGCCGGCACGGCATCCAGTGCCCGGTCGGGCTGACAATGGAAGCGCTTGGGCGTGCGCGATCCTTCCGGCACATAGCAGAAGCGGACGCATCCGAACTGGCGGCGGAGCACCCGGATGGTGCTGGCGAAGATGCAGTCCTCCGCCAGGCGGACACTGTGCGCCTGCACCTGTCCGATCACCGTGCAGCGTCGGAAGCTCGCCTCGACATAGGCCACCGCTTCGTCCGGTGCGCCGAGTGCCGTGCGCTCGATGCCGGTGGCGTCGACGATGCTGTCGCAGATCTCCAGAATCGATGGCTCACCGCGTCGCACCGGGCTGATCACCGAGATCGCGCCGACGATGCTCTGTTCGATCCGCAACGAGGCGCGCGTGCCGTCCAGGGTCACGCTGGGTTCGCCCGGCCGCTTCGGGTCGCAGTCGCACTGCAGTGCCCAGCCGGGGACCAGCGTGCAGTGGCGGATCACCAGTTCGCACAGGTCGGGTCCGGCCCCTGCGCCTTCGGCATCTTCCGGTCCATGCACCTCGATGCCGCGCCCGACGATCAGCAGGCCATCGAGCAGGACGCGGCTGCCCGCGGCACCGCCGACATTGAGCGCATCGGGCTGGCTCGCGCGCACGTCGAGCAGGCGCAGGATCGGCCGCGTGCGTTCGGCTGCACGCAACTGGATGGCCTCGCCAGCGGCGAGCTGCAGATCGATGGCGCCTTCGTAGATGCCGCTCTCGGCCAGCTCGATGACCAGCGCGCGCAGCGACGGGTCCGTGGCGCGGGCCTGGCTCCATGCGGCGAGCGCATCGGCGATGGTGGCGAAATGCCCGGACGCCAGTGGAGTCGCCACGGCGGACGGCAACGGTGCATGCACGATGAAGCGCGTGGCGTTCTCCAGCTCCGGCACCGGCCGGGCGTACTCGCCGCCGCCAAGGTCCGCGGCGAAGCCGTAGCGGTAGGACACCCACACGCCGCGCTTGGGCCGCTGGTTGGCGGGGAACAGCAGGCGGCCGGTTTCCGGGTCGACAGCCACCCGGCCGCGTGGCACCTGGTAGCGCCAGCTGGAGAGATCGGCGGGGATCAACGCCTCGATCGGCACCGGCACGCCCTGCCCCTTGGCAGGCCAGTCGGGCGCGTAGACCAGCACGCTCCGGCCCGGTCCGTACAGGTCGGGCGACGCGCTGGCGTAGTCGGCCAGCGGTCCGCGCGCGGCGAAGCGGTAGCGTCGAAGCGGCACGGGCAGGTTGTGCTCGTGGGCGATGTGTGTGGGTTTCGGTTCGGCGTCCGGCTGCTGGAACAGCGGTGTGTCGTTGCCGAGCACGCTGAAGCTGAAACATTGCGGGCCCCGCTCTTCCAGGCAGTAGGCTGGCGTGGTGGTGACCGGGTAGCTGCGCAGGCGGAACACGAACAACCCCACGTCGGGGATGCCGTAGCGGCCGCGCCGGTGATGGCTGCCCAGCCGGCGCACGTCCACGCTGTGGGCGAGCGGATCGAAGGCGCCGTTGGCCCAGCCGATGCGCTGCATCACGCCCGGATCGCGCACCTCGGCGGTGCCGCCGCGATGCGGATGCTGGTGATCCAGGTGCTGCGTCCAGCCCAGCAGTCGATAGAACTCGACCGCGCGCGCCGGCCAGCCGGCAGCATCGCGCGCCAGGTCCTCCAGCAGCGACAGCGTGCCCTTGCGGCGGCGCGCGTCGATGGTGTTGGCCACATCGGCGCGCGGTGCGAGCACCCGCCCCAGGCGCGCCGCGTGCGTGCCGCCATCGGCGAGGGTCGCCGCCTCGGGCAGCAGCGAGTAGCCGAGCAGATCGCCGATGTAGGGCACCACCCAGTCGTCGCAGGTCTCGATGAACCAGTTGTCGTACAGCCGCGCGATGTCCTGCTCCAGCACGTTGGCCTGGGTCGAAAGCACGCGCAGCAGATCGCGCAGCGGATAGCCCTGGTCCGCATCGCGCATGCGATACACCACCGGCATCAGCTCATACAGGCGGTCGGGGTTGGCGCTCATGGCGTGGCCTCCTGCAGCAGCAGCGTGTCGGGCACGGTGGACAGGAAATAGGCGATCTGCGCGGGCAGCGGTTGCCCGCCATCGTCGTAGCGTGCCGGCAGCACCTGCACGCGCTGGTTGACCGCGGCCTGACCGGAGGTGCTCACCGCGCCGAGCGAGAGCAGCTCGCCTCCGCCCTTGTCGCCGTTCTGGTCGCCGCCGACACCAAAGCCCTTCAGCACCGTCACCTCGTCCAGATGGCCGAACGCGTCCACATCCACCCAGGCCACGCCGCGCACGGACTGGATGCAGGTCACGATCTCGCTGAGGTAGACGTTCTGCGCCAGGCCACGCCGCTCGAAGCCGAAGCGGTCCAGCAGCGCCGCGCGCACCTGTGGCTCCACCGCCTCCCAGGCGTAGTCGGCAGCCAGGCCGACCTTCGCGCTGAGCGTGAGCGCCAGCAGCTCACGCACGTCCAGGGTCACCGGCAACTGGGGATCGCCGTAGCGCTGCATGGCCTGCAGCAGGTTGCGGTAGAGATCGGAGCTGGCGTCCACCGGCGCGTCCGCGGCACCGGCGATGGTGACCCGCACTCCGCTGCCTAGCCGAGCCGCCGCGGCCTTACTGACGCCGCCGAAGGTGCGCGCGAAATCGGCGTAGTCGGCAATCGACACCAGCCGGTCCAGCGCCAGCACGGCCAGCGGCACGTTGGCGCGCGCCTGGTCGCGCGTTTCCGCGTCGGCGCCGCCGGAGGCGCGCAGCGGGTTGACCACGTTCTTCACGCCGAGCGGCTTGGTGGTGAGCAGGCTGATCTGCCCTGCCTGCACGTTGCCCGGCGTGCCGATACCGTTGCGGTACACCGCAGTGACGTTCTCCACGCCGGTGGGCAGACGGGCGCCGTGGGCGCCATCGCCGAACATCATGCGGGTCTTGCCGTCGTCGTCGGTGGCAGTGACGAAGCTGCGCCGGTCACCGTCGACGAAGGCGAGGTTGCGCACTTCGTGCCATTCCACCTGGTTCACACGCACCGTGAGCGTGCTCTGCACGCCGTCCACGGTGGGCGCCGACACATAGGTCAGCGGCGGTTGCTTGAGCGCGAATGCCTGCAACGGCACGCTGCCGTCGCCACTGCCCAGCACCTCGTTGCGCGTCTCGCCATGCGTGGCGCGCACCACGTTGGCGAAGATCGACACGGTGCCACGCTTATAGGCATAGGCCAGGCCCTGGTTGGCGAACACCAGGGTGCTGTGCACGGTATCGCCCGGCAGGTCGGGCGGCACTCCCTGCTCCACCGCCAGCAGCATCACCAGCTCGGCAGCGATGACCGCATCGGTGCCGGGCACGTCGGTGCGCTGGCCCTGCACGATGACCCAGCGCCCCGGCTTCAGGCCGTCGACCGGTGCATCCAGCGTCACGCGCGTGGCACCGTCACCGGGAATGCCGGCGCTGGTCGCGGCGACGTGGCCCGTATCGTCGGCGATTGACAACACCGCCAGCGGCAGCAGCTCGCTCTGTGCATGCACCTGGGTGCTGCGCAGCGTGTCTTCGTCGGGCACCGGCCACGGCACGTCGCCGCCGCTGGTCGGGCCGACCAGGGTGAGCTGGGTGCTCTTGCCGCTCATGCCGTAGTCGCTGTGCGGCAGCGTGCGCGCCGTCTGGATCTGCCCGATCACGGGCGGCTTGGTGAAGTCCCCGGTATGGATCATCACGTAGCCACCGGCGGTCACGCCGTCGTAGGCGTTGTCCAGCCACAGCACGTTCGCCCGCTCGTCGATGCTGAGGTTGCCGGGCTTGGGTGTGGAGACCCATTGGCTGTTCGTGCTGTCGTAGGACTGCACGATGCTGATCGGCGCCGGCGCGTTGTAGCCGAACAGTGGCGAAACCACGCGCATGGCATAGACCCCGGTAAGCGCGGGCGAAGGTTCGCCGTGCTGCACGTGTGTCCAGGCGTTGTAGAAGGTGTCCACCAGCGGCCTGGCGAAATTCAGCAACAGCTGTGGCCGCGCATCGCTCGCCACGCTCAGCGCGGTGGCCAGGTTGCGCTGCAGGCGCAAGCTGTTGGCGGGCTGCTGGGTCGCCGGCTGGATCAGCGCCTTGAACAGCGCACCGAAATCCATACCGCCCGATCCTCCCGAGGAACTCCCGCCGAACGCCTGCTGCACGCTCAGCATGAAATCGATCACCGGCTGCGGGCCGCTCGGATAACCCTCCAGCTGCCTGCCGAAGTTGCTCGTGAACTCGCCGAAGCTGCCGCCGTTGTCCTTCTCAAGCAGCAACTCCTGCCGCACCATCTCCAGTCTCCCCAGCCATGCCGAGCCGGTATACGCCAGCAATCCGATGGCCTGGTCGATCGCCGCCAGGATCTGCACGGTGACCGCATTCAGCGGCTGCAGCACCACGCGGCTGCGCTGCTGCTCCGGCGGCAACACGGCGCCCGTGGCCGGATCGCGCTGCTGCACCTCGACCGACTGCACGCGCCGCAACGCCGTCACGCCCGTGCCCAGTTCGCCGAACAGGAACAGCAGCGGGTCGTTCAATTTCAATTGCGTGTTGGCGCTGACCACCCACAGCTCGCCAAGCGCACCGACGGTGTCGAGCGTGATGTTCTGCGGCTGGGTCAGGCGCGGCCGCAGAGTGTTCCATTCGTGGCGTGCTTCCAGCGGTTCGGCGGTCTCGAAGGTCTGCATCTGCTCGCCAGGTGCCGGCACCGACTGCGCCTTGGCACCCGTCGGGATGGTCACCGCCGACGAACTGTCGTCGATGGTGTAGGCCAGGTAGACGCTGGCCGCTACACCGGGGCGCAGCCGGTAATCCACCAGCCGGCCCAGTTCCAGCACGGAACGACGTTCGGTGGCGGTGCGCAGAAAGCCTTCGTTGGCGATGCGCTCCTGATAGAAGCGCAGCACGTCGGTCCCGACCGCCCAGGCATCCAGCAGGGCCATCGACGGATCGTCCGGATCGCGCGTGCGCAGCCCCTGCAATGCAGGCAACGCCGCGTCGCTGAGATCCCGCTGCATGGTGCCGCGGAAGTCGGCGTAGGAGCCGACGCGATAGGCCAGGCTGTCCAGTCCGGGGCGGTTGTAGATCGATCGCGGCGTGCGCGTACCGGCCCCGCATCCGCAGGCGCAGGCGTGTTCGCCACAGGCGCTGCAGCAACTCATCGGCCACCTCCCATGAGGAACGCGATACTGCCGTGGTCCGGATGGTCCGGATCGTTGTCTACCCGGGCCAGTTCGGTCGGTGTCAGGTGCAGCAGTCCGTCGTCAGGCACGTCGTCGGCCGGAGCATCGTCCATGCGTTGCAGCGTGCGCACCTCGACATGCGCCACGCCGACCACGGCCTGCGCCTCGGCCATCAGCGCACCGACGCCGACCGCTGCCCCGAGGCGCAGCCGGTCTGGATGGAAGAAGCCCGGTGTGCCGTCGCTGCGCAGGCCGGCGCCGAAGCGCTCGCGCAGGGCGGCCTCCACGTGGGCCACGAGGAAATCCGGTCGCACGCAGACGAACAGCACGATGCGAAGCGGGACGTAGCACGCGGAGCGCACCGCCACGTCGTGGCCGATGCGCCGGTAGGGTTCGAGCCCGGCACGCACGCGCCGGGCAAGGTCGGGCGCCAGCATCTCGCGGCCAAGGGGGTCGAGCATTACGTCCGCCTCGTAGCCGCTGCCGTTCCACGCCATCGTGCAGACGGCCCCCTGCACGGACGGGTCGGTCGCTGCGAACCGCGCGTAGTCGTCGGGCACGATGGCGCGCAATGAGTGGGCGCGGAACGCACCCGGTGCATACAGCTTCACTTCGGCCAGCGTCTCCGCCGCCTGGCCGCCGCCGGCCGCGATCGGATTGCGCGCTGCCAGCCCGTCCGGCAGCACGTCACGGGACGACGCCAGCCAGACGATGCTGTCGCGGCCGACGTTGCCGGCCGCGCCGTTGCCGATGCGCATCCGGGCCCGGAAGAAGTCGCCGGCCTGCGGCTGGCGGCCGAGCACGCCATCGCCGAAGCGCAGGTGCGTCGCGCCTTCGTCGTCGACCTCGACCACGAAGTGACGGTCATCCGCGCCGCTCTCCAGCAGATCCTGGCGCGATTCCCAGCGCCACCGTGCGTCGGGTCGGCCTGGCAACAGGATGTCGCCTAGCGCACCGCCGTAGACCTCCAGCTGCGGCAGGGCCGCCCGTGGATCGCGGGCCAGCAACGCGCACACTGGGGCATTCGCATCGCCGGGCAAGGGCTCGGCCCAGGTCAGTGGTGTCCCCGGCAGGACATGCCCGGTATCGGTCGGCGGACGGCGCACGTCGGGCACCGCGCCGTCGCAACGGCAGCAGTCGTATTCGGTGGTCCCCGGCACCAGCCAGCAGTCCTCGGCCAGTGCATCACAGCGCTGGCAGGCATCGGGCATCGCAGCAAGTGCCGCGGCGAGCCCCGGATACGCGCTGTCGCCCTGCCCCGGCGGCGTACACAGCGCCGTACAGTCGCAGCGTCCCGGAGGGTGGTCGCCGTGATCTACCAGCAGCACGTTACCGCGCGCCAGGCTCACGTCGTGCAGCCAGGTGCAGTCGGGCGACGGCATGCGCACCGACAGGCACAGATCGAACGGCAAGGCATCGCAGGGGTCCCAGCTCACCCGCAGCAGCAGGCTGCCGTCGAGTGGGTCGACGATGGGCTGCACCGCGGTCAGCCGCACGGCGTGACGATGTCCGGGATCGGCATCGGCCAGGTTGCCGGTGGCCGGCCCCAGCACCTCCTCGAAGATCAGCAGATCGCCTGCCTGCAATCTCAGCACCCGCTGCGGTGCATCGGTCGCCGCTCCTGTCGCCGCGTTGTTCGTCGCGTTGGTCAGGTTCACCACTGGCGGGCTGCTGCCATCCTCCGGAGTCGCGGGCGTTGACGGTGCGGCCAGCGGCTGGTCGACCAGCACCGCCTGCGTGCTGCCGCGGGCGAGGCAGCACAGCTCGTCGCCCCAGGTATGCAGCCGGATCGCATGATTCGCTGCAGCGATCGTGATGGTGCTGGCGCCATCCAGTGACATCGGCTCGAACACCAGGGCGCCCTGTGCCCGCGCCTTCGCGTACTGGTCGGCGGTCAGCACACCCGGCGTGACATCGGGCTGCCCCGGCGGCGGCACCAGCAGCGAGAGCCCCGCAAGATCGAGCGTCGCCTCGCCCGCAGGGACCGACAGCACCACAAGGGCGCGGGCATTGCAGCCTTCGTGCATGCGGTAGTCGACCAGCCGTGCATGCCGCCGCACCGAGATGCGGCGGCGCGCGGTGGCAAGGTAGGCCTCGGTGGCGACGGCATCCTGGTAATAGCTGAGGTAGTCCGCGGTGTAGGCCATCGTCTCGACCAGCGCGATGCCGATGTCGGGTACGTGGCGCTCCCGCCATGTCGGTGCATCCAGCGCCATGCGGTCGAGGAACAGCTGGCGGAAACTGGCATAGTCCTTAGCCAGATAGTTGATCTCCGGCGGCGGCTCCGGCGTCTGCACGCAGGGCGTGCTCGTGGCGCAGTCCAGGTCTCCCGGGCAGTCCAGCCTGAAGCGCAGCCCCACGCAGGCATAGCGCGGATCGAAAGCGGGATAGGCAGTCCATCCGGCCGGATCGCCGCCGGAGCTGGCATCGACCAGACACAGGCAGTACGGCGAATGGTCGCCTTCGCGGTCCAGCACCACACGCAGGCAGGCGTCGTCGTGCATCTCTGGCTCGTTCTCCTCGCTGACCGCGATCACGCGCAGGCCGGTGATGCGATCGCCGCCGCTGACGCGGACGTTGGCGACGGTGATGCCCTGAGGGATCGGTCCGAACAGGTGCACGCACAGGGTGACGCCGTCGTCGCCGACCTCCACGAAATCGATACCGTTGAGCTGGCCGCCCTGGCGCAGGCGATCGCGCCGCGCCGGCACCGTGCAGGACGGCGACAGGCCGCAGCCGATCGGCAGCACCGGGGGCAACGTGGCGGCGCTCATGTCGCACTCCCGCGGAGGCTGGCCGTGCGCACGTCGCCGGTGGCCAGCACGGTGTAGCTCAGGTCCACCTGCAGAATGGCGTCGTCGCTGGTGACCTCAAGCGCATCGACCTTGATCACGTCGCCCAGGTAGCGCTGCAGCGCGGCCTGCAGGGTGAACTGCAAAGCGGCTGCGATCTCCGGACTGTTCGGCGCGAACACCATCTGCAACAGGCCGCTGCCGAAGTCCGGCCGGTTCACCCGCTCGCCCGGACGGGTGAACAGCAACTGCTCGATCATGTCGCGCACGTGGTCGTCGTCGTCGGTGAGCGAAGTGCGGCCGCGGCGGTCGAAGGCGAACGGGAAGTCGATGTTGATGACGGGTTGCATGACGTCCTCACATAGCCGTGGCACGCATCTGGCTGGCCACGATCAGCAGCGGCGTCGCCGTCGGCGCGCAGAGCGCCTGGCTGTCGAAGCACAGCAGCGGTTGACCGTTGGAGGTGACCCGAGTCGCGCCGGTGATGAACTGCGCGCTGACACAGGGGCCATTGGCACCGGGCGGCGGCGGGAAAGTGCAGCCGGCCACCACCCAGGGAGCGGACAAGGTGACGGTGGGTTGCCCGCTCACCGTCACCCGCGGGTTCGGCACCGTGGCCTGCGCCTGTCCGCCATGCGAGCAGAGCACGGTGGCGCCGACATGCAGGAGGAAGCCGGGCATCGTCCATCCTCCCTAGGTCACGACCAGCGCGCCGTTGTTGACGGTGACGCTGGGGCCGGCCAGCACGATGGTGGCGCCCTGGCCGTTGGAGATGGTGATGCCGACCTCGTTGATCATGATCATCGCGCCGGTGGCGGCCTTGAGCAGGATGCCGCCGGTGGGTCCAGGCAGATCGCTGATCGAAAGGGTGTTCTGCAGTCCCGACTGCAGCACGACGCTGGGACTGGCCGGGTTGCCGGCCAAGGCCAGCGCGGGCACCTCGGCCGCGATGCCCCAGAAGCCGCCGGTCCAGATCGGGTAATCCGGATCGCCCTGCTCGAATTCGATCCACACGCCCGCGCCGATCTGCGGCACCACGTATACCCCGCTCTGCCGTCCGGCGAACGGCACGCAGGGCATCGCCCAGCTCGACGGCAGCAGGCCCGAGACATCCGGCACCGTCGCCTGGATGCGCCCGAGCTGCTCCGGGTCGACGTTCTGCAGCACGGTGCCGCGGTACTTGCCGTAGTACCGGGTCATGACGGCACCACCGGCACGGTGGAGATCAGCCCCTTGCGCGACAGGCTGAAGCTCTGCTTGTACTCGCCACGCTTGATGGTGTGCCGCACCTCGCTGACGTAGTGCAGACCGTCGAACGCCGGCCCCACCCCGCGCACGCCCACCAGTTGCCGCGCCTTGAGCACGCGGCCGTAGCGGGCGACGTCCAGGTGGCCCTGGCCGGTGACGGTGTCGGCGGACTTGGCCGCCTCGGCCATGCCCAGCAGCAAGGCACGCACCGGCGAATACTTGGCCGTCTCGGTCAACGGGTTGAAGCGCTGCGGCGGCGGGTCCAGCAGGCCCAGCGGCGGGTTGAGCGGGCCGATGTCGGGAATCGGGATCGCCAGCGGGATCTTGGTCTGCGGACTCTGGATGTAGACGATCGGCAGGCTGCGCGCATTGCCGTTGTAGCTGAAGCTGAGACTGTCCACGTTGCTGGCCGCATCCATGTCGGCATTCAGCGCCGGCTGCGGCACGCCCACCTTGATCTTCGGCCCCCAGTAGGCGGTGCTCGTGCCCGGCGCGGGACCGGGCTCGATGTAGAACACGTAGCCGACGCGGCTGGCGAGCAGGCGGATGTATTCGAGGTCCGTGCCCTGCTGGGTGGGAATCCGGTCGGTGGGAATCGGTACGTCGACGGCGATGCTCGGGATCACCAGCGGCACCACGCCGAGGAAGGCATATTTGGCCAGCAGCAGGGCCACGATGGCCTCGGCCGGCATCGCCGGGTATGGCAACCCGGGCAACCCCGAGAACTCCAGCTTCTGCATCACCGTGGTGAGGTCGTCGCCGCTGACCTGGAGATTGGTGTGGCGCTGGTCGGCACCGGGCGTGACCTCGGTCCTGGTCACCACGCCGTCGATCAGCACCTCCGGCGTGCCGTTGACCGTGACGATCACGATCACGCGCAGCAACGGCACCACGTCGCCGCCGCTGAGCAGGAACAGCGTGTGCAGCGGCGACCGCACGCTCAGGGTGAATTGCAGGGTGAACGCACCGGCAGCCTCGTCGGGCTGCACCACCTCGATCTGCGTCAGCGCATCGAGCACCACCTGCGGCACCGGTACCGGCACCACGGGCCCGACCAACAGCGTCAGGTGCACGCCCTTAAGCACTGGGCACCCCCGGAATCCCCTCGGGCAAGGTGATGGCGAGCTTGCGGCCGACGGTATCGGTCAGCTCGGCCGGGCGCAGCGCGCGGTTGGCGTCGCACAGTCGCCAGAACTGCTCGGGGTCGCCCAGGTAATGCGCAGCGATGTTGTCCAGCCGCTCGCCCTGCACCACCCGATGCCACTGCAGCAACGCGAATTTCTCCGGCGCCGGCACGAAGCGGCGCTTGAGGTAGGTCACCGGCGTGCCGTCGGCGCGCACGAAGGTGCCGGTGGGCGTCAGCGCGTAGCGGCTGGTGGGCGAAAAGGTCAGGGGCATGAAGGCACCTCCGTCACAGACAGGTCGATCGCGACGATTCGTCAGGCGTATACCGCCTGGCCGCGGTCCCTTCGCGATCGCAGTTCGGCCAGCATTTGCTGTTCGCTCTCGTCGGCCGCCCAGGCAGGTCTCAACTGGAAGTGCGGCTGGTCGACGATGGTCTTCCAGTTGCCGCCCCACTCGAGGCCAAGATCGATGCCCAGTGCACCGACGGCCCTGTATTTCGGGGACTCCGGCAGGTATTTGCTCCCTTCGAACACGCCGACGTCGAACGCGATGCCGAAGTTGTGGTTCGAGTAACCGGCCCGGGCGTTGGTGACCTTTTTGCCGGGAGTCGTGCGCCCCTGGGCATACAACGCCGCCTGTTCTTCGTAGGTACGCAAGCCGCTGATCACGCGGATGGTGATCCCGGCGCTCGCCGCTTTCTGCACCAGCGCCCGCGCGATCGGCCGCACCTCCGGCAGCAGCGTGGCAATCACGCTCTCGCTGCGATCGTCCACCGGCGAGACGGCTTCGAACGGCTTCACCCCGTCGATCTTCTTGTCCACCAGCCGCGCGTAGATCGCCCCCCAGGTCTGCGGGCCGGCCTTGCCATCCACCTCCACCCCGAGGGCCTGCTGGACGGCGGCAATCATTTCCCCGATACGCATGCTGGTCTCCGATTCGATCGCGATGCCCGGCTTATCGCGGGCGAAAGCCCCGGTTGTCCTGCGTCGTCGCGTGGCGCGCGGATCACGGCACGCCCCTCAATCCGAGCGCGGCCAGCGGGCTGCCCGCCCCGCTGGCCAGGCGCTCCTTCTGCTGCAGATAGCTCATGAACAGACTGGCGGCCTTGTGCCCGCCCGGCACGTCGTTCACCGACAGCACGCGCAGGCCGAGGCTGACCTTGGCGCGGATCGGGTTGAGCGCGGTATCGAAGGCCTCTTCGGTGATGCTCAGCTCGGTGACGCGCACCGGCAGGATCCGCGTCTGGCTCCAGACGAACAGGGCCAGCGGCGTTTCCATCGGGATGATTTCCAGCGTGCCGACCCGGGACATCGCATCGTTGGCGTTCAGCTGCGTGCTGGTGGGATAGATCATCGTCTCCAGCGCGGCCAGCTGGGCGAACACGCCGGTCTCGGTGGCAGCGCGATTGGTGTCGGGAAATTCGAGCTGGTCGGTGGCGTCGATCTCCGCCTCGAGCTTGATCGTCTCCACCGGCGGCCCCTTCAGCCGCAGCACCTCCGAACGATCGCCACCGTCGGCACTGATCGCCTGCACCTGCAGCGAGCGGGTGATCGAGTCGGGGTTGTACTGCAGCGCGATCACGCGCTGCACCGCCGAGGTGTCCGGATCGATCAGCACCAGGCCACCTTTCAGGATGCGCGGCGAACCGGGGAAGCCGCTCATGGCGCGTGTCCTTGGCCGCATGGGGCGCCCATGTCGGCATGAGCCCGCAGCGAGGCGCTCCCGAGGGCACCTTCGACCCTCCCGGCCAGCCACCGGGATGGCCACGGGAACGGGGTGCGATGGCGACCTGTCTCTCCGCACGCGCCGGGCAGCGGTTCGCCGATGGCGGCCACCCGCATCGTTATCGACGGCGCAACGCTGCCGGTCAGGGGAGACGCGCACTGCTCCCTCGCGGGAGGCGCAATCAGGGGGCTCGCCAGGCGGTGCGTACGGGCATCCATCACCGGCCTCCCTTCGGCGGCAGCACGGCGCCGGTGAGAATGTTGATGCCGAAAGACTTCTGCGCAGCTTCGATCACCTTGGAAGGGCAATCGACCGACTGGAACTCGTCATGCGCCGCCTTGCCGGGCTTTGCCTCCTGAGTGACCACCGTGCGCTGGAAGACGATGGCGGCGCGGCGCATGGCCTTGAACGCCCGCTCTCGCTGCTCCCTGAACGGGAGTTTGTCGAACTTCGCCCGTTCAACCGGGTCGCTCGGCGCCATCGGATCGGCGGTGCTACCGGGCGTCTTGCCGAGAAACTCGTCGACTGCGCCCTTCTCCATCGGACGCCCCTTCGGCTCGGGTTGTTGTCCACCCTGTATGGGTGGCAGCTCGCCCTGGCCCTCTGGCGGCACGCCGCTCAAATCGCAGCCCTTGCACACCTCGTCGCTCTGCAGCCACCGCTTGGCTGCCGTTGCGCGATCGACCGCCAGCAGGTTGTTGCCCTCGAACTTGGGCATGTGCTCCTTGCCGCGAGGCCCTTCCGGCGAGGTGAAGCCGCGAATCGAGACTACCTTGTAGCCCTGACTGACCAGGTCGTGCACGTCTTTGGCCGGCAGCGGCAGATCATGGCGGAACTTGTCGCTGGCGTATTCGAAGAAGACGTAACGGGTCTCTTCCACCGGCTTGGTCTTCTGCGGCACGGGATCCACCGCTGCGACGTGGCTGACCTTCTCGCAGGCAAATACCGCGTACTGGCGGCCCTGCTTGGGGCAATCCACCTTGGGCTGCTTGGAGCCGCCACTGAAGGTGAGATTGAGGAAGCCACCCTTGTTGCGCGGGTCGTAGGTGACATCGGCCTTGACGTCGATGTCCTTGGTTTTCACCTCCACGCCGCCGCCGACACCGCTCACCCCTTTCTGGTCGACGGTTACTGTCGGCCCCACCGTAAAGGTGAAGCTCTCGTTCTGCACAATGGTGAATGTCAGTCCCGGGGTGATGCTGACACCCTTCAGCAACGGCGAGCCACCCACAAGGTTCGCCACCGCCTCGCCCACTGCCTTGGGCAGGTCGATCTTCGGCGTGATGGTGACGGCGGTGCCGCCGCGACACACGGCGATGTCCAGCCAGATCTCCTGGCTGTTCCATCCCGGATTCACCGTGGCACGCGTATCCGGCCGCGCCGGCTTGTCGGAGAGCGTCAGAGTGACCCGGTAGTCCCCGTCGTTCGGGCAGCTCACCAAGCGCTCGTTCGGACGCTGGCCCGGATTGGCGGTGCAGTCGGCGGCCATCTGGCGCCGGATGAGTCCGCCACCGGTCGGCTCGACCGTGACTTTTTCGCCGCGCGTCACCGCATCCGCAGCGCGGTCGGCAGCCAACTCATTGGCGTCGCCGGGGTTCCCGAGCTTCAGTGAAGGTTGCAGGCTACCGCTGCCGGAGTCCTGGATCGTGTGCGCCAGCTCATGCGCCAGCAGATGCTGCCCAGCGAGTGTACGCGGTGCGTACTGCTGCTGGCCGAACACGATGTGTTGCCCGACCGTGTACGCCAGCGCACCGACCGCCCCTGCGGATTCAGCTGCACCGGAGTCCGTGTGCACTCGGACTCCGGAAAAGTCGCGGTCGAAGCGCGACTCCATGAATGAGCGTGTGGTGCCATCCAGTGGCTGCCCCGACGAACGCAGCACCTCGTGCACGACTTCAGGCACTACGCCCCCCTCCGTACCGCGACCGGCGCCCTTACGCTGCAGGAACTGACGCTTCTTTGCACAGTCCGCGCATTGACCGCCTCCGGGCGAAAGCACGCCGCAAGCGCACTTGCGCTGCAGCAGCACCGGCGACGCGGTCTGCCCAGTTGGGTTTGCCAACATTCTTCGGGGGTAACCGCTCATCTCTTTCCAGACCCTCCACAGCCACTCGCTACGCCACCAAGTCCGTATCCACCCGCCATCCGTCGTCCGCTCGACTGGGATCAAGGCGGGGCGGGGCAACTGAAGGCCGAATTGATCCCCAGAACTTCGTTCGAGATCGCCTCGTAGCAACCGGCGATCTTGAAGTTCCTGCCCGGTCCACGGAGCGTCTCGTCACCGACTCCCTCGAAATTCACGTGGAGCGCCTCGTGCATAAGGATCCCGGCGCGTCCGTCGCTGTCGTACGCCGACCAGAACGACGGACACAGGAACACCACGCCGCTGCCCGCGCACGACCATGCGTCGCCACCGTTGCGCCCAGTACATGCCCCGGATTCGCAGCCACCGAAGCGAACGCCGGCGCGATCCACGCAGACGTAATTCATCGGCTGCGAGTAGAGCCTCGCCACGAGCGCGAATCGCCGTGAAAGAATCCCCAGCTCCTCGCCCATCGCAACACCTTGTGTCGGCCTCACCACGCCGGTGAGCCGGTTGAGGAATCCGCGCCCCTGGGCTGCAGGCAGCCCGAAGTGCGTTCGATAGGACTGGAACGTGGTTGACGGCGCGGCCGGTATTCCCGAACGTGCCGTTTGCGCATCAGCGGCAAGCGCGTGCGCCAGGCGGGTGGCGAAATCCATGGCCTTGGCGTCGTTGTCTGTCAACTCTGCCAGCGGGTCCGCAGGTGCCCCGTGCGTATTGGCGGCACAGTGCGTCGAGCGCGCCGCCACCCGCCGCATGATTCCGCCCGAATGCCCGCCCGCGCGCGCAGCCATCGATACGCGCCTGCCTTCCATTACGGCATCCGCCGCGGCATCGGCAGCCACTTCCAAGGGGTCGCCGGGCTGGCTCAGCGCATCCCGGGACTTCAGGCCGGATGCAGCCTGTACGACATGCGCCATCTCGTGTGCAAGCAGACGCAACCCGGATGGTGTCTGCGGTGCATAGTTGCCGGGAGCGAAGACGATGTCCCGGCCATCGGTATAGGCCTCGGCGTTCACCGCCTGCGCCGATGCCGCGGCAGTGGAGTCGGTGTGCACGCGAACGTGACTGAAGTCGCGCCCGAAACGGGATTCCATCAGGGTCTGCACGCCGACGTCGAGAGGTTTCCCGTCGGAACGCAGCGCGTCGTGCACGATCGGTGGAATCGCGGCACCCGCCGCACCGTCACCGCACTTGCGCTGCAGGCGCTTGCGTGAGCAATCCGCGCATTCGCCGCCCCCGGGCAAGTGCGTGCCGCAGGCGCATTTGCGCTGCAGCAGGCCCACGTGCAGCCCGCCCGTCCTCGGCGAACCCGGCTTGCTTACCCGCGTGGCGGCATGTGCATCCATTGGCGTCACTTGAACAGGTCGGTGTCGACGAACGCGGCGCGGACCAGCGACCAGAAGTCGTCGGTCAGGCCCATTTCGATGTAGGCATAGGGCATCCAGCCGTAGCCGGACTCGCCCCAGCCGGTTCCCCAGGAATTGCGGATCAGCAGGGCGCCCTTTTCCTTGCCGATCTTCTTCGCGTCGTCGTAACCCACCGCGTCGATTGCGTGACCGCCGAGCACGCGCTCGCCAGCCTTGGGCAACGGGATGTCGCCGGTCCCGGCGCCGACGGCGGGAATCGAATCGTAGACAGTGAAGCCGAACATGCTCGGCAGGCCGGCAGCGAGATGCTTCTTGACCGACTGCACCAGTTTGTCGGGCGAAGTGCCGGGCGGATCGAGCCGGTAGTACTTGAGCGACTGGTAGTTCTGCGCGAACGCGTACAGGAAGGCCGCAGGCTCGTGGTCGAACTTGGCCGGGTCGTAGGTCCAGTACTGCTCAGGCGGGACGCCGAACAGCACCATCGCCTTCATGGTGCTGCGCAGGGTAGCGCCGCGGTCACCGGTCCAGCCGAGCAGGTTGCGTGTCGCCTTGTAGAGGAACAGCCGCGAACCATCGAGGTGCCGGCCGAACGCGCGGCGCTCGTAGTACTCCAGCAGTCCCACGCCGGCATTCGCGGTACACGAACCCAGGTCGCCCTGGTCCTCGATCGGCGAGCACCATGCACGCAGGTCCACACTGGTCGGCAGCTTTTTCGCTGCCAGTGCCTTCAACGGCCTCGACTTGGCCAGTACGGCGCCGATCTGCGGCGCATCGGTGGTGTAGTCGCGGAAATCGGGGATGTCCGGTTGCCAGCCCATCGCGCCGACCGAGTGGTTGCTGGTCTGCTTGTTCATCGTTGCCTCCCGTCGATCCGGTCGCCGGTCTGCGCGGGACGAATTTCCCTAGACCCGATGCCCAGCCCCTGCCCCACTGCACCGGCGATGCGTGTGCCCAGCCCTCCCTGCGCCCGCCCGCCATCGGATATGGAAGGTGCAGTAATCGCGTCAACGCATCCGATTCTGCGCAGTGCATCCGTTGCGCCGGGACCGCCGAGTATTCGGCCCAGTTCCCGCTCCAGCGCCGCGCGCACGTCGGCAGCAAGCTCGCCACCCAGCAAGGGTTGGTCGAGTGCCAGCCGTTCGATGCGGAGCTCGATCCTCATGCCTGGCCCCCCGCGCTCTCCAGCCAACGGAAGTCGGCCTCGTTGACGGGCTTGCCGATCTTCTGGAACTCGGCACGGGCCGCTTCGAGGATCAGCGGCATGGTGATCTGCACGCCGGCGCGGGCGGCGAGGAACGCCGCGTTCAGCGCGATGCCCTGGATGCTTCCGCCGGTGAGCGCCAGCCGGGCGAGGCGGGCCACGTCCAGCGGACCGATGGCCAATTGCGGCGGGAATACCGAGCTCCAGATCGCTTCGCGCTCGGCCACGCCCGGGAACGGAAAGTTGATGACGAACCGCAGCCGGCGCAGGAAGGCGCTGTCCAGCGCGCCCTTTTGGTTGGTCGCCAGGATCGCCAGGCCACGGAACGACTCCAGCCGCTGCAGCAGGTAGTTCACCTCGATGTTGGCGTAGCGGTCGTGGCTGTCCTTGACCTCGCTGCGCTTGCCGAACAGGGCGTCGGCCTCGTCGAAGAACAGGATCGTGCCGCCCTCCTCCGCCGCGTCGAACAGCATGCGGAGGTTCTTTTCGGTCTCGCCGATGTACTTGCTGACCACCGCCGACAGATCGATGCGGTACAGCGACAGGCTTAGGGCATGGGCGATCGCCTCGGCCGCCATGGTCTTGCCGGTGCCGCTCTCGCCGGCGAACAGTGCGCTGATCGACAGGCCGCGGTTCATCCGCTCGCGGAAGCCCCAGTCGTCGTAGACCGTGCTGCGCTGGGCGACCTGGTCGGCGATCTGGTGAAGCAGGTTCTTCTCGGTGTCGGGCAGCTTGAGATCGTCCCAGGTCGCCTTGGGATCGATGCGCTGTGCGAGCTGATCGAGCGCCGGCCGCGTGCGCGCCAGCGCGCCCTGCCACAACGCCTCGCCCAGGCCTTCCAGCCGTTGTCCGGTCGCGGCCAGCGCGGTGTGCGCGACCTGTCCGATCTTGCCGAGGTTGAAATCGAAATGACCGGACAGCTGCCGCGCGTGCTGGTCAGCGCCTTCGCCCAGCAGGTGCTGCCAGACGGTGCGCTGCTCCATCGCGGTGGGTCGGGCCACCTCGGCGCCCAGCACATGGGCACCGCTGTCGTTCCAGGGCTCCCGGGTGTCCACGAACAGCAGGCCGCCGGTCCGGGCGAGGAAGCGGCGAACCGGGCCGGAGGCGGCTTCGGTGGCGTCGACGGCGGATGCATCGACGTACAGCGCCACCGACATCAGCAGGCTTTCGCGTCGCCACAGGCGCGCCAGGGCGTCCTGGTCGGCAGTGCCCGGGGGCAGCAACTGCGCCGACAGACGGAACGCCTGCGCGCCGAAGGTCGCCGCCACCGTCTGCGCGATGGCCTGCTTGCTGGTGCTGTCGGTGCCGATCAATTGCACCGTGGGCAGCGGTTCGCCGAACGGGATGTGGCGAAGGTGGTCGATCAGGCGGTCGGCCACGGCCTGCTGCGACGGCGGCAGGCTGTCCGTGCCCAGCGGCGTGAGCAGCGGCATCAGGCGATCGTCGATGTAGTTCAGACCCTTGGCGAAATTCACGATGCGCTCGTCCGCGCTCAGTGCGGCGCCGATCAGGGGCTGCGGCCCCGGCTGGTGGATCTCCAGCAGGCGCCAGTAGCGCAGCGGCCGTTCCGGCGCCATGGCGTCCCAGGTCGGCTGGTCGAACACGGCAAAGGCCAGCGCGAAAGTCGGCCAGGGTTTGCTCATGTCGTGCTGGGCCTGCGCGCACAGCGCGGGCATTCGCGTATCCAGCTCCATGCCGATGCACAGCAGGAGCACGTCGCGTTCGAAGTCGGACAGCCCCAGCCGTTGCGCCAGCAGTTGCAGTGCCGGGGTGAAGGCCGGGGGGGCGTCCGAAGCATCCGCGGTACTGGCGAGGATCGGTGCCGGCGCAGGCTCGGCGGCCGCTGTGTCCGAAGCTCCGGCTTCGGGCAACGCCGGAGCGACAGCCGGTGTCGCGTGCTCGCGGAAGACCCGGGACAGCCAGGAGACATGCCGCTGTTCGGCGGCCGGCTCCTGCGGCGTCGCGGTCGCCGGAACGTCCGCGACATGCGGCGCGGCGGCCACCGGCTCCTCGTGTCGACCCGCCGCCCGCTGCAACCGCGCGCGCAGGTCCGCCAGCGCATCGGCAAGGTAGCGGTCGTTCTCGGCGAGCCACTGTGCGTAGTCGCTCATGACACCACCACCTGCTGATCGCTGGCGAACGCCGGCACCGGCCCGCTGAAATCCACCGGGATGCTGTCGGCGCCGTCCACGCGCAGACGCACCGTATAGGTGCCCGCGGTCACCCCGGGCACGTCGAAAGTCAGGGTCGTGGGCTGCTGCGGGTCGGCGGGGTTGTTGATGCTCTGCGGCGTGACGCTGCGGTCGCCGAACAGCAGGAACACGCGCTGCCCGTCGCGGATGCGCGGCAGGCAGGTCAGCGTAAGGTGCTGCGTGCCAGGCGTACCGGTCAACGGACTGATCGTGATCACCGGGGCCAGCGCCAGTGGCAGTTCGTTGCTGACCAGCACCGGCGATCCCGGCGGCTGCGCGAGCAGCGCCAGCGTGTAGATACCCGGCGCCCAGCGCGACGGGGCCTGGGGATCCCCGGTGCTGTCGGCCAGATGGACCTGCAGCGTGCCGGGCGCCGCACCCGCCGCCGGCGCCACGTCGACCGGTGCGTCGAGACGCAGGCTGCTGAAGCGGGCCAGCATGTTGGTCGGGGAGAGCTGGTTGCCGCTGAGTACGAGATCGTCTCCCAGCCGCGCGGCCGTTTGCGCATGCGGCAGTGCGATGCCGCTCAGCGACGGCGCCATCGAGGCCGAGCTGATCACGCCGCGATCCTGCGGCCCGCGCCGCAGCACCGGCAGGCTGGCGCGTGCCGGCGACTGGCTGTCGATCAGCACCACGGTGGCCTCGTAGGCGGCGGACACCCGGTAGTTGGTCTGGAATGCCGTCCACAGCTTGGACAGCTCTTCCACGCTTTGCGGCAGCGGTGTCAGGCGCACGCGTTCGATCTGGTCGGCCAGGTCGTTGTCGGGCAAGGCGTTGCGGATGTCGTCCGCGTCCAGCAGCGGACGGTCGTGCAGGGTGCTCATCGCCGAGGCCAGGACGCGGTGGCTCACCGCGTCGTTGTCGCTGTCGCCACGCCCCCACGCTGTGAGCAGGTAGTGCAGGTTCAGCGCCAGCGCCGGCTGGGCCGTCTCGCCGGGGCGCACGCGACCCGGCATGTCCATGTTGCGCCAGCCCGCGTTCCACACGACCTGGAACAGGAACAGGTTGAGCTGCGCCTTGGTGATGCCCTTTCGCGCGAGATCCAGCGGCTGCAGGGTCACCTCCAGATCGCTCAGGTCGGTGTCCAGCAGCGGCATGCGGGCCAGCAGCACGTTGCGCAGCGTGCGCGTGGCGGCGGCGATGGCGAGGACGTTGCTCATGGCGTGGGCCGGTCGCGCTGGCGCAGGTATTCGTCGAGTGCACTGCGGCGAGGCGCGGGTGACGGGCGCGGCGCCGATGCATGCGAGGGCGCGGCACGCACCTCGAGCCGGCCGATACTGACGTGGACGACGGGCTCCGACGGCATGTGGGATGAATCGTCCGGCGGGCCTTTCGATGGCCGCGCTGCCAGAACCGGTGGGCTTGCTGGCCCCTCCTTTCGTGTGGCGAATACCGGTTGTCCGGGGGGGAGCAATACACCCAGCGGCTGCTCGGGCGTCGGGGGCGTGGAGCCCGGCGGGTGCTCGACTCGGGTCGTCCGCCGCAGAGGCTGAAGCGCACCGGTCGTCATCGGAACGGCGTTCGCCACCGTGGTCGATGGAGCACGTTCGGCCGCGAGCAGCGCTGGCTGCGACGCCGCAGGTGACTCGGTCACGACGACGATGCGTTCGCCCGGCACCGCGACCTGCGCTATCTCACGCGGAAGCTGACGCGTCATCGGCGCATCGGCAACGGGAGTGGCTACCCTGCCCTGCGCTCCGTGCGTCTCGGTGGGTGCCCGAGCGGGCTCCCGCACTACCGAGGCGACGATCTGCGCCTGCAGGGATTCCTCCGTGACCGCCGCTCCGGCATGCCCGGCCGGCTCGAACAGCGACGGCAGGCGCGGCGACAGCATCGACGCATCGCCGAGGGTTCGCAGCACCACCCGGTCGAGGAAATCGCTCACGACGTGCATTGCTCCAGGTAGGCCTGGCGACGACGTGGCGTCATCGCGAGGATGTCCGCTTCACTCCAGTGGTAGTGACGCGCCAGCGTGTCCACGTCGCGCAGCAGGCGAAGCGCCCAGGCATGCAGCTCCCGCCACAGGAAACGGGCGATGTCGAAGACCGGCTCCCAGTCGTGCCCGCAGTCGGGGCAATGGAAGGCCAGTTGCAGATCCGCCTGCGGATCGGCGGCGGCCATGGCCTGGGCCAGCTCGGCCAGGGCCGACTCCGGTAGCGCCTTCACCGGCGAGCCATCGGACGCCCGGGTGGTTACGGTCACGCAGCGTTCGACCAGCAGCCGCCGCGCCCCGGCAATGTCTGCGCAGCGCTCCAGGGCCAGCAGATCGCTGCAATCCACCCGGCGAAAGCGCACGTGCAGATCATGGGCGGTGAGGTGCAGCTCCAGCGCGCTGGCGGGTGCAGCGGCGCCCTGGTCCGCGGCGAGCAGCAGCGCGTCGGCATCGAAACCGGCCTCGACCATCGTTCCGCAGGCCGGGCACTGCGCCACGCCCTCGAGGCGGCGTCCGAACAGCCGCGCATGCAGTTGCAGCAGCAAGGCATCGCGACGGCCCAGCGACAGGCCCGACAGCGGCTCGTCGGCAGGCATCTCCTCGCTGGCGCCGAGCAGGCACAGCCCACGCACGGCGGCAGAGGCGTCAGCGCCGCGTTCCCACGCCTGCAGCCACCGGGCGGCCGTCGGCTGCATGGCTCAGCCCGCCGGCACCGTGAAGCTGGGCTCGGTGGGCTCCTGCACGCTGACGTCGCGCTCCCAGCCCTCGTTCTCCAGCTTCAGGTGCTGGATCGCCACGGCGTTGGCATTGGCGTCCAGATCCGGCAGCGCCTGGTACTCCGACACCCAGCAGCGATACAGGTGATAAGACAGCACCAGCTGACCGGCTTCGTTGTAGACCTCCAGGATCAGGTCCTTGCGGAAGTCCTTCAGCGACACCTCGGCCCCCAGGCCGGCACCGAAATGCCAGACCTTGTTCGCCCACTTCTCGAACTCCAGGTCGTGGGTGACCCCGCGCTCGACGGTGATCGCCTCGTACTCGGTGCGACCGGGCGACTTGCGGCTGCTGCTGGGGTCGCCGCCCTCGCGATGCTTGACCACTTCGGTGGTGCGCTTGAGCCCGGACACCTTGCTGATCCCGGCCACGTAGCGGCCATCCCATTTCAGCCTGAACTTGAAGTTCTTGTAGGGATCGAAACGCTGCGCATTGACGCTGAACTGAGCCATGGTGTTGTCCTCAGGACTGGATCTGGCCGGCCATCTGCTGCAGCTGGATGACCACGAATTCGGCGGGCTTCAGCGGCGCGAAGCCGACGACGATGTTGACGATGCCGAGGTTGATGTCGTTCTGCGTGGTGGTTTCGCCATCGCATTTGACGAAGTACGCATCGGTGGGCGATTTGCCCTGGAAGGCGCCCTGCCGGAACAGGTTCTGCATGAATGCGCCGACGTTGAGACGGATCTGTGCCCAGAGCGGCTCGTCATTGGGTTCGAACACCACCCACTGGGTGCCGCGGAACAGGCTCTCCTCGATGTACAGCGCCAGGCGCCGCACCGGCACGTACTTGTATTCGTCGGCGAGCAGGTCGGCACCGCGCAGGGTGCGCGAACCCCACACCACCGGACCGCTCAGCGGAAAGCTGCGCAGGCAGTTCACGCCCAGCGGATTGAGCATGCCGTTCTCGGCATCGGTGAGTACCGTGCTCAGGCCCTGCACGCCATTGAGTGCGGCGTCGAGTCCGGCCGGCGCCTTCCACACCCCCCGCTGCGTGTCGGTGCGCGCCATCACTCCGGCCACGATGCCGCACGGCACGAAGGTGTCGATCTGCCCCTGCCGCGCCGGATCGGACTCAAGCACCCGCGGGAAGAACAGCGCGGCATTGCGGGCAGCCGTCCCGTTCAGTCCCAGCGCGGTGAGTGCCGCGTTGTTCGACTGGGTGATGGCGCCGGCGCTGGTCCAGGCGGCCGGTGCATCGACGATCAATAGCGCCCGGCGCTCCACGCAGAACGCCATGGCCGCCTGGTACACCGCGTTGCTGGTATCGCCGCCGCGGATGTCCGCCGGGATGCACAGCAGGTTGAACAGGTCGGTCTTCTTCAGCGCGTACATGCCGGTCTTGGCATCCGGGTCGCCGTTGTAGCTGGCATTGTCCAGTGCCGCGCTGTCGATCGCCGCCGTCGAGACGCCGGTGGAAGTGCCGTCCTGGTCCCACACCGTCTTGCCCGTCGGCACGGTGTCGGACATCGCTGCCGGCGTCGTGGTTGCCGGTAGGCTCATGCTGGCCGCCACGCGGATCAGCGCGGAACTGGCCTTGAGCACGCGATCGACGCGGCGCGGGCTCTCCTTCACGCTGACGTTGAGGAAGCTCTCCTGCGCACCACTGGCCATGTCGCGCACGGTCACGTTGAACAGGTCGGCGGCAGCCAGTCCGTAGAGCGTCGCCACGTCGGTGGAGACATGGTTGTCGATGCGCACCCGCAACTGGTTGCCCCAGGTACCGGCCGAAGCAGCCTGCAGCGGCAGGTTGGTGATCGCCAGTTGCGCGTTGGCGGTGCCGGCAGCGCCCTTGTACAGGCGCACGACGATCGCCTGGGCACCACCGTTGAGGAAAAAGTCGCGCACCGCGTAGCCCATCGGAAACGCCGGATCCAGCGCACCGAACGTGCGCTCGTAGTCGCCGTAGCTGTTGACGGTTACCGGGCCGTCGGCGTCGGCATCGGTCGGCCCTTTTGCCGCCCGGCCGACGAAGGCGGCGATCGATGTCGCCACCCCGGTGATGGTGCGCACGCCGCTGGGAATCTCCTCGATATAGACGCCTGGATAATTCAGGGTGGCTGGCATGGTTGTTTCCTCTGTGATGGCGGAGTGCAACGGTCAGTGCAGTGACGACGGATCGGCGCGGTTCAGCGCGTACAGGGCGGCGCCGCCCGGCAGCCGGTCACGGCGCAACTGGCCGCGGTCGACCAGATGCCCCAGCGCGCTCTCGATGCGTCGGCGTTCGGTTTCGTAGCGCTGCTGCGGCAACCACCAGCTCACGATGCCTTCGAGCGTGTCAGCGGCGTCGGGGTGCTGCGCCAGGTAGGCCAGTACCGCGTGTTCCACTTCGCGCCAGTCGTTCTGTTTCTGGTTCTGCCGAGGGCTCATGCGTCACCTCCACCCGAGGGGCTACGCAATCGCCGTGCCACTGGCTCGTGAGGAGGAAAATGGCGCCCCGCATGGATGCCGGGCGACAAGGCGCCCGGAAACCGGGTCAGGCATGACCCGGGGCTCCCTGCGGGCGGGTCAACGTGTACCCATGTGCGATGGCGGAGGGACGTCCGGCTCGATGGGCGAAGCCAGGACGCCCCGTACACAGCCCTTCGGGCCTTCGGACGGTTGTCGCGCGCGGGGATCCGCCGGAGCGGGTCGACCGGGGGCTAGCGGAAGGCGTTCGTCTCGATGCCGTGCTTCTTCAGCAACTTGCCGAGCTGGCGCCGCTCGGTCCCGGAGAGGCGAGCGGCGGCGCTGATGTTGCCGGCGGCTCTCGTCATCAGGCCGAGCAGGTACGAGCGCTCGAAGGCGCTGACGGCATTCTGCTTGGCGCAGACATAAGGCAGGTTGGCGTCGTTCAATGCCACCGATGCGGCGGCAGAGGTTGGCGCAACCGACGCTGGCGTGACGAGCGCCTCCAGGACCGACGCGCCGATCACGGCACCTTCCGCGCCCAGGTAGGCCCGCAACACCGCGTTCTCCAGCTCGCGCACGTTGCCCGGCCATGCGTGTGCCTCGAGCAGCTTCAGCGCCTCGTCGGTCCACGCCTTGGCCTGCCCGCCCATCCGCTCGGCGACCCGCCCGAGGAAGTATTCAGCCAGCAGGGGGATGTCGCTCTTGCGCTCGCGCAGGGGCGGCATGCGCACATACAGCGCGTTGAGCCGGTATTGCAGGTCGCGGCGGAAGTGACCGGCGACCACCTGCGCCTCGAGGCTGGCATTGGTGGCGGCAACGATGCGCGCGCTTGAGACCCGCGCCGCGCCGCCACCGACAGGCCGGTATTCGTTGTTCTCGAGAAAGCGCAGCAGGGTCACCTGAGCCTTGCTGGAGAGCGAATCCACCTCGTCCAGGAACAACGTGCCGCCGCGGGCACGGTCGATGAGTCCCGGTTGGGCGTGCCTGGCGTCGGTGTAAGCGCCTCGTTCGTGCCCGAACAGTTCGTTCTCGATCAGGTTGTCCGGCAGGGCTCCGCAATTCACCGGCACGAACGGCCGCTCGCGACGCGAGCTGGCGTAATGGATTTCCCTGGCGGCGAGCTCTTTGCCGGTGCCCGTCTCGCCCTCGATCAGCACCTGCACGTCGCATCCGGCATAGCGATGCAGCAGCGCACGCGTCTGCTCGAAAGCTGCGGATTGGCCGAGCATGGCCGGCATCGCCCCTTCTCCCTGAGAGCCTGTCGAGCCGCTGATGCTTCGCGCCGGTCCCTTGCCAGAAAGCTGGGCCCCACGGCACTCGAGCACCTTGGCGGTGACTTTCGATCGGTTGCCTGCAGTTTCCCCTTCAGCCTTGCCAAATAGACACAAAAACAGGATCAAATCAACTAACTAGGCACCCAATGACAGAGCCGGGCCGGCATGCGCAGAGCGGCAAAACGGCGACGTTTTGGCGTGCGTTGAAAATAGACCGGAAAACCGGCGGTGAACCCCGGAATGCGCTGGGCCGCGGCGCCCCGGGGTGAGGTAAGGCGGACCCGGCTGCCCGGTCCGGGTGGGTCACGGCAGACCCACCCCTGAGCCGTATCGCCTCCCGGCCGCCGCGGCGCGGCGCCCCTGCCGTGAGGCCTGAACGTGGCACGAAGCTTGCGACCTGTGCTGCGTCCCGGGACAGCGTCCCCGCTGCTTCGCACACGTCAGGAGGTCAAAGGCGCAACACCGCCGATTGCGACGACCTGGAGGAGCGCGTCGAGTCGGCGCTGAAGACACGGCGGGAGGTCGCATCCGGGGAGTACGAATCGCTAGTGCGCAGGTGGCGACAGGGACCGAAGTGCTGATCTCGAACCGGCGGACGCAGTGATACGGCGGCATTGGACTCCAAGCCGCCGTGCCACTCGAATGTGGCGGACGTTGCCTTGGCACGGCTCGCGATAACGCGCTCTGATCGCCCGCTCCGCGCCGTGTTAGGTTCGCCAGCGTTTGACGTCCTCCCATTCCCCGAAAGGAGAGTCGCATGCATCTGCGCACGCTCGGCAGCACTGGGCTCGAGGTATCGGCGATCGGCTTGGGCTGCATGGGGCTGACCCATGCCTACGGCGAGCCCGTCGAAACGAAAGCCGGCATCGCCCTGATCCGGGCGGCCGTCGATCGCGGGGTTACCTTGTTCGACACCGCGGAGATCTACGGGCCCTACACCAACGAGCAGTTGCTGGGCGAGGCGCTGGCGCCGATGCGCGATCAGGTGGTGATCGCCACCAAGTTCGGCTTCGCTGTCGGCGACGCAAGTGTCAGGCGCAGCAGCCTCAACAGCCGGCCCGCGCACATCCGGGAAGTCTGCGATGCTTCACTGACTCGCCTGAAGACCGACCGGATCGACCTGTTCTATCAACATCGCGTGGACCCGGACGTGCCGATCGAGGATGTCGCCGGCACGGTCCGCGACCTCATTGCCGAAGGCAAGGTGAAGCACTTCGGCCTGTCCGAGGCCGGCGCCGAAACCATTCGTCGCGCGCATGCGGTGCAGCCGGTGGCGGTGCTGCAGAGCGAGTACTCGCTGTGGTGGCGCGAACCGGAAAGCGGGATCCTGCCCCTGCTCGAGGAACTGGGCATCGGGTTCGTGCCGTTCAGTCCGCTCGGGCGGGGCTTTCTCACCGGGGCCATCGACGGCAGCACCGAATTCGCCCAGAACGACTTCCGCAACCGCCTGCCCCGCTTTGGCGAGGAGGCCCGCAAGGCCAACCAGGCGCTCATCGATGCGCTCGACGGCATTGCGCGGGGCAAACACGCCACCATGGCGCAGATCGCCATCGCCTGGCTGCTGGCCAGGAAGCCGTGGATCGTGCCGATCCCCGGCACCACCCGGCTCGCTCGCCTGGAAGAAAACCTCGCGGCGACCGAGATGGAACTGACTCCGGAAGATTTGCAGGCCATCCAGCGTGTCCTGGACCGTGTCACCGTGCATGGCGAACGCTATCCGGCGCACCTGGAAAAGCAGACCCGCCGATAACTCCGGCCACCCGCGCGGTCATCAAAGCCGCGCCCGATGCGCGTCCGGCCTAGCCGGCGCCAGACGCACGACACGCCCGATCCGTCGCGGCTCGGGACGCACTTTTTCCTAACGCCCGCCAGCCCATGATGCCGGCCCCTGCTTGCCGAAGCCCTCCGGGAGCCATCGATGATCTTCACCGTGTTTCTTGTCAGTGCGGACGACGCGAAAATCGAGCACCTCGAGGAGGCGCCCGAACTGCTCGACTACGACGGACGCCCGTTCTCGCTGCGCGGCGGCCCGCGGACACCGCAGCCGACCGACCACGCGTGGGATCCTGTCGCCGTGTATGCCCCGGACGAACTGAGCGAAGAGGAATTCCTGGAGCTGTTCGAGATCCACCGCAAGCGGATCCCGGAATTGAACCTGAGGTATTGAACGGGCGCATCGGCGTTCGCGGTCACCGGCCCTGTCCACCGCGGCGCGTCAGGCGTCAGGACACCTCATGCGCGCAATGGAACGGCGACCCGCACCCGCGCATCCACGTTCACGCGGCGCCAGCGCTTGACGTCGCCGGGTACGCGGCAAGGCGCAGCGCGCGATAGGCCTCGACCAGCCCGCCCTGGGTGAAGGCGCGATTCCTCCCGCTTGGATTGGGCAGCACCCAGACCGAACTGCCCTGGAGCGTGTCTGGCTGCCGGCCCCAGGCGACGGCGGTTCGCCCGGCGATGGCGCTGTAGGCGACCTTGCCGAGAAAGGCGATGCAGCCGGGCCGGTAGCGGGCGATCTTCTGCTCAAGGGCAGCAGCGGCGGCGAGGAACTCCGCGGCCGACAGTTCGTCGGCGCGCGCAGTGGGACGCTCGACCATCGTGGTCAGGCCGCACCGGTAGTCCAGCAGCAGATGATCGTCCTCGGGGCGCAGCAGCCGGCCGGTGAAACCTGCCTCATGCAGCGTCCGCCAGAAACGGTTGCTCCGGCCCTCGAAGTGGTGCCCGCTGGCCGCCGCCCGCAAGCCCGGATTGATGCCGCAAAACACGACGGCCAGGCCTTCGTCGAGGAGGTCGGTCAGCCCTTCAGCCATGACCCGACGCGCTGGGGCGTACGGCGATGAAGCAGACCGCCGTCATCCGCAGATCACGCCGACGGCTTTTTCGGCGAACCGTCTCAGGTCCTCACGGGAGCTGCCGGCACGCGCCCGGATGGCCATCGTCTGCATCGTGGCGGTGGCGAGCATTGCCAGTGCTTCCGGGTCGGCGCACCGCTTGAGTTCGCCGGCCTCCTGCGCCAGGCGCAGACGCGCCGCGAAGTCGCCATCGAGCTTGCGGAAACCGTCGCTGACCACCCTGCGGGTCTCCGCGTCGTGCACCGCTTCGGTCACCGCCGTTCCCACCACGAAACATCCACGCGCCCGGCCGCGGCCGGAGAAATAGATCGACAGCGCGGCGTCGTAGACGCTCATCAGCGCCTGGCCGATCGGCAGGTCTCCGCCCAGTGCCTCGTGCATCGCGGCGAGCTTGTGCTCCCAGTAGGCGTTCAGCGCTTTCAGGTAGATGGCGCGCTTGTCGCCGAACGCGGCCCGCAGGCTGGGCCGGTTCATGCCGGTGGCGGTGGCGATGTCGTCGAGGGAGGTGCCGGCATAGCCGGTCTTCCAGAACACCTCGGTCGCCTGCTGCAGCGCCGTGCCCGGCTCGTACGCCCGTGGCCGGCCACGCGGCTTGCGCCCGCCCTCGTCTTTTTTTGTTCCACTTTGCATAAAAACCCTTGAAGACCGTCCTTGCCGGGAATATTATCCGGATCCGAACAAAATTCAACACACCCCGCCCCGGCGATGCCGCCGCGCGCCACACCCGCCAGCGACGGCGCCACTCACACGAGATAACGGATCCAGACGATGCATGAGCAAGTCGACGACAACACCGATACCCCGGACCCGGGGCATGGGCACGCAGCGACGCCCCGAACGACAGGGGAACGACTGCGCTGGCCGTTGATGCTCGCGCTGCCGCTGGCGTTGATCCTGGGCGGCGCGGTCTGGCTCATCGCCGGCAGGCGCTACGTCTCCACGGACGATGCGTTTGTCCGCGCGGCGCGGGATTCGATCAACGCCCGGGTATCCGGCCAGGTGGTGGAGATCCGGGTGAAGGACAACCAGCGGGTCAGGAAAGGCCAGCTTCTGTTCCGCGTCGATCCGCAGCCGTACCGGATCGCGGTAGCCCAGGCGCAGGCCCGGCTGGCCAGCGCGCGCCTGCAGATCCGGGCACTGAAGGCGACCTATCGCCAGCAACTGGCGGACTCCCTCTCCGCCCGCGACGCGGCCGATTTCGACCGGCGGGAATTCGCGCGCAAGAAAGGCCTGCTCGCATCCAACTTCGCCTCGCGCGCCGCCTATGAGCGGGCCGAGACGGACTTCAAGGTCGCCCGGCAGCACCTCGCCTCGGTGCAGCAGCAGGTGGCGCGGACCGTGGCCGGCCTGGATGGCGATCCGGACATCGACACCGACAAGCATCCGGCGGTGCGTGAGGCTCAGGCCCAGTTGGATCGCGCACGACTGGACCTGTCCTATACCCACGTCGTCGCACCCGACGACGGCATCGTGACCCATGTCGATGACCTCCAGGTGGGCGACTTCGTCAGCGGCGGGGCGCCGGTCTTTTCGATGATGTCCACCCGCGACGTCTGGATCGAGGCCAATTTCCGCGAGACCGGCCTGACCCGGATGCGCCCGGGACAGCCGGCCACCGTGGAGGTGGACGCCTATCCCGGGCACCCGTTCCACGCCCACGTGGTCAGCATGAGTCCCGGCACCGGGTCGGATCTCTCGGTGCTGCCGCCGGAGAATGCCACCGGCAACTGGGTGAAGGTGGTCCAGCGCCTGCCGGTGCGCCTCGAGCTCGATGCCCCCGATGCGCGCTGGCCGCTGTATTCCGGCATCAGCGTGACCGCGTGGGTGGATACCGGGGCACAACGGAAACCGGCCGGGACCGTCGCGGACGCACGTCTGTGAACACCTCCCCTGCCCCGGCCACGACGTCATTTGGCCATCGCGCCATCGTGGCCGCCGCCCTGCTCGCCACCTACATGCAGGCGGTCAACATCTCGCTGCCGAATGCCGCGGTGCTGCACATCCAGGGCAGCCTGTCGATGACCGACGACGAGATCGGCTGGGTGTTCACCTCCTACATCGCGGCCAGCGCCATCGTCATGCCGCTGATGCACTGGCTGGCCGCCCGTTTCGGGCGCAAGACCGTGTTTCAGACGTCCATCGTGCTCTTTGGCGTGGCGCTGGTGCTCGACACGCTGGCGACGACACCGCTGCAGTTCGTCGCCGCACGCATCTTCCAGGGCGCCGCGGGCGGCACGCTCGCGCCGCTGTCCATGGCGATCCTGCTCGACGAACTGCCGCCGTTGCGGCACGGGCGGATCGGCATGGTGTGGAGCGTGACCTCGCTGCTCGGCATCCTCAGCGGGCCGGGCATCGGTGGCTGGCTCAGCGAGTATTGCGGCTGGCATGCGCTGTTCTGGTTCAGCCTGCCGATGGTCGCGTTCATCCTGCCGGCCATGGGCCTGTACCTGCGCGAAAAGAAGTTCGCCAAGGGTCCGCCGCTGGACGTCTTCGGGCTGCTCACTTTCACCCTGGGCGTCGCGGGGCTGCAGATGCTGCTCGATCGCGGCGAGCGCCTGGAATGGTTCGCCTCGACCGAGATCCGGGTGGAAGCCATCGTCTCGGCGCTGGGCTTCTGGCTGTACATCGTGCATGCACTTACGCGGCACGAGCACTTCCTGCACAAGGCGTTGTTCCGGGACCGCAATTTCGGGCTCAGCACGATCATTTTCTTCGCCTTCGGCTTCGTGCTGCTGCCGACGCTGGCGCTGACCTCGCCGATGCTGGAGGAGCTGCTCGGCTACCCGGCCGACACGGCGGGCTACCTCACGATTCCGCGTGGCGCCGCGCTGATCGGCGCGCTGATCCTGACCTGGCGTGCGCCACGGGTGATCGACAACCGGCTGCTGGTGGCCTTCGGCATGGCGCTGGTGATCTACGCCAACTGGCGCATGCTCGGTTATTCGCCGCTGATGGATGGCACGCCGGTGATGGTCGCAGGTGCGCTCCAGGGCGCGGGCCTGGGCATGATGATGCCCGCGCTCACCCGGGAAGCCTTCGGCACGCTGGACCCCAGGTTCCGTGCCGAGGGCACGGTGCTGTTCAATCTGTCGCGGCTCTACGGCAGCACGATCGGCGTCGCGATCGTGCAGATCTACTTCTACAACAACACGCAGAGCGTGCACCTGGCGCTGGCCCGGCATCTGCGCCCCTACGGCGTCGCCGCGCAGGCGACCGGCACGCTCGCGGGGCCGGCGCTCGGCGCGATCAACGAGATGGTCACCGGCCAGGCGGCACTGATCGCGGTAATCGGCCAGTTCAAGCTGCTGATGCTGGTCATGCTCGCAGCCAGCCCGCTCGTGCTGTTCCTCCGCAAACCCCGCCAACGCCTCTGACAGGCCGGAGCCGCACATGAAACTGTCTGGATCAACCCTTCTCCGGCGCGTCGCCCGGACGGCGCTGTTCGCCGCCCCGGCCCTGCTGCTGTCGGCCTGCATGGTCGGCCCCGACTTCTCGCGACCGGCCGCACCCGCTTCGCGCCACTACGACCTGCAGGCGGAACGTTCGCTCGCCGCCGGTCGGGTCGATGGCGCGCTGCACATCGCTCCGGATCGCGCACCCACCGACGACTGGTGGGCGGTGTTCGGCTCGCCGAAGCTGGACCAGCTCATGCGCCAGGCGGTCGCCGGCAACCTGGACCTCGACGCCGCCGATGCGACCATCGCTCAGGCGAACGAAGCCGTCGCCGCGGCCGGTGGAGCGCTGTGGCCCCAGGTGGATGTAGCCGCCCAGGACGGGCGCCAGCACGCCGGACGCGGAAGCACCGCCACCCGGTACGCGATCGGCCCGCAGGTCAGCTTCGATTTCGACCTCTTCGGCGGCAACCGGCGACGGATCGAGGCGCAGGCGGCGCTGGCCGAACTGCAGCGCCATCGATTCGATGCCGCCTACCTGACCGTGACCGGCGATGTCGCCCGCCAGGCGATCCTGCTTGCCTCGGCGCGGGCGCAGATGGATGCGCTCGACGAGCTGCTGGCCGACGACCGCAGGAACCTCGAACTGGTCCGCTCCGCCGAGCGCTACGGCAGCGCGACCCAGGTGGACGTTGCGCTGGCGCAAAGCCAGCTCGCGCAGGATGAAACCTTGCTGCCGCCACTGGCGCAGCAGCGCGATACGGCGCGGCACGCGCTGTCCGTGCTTGCGGGGAAAGGTCCCGCCGACTGGACGCCGCCGGACTTCGCACTGTCCGATTTCGTGCTGCCGGCCGACCTTCCCCTCACCCTGCCCTCCGAACTCGCGCGTCGACGCCCGGACATCCTCGAGGCCGAGGCCGAACTCCACGCGGCAAGCGCGGCAATCGGCGTCGCCACGGCGGACCTCTATCCGCACCTGCAGCTCTCAGCGTCGCTGAGCCGGGCCGGACCGGGCGCAGCCACGCTCTGGGGTGTCGCCGGGGCGTTGACCGCACCGATCTTCCACGGAGGTACCCTCAAGGCGAACCGCCGCGGCGCCGTCGACGCCTACCAGGCCAGCTTCGCGATCTACCGGCAGACGGTGATCCGCTCGCTGGGTCAGGTGGCCGACCTGTTGCAGGCGATCCATCACGACAACGAGGAATACTCGGCGCAGCAGCGCGCATTGGACGCCGCCGGAACCGGCCTGCGGATGAGCCAGGCGGGCTACCGGGCGGGCGAGACCGGCCTGCTGCAGGTACTCGACGCCCAGCGGGCCTACCAGCGCGCGCGGATAGGGCAGCTCCGCGCGAAGACGGCGCAGTACCTCGACACGGCGCAGCTCTCCGTCGCACTGGGTGGCCATTCCGATAGCGCTCTTGCGCGCAGGATGGCCCGCGACAACGAATGATGACCTGGAGAACCGACATGCAACCTGCAGAACATCTTTACGAAACCACCCTCCCGCTGGCCACCGGAGCCGGAACGCTGCCCGCGGTCGGATTCGGCACCCTGATCCGCGATCCCGTCGCGGCCCGAAAGGCGATCCGGGTGGCGCTGGAGACCGGCTTTCGCCACCTCGACTGCGCCGAGCTGTATCGCAACGAGGACGTGGTCGGCCAGGCGATGCGCGAGGCCTTCGAGGCCGGCACGGTGAAGCGCGAGGATCTGTTCGTCACCACCAAGCTGTGGAACAACAACCATCGTCCGGAGCGGGTCGGCCCCGCGCTCGAGGCGAGCCTGAAGCGCCTGCAGCTCGATTACGTGGACGGCTACCTCGTCCACACGCCCTACGCCTTCCAGCCCGGCGACGAGCAGTATCCGACCGACGAAAACGGCCAGCCCGCCTACGACCGCGAGGTGACACTGGTGGAGACCTGGCGGGCGATGGAGCGGCTGGTCGACGAGGGCAAGTGTCGCTTCATCGGTCTTTCCGACATCCGCCTGGAGCGGCTGAAGGAGATCGTCGCGGTGGCCCGGATCATGCCTGCCGTGGTGCAGGTGGAATGCCACCCCTACCTGCCCGAGTGGGAACTGCTGGAGTTCTGCCAGGCCCACGGCATCGTGCTGCTGGCGTTCGCCCCGCTGGGCCACGGCATGGAACCGCGGATCACCGACGACCCGGTGATCCGGGCCATCGCGCAGCGGCTCGACCGGACGCCGGCACAAGTGGCGCTGGCCTGGGCCGTGCAGCGTGGCAGCGCCCTTTTGACTACATCGACCAACCCCGATCACATCCGGGAAAACTTCGCGATCTCGCCCCTGCCCGAAGACGCCATGCAGGAGATGCGCAGCGATATCGAGACGACGTTCCGGCTGAATGCCGTGGTGGATACCGGCGTTCCGGGATTCGTTCCCAAGGCCGGCTGATGCGGCGACCGATGCGGCCGTCGGGGCCGCATCGGAGTCAGGAGGCTGGATATCCGGCAGCAGAAGCGCTGAACGCCCGGGCCTGCCGTGTCGGGCGGAGCCGGTGGGCTAACCCTCGTAGCGCAGCACGACCATCTTGTCCTGGGACATGTCTTCCATCGAATACGGGATGCCGCCCACGCCGTAGCCCGATTGCCGGCGACCGGCGAACGGCATCCAGTCGGTGCGGAACGCCGTGTGGTCGTTGACCAGCACCGTGGACGCATCCAGGCGCCGGGCGGCGCGCATCGCCGGAGCGATGTCGGAGGAGAACACGCTGGCCTGGAACGCAAAAGGCAGCGCATTGGCGGCCTCGATGGCCTGGTCGAGATCACGGTAGCGGTAGACGCAGGTGACCGGGCCGAATATCTCCAGCTGCGACACTTTCGCCTCGGTCGGCGGATCGAGCAGCACGGCCGGCGCGAGCGTGGTCTCGGACCGGCGCCCGCCGCCCACGATCGTCGCACCGGCGGACACCGCTTCCTCGGTCCACGACAGCACGCGATCCGCCTCGCGCGGGGCGATCAGCGGGCCCATCTCGGTGCGCTCGAGCAATGGGTCGCCCACCCGCAGTGCCTGGACACGGGCGGCCAGCCGCTCGATGAAGCCGTCCGCGATATCCGCATGGACGAAGATGCGCTGGGTGGACACGCAGACCTGGCCGGCGTGGTAGTACCCGCCCTTCACGATCGGCTCGATGATCGTATCGAGCGGCGCGCTGCGATCGACGATCACCGGCGCGGCGCCGCCATGCTCGAGCGCGCAGCGCGTCCCGGGCGGCAGCTTGCTGCGCAGATACCAGCCGACCTTGGCCGAGCCGATGAAACTCAGGAACGCCACCCGCGGATCGGTCGCCAGACGCTCGGCCAGCGCGTTGTCGTCGGTGATGAAGGTCTGGCACCACGGCTCGTCCAGCCCGGCCTCGCGCAGCAGGTCGACCAGGCCAATGCAGGACAAGGGCGTGACGGCCGCCGGCTTGACGATGACCGGGCAACCGACGGCGATCGCCGGTGCCACCTGGTGAACGATGAGGTTCAGCGGATGATTGAACGCGGAGATGGCCGCGACCACCCCGATCGGTTCCTTGGTGGTGAAGGCCCAGCGCCCTTCGCTGGCTGGCGTCAGGCCCATCGGGATCTCGCGACCGGCGAAGGTGCGGATCGCCTCGGCCGCGTTGCGCAATCCGTCGACGGCCCGGATCACTTCCACCGCCGCATCCGGCCACGGCTTGCCGCCCTCGCGGGCGATCAGCCGGGTGAAGTGGTCCTGCCGCGTTTCCAGCAGGGCCGCCGCACGTAGAAGGACGGCGCTGCGCTGATGCGGTTTCAGCCACGCGTCGCGGTCGGCCAGCATGCGACTGGCCGAGGCGAGCTTGGCCTCGAGGGCGGCGGCATCGTCGACGGGCAGCTCCGCAATGAGGGTACGGTCGAATGCCTGCACCACCTGCAGTGGACGGGTCATGATCAGTCCTCCTTCTGGATGGGCAGGCGCTGCTGCAGCTCGTCAACCAGCACGCGCTTGTTTTCCGAGTAGTCGATGGGCACCACCACGAGCTGCACGCCCCCATCGGTGAACGCCTTTTCCAGCGTGGAGCGCAATGCGCCGACCGTCTCCACCCGGGTGCCGGTCGCGCCGTAAGCCTTCGCATAGGTCACGAAGTCCGGGTTGTCGAAGGTCATGCCGTAGTCGGGGAACGCATCCACCGCCTGCTTCCAGCGGATCATGCCGAAGGCACGATCCTCGATGACCAGCACCACCAGGTCGAGCTTGAGCCGGACGGCGGTCTCGAGCTCCTGGCTGTTCATCATGAAGCCGCCGTCGCCGCACACGGCCATCACCCGGCGCCCGGGATACAGCATCGCGGCCATGATGGCCGAGGGCAGGCCCGCGCCCATGGTCGCCAGCGCGTTGTCGAGCAGGAGCGTGTTGGCGACCTGCGTGCGGTAATTGCGCGCGAACCAGATCTTGTACATGCCGTTGTCGAGGGCGAGGATGCCGTCGGCCGGCATGACCTCGCGCACGTCGTGCACCAGCCGCTGCGGCGTGAAGCGGTCCTCGGTGGCGCGCGCGGCGACCCGGCTCAGGATCCCCTCCCGCAGCGGCAGCAGCGCCCGGGCATGCGGGATGTGTCCTTCGACGCGATCGGCCAGTTGCCGCAGCGACGGCCCCAGGTCACCGACCACCTCGGCCTGGGGGAAGTAGACCTGCTCGACATGCGCGGGCTCGTAGCCGATGTGCACCACCTGCGGCCCCTTGGCGCCCATCAGGAACGGCGGCTTTTCGACCGTGTCGTGACCGATGGTGACGATCAGGTCCGCCCGTTCGATCGCCTCGTGCACATAGTCGCGTTCGGAAAGCGCCGCGGTGCCCATGTACAGCTCGGTGCCGCCCGGCACCGTGCCCTTGCCCATCTGCGTGGTGAAGTACGGGATGCCGGTGCGCAGGACGAACGTTGCGAGATCGGACGAGGAGCGCGGACGCGACGCCGCCGCGCCCAGCATCAGCAGCGGCGCCTGCGCCTGCATGATCAGCTGCGCGGCACGCTCGATGGATTCGGCGCTCGCCACGGGCAGCTCGATCGGATGCGCCGGGATCAGCGCGATCTCTTCGCACGACTCCGCGGCGATGTCCTCGGGCAACTCGAGCAGCACCGGTCCGGGCCGTTCCTCCGCGGCGACGCGGAACGCCTCGCGCACCATCGCAGGGATCATGGTGGGCGAGACGATCTGCCGCGACAGCTTGGTCAGCGGCCGCATCGTGGCGATCACGTCGACGATCTGGAACCGCGCCTGCCGGGACGATCGGATCGCCTTCTGGCCGGTGATCATGATCATCGGCATGGCACCGAGGAGTGCGTACCCGGCCCCAGTCGCCAGGTTCAGCGCACCGGGCCCGAGCGTGGTGATGCAGACCCCGGGCTTGCCGGTGAGCCGGCCATAGGTCGCCGCCATGAAGGCCGCCGCCTGTTCGTGCCGGGTCAGCACCAGCTGGATCGACGACTTGCGAATGGACTCGACCAGGTCGAGGTTTTCCTCGCCGGGGATCCCGAAGATGCGCTCCACGCCCTCGTTCTCGAGCGCGGCGACGAACAGATCCGAAGCTTTCAACATGACCTATCTCCAAAGATAGCCAGGCGGCCCGGTGCGCCTCGTGCGAGCCGCCGCCGGGATCCCGGCATGGGCTTTCATCCCGCCGGCGTGCAGACCAGCTCGATGCGCGCGCCACCGGGCTCGCGGATCATGCAGTGCACCCTTGGCCCCTTGCCTACCGGCTCGGGGGCGAACTCGACCACGACATCCGGCCAGCCCGACACCCGCGCGTGGAGATCCGAAAGGACATCGAGGTCCGCGATCTTCAGGGCCAGGTGATGCAGGCCGACGTTTCGGCGCCGGTCGAACGCGGCATGGCCGGCGTCCGCCTGCCATAACGTCAACCGCGTGGTGCCATCCGATACGAAGACGGCCGGATACGCGGGATTCTCGCCCACCACCGTCCATCCCAGGCACTCCACGAAAAAGCGTCGCGAGCGCTCGATGTCGCCCACGGTGAGGCCGACGTGGTCGACACCGAGGGTGTAGGGAGTCATGCCTGCCAAGGACCGTACTCCTGCATGGTGGCCGGACAGCGCGTCCAGCCGGATTCGCGGGTAACGCTACGCCTCATGCGTTGCCAAACGAATAGCCGAGACCCGGCAGACACTCTTGCGCATACCGGAAGAATGCCGCCGCCAGCGCGGGATCGCCTCCCTTCCCGTCATCGCCCCGTCCGGAAGCCCAAGGGTTACCCGGCCCGCCGGAGCACCCCGCGCAGGACGGTGCCGGGCGCGACCGTGTTGAACACCGTGCCGAACTTCTTCACGTTCTCGTGGAGCAGTTCGAGCCGGTGCTCGCTCTCGTCGGTGTCGACCAGGATCTCGTAGTCGATCGACTCCATCCGCGGCGGCACGTCCTGGCGCACCCCGTGCACGCGCACTTCCACCCCGCGAAGCCGGAAATCCAGTATCGGCGTGACCCGCTCGATGCCCTTGAGCATGCAGGCCGACAGCGCGGCCAGCAGCAGCTCGGCCGGGTTGAAGGCGTCGCGACGTCCACCCAGGTCGGTGTCCAGCGCGAGGTCGGCGTCCTTGCAGCGCGCCGTGCTGCCGTGGGCGCCGATACGGCGCGCGCTGACATCGAAAGTCATTTTTGTGCGGGTGTCGCTCATGGCGATTCCTCGGTAGCGGGTAAGACCGCCGGGGCGGTCGAAGTGGGGACTGGCGGCGGCTCGTCTCCGACTACATCGTGCGCCTTACCGGTCACCTCGACGGGGTCATTGTCACGGGAAGTGGCCTGAAACGCCGTAACCACGTAGATTTGGCGGGCCAAACGGCCATCGCTCCATGAGGGGCGGTGCATTGCATGAGACCGAAGATCATGGCCACCAAGACCACTGCCAAGAAGACCACCAAAGCCAAGGCCGCCCCGAAGGCGGCTCCCACCATCAAGCCGATCAAGGACGCGATGAGCAAGTCGGCGCTGATCGCGCACCTGGCCGAGCAGGCCAGCGTCGAGGCGAAGCACGTCAAGGCCGTGCTCGCCGCCCTCGAGCACACGGTGCTCGGCGCGGTGCACAAGAAGGGTGCCGGCAACTTCACCCTCCCCGGCCTGTTCAAGATCAACGCGGTGCAGGTTCCGGCCAAGCCGAAGCGCAAGGGCAAGAACCCCTTCACCGGCGAGGAGCAGGTGTTCGCCGCCAAGCCGGCTACCGTGAAGGTGAAGGTGCGTCCGCTGAAGAAGCTCAAGGACGCCGCGCTCTGATGTGCTGAACGGTATCGGCCTGGTTCCAGGCCGATACCTTCACCGCGGTGTGGTGGGGCCCGCCGCACACGCGGCTGTCGACCACATACTTTCCCGGCTCCCTATCGCCCACATGCGCACCGGCAGCATCGCGTTTCGCCACCCCCTCGCTTTCTGGACCGGCAGCGCACTGCTGGTGGCCGGCGTGCTGTTGCACCTGCCGATGTACCTGATGGCCGCGCCGATGCATTACCGACTGGCGGGCATGCCGATGTCTCCTGGCATGCTGCTGGGCATGGCATTGATCCCGCTGGGCTTGTGCCTGGCCGGCTTCGCGTTGGCACCTCCGCGCCGCATGGCGATGGACGGCACTACGCCCGTCACGCGTACGCATCGCCACGACTTCCACGTCGCCGACGGCGTGCCGCTGAACCGGGCCCACCTAACCCTGGTGGCCGTACTCGTGGTGGCGCTGGCAGTGGACGTGATGAAGCCCGCCACGCTCGGCTTCGTCATGCCGGGCCTCACCGGTGAATATGGGATCAGCAAGGAGGTCGGTGCCCTGCTCGCGCTGGTGGCGCTGACCGGCACCACGCTCGGCTCGGTGGCCTGGGGCTGGATCGGCGATCGCTTCGGCCGCCGGGCCGCGGTGCTGCTGTCGGCGTTGATGTTCATGGGCACCGCCATCTGCGGCGCGATGCCCTCGTTCGGCTGGAACCTGGTGATGTGCTTCCTGATGGGGGCATCGGCCGGTGGCCTGCTGCCGATCACCTTCACCCTGATGGCCGAGGCGATCCCCGCGGCACATCGCGGCTGGCTGCTGGTGGCACTGGGCGGCGTCGGCACCTCGGCGGGCTACCTCTTGGCCGCCGGAGCGGCTGCCTGGCTGGAACCTGGCTACAGCTGGCGTGCGCTGTGGTTGCTGGGCCTGCCGACCGGCGCGGTGATCATCATGCTCAATCACTGGATTCCCGAGTCGTCGCGCTTCCTGGCCAGCCAGGGGCGTTGGGCCGAGGCGCGCGTAGCGCTCGCCCGCTTCACCGGCGCACGCAAGGCGGGCGTGGAGGAGGACAGCCCGGAGCATCCCGGCGCCCCGGTGCTGGACGATCCGCATGTCGTGATCGGCTTGAAGCAGCTGTTGCACGGCTCGCATGCTGCACTCACGCGCGGCCTGCTGATCTGCGGCATGGCCTGGGGCCTGGCCAATTTCGGCTTTCTGCTGTGGCTACCGGTGAATCTGGTCAAGCTGGGCATCGATCCGTCGGGCGCCAGTCGCCTGCTTGCCGATTCGGCGCTGATCGCCCTGCCCGGCATCGGCCTGGTGGTGTGGCTCTACCACCGCTGGAGCACCGTGCGCTCGCTGGTGTTGTTCATCGGCCTGACCACGGTGGCGCTGGCCACGTTCGTGGCGCTGGATCTGCTGGACGTGCGCCAGGCATGGCTGATCACGCTGGCCACGGCGGGACTGCTGGTCAGCGTGAGCGGCGTGATCGCGATGCTGATCCCGTATGCCGCGGAGATCTACCCGGTGCACCTGCGCGGCACCGGGTCAGGCGTGATCGCGGCCAGCTCCAAGTTCGGTGGCATCCTCGGCGCGCTGCTGGGCGTGGCTGGCCTGTTCGAACATCTCGCGCTCGCTGCCGGCTCGATCGCACTGGCCATGCTGGCCGCGGGCATCACCCTGCTGCGGCATGGCGTGGAGACGCGCGGCCTTTCGCTGGAGGCCATCCAGGTACACATCCGTGGCGCGGCCTTGAAGACCCCGTAGTCGCCTCATCCGAAGGCGAGGGTGTACCCGGTCCATTCAACGGCCCCACCATTGGAGATCGCGGTCGGAATATGCATCATCCGATCGTGATAGAACGACTTGGCAAAACGACTCCCGAGGACAAATATGGCTATCAATCTCGACTCGCTCTCCCCTGCTGAACTCCAGGCGCTCATCAAGAACGCCGAAGCGCAGATGGAATCTGCCCGCAAGAACAAGGCCCAGGAGGTCCGCACCAGGATTGACGCGCTTCTCAAGAGCGCCGGCCTGAGCATCGACGAGGTCTACCCGCGGCGCGGCGGCAAGGGTGCCAAGGTCTCCAAGGCCGTCGTCGCACCGAAGTATCGCAATCCGGAGAATGCCGCCCAGACCTGGTCGGGCCGCGGCAAGCGTCCGCTGTGGTTCTCCGCGGCACTGAAAAAGAAGGGCGTCACGGCGGAGAGCCTGCTCATTGCCGGCTCCGCGCCGAAGGCCGCGCCGGCCAGGAAAGCGGCCAGGAAGGCCGTCAGGAAGGCTCCGGCGAAGAAGGCGGCGAAGTAAGTAGATCCCGTTCCGCTGAAAGCAAAGCCCCGCAGCTCGCTGCGGGGCTTTTTCATGATCGAAGCCCAGTCGCGTCGAGGATGTCGTTCGCGGCCACCGTGCGAGACCTAGCTGCCTGCGAGGTAGCGGTCGAGCACGTTCGACGTCACCCGGGCCACCATCGCATCGTTGCGCAGCAGCGCCGCCACCCACTCGCAGCTTCCGGCGTGGAACACTTCGCCGGCGCCGCGCGTGAAGTGCACGATCATGCCGCAACCGCGCTTGACGCGATCGACCGATGCCTCGCTCGCATCACCGAAGCGCAGCTCGGCGACGTAGGTCGCCTCCTCGTCGCCGATGAAGCGGTCGTCGGTATCGGCTTGCGAACGTGGCTCCTCGATCAACGAGGACATCCCGAGCGCCAGGATCGAGAGGCTCTCCGGCGCACCGCCCGTGGGCAGGGCTTCGGGCAGGCCATCGCGGATCACGTAGGGCAAGCCATCGACCTCGTAGCCGAACGCGTGGCCCTCGGCGCCCAGCAGGTCGCCATAGGAGAGGTCCGTGCCACGGAAGGCCCAGTGCCCGGGCCTGTAGACGGGAAAGCCGCGCACGCCGCGCGCGGCGCACCCACCCCAGCCGGCGTACAGGCCGTCGATGGCATTGAGACCGAACGTGGCCGCGCCTGGCCGGCCGGTCTCCGGCGCCTCCCAGGAGCCGGTCGTGCGCGAGTTGTCGCGCTCGCGATAGACCGGGTCCTCGGCGCGTGCGCGGTACTTGTAGCAGACCTGGCGCCTGCCGCCGTCTTCCAGCCGCGTCTGCCACATGAAGTTGCCGGCGAAGCGCGCCAAGTGCCCGCCGCGCTCCACGTAGGCGTCGATCGCGTCGCGCATCTCCCAGCTCCAGTACTCGTCGTGGCCGACCATCACGACGCAGTCGTAGTCGTGCAGTAACTCCGGCTCATAGTGAAGCTCGTGCTGGCTGACCAAGTCGACGGCGTAGCCTGCGCGTTCGGCCCAGCGCATGAAGTGCGAGTCGTAGCTCGCCCAGCCGGCCGACGCGTATTTGGTCGAGTGGCCGGTCGCGTAGGCCCACTCCATGTGCGGGTAGCGCAAGGGCGCGCCTGGCGGTGGCTGGCATTCGAGCGGCACCCGCGGTGCGCCGGCTGGCAGCACGACGAAGCCGCGGCACCACGGTCGCTCGATGCTGACGGTCGGCGAGTACTGGTCGCGATTCGGCCCGGTGAGGCCGCGGTAGTGATTTGAGCCGCCCCAAGTGTTGTAGGCGGTCCAGGTGCCGGTGGCGGCGACCTGCAGGATCCGGCGCGGCTTAGGGCCAGGGCGCGGCTTGACGATGAACAGGTGATGCGAGCGGACCGGCGCGCCATCGCTGCCCGCGGCGACCAGACTGACGCGATAGGCCCCGGACGGCCAGTCCTCGCCGATGCGGAACTCGAACGCGCTTTCCCAGCCGCAGCCCACGACCGAGCAGTCCTCCGGCGTCGGTTGCCAGCGCAGACCGGATAGCGTGCCCTTGAGGACAGCGCGCAGTTCCGCTCCGTCACGGGCGATCTCGAGCTCCGCGCGCTCCACGCTCGAGCTGATCATCAGCCGCACGAGCGAGCCCGGCGCATAGGCCAGCGCATCGCTGTAACACCACAGCTCGCCGCGGGCACCATCCATGCCCGGATACTCGTATCGATGGGCAAACACGGCGTCGCGGCGCTGCGCCGCATCCAGTCCAAAATCAGGGTAATCCGTGCTCATCAACGAGGCCTTTTGCACGTTCGCATTGCGAACAAAAACAAATAGTTGTGACTGGTGTGCGTTTGTGTTCTCTTCGCACGACACCGCAAAGAAAAAATACTTGCACGCCCATGCAAACCCGCACAAGCACGCGTCGACGCCGCATCGAGCAGCACACGATCTTTCCGATTCCGCTCGATGAGCGACATGGCAAGGCACGGCAATTGTTCTCGTTGTGGTTCGGCGCGAACTTGAACGTGCTGACCATCGTCACCGGCGCACTGGCCACGACCGTATTCAGGCAATCGTTCCTCGCCGGCACCCTGGCGATCGTGCTCGGCAACCTGATCGGCACCTTGTTCATGGCGCTGCATGCGGCGCAGGGGCCGCGCCTGGGCGTGCCGCAGATGGTGCAGAGCCGCGGCCAGTTCGGCGCGCGCGGGGCGGCGTCAGTGGTGGCGCTGGTGATCTTCATGTACGTCGGCTACGGCGCGACCGCGCTGGTGACCGGCGGCCAGTCGCTGCACGCGATCGTGCCCACGATCGGCGTGCGCGAAGGCATCGCCGTGGTCGGCCTGGTGAGCCTGGCGATGGCGATCTACGGGCACGACCTGATCCATGCCGCCACGCGCGCGATTGCCTACGTTTCCGGCGCGGCGGTCGTGCTCTGCTACGTCGCCCTCGCGGTCGAGGGGCGGCTGCCGCACGCATACCTCACCCAAGGCTCGTTCTCCGTCGTCGGCTTTCTCGGCATGATGTCGATCGGCGTGTTCTGGCAGCTCGGCTACGCGCCGTACGTCTCGGACTATTCGCGCTACCTGCCCCCCGACACCGGTCCGCGGCAGGCGTTCTGGGCCTCGTACTGGGGCACCACCCTGGGCGCGGTGCTGCCGATGATTTTCGGCGCCCTGATCGGGCCGGCGGTCGTGGGCGGCGACGTCGTCGCAGCAATCTCGGCGCTGACCGGAAAGGCCAGCACGCCGATCGTCATGCTGTTCACGCCCGGCGTGGCCGTCGCCGGCGCGATCTGCATCTACGGTGGCACGCTCGCGGTGATCACCCTCGCCCAGACCTTCGCCCCAAGCTGGCACGCGAGCTGGCGCACGCGGGCGCCGATTGCCACCGCGATCTTCCTCGTCGCCGTCGCGCTCGGCACCGTCGGTGCCGCCAGCTTCCTGCCGCTGTACAGCCGTTTCACCGAGCTGCTGCTCTATCTGATGGTGCCGTGGACGGCGGTGAACCTGGTCGATTACTACTGGGTGCGTTTCGGCGATTATCACGTGCCGTCGTTCTTCGCCGCCGATGGCGGCGTCTACGGCCGCTACAACGTGGCGGCGCTCGTCTCCTACGTGCTCGGCATCGTCGTGCAGGTGCCCTTCATCGCCGCCGATTTCTACGTCGGCCCGATGGCGCGCGTGCTCGGCGGCATCGACCTTTCCTGGCTCGCCGGTCTGGTGGTCACCGCGGCCGTCTATTACTTCAGCGCGCCCCGCCATGCCGTGCCGGTGATGCTGGCCGACGCCGAAGGCGTGGAGTAGCCCGGCTCGAAGCCCCGATGCCGGGGGCGGGCCACGCGCTCTGCCACTGAGCAACCACGGCGACAGGCAAGGAACACGTGCCCTCGGTGGGTACGGATGACGTGCGCGGACGTCGCCGCGAACGCCTCATCGCCGAGAATCGCGTCGGTCTGGCGAGGCCGGCAGGGCTCATCCCGGTGCCTTGGCCTTCGCACGTCACGCGCCACGACGCCGGTGGCGTCAGCCCTGCTCGACGATGAAGCTCACGCGCATGTCCACGCGCCATTCGGTGATCTTGCCGTCGGGCGTGGTGCAGACCTTGATGTCGCTGATCCAGGCGCCGCGGATGTCACCGATGGTCTTGGCCACCCGGCCCAGGCCGAAGCGCACGGCGTCCTCGATGCCCTTGTCGGAGGCGGCGTTGACCTCGATCACCTTGGCAAGCTGCGTTTTTGCGGTCTTGGACTTTTTCGTGGCCATGGACGGCTCCTCCGTTGCAGAGATGTCGGAGCACGGTAGATGCCGGGCGCGGGGCGATCTTGACCACGGTCAACAAGCCCGGCCGCGCGCGGTGGCGCCGTTCCGGGCGCGCCGGACATGAGCCTTGACTTCGATCAACGGCGACGCCGGCATCCGCCGGACACTCCCGCATCACGCCAACCACCGGAGGCAAGTCGATGCCGCGGGAGATCAAGCTGTTCGGGCTGGGTGCCAGCCGCCCGTTGGCGGAAGCGATCGCGGCGGGGCTGGGCGTGCCGCTGGCGGCGATCGAGGAGCGCGAATTCGAGGACGGCGAACACAAGGCGCGACCGCTGGAGAGCGTGCGCGACGCCGACGTCTGCGTGGTGCATTCGCTCTATGCCGACGAGCAGCAGAGCGTGGAGGACAAGCTGTGCCGCCTGCTGTTCTTCCTGGCGACCGTGCGCGACCACGGCGCCGCGCTGGTCACCGCCGTGGTGCCGTACCTGTGCTACGCGCGCAAGGACCGCCGCACCCGGGCACTCGATCCGCTGGGTACGCGCTACCTCGCGCAACTGTTCGAGGCGGTCGGCGTCGATCGGGTGATCACGCTGGAGACCCACAACCCGGCGGCGTTCGGCAACGCCTTCCGCTGCGGCGCCGACAACCTGTCGGCTCATCGCCTGCTCGTCGCCGGGCTGACGCCGGAGCTGGGTGCCGCGGATGTCGTGGTGCTCTCGCCGGATGCCGGAGGCATCAAGCGGGCCGAAGCGTTCCGGCAACAACTGGCGGCCTCGCTGGGACGACCGGTGCAGTTGGGCATGATGGAGAAATGGCGCGGTGGCGGCGTACTCTCCGGTTCGACCTTGTTCGCACAGGTCGTCGGTTGCGACGTGGTGATCGTCGACGACCTGATCGGCACCGGTGGCACCGTGTTGAGGGCGGCGCATGCGGCCCGCGATGCGGGGGCCCGGGCGGTGCACGCAGTGGCCGCCCATGGCTTGTTCACGGGCGATGCCACCGTGGCCCTGGCCGACCCGGTGCTGGCCAGCCTGCGGGTCACCGACAGCGTCCCGCCGTTCCGGTTGCGCGGGAGCGGGGTGCTGGCCAGGCTGAGCGTGCTGCCCGTCGCGCCGCTGTTCGTGCAGGCGGTCCGGCCGCCGGTGCCCGACGATGCGGCGTGACCGGCGCATCCGTTTGCATCGGATCGGAATGAGCCGCACTCCCGCGCACGCGGGAGTGACGCGCTAACCGGAGTCCCGACGGCTTGCCGGGTTGCGATGCGGATGTCCCCGGTTACGCAGGCCATCGATGTAGCCGCGTGCGCGAGCCAGGTAATCGCCGGCACGGGCGAGCCAGCGGCGACGGGGACCGGTATCCGGATCGTCCAGGTGCCAGAGTGCGATCTTGGCGCGCACGAAGGCGTTGAGCGCCTTGTGGAACTCGATCAGGGCGCGCGGCGGATGGTCTGCGGTGCGTGCCCGATAGGCGGCGAACAGCCAGGCGTCGACCTCGCGATGCCCCAGCCGGTCGCACTCCATCGCCAGGAAGGCCAGTTCGTCGACGGGGTCGCGCAGCCGCAGCTCGCGGTCGAACTCGATGCAGTCGACGATGGTCGGCGGCGCGGTCAGGTAGACGTGCTCGGGACGCAGGTCGCCGTGTCCCTCGACGATGCGACGTTCGCGCGCGCGGGCCGCCAGGAGGTCGGCATGCGCGTCGAGGAAGTCGAGCAGCGCCTTCGCCAGGGCCTCGATCTGGTCGCGCGCCTGCCCGTAGCCGGGGCGGCACAGCCCCGCCGCCGTGCCGGTGATCCGGGTGCGCAGATGCCGCAGGTAGGCCCGGACGCTCCAGCGCGCACGCGGCCCGTCCCGGAACAGCGGCAGCAGTCGCGCGACCACCCGGCCGATCTGCATCGGCGTCACCGTCCCGGCGCGCAGGCGCTGTTCCAGCGAAAACGCCTCGGGCAGGCGCCGCATGTGCACCAGCCGGTCGATCGTCCGACCCTTCCCGTCCAGTGCCATGCGCCCCTCGGCGTCGATGGTCAGGCGGACCGTGCCGAGGTAATCGTCCGGTGCCAGGCGGCGGTTGAGGCGCACCTCGCGCAGGCAGTTGAGCCGTCGCGCGGCCGGTGTCGCGTAGTCGATGCGCTCGTGCCGGTAAGGCTTCTTCAGCTTGTAGACGTCGGACCCGGCAAGGAACAGCCAGGACATGTGCGTCTCCAACGACTCGACCCGGTCGACACGGCCGGGATAGCTCTCCGGCCGCTTCAGGAAGGCAAGCTTCGTGGCGAGGTCCGGTTCGTGGCGGAGATGCGGGGTGCTTCGCGACGAACGCTTGCCGGGATGCTGCGACAGCGTCGCGCCGGAACGGATCGACTTCGACTCCCGCGACGATGGCCCGGGCACCGGGAAACTCACGGCGCCCCTGCCCCCATGTGCGCGAGAAACCAGTCGCGTGCCAGCTCCGCCACCTGTTCGAGGGCGCCCGGTTCCTCGAACAGGTGGGTCGCTCCCGGAACGATCTTCAGGGCACGAACGCAGTGCATCTGCGCGAAGGCCTGGCGGTTCAACTCGAGCACTTCGCCGTCCTGCCCGCCAACGATCAGCAGCGTCGCCGCCTCCACCCGCGACAGGGCGGTTCCGGCCAGGTCCGGCCGGCCGCCGCGCGAAACCACGGCCTCGACCCGCCCCGCCTCCTCGGACGCCGCCATCAGGGCGGCGGCCGCCCCGGTACTGGCGCCGAACAGGCCCAGCGGCAACCGGCCCACGTCGTCGCGACCGTCGAGCCAGTCGATCGCTTCGCCCAGTCGGCCGGCCAGCAGTTGGATATCGAAGACATGGCGCCGGTCGGCAGCCTCCTCCTCGGTCAGCAGGTCGAACAGCAAGGTGGCGATGCCGGCACGACCGAACGCCTCGGCGACCGCGTTGTTGCGCGGACTCAGCCGGCTGCTTCCGCTGCCGTGCGCGAAGGCCACCATGCGGTGTGCGAGCTCCGGAATGCGCAGCAGGCCTTCCAGCCGCCGCGCCGAGACATGCACCGTGCGCACCGCAACGGCGGCCGCATGCTGGATGGATCGGGCCATGGCGAGACTCTCCCTTCCGGTGGCAACGGCGGAAAGCGTGCGTGCTGGCACCGCGCCCCGTGCTGACCCAGATCAACATCGCCCCCCACCGGAACCTTGACCCAGGTCGACACCGCCGGCCCGGTCGACGCTAGCCTGGAGCGGTCCATCGAGGGCGCCGCCGTGGTCGTCGACAACACCGCCATCGCCGCCGCATTCGAGGAGATCGCCGATCTGCTCGAGCTGCAGCAGGCCAATCCTTTCCGCGTGCGCGCATATCGCAACGCGGCGCGCACCCTCGCCTCGTGGCCGGAAGAAATGAGCCTGTGGGCAGCCCAGGGACGCGACTTCGACGAGCTCCCCGGCATCGGCAAGGACTTGGCGGCGAAGATCGCCGAGATCCTGCAACGCGGCACCTGCGACCAGCTGGAGCGGCTACGCGCCAGCTTTCCGCGCGGCATCACCCACCTGCTGCAGATCCCCGGGCTCGGTCCACGCCGCGTGCATGTGCTCTACCACGAGCTCGGCGTGCGCACGCCGCAGGAATTGCTGGACGCCGCCCGAGCCGGTCACGTCCAGGCTATCCCGGGATTCGGCGCGACCAGCGAGCGGCGCATTGCCGAGGCGGTGGCCGGCTATCTGGACCGTTCCCACCGCTGGCCGCTGGCACGTGTGGATGCCGCCGTGCAGGCCGTGCTCGCACACCTGCGCGCCGGACCCGGCGTCGAGGATGTCGTGGTCGCCGGCAGCTACCGGCGCCGCCGCGACACGGTCGGCGACATCGACGTGCTGGTCGCCGGCTCGCGCGGGGGCAATGCGTGCAGGCGCCTGTGCGACTTCGAGCACGTCGCGCGCGTGCTGGCGCAGGGTCGGACCCGGGCCAGCGTGGTGCTGCGCGACGGCCTGCAGGTGGACCTGCGCGTGGTGCGCCCGGAGAGCTTCGGCGCCGCCCTGGTCTACTTCACCGGTTCCAAACCGCACAACATCGCGCTGCGGCGGATCGCGCAGTCGCGCGGGCTGAAGATCAACGAATACGGCGTGTACCGGGGCACCCGGCGCATCGCCGGCAAGACCGAGGCCTCGGTGTACGCCACGGTCGGGTTGCCCTGGATCCCGCCGGAGCTGCGCGAGGACCACGGCGAGATCGAAGCGGCACGCAGTCACGCCCTGCCCCGGTTGATCGAGCGCGACGACCTGCGCGGCGATCTGCACGCGCACACCAGCGCCAGCGACGGCGCCGACAGCATGGAGGCGATGGCTGCGGCCGCCCGCGAGGCCGGCCTGGACTACCTGGCGATCACCGACCATTCCAGCGGCCTGAAGGTCGCGCACGGCCTGGATGAAAAGCGCCTGCTGGCACAGATGGAGGCCATCGACCGGCTCAACGAGCGGCTGCGTGACATCGTCCTGCTCAAGGGCATCGAGGTGGAGATTCTCGCCGACGGCTCGCTGGACCTGCCCGATCAAGTGCTCGGACGGCTCGACCTGGTGGTCGGTGCCGTGCACAGCGCCCTCGACCTGTCTCGCGAACAGCAGACCGCCCGCATCCTGCACGCCATGGACCATCCGCACTTCAGCATCCTGGCGCACCCGAACGGCCGCCTGTTCGGCACCCGCGGCGGCTGCGCGCTGGACATGGAGCGCATCGTCCGCCACGCCGCCGAACGCGGCTGCTTCCTCGAACTCAATGCGCAGCCGGACCGGCTCGACCTGTTCGACGTGCAGTGCCGCCTAGCCCGCGACGCCGGCGCCGCCGTGGCGATCGGCAGCGACGCGCACCGCGGCAGCGATTTCCACTGGCTGCAACTGGGCGTCGACCAGGCGCGCCGCGGCTGGCTTCAGAAGGACGACGTGCTCAACGCCCTTCCGCTCGCCGCGTTGCGCAGGCGCCTGGCCGCGACCATGGGCAGGTAGGCGCACGTGCGGCGTCCGCAAGCCGTCCGGTGCCATTCCTTGATTGCCGTCAAGGTGACGATCGCGTCGGCGCGCAGGCTGCATCACGAGTCACTCCTGACCATGGGGTCGTGCCATGCATGCCGCCGAAATCTGCACCCGCCACGTCGTCTACATCGACCGCAAGGCGTCCATCCGCGAGGCGGCGCAGAGCATGCGCAGCCACCACGTCGGCGCCCTGGTGATCACCGACCAGCCGAATGGCGAACGCGTTCCGGCCGGCATCATCACCGACCGCGACATTGCCATCGCCGTGGTGGCGGCGGGCATCCAGCCCGAAAACCTCATGGTCGAGGATGTGATGAACCGCAACGTCGCCACCTGCGCCGAGAGCGAGGACCTGTTCGACATCATCACCACCATGCTCGCCCGGAGCGTGCGGCGGCTGCCGGTCGTCAACGACAAGGGTGGACTGGTCGGCATGGTCTCGTCCGACGATCTCTACGGTGCCCTGTCCACGCACCTGCGCATGCTGAGCCAGGCGCTGGCTCGCGAGCAGGTGCGCGAGATGGAAGTCCGCGTCTGAGCCGCCGCCATGAAGCCACGCATCCTGCTCGCCTATTACTCGATGACCGGTCACACCCGCGACATCGCCGAGGAACTGCGCTCGGCGCTGCAGGCCGACGTGGAGGAAATCCGCGAGCCGCATCCGCGCCGCGGCCTGCGCGGTGTACTGCGCGCCCTGTTCGACGCGGTCCTGCGCCGCGAACCGCCGATCGGGACGCCGCGCCACGATCCTGCCGTCTACGATCTGCTCGCGATGGGTGGCCCGGTGTGGGCCGGTCGCATGGCCTCGCCGCTTCGCAGCTACGCCAGGCAGCTGGCCGAGCGTGCCCCACGTGTCGCGTTCTTCTGCACCGAGGGCGGACGCGGCGCCGAGCAGGCGTTCGACGATCTCGGCAGGCTCTGCGGCAAGATCCCGGAGGCCACCCTGGTCGTGGATGCGCAACACCTTCCACCGGGACTGCACCTGGATACCCTGCAGCGGTTCGTGGCGAAGCTCGGGAGAGAACGGCCCACCCCGGGCCATTGAAGCCATGCGCGGCCTGCCCTTCTTCGACCGGATCGAGGCCGCCCGCCTGCTGGTCGAGCGGCTCGGCGCCTACCGCGATGCCCATGCGCTGGTACTCGCGATCCCGCGCGGCGCCGCGCCGATGGGCCGCGTCATCGCCGACGCCCTGCACGCGGAGCTGGACGTGGTGCTGGTGCGCAAGCTCGGCGCGCCGGGCAACCCGGAGCTCGCCATCGGCGCGGTCGACGAGTCGGGGACCGTGCACGTGGCCGAATACGCCGCCACCACCGGTGCCGACCACAGTTATCTCGGACACGAGCGCGCGCGACAGCTGCAACGCATCAGGGAGCAGCGCCGCCGCTACAGCCGGGAACGCGCCCCCATCGATCCGGCCGGGCGCGTGGTGATCGTGGTCGACGATGGCCTGGCCACCGGCGAGACCATGGCCGCCGCGCTCGCCGCCGTGCGACGGCAGGCACCGGCGAGACTGGTCTGTGCGGTACCGGTGGCTTCCGGCGACGCGCTCGCGCGCGTGCGCTCACTCGCCGACGAGGTCGTCTGCCTGCACGTCCCGCCGCACTTCGGGGGCGTGGGGGCGTTCTACCTGCGCTTCGACCAGGTCGAGGACGAGGACGTCGTGGCGGCGCTGCGCTGAGCCGCGCAGGCGGGGTCAGTCGCGCGCGCGGCTGCCGAGCAGACCGATCAGGAACGCCGCGGCCGCCACGCCACCGAGAACGATCCAGGGCTGCTCGTGCACGTACCGGTTGCCGCGGTCGACGGTCCGGCGCACACGGTCGCCGGCATCGCGTTCGAGTCGGGAAACCCGCTCGCGGATCCCGCGCAGGCGGGTGTGGACGTCCTCGGCACTCTCCCCGGTCGCGGCCGCCACGTCCTTCATCAGCTGCTCGACGTCGCTGGCGATCGCGTTCAGGTCGCCCTTCAGGTATTCGGCGTGCACATGTGCCATGGCTGGTCTCCGGTTCTCATCAAGCAGGGGTGTGGTGCTGCAAGGTCTGGGAGCTGCCCGCACAGGCCCCGGGCAGCGGAACAGTCCGGGGCTCAGGCCGCCGCCAGCGGCAGGTCGTTTCGGTCCGAGCGCACCGCCTCCCTGCCCCAGACTGCCGAGCGCTCGAGCTGTGCCGGATCGCGGATATGGATGCTGCGGCCCTGCACGTCGACCGCTCCGATCCGGTTGAGGCGACTCAGCCCTCGACTGACGGTTTCCAGCTTCAGCCCCAGGTAGCTGGCTATGTCCTCGCGTGTCATGCGCAGCACATACTCGCTGGAAGAGCAGCCGCGCTCGGCATAGCGCCGACCGAGCTCCAGCAGGAACGTGGCCAAGCGCTCCTCCGCCCTCGCCGAGCCCAGCAGCAAAAGGGTCTGCTGTTCGTACTCCACCTCGTGGGACAGTTTGCGGATCAGCGCCACGTAGAGCCCGTGGATATCGATGCCGACCTGCTCCAGATGCGGTAGCGGGATTTCCAGCGCCACGCTGTACTCGAGCATGCGGATCGACGTGGGGTGAACCCCGGCATCGAGTGCATCCAGCCCCAAAAGGTCCTCGGCCATGTAAAAGCGGGTGACCTGCTCGCGCCCGTCGGCGCCCGGGCGGGTCGCCTTGGCCGAGCCGCTGGTGAGCAGGAACAGCGAGCGGAAAGGCGCGCCGGCATAGGTCAGGTGGGCACCCTTCTGCAGCCGGTGCACGTGCAGCGCGAAGCGGGAAGCCACGTTGATCAGGGCCCGGCCAAAGGCGCTGCGATGCAGGGTGTCGTCAGCCAGCTTGCGTGCATCGGACAGGGAGGCGATCGTCGCGGACATCGGATGGCTCCAGCCAGGGCGGTAGCCCCGACTTTGCACGTCCGGGCGCGTCCTGTGACCACAAAGAGGTAACCTTGTGTAACGGCATGTAACAGCCGGGCAGGTGCCGCCCTGGGTTTGCAGCGCACCGGAGCGGTCATGCGAGTAACCTGCCGCAGCCGGGACACCCGGGCGCAAGCCTCGCCGCTCGGGGGCGAATCTGGCCGCAAGGCAGCATAAGGAGGCCATCGTGACGTCGACGGAAGCCGACAAGTCCGAGACGCCCGGCCAGCAGACGCATGTGCTGGTGGTCGATGACGATAGCGAGATCGCGCTGCTGCTCAAGCGCTATCTCGCTGCCCAGGGCTTCGCGGTGAGTGTCGCCGGCTCTGGCCGTGAGATGCTTGCCCGCCTCGCCGAGACCTCGGTGGACCTGGTCCTGCTCGACCTCGGCCTGCCCGGCGAGGACGGTCTCGATCTCACCCGATATCTGCATGAGCACTGGCGCGGGCCGGTGATCATCGTCACCGGGCGCGGGGATTCGGTCGACCGCATCGTCGGGCTGGAGCTTGGCGCGGACGACTACGTCACCAAGCCGTTCGAGTTGCGCGAGCTGCTGGCGCGCATCCGCAGCGTGCTGCGTCGCGTCGGTGAGCGCCCGCGGGAGAACGAAGCGCAGCCGCCCACCTATTGCTTCGCCGGCTACCGCCTGGAATCCCACAGCCGAACGCTGACGACTGGTGCCGGCCAGCCGGTCGCACTCACCAACGGCGAATACGAGCTGCTGCAGGTCTTCGTCACCCATCCGAACCGGGTGTTGTCCCGGGACGAGCTGATGAATCACCTCTACGGTCGCGATTCCGGTCCCTACGACCGTGCGGTGGATGTGCAGGTCGGACGCCTGCGACGCAAGATCGAGCCCGACCCGACCGTGCCGACGCTGATCAAGTCGGTGCGCGGCGCCGGTTACATGTTCAGCGACACGGTGCAACGGGAGTAACGCCATGGCCAGCGTCAGCATCGCCGGAAACGAATACCTGTTGCGGACGCTTTTCGACACGGTGCCCGACGCTATGGTGGTGATCGACCGCAGCGGCAACATCGTGCTGGCCAATCCGCAGGCCCACAGCTTGTTCGGCTATGTGCCCGACGGTCTGCCCGGCCTTACCATCGAAGTACTGCTGCCGGAGGGCGTGCGTACGGCACATGCCCGGCATCGCGAACACTACATGAGCCATCCCCGTGTCCGCCCGATGGGCGCGGGCTACGAGCTGACCGGGCTAAGGCGCAGCGGGGAAACCTTTCCGGTGGAAGTTGCGCTGAGCCCGATCGGCCAGGAGCTGTTCGCCGCCTCGATCCGCGACATCTCGGAAACCCAGCGGGTGCGACAAGCCCTGCAGCACGCCCGCTACCACAGCTACCTGGCGCAGCTGGGCCGGCTGCTGCTGGAATCGAACCGGGACGAGTCGGCGCGCACCGCCGTGCCTGCGCTGATCGCCGAGGCGCTCGGAGTGGAGGCGGTGGCGGTCGCCATCGGCCTGCCCGATGGCGAAGCCCTGCCGATACGCGCTTCCCACGGGATGCCTCCGCGGTTGGCGGATGCTTTGCCCGAGGCCTTCGCCAGCGACCGGTTGGCCGAACGCCTTGCCGACTTCCGGTCGACCGGCATCTGGACGCTCTCGCGCAGTCCGGCGCACGACCTGCCGGCGTTGCGCTCGACCCTGCATGCCCACGGCTTCGCAGACATGGCGATCGTCCCGCTGCTCGACCGGTTCAAGCCCACCGGTGCCCTGCTCGCCCTGTCCACCGAGCCGGACAACTGCGACAACGACAAGTCGAACTTCCTGCGCTTGTCCGCGCACCTGCTGGCATCGGCCATCCAGCGCAGCCGGAGCGACCAGCAACTGGCCCACGCCCATCGGCTCGATGCCCTCGGCCAGCTCAGCGGCGGCATAGCGCACGACTTCAACAACATGCTCACCATCATCTCGGGAAATCTGCAGATGCTGGATGCCGAGCAGGTCGGCGGCCAGGGCGCGCATCCGTTGATCGAGAGTGCGTTGCGCGCGGTCGATCACGGCGCCGCGCTCACCCGGAAGCTGCTGGGGTTCTCGCGCCAACGGGCACTGTCCCCACGCGCGCTGCGCCCGCAACGTGTGCTCGCTGAACTGGGCGAGATGCTTGCCCACACCCTCGGCGAGCGCGTCCGGCTCAGCATGGAGTGCGCCGCGGACGTGCCGGCAGTGCTCGCCGATGCCAGCGAACTGGAGACCGCGCTGGTGAACCTCGCGCTCAACGCCCGCGATGCCATGCCGGACGGAGGATCGCTGCGGATCACTGCCCGCGCGCGCCCGACGCCCCCCGAGGGGCCGGAAGGACTGACGTCGGGCAGCTACGTTGCGTTTACCGTCGCGGATACCGGCACCGGCATGCCGCGGGACGTGCTCAAGCGCGCTATGGACCCCTTCTTCACCACCAAGACGGCCGGCAAGGGCACCGGCCTCGGCCTGAGCATGGTCTACGGTTTCGTCAGGCAATCGGGTGGCGGGGTCAGGATCGAGAGCATGCCGGGCCAGGGAACCCAGGTCGAATTGCTGCTGCCGACCTCGCCGATGCCGCCGCAGGAAGAGGACGAGCCCAACGCCGCACAGGAGGCCCGAGTGCGCCGGGATCCGCCGCGGGTGCTGGTAGTGGAGGACGAGCCGGACGTGCGCCGGGTGGCCATGGGTCTGCTCCATGCGCTCGGCTATGAACCGATCGAGGCAGTCAGCGCCTCGCAGGCGCTGGCACGGCTGCATGAAGACCCGACGATCCGACTGATGTTCTCGGACGTAGTCCTCGGCCACGGACACACCGGATTCGAGCTGGTGCGCGAAGCACGCATGATGCGGCCGGGTCTCGCCGTACTGCTGACTTCCGGATACGAGCAGGCTTCTGCGGGTACCGAGGCGGCGCACCGCGACGGCATCCAGCTCCTGCGCAAGCCGTATCGGCAGAGCCAGCTCGCCGAAGCTCTGGCCAAGGCACTCGAAGTTACGGCGCGCTAGCCGCTGGCACGTCGGAGACGGATCACGGCACAAGTACCGCAGAGCCCTGAAAACGGCCGTGGCGGAGGTCGTCAAGCGCCTCGTTCGCCTGCTCCAGCCGATAGCGCAGCGTGGTGGCGCGCACGCAGGCGCGCCTCGCCTGGTCGAAGAACGCCCGCGCGTCCGACCGGGCCAGGTTGGTCACCGATACCAGTTCCCGTTCGCCCCACAGCCATTGGTATGGCATCGACGGAATGTCGGACATGTGGATGCCGCCGCAGACCACGCGCCCGCCCTTGCGCACTGCGCGCAGGGCCCGCGGAACAAGCTCGCCGCTGGGCGCGAAGATGATCGCCGCGTCGAGCAACTCGGGCGTCGCCGCGTCGGAATCTCCGGCCCAGGCAACGCCGTGCGCACGAGCGAAATCCTGTGCCGCATGGTCGCCCGGTCGGGTGAACGCCAGCACGCGACGCCCCTGGTGGCGCGCGATCTGGGTCATCAGGTGCGCCGCGCCGCCAAAACCGTAGATGCCGATCGTGCCGGCCTCGTTGGTTCGGGCCAGCGCGCGCCAGCCGATCAGGCCCGCACACAGCAGCGGCGCGCAGGCCACCGGGTCGACCTCGCCCAGCGGAATGCAGAAGTCGGCGCGGGCGATCAGGTGGCTGGCAAAGCCCCCGGGCCGCGTGTAGCCGGTGAACTGCGGTGCGTCGCAGAGATTCTCGCGCCCAACGCGACAGTAGTCGCACACGCCGCAGGTCGCCCCCAGCCAGGGCACGCCCACGCGCTGGCCAGGAACCAGCCCCCCGACGTCCGGGCCTACGCATTCGACCCACCCGACCACCTCGTGACCTGGCACGACCGGCAACACCAGCCCCGGCAACTCGCCATCGACCACGTGCAGGTCGGTGCGGCAAACGCCGCAGGCCTCCACGCGGATCCGTGCCTCGCCGGGTCCCGGCACGGGATCCTCGTGATGGCGCAGCACCAGCGGCTGCCCGGCCGCCTCGAGCGTCATCGCGCGCATGACCTGTCCTCAGTGATGCAGCAGGACGGGCAGCGAGGCGTGCCACAACACATGCCGCGTGGCACCGCCGAGCACCCATTCGCTGAACCGGCTGCGACCGAACGCCCCCATCACCAGCAGGTCGGCGTCGAACCGGCGCGCATGCTCCAGCAGCGCCTCGCCGACCTCCTGGCCGGTCGTGGTCAGGTCCTGCGAACGCGGCTGGATGCCGTGCCGGAGCAGATAGCCGTCGATGTCGAAGGGCGGCTTCCAGACCACGTCGTGGTGAGGCTCCCTCGGCAATCCGCGCACCAGCAGCACCTCCTCGGCCCGCTGCAGCAACGGCAGGGCCGCGTGCACGGCCCGGACAACCTCGGGTGCGCCGTTCCAAGCGATCGCGATGCGGGCCAGCGAGACACCGCCGACCGGTCGTGGCGGCACCACGACGCACGGCACGCCGACCTGCAGGACCAGTCCGGCGATGTCTTCCGGCTTCGACCAGGTGCGGTCGTCGTCGCGTTCCAGGACCAGCAGGTCGTGCCAGCAGGCGATCTGCGCCAGGGCGTCGGCCAGGTTGCCCTGCGCGACCATCCAGCTGGCCTGCCCAACGCCCAGGCTGGCCGCCCAGTCCACGAACGCCTCGCGGGCACCAAGTGCGCTCGCCTCGAGGATCCGCGACATGTCCGTAAGCGTCTCGATCACGTCGGGCGTGCCGAACTCCGGCGTCGCGTACAGCGGCGAGGGGTAGACATAGACCCCGGTCACCGCGGCCTGGACCAGTGCGGCCAGTCGCACGCCGTACTGCGCATCGCGGGACCAGCTGTCGAAGCGGGCGGTGTTGACGAGAATGTCGTGCATGGCAGGCTCTCCCTGTCCACCGTCGTACGACGGTGCCCGGCTCGCACCGTGGGCCAGTTCGTCGTGCCGCTTGGTGATCCAGATCAAGGTTGCGGTGCGGGTCGATCCCGCTCCGAGGATGACCTGGATCAAACCGACCGGCGCCGGCCCACGCATGCTGGCGACCGCCCGGCTCCCCGTGCGGTCGGTATGCGAGGTGCGTGAGGTGCGCGACATCGTCGTCCACAGTCCGGACTTCCGGCATTGGCAGGCCGGCGTGCGCTATGCGGCCGAGCTCGCCGCGGACCTCCATGCCGGGCTGGTCGGCCTCTACGCCGCCACGGCGTGCACATCGGTGGCCGGGCCGCCGCAACTGGTGCAGGAAGCCCTTGCCTATGCACAGGACGAACTGCAGCAGGCGATGCTGGCCGGCCCTGCCTTTGCCAGCTGGGCAGCGACGCTTGGGGTACACCAGGCCCGTTGGCAGGTGGCGCTGGGGACGGTGGCCGACGCGCTGGTACAGGCCGGTCACTGGAACGATGTGGTGGTTCTGCAGGGCCACGCAACGCCCGCTTCCGCCGAGGAGCGGCCGTTGCTGGAGGTCCTGCTGTCGGGTACCTCCTGCATCCTGGTTCCCGGGACGGGCGTCTCGCCCGGCCAGGTGATGCGCGCCGTGGTGGCGTGGGACGGCAGCCCCGCATCGAATCGCGCCCTGCATGGTGCGTTGCCGCTGCTGGTTGCGGCCGATTCGGTCCGTCTGCTCGCCGCTGCGCCGCCATACGCCCGTGGCCGCACCCGGTTCGATCCCCTGGACCATCTGCGCAGGCATGGCGTGCGGGTCACCCGTGTGGAAACCCTGGAGGAGACCGGCGAGGCCGCCGGCGAGCAACTGCTGGCTTGTGCTGCCGGAGATCGTGCGGACCTGCTGGTGCTGGGTGCCAGCGGCTGCCGGCGCCCCGGTGGATGCAGCTTCGGTGCTACTACCCGGGCGGTGCTGACGCGCAGCCACCTGCCGCTGTTCCTCCGCCACTGAGCGCTCACCGCACACCTTGACCGGCATCAATGGGGCGGCCTGCCGCAGGCGCTAGCGTGATCCGACCGACCGCGCCGCGGAGGCGGCATGAAACGCGATCGCCCGATCAATGCCTGGTACTTCGTCGCCGCCCTGCTCACGGTGGTGGCGCTGCAGTTCCTGTTCGCGGGCAGCGCCGTCGAAACGGTGCCCTACAGCCGCTTTCAGGCCGAACTCAAGGCCGGCGACATCGCCGAGGTGACCGTCTCCGGCGACAGCATCCGGGGCAGCTATCGCCAGCCGGCCGCGGATGGACGGCCGCGCCGGTTCCAGACCACCCGAGTTGCGCCCGAGCTGGCCAAGGCACTGTCCGATGCCGGGATCACCTACAGCGGCAAGGCATCGCCGGGCTGGGGCGAGCGCATGCTCACCTGGCTGCTGCCGCCGCTGCTGTTCGTCGGCATGTGGCTGCTGCTGATGCAACGCATGCCGGGCAGCGGACGAAGCAGCGCTCTGTCGATCGGCAAGAGCAAGGTGAAGATCTACCTGGAGAAGTCGATCGCCACCACCTTCGACGACGTCGCCGGCGTGGACGAGGCGAAGGAGGAGCTGCGCGAGGTGATCGCGTTCCTGAAGGATCCCGTCGGCTACGGCCGGCTCGGCGCACACGTGCCCAAGGGCGTGCTGCTGGTCGGCCCGCCGGGTACCGGCAAGACCCTGCTCGCCCGCGCGGTGGCCGGCGAGGCGGGGGTGCCGTTCCTGTCGATCAGCGGCTCGGAGTTCGTCGAACTGTTTGTCGGCGTCGGTGCCGCCCGCGTGCGCGACCTGTTCTCCCAGGCCGGCGAACATGCCCCGTGCATCATCTTCATCGACGAGCTGGACGCGCTGGGACGTGCCCGCGGCGCAGCGCCGGTGAGCGGCGGGCAGGACGAGAAGGAGCAGACGCTCAACCAACTGCTCACCGAGCTGGACGGTTTCGACGTGCACAGCGGCGTGGTGCTGCTGGCGGCCACCAACCGGCCGGAAATCCTCGATCCGGCCCTGCTCCGCGCCGGGCGCTTCGATCGCCAGATCCTGGTGGACCGGCCGGATCGGCCCGGGCGCCTGGCGATCCTGCGCGTGCACGCGCGCAAGCTGAAGCTGGACGCGGACGTGTCGCTGGATGACGTGGCCGCGCTCACCGCCGGCATGACCGGCGCCGACCTCGCCAACCTGCTCAACGAGGCCACCCTGCTCGCGACCCGGCGCGGCGCCGGGGCCGTGGAGCCGGCCGATCTTACCGGCGCCATCGAGCGCGTGGTGGCCGGCCTGGAGAAAAAGACCCGGGTGCTCAGCCCGCGCGAGCGTCGCACCGTCGCATACCACGAGACCGGCCATGCGCTGGTGGCGATGGCCCTGCCCGGCAGCGACCCGGTGCAGAAGGTATCGATCATCCCCCGCGGCATCAGCGGGCTCGGCTACACCCTCCAGCGCCCGACCGAAGACCGCTTCCTGATGTCGCGCGACGAGCTGGCCGACAGGATGACCGTCTTGCTCGGCGGCCGCGCGGCCGAGATGCTGGCGCTCGGCGACATGTCCACCGGCGCCGCCGACGACCTGGCCCGGGCGACCGGCATCGCGCGCGGCATGGTGACCCACTACGGCATGGCCCCCGAGCTCGGCCAGATCACCTACGAGGAAGAAGCCGGGCCCCTGCTCGGCTACCCGCTGGATGCCTGGCAGCCTCGCCGCTACAGCGAGGCCAGCGCGGCGGCGATCGACCGGGCGGTGCGCGAGCTGGTCGAGCAAGCCTTCATGCGGGCCCGCGCGATCCTCGTGCGCGACCGCGACGCGCTGGAACGGGTCGCCGAGGCGCTGCTCGCCCGGGAAACCCTGTCCGGTGCCGAACTGGCCACCATGGCCGCCCCGCCCGTGGCGCCCACCGGATCGGAGGACGTCGGCCATCCCCCGCTCGCAGCGCGGGGATGATCTGGATCAAACCGCCTGTCGCGTGCCGTTCGAGCATGGGCGACACCATCCATCCCGCGGAGTCCCGCCATGAGTTTCGTGATCGAAGTGAGTTTCCTCGACATGCCGCCATCGAAGGCGCTTCACGAGGACATCTCGCGCCACGCGCTGCAACTGCAGCACTTCGCCCCGACCCTCGCCGACTGCCGGGTGACGGTCCGTCACAGCGAGATGCGCCATCACCAGGGCAACCACTTCCACGTACTGGCACGGGTCAGCCTGCCCGGCGGCGGCCAGTTCGAGGCCGGCCGGGAGACCGGTAACGACACCCATGCCGATGCCTACGTGGCGGTGCGCGACACCTTCGCCGCGCTGCGTCGCCAGTTGCAGGACTTCATGCGCATCCGCCGTGGCGACGTGAAACACCACGATCGCCCGGATGCGCGATGAGCTCGCCTGCCGGGCGATTGATGCAGGTCAAGCCGCATCGCCCGGGCGCGCCTAGCATGGAGCCACCACATCGCTTGGCCCAAGGGGCGGGAGACACCATGACGACAACCTGGATTCTCGTGGCGGATGCGGCCCGGGCGCGGGTCTTCGAATCGGAGCGGCGCGGCGGTCCGTGGACGGTGGTGTCGTGCCTTGCCAATCCGGACGGAAGAGCGCCGGGCCGCGACGCCACCACCGAGCGTGCACCACGCACCATGGAGAGCGTCGGCTCGGCGCGGCATGCGATCGAACCGCACACGACGCTGCGCGACAAGAGCAGCGAGCGCTTCGCACGCATGCTGCGGGACGAGCTCGATCGCGGCTGCACCGAGCGTCGCTGCGAGCAGCTGGTGCTGGTGGCCCCGCCGCGTTTCCTCGGCACGCTGCACGGGGTGCTGGACAAGGCGCTGCGCGAACGGATCAGCGGCGAGCTGCAGAACGACTTCACCGCGCTGGAGGAACCAGATGTCCGCGAGCGCGTGATGCGCGAACTGCCGGTCTGAACGAGCCGGACGGACGCACCGCATGCGGCGGTGCGTCCGCGGCGCATGGCGCATTCATTTCACCGCGATGCGCTGGCTGCTTCCATTCGGCTTCTTCGGCAAGGTCAGCGTGAGCACGCCACCCTCGTAGCGGGCCTCGGCCTTGCTGCTGTCGACTTCGGCCGGCAGGCTGAAGGCGCGGAACACGCGTCCGACGTAGCGTTCGTTCACCAGCGCATGCTCGTTCTCCTTCTTTTCGCTGCTGTGCCTGGCTTCGGCGCTGATTGCCACCTGGCCGCCGTCCACCGAGATCTCGATGTCGTTCTTGTCGACGCCGGGAATATCGGCCTTGACCACGTAGGCCTCGTCTTTTTCGGACACGTCCAGGCGCATCTCCGGGATCATGTCCACGTCGCGCCAGAACGCCCGGCTGGCCATCGGACGGAACACGTCGTCGAAGGCGCCGAGCGGAAAGCCGGCGAGCGGATCGATGCGGGCGGGACTCTTGAAGGGGTTCCAGTGTGTGAGGGTGCTCATGGTGGTTCCTCCGGGTTGGGCGATGGCGCAACGGCTCGGGTCACGCCAGCAGGCAATCTGCGTCCGCCGCAGCGGTGTGGTGTTGATTCCGGTCAAGCTTGCGTAGCGGGGGAATCACATCTTCACTGCTGCCGATCCGGCGCGTCGGGTGTACCGTTCACGGGTTGCTCCGTCGCCCGCTGCCCGCGGGTGCCCCTGCCGTCCCGCCGGCGTCCGCCGCTTCCCGGAGGTCAGACTGCATGTCCCAGCGCAAGCCACCCCAGCCGCCCACGGGCGATGCCCCCGCTCCCGCCGTGTCGATCAGCCGGCGAGGCTTCCTGCAGATGGTCGGCGTCACCGGTGCGGCCTCCACCCTGGGCCTGGGCGGCCACGCCCTGGCGGCGACCGCGATGGCGCACCTGCCGCCGGACGTGCCGGGCAAGGACGGTGACGGCACGGTCACCGTGAAGCTCACCGTCAACGGCCAGCCGCGCACGCTCACCGTCGATCCGCGCACCACCCTGCTCGACGCGCTGCGCGAGCACCTCGCGCTCACCGGCACCAAGAAGGGCTGCGACCATGGCCAGTGCGGCGCCTGCACGGTGCACGTCAACGGCCGCCGGGTGAACGCCTGCCTCAGCCTGCTGGCGATGCACGAGGGCGACAGCATCACCACCATCGAGGGGCTCGGCGCACCCGGGCGGCTGCACCCGATGCAGCAGGCCTTCCTCGACCACGACGGCTACCAGTGCGGCTACTGCACCTCCGGCCAGATCATGTCGGCGGTGGCGATGCTGGACGAACCGTGGGCCGCCGACGACACGGCCATGAAGGAGGCGATGGCCGGCAACATCTGCCGCTGCGGCGCCTATCCGAACATCCACGCCGCGATCCGGCAGGTCCGCAAGGGCTGAGGGAGCACACCATGCAGGCCTTCACCTTCCTCCGCGCCACCGACGCCCGCCAGGCGATCGACGCCGGCGCGCGTTCCCCCACCGCCCAGCAGGGCGCCAGCGTGCGCTTCGTCGCCGGCGGCACCACCCTGCTCGACCTGATGAAGCTGCACGTGGAAATGCCGCAGCAGGTGGTGGACATCAACCACCTGCCGCTGGACCGCATCGAGCGCACCCACGACGGCGGCCTGAAGATCGGCGCGCTGGCGCGCAACAGCGACGTGGCCAACCACGCCGAGGTGCAGCGCGACTACGCGGTGCTGTCGCAGGCGCTGCTCGCCGGCGCGTCGGCGCAGCTGCGCAACATGGCCACCACCGGCGGCAACCTGCTGCAGCGCACGCGCTGCATGTACTTCCGCGACGAGCACATGCCGTGCAACAAGCGCCAGCCCGGCAGCGGCTGCCCGGCGATCGGCGGCGCCAACCGCACGCTGGCGATCCTGGGCACCAGCGACCACTGCATCGCCACCAACCCCAGCGACCAGAACGTGGCGCTGGCCGCGCTGGAGGCACGCATCGCGATCCACGGCGCGCAGGGCGAGCGCATCGTGCCGATCGCGGATTTCTTCCTGCTGCCGGGCGACACGCCCGACCGCGAGACGGTGATGCAGCCGGGCGACCTGATCACCCACGTGCTGCTGCCGCCGCCGAAGGCCGGCACGCGCTCGCACTATCTCAAGCTGCGCGACCGCGCCTCGTACGAGTTCGCGCTGGCCTCGGCCGCGGTGGTGCTGGGCGTGGACGGCGGGCGCATCCATCACGCCCGCGTGGCGCTGGGCGGGGTCGGCACGCGCCCATGGCGCGCGCCCGAAGCCGAGCAAGCCCTGCTCGGCCGGCCCGCCACGCCGGCCAGCTTCGCCGCGGCCGCGACCGCGGCGCTGCGCGACGCCCACGCGCAGAGCGAGAACGGCTTCAAGGTGGAGCTGGCCCGCCGCTGCCTGGTGCACGCCCTCACCACCGTGGCCACCGCCTGAGCGCCCCGCGAGGAGAACCGACCATGTCCCCCGACGCCACCTCCGCCCGGCCCGCCATCGGCGCTTCCATCCCGCGCGTGGACGGCCCGCTGAAGGTCAGCGGCCGCGCCACCTACAGTTCCGATCATCACTTCCCCGGCCTGCTCTATGCGGTACCGGTAGGCGCGACCGTCGCCCGCGGCGAAGTCGCCAGCATCGACGACTCCGCCGCCGCGGCCATGCCCGGCGTGCGCAAGGTCTACACCCGCGCCAACCTCGGCACGTTCTACAAACCCGGCAAGTCCGGGACCATCGACGAAAGCCGGCCGCCGTTCGAGGACGACACCGTCCACTACTACGGCCAGTACGTGGCGCTGGTGGTGGCCGACACCTTCGAGCAGGCCACCGCCGCGGCCCGCGCGGTGAAGGTGGACTACCGCAACGTGGTCGCGCCGGACGTGCGCATGCAGCTCACCGCCGAGGAGAACCAGACCACCGACTCCGAGCGCGGCCAGGTCGATGCCGCGCTGGCCAGCGCCCCGGTGACGGTCGACCAGACCTACACCACGCCGCCGGAAACCCACAATCCGATCGAGCTGCACGCCAGCGTGGCGGTGTGGGACGGCAAGGCGTTCACGCTGTACGAGACCACCCAGTCGATCATGAACCACCGCGCCGTGATGGCGCAGATGCTGGGCGTGCCGAAGGAGAACGTGCGCATCGTCACCGAGTTCCTCGGCTCCGGCTTCGGCGGCAAGCTGTGGCCCTGGCCGCATGCCCTGCTCGCCGCCGCCGCCGCGCGCGACTTGGGCAAGCCGGTCAAGCTGGTGGTGACGCGCCAGATGATGTTCCACAACGTCGGCCACCGCACCAACACCCAGCAGCGCGTGCGGCTGGGCGCGAACCACGACGGCAAGCTGATCGCGCTGCGCCAGGACTTCATCTACCGCACCTCGCGCATCGACGACTCCAAGGAAGACTGCGGCGAGGTCACCGCCTTTCTCTACTCCACGCCCAACCTCAAGGTCACCAGCGCCCGCGCCCGCCGCGACATCGCGCCGAACACCGCCATGCGCGGCCCCGGTGCGGTGCCGGGCCTGTTCGCGATCGAGTCGGCGATGGACGAGCTGGCGCTGGCGCTGAAGATCGATCCGGTGGAACTGCGTCTGCGCAACGAGCCGGAAATCGACGAGAGCCTCGGCATCCCGTTCTCCTCGCGCCATATGAAGGAGTGCCTGACTCGCGGCGCCGAGCGCTTCGGCTGGGCGCGGCGCAATCCGGCGATCGGCTCGATGCGGCACGACGGCGTGGTGCTCGGCTGGGGCATGGCCGCCTGCGCGTGGATGGCGCAGCGGCTCGACGCCGAGGTGTCGCTGCTGCTCAACGCCGACGGCAGCGTGCGCGTGGCCAGCGGCACGCAGGACATCGGCACCGGCACCTACACCATGCTGGCGCAGATGGTGGCGCACGACCTGGGCGTGCCGATCGAGCGCATCCAGGTGGTGATTGGCGACAGTGCGCTGCCGCCGGGGCCGCTCTCCGGCGGCTCGATGGTCACCGGCTCGCTGGTGCCGGCGGTGGCGCAGGCCGCGGCCGGCGCGGTGAAGCAATTGCTGGACACCGCCGCCGGCCACGGGCCGTTCGCCGGGGCGAAAGCCGGGCAGCTCGCCTTCACCGAGGGCCGCGTGCACCTGCGCAGCGGCACGCCGGCCGATGGCGTGCCGTTCGCCGACATCCTGAAGCAGGCGCGGCTGGCGCACGTCGAAGGCAAGGGCAAGTCGCGCAACACCTTCGGCGACAAGGAGGCGAAGAAGTTTTCCATGCACTCCTACGGCGCGCACTTCGTCGAGGTGACCTGGGAGCCGGCCATCGCCCGGCTGCGGGTCAGCCGCGTGGTCACCGCGATCGATGCCGGGCGCATCCTCAACCCGCTCACCGGGCGCAACCAGATCGAGGGCGCGATCGCGATGGGCGTGGGCATGGCGCTGTTCGAGGACACCCATTACGAACCGCTGCACGGCAAGGCGATCAACAGCAACCTGGCCGACTACATCATGACCACCCACGCCGACATGCCGGACGTCGACGTACTGTTCCTCGACTACCCGGACACGAAGCTCAATGCGCTCGGCGCCCGCGGCATCGGCGAGATCGGCCTGGCCGGCGTGGCCCCGGCGATCGCCAACGCGGTGCATCACGCCACCGGCGTGCGCGCGCGCGACCTGCCGGTGAAGATCGAGGACCTGCTGGCCTCGCACGTGGTCTAGCACCGCGCTCCGGCCACGGCGGGCCGCCGCCCGCCGTGGCGTACCCCTGCCCCACTCCAGGATTCCCGCCCGATGCATCTGCCGACGGATTCCGTCCCCCGATGAATTCGCCGCACGAACTGGCCCTGCTGATCGACGCCCTGCACGCACTGCACGGCGACGCCCATCCGCGCGCCGCGCTCGCCACGCTGACCCGCACGCGCGGCTCCACCTTCCGCCGGCCCGGCACGCACATGCTGGTGTTGGAGGACGGCCGGCTGGTCTGCGAGCTGTCCGGCGGCTGCCCGCAGCGCGACATCGAGCTGCGCGCCCGCGAGGCCATCGCCAGTGGCCAGCCGCGCCTGCTGCACTACAACGCCGACTCCGGTCTGGACGTGCTGATGGAGATGGGCTGCGGCGGCGAGCTGGAGATCCTCATCGAGCCGCTGCTGTCGCCCGGCGCCACCGACTTTGCCGCACCGCTGGCGCGCTGCATGGAATCGCGCGCCTCCGCGCGGCTGGCGACGCTGCTCGCCGTGGACGGCCAGGTGCTGGAACCGCGCCGCCTGCTTAGCTGCGACGGCGAGGTGTGCTTCGACGGCACCGGTGACGAGGCATGGCGAGCGGCACTGGCCGCCGCCTGTGCGGACTGGCCCGGACGCGGCGCGGGCACGCACCGGCTGGCCACGCCGCGCGGCGAGCTGGACGTGTTGGTAGAGGCGATCGATCCGCCGCACGCGCTGGTGGTGGTGGGCTCCAGTGCGGCGGCCCGTGCGCTGCTGCCGGTATCCGGCGCGCTGGGGTGGCGGACCACCCTGGTCGACAGCGATCCCGACCGGCTTAGCCGCCACGAGCCGCTGCCCGGCCTGAGCAGCCTCTGCACCACGCCGGACGGCCTGCGCGAAGCGCTGCCGCTGGACCGGCATACCTCGGTCGTGGTGATCACCCACAACCTCGAACAGGACATCGCCTGGCTGGCCGCGCTGCGCGATGCGCCGGTCGCCTATGTCGGCGCACTGGGATCGCGCGAGCGGGTCGCCCGCATGCGGCATGCCCACGAACTGGCCGGGCTGCGCCTGCACGCGCCAGCAGGGCTGGACATCGGTTCGGAAACGCCGGAGGAGATCGCGCTCGCGGTGGCCGCCGAGATCATGGCCGTGCTCAACGGACGCGGCGGCGGACCGCTGCGCGACAACGACGGCGCCATCCACGGATGAACGCCGCCGACGGCACACCGGTGATCCTGCTGCTGGCCGCCGGCGAAGGCGCCCGCTTCGGCGGCATCAAGCAACTGGCTGAGGTCGACGGCGAGCCGATGATCCGTCGCAGCGCCCGCCAGGCGCTGGCCTGCGGCGTGCCGGTGCGGGTGCTGCTCGGCGCCCATGCCGACGCGGTAGCGCAGGTGCTGGTCGATCTGCCGCTCGAGCTGCATGTCCATCCGGACTGGGCCCGGGGCATGGGCGACTCGCTGGCCGCTGGCGTGCGCGAGGTGCAGGTGCGGCATCCGCACGCCAGTGGCGTGCTGGTGGCGCTGGCCGACCAGCCCTGGATCGGCCCGCGGCTGCTGCCTGCGCTGCTCGAGGCCCACGCACGCTCGCCGCGGCGGATCATCGCTACCACCCTCGACGGCCGCGCCGGACCACCCGTCCTGTTCCCCCGCGACGACTTCGCCGCGCTCGCCGCACTCAGCGGGGCGCACGGCGCCCGCGCGCTGCTGCAGCGCGAGGCCGCCCGCGTGATCCTGCTCGACCCGCGCGATCATGACGCCGACCTGCTCGACATCGATACGCCGCACGACCTGGCCCGAGCCACCCACCCGCCCGCCAACACGACGGACCGCCCGTGAACCCCACACCGACGTCGCCACCCACCCGCCACTGGTTGAACCGCACCGTCGCCGGCGCCGGCCTCACCAGCGCGCTGGGCGATTTCTGCTACGAGACGACCACGGTGATCCTGCCCGGCTTCCTCGCCGTGCTCGGCATTCCGGCCGCCGCGCTGGGGCTGATCGAGGGCGCCGCCGATGCGCTGGCCAGCTTCACCAAGATGGTCGCCGGCCACCTCGCCGATCGGCTCGGCCACCGCAAGGCGCTGGTGGTTGCCGGCTACGCGCTGACGCCAGTGGGCCAGATGCTGATCGCGCTGGCCGCCGGATGGCCGCTGCTGCTCGCCGGCCGGCTGGTATCCTGGTTCGGCAAGGGACTGCGCGGGCCGCTGCGCGACGCCATCGTGGTGCAGGCGGTGAGTGAGACCACCCGCGGCCGCGCCTTCGGGTTTCACCGGGCCGCCGACACGCTGGGCGCGGTGGCCGGTCCGCTGCTGGGCGTCGCCCTGCTCGGCTGGGCGCGCGGGCTGGACGGCGGCGATCCGGCCTGGCCATTCCGGCTGGTGCTGTGGCTGTCGCTGGTCCCGGGCGTGCTGGCGGTGCTGGCATTCCTGCTGCTGGTGCGCGATCCGGGCGAATCGCCCAATCCCGGGCTGCGGCTGATGCGCTCGCTGCGCGAGCTGCCGGCCCGCTTCAAGCGCTACCTCGCCGCGATCGGCCTGTTCGGCGTCGGCGACTTCTCGCACAGCCTGCTGATCCTCGCCGCAACCACCCTGCTGGCGCCGTCGCTTGGCGTGGTGGAAGCCGCGCAGGTGGCCGGCCTGCTGTACGTGGGCCGCAACGTGGTGCAGGTGCTGGCCTCGTTTCCGATCGGCGCGCTGGCGGACCGCGTCGGCCACCGGCCCGTGCTGGTGGCTGGCTACGCGCTGGGGGCGCTGACCGGCGGACTGATGGCGCTTGCGATGCTTCGGCAGGTGCACAGCGTGGCGCTGCTCGCCGGGGTGTTCGTGGTCGCCGGTCTCTACACCGCGGTGCAGGAGGCGCTGGAATCGACCGTCACCGCCTCGATGGTGCCGGCCGACCGGCTGTCCACCAGCTACGGCGCGCTGGGCACGGTGAACGGCGCGGCCAAGTTCGTCTCCAGCGCGGCGGTGGGGCTGGCCTGGAGCCTGCACTCGCCCGCCGCCGGCTTCGCGCTCGCCGCCGGCCTGATGCTGGCCGGCACGCTGGCGATGCTGCGCACGCGCTGAGCCGGGACGGTTGTCCGGCAGCGGGAATCGTCGTTATATAGCCAGGTTAATAACGACGTCCGGCATCGCCATGCGCGCTTTTCCTACCCGCCGTCTCACCGCCCTGCTGCTGGCGCTTGCCGCCCTCGGGAGCGCCCGCGCGGACGACCTGGTGGTGTCGGCCGCCTCCAGCCTGACCAATGCCTTCCAGGCCGTCGCCAAAAGCTACGAGGCCGCCCATCCTGGCACCCACGTGGTGCTGAACTTCGCCTCCTCCGACACCTTGCTGCGGCAGATCCTCAATGGCGCGCCGGCCGACGTGTACGCCTCGGCCGACCAGGTGGCGATGGACCGCGCGCAGTCGCAGGGTGCCATCGTGCCCGGCACACGGGTCGACTTCGCCGGCAACCAGCTGGTGGTGATCGTGCCGACAGGAACCCGCACCCACCTCACCGCGCTCGCCGACCTGGCCGGACCGGGATTCAAGCGCATCGCCTGGGGCAACCCGGCATCGGTGCCGGTGGGACGCTACACGCAGCGCGTCCTGCACGACGCCGGCCTGAGCGGTCAGTTGGCGCCGCGGGCAGTACTGGCGCAAAACGTGCGGCAGTGCCTGGACTATGTCGTGCGCGACGAGGTCGATGCCGGCTTCGTCTACGCCACCGACGCCGCCATCGCCGGCGACAAGGTGAAGGTGGCGCTGCGCCTGCCCACGCCCACGCCGATCACCTACCCCATCGCCGTCGTCGCGCATTCGGCTCGTGCCAGCGAGGCGCGGTCCTTCATCGATTTCGTGCGCTCGGCCGCCGGCCAGCAGGCGATGGCCCGCTTCGGCTTCCTGGCACCCTGACGCCGTGCGACCGGAGATCTGGCAGCCACTGCTGCTGTCGCTGAAGGTCGCGCTGTGGGCGACCGGGATCAATCTCGTGCTTGGCGTCACCGTGGCCTACGGGTTGTCGCGCTGGCGCTCGCGGCTCAACGCCACCGTCGACGCGCTGCTGACCCTGCCGCTGGTGCTGCCACCGACCGTGCTGGGCTACTACCTGCTGGTGCTGCTCGGGCGACGCGGCCTGATCGGCGGCTGGCTCGACGACCTGGGCCTCAACCCCGTGTTCACCTGGCAGGGCGCAGTGATCGCCGCCACGCTGGCCGCCTTCCCGCTGGTGCAGAAGGCGGCACGGGCTGCGTTCGAAGGTGTGGACGTGCAACTGGAGGACGCGGCGAAAGTGCTGGGCCTGAAGCCGCTGGCGGTATTCGTGCGGGTGTCGCTGCCACTGGCCATGCGCGGCATCGTCGCCGGCGCCCTGCTCGCCTTCGCCCGGGCGCTGGGCGAGTTCGGCGCCACGCTGATGATCGCCGGCAACCTGCCCGGCCGCACGCAGACGCTGTCGGTAGCGATCTATTCGGCGATCGAGGCGGGCGACGACGCCGGCGCCAACCTGCTGGTGCTGGTCGCCTCGCTCACCTGCGTGACGGCGCTGCTGGTCGCCAGCCGGCTGACCCGCGAACGCACCCCGCGGAGGGCCGCCTGATGCGCCTGGACATCGCCATCCAGCGCCGGCTGGACGACCCGCTACGCCCGTTCGCGCTCGACGTGGCGTTCCGCTCGGATGCCGGGCGGCTGGTGCTGTTCGGCCCCTCCGGCGCCGGCAAGAGCCTCACCCTGCGCGCCATCGCCGGCCTGCTGCGACCGGACCGCGGCCACGTCACCGTGGCCGGTCGCACCCTGTTCGATGACTTCCGCGACGTCGACGTGCCGGCTCGCGATCGCCAGGTCGGCTACGTGTTCCAGGACTACGCCCTGTTCCCGCACCTCACCGTGGCGCAGAACGTGGCGTTCGGCCTGCGAGCCGGCCTGCGCCAGCCGTCGCGGCGGCGCGTGCCCGAGGCCGCGCGCCGCTGGCTGGAAGCGTTCGAGATCGACGGCCTCGCCACGCGCTATCCCTCGCAGCTCTCCGGCGGTCAGCGCCAGCGCGTGGCACTGGCCCGCGCCCTGGCGCCGGAGCCGCGGCTGCTGCTGCTCGATGAGCCGTTTGCCGCACTGGACACCGCCCTGCGCGGCCGCCTGCGCGGCAGCCTCGTCGCGCTGCAGGAGCGGCTGGGCCTGCAGATGCTGATGATCACCCACGACCCGGCCGACGTCGAAGCGCTGGCGCAGCAGGTGCTGGAGATCCGCGACGGGCGCATCCATCCCGGCCCGCGCCCGGGCTGACCGGCTCAGCCGGTAGTGCCCAGCAGCACGCTGGATGCATCGATCACCGCGCGCGCCGGTCGCCCTTCGGCCAGCTGCAGCGCGTCGATCCGCTCCTGCGGCACCACCGCGATCAGCACGCCGCCGCCGTCCAGTTCGAGCCGCACCTCGGCATCCGCCGCGTCGCGATGGATCGCCACGACGAAGCCGTCCAGCCGGTTGCCGTCGACGGCATCGTCATCGGCCGGCACCAGGGTCACCGCCGGGGCCTTGATCAGGGCGATCGCCTCGGCACCCACGGTCAGCGCCAGTTCCTCCGTGCTCGCACGGGTGATGGTTACTTGCAGCGTCTGACCGCCAGGCAGACGCAGCCCGACCAGGTCATTGACCTCGCCGGGTTCGAGGGCGACGACGGTGCCGGCCAGCTGGTTGCGGGCGCTGGTGCGCAAGGCGAAGCGGCGCATCAGCTGGAGGTCGCGCGACGAGGCTTCGTCGAGGGCACCGAGCCGGGCCACGTAGCGTGCGTGCTCGGCGGCCACGACGCGGAATGCCTCGACCAGCCGCTGGCCACGCGGCGTCAGCGTGGTGCCGCCGCCGCGATGGCCGCCGGCGGCGCGCACCACCAGCGGCTCGTCGGCGAGGTTGTTCATCGCGTCGACGGCATCCCAGGCGCCCTTGTAGCTCATGCCCACCGCACGGGCGGCGGCACTGATGCTGCCGCTCTCGCCGATCGCCGCCAGCAACTCGATACGGTCCTGCCCGGCAACCTGCCGGTTGCCCGCATGCAACGACAGCATGCCCTTCAGTTCGAACATCGCCTGCCGACTCCGTGATTCCCGCCTGCGCCGCGGCCGAGTCTAGCCCCGGGGCGCATCCGTGCCACCACCGTCACCCGTTGCATCGCAGGAGTCGTTCCATGAACAGGCTGGCGCTCGCCGTCCCCCTGGCCCTCGCCGCCCCGCTGGCCCACGCCGCCGACCAGCCGTCGTACGACATCCGCGAGCACTGGCCCACGCATCTGGTGCTGGCCGACGGCACCGATCTCGGCGTCGCCTTCAAGTACCAGTACGACGTGGATCGCTTTTCCCGCGACAACGGTCGGCTGGCCGACGCGCAGACCAACCGCCGCAAGGAGCTCGGTGCCTACGTGCGCAGGAAGGGCGTGTACGACGCCATCGCGGTGTTCGACTTCCAGTCCAGGAACTGGCTCGACGTCTACGCCCGTGTGCAGACCAAGGCCCTATTCGGCACCGATGCGGGAGCCCTGCGCGCCGGCTACAGCAAGACGCCGGTCGGCCTGGAAGGCAACACCGGCACCGGTGCCACCACCTTCCTGGAAACCGCGCTGCCGACCCAGGCGATCTACGCCGGGCGTCGCATCGGCCTGGACTGGGCGCTCGCCCGCAAGCACTGGCTGGTGAATGCCGGCTACTACTGGGCCGGCGACCTGCAGGGCGGCTCCGACGGCCGCATGACCGCGCTGCGCGCTGCCTGGACGCCGCGCAACGCACCCGGCGACGTGCTGCACCTGGGCATATCCGCCTCGCGCGAAAATCCCCACGGCAGCACGGATGGCCGCGACATCTACACGCCGCCGGGCGCACGCCTGCGCGCGAAACCGGAAGCCGGCCTCACCACCGTGCGCCTGGTCGACTCCGGCACGCTGTCGCGGGTCGACCACATCGGCCGGACCGGCCTGGAAGCGCTGTGGATCGGCGGGCCGTGGTCGCTGCAGGGCGAATACCTCGACGCCCGCGTGCGGCTCGACGACGGCCGACCGACCTGCCACGGCCGCGGCTGGTACGCGTTCGGCAGCTGGGTGCTCACCGGCGAGTCGCGCAGCTACAAGGCCGGCACCGCCGGCGACGTGAAGCCGAAGGGTCCGAACGGCGCGGTGGAGCTGGCGCTGCGCTACAGCGAGCTGAACCTGGACGACGCGCCGGTGCTGGGCGGCGCGGAGCACAACTGGACGCTCGGCGCGAACTGGTACATCAACCGGTACCTGAAGCTGCAGGGCAACTATGTGCGTGCGCACAGCGATCGGCGCGGAGTGGTGGTGGATCCGGATATCGTCGAGGTGCGGGCGCAGATCGCGCTCTGATCGGGGAGGCCTGGTCGGACATCCCGCTTTTGCCGGGAGTGTCGGTCCAGTGAATCGCAACAGGCGTGATGGGTTGGCCGGAATTTCTCAGGCTCGCCTTTCGCGGTGGCGAGCTTTCGCCGTTTCGCGTTTGCCGTGAAAGCAACAGCGAAGAGCGTTTCGTTCTCCTGCGGAGACCGAGTCACTTTCTCTTGGATCGCCAAGAGAAAGTAACCACTGCGCCGCAGGAGCGGCGCGAACGACGAAGACGACAAGCAAAACTCTGCCCCACTCCAACCTACTCCGCCGCCATCGCCGCCAACCGCCCCACCGTATTCATGTTGCGCGCCGTCCCCTGGGCCGCCGCCTTGATCGCCAACCGCGAGTCGGCCATGCCGTCGCCGTAGTGCACGTAGATCTCCCGCCGCCCCAGCGCCAGCCGCTCGCCGGCCTGGCCGCGGACATCCGTCAGCGCGTCCTTCGGCGGCGGCGCGTCGAGGAAGATCGCCACCACGCGGTTGCCCGGTGCCTCCGGAAACGGATTGGCGGCGAGCACGCCGGCCATCTCCAGCGCGGTGCGGACCAGCACGCCGACCGGCTTGCCGGCGTAGGCGGCGAGCTGTCGCTCCAGCGCCGCCTTCACCGCGGCCTCGTCCAGCGCCGACGCGAACACCACGTTGCCGCTGGCGATGTAGGTGCGCACGCCGGCGAAACCGGCCGACTCGCACATGGCCTTCAGTTCGGCCATCGGCAGCTTGCCGGTGCCGCCGACGTTGACGGCGCGCAGCAGCGCCACATAGCGGTGAGTCATCGGGTCTGCCTCTTTCCGTGTGATGCGCGGATCGCGCGCGAGAAATCCTCGTCCGGCGCGGTGCGCCGGGCCTTCTCCGTGATGCGGGCGCGGGCGCGCTGCACGCCTTCCGGTTCGCCGGTGTCGATGGCGTCGTGGTCGCGAAGGTAGCCCTGCAGGTGGCCGGTGAGCAGCAGGCGGATGTCCATCGGCAGCCCGGGGTTGATCTGCCGCGCCATGCGGTAGACCAGCGTGGTGCAGTTGGATGTCACCGTGTTGTAGAACGCCGGCCGCTCGGCCAGCCGGTTGGCGGCCTCCACGTAGGAGAGGAACAGCCGGCGCATGGTCGGCCGCTCCAGCGTCATCGGGTAGAGGTAGTCGTCCTCGCCGCGCACGTTGGTGCGCACGCGCACGATGTCGTTTTCCTCGGCCGCCACCAGTACCGTCTCGAACTGCTTGAAGAAGCCGCCGATGCTGGAGAACGCCTCGCCCCGCTTCTTGCGGATCTCCACCGAGAACACCACGTGGCGGCCGTCGTCGAAGCCGAACGAGATCATCGCGTGGGCAATGGCCCGGCTGCCCCAGTAGGACAGGATCGCATCGGCCGACACCAGCCGGGCCAGGTCGTAGGTGCGGGTTTCCCAGCGCACGTCGTAGTCGTCGTCACTGCGCCAGGTGAAGTTGCGCACATCGGTGAGGGTGACCCGGTTGCCGTGCACCTCGCCGCGCATCAGCCGGGCGACGTCGTCGGCCCAGATGCGGTCGTTCGAGGGGCGGATCGAGCCCCACCACACCAGCAGCAGCGCGAAGGCGGCCAGGTAGACCCCGATCGGCCAGCCGCTGCGCCGCATCACCGCCATCGCCAACAGGCCCAACACCAGCACCGACCACAGCGCGCTGCCCAGCGCGCGGACCGCAGCACCACCGGGCAGGCGGTACCACAGTGCCAGCGTGCCCCACGTACCACTGGCCGCCAGCAGCAATCCGGTGAACACCGCAACCACGACATGCATCGCACGACGCAGCCGGGATGAACCGGGAAAAGGAGCGGACGTCGACGAGTCGATCATGCGGGCAGTCTAGTGCCTGGCCGCCGCATGCCTGCGCGAACGATCCACCGCGCCGGAAAGACGGCCAAACGGAAGCTCACGCACCCTGCAAGGGCATATCCGCGGCGGACGGAACCGCGCAGACCGGATGCGCGCGATACCAGTCGAGGAATTCGTCGGCCGGCATGGCATGCGCATAAAGGTGGCCCTGCACCACATCGCAACCCAGCTCGTCGAGACATTCCGCCTGCTCGGCGCGCTCCACTGCCCCGGCAATCACGCGCATGTCCAGGCTGTGCGCCATGCCGATCACTGCGGCGACGATGGCGCGCGAGCCGCTGTCTTCGGGCAGGCCGGCCAGGAAGCTCGGGGCCAGCTTGATCGCCTCCACCGGCAGCCGGCGCAGGTAGGCCAGCGACGAATAACCCGTGCCGAAGTCGTCGATGGACAGCCCTACGCCCAAGCGCCGCAGCGACTGCAGCAGCGACGCGGTAGCGGCGCCGTGCTCCATCAGGCCGCTCTCGGCGATCTGCAGCTCGAGCAGTTCCGGCGACAGGCCCGTGTCGGCCAGCACGCGCACCAGGAACAGCGGCAGTTGCGCATCGACGGCCTGGCGCGGCGAGAGATTCACCGCCATGCGGAACGACGGCAGGCCGTCGGCCCTCCACTGGGCCAGTTGCCGCACCGCATGCTCCAGCACCCACTCGCCGATGGGTTCGATCAGTCCGGTTTCCTCCGCATAGGGGATGAAATGCTCGGGCATCCAGTCCGGCTCGCCATCGGGCCAGCGCAGCAGCGCTTCCGCCGCCACCACGCGTCCGCTGCGCAGGTCGATCTGCGGCTGGTAGTGCAGCTCGAAGGCGCCGTCCTGGATCGCGCGGCGCAGCTTCACGCCCAGTTGCAGCCAGCTGCTCGCCTGGTCGGTCAGCGAGCGGTTGTAGAAGCGGCAGTCGCCCGCCCCGGACCGCTTGGCCCGATCCAGCGCCGCATCGGCATTCCTGAGCAACGTGGCGCCATCGCGCCCGTCCACCGGGCACAGGCTCACGCCGATGCTGGCGCCGACCACCACCTCGCTGCCGTCCAGCGGATACGGCTCGGACAAGGCACGCTGGATGCGCCCGGCGGTGGCCGACACGCTCATCGCGGTGACGTTGCTGGCCAGCAGCACCACGAACTCGTCACCGCCAAGATGGGCGATGAGGTCATGCTCGGGCACGGCGTCGCCGAGGCGCTTCGCGGCCCCCTGCAGCAAGAGGTCGCCAGCGGCGTGCCCCAGGCTCTCGTTGACACGCTTGAAGTTGTCCAGGTCCACCGCCAGCAGCGCCAGCGGCGAGGCGTTCGCCTGGCCGGTGAGCTGGTCGAGCCGGAACTGCAGCATGCGCCGGTTCGGCAGGCCGGTCAGCGCATCGTGGTGGGCCAGGTGCTCGAGGTCGCGGGTGCGCCGCTCCACCGCCCGGCGCAACGACAGGCCCCACAGCAACAGCGCCACACCCAGGCCGATCGCCACCAGCAGCGCGTAGCCGGCCAGGCGCATGTACGGCGCAAAGTCCAGCGACCGCCCCATCCACTTGCGTTTGAGTGCCTCGCGCTCGGCCGGGGTGATCATCGCCATGCCGTGTTCGACCAGCGCAAGCGTTTTCGTGTCGCCCTTGCGCACGCCGCGGCGGAACTCGTCGGTGTAGAAGTCGAACGCCTTGACGAAGCGCGTGTCGCCCTGCAGCCGGTACAGGTAGTACGCCGCGGGCAGCTCGTCCATGCAGAAGATGCGGATGTCCAACCGCTGCGCGGCGCCGATGATGTCGGCGTAGCCCGGGTACTCGTGCAGCGAATCCACCCCGGCCCGGTGCAGGCGGTCCACGCAAGCGTCACCGCGCTCCACGCCAACGTTGAAGCCCGACAGCGCGTCCGGCCCGTCGATGCCGGTGATGCCCGCATCCACGTAAACGCCCACGTGCACGGTGGCGAACGGCTCGGTGAAGTCGTACAGCGCCTCGCGTTCCGGTGTGCGGAAGATCATGTCGATCACGTCGGCCTGGCCGGACTGCAGGCGCTGCTGCGCGTCGGCCCAGTCGGTGGCGACCAGTTCCACGTGCACGCCGGTCTTCTTCTCCCACAGTTTCCACTCGTCCACGACGTAGCCGCGGGGCTTGCCGTCGCTGCCGAGAAACAGGTACGGGGGATAGTTGTCGTCACCGACGACGCGCAATACCTTGCCGGCCGCCGTCATCGGCAGCAGCAGCATGAACACCGCGATCGCGCACCACAGCGCCGGCCTTGCAGTCACCACGATTCCTTCGTCGGAGATTGCTCCGGGCCCCTCCCCACGCCGGCCCGCCTGGGCGCAGAGCATCCTCCAGCGCCCGCACGCAGGCAACTGGGAAAACTGTCAGCGCTTCGCGCGGAGGTGGCGGCTTCGCTCACGGGCCTCGCGCAGCCGCTGGCCGTGGGCCGCGAGCAGATCGCTTCGGGTCAGTATGCCGACCATCCGCATTTCGCCGCCCGCGGCCAGCACGATCAGCCGACCCACGTCGGCGGCCACCATGTGATCGGCCGCCTCGCGCAGGCTGTGGTCCTCGCGCACGGCCAATGGCGGGCGTGTGACCAGGCTGCCCACAGTGGCGGTGTCGGGCACCGTGGCATCGAAGAGGTTGCGCCGGGTCAGCACACCGATCGCCCGTCCCTCATCGTCGAGCACCGGGAAGCCCTGGTGGCGCGAGACGTCCTCGCCACGGGCCAGCCAGGCGCGCAGTTCGGCCATGCTCTGGCCGGCGCGCAGAGACACCACCTCGCGCGTGCATGCCTCACCCACCGCGATGCGGTCCAGCGGGTCGGCGCTGTAGTCCGACGGCACCCGCACGCCGCGGCGCACGATCTTCTCGGTCATGATCGTGTTGCGCATCATCAGCCCGGACACCAGGTAGGCCGCCGCGCACGCACCGAGCAGCGGCAGCAGGCCGTGCGGCTGCAGCGTGGTCTCGAAGGCGAACACCACCGAGGTGAGGAAGGCGCGCGAGGCGCCGGCGAAGATCGCCGCCATGCACACCAGCGCGGCCATCCGCGGATCGACATGCAGCCACGGCATCGCCTGCGCCACCCCCAGGCCGATCGCCCCGCCCAGCGTGCTGCCGATGGTGAACAGCGGCGCCAGCGTGCCGCCGGAGGTGCCGCTGCCCAGTGCGATCGACCATGAGGCGAGCTTGGCCACGCACAGCATCAGCAGGGCAGACACGCCCAGCGTGCCGCCGATCGCGGTGGTGATGTTGGCGTAGCCCACGCCGAGCGTCAGCGGCTGCACGTAGCCGATCAGCCCCACGGCCAGGCCGCCCAGCGCCGGCCACCACATCCAATGGATCGGCAGCTTTTCGAAGGCATCCTCGATGCCGTAGCAGAGTTTGGTGACGCCTACGCTGACCACGCCGATCAGCACGCCCAGCAGCACGTAGACGCCCAGCGCACCGGGCGCGGCCGCGGCCACGTCCGGCATCGGGAACATCGGTTCGCTGCCCTCCAGCATGAAGCGCACCCCGGTGCCGACGAACGCCGCCAGCGCCACCGGGATCAGCGAGCGGGCACGGCGCTCGAACAGCAGCAGCTCGATCGACAGCAGCACCGAGGACACCGGCGCGGCAAACACCGCCGCCATGCCCGCGGCGGCGCCGGCGGCGAGCAACGTCTTGCGTTCGTCGGCGGTGACGTGGGCGAGCTGGCCGAGCAGCGAGCCGAGCGCCCCGCCGGTGGCGATGATCGGCCCCTCGGCGCCGAACGGGCCGCCGGTGCCGATGGCGACGGCGGAGGACACCGGCTTCAGCCAGGTCATGCGCGGCGGAATGCGGCTCTCATTGAGCAGGATCTGCTCCATCGCCTCGGGGATGCCGTGGCCGCGGATCGCCCGCGAACCCCAGCGCGCCATCACGCCCACGATCAGCCCGCCGACCACCGGCACCGCGATCACCCACAGGCCCAGGTGATGGCCGGCCGGGCTGCTCAACACGGTGTCCCAGCGGCCATAGAACGACAGGTTGGTGATCAGCCCGATGAGAGCAGTGAGCAGCCACGCCACCCCGGCGACCACGGCACCGAGCACCATGGCGGCCAGGGTGATGCCCAGTACGCGGCGGTCCAGCGGACGGAAGCGGCGCGGCAGGTGCGCCTCGGCCAGCGTGGAATCCAGCGAAGGCGCGAGCGGAATCGCCGCACGCGAGTGCGGGGCGTCGGAATGATCGGTCATGGGAGTTCAAGCCAGAGGATGCAGCCGCGAAAGGCTACGCGGATATCGCCTTCGTAGCTGGCTGGAAAATGAACAGGGGTAGCGCACCACCTTGCACCACGCTATCAATACCGACTTCCCAGCCAGCCGCGGCGCCATGTCGACCCTTTCCCCAGCCCGCCTCGACGCCACGCCCGAGCCGCGCTCCGTGCGCATGACCCTGCTCAGCCGCCCGCTGTGGCTGGTGCTCTATTTCGCCGGCTGGACCTTCATCGGCCTGTGGCTGGGCACCAATGTGTGGATCAGCCAGCGCGACAACCCCGGCGCGGTGGCCTGGCACTACTACACGTGGGAGTTGAGCAGCGCGCTGGTGGTCGGTGCGCTGGCGCTAGCGGTCGGCTGGTTCGAATCACGCTGCAGGATCACCGGCCCCGGCGCGTGGCGACGCATGCTGGTGCACCTGCCGGCGGCAGTGTTGTTCTCGCTGGTGCACGTGGCCATCATCGTGGCGATCCGCAAGGCGGTGTACGCGGCGATGGGCGCGTCGTACGACTTCGGCGAGGTGTGGATCGGGCTGGTCTACGAGTTCCAGAAAGACCTCATCACCTACCTCAGCCTGGTCGTCGCCTGCGCGTTGATCCGCACCATCCGCGAGCGCCGCCGCCACCAGCTCGAAGCACTCGAACTGCGCCGCGCCCTGAGCGAGGCGAAGCTGGCGCACCTGGCCGCGCAGATCGAGCCGCATTTCGTGTTCAACACGCTCAACGCCATCTCCAACCGCATGTACGAAGACGTGCCCGCCGCCGACCGCATGATCGTGGCGCTGTCCGACCTGCTGCGCACGGCGATGACCGCCGACGGCTCCGCCTTCGTGCGCGTGTCCGACGAAGTGCATTGGCTGCGCGCCTACACCGCGCTGATGGCCGAGCGCCAACCCGGCCTGCTGCACGTCGATATACGCGTGGACGAAGGGCTCGACGCCATGCGCCTGCCGCGCCTGCTGCTGCAGCCGTTGGTGGAAAACGCGTTCCGCCACGGCCTGCGCAACGGCCGCGGCCGGCTCACCGTCGCCCTGCGCGGCGACGGCGAGCAACTGCACTGCCGCGTGGAAGACGACGGCGTCGGCTTCGCCGCCGATGCACAACCCGGCGTCGGCCTGGCCAACGTGCGCGAACGCCTCGCCCTGCTCTACCCGGATCGCCACACCTGGCACATCGGCCCCGGCACGCACGGCGGCACCGCGGTGGACATCACCCTGCCGCTGGAACCGTGGACTGCGGAGCCGAAGGCATGACCCTGCGCCTGGCCATCGTGGAAGACGAAGCCCCCGCCCGCGCCCGGCTGCGCCGCCTGCTGGCCGATCACGCTGACGTCGACGTCGTGCTGGAAGCCGACACCCTGCCCGCCGCGCTCGCCACCCTGCCCGGCGCCCACGCCGACGCGCTGTTCCTGGACATCGCACTGGGCGAATCCACCAGCTTCGATCTGCTGGACCAGTTGCCGCCCCCATGGCCGCTGCTGGTGTTCGCCACCGCCTACCACGAGCACGCGCTGCGCGCGTTCGAAGTCGCCGCCGTCGACTACCTGCTCAAACCCTTCGACGCCCCGCGCCTCGCCGCCACGCTAGACCGCCTGCGCGCCCGCCTCGCCGACACCGACCCGCTACCCGCCGAAGAAGACCTGCGACGTCTGCAGGCCGCCATGCCCGCACCGGCGTTCAACCCGCCGCCGCTGGTGGTCACCGAACGCGGCCAACGCGTGGTGGTGCCGCTGGACGAAGTGACCCACCTGGTCGGCAGCGGCAACTACGTGGAACTGCACACCCCGCAACGCAGCTACCTGATGCGCGCCACCCTCACCCAACTGGCCAGCCAGCTGCACCCCGCGCAGTTCCTGCGCGTGCACCGCAGCTACCTGGTCCGCGCCGACCAGATCGCGGCGCTCACGCCGCGGGGGCATGGGGATGCGGAGCTCACCTTGCGCGACGGGACCACGGTGATGGTGAGTCGGCGCTATCGGGAGGCGTTGCCGGAAAGCTTGCGCGGACGCTGAAGCCGCGCGCCAGCCCGGCCCATGCCCCGACTCCCCTCACCGTCATTCCCGCGAACGCGGGAATCCATCCTGCCCTTCGCCAAGGGTTGGCTTAATTAGCCACGTCCCCTTTCCCGCGTAGTAAATATTCACGTTCGTGGATATTTTCAGCCAAACCTGTGGGCTCAAGCGAAATATTCACGATCATGGATATTTCTCTTGACTCGTCGCTTGGACCGCCAGATATTCACGATCGTGTATATGGTCGAGGAACCAGCCGTGAGCGCCAAACATCAACCGAGCGGCATGGAAGCGGAGTACGCCGACATCCGGGCCCTGGCCGCCGCGGTGCGGGCCGCACGCAAACGCCACGCACTGACCCAGGCCGACCTGGCCGGGCTGTCCGGCGTGAGCCTGGGCTTTCTGATCGCACTCGAGGGCGGCAAGCCCACGGTGGCACTCAACAAGGTGCTGCAGGTGCTTGCTGCACTGGGGCTTCGTCTTTCGGTCTCGGACGTCAGCCCATGATGGAGATCCTCTACGTCCGCATCTTCGGTCGCTATGCCGGCGTGCTCGGCGTGGCCGGGTCGGTACGCGCGCCGGAAGACTGGCGCTTTGAATACGATGCCGCCTACCTCGCCCACGAGCAGGCCGTTGCGCTCTCTGTGAGCCTGCCGCTGCAGCGCGCGCCATTCGAAGGCGCCGTGGTTCGCAACTGGTTCGGCAACCTCTTGCCGGAGGGCATGATCCGCGAGGCCATTTGCGCGCGCTTGAAACTCCCCGTCTGGGACGACTTCGCGCTGCTGGCAGCCATCGGCGGCGAGTGCGCCGGCGCCGTGAGCCTCTCGGCGGATTTCAATGCCGAAGGCGGCGATGCGCTGACTTCCCAAGCGCTGGAAGCGGAGCTCCTGCAGAGCGGATGGCACGGCAGCGCCGCGGAGATGGCGCTCGTCGGCACGCCTCGGCGCCTGTCCCTGGCCGGGGCGCAGGACAAGATCGCCGTGGTGGTGCATGCCGACGGGGTCATCCGCATGCCCGCCACTGGCGAGCTGACCACGCACATCCTCAAGCCCGACAGCCACCGCTTACCGGGCCTTCGCGACCTCGAAGCACTGGGCCTGACCTTGGCGCGTGCGCTGGGCTTGCCGGTCGCCCACACCGAGCTGCGAACCGTGGCCGGAGAAAAGGCCCTGCTGGTCGCGCGCTACGACCGTGCGGTCGGTCCAACGGGTGATCCCGTCCGGTTGCACCAGGAAGATTTCTGCCAGGCGCTGGGGCACCCCAGCGAACAGAAGTACGAGGTGCAAGGCGGCCCCTCCCTGGCGGCGTGCGCCAACCTCATCCGTTTTCAGCTGCGGCTGGGGCCCCTCGCCATCCGGCATTTTCTCGACTGGGTGATCTACAACACCCTCATCGGCAACGCCGACGCCCATGCAAAAAACCTGGCGCTGCTGACCCCGCAGGACGGGCGCCGCCAGCTGGCGCCGTTCTACGATCTGGTGCCGACCATCGCGGTGCCGGAACGCTACGTAGATCGGGTGCCCGCCATGAACATCGGCCACGCCAAGGCGATCGATCAGGTGGACTACCGCGACTGGGAAGCCCTCGCCGCGTCCACCGGCTACAAGCTTCCCTTCATGCGGGCACGCCTACGGCAGATGGCGGAAGAAATTCACCACCACCTGCCCGACGTGGTCACCGCGCTAGTGAACGACGGCGCCGAACGCACATTGCTGGATAGCGCCAGCGACGCCATCGCGAAGAACGTCGCTCGCGCTGTCGCGTGCTTCGAATCTTCGGCGCGCACCGCCAAAAAATGAGAAGTGGACGTGCCTCATTAGGCAGGCGGCCACTACCAGACGAAGGCCGAATTTAATTAGCCACGTCCCCTTTAATTAGCCCCCGGTCGGCAGGTCTTGACCAATCTGCCTCACCGCCGTACATTACCTTTAGGTTATGTATCTGGATAGTTATGCAAAGTTCGGAACGCCTCAACCTGACCTTCGCCGCCCTGGCCGACCCCACCCGCCGCGCGATCCTTGCCCGGCTGGCCACGGGAGAGGCCACCGTGACGGAACTCGCCGTGCCGTTCGAGATGAGCCAACCCGCCATTTCCAAACATCTGAAAGTGCTTGAACGCGCCGGCCTCATCTCGATGGACGTCGATGCGCAACGACGTCCACGCAGATTGGAAACGAAAGGATTGAAGGAGGCCGTGGACTGGATCGAACGTTACCGCGAGATCTTCGAGCAGAACTACCAGCGTCTCGATGCGTTGCTCGGGGAACTCCAGGCCAAACCGTCCCGGCGCAAACGGACACACAAATAGCACTGACGTGTCAGCGCGCCGTTTGTTCACGCGTCCTCAGAGTCTCGCGCCATCACGAAGGATCACCCAGGAGAAACCCATGCCCAAGCCCGCAGAAGTGACATTTCCGAGTGATCGCGAAGTCCGCGTCACACGTACATTCCATGCGCCTCGCCAGATGGTGTGGGATGCACATACACGCCCCGAGCTCGTGCGCAAATGGCAAGGCTATGAAGGCTGGGACATGCCCGTGTGCGACATGGATGTCCGCGTCGGCGGCACATACAAGTGGCAGTGGAAAAACCGCGAAGACGGCAGCGCGTTTGGCTTTCTGGGTACGTTCACCGAAGTCGATGACGGCTCCAGGCTCGTCCACGAACAATACTTCGACCCGGGCGACATGGACTTCGCCATGCCAACGGGCGATCCCTGCATCGTGTCACTTGAACTCACGGAGGAGCACGGCATCACGACGCTGATCTGCAACCTGACGTTCGCCTCCAAGCAAGCGCGTGAAGACGCAGTCTCCACCGGCATGACCGACGGCATGGAGCACAGCTACACACGCCTCGACGACATGTTTCAAGGACGGGGTCGCGTTCGGTCCCACTCACTAGACGGGTGAACCGATAGATTCCAGCACCTGCTGAACGAACCCGGTTTTGGACTGGGTGTACGCGTCGCGGTCATGGCGGTATCTGCTGGCCATGTCCAATTTGAGCTGGGCGTACTCTTGTGCGAGACGTGCGTTCGCTCGCAGCGCATCGCGGAACCCCAGCCTTGCCCGCCAAAGCTCACTGCCGTAAGGAACCAGGTGGAGATGGTGCGTCCGGTGGGCATCCGAGGGCTTGCAGAACCAGTGCATGACATCGGCTTTGTATGGCCAATATAGGTAGCCCAACGCTTCGGCGGCCGGGATGGCAGGGCGTGAAGCATCCAGGTTTTCAACGGCGACCATGATGTCGATAACGGGTTTCGCGGCGAGCCCAGGAACCGCGGTACTACCGACATGCTCAATGGGGCCTGCCAGCCATGGCGCCAGCGCGAGGGAAAGCGCCTGCTTCTCGGATTCAAACTCGCTCGGCCACGACGCGTCGTAGGGAACAACGATGACGGGAGCAGACGTCTCTTGGGAGGCGGAACTCGATGTCATGCGCGGAACCTCAGAAACCTGACGCTGTGGAGGTCGCAGAGCGCGATCGAATCCTGCGACCTGATCCATTCGGCCCTGCATCCCCTCACGGCACCTGTTCAATCAATCCAGCCACCTACCCTTGCTGCCGCGGCTTAGTTCTGCAATCTAATCCCGCAGCGCGCATTCCGGCCGGAGACATGAGCGCATCGTTCCACGGCGAGGGGTGTGGGCAAGCGTATAACGACACGGTTGCCGACGCTGCTCGGTCCGGCCTGCATGGAGGGCGTGAACCTGATGCTATAAAAAGTGCACGGAGACAGTTGGCGTCCTTTTCTCCGTGCCCTGGTCCAGCTACACCGCTACACGCCTCCATCGCCACCACGGTGCCGGCCGGCTGCTGGCCGAGCCATGCGGCAAAGGCTTCGCGCCTCAACGCCTGCCGCCGCAGCACATGCCCGGCGGCATTCACCTAGCATACCGAGAACACCCGCTTCGCCAGGTCCACACCCAGGGCTATAGTGCCCATGGAGACTTCCTCCTCCGCTGACGGTTGTGTTGCCACCATCATGGCCCTCGAGGCCGAAAGGGGGAAAGTCTCTTTTGTTCGTTCAAGGCTGACGGCTTCGCCGCCGCTCCAGCGTTAGCTGCCAAGGATAGCCATGAGGAATTTTGTAGCTCTTGTTTTCGCTGCACTACTGCTCTGCGCAGGATGCGCATCAATTCCACTGTCCACCGCGCTGAGTCTTTCGTCACTCTCGCCACGCGACCTCGCGCAGGTGGATCCCACGCAAGTGCGAGTGAGGCTCTCCGTTCCTGCGGGGTACGACCTGAACATCTCCGCAGCCCGGCTCACGCTAAGCCTCTCTGGCCCCGCCGGCGCCCGATCGGCCGCGATGGGGCTTGTGCCGCTGCAAGTGGGGCCCGGCACCCGCTCGGGTGGTGTCTTTAGCTCGGACATCCGTGTATTGACCTATCTGCTGGCTCTTAGCCCGCGCGGCGCACATGAGCTGGCCGCGCTTCAAAAGTTCGTCCTTGCGAACAATCCCAAGAGCTTTACCTTCTCGGTCAATGCCCCATTCGCCAAGCTGCCAGCCCAAGCACGCGAAGTAACGTTCTGGGCGGATCTCAGGCTGCGACAGGGCGAACCGTTTATGCGGCTCATCGATGACGCCAAGATCCGATTCGAGCAATCACCGATTGGCAGGTGACAATTCATTCAATCCGAAGCCGGCTTGCGGCTTGGCTCAATTCAGGCGTTAGGCGTCATGGAAGCAAAGCACACGATCAAATATTTGGCGTTCGCATGGCCACTACTCGCCGTCGCTAGTTTCGCGCTAGGGGTTGCCGTGAGCGACGCGGTAGCCACGCTCGGCATCACAAACTTTGCGCAGGATCATCGCGGGGAGTGGGGTTTAATCATTACGCCTATATTGACGCTCTTCGCCTTTGCGTCCGGAGTCTGGCCGTATCGTTACCTGCGGCGCAACCTCAAGAACACAGCACCTATTGTAGTGGCTATTACCATCACAGTCTTATCATGCGCATGGATCACATGGCACTTCGCGAGGGGCGCCTAACTCCGGTTAGCACTCAAGGAACCGAATGATATGGATGCCATCGAAGAGCGACTCTGGACGCTTACTACGGTTCTATTCGTCGTGGTTGTAGCCCAGGCCGTGCTTCTCGTCATGGGCCTTGTAGGTTCGCGCGTCGCTCGCAGAAAACAAAAATTTCTTGACCTCTGGCGTCAGAATCGGCTCGCTGAATTGATCGATATATCTCGTGCCACCTTGAGCAAGGAGCCGAACAACACTGACGCCTTGCTATACGGCGCAAAGGCGCTGCGTACAAATGGCCATCTAAAAGATGCACGCCTTTGGTTCGAACGAGCACTTCAGTCTGAACCAGCCCTGAGACGCATCATCGAAGGTGAGTTAGATTTCATTCGCAAGAAAGAATCCGAGTCGCAGCAAGGACGCTAACAACTCGTAGACCGGATCCCCCGATCAATGGTGGGCACCGAGCGCATGGCCAAGTAGTTGGGCCGCCCTGGCCGAGCTGTCGAACACCATGTACGTCGACGTCACCAGCCCCGCGTGCACGGTGTGCCACTCGCTCATCGCCATCGTGGCGTCGCCATCGGGCGTGTGAATGTCGAGTTCGTAGACGGTGGAAACATCAGCGCCTTCTGCCCATTGACGCAAGATGCGGAAGGCACGAATAAAACGGGTCTTCGCTTCTGCCCCGGCGAAGTAGGTCGACTTGCTGCCGCGTCCGTCGTGCAGTGGCGCTTGGAACCAGAAGTCCTCGCTCACCATATGCCTGGCCCGGTCGATATCGCCGGACATGAAGGCCTGAAGGAAGGCGGTGACGACCTGGGCAGGGCTCGCGGGCATCTCGCAGTTCTCGCGTGGGGGATGGAAGCCCAATGTAGGCCTTGGATCCTGGTCCAGAGTCAACAGAGAAGTGGACTCGACTCGCTGCCAGCGGATTCGGACAGGACAGGTTTCATTCGCCGAATCCACCAGCAGCAGCGTGACCGGCTGGTCGCCTCACCCGTCGTTGACCACTTGGCGGGCCAACCGGACGCATTGCCATAGCCGCCGGAAGCAAAGGCGGCCTCTGGCCGATTCCGGCCGGAAATCTCCCGCGGATTACCTTCCTGGCGCGGCAAAGAGCGGCGCTGAAAGAAAGGGCACGGAGCGACCGGATCGTTCCCCCGTGCCCTTGTCCGGCTATTGGTACGTCGGGTGCTCGCGCACAAGGTGCGATGCGCTGTCCATGGGCACCTGCCAGGGCTGTCCGAGGTAGGTGGCGCCCTCCTCCGCTACGCCGGGTCGCGTACTGCGTGGCGGTGTCAGCCGCTGCGCGTCGATGGCGTCGATGAGATCGCGCAGCGTGCCGGCGTCGCGGTAGATGGCGTCGCCCATCATCGTCAGCGTGCCGTCGGCGAACTCGGCCCGATGGCTGCACGTCACCACGTCGCCGTGGGCGCGAAGCTTGTCGAGCAGCTCGTGGATCGCGTCGATCTGATCCAGGGTGATGCCGGACATGTAGCGCGGCCCCGCGTCGTCCATCGCGGACGCCGCATCGTCATAGGCTGCGTCATCCGGCACCGCATCGGCGTCCTGCGCGGCCGTTCGCTCGTCTGCCTCCGTTGCGCTCGAATGCACGTCAAGCACCTGCCCGATCCGCGCCTCCAGCCAGGTCAGGCTGCGGGCCATTTCGCTCAGGCGCACGGCCGTGAGGTCATCCGGTGGCGCGTCCGTTCCGCGCGTTCGCGCCAGCTGGGCCAACAACGCCACATCCACGCGCAGCTTCGCCAGCCGTTGCAGGCTGTGCATGGGCCAAGCCTCGCCCGTTGCTCCCAGGTCTTCCGAATCGATCGTCGACATGTTCGCCTCCTCATTCCATGAAGTACCCGCGCGCCGGGACGGCGACGGGAAGTCGGGAGGCTCGAAACCGCACACAGCCGGCGGGCGTATTCCCCTTGCGGGTGTTGTATTAGCCGCCCTCCCGACACAGGCTTCGCGTCGGTTGCGCCTGCAATGACGCAGGCACAAAAAACCCACCGGTTTGACGGAGGTGGGTACCGCTGTGTGGGGAGTTTCGAGGCTCCTTGCGACCGAGTCTGCTACTGCTATGGATGGGCGTCAAGGCAGCGAGCCACAGGTAAATCAAAGAGTGATCTAAACGGGGGGCGCACCAAAGCGATGCCTGCTGCATCTGGTCGAAGGATAAGAACCCGACGGGAATCGGGTCTCATCGGTACGGAGTTCAACCGACCGAGACCCCGCTGTGGAGAAGTCGACTCTGCCTCTTGTCTCGGGCGCTGCCTAGATCATCGGCAACGCCATCATCAAAAGACCGAACATGCTGGCCAGCCAGACCAGGGATCGCAGCCAGGGGATGCCGCTGACGTAGGCGGGCACGTAGACGACGCGGGCCACGAGAAAGACCAACGCACCCTGAGCCTCCGCCTCCTGGCTGGTTCCCCTCGTGAGGGCCAGCAGTGCCAGGGAGATGAAGATCGGCAAGGACTCCAGAAGGTTGTTCTTCGCTCGATCCAGCCGAGCCGCGATCACGGAAGGTTCGGGCTGAACGTCACGGTTGCCAACAATGCCCTTGAGGTCAAACCTGAAGCGCGAGGTCTCTTGCAGGAATATCTGAGCGACGTACAGAGCGAGCACGAGAAGAATGATGGTTGTCAGGTGCACGGCTTGGCCTCCAGTAAATTCGCCCACGAAAAGCATGATCGAAAACAAACCAGGACTAAAAGCGCAACCGTACAGAGAAAGCGCCTTGAAAAGGCGACCCTGCCCCCTTTGTTGCCGCCGCCAATCGCCAACACGGAAAGTGAACCCGGCCACGCTTCTCGACTTAATTAGCCACGTCCCCTTTAATCGTTTAATCGCGCAAGGCGGTGTACGCGGCGATGGGTTCGTCGTACGAGTTCGGCGAGGTGTGGATCGGGCTGGTCTACGAGTTCCAGAAAGATCTCATCACCTACCTCAGCCTCGTTGTCGCGTGCGCGTTGATCCGCACCATCCGCGAGCGCCGCCGGCAGCAGCTGGACGAGCTGGAACTGCGCCGGGCGCTGAGCGAGGCGCGGCTGGCGCACCTGTCGGCGCAGATCGAGCCGCACTTCGTGTTCAACACGCTCAACGCCATCTCCAACCGCATCTACGAGGACGTGCCCGCTGCCGACCGGATGATCGTGGCGCTGTCCGACCTGCTGCGCGCGGCGATGACCGCCGACGGTTCCGAGTTCGTGCGCGTCGCCGACGAAACGCACTGGCTGCGCGCCTACACCGCGCTGATGGCCGAACGCCAACCCGGCCTGCTGCACGTTGATATCACCGTGGACGAAGGGCTGGACACCATGCGCCTGCCGCGCCTGCTGCTGCAGCCGCTGGTGGAAAACGCCTTCCGCCACGGCCTGCGCAACGGCCGCGGCCGGCTCGCCGTCAGCCTGCGCCGCGATGGCGACCGGCTGCACTGCCGCGTGGAAGACGACGGCGTCGGCTTCGCCGCCGATGCGCAACCGGGCGTGGGCCTGGCCAACGTGCGCGAACGCCTCGCCCTGCTCTACCCGGATCGCCACCACTGGCAGATCGGCCACGGCGCGCAGGGCGGCACCGTGGTGGACATCACCCTGCCGCTGGAAACGTGGACGGCGGAGCCGACCGCATGACCCTGCGCCTGGCCATCGTGGAAGACGAAGCCCCCGCCCGCGCCCGGCTGCGCCGCCTGCTCGCCGACCACGAAGACGTCGAGGTGGTGCTGGAAGCCGACACCCTGCCCGCCGCGCTCGCCACCTTGCCCGGCGCCAACGCCGACGCGCTGTTTCTGGACATCGCACTGGGCGAATCCACCGGCTTCGACCTGCTGGACCGGTTGCCGCCGCCGTGGCCGCTGCTGGTGTTCGCCACCGCCTACCACGAGCACGCGCTGCGCGCGTTCGAAGTCGCCGCCGTCGACTACCTGCTCAAACCCTTCGACGCCCCGCGCCTCGCCGCCACGCTGGCCCGCCTGCGCGCCCGCCTCGCCGACGCCGACCCGCTACCGGCTGAAGAAGACCTGCGCCGTCTGCAGGCCGCCATGCCCGCACCGGCGTTCAACCCGCCGCCGCTGGTTATCACCGAACGCGGCCAGCGCGTGGTAGTGCCCCTGGACGAAGTGACCCACCTGGTCGGCAGCGGCAACTACGTGGAACTGCACACCCCGCAACGCAGCTACCTGATGCGCGCCACCCTCACCCAACTGGCCAGCCAGCTGCACCCCGCACAGTTCCTGCGCGTGCACCGCAGCTATCTCGTTCGCGCTGATCAGATCGCGGCGCTGACGCCACGGGGGCATGGGGATGCCGAGCTCACGCTACGGGACGGGACGACGGTGATGGTGAGTCGACGGTATCGGGAGGCGTTGCCGGAGAGGTTGAGGGGGCGATGAGGCGTGTTGCGGCCGCTAATTGCCAGCAGTGAAAGTGAACCTGCCCCCGTTCCTGCTTCTGATCTCCTACCGCAAACCCGCCTCTTCGATTTTCCGTAGGAGCATTGAGGTGAGCGAAAGGTGGTCGAGACAGGTGTCAGGATCATCTACGACGCCGCTCTTATGACCTCGGGGGTTCCTTATTCCTGCCATCGTCCCAGCGAAAATGAACTTAAAGCCCTCTTGCTCGCTTTGTTCAGAAGCAGTCATCCCTGGGTTTAATCGCAATTTCGGAGGAACCCCACCAAAGACTCTCATCATCAGACTCTTTCCGAAGTCAGAGTCCCCGGATATACGTTGAACCTCTTCGTCAAGATACTTGAGCGCTTCGAACGTGGCTTGGGCATAGTGACCATTATCAAAAAGCCTCCTTACATCTTCAGGCAGGTCAGAATGTATATTGCGCTCATCGAATGGATGCTCGGAGCTATTACCGGCGGAGCCAGCCTCCGTGAAGGCGTGCGCTCCGCGAGCAATACGTTCAAACTGGTCTAGGTCAAGAGCCATTGATCAAATTCTTCCGAATGCTTTGGAAGATGCGGTCGTATGTTTCCTGATCTCCCGATGCAGGAAGATTTACCTCAATACGAACTGTAAGGCCAACTAGAGATTGTTCCGAGCCGGAAGCTTTTTGGTCCGAGACCGTACCTTGTAAGTTACTTTGCGATGTCGGTGGATTCTTCTTCGCACTCGTCGTTGCTGAAGCTCCTTGCGACTTTTTTGGGACAGTATTCGTTTTTGGAGCTGGCATCTCTGCGTGGCCAGAAAGTGCAGCAAGGGCCGAAAAAGTGCCCGCTTGGCGAGTTCCGACAACTTCTGTGGAATGATCGGATGTTCGAAAAAACTGGGTTAATGAACTTCGATCGAGCTTCCACGCCGCATCGCCATGAAGTTCAAAGAGCTCCTCGTAGGCCTCGCGGACGACCTTTTCGAACTCCGATGAAAAGGCGCCGTCTTGGTGCTGGACAAAGGCCTTTGCCTTGCTATCAACTTTCCTTCCCTCTTCATCGATAACCCCCAAAAATCGAAGCACGTTGATCACGTATGATTCGTTCTTGGGTGCCACCCCCAATTTTCGCAGCGTATCTGCGGTAACTTCCTTTGGGAAGCTCTTCCGAAAATGACTTACGGCCTTTACAAGCGGGCCTGCGGAAGCTACGTATGGATACTTGTTCGCCATCTACATTCCCCTGTTGTTGAGATTTTTCATGTATCTAACGCTAGAGTTAAGCAGCGGCGAGGTCGCTGGCCTTGAACTAGTCATTAGTGGCCAAGCGCTACGACCCCGGCCTTGACCACTGCAAGGACGAAACACACGGTAAGAATTACGAGAAATGTAGCCATTAACCCAACCTTGAAACGGCTAGTACCCGGCCCGCAGAATTTGGTGAAAAACACGCCAGCAGCGATGAACGCAAGGCCAAAACCACCGACGAAGACCAGTAGACCTAAGATCGAAGCGACAGGCGGAAAAGGCGGGAACGCGGATGCGCTAAAGCGAAGCATCGCCGCTCCTCCGACAGACGTCGCTGCGGCGAGGCCGAGCCGCTCACATAACGTAAACACCAACTCCAATTTCTCAATTTTTGTAGCATCCATATCTGTTATATCTCCTGCGTGCTGTTGCTTTTTTGGCCACCAACGCTTGTGTTAAGCGGCACGGATTCGACCGCCTTGAGCAAACGAGTTGGGCTGGGACGATCGCGAAGATTTCAAGAAAAGCTAATCTCAAAACCCTTTGGGCCCGCCTTAACAGTCGGAGGTTGATGCCCAGTAAGAACGCGAATTGCTGAAAAGCCTCCGCCAAAAATCATAACTGCCCCTGTGCCTAAAGCTGCGGCAATTTTGCTAAATGGCTCTGGATCAATTATAGCCATTACCAGCAGGTATACTCCAGCGCCGGCCATGCCTAACGATATCAGTACAGCACCCCATTCCTTTGCTGTGAGATTTGCCTTGCGCCCCATTTGAAGAAGCGTTTCATTAATGGGATCGACACCCAGATTAGCATCGTCGATAAGAGTAACCGAGGTTTTCGCTTTATATGCTTTTGCTAGCATTGGTAGCCAACTTTCACCGCTGGTGTAGATTTCCAGGCCCGTGGAAGATGAATTATTACGCATACGTCTCCTGTGTTATTGAATTCGTCCGACCTAACGCCTGAGTTAAGCGGCTGCAAAGTTGTCCGCCTCGAGTGAGATGTAGGCAGAACAGGGGGCAGAGTGCACTTTCATAAGTCTCGCTCCCCTTGCCCTAGCCCAGAGCAGCCCGAAGACTGGCCGCCCACTCGATACGGTCCTCAAAGTTGTAAGGCACTTTTCTACCCGCATGCAGCGCGTCCCCTGAGTAGCGCGGAAACACATGCAGATGAAAATGCCACACATCCTGATCACCAGCTGGCCCGTTGTGCTGGCGAGTTGAGATCCCCTCACACTGGAAAACATCCCGCATCGCCTGCGCCAGGCGACGCGTGGCACGAAAGAAGTCAGCGCCAAGGCTGTCCGGAATATCCAGCACATTCTCGTAGTGCATCCGGGGAATAACCAGGCAGTTGCCCTTGATCCCGCCGTAGTGATGCGTCGGCACGAGGGCGTAGAGGTTGTTATCCACCAGCACAACGGCCGATTCCGGAGCCGGCGAAGGAAGCGCCGCAGCGATGCCACAGAACGGACACGCGTATCCGGCCGGAGCATGCCTCATGAGGCCTGACGCCGAATAGTTTGGAAATGCGGTGTCATCCTGCCGCCTACTCCTTCAAGCTCCGCGCGCCGGGCGCGGTAACTCCCTGATCAGACCCACAGCGGCGTTCTGCTGATGCCGCCGGCTCGCATAGTCTTGCGCTTTCCCCATTAAGCCGGGCATTGCCCGACTTCGGGATCGTTCCACGGGTCGTCATGGGGCACAAGTGCGAAAGCCGCGCATGGTCCTTGCTGACATCCGGACCCGCCTACGTCATCCCCCATCCCACTCACCCCAAACCGCTTGCCCCACCCCACCCCACCCGCGACCCTGCGCCCACTGTCACAGGGAGCGTCCATCCATGCGTGGTTCCACCTTCATCCTCGCCGCCGCCATCACCGCCCTGCTCGGCGGCTGTTCCCGCTCGGCTCCGGTCGACGTGCCGCCGCTGGATGCCGCAGCGCATGCGTTCCAGTGGTCGGCCTGGGGTGGCGATGCTGGCGGCAGCCGGTTTGCGCCGCTGAGGCAGATCACCCCGGCCAACGTGGCGGCACTGCAGCCGGCGTGGACGTTCCACACCGGCGCGCTGGCCAAGGGCTGGGAGACCGAGGGAAAGCTGACCTTCGAGGCGACGCCGCTGTTCGTGGACGGCACGCTGTACTTCAGCACCGCCACCGGTGAGGTGTTTGCGCTGGATGCGGCCACCGGCACGCAGCGCTGGAAGTACGACGCGCATGTCGACGGCAGCGAGGACCGCTCCGAACTGGCCTCGCGCGGTGTCACCTGGTGGCGCGACCCGACCGCGGCGGCCAGCAGCGCCTGCGCCACACGCATCTTCTTTGGCACCGTCGACGCGCGGCTGATCGCACTGGATGCGGCCACCGGCCGGCCCTGCGAGGGCTTCGGCGAGCACGGCCAGCTGCAGCTCTCCGCGCACCTGCTGCGCGACTCCGACAAAGGCGACTACGAGTTCACCTCGCCGCCGGCGGTGGACGGCGACACGCTGATCCTGGGCTCGTCCATCGGCGACAACTACTCGGCCGCCAACGCGCTGGGCGTGGTGCGCGCGTTCGATGCGCGCACCGGCGCGCTGCGCTGGCACTGGGACCCGGTGGAGCGCACCGCCGAGGCCGGCGACCCGGAGGCCAAGCCCTACCCCACCTGGGACGGCGCAGCCAATGCCTGGGGCGTGTTCTCGGTGGATCCGGCGCGGCACCTGGTGTTCATCCCCACTGGCTCGGCCAGCCCGGACCCGTACGGCGGCGAGCGCCCCGGCGACAACCGCTGGGCCAATTCGCTGGTGGCACTGGATACGGCAACCGGCAAGCTGGTGTGGGCGCGGCAGCTGATCCACCACGACGTGTGGGACTACGACCTGGCCGCGCAGCCGATGCTGGTGGACCTCAAGCGCGACGGGCAGAGCATCCCGGCGGTGATCCAGCTGACCAAGACCGGCCAGGTGTTCGTGTTCCGCCGCGACGACGGCACGCCACTGTTCGACATCACCGAGAAGCCGGTGCCGCAGGACGGTGTGCCGGGCGAGAAGCTGTCGCCGACCCAGCCGTTCTCGGCCCTGCCCTCGCTGGTGCGCAACGGTCCGGTGACGCCGGCCGACGCGCACGGTCTCACCTTCTGGGACCGCAACCGCTGCCGCGCGCTGATCGGCTCGCTGAAGAGCGAGGGCATCTTCACCCCGCCCAGCCTGCAGGGCACCATCGAGATGCCCAGCTACGCCGGCGGCGTGAACTGGGGCTCCGGCGCCTGGGACCCGGCCACGCAGACCCTGGTGACCAACGTCAACGACCTGCCGATGCAGGTGCAGTTGCTGCCGCGCGAGGAGTGGCTGCGGCAGATCAAGGCCGGCGGAGAAAAGGGCTGGGAGTACGCCCGCATGAAGCACACCCCGTACGGCATGCGCCGCCGCGTGCTGCAGTCGCCGCTGGGCGCGCCGTGCATCGCCCCGCCGTGGGGCCGGGTGGTAGCGCTGAACCTGGGCACCGGCAAGCTGGACTGGTCGATCCCACTGGGCACCGGCAAGCACAAGGCGCCGTGGCCGATCTCGATCAAGGGCATGCCGGGCATGGGCGGGCCGCTGATGACGGCCAGCGGGCTGGTGTTCATCGCCGCCTCCACCGACGGCTACCTGCGGGCGCTGGACCGGGCCACCGGCAAGGAGCTGTGGCGCGCCGAACTGCCCGCTCCGGGCATGGCCACGCCGATGACCTACGCGGTGGGCAACCGGCAGTACGTGGTGATCGCGGCGGGCGGGCACGGCAAGCTGGATACCGGGCGCAGCGACGCGCTGGTGGCGTTCAAGTTGCCGGAGTGAGGGGTTCCCGAGTTGCTTTCGTCTCGCGGTCCCGGCGGAAACCGGGACGGTAGGTGGTGGGTCAGGATCGCGATCACCTCAGCGAATGGAGCAACGCTGCGGGCGATTTCACCTTGCCGCAGAGCCTCACACTTCCTCACCGTCATCCCAGCGGCTTTCAACAGCCGAATGGCTGGTCAAGCTGGGATCCAGTGACTTCGATGGGGGAAGAGGCGAAAGGCACTGGATGACCGGCTGCGCCGTTGTGAAGCTCCTCCGGCCTTCGCCGGGATGACGACGTTGTGGGGCGTGGCGGCGTGGGGGCGCGGCGGCCCGGCTCGGGTTCGCGGCACCGCCGAAACCACGTAGCATTCGCGGATGCCCTTCCGGGAGCCGTGCATGCCCTCCGACTTCGACTCGCCCTACCGCCACGGATTCGTCCGACTCGCCGCGGCCGTGCCGGCCGTGCGGCTGGCCGATCCGGTGGCGAATGCCGAACGGACCATCGCGCAGCTGCGCGAGGCGGCGGACCAGGGCGCGGCGGTGGTGGTGTTTCCGGAGCTGGGGCTGTCCGGCTACAGCCTGGACGACCTGGCCCAGCAGGATGCCCTGCTCGACGCCAGCCTGGCCGCGCTGGACGCGGTGCGCGAGGCCACCACGCAGCTGCTGCCGCTGGTGTTCGTGGGGCTGCCGCTGCGCGTGGAGGGTCAGCTGTTCAACGTGGCCGCGGCGCTGCAGGGCGGCGAGCTGCTGGGCGTGGTGCCCAAGCGCTACCTGCCCAACTACCGCGAGTTCTACGAGGCACGCCAGTACACCGCCGGCAGCCATGCGGTGGCTGACACCGCCGTGGTACTGGGGCGCGAGGTGCCGTTTGGCAGCGACCTGATCTTTACCGCTGCCTCGCATCCGCACCTGCGCGTGCATGCAGAGATATGCGAGGACATGTGGGTGCCGGTGCCACCGAGCACCTACGCTGCGCTGGCCGGCGCCACCGTGCTGGTGAACCTGTCGGCCAGCAACGTCACCGTGGGCAAGGCCGACTACCGCCGCCTGCTGAGCGAAAGCCACTCGGCCCGCTGTCTGGCTGCGCACGTCTACACCTCGGCCGGTATCGGCGAATCGACCACCGACCTGGCCTGGGACGGCCAGGCGATCATTGCCGAGAACGGCACGGTGCTGGCCGAATCCGCGCGCTTCGCCGAGGGCGACCATCTGCTGCTGGCCGACGTCGACCTGGAGCGGCTGGTGCAGGAGCGCTCGCGCATGACCAGCTACAACGACCAGGTGCGCGACCTGCAGCCGCAGCTCAAGGCGACGCGCCGGGTACCGTTCGCGTTCCGCGCGCCGGTGCTGGCCGACACCCACCTGCGCCGCAGCGTGCCGCGCTATCCCTACGTGCCGTCGAACCCGGCCACGCTGGACCAGCGCTGCTACGAGGCGGTGAACATCCAGGCGCATGGCCTGATCCAGCGCATCCGCGCGACGGCCGCCGAGCGCGTGGTGATCGGCGTCTCCGGCGGGCTGGATTCCACCCTCGCCCTGCTGGTGGCGGTGGAGGCGTTCGACCGGCTCGGCCTGCCGCGGGCGAACATTCTCGCCTACACGATGCCCGGCTTCGCCACCAGCGCGCAGACGCTGCAGCAGGCGCACGCGCTAATGCGCGCGCTGGGCGTGAGCGGCGAGGAGATCGACATCCGGCCCTCGTGCCGGCAGATGCTGGCCGACCTCGGCCACCCGTTTGCGAGCGGTGAGAAGGTCTACGACATCACCTTCGAGAATGTGCAGGCCGGCGAGCGCACCTCGCACCTGTTCCGCCTGGCCAACCGGCACCGCGCCTTCGTGCTCGGCACCGGCGACCTCAGCGAGCTGGCGCTGGGCTGGTGCACCTACGGCGTGGGCGACCACATGTCGCACTACAACGTGAACGCCTCGGTGCCGAAGACGCTGATCCAGTACCTGATCCGCTGGTTCGCGCAGGGCGGCCGCCACGACGACGCCACCCGCGCCGTGCTGGAGGCGATCGCCGGCACCACCATCTCGCCCGAGCTGGTGCCCGCCGACGCCGACGGCGCGATGCAGGACACCGAGGCGCACGTCGGCCCGTATCCGCTGCAGGACTTCACCCTGTACTACCTCACCCGCTACGGCTTCCGCCCGAGCAAGATCGCCTACCTCGCCCACCAGGCCTGGGGCGATGCCGCGCGCGGGACGTGGCCGTCGCTGGTGCCGGCCGACCGCCGCCCGGCGTACTCGCTGGGCGAGATCAAGCACTGGATGCGGCTGTTCCTGACCCGCTTCTTCGCCGCGCAGTTCAAGCGCAGCGCGGTGCCGAACGCGCCGAAGGTCGGCGGTGGCGGCTCGCTGTCGCCGCGCGGCGACTGGCGCATGCCCAGCGACGCCATGCCGGATGCCTGGCTGCGCGACCTGGACGAGAACGTGCCGGCATGAAGTTGCGGCCGCTGAGCGCCGACCGGCCCACGAAGATGCCCGGCCGGCTGCAGCTGGCCCGGGCGGCCAAGGCGCTGCGCGCCGGCAAGCTGGTGGCCTTCCCCACCGAGACAGTCTACGGGCTGGGCGCGAACGGGCTGGATCCACAGGCGGTGGCGCGCATCTTCGAGGTGAAACGGCGGCCGCGCACCAGCCCGCTGATCCTGCACGTGGACAGCATCGCCGCCGCGCGCGCGCTGGTGACCGAATGGCCGGATGCTGCACAACGGCTGGCCGAGGCGTTCTGGCCCGGCCCGCTCACCCTGGTGTTGCCGCGGCGCGCCGTGGTGCCGGACATCGTCACCGGCGGCGGCACCCACGTCGGCGTGCGCATGCCCAACCATCCGGTCGCACTGGCCCTGCTCTCGGCCGCCGGCGTACCGGTGGCCGCGCCCAGCGCCAATCGCTTCACCCAGATCTCGCCGACCACCGCGCAGCACGTGCGCAACGGGCTTGGCGCTGACGTGGACGTGATCCTCGACGGCGGATCCTGCACGGTCGGGATCGAGTCCAGCGTACTGGCGCTGTACGACGCCGGGCCGGTGCTGCTCCGGCCCGGCGGCATCAGCCGCGAGGCGATCGAGGCGGTGATCGGCCAGCCGGTGGCGCTGCCCGGCCTGGCGCCGGCGAAGGGGGCGGTGCATGCCGCTCCGGGCATGCACTTCCGTCATTACAGCCCGCGGACCATGACCCTCACCGCCCACCCGGCGATGGCGGTACCCAGCGGCACCGGTGCCCTGCTCACGCACCGGCCCGGCCATTACGAGCATCTGCCGGTGACGCACCTGCAGGTGATGCCCGACCAGCCGGTGCCGTATGCGCAGCGCCTGTACGCGGCGCTGCACGAACTGGACGCGCATGGCTACGACTGGATCGCGATCGACCTGCCGCCGGATACGCCGGAGTGGGCCGCGGTGCGCGACCGGCTGAAGCGCGCCATCGCGCACTGACCTGCGGGGCGCCTCAGCGCCGGTGGATCACCGCGAGCAGCTCACCGACCGTGCAGTGGGATTCCACCGCGTGGCGCAATGGAGCAGCGTGGATCACCGCGTAGCGGTTGCGCCGACCTTCCCGCTGGCGTTGCAGCACGCCGGCCTCCTCCAGTTCGGCGACGATGCGCAGCACCGCCCGCTCGGTGACGCCGACGCGAGAGGCCACGTCCCTCAGCAACATGGTCGGCTCGGCCGACAGGCAGAACAGCACGTGCGCGTGGTTGCTGAAGAAGGTCCAGCCGGACACTGGCTTGGCGGGAGCTTCGGCCGAAGCGGCCTGATCCGGCGATCCTTCGCGACCAGACGCCTGCATGATGGGAGAGGACACGTTGCCTTCGTTGGCTGACATAGTTCGCTGGTTTCCAAGCCCCTGTTGGAGGGATCTGTCGGTCCAAACGGCCGACCCGACGACCCGCACCGTTACCGTAGCCTGCCCGATCTTTCGCCGGCGTGTATTGCGTATCGTCAATCCCGGAGCAATCCGCCAGCGGACGCCCGGCCCGCATCCCGACGCCGTGCAGCGCGCCAGCGATACACCGGATGATGGGCCAGCGCGAGCATCTCGCGATCTTCCACGGTGTCGCCGTAGGCGTGCACCGAACCGTAGTCGTCCAGGCGGAATCGCTCAAGCACCCGCGTCGCCTTCGCCGCGCCGGCGCAGTCGCCGCCGCGGTATCTGCCGGTGAGCATCGAACCGTCGGTCTCCAGCTCGCTGCAGATCAGTTCCAGTCCGTGCGCGCGGCACCACGGCACGAGGTAGGCGTCCAGCGAGGCCGACACCACCACGACCCGATCGCCGCGCCGCCGATGCCATGCGATCCGCGCCATCGCCTCGGGACGCAGCACGCGCGGCAGGCGTTCCCGGGCGTACCGGGCTCCCAGGGCGCGGATGTCGGTCACCCTGCGGCCGGCCAGCACATAGGCAGTGGCCCGGCGGCGTAATGCGACGCCAGAGACCAGCCCGAACGTGTAGCCCAGCCATGGCCACAGCAATTGCCGCCGGGCGCGACGCTTCATCGTGGCGGTGCTGGCGTACTGCAGGAACGGCGTGTAGGTGTTGCCGGTGGTGATGGTGCCGTCGAAATCGAACAGTGCGAGATCCATGCGCGTCCGGTCGTCCGTGGAGAGCGGGGGGCAGCATACGCCAAGGCCGGGCGGCTTCGCGGGGACCGCCGCTTCGGCTATCATGCGCCGGTCATTGGGGAGTAGCCGCTCTTCGTTCGCGAAGAGGCCCGCGTCAACACACTTGGCCCACCGGCCATGGCGCAGGCAGCCGATCCGCCTGGCAAGACCTTTGACCACACGCCTCCGACTGCGGCCGGGGAGGCGTGTGGTCAATCGTCTTCGTCCGGCCCGGGAAATCATCCATGGAAGCCCTCCTCGTCTCTGCCGGCGTCGTCGCCCTGGCCGAAATCGGCGACAAGACCCAGCTGCTCGCCTTCATCCTCGCCGCACGCTTCAAGAAGCCGCTGCCGATCATCGCCGGCATCCTCTGCGCGACCCTCGTCAACCACGGCCTGGCCGGTGCGCTGGGCGCGTGGATCACCTCGGTGGTGAGCCCCGGCATCCTGCGCTGGGTGCTCGGCCTGTCGTTCATCGGCATGGCGATCTGGACGATGATCCCCGACAAGATCGAGGAAGAGGAAACCCAGGTCGCCAAGCGCGTGGGCGTGTTCACCGCCACCGTGGCGACCTTCTTCCTGGCCGAAATGGGCGACAAGACGCAGATCGCCACCGTGGCGATGGCCGCGCATTTCCAGCAGCCGCTGCTGGTGGTCGCCGGTACCACGATCGGCATGCTGGTGGCCGACGTGCCGGCGGTGTTCATCGGCGACCGGCTGGCGGCGAAGATCCCGATGAAGCTGGTGCACTCGATCGCCGCGGCGATCTTCGCGGCGCTGGGCCTGGCGACCCTGATCGGTGCAGGCGCGAAGCTGGGCTTCTAGGGTTTGTCGTCCATGCCCGTGTGGGCCGGTGAAGCGGATCACCCGGACGATCAGGAGCGTCCGGGGCACGGTGGCTCCAGCATCATCGCGCGCGTCCGCAGTCGGTGCCCTCCGGCCCGTCAACCGAGCCCGGTCGGCGCAGGCGGCACATGTCTGCACGAAGTGCCGGCCAGTCCTCGCTCTCCGCAAGTCCGTTTTTCACGAAGGAGACGATTGCGCTGCCTTCCCGTTCGGTCATCGCTTCGGCTGTCTCGCCACTTCTTCCATACCCCCACACCGTCCAAAGGGCGCCAAGGTCCTTGTCGATCCTGACGACCGCGGTATGGAATTGATCGTCGCGCCCGCCAAACACCATCGCCGCACAGACCATCACCGCCTGTCCCTCCTTTTGCGGCAAGGGTCGACGGGACTTCTGATCGTCGCGGCAATTGGCGACGCCGGGGAAGTCTTCGATCCGCAGGCGGCGCAGATCCACCAGCCGGAAGCGATCGGCAGGAAGGGCCTGTCGGGTGGCAGCCCATGGATCGTCGCACACCGACCTGGCCCATTCGCGGGTAAGCAGTGAGCACACCTTTCGCTGCCCCATGTCCGCGTCATTCCAGCCGTATGTCCGCACCACCACGGAGAGACCGTCGATGGCCAATGGCGCTCTGGGATCCCGCGATTTGCCCAGGAACTGCCTCAACGCACTCTCGGCCCTTTCATTGTCACGCCGCCGGTCCAGCGAGAACGACTGCTTTCGGTAGGCGTAATCCTCCAGCGCAATGAACGGTATCGCCAAGGTGTGCTGCGCGATCGACAGGTGGATGTCGGTGGAGAGCAACTCCACATCGACACCGGTGCTTGAGCGTCCGTCGTTTCCGCAGGAAGACAGGGCAACCAAGACACCGGGCAGCACAATGACCCGGAGTAGCGTGCGGATCGCGGTGCGGCTCGGAAGCCGGCTGTATCTGACCATTGCCATCGACTTGCCCCCCTGTGCATTCGGCACCTCCCCGATGGCACCCATCTTGGGAAGCGTCTTGGCAGCGGGATACGGCACTGATGGCGATCTAAAGGCGACACCTGAAGTTGGCGGGGCGGTAGCCCACTCCAGCCTCGACGCGACCGTCCCGCCCGATCGCGCATGGCTTCGCCGTTTACCAGCACGGACTGATCAGTCCTTGGTGGAAACCAGGCGATAGTTCGGAACGAATAAACTGGAGTTTCCCCACCCGAGGAGGACACACCAGTGATCAAGTTCTACTACCACCCGTCGCCCAACCCGGCCAAGGTCGCGCTGTTCCTGGAAGAGGCGGGCCTGCCGTACGAACTGGTGCCGGTGGATACCCGCCAGGGCGACCAGCACGCCGCCGACTTCATCGCGCTCAATCCGAACGCCAAGGTGCCGGTGCTGGTCGACGGCGAGGCCACGGTGTTCGACTCCAACGCGATCCTGCTCTACCTGGCGGAGAAGACCGGCCGCTTCCTGCCGCCGGACACGCCGGCCGATCGCGCGGCGATGCTGTCCTGGCTGATGTTCGTCGCCACCGGCATCGGTCCCTACTCCGGCCAGTGCGTGCACTTCCGCCACTACGCGCCGGAGCCGAAGGCGTACGCGCTGAACCGCTACGACTTCGAAGCGTGGCGGCACTGGAAGATTCTCGATGCGCACCTGGCCGACCGGCCCTGGATGCTGGGCGACGAGTACACCCTCGTGGACATGGCGGTGTGGGGCTGGGCCAGCCGCGTGCCCTACATCCTCGGCGAGCAGGCCTGGGAGCAGCTGCCGCACGTCAAGCGACTGTTCGACACCATCCAGGTCCGGCCGGCGGCACAGCGTGCCGATGCATTGAAGCAGCGGCACGCGTTCAAGCCGGTGGTCGACGACGAGGCGCGCAAGGTGCTGTTTCCGCAGAACGCCCGCCTGGACGGCTGAGCGGCGACGCGCGTCAGTCGCCTTGCCGGGCCACCTTGAGCCGGCGGGCGCTGTCGCGCACGTCCACGTCGAAGCGGACCTGCAGCGACTGCGCCGGAGTGACCGCCAGCAGCTCGAACAGCAGGCCATCGCGGGTCGGCAGTCGCCCGGCCAGCTCGCGCACCGGCGCCTCGGGCAAGGCGAGCGACCAGTGCGAGGCATCGCCTTCGAGCACGGCTTCGGAACCGGACGACAACCGCACCACGGCAACCAGGCTGAAACGACCGGCCGCATGACTCTCGGCGGTCACTGCATCGCCGGCGAGCAGGGTCTGCAACTCGTCCTCGTCGATGCGCACGCGCCACTGCTGGCCTTCGAACTGCAGCTTCATGCGTCGTCTCCCGAGGAACGCATCGCCAGCCCGGTGCCGGGATCGAGCGAGGCGACCGGCACCACCCGCCCGGCCGCGCAGTCGCCGGCCTCCTCGTCCAGCACCACCCAGCCATCGGCCGCGGCGAACGGGGCGATGCGGAACGGTTGCTGCTGCGGCATCACCCGCGCGTGCAGGCAGCCTGCCGCATCCAGATGGAAAGCCGCGCGCAGGAAATGGCGCAGCCCCGCTTTCGGTTGCTGCGGGGTGTCGAGCACCGCGCGCAGTTCCGGCTCTGCGCCCTGCCCCAGCATGGCGCGCAGCACCGGGGTGACGAAGAAGCGCAGCCCGGCGGCGACCGCCATCGGCGTGCCCGGCAGCGCCATCACCAGCGGACCGGCCGGCAGGCTGGCCGCCAGCAAGGGCTTGCCGGGGCGCATCGCGACCTTGTGGAACAGTGCGGTCGCGCCCAGCCGGCGCAGCGCCTCGGGCACGAAGTCGTAGCGTCCCATCGACACCGCGCCGGTACTGACCACCAGGTCGGCGCCGGCGGCCTGCGCCCGCCGCACGGCATCGGCATAGGTGACGGCCGTGTCGTCGACGACCTCGCAGGCGATCACCTCGGCACCGGCCATGGCCAACGCCGCCGCCAGGTACGGACCGTTGGAGCTGTAGATCTGCCCGCCGCTGAGCGACTGCGCGGGATCGGTGATCAGTTCCTTGCCGGTGCCGATCACCGCCACCCGCGGACGCCGCACCACGGGGACTTCGGCGATACCGAGCGACGCCAGCAACATGATCTGCGCCGGCCCCAGCGGCGTGCCCGGTGCCAGCACGGACTCGCCCGCCTGAACATCCACCCCGGCGCGCCGCACGTTCTGCCCTTCGCTCAACGCGTCGAGCAGGCGGATGCGTCGCGGGCTGCCATCGGCTGCGGTTTCCAGCAGCTCGGTGCGCTCCACCGCGACGACCGCATCGAGGCCATCGGGCAGGCGCGCGCCGGTCATGATTTCCCAGGCGCCGCCGCCGGCATCGCGCGGCGCGTCGCCGGCGGCCTGCGAACCGATTACGCGGTGCTCACTGCCCGGCTCCAGCGGTTCCAGCGCGGCGAGCGCATAGCCGTCCATCGCGGCATGGTCGAATCCCGGCAAGACGATCGGGCTGCGCACCTCGGCGGCCAGCACGCGGCCGCTGCACGCGGCCGTGCGGCACGACTCGACCGGCAGCTGCGACACTGCCGCCAGCAGGTGCTCGATGGCTTCGCGATAACGAATCACAGCGGTTGTCCCGCCATCACTCTCACGACACCGCCGGATCGGCCAGCGCGGCCACGCCGCCGGCCAGCGACCACGCATCCACGCCCTGCTCGCGCAGCAGGCGGGTGGCGTGTGCGCTGCGCCGTCCGCTGGCGCACACCAGCAACACCGGACGCTCCAGGTGCCGCAGCGTGTCGGCGGAGATCGCGCCCGAAGGCATCCGCAGCGAAGTCACGTGCAGCGGCGCCGCGTCGATCTCGTCCGGCTCGCGCACGTCGACGATGGCGTAGCCGGACTGCACGGCCGCATCGAGCCGGTCGAAATGCCGCTCCAGCTCGCCTTCGGTATGCGCGCGTTCCAGTGCCCGCCGCGCCACCGCGACACAGCCGCCGTGCAGGGCACAGCCCCGGCTGGCGTCGATCGGCAGCCGCTGGCTGGTGCCGTCGAGCAGGTTGACCAGTTGCAGCGCATGGTCGGCCGGTTGCGGCAGGCCGAGCAGCAGCTTCAGTGCCTCCATTGCCTGCATGGTGCCGAGCACGCCCGGCACCGGGCCAAGCACGCCGGACTCGACGCAGCTGCCGGCCAGCGCCGGCGCGGGCGGATCCGGCCACAGGCAGCGCAGGCAGGGTTCGCCGGGTTCGGCGGTCACCACCTGCAGCTGGCCCTCGTACTGGTAGACGCTGGCCAGCACCAGCGGCGTCGAGGTGAGGACTGCCGCGTCGTTGGCGAGGTAGCGGCTGGCCAGGTCGTCGGTGCACTCGACCACCAGGTCGTAGCCGGTGAACACGTCCGCGATGTCGCCGGCATGCAGCGGCTGTTCGTAGGTGACGACCTCGACCGACGGATTGAGCCGGGCCACGCGACGGGCGGCCAGGTCGACCTTGCGCTGGCCGATGTCGCGGGCGTCGTACATCACCTGCCGGTGCAGGTTGCTGGCGTCGAGCACGTCGCCGTCGACGATGCCCAGCGTGCCGACGCCGGCGCCGGCCAGGTAGCTGATCACCGGCACGCCGAGTCCGCCGGCGCCGATCACCAGCACGCGGGCGTCGGCCAGCTTGCGCTGACCGCCCTCGCCCACCTCGCGCAGGCGGACCTGGCGCGAATAGTCGGGAGTGAAGCTCTTTTGCTCGTCACCCCAGCGAACGCTGGGGTCCAGCGACTCCCGAGTCACGGCATGCAGGCACTGGGCCCCAACGCTTGCCCCCTTTTCGGGGCTTGCTCCCTTTTCGGGGTGCGCTGGGACGACGGTATGAGGGTGATGGTGGTGACCGTGCGCGTGCGGCGGCTCCAGCTCGTGCGCCCGCTCGGTGTGCGAACAGGCCACCCAGGCGTGGTCGCCCTCCAGGTAATGCTCCTTCTTCCAGATCGGCAGGCGGTGCTTGATCTCGTCGATGATGTAGCGGCAGGCGCGGAACGCCTCGTCGCGATGCGGCGCGGAGACGCCGATCCACACCGCGAGATCGCCGATCGCCAGGTTGCCCACACGATGCACGGCGCTGGCCGCCAGCACGCCATAGCGCTCGGTGGCCTCGGCCAGGATGCGCTCGCCCTCGGCGATCGCCAGCTCGGTGTAGGCCTCGTACTCCAGTCCGCTGACTTCGCGCCCTTCGTTGTTGTTGCGCACCCAGCCTTCGAACGCGCAGAAGCCGCCGCTGCCCGGGTGCTTCAGCGCCTCGCGCTGGGCGGCCAGGTCGACCGGCGCGGCGGTGAGCTCGAAACGGTTCATCCGCCGGCCACCGGCGGAATGAAGACCACCGTGTCGCCTTCGGCGAGCAGGCGGTTCCAATCGGAGAACTGCGTGTTCACCGCCACCTTCAGCGCCGCGATCGGCAGCGAGAAACCGTGCCGCGCCTGCAGCTCGGCGTACAGGTCGCGCAGCGTGGACGCGGAGGTGCTGACCTGTTCGCTGCTGGCGCCGGCCTGCTCGCGCAGCTGCGCGTAGTACTGCAGGGTCACGCGGGTCACGACTGCCGCTCCAGTTGGTGTTGCATCCGGACGAATTCCTCGGGCGTGTTGACATTGTCCAGCGCAGCACCCGGCGCCGGCAGCAGCAGGATGTCGCCCTGGATGAGCGCCTTGCGCGGGCAGTAGCTGCCGCTGTCGTAGCGCTGCTTCAGCCGGGCGTGGCTGGCCGGCTCCCAGATCGCGCACAGCGGTTCGGGCAGCTCGTCGAAGCGGCTGGTGAAGGCGGTGGCTTCCTTGGCGGGATCGCGCCGGGCGATCAGCGTCCGCAGGGTGGCCTCGTCCAGCCGCGGCAGGTCGCAGGCGATCACCAGCCAGGCGGCCTCCGGATGGGCGTCCTGGGCGGAGAGGATGCCAGCGACCGGGCCGACTGCGTCGTAGGTATCGACCAGTTGCGGCAGGCCCGCGCGCAGCGGATCGTCACGCTGCGTCTCGCGCACCGAGACGAAGGCCCGGTCGGTCACAGCGATGAGGGCGCGCCAGGCGCGCAGCAGCTGCGGTTCGCCGGCGTAGGTGAGCTGCGCCTTGTCGCGCTGCATGCGCTGGCTGGCGCCGCCGGAGAGCAGCAGGCCGTAGACCGGGGCGGCGCTCATGCCGGTTCCCCGCGGTAGTCGAGGTCGCTCTTGCCGCCGGTCTTGCGCAGCAGGCGCAGCTCGCGGATGACGATGTCGTGCGACATCGCCTTGCACATGTCGTACAGGGTGAGCGCGGCGACGCTGGCGCCGGTGAGCGCCTCCATCTCCACCCCGGTGCGCCCTTCGCAGGACACCGTGCATACGATGCGTGCCACCTCGCCGTCCATCGCGATGTCGATATGGCAGGTGTCCAGCGCCAGCGGATGGCACAGCGGAATGAGCTGCGAGGTGGCCTTGGCACCCATCACGCCGGCCAGGTTGGCCACGGTGAGCACGGCGCCCTTGGGCGTGATGTAGCCGGCGCCGTGCAGCTGCGCGGCGACCTCGGCCGGAAACACCACCTCGGCCTGGGCCTGGGCGGTGCGCCGGGTCACCGCCTTGCCGCCCACGTCGACCATCTGCGGTCGCTGGGCATCGTCGAGGTGGGAGAGCTTGCTGGTGGTCATGGGGTTCCGTCGGGCGGCTCAGCCGCCGATGTAATGCATTTCGATCTTCGGGCGCGAACGCTGGCGGCGTTCCTCGCGCTCCTCGCTGTAGCGGTCCGCGCGCTGCAGCCACACCTGGCGCAGGCGTTCGCGCAGCGCCTCGTCGCTGCTGCCGTCGCGCAGCGGCGCGCGCAGGTCGGTGCCCTGCACCGCGAACAGGCAGGTGTAGAGCGTGCCTTCCGACGACAGCCGGGCGCGCGAGCAGCCGCCGCAGAACGGCTGGCTGACCGAGGAAATGGTGCCGATCTCGCCCTGCCCGTCGCGGAAGCGGAAGCGCGTGGCGACCTCGCCCGGATACTTCGCCGGCAGTGCGTCCAGCGGCCAGCGCGCATCGATGGCGGCGATCAGCTCGGCCGAGGGCACCACCGCCTCGCGGTTCCAGTCGTTGCGGTTGCCCACGTCCATGTATTCGATCAGCCGCGGCACGATGCCGGTGCCGCGGAAGCGTCCGATGAGGTCGAGCACGCTGTGTTCGTTGACGCCCCGCTGGACCACGGTGTTGAGCTTGACGCCCTGCGGGAAGCCGGCGGCCTGCGCCGCCTCGATGCCGGCCAGCACCTCGTCCAGTGCGCCGCGGCCGCCGCTCATGCGGTGGAACAGCGCCGGGTCGAGCGTGTCCAGGCTCACCGTGACGCGGTCCAGCCCGGCCGCGCGCAGGTCGCGCGCGTGGCGCGCCAGCAGCACGCCGTTGGTGGTCATCGCCAGGTCGGTGATGCCGGGGATGCGTCGCAGCCGCGCCACCAGATCGGCCAGCTTCGGGCGGAGCAGCGGCTCGCCGCCGGTCAGACGCAGCTTGCTCACGCCCAGATCGGCGGCCAGCCGGGCGATGCGTTGGATCTCGTCGAAGCTCAGCCGCTCGTCGTTGCCGAGGAAGCGGTAGTGCTCGCCATAGGTCGATTCCGGCATGCAGTACGGGCAGCGGAAGTTGCAGCGGTCCATCACCGAGATGCGCAGGTCGTGCAGCGGCCGGCCACGGGTGTCCCGCGGCGGCGCCTCGGCAGCGATCTCGGTGTGGGCGTGCGGATCGGTCATGTCACCAGCGGTACAGGGGGGCTACGGTGCCGGCCGCGGCCGGGTTGCCGGAGGGGGGGAGCTCGACCACGCCATCGGTGCGCGGCAATCCGGAGAAGTCCCCGGAGGTCGGCGCCGGCACCGGTACGGCCAGCGTGCGACCGGCCTCGTCATGGTGCACACGCACAGGTATGAAGCAGGTGAGCGTCGGACTCGTGTTCGCCGACGCAGCCAGCACCACCGGCTCGCCGCCAACGCCCGGCAGGCCCACCGCCTGCTCCAGCGCGGGCAGCAGGTAGCGCACGGCGCAGACCAGTGCCGACACCGGGTTGCCGGGCAGCGCGAACACGATCTGCCGCTGCGGCCCGATGCCGAACCACATCGGCTTGCCCGGCCGCTGGGCGATGCGGTGCAACACCTGGGTCACCCCCAGCTCGCGCAACGCCGCGGGCACGAAGTCGCGCTGGCCGACCGACACCCCGCCGGACAGCACCAGCACCTGGCGGCTGGCCAGCAGGCTGGCCAGCGTCTGCGTGGTGGCAGCCAGGTCGTCGGGCACGCGGGTCAGCAACACGTCGTCAAAGCCGCGACCATGCAGCGCCGCGGCCAAAGCGCGGTCGTTGGAACGGCGGATCTGCCCCTCGGCCAGCGGCTGCTGGTCGACCTCGCCCAGCTCGTCGCCGGTGGCGACGATGGCCACCGCCGGCATCCGCGCCACCTCGACCCGATCCAGGCCGTTGGCCGCGAGTACCGCCAGCTCGGGCGCCCGCAGCCGCATGCCGGGGGCGAGCAACTCGTCGCCCTGCCGGCAATCCGAGCCCCGAGGATGAATGAACTGGCGCGGCTGCGGCTGCCAGCCGGCGACCAGTTCCACCCGGTCGCCGTCGCGCCGGCATTGCTCGACCGGCACCACGCAGTCGCAGCCGGCCGGCAACACCGCTCCGGTGGTCACCTCGATGCAGCCGGACGGGTCGTCCAGCGACTGCCCGTGCATCCCGGCCAGCTGGCGTCCCCGCACGGTGAATGTCCGGCGACTGCCATCGCCCAGGGCGATCGCGATGCCGTCCATCATCACGCGGTCGAACGGCGGCTGGTCGCACTCGGCGCGCACGGCCTGCCGCAACACCCGGCCGGCCGCCCGGTCGATGGGCACCTGTTCGGTGCCGAAGGACGGCAGGCTCGAGCGGATACGCTGCTCGGCTTCGTGGACGGGGATCAGCTCGCTCATGAATGGGACAACCTTGCTCTGGCGCGACGGCGGCGGCCACCGCGTCGATCGGCACGATCATGGAACCGGGGGTGGTCTTTGACAACCGCGCCCAAGGTCGAAAACAGCGGCACGCGACGGCCATCGGCGAGCCTTCGCCCGGTGCGGCCGAGAGGTTACGTCGACTGGCCGGCGATGGATGCGACGCCGATGCCCGGACCGCTTCGGCTCGCTATGATGCGCCGATGGTCACCCCGCCGCCCACCTCGACCGACGAGACGCCCGGTTGCGTATCCCGCCGGATCGAACGCTGGCGTCGGGGCGCGATTGACGTGGTCGACGACTGGGTCGCCGAGGAGCATCCGGTGGCGATGGCCTGCAACGGCGTCGCCTTCGCAGTGATGATGGCCACGCCGTGCGACCTGGAGGATTTCGCGCTGGGCTTTGCGCTCAGCGAAGGGCTCATCGCCGAGCCGGCGCAGTTGCTCGAGACCGAGATCCGCCCGTTGCTGGAAGGTACTCAACTGGCGATGACCCTGCGTGAGGATGCCCACGGCGCCCACCTCGATCCGGCGGACGACCGGCTGCTCCCGGGGCGCAGCGGCTGCGGCATCTGCGGCACCCGCCAGCTCGAGAACGCGGTACGCCAGCCGGCGCCGGTGCGCAGCGATCTGCGGATCACCCACGCCGCGCTCGAACGGGCGCTCGATGCGCTGCGCCGGCGCCAGCCGATGACCGCACTCACCGGCGCGGTCCATGCCGCCGGCTGGGCCAGCGCGGATGGCGAGCTGGTGCTGGTGCGGGAGGACGTCGGCCGGCACAACGCCCTGGACAAGCTGGTCGGCGCCCTGCATCGCTCCGGCCGCGATCCCGCCGCAGGCTTCGCCGTGGTCACCAGCCGCGCCAGCTACGAGATGGCGAGCAAGACCGCCAGTGCCGGCATCGGCCTGCTGGCCGCGATCTCCGCCCCGACGGCGCTGGCGATCGAACTGGCGCGCAGCGCGGGCCTGACCCTGGTCGGCTTCGCCCGTCCGGGCAGCCACAACATCTACACCCATCCGGAGCGCCTGCAGGCATGAATGCCGCGATCCAGCCTGGCCTCGACACCCGCCTGCGCGACTTCGTCGAGGCGCACCCGCGACTGTTCGTGCTGACCGGCGCCGGGATCAGCACCGACTCGGGCATCCCCGACTACCGCGACCGCGACGGCCAATGGAAACGCACGCCGCCAGTCACCTACCAGGCCTTCATGCACGAGACGACTACGCGGCAGCGGTACTGGGCACGCAGCCTGGTCGGCTGGCGGCGTTTCGGACGCGCCGAGCCGAATGCGACCCACCGCGCCCTGGTCGCGCTGGAGCGGCGCGGACAGGTGGAGCTGCTGGTGACGCAGAACGTGGACCGCCTGCACCAGCGCGCCGGCAGCGAGCGCGTGGTCGACCTGCATGGCCGGCTGGACCAGGTGCGTTGCATGGCCTGCGACTGGCGGCAGGATCGGCACGTCTTCCAGCAGGTACTGGTGGTGCGCAATCCGGACTTCGCTTCACTCGATGCCGCCGATGCCCCCGATGGCGACGCCGACCTGGAAGGCCACGACTTCGGCCGCTTCGACGTACCACCCTGTCCTGGCTGCGGCGGCATTGTGAAACCGGACGTGGTGTTCTTCGGCGAGAACGTGCCACGCGACCGCGTGGCCAGCGCCGTCGAGGCCTGCCAGGCGGCCGACGCCGTGCTGGTGGTCGGCTCCTCGCTGATGGTGTTTTCCGGCTACCGCTTCGTGGCGGCGGCGGCGAAGGCCGGCAAGCCGATCGCCACCGTGAACCTGGGCGTGACCCGGGCCGATCCGCTGGTCACGCTGAAGATCGATGCCCCCTGCGTCGAGGCGCTGTCGTTCCTTCGCTGAGTCCCTCCGGACTCAGGACACGTCGTTGACCAGCCGGCCGATACCGGCGATCTCGATGACGATCTCGTCGCCACGTTGCAGGAAGCGTGGCGGCCGGAAGCCGACACCCGCCCCCTCCGGCGTACCGGTGGCGATGATGTCGCCGGGTTGCAGGGTGATGCCCGCGGAAATCGTCTCGATCAGGGTCGGGATATCGAAGATCAGATCGCGGGTATTGGCGTTCTGCCGCAGCTCGCCATTGACCCAGCTGCGGATGTCCAGGGCCGAGGCATCGAGTTCGTCGGCGGTCACCAGTACCGGCCCCATCGGGCAGAAGGTGTCGAAGGACTTGCCGAGAAACCACTGGCCGTGGCGTTGCTGCCAGTCACGCGCCGTCACATCATTGACGATGGTGTAGCCGAATACGTGGGACATCGCCTGCGCCCGCGCGATCCCCCGTCCGCCGCGCCCGATCACCACCGCGAGCTCCGCCTCGTAGTCGAGCGCGTCGCTGAGTCCTTCGGGATAGTGGATGCTGTCGCGATTGCCGATCACTGCACTGGGCAACTTGGAGAACACCACCGGATGCGGCGGGATGGCCGTGCAGGAGGCCGTGTCGAAGCCACTGTCGGCGAATTCCTGGGCGTGCTTGCGGTAGTTCTTGCCCACGCAGAACAGGTTGCGCGGTGGCCGCTGGATCGGTGCCAGCAGATCGACCTCCGCCCGCGCGAGCATCGGCCGCATCACGCTGGGCGTGGCCGATTCCAGCCCGTCGCGGATGAGCGTGAGCATGTCGGCTATGGGCGTGCCATCGATCTGGTCGAGGGGACGGATCCGTGTCGCATCGGCGTCGGTGATGCCGACGCCGGTCATTCCATGATGCAGATAGGTTACGAGTCGCATGACACTCTCGGACGACGGGACGGCGCGCACTCATCGATCGCCACGTCGGCGGGAAGTGAGCATTGCGTCACATTCTAACCGTGATATGCCCGTCCTGACCGGTGCGCCCCCGACGCCCCGGGCTTTGGCCACGATCAGCGCTTGGCTCGAAAGAAATTGCGCAACAGCTCGGACGACAGCTCCGCCAGCAATCCGCCCTGCACTTCGATCCGGTGGTTGTGGCGCGGATCGACCAGCGTGTCGAACACGCTGCCGGCGGCGCCGGTCTTCGGGTCGCTGGCAGCGTAGACCACCCGACCGATGCGGGCATGCACCAGCGCCATCGCGCACATCGAGCACGGCTCCAGCGTGACGTACAGCGTCGCGCCTGGCAGGCGGTAGTTCTGCTGTTTCTCGCCGGCCGCGCGCAACGCCATGATCTCGGCGTGCGCGGTGGGATCATGCAGGGTGATGTTGCGGTTCCAGCCCAGGCCGAGGATCTGTCCCTCGTGCACCAGCACGGCGCCGACCGGCACTTCGTTTTCCGCATCGCGGGCGTGCTCGGCCAGTTGCAGGGCCCGCCGCATGAAGCGCTCGTCTTCGTCGGTGAACGCCGGCGTGGCGGGCGTGGTGTCGTCGGTCATGCCTGGCGGGTCGCGGTCGGGAGGGGCGCCATTCTAGCGGCAGCGCTTTCGCACCTGCTGCGACGCCCATCGCTCATTGCGCGCCACCGAATCCGGATCGAAGAAAACCCAAATATCAATGCTTTACCAGGCATTCTTGAGAAATGCCAGACCGTGGTCCGGTAAAAACATCATTCCCACTCGATGGTTGCGGGCGGCTTGCCACTGATGTCATAGACGACACGAGAAACACCGCGCAACTCATTGATAATCCTGTTTGAGCAACGCCCGAGGAAATCGTACGGCAGGTGCGCCCAGTGCGCGGTCATGAAGTCGATGGTTTCCACCGCGCGCAGCGCGATCACCCACTCGTAGGCGCGGGCATCGCCGACCACGCCCACCGACTTCACCGGCAGGAACACCGCGAACGCCTGGCTGACGCGGTCGTACAGGTCGGCCTTGCGCAGCTCCTCGATGAAGATCGCGTCGGCCCGGGCCAGCAGCTCGGCGTACTCCGGCTTGACCTCGCCGAGGATGCGCACGCCCAGGCCAGGGCCCGGGAACGGGTGGCGGTAGACCATCTCGCGCGGCAGGCCGAGTTCGACGCCGATGCGGCGCACCTCGTCCTTGAACAGCTCGCGCAGCGGTTCGACCAGGCCGAGCTTCATGTCCTCGGGCAGGCCACCGACGTTGTGGTGGCTCTTGATCACGTGGGCCTTGCCGGTCTTGCTGCCGGCCGACTCGATCACGTCCGGGTAGATCGTGCCCTGCGCCAGCCACTTCACGTGGCCGTTGCCGGCGGCGGTGACCTTGGTCGATTCCTCGTCGAAGATCTCCACGAACAGCCGGCCGATGATCTTGCGCTTGGCTTCCGGATCGGCCACACCTTCCAGCGCCTTGAAGTAGCGCTCGGCGGCGTTCACCCGGATCACCTTCACGCCCATGTGCTCGGCCATCGTGGCCATCACCTGGTCGCCTTCCTGGAAGCGCAGCAGGCCGGTGTCGACGAACACGCAGGTGAGCTGGTCGCCGATCGCCCGGTGCAGCAGCGCGGCCACCACCGAGGAATCCACGCCGCCGGACAGGCCCAGCAGCACGTGGTCGTCGCCCACCTGCTCGCGCACGCGGGCGATCTGGTCCTCGATGATCTGGGCTGCGGTCCACAGGGTCTGGCAGCCGCAGATTTCGGTGACGAAGCGCCTGAGCAGTGCGGTGCCCTGCTTGGTATGAGTCACTTCCGGGTGGAACTGCACGCCGTACCAGCGCTTGTCCTCGTTCTCCATTACCGCGACCGGGATGCGGTCGGTGGTGCCAGTGATGACGAAACCCGGCGGCGCCTTGGCGACGTGGTCGCCGTGGCTCATCCACACGTCCAGCCGGTGGGCATCGGTGTGGTCGCTCAGGCCGGCGAACAGGCGGCTGGTCGCGGTGATGTCCACCTCGGCATGACCGAACTCGCGCGCGTCTGCCGCTTCGGTGGCGCCGCCCAGCTGGGCGGCCAGGGTCTGCATGCCGTAGCAGATGCCGAGGATCGGCAGGCCGGCATCGAACACCTCCTGCGGCGCCTTCGGCGCGCCTTCCAGCGTGGTCGACTCCGGACCGCCGGAGAGGATGATGCCCTTGGCGCCGAACTTCGCGATCTCGGCCGGATCGTGGTCCCAGGCCCAGATCTCGCAGTACACACCGATCTCGCGCACGCGGCGGGCGATCAGCTGGGTGTACTGCGCGCCGAAGTCGAGGATGAGGATCTTGTCGCTGTGGATGTCGGTCATGGCTGCTCTTGGCTCTCCCACCCCAGCTCAGCCTTCCGGCTCCCTCTCCCCCGGCCAAGCCGGGGGAGAGGGTTGGGGTGAGGGGGCGCTTTGGCTTTATGGATGGGCAAAGGCCAAGGCAAAAAACCTCCCCCTCACCCAACCCTCTCCCCCGGGCTGCGCCCGGGGGAGAGGGCTAGAAGATCATCACGAGTTCAGCCGGTAATTCGGCGCTTCCTTGGTGATCTGGATGTCGTGCGGATGGGCCTCGGTGACACCAGCGCTGGTCACCTTCACGAACTGCGCGTTGGCGCGCACGTCCTCGACGGTGGCGGCACCGAGGTAGCCCATGGAGGCGCGCAAGCCGCCAATCAGCTGGTGGATGATGTTGCGCAGCGGGCCGCGGTACGGCACGCGGCCCTCGATGCCTTCCGGCACCAGCTTGTCGGCGTCCGCCTCTTCCTGGAAGTAGCGGTCCTTGGAACCGAGGGCCATCGCGCCCAGCGAACCCATGCCGCGGTAGCTCTTGTACGAGCGGCCCTGGAACAGCTCGACCTCGCCCGGCGATTCCTCGGTGCCGGCGAACATCGAGCCGAGCATCACGCTGGACGCACCGGCGGCCAGCGCCTTGGGGATGTCGCCGGAGTAGCGGATGCCGCCATCGGCGATCAGCGGGATCTCGTCCTTCAGCGCGGTGGCGACCAGGTCGATCGCGGTGATCTGCGGTACGCCCACGCCGGCCACCACACGGGTGGTGCAGATCGAGCCCGGGCCCACGCCGACCTTCACGGCGTCCACGCCGGCATCGAGCAGCGCGCGCGCCGCTTCGCCGGTAACGATGTTGCCGGCGATCACCTGCACCTTCGGATAGTGCTTCTTGACCCAGGCGGCTCGTTCGATCACTCCCTGCGAATGGCCATGGGCGGTGTCAACCACCAGCACGTCGACGCCGGCATCGACCAGCATCGCCACGCGCTGCTCGGTGTCGCCGCCAACACCGACCGCCGCGCCGACCAGCAGCGCCTCGTTGCGGTCCTTGGCGGCGTTGGGGTTGTCACGCGCCTTCTGGATGTCCTTCACGGTGATCAGACCGCGCAGCTGGAAGTCGTCGTTGACCACCAGCACCTTCTCGATGCGGTGCTTGTGCAGCAGCTGCAGCACCTCGTCCTGGCTGGCACCCTCACGCACCGTCACCAGCTTGTCCTGGCGGGTCATGATGTTGCGCACCGGGTCGTCGTGCTTGCGCTCGAAACGCATGTCGCGGCTGGTGACGATGCCGACCAGCTTCTCGCCCTCCACCACCGGCACGCCGGAGATGTTGTGCGCGCGGGTCAGGCGCTGCACCTCGCCGATGGAGGTGTCGGGGCTGACGCTGAAGGGATTGCGGATGACGCCGGCCTCGAATTTCTTCACTAGGCGCACTTCGGCGGCCTGCTGCTCGGCGGTCATGTTCTTGTGGATGATGCCGATGCCGCCGCACTGGGCCATGGTGATGGCGAGGCGGGCTTCGGTGACCGTGTCCATGGCGGCGGACACGATGGGGATGTTCAGGCGCAGGTCGCGGGTGAGCCGGGTGGACGTGTCCACATCGCGCGGCAGGACGGCCGAGTGGGCCGGAACGAGATAGACGTCGTCGTAGGTCAGGGCCTCGGCGAGGATGCGCATGGAAAGGGTTCCCGGCAAAGAGGGAATTATACGCACCCGCCCTGCCCCTTGCCAGATGTTGCAGTGCGGTCGGATGCCGCCCCCAAGGGAGTGTGTTCAGCCGACGGAGCGGACCGTGTCGCGCGCCTCGGCGGCCTCGAGGGTGTTCTCCATCAGCGTGGCGACGGTCATCGGCCCGACCCCGCCCGGTACCGGGGTGATCCAGCTGGCGCGCTCGGCAGCCGGCGCGAACTCCACGTCGCCGACCAGCCGGCCGTCGTCGAGGCGGTTGATGCCCACGTCGACCACCACGGCGCCGGGCTTGATCCATTCACCCCTGACCAGACCCGGCTTGCCGACGGCGACGATGATGATGTCCGCCTGCCGCACGTGGCTTTCCAGGTCCTTGGTGAAGCGATGGCAGCAGGTGGTGGTGCAGCCGGCGATCAGCAGCTCCAGCGCCAGCGGCCTGCCGACATGGTTGGAGACACCGACCACCACGGCGTGCTGGCCGCGCACCGGCCGGTCGGTATGCCCGAGCAGGGTCATCACGCCCTTGGGCGTGCAGGGACGCAGCCCGAAGCGGCGCAGTGCCAGCCGGCCCACGTTGATCGCCTGGAAGCCATCCACGTCCTTGGACGGGTCGATACGGTCGACCAGCGCGTCCTCGTCGATGTGGGAAGGCAGCGGCGACTGCACCAGGATCCCGTGCACCTCGGGATCGGCGTTGAGCTTGTCGATCAGCGCAAACAGCTCGTCCTGGGTCACGCTCGACGGCAGGTCGAAGTCGAACGAACGGAAGCCGACCTGGTGGCAGGCCTTGCGCTTGTTGCGTACGTAGACCGACGAAGCCGCATCGTCGCCGACCAGCACCACGGCCAGGCCGGGCGCGCCCAGACCTTTGGCCTTGCGCTCCTCGACGCGGCGCCCGATGCGCTCGAGCAGTTCCTGGGCGATGCGTTTGCCGTCGAGAATGCGTGCGCTCATGCGGTAGGCCTGTCGGAAAAGGCGCTTATTATCGTTTGCCGCCACAGCCCCGCACAAACGGAATTCGCCATGCCCCTCCCTCACGACACGGAAATCGTCGATGGTCCCCTGCTGCTGCGCCCGTGGCGACCGGACGATGCGCGCGCACTGGAAGCGGCGGTGGTCGAGTCGATCGACAGCCTCGGTCGATGGCTGCCCTGGTGCCGTGCCGGCTACGACCTCGCCGCAGCACGGGACTGGGTCCGCCGCTGCGAGCAGGGCTGGGCGGACGGCGAGCATTTCGCGTTCGGCATCTTCGACCAGACCGGCCAACGGCTGCTCGGCAGCATTGGCCTGAACCAGCGCAACCACCTGCACCGCAGTGCGAACCTGGGGTACTGGGTGCGCCAGTCGGAACAACGACGCGGCGTGGCGACGAAAGCCGTGCGGCTGGCCGCGCGATTCGGCTTCACGCAGCTGGCACTCCAGCGCATCGAGATCGTCGTGCTGCCTGACAACCGGGCCAGCCGGCAGACCGCCGAACGCGCCGGTGCGCGGTTCGAGGCGATCGCCCGTCGCCGGATCTGGGATGGCGAACAGGCGAAGGACGGGGCGGTGTATGCGCTGGTCCCCGAGGATCTGGCGCAGACGTGAATCGCGCCGGCGCCACCGGGCCGGAGGATCCCGATCAGGCCCCTGCCCCTGCGACGCCGCCCGACCATCGACGACTCACCGGAACGCTACGGCAGATGGACGGAGAGGGGCTGCGCTGCGCGCCCGCGCGTCGCGCCATCACGGCGCGCCATCACGGCGCGCCACGATGGGCAGCCTGCGGCGGATGCGCGGCCTACTTGCGCCGCTTCATCTCGCGGATCATGCGCTGGCGCTTGCGCAGCTGGCCCTCGGTGAGGACGTTCTTCTTGCCGGCAAACGGGTTTTCGCCGTCGCGGAACTCGATGCGGATCGGCGTGCCCTCGATCTTGAAGCGCTTGCGGAAGAAGCCTTCCAGATAGCGGCGGTAGGCCGGAGCGATGTGCTTGGTGCGGCTGCCGTGGATGACGATGGTCGGCGGGTTGCTTCCGCCCGGATGGGCGAAGCGCAGCTTCGGCGCGTGGCCGCGCACTAGCGGCGGCTGGTAGCTCTCGTAGGCCTTTTCCAGCGCGCGGGTCAGCTCGGACGAGCCCAGCTCGCGGGTCGCGCCGGCATGTGCCCGCACGATGGCGCGCATCAGTTCGCGCAGGCCCGAGCCGTGCAGTGCGGAAATGAACACGGTCTTGGCCCAGTCCACGAATACCAGCCGGCGCTCCAGCGCCCGCTGGCACTGCTCGCGCTGGTAGGCATCCATGCCATCCCACTTGTTGACGGCGATGACCAGCGCGCGGCCCTCGTCGATGGCATGGCCGATCAGGGTCAGATCCTGGTCGGCGAGGTTCTCGCGCGCGTCGATCATCATCACCACCACCTGGGCGGCGGCCATCGACTGCAGCGTCTTGATCACGCTGAACTTCTCCACCGCCTCCTCGACGCGAGCCTTGCGGCGCACGCCGGCGGTGTCGATTAGGGTGTAGCGCTTGCCGTCGCGCTCCAGCGGCACGCGGATCGGATCGCGGGTGGTTCCGGCCACGTCGGAGACGATCAGCCGGTCCTCGCCGAGCAGCCGGTTGATCAGGGTCGACTTGCCGGCGTTGGGCCGGCCAACGATCGCCACGCGGATGCTGCCGTCCTCTTCCGGCGCGGTCTCCTCGCCGGCATCCTCGGGAAGCAGCGGACGGATAGCGCCGACCAGGTCCTCGGTGCCGCGGTTGTGCGCGGCCGAGGCCGGCAGCGTGGCGGCCAGGCCGAACACCGAGAACTCGGCCATCGCCGTGGCGAGGTCCAGCCCGTCGGTCTTGTTGACCACCACGATGATCGGCTTGCCGCTGCGGCGCAGTTCGCCGAGGATCACGTGGTCCTGGGCCAGCAGGCCGTCGCGCGCGTCTACCACGAACACCAGTACCTGCGCTTCCTCGATCGCCAGGCGCACCTGTCTGGCGGTGAGTACGTCCAGCGCTTCCTCGGTACCCGACAGGCCGCCGGTATCGACCACCACGAACGGCCGCTCGCCGAGGCGGCAGACGCCGTAATGACGATCGCGGGTCACCCCGGGCATGTCGGCCACCAGCGCGTCGCGGCTGCGGGTCAGGACATTGAAGAGGGTCGACTTGCCGACGTTCGGACGGCCGACCAGTGCAACGACGGGAAGCATGATAGGAAACCAGGAGTTGGGTGACGGCGCTCGTGGCCAGCCGCACCGGAAACGGTGCGACGCGGGAGCGTCGGCAGTGTAAGGCAAGAAGACCGGCAACACCGGCCCTCATCGCAAAAACGGGCGCCGCACCAAGGCGACGCCCGTCAGCAAGTTGTCCCCGGGCACCGAAGGCGCCCGGGTCGGCTCAGTTGGCGGACAGACGATAGGCGCCGATATGGCCCTTGATGTCTTCCACGTAGACCATGTCGCCCGCGACCACCGGCTGGGCGCGGATCGGCTTTTTCGAGAGGCGCTCGCGGGCCGCCAGCGCACCGTCGCCGGTCTGCAGCCAATGCACGTAGCCCTCGACATCACCGACCACCACGTAGCTGCCCTGCACCGCCGGGCTGCTCAGCCAGCGATACTTCAGCGCGTCGTTCTTCCACTGGTCGGCGCCACCGCTGCGGTCGAATGCCCACACCTGCGACTGGTCGTTCACCGCGAAAACCATGTTGCCTGACACCGCGGGCGAGCCGTAGCTGGAGAACTGGCGACTCCACAACGGCCGACCGCTGGGACCATCGATGGCCACGAGGTTGCCATGGTAGGCGGTACCGAACAGCGTGGTGCCGTCGAGCACCACGGCGCCGTCGGCATCGTCCAGGCGCTCGATGTCGGTACGACCCTCGCCGTTGGCCAGCGCCTGCTCCCAGAGCTTTTCGCCATTGTCCATGCGCAGCGCAACCAGCTTGCCATCGTCACTGCCGAAGAACACCACGCCGTTGGCGGCCAGCAGCGGACCATTGCCGCGCACGCTGAGCAGCGGCACGTTGCCCTGGTCATACACCCAGCGGCGGTCGCCGCTCGCGCGGTCCAGGCCGTAGACGCGGCCATCCTGGGTACGCACCAGCACCAGATCGCCGACGATGACCGGCGCGGTGATCACCTCCGAGTTCAGGTCGGCTTCCCAGCGCTGCGACCCGTCCTTGGAACTCAGCCCGTAGACATGGCCGTCCAGCGTGCCGACCGCCAGCAGATCGCCATCCACGGCCGGGCCACCGGCGTAAAAGGCGTCCTTGCGGTGCTTGTCGCCCCAGCCGAACCAGCCGTGGGTGCTCGACTTCTTCGACCACAGCTTCTTGCCGCTGGCGGCGTCGAAAGCCGCCAGCTCGCCGTCGGTGCTGGCGGCATAGAGCACGCCGTCAACCACCACGGGCCCCATCCTCACACCAGTCACACCGGCGCCCTCACCCACCCGCGCGCTCCACACCTTGGCCACCTTGACGGTGGGGGTGAAATCCTTCGCCAGCGGGGTCGGCGGCTCGATGTTGTCCTTCTTCTTGTTGTGGCAGCCGGACAGGGCCACCAGGGAAGACATCGCGATCAGCCAAACAAACTTCTTGAAAACCGGTTTCATGCACCCTGCTTCCCGGCCGCAGCCAGATCGTCAATTTTCAGCTGCAGGGCATCACGCAACGGCGAGTCCCCGCTCATGGCCGACAAGGCAGTCTGGTAGGACTTGCGCGCATCGTCGACCCGACCAAGCTTGACCAGCACATCACCCCGTAGTTCCGAAGCGATGCCGGCATACTGCTTGTCGGTGAGCTGGTCGAGCGTGGCCAGGGCCTCCTTGTCCTTGCCTTGGGCGAACTGGACCTGGGCCATGCGCAGGCGCATCAGGGACTTCAGGGCGGGCTCCTCGGCATGCCCGATCGCCCAGTCGAGCGAAGCGGCCGCCTTGTCGAACTGCTTCGTCTCCACCAGATGACGCGCCCGCTCGCTGGTGGCGAACACCGCATAGCTGGACTTGTCGTAATTCTTCTGCAGCTGCTCGGTGAGCTGGTCGGCGACGGCCTGGTTGCCCACGTTCTCGGCCGCCTGGACCTGCTGGTAGATCGCAGCCGCCGCCGCACGGCTGCTCGCCTGGTGGTTGCGCCACTGCTGCCACCCGAAGATGCCGACCAGACCGATCGCGATGCCTACCGCGATGGATACGCCATTCTCGCGCAGCCATTTCTGTACACGTTCGCTCTGCTCGTAGTCGTCGTATGCGTCGAATGCCATGCAATCACCGTTGAAAACGCCAGCGGCCGCCCGGACCAGGTCGGCAGCAGCTCGTCAGTTGAGACACCGGCGCGCCGTGGCGCGCGCGGGTAAAGGGCAAGAATAACCGAAACAGGTGCCGCCGCGCCCGGCAAGGCAGGCGCGGCCGGGTCGGCACGTGGCGCCTCAGGCGCCGGCGGGAACCGCCTTGCCGTCCTGAATCTGGATGCGGAAGTGGGCAACGTTCGCCCGCCGATAGGGATCGAGCGAAAGCGACTTGCCATCCACACTCACGGACGCCCCGCCCGCGTTGCCCAAGCGTATCTCCAGCGGGGTCGCGCTGTGATAGGTACGGCGCGTACCGGCAGGGAGCAGGCCGTACTCCAGCCGGGTGCCATCCTCCGATGTGATCTCGACCCAGCTCGCGTCGGTCAGGGCGAGCGTCAGGATATGCCCGCCCTGCCCCGCATCGACGAGGGCCGGGCTGACCGGTGCCACCGGCTTGACCGCATCGGCGGCCATGTTGGGAACCATCGATGCAAGCAGAGGCTGCTCGTCCTCGCTCTTCACCGCCGGTACGGCCGCCGACGCTGCAGAGGGCGTTTGCCCCGTCGTCGGGCTGCCAGACGCCTGGATCTCCTGCTGCGCCACGGGAGACGCGTCGAGCGGGGCGAGATGGGCGATGTCGCGACTGAGGGTGCCGCGGATACCCAGCCATACGACCGGAACCACGATCACTGCGGTGAGCACCACGTACGTTGCCGCCGTCGCGTAGCGCTCCAGAAGGTAGCGCGAGTGCGAGATACCTCCGGTAGCCACCAGCTCGGGCTCGCTGCGGCGGCGGATGCGCGATACCTCCGCCTGGATCAGCGAGTCCTCGATCCCGAGATAACGGCCGTACTTGGTGATGTAACTGCCCAGGTAGACCCGGTAGTCGATGCCATCGTGACGATCGTCCTCAAGCTGCCTCAGTACGCGCGTCGGCAACTTCAGTTGCTGGCCGCAGGACTCGACGTCCAATCCGCGCGACTGGCGAGCCGAGCGCAGGCGCTGGCCGAACGTGATCACGGAGGCCTCATTGGGAAGGGCATCCGGCCAGGCGCCGGCCTGACTGGAGTGCTCCGCTTCGGGTGAAGTCCGGTCTTGCATCGAGGGCGGGACAGAATTCATGGACGGGAGCTTTGATCGAGGCTGCGGGCCTGGTCCGAGTCCGGAAACTGGCTCAGCAAGCGCTGGCGATACGACTGGGCAGAGTCCTTGTTGCCCAAGCGGGATTCGATCTGCATGCCGAGCAGGTAAGCATCGGCTGTCGGGTGGCCGAGCGCATCGAAGCGCTGCAGGAAAGCACTCGCGTGGAAGGCATCACCGGTCTTGTAGAGGGCGCTCGCCAGTTGGAACAGCGCCTCTGCATTGTTCGGATTGCGCTGCAGCGCATCGCGGAAATCGTTCTCGGCCGCCGCTTCGCGCCCTGCCTTGATCTGGCAGATGCCGGCATTGGTCAGTGCAACGTCCGGCGTCTTGTAGAACGGGTCGGTGATTGCCTTGCGGAAATAGGTTTCCGCTTCCACCGGCTTGCCGATGCGGCACAAAAAGGCGCCGAGGTTGTTGTTCGGGCCGCCGCGGTTCGGTTCGAGCTCGACCGCGCGCCGATAGTGCTGCTCGGCGTGGGTCAGGTCGTTGATCTTTTCGTACACCACCGCGATCACGGTGTGCGCCGGCGCATAGTTCTCGTCGAACTGCAGCGCCAGGGTGAGCTTCTGCAACGCGGTCTGCAGGTCGCCCGTCTCCAGGTAGTGCTGCCCCAGGTCGGTGTGGATGCGGGCCGCATCCTCGGCCTGGTCGGACTTGCTGGTCGTAGGAAGGTGGTCCCCGGAACTGCCATCGCCGGAGTTGCCACCCACCGTGACACACCCGGACAACAGCGCACACAACAGCAACATGCTCCAACGATCAACCCGCATGGACAGCCCCCTGATCCAGACGTTTGAGAAATTCGGCCTGACGCCGCGTTCGATCCAGCACCTGCCCCTTCAACTGCCCGCACGCGGCATCGATGTCGTCGCCGCGGGTACGCCGCAGCATCGTGAGGATGCCGGCGTTGAGCAACTGCGTCTGGAAGGCCCGGATCGTATCGGCGTCCGAGCGTTCAAAACGTGTCCCAGGGAACGGATTGAACGGGATCAGATTGACTTTGCAGGTAGGAAGCTTGCGCATGAATCTGATCAGCTGGCGCGCGTGCTCCGGCTGGTCGTTCACCCCCTTCATGAGGGTGTACTCGAAGGTGATCGAGGTGCGCGGCTTGCGGGCGATCCAGCGCAGGCAGGCCTCGGTCAGCTCGGCGATCGGATAGCGCTTGTTCAGCGGCACCAGCTCGGTACGCAGCTCGTCGTTGGCCGCATGCAACGACACCGCCAGCGACACGTCGATGGCCTCGGACAGCTTGTCGATCATCGGCACCAGGCCGGCGGTGGACAGGGTCACGCGCTTGGAGGCCAGGCCGAAGCCCAGGTCATCGCGCATCAGGCTCATCGCCTTGACCACGTTGTCGAAGTTCAGCAGCGGCTCGCCCATGCCCATCATCACCACATTGGTGATGCGACGGTTCTGGTGGGTGATGTTGCCAAGGTACTTGGCCGCCACCCACATCTGGCCAATCACCTCGGCGGTGGACAGGTTGCGGTTGAAGCCCTGGGTGGCGGTCGAGCAGAACTGGCAGTTGAGGCCGCAGCCGACCTGCGAGGACACGCACAGCGTGCCGCGGGTCGGCTCGGGGATGTATACCGCCTCGATGGCGTTGCCGCCGTCCATGCCGAGCAGCCACTTGTGCGTGCCGTCGGCGGCCGCCTTGTCGAACAGGGTCTTCGGCGGACCGACGTAGCACGTGGCATCGAGCTTGGCGCGCAGCGCCTTGCCCACGTCGGTCATCTTGGCGAAGTCGCTCTCCAGGTGGTGGTAGATCCACTTCATCACCTGCTCGGCGCGATACGGCTTTTCGCCAATCTGCGTGAAGAAATCACGCAGGCCCTGGCGATCGAAATCGAGCAGGTTGACCTTTCCCGCGGCGTCGGCCGGGTCGGTCGGAATTTGCACCACCTGGTTCACGGCCATGCCTCAGCGCGGAAAGACTTCCGTCTCGGCGAAGAAATACGCGATCTCGACCTTGGCGGTCTCGGTGGCGTCCGAGCCGTGCACGGCATTGGCGTCGATGGAATCGGCAAAGTCCGCGCGGATCGTGCCCGGCTTGGCTTCCTTCGGGTTGGTCGCCCCCATCAGCTCGCGGTGCGCCAGCACGGCGTTCTCGCCCTGCAGCACACTGATCACGACCGGGCCGGAGATCATGAACTCGACCAGCGCATTGAAGAACGGACGCTCCTTGTGCACCGCATAGAAACCCTCGGCCTCCTTGCGCGAGAGGTGCTTCATCTTGGCGGCGACGATCTTCAGGCCGGCCTTCTCGAAGCGGGCGTAGATCTCGCCGATGACGTTCTTGGCGACGGCGTCGGGCTTGATGATGGAAAGGGTGCGCTCGAGCGCCATACAGATGTGCTCCGGAAAACGGGGATAGGAAAGTTTCGTATATAGGCCGGAAAAACCAGCGCAAAGATGCCAAAACCGTCAAGGAATGAGGATTTAGCACAAGAAAGTTTGACAGATTCTAGCTCAATCGCAAGCTGGGCCGCATGGAACGCAAACGTTCGTTTGACGATTGGCGAGCCCCGCGCGTATGCTCAAACGATCGTTTGATTCTGCCGTGGGCGGTGGCTGTCTGCCGTGAACAGTTCGACCTCGACCAAGGAACGCATCCTCACCGCCGCCGAGGCGCTGTTCGCACAGCGCGGCTTCGACGGTGCCTCGCTGCGCCAGCTGACATCGGCAGCCGGGGTCAATCTGGCGGCAGTGAATTACCACTTCGGCTCCAAGGAAAAGCTGGTCGAGCAGGTGTTCAAGCGCCGCCTGGACGCGCTGAACCAGCACCGCCTCGCCGAACTGGCCAAGGTTGCCGGCAAGCCCGCGACCCGGCTGGAAGACGTGCTGGCGGCCTATATCCGGCCCGCGCTGGAACTGTCGCACGAAGGCAACGGGTCGCTGTTCATGCGCGTGCTGGCGCGCGCGTTCGCCGAGCACGACGACACCCTGCGCCAGTTCCTGTCGGAGAACTACGGTCACGTGATGAAGCAGTTCACCGCCGAGTTCGCCCGGCTGCTGCCGCATCTGGATAGGGCCGAGCTGTACTGGCGCATCGACCTGGTGACCGGTGCGCTGACCCACGCCATGTCCGGCTTCGGCATGATCCAGCGCAAGGACAACGTCAGCGAGCAGCAGCATCGCGAACAGACCGCCGCGCACCTGATCCGCTTCGCCGCCGCGGGCCTGAGCCACCCCTGACCCCTCTTTCATCGGGCTGCCACGGTAGTCCGATCCATTTTGTGTCTGCCCCCAATCGATTGATCGTATGGAGAAGCCAATGACTGCTGCATCAACCTCACCTACCGCGCTGCGCATCCGCAAGGCCGCGGTGCTGGGCGCCGGTGTGATGGGCGCGCAGATCGCCGCCCACCTCACCAACGCCGGCGTCGAGACCGTGCTGTTCGACCTGCCCGCGAAGGAAGGCCCCAAGAGCGGCATTGCGCTCAAGGCGATCGAGAACCTGAAGAAGCTCTCGCCTGCCCCGCTCGCCGACAAGAACCTCGCTGGCGCGATCATTCCGGCCAACTACGACGAGCATCTGGATCAACTGAAGGACGTCGATCTGGTGATCGAGGCGATCGCCGAGCGGATGGACTGGAAGCTCGACCTGTACAAGAAGATCGCCCCGCACGTTTCCGCCACTGCCGTGCTGGCCTCCAACACTTCGGGCCTGTCGATCAACGGCCTGGCTGAGGCGCTGCCGGAAGAAATGCGCCACCGTTTCACCGGCGTGCATTTCTTCAACCCGCCGCGCTACATGCATCTGGTGGAAGTCATCCCCACCCGCCTCACCGACGCCGCCGTGGTCGAAGGGCTGGAAGCGTTCCTGACCACCACCGTGGGCAAGGGCGTGGTGATCGCCAAGGACACGCCGAACTTCATCGGCAACCGCATCGGCGTGTTCTCGATCCTCTCCACGATGTATCACACCGAGCAGTTCAAGCTCGGCTTCGACACGGTGGACGCACTGACCGGCCCGGCACTGGGTCGCCCGAAGAGCGCCACCTACCGCACCGCCGACGTGGTCGGCCTGGACACCATGGCGCACGTCATCAAGACCATGGCCGACACCCTGCCGGATGACCCCTGGCATCAGTACTTCCAGGCGCCGGTTTGGCTCAAGGGCCTGATCGACAAGGGCGCGCTCGGGCAGAAGACCGGCGCCGGCTTCTACCGCAAGGCCGGCAAGGACATCGTGGTGCTGGACGTGGCCAAGCAGGACTACCGCCCGTCCGAACAGAAGGCTTCCGACGAGGTCGCCGCGATCCTCGCAATCAAGGATCCGGCGGAGAAGTTCGGCAAGCTGCGCGCGTCGTCCGACAGCCAAGCGCAGTTCCTGTGGGCGATCTTCCGCGACCTGTTCCACTACACCGCCTACCATCTGGCCGACATCGCCGACACCGCGCGTGACGTCGACTTCGCGATCCGCTGGGGCTACGGCTGGAAGCTCGGCCCGTTCGAGACCTGGCAGGCGGCCGGCTGGCAGCAGGTGGCCGGCTGGATCGCCGAGGACATCGCCGCTGGCAAGGCGATGAGCAGCGCGCCCCTGCCCGGCTGGGTCACTGACGGCCGCACCGGCGTGCACGGCAAGGAAGGCTCCTGGTCGGCCAGTGCCGGCAGCTACAAGCCGCGCTCGTCGCACCCGGTCTACGCCCGCCAGCTATTCCCCGATCCGATCCTCGGCGAGAAGTTCGACCAGGGCACCACGGTGTGGGAAAACGAGGGCGTGCGCCTGTGGACGCTGGGCGACGATGGCGTCGGCATCCTCTCGTTCAAGACCAAGATGAACACGGTCAACGATTTCGTGCTCGACGGCGTGCAGCACGCGATCAAGCTGGCCGAGGAAAAGCTCAAGGCCGTGGTGATCTGGCAGACCGGCGAGCCGTTCTCCGCTGGCGCCGATCTCAAGGGCGCACTGGGCCTGTTGCAGGCGGGCAAGTTCGACGACTTCGAGAAGATGGTCGCCAACTTCCAGGCCACCAGCATGGCGATCAAGTATTCGCTGGTGCCGGTGGTGTCTGCCGTGCGCGGCATGGCCTTCGGCGGTGGCTGCGAGTTCCAGATGCACTCGGCCCGTACGGTCGCGGCGCTGGAGAGCTACATCGGCCTGGTCGAGGCGGGCGTGGGCCTGCTGCCGGCCGGCGGCGGCCTGCATGAGCTGGCGGTGCGCGCGGCCAAGGCCAATCCGGCCGATCCGTTCGAGGAGCTGAAGAAGGTGTTCGAGACCGTGGCGATGGCCAAGGTCTCCTCCAGCGCGCTGGAAGCGAAGGCGATGGGCCTGCTGCGCCAGGACGACGTGGTGGTGTTCAACAGCTACGAGCTGCTCTACATCGCCAAGAAGGTGGCCGCCGCGATGGCCGAGAGCGGCTACCGCCCGCCGCTGCCGGCCCGCGCCGTGCCGGTGGCCGGCGACGTCGGCACCGCCACCTTCAAGGCCTCGCTGGCCAACCTGCAGGAAGGCTACTTCGCCTCCCCGCATGACATCGAGATCGCCAGCCGCATCGCCGACTGCCTGTGCGGCGGCGCGATCGAGCGCGGCTCGCAGGTGGACGAGGCCTGGCTGCTGGCGCTGGAGCGCAAGCACTTCGTGGCACTGGCCAAGACAGAGAAAACCCAGGCCCGCATCGCCCACACCATGACCACCGGCAAGCCGCTGCGTAACTGATAGGCGTTGCGACCGACCCACTCCATCACCGGAAACCCCGAGGCCGCCGAACGTCATCCCCGCGCAAGCGGGGATCCATCTTGATCTGACGCCAGAAACACGATGGATTCCCGCTTGCGCGGGAATGACGAACAAAAAAAGCCCGGCTTCGAGGTCACTCAAAGGAAACAGACCATGACCAAGCAAGTGCAAGACGCCTACATCGTCGCCGCCACCCGCACGCCGGTCGGCAAGGCGCCGCGCGGCGTGTTCCGCAACACCCGACCGGACGACATGCTCGCCCACGTGATCCGCGCCGTGATGGCGCAGGCGCCGGGCATCGATCCGCACCGCATCGAGGACGTCATCGTCGGCTGCGCCATGCCCGAGGCCGAGCAGGGCATGAACGTGGCGCGCATCGGCGCCCTGCTCGCCGGCCTGCCGTACACCGTACCCGGCGTGACCATCAACCGCTTCTGCTCGTCCGGCGTGCAGGCCATCGCAATGGCCGCCGACCGCATCCAGCTCGGCGTGGCCGACCTGATGATCGCGGCCGGCACCGAGAGCATGAGCATGGTGCCGATGATGGGCCACAAGGTGGCGATGAACCCGGCCATCTTCGCCAACGACGAGGATCGCGCCATCGCCTACGGCATGGGCATCACCGCCGAGAAGGTAGCCGAGCAGTGGAAGGTCACCCGCGAGCAGCAGGACGCCTTCGCCGTGGAAAGCCATCGCCGCGCGCTGGCCGCGATCGCCGCGGGCGAGTTCAAGGACGAGATCACCCCGTTCCAGCTCGACGACCACTACCCCAACCTGGCCACCGGCGGCATCGTCACCGACAGCCGCCTGATCGACACCGACGAGGGCCCGCGCGCGGGCACCACGATGGAGGTGCTGGCCAAGCTGCGCACCGTGTTCCGCAATGACCGCTTCGGCGGCTCGGTGACCGCCGGCAACTCCTCGCAGATGTCCGATGGCGCCGGCGCCCTGCTGCTGGCCAGCGAGAAGGCGATCAAGGAGTTCAACCTGACCCCGATCGGTCGCTTCGTCGGCTACTCGGTGGCCGGCGTGAAGCCGGAGATCATGGGCATCGGCCCGAAGGAAGCCATCCCGAAGGCGCTCAAGCAGACCGGCATCAAGCAGGACCAGCTGGACTGGATCGAGCTCAACGAGGCGTTCGCCGCGCAGGCGCTGGCGGTGATCGGCGACCTTGGCCTGGATCCGGCCAAGGTCAACCCGCTGGGCGGCGCCATCGCGCTGGGCCACCCGCTCGGCGCCACCGGCGCGGTGCGCGCCGCCACCCTGCTGCACGGCATGCGCCGCCGCAAGCAGAAGTACGGCATGGTGACCATGTGCATCGGCACCGGCATGGGCGCGGCGGGAGTGTTCGAATCGCTCTGATCCGCTAGCAGGTCGAACCCGAAAGCGCCGCAGCAATGCGGCGCTTTTTCGTCTCCAGGCCCAGCTTCAGCCAGCCTCGCCCCGATCGAAATGCCATAGGCCAAAGCCGGCCATCATCAGCCCTCCGATCAGCCCCACGATGACCACCTGCAACAGGTGGTTTGATTGGCGTGCGAGTACCTGCACCGGCATCGACCACGGGAACCAGGGGCCGAACCGTGCCGACTGCCCGATCAGGAACCCGGCCACTGTGCCGGCCACGCCGATGAACACCGACGTGGTGAAGCTCTGCCAGCGCATGGCGACCCAGGCCTGCAGCGCGATCATCAGGCCAGCGGCAGCCACGCACGCGCTTGCATGGACGGCCAGCCAGCGCCACGGCGCCGGACCGGCGATGCCGAACGCCGGCTGCGCATGCATGATCACCCAGCCGGCCAGCGGCGTGGCCAGGGCGAGCAAGGCGGTGGCCGTCAGGACCATCGCTGCCAGCACGCAGAGCTTGGCCGCATAGTGGCTCCACCGCGGCAGCGGCAGGGCCAGCAGATGCTTCCATGTCTGCGGGCCATGCTCCATGTTCGCCAGCAGGGCGGCTTGAAGGGTCACGAACAGTGGCAGCATCAGGAACACCCACAGCACGAACAGCCCGTTCGCATAGCGCATCCAGGCCTCCTGCCCGCTCAGGGACGAGGGGCCGTGCAGCTGGCTCAGGCTGATCTGAAGCACGCTCAGCAGCACCACCAGCATCGGCGCCAGCACCACCATCCAGGCCGCCAGGGTATGCCGCAACTTGACCCGCTCGGCGGCCAGCGCCCGCCCCAATGCCCTCATGCGGCATCCCTCCCGGTCATCTCGAAGAACAGCGTCTCCAGCGAGCGCGGGCTTCGCGCCAGCGCGTGCACCTCGTGCCCCCGGGTCACCAGCCATCGGTTGATCTCGTGGTCCGGTCGCTGCGGCATCGGCACGCGCACCGTGGTGGGGTCGACCTGCTGGGCGGCCTCGCCCAGTTCCGCAAGGGCGGCGCACACTGCCTCGCCATCGGTGCAGCGGATCACCAGAGGATCCCCATAGCGCTTTCGCAACTCGGCCGGGGTGCCCTGGAAGCGCAGCCGCCCCTGGTGCAGCACCCCGACGTGCGAGGCCATCTGCTCCACTTCGGCGAGCAGGTGGCTGGACACGAACACCGTGATGCCCAGCTCGCCCGCCATGCGCTGCAGCAGGGTGCGCAACTCGACGATGCCTGCCGGATCCAGGCCGTTGCTCGGCTCGTCCAGCACCAGCAGCCGCGGCTCGCCGAGCAGCGCCAGCGCAATGCCGAGACGCTGGCGCATGCCCAGCGAATACACGCGCACGCGGCGATGCGCGTCGCGCTCGAGGCCGACGATGCGCAGTACGGCGTCGATGCGCTCCGGCGCAAGACCGAGCAGGCGCCGGGTGACTTCCAGGTTTTCGTAACCGGACAGGTGCGGATACAGCGAGGGCGACTCCACCATCGAGCCGACCTGCCGCAGGGGAGTACGCGACTGCCGCGTCAGCGGCTGGCCGAACAGGCGGATCTCGCCGCCATCGGCGCGCAGCAGACCGAGCAGCAGGCGGATGGTGGTGGTCTTGCCGGCCCCGTTCGGACCGAGAAAGCCGTATACGCTACCAGCAGGTACCGCCAGGTCGAGCGCCTCCACGCCGTGCCCGGTGGTGAAGCGGCGCGTCAACGTCCGGGTTTCGATGGCCAACATGGCGCGGATGCTCCTCGGATCATTCATGGCCCATCAGGCCAGAACCCGCGTCGCCCGGCCATAGGCCTGAGCTCACAGTGACTTGTGACCGGTGCTACCCCGGCTCAGCCTTCACCGACCTCGAAGCGGTACCCGGCGCCATACACCGAATGGATGAAGGCTTGCCCGGGTGCGATGTCCTCCAGCTTGCGACGAAGGTTGCGCACGTGGCTGTCGACCACGCGATCGGTGACGTCGCGCAGGTCGTCGTGCATCAGGTCCAGCAACTGGTCGCGCGAATAGATCCGGCCGGGCTGCGACAGCATGGCCTGCAGCAGGCGGTACTCGGTGGTGGTCAGCGGCAAGGGGCGTCCCTGGTAGCGGATGCGCTGCGCGGACTCGTCCAGGGTGAACGGGTTGGCCGGCGCGCCCGGTCGGCCGCGGCGGAGTACCGCCTGCACCCGGGCCACCACTTCGCGCGGGCTGAACGGCTTGCAGATGTAGTCGTCGGCGCCAAGCTCCAGCCCGAGCAGGCGATCGATCTCCTCGACGCGTGCGGTGAGCATGATCACCGGCAACGCGCTGTCGCGGCGCAGTTCGCGCAGGATCGCCAGCCCGTCCTGGCCCGGCAGCATGATGTCCAGCAGCAGCAGCGCCGGCCGCTCGGCAGCCACCGCGGCTAGCACGCGATTCCCCTCGCCCACCACCGATGCCTCGTGTCCGGACTGGGCGAGGTAGTCAGCCAGCAGCCGGGCGATCTTCGGCTCGTCCTCGGCGATCAGGATGCGGGCCATCTCAGGCCGTCTCCAGCGGCAGGCGCAGTTCCATCCGCAGGCCGCCGAGCGGCGAGGCCACGGCAATCAGCGTGCCTCCGTGTGCGATGGCGATCCGCTGCGCGATCGCCAGACCCAGTCCGCTGCCGCCGAGGGCGCGATTGCGCGAGCCGTCGACGCGGTACAGCGGCTGGAACAGGAACGGCAAGGCTTCTTCGGGCACGCCGGGCGGCGTGTCGTCGATGCGCAGGCAGGCCTGGTCGCCCTCGACGAACACCCGCGCCTCGATCCTGCCCCCACGCTCGGTGTAGCGCAGGCTGTTGCTGAGCAGGTTGTCGATCAGCTGGCGCATGCGATCGGCATCGACATGGACCGGCGCCGCCTGATCGGCGTGGGCGATGGCGATGGTGATGCCGGCCCGCTGCGCGGCGGCCTCGAAACGTGCCACCCCTTCGATCAGCAGCTCGGCCAGGTCATGTCGTGCCGGCCGGTAGCTCAGCGACCCGGCATCGGCCATCGACCACTGGTGCAGGTCATCCACCAACCGATCGAGCCGCATCACCTCCTCGTGCACCGAGGCCAGTGTCGCGGCATCCGTCGGTCGCACGCCGTCACGCATCGCTTCCAGTTCGCCGCGCACGATCGCCAGCGGCGTGCGCAGTTCGTGCGAGATGTCGGCCATCCAGCGCTGCCGCGCGGTGTCGTGCGCCGCCAGCGCCTCGCTCAGGCGATTGACGTGCCGCACCAGATCGCCCAACTCGTCTTGCCGGTGCGTGATCAGCTGCCCGCCGAACGCACCGTCGGAGAGTTTGCGGGCCGCCTTTTCAACGTCACGCAGCGGCGCGAGCAGGTGACGGGCGAAAGCCCACGCCACGGTCATCGCCAGCAGCAGCAACAGTCCGGCCAGCCAGATCATCCCGCGCACCTGCGCAGCGAGGAACGCGGTATCGCGGGGATCGGCCGGACGACTCAGCGGGCGCAGCGCCAACCAGCCCACCACGCTGCCATCGACCCGGATCGGGCGCTCAAGGGCGCCCGGTGGCGGGATCTCCCCCGCGACCACGGCACGGTCGGCATCGAGCAGACTGACCCTCGACGGCAGAGGCGCCGACGGGGGCTGCGCAACCACCGGCGGAGGGGGCGGTGGCGGCGGTAGCGGTGGTGGCGGCGGCGTTGGAGGTGGCGGCGCCTCTGTGCGGGGACACGGGGTTTGAGGAATCGGGACAAGGCGGAAAATAGAGGGACGAATCGGGATGAAATGGCTTCAGATAGCCAATTGAAGCCCGAGAGCGAGTGAAAAGCGCGCCGATCCCTTGGTTTGCAAAATAGGCGCGGAATCGGGTGCAGAGACAGTAGGTTTGCAAATTGAAGGCGGAGCGGTCCGCGCGTTCAAGCTCCGCTCGAAAGGCGTTTAAGGCGACGCCGCTGGACCTCGCGGACCATCATAGTGACCAGGAAGATCATGATGGTGGCGACGACGCCGAAACCGGCCCCTACCAGGAAGGGCTGGGCCGTCATGCGGATGAAGCCCTGGTCGTAGGTCCAGCTGATGAAGGTCCAGGAGTGGTTGTAGCGGAACATGCTGTAGTTCCACCACGACCAGGCCAGCCACCCACAGACAAGAATCGCCCGGCTGAGCAAGCGGCCCCAAGGAGCCGCGGCGCGCAGGACATTCCCGAGCGTGTCCTCCCTCAAAAGGCTCACCTCCTGTGGCGTAGCGGCCTCAGCAAGGAGGGCGCGGAGGCGTCGGACCTTCTCCGTGTCGTGGTTTTCGCTCATGTTGCTGGTTCAGCGAGCCGGGGGAACCCCAATAGGATCACAGGCTGCGTCAATCGCAACGCCAGCCGCAGCGAGCCGGTCGACCAGGTGCTCCAACTGGTCCAGTTCCAGCCCGGTAATCGCCTCGCAGCCCGCGCCGTACACGAACGCGTCCAGAGTGACCTCCAGCGAGTACCGCGCGGCCAGCAGCCGGGCCTGCTGTATCAAGTATTTTCGCCGGATCGTGCCCAGCGGGCCGCGCCTGCGCGCCATTTCCACGTGATCGGGCACCCTTGCCTCCTGGAGCAAGCGGCGCACCGCTGAAACCTTCGCTTCTTTCATCCATAGCCCCCTTTGGCCCAGTGATTCAAGCCGCGGCGGCGCGCGCGAAGCGCAGCACCTTGGCCTCCGGCAGCCCTTCCTCCAGGAGTTCGTAGATCAGGGTGACCAGCTCGGCGTGCTTGTCCGGCGGCAGCTCCCTGTTACCTAGCGCCTCGCTGGCCAGCTGCAGCGCGATCTTCAAATCCTCGCGTCTCACCGCCTGCGAGGCACGTTCTTGCGGCTCCTGGGCGGTGGCCAAGCCTGCAACGAAGCCCTTCAGAGCTGCATCGCGCCTACGGTAGGCCGCCTTCACAGCTTCATCGTCCGGATCGCCCAGGACGATCATCTGGGTGTCGCGTTCGGCCTCCGTCATCTCCGATTCCCACATCGGCGGAACGCCACCGAGCAGCCACGCCAACGACACTCCCGTGCCTTTCGCCAGCGCCAAACAGCGCTCGACTGAGGGCTCTGCGCCATCGATCCACTTCCTCACCGCGGTTTCGGACGATCCACTCCGTCGAGCGACCTCAGCAACCGAACCAAAGTGCTGAACAAGCGCGTTCGTCCTGCCGGAGAACGAGCCAAGGTTCGCGCCTGAAACCTTGGCCGGACCGTGAGAAGCCCCGTCCCGAGCCAATGTTGAACCTAACTTTCTGTTTTTCATGACCAGTGGCTCCACATGTCGCCGCGGCGGGCCGTTCCCTAACTTTGGTTTTGAATGTGTCGAACCCCTGGTGTTGACAGCCACACCAAAGTGACTAATATCTGCACCGTAGATAGGAAAACTTTGTTTGCCACACATCAGGGGACAACGATGCAAAAAATCGCGCAGGCTCTGACGCCCGATCAGGTACGAAATCGGCTGCGAAGCCAAGGCAAGACCCTCACCGAGTGGGCGGTCGAGCATGGCTATCGCCGCCAGGACGTCTACCGGGTCATGGGCGGTCAATCCAAGGCGCGCTTCGGTCTCGGCCACGAAATTGCAGTGGCCCTTGGCCTGAAGGTGCCGGCGAATGAGCCTAGCACCCCACTCGGCGACCGCAATACGCAGCAGCGCTCGGTCGCATAGACATGGGCGGTATTCGTTCGCGTACGTCGGGCGGGCACACGGGCGACCTGTTCGCCATTCCCGTGCCCGCCAGCCCACTGCCGGGCTCGATGGACTACCGGGCCGTCGTCGCCCACCTGGTGGCCAGCATGATCGCCGAGAGCGGGCTCACCCGGTATGCGATTGCCGCCCAGGTCAGCGAGCTGGTGAACAAGGACGTCAGCAAGTACATGCTGGACGCCTACACCGCCGAGAGCCGCGACGAGTTCAACGCGCCGGCCTGGCTGCTGCCCGTCATCGAGACGGTGTGCAAATCCCACCTGTATTCCAACTGGCTTGCCGAGATCCGCGGCGGCCGGCTGCTGATCGGCCGCGACGCGCTCGCCGCCGAGCTGGGCCGCATCGAGCGCCAGCGCGACGAGCTGGGCACCCAAGCCCGCACCATCAAAGAGCAGCTGAGGAAGGTGCGGTGATGGCCGACGGAAATGCCGCACAGTCCTGGTTCGCCGCTGCCTCGTTAGAGGGTCTTCCAGGGCTTCCATCTGACCGAAGTGCGCTGATCAAGATGGCCAAGCGCCTGAACTGGCAGTCGCGCCCGCGAGCTGGACGTGGCGGTGGCCGAGAGTACGCCTTCAGCTCCCTGCCCACCCACGTGCAGGCCGCGCTGCTACTGCGCGAGCGCCCAGCCATCGAGCCCAAGCCGCGCGTGAACAAGCTGGCCCCCAGCGACGCCCAGCTCCGCTCAGCCTGGCAGCGCTACGAGCAGGCCAAGCAACCCATGCGGGACATCGCCGCGCAGCGCGTGAAGGCGCTGGACACAGTGGCCCAGCTCATGCGGCACGGCCACTCGCTGATGGACGCCCGCGCCATCGTCGGCGCGCAGCTGCAGCGCGACGGCATGCGCGGAGGCAGCGCCGCCAGCATCGCCCGGTGGCAGAAAGACGTGGCCCACGCCCAGCCGCACGACCGCCTGGCGCTGCTGCTGCCGCACTACACCGGCCGCACCGCCACGGCCGAGATCGAGCCGGAAGCGTGGGAGCTGTTCAAGGCCGACTACCTGCGCCTGGAGCAGCCCACCGCCGCCGCCTGCTACGACCGCCTGCAGCGCATCGCCGCCGCCCGTGGCTGGCAGCTGCCGAGCCTGAAAACCTTCACGCGCCGCGTAGAGCGCGAGCTGCCCCGCGCCGTGCGCGTGCTGGCTCGCGAAGGTGACGAAGCCCTAGCCCGCACCTACCCGGCGCAGGAACGCGACCGCAGCCACATGGTGGCGATGCAGGGCGTGAACGCCGACGGCCACCGCTGGGACGTGCGCGTGCGCTTCCCCGATGGCAACGAGGGCCGCGCGTGCATCGTCGCCTGGCAGGATCTCTACAGCGGAAAGATCCTCGCCTGGCGCCTGTGCGACCACGAATCCAGCGACGTGGTGCGCCTGAGTTTCGGCGACCTGGTGCGCCAGTACGGCATCCCCGGCTCGCTCTACCTGGACAACGGCCGCGCCTTCGCCAGCAAGTGGATGACCGGCGGCACACCCAACCGCTACCGCTTCAAGATCCGCGAGGAAGACCCGGCCGGCGTCATTACCACCCTCTGCGGTGCGGATAACGTCCACTGGGTCACCCCGTACCACGGCCAGGCCAAGCCCATCGAGCGCGCCTGGCTCGACTTCTGCGGCCGCATCGCCAAGCACCCAGCCTTTGCCGGCGCCTACGTCGGCAACAGCCCGGGCAACAAGCCGGCCAACTACGGCAGCCGCGTCATCGAGTGGGCCGAGTTCGAGCGCGTCGTCACCAGCGAGATTCACGCGCACAACGCGCGCCACGGCCGCCGCACCAAGGTATGCGCCGGACGCAGCCTGGATGCCACCTTCGCGGCCAGCTACGCCCACGTCACCGCGCGCAAGGTCAGCGAGGAGCAGCTGCGCCAGCTCATGCTGGCCGCCGAGGCGGTCACCGCTGACCAGCGCGACGGCAGCGTGCGCCTGGACGGCAACCGCTACTGGACCGAGGCGCTCGCCGAGCATGCCGGCCGCAAGCTGGTGCTTCGCATCGACCCGTTCCACCTGCAGGGCACCGCCCACGTGTATGCGCTCGACGGCACGTTCATCGCCGACGCGCCCTGCGTGGCCGCGGTCGGCTTCGCCGATACCCAGGCCGCCCGCGAACACGCCCGCGGCCGCCAGCAGTTCAAGCGCGCCGCCAAAGACATGCTCGCCGCCCAGCGGCTTATGGACGCCGCCAGCGTCGCCGCGCAGCTGCCCGATGCCACACCACCGGCGCACGTCGCCGCCGCGGTCACCGCGCCGGTATTCGGCCTGCACGGCAAGAAGCCCGAGCGCGTGGAGCAGCCGAAGGCCACCGGAACCGAGGGGCCAAGCGCGCTCGACATGCTCATGTGGAAGCGCGCCCAGCAGATGAAAGACGACCAGTTCTAAAGCGCCGCGGCGGTGCGCCAACACCGCCGCGACTAGTCAGCAGCACCCACCACCGAAGGGGAATCAACGATGACCGACACCGCCAACGTCACCCAAATCTATCAGGGCGACGCCGAGCTGCGCGATCAGATCCGCAGCATCCTCACCACCGACAAGCGCCTCAGCCAGGCGCTGCTTTCCAAGGAAGCCGGCTTCAGCGCCGCCACGCTCAACCAGTGGCTGCTCGGAAAATATGCCGGCGACAACGAGTCGATCGACAACAAGCTGCGCATCTGGCTGGACGCCCACAACTCGCGCCGCGCGGCGCGCAACGCCATGCCGGTGGCGCCCGACTTCGTGGTCACGCCCACCGCCAAGCGCATCCTGGGCACGCTCGGCTACGCGCAGATGGCCGGCGATATGGCCGTGATCTATGGCAACCCGGGCGTCAGCAAGTCCGACACCAACAAGTACTACAGCAAGAACAGCCCGAACGTCTGGATCGCCACCATGACGCCCAGCACCTCCGGCGTGGTCACCGCCCTGCAGGAGATCGCCGAGGCGCTGGGTCTGGATGCGGATGGCGGTGCGCGCGCCATCAAGAAGCGCATCTGCAAGCGAGTGCTCGATACCAACGGCCTGCTCATCTGCGACGAAGCGCAGCACCTGTCCGTCGCGGCCCTGGACGAAATCCGCGCCATCCACGACGCCACCGGCGTCGCCATCGCCCTGGTGGGCAACGAGGGCGTGTTCGCCCGCATGCACGGCGGCCGCGAGGCCACCAAGCTGGACCGCCTGCAGAGCCGCATCGGCAAGCGCCTCAAGATCCCGCAGGCGACAACCGAGGACATCAAGGCGCTGATCGCCGCCTGGGGGATCACCGACGAAAAGTGCGAGCGCACCCTGGTCGAGATCGCCCGCCGCCCCGGCGCACTGCGCACCCTCACCAAGACCTTGCGCCTGGCCAGCATGTACGCGGCGGCCGAGGGTCGCGCGGTGTGCTGCGAAGACGTGCGCGCCGCCGCCACCGAGCTGATGGACGGCGGCAAATGAGCGCGCCGCCGCTCACCGTCCAGCCGCTGTCGTTGCGTGAGCAGGCCCGGCTCACCGGCCTGATCGACGCCCTGGCCGGCTACCTCGGCAAGCCGGGCGACTGGGGCTACGACACGCAGCTGGGGCTGTTCACCATCCAGGTGCTGGCGATCCGGCAGCAGCTGAAAGCCGCCACGCCCGAGCCGGCCGCGGGGTAGCCGCCATGCAAGCCGACCTGTTCTGCAGCAACGACATGACGCCCGACGCGGTGCTGGCGGAACTGCAGCACAGCGTCGGCGAAGCACGCGGGCGCACCGCCGACGAGCTGGTGCTGGCCATCACCGGCCGGCGCAGCGAGGCCCAGCAGCGCCGTCTGCGCCAGGTGATCGAGGCCCTGCGCCTGCAGGGGCACCGCATCTGCGCCGACCCGACCCACGGCTACTACCTGGCCGCCACCGACCACGAGCTCGACCGGTCCTGCAGCTTCCTGCTGAGCCGGGCCATGACCACCCTCCGACAGATCAGCGCGATGAAGCGCGTGGCCCTGCCGGACCTGCACGGGCAGCTGGGGCTGCCCCTGGAGCCAACACCATGAACCAGCATTCGAAGAAGCTTCGCCGCGCCATCGAGCTGTGGTTGAAGCGCCACAGCAACCTCACCGTGCAGTCGATGAAGAAGGCCAGCGCCTGCATCGCGTTCCTGCAGCTGCACGGCTGCATCGTCCAGCAGGTCACCGTGCGCAAAGACCACGTGATCATCGACATCGACCAGCCTGGACCGTGGCTCAAAGGCTCCATCCACATCACCCGCGTGCATGGCAGCGTGCGCCAGGTGGTGAAGACCACCTCGGTGCGCGGTTGCCAGGTGAACTGGATCGAGCTCGAGCAGCACCAGCTGCTGCGGCGGGAGGGCTGAGCCATGACCTTCGATGACGACTTCCTGCAGATCAACTTCCAGGGCGGCACACGGCGCGTGCTGTGCAAGTCAATCGGGGTCGACTGGCCTCCCCCCGAGAAACTCAGCTTTCAGGGCTTCGCCCTGGAGCGGGTCAGGTTTTCCCAAGTGTCGGACGATGATCGAGCCGGCATGGAATTCCTGATGCGCGGCGCTGAATACAACGTCGCCGCGGAGGGCTGAGCCATGTCCACCGCTCCCGCAGACGTCCTGCGCTACCTCGGCAACTGTGATCACCCGATCGACGTGCAGGTGCTGGCCAGCGCGCTCGACACCGCCGACATCAAGGGCCTCAACTACACCCTGGGCAACCTCGTGCGCTCTCACCAGGTAGAGAGGCATCACAAGGGCGACGGCATCCTGCGCTATTCGATTCATGGCGTGGGGCCGGCCGCGTCCCCTGCGCCGGCACCGGCACCAACCCCAGCCCCAGCCCCTGCACCTGCACCTGCACCTGCACCTGCGCCAGTCGCCGCGAAGCCAAAAGCCGAAGCTCCAGCCCATCCGGTGCGCAAGGAGTCCACCGCCAAGGCCGTGCGCGACTACATCGCACGGGTCGGCCGCGCCGTCACCATCAGGGAGCTGGAAACCGAGCTGCCCGACCACAAGCCCGCGGCCATCAGCAGCTCGGTCCACCAGGCCGTGAAGGACAAGCGGCTGATCTCCCGCCGCATCCTCGGCACCAAGCGCGCCGAGTACCTGCTGCCGCCCGAGGTCGGCCTGGTGGCGGCGCTCGACCAGCGAACCAGCAGCAGCGACGACCGAAGCACGCTGGTCGCCAAGCTCACCTGTGCCCTGAAGTCGGCCGAGGCCGCCCGGGACTCCTACCTGCAGGCCGTGATCGGCAGCCAGCCGACCTGGCAGGCGCTGGAGACCAACGTGCAGCTGGTGCGCGAGGCGCTGGAGGCGCTGCAGCCATGACCGACCCCGACGACGAGTTGCCGCCCTGGCTGGGCGAGCGCCTGCGGCAAACCACCCACGACATCCACCGCGCCGCCGCCGAGGCCGCGCAAGACGAGGAAGACCATGACTGACACCACCATCCCCCACGGCCATCGCAAGGACGCCCAGGGCCGCCTCGTGCCCGAGAGCCAGATCAAGCCGATCGACAAAGCCCGCGACGAGCTGGTGAAAGAGCTGTTCAACAAGGCCCAGGCCGTGCACGACGCCATCAAGGCGTTCAAGCGCGCCGCCTTCAACGACATCGCGGCCTTCGTCGAGCTGAGCGCCGAGGAGTACGGCGTGGCCCGCGGCGGACACAAGGGCAACGTGAGCCTGCTCAGCTTCGACGGCGAGCTGAAGGTGCTGCGTGCGATGGCCGACTCCATCCAGTTCGACGAGCGCCTGCACGCGGCCAAGGAGCTGATCGACGAGTGCATCAAGGAATGGACCACCGATGCGCGCCCCGAGGTGGCCACCCTGGTGCAGGACGCCTTCCGCTCCGACCAGGCCGGCAAGATCCGCACCGGCAACGTGCTGGCCCTGCGCCGCCTGGACATCAAGGACGAGCGCTGGCTGCAGGCGATGGAGGCCATCGGCGACGCCGTGCAGGTAGTGGGCTCCAAGAGCTACGTGCGCTTCTACCACCGCGACCGCAACGGCCAGTACCGGCCGCTAGCGCTCAACATCGCGGAGGTGTGACATGGCTAAGTCAGGGGTAAGCAAGGCTATGCGCGATCGCGTGATGTCCAGCGAGGAGACACCGCGTGTCACGTTCCGTTTCTTCAAGGTCACCGAAGGTCCACTGATCGAAGAGCTCAACAAGATCTTCGACGAGCAGGAGCTCGCCTTCGATGCTGCGAGGGAGATCGCCAAGGCTGTCGGCGCAACCGCTCCAGCGCTGTATTGCCGGAGCTGGCTGTTCCAGTTCGAAGAGGCCCCGCCCGAGGCAACGTGGAAGTGCGAACACAGGCAGGGCACCGAGCGCTATTACAAGCCGATCCGGCGCAGCCTCGTGGGCCGCAAATGGGCGGATGAAATCAAGAGGCTGAAGGTTCCTCGGCATCACAACGACGCACTCTCGGTAGTTGACCTGACGAAAGGCCCGGCAGTGGTTGAGGGGCGGCACTGGTATGCCCCTGTTGTGTGGGGCTGGATCGATGGCCCGCTGTTCCTGGTGAAGGTTCCTTGGCGTGCCTATGCACCGGAGATCCTCGACGCCTACCGCGCCATGCGTGATGCCGGGGAATACGGATCCGGCGCAATGGACCATGCGCTCTGGGTTCCACACCCGACAATGCAGGAAATCGAGGAGTGGGAGGCGCTGAAGATCGCCGCCGATCGCAAGGCGGCCGCCGCATGAGCACCCACACCTGCCACTGGCCCGGGTGCAACCGCCCTGTGCCACCCGCCAAGTGGGGCTGCCGCCCGCACTGGTACCAGCTGCCGCTGGAGATCCGCATGCGGATCTCCGCGGCCTACGTGTCCGGCCAGGAGATCACCAAGACGCCCTCGCGCGCCTACATCGAGGCGGCGCGCGAGGCGCAGGACTGGATCCGCGCCAAACAACAGGGGGAATGCGCATGACTTTCACACTGACCCCGGTGCGCTGCTGCCACGTCTGCGGTTGCACCGAGACCAACGCCTGCGCCGGTGGCTGCTGGTGGATCGGTCCCGATCTTTGCAGCGCATGCGGCCGCGACAGCCGGCAGAACCCCGCCCACGGCGATCGCGTCACGGTGGGCACGGAAACCCGCGAGGTGGAGCGGGTAAACGGCGACCAGGTGATCTACAGCTGGCCCGGCGTCGTGGCCGTGCGCACGCTGCGGCTCGCCGCGTGGAGGGCCTGGGCGGCGAATGCCACCGGCTGGACCAGCGAGCCGAACAAGGGCGCAGCGGCATGAAGCGCGAGCAGTGGCAAGAGCTGGAGGCTCGGCTCAAGTTCCCCGGCGCCACGGTCAAGCTGCAGTGCGATGGCTACCTGGTCACGTTGCAGGTGCAGCTCGACAGGATGCGCATGGTCATCGCCGTCTATGTCGACGGCTGGATGCGTGGCGAGTGGATGAGCACGGACTGCGAGCAGCGCCGCCGCTTCCTGCGGCCCAGAACAGTCAAGCCCAAGCCCTACACCAAGGCGCAGATCAAGGTGCTGGGCAAGAAGTGGTGCGAGCAGCAGTTCGCCAAGCTCACGCACACCTACTACACGCCGATCTGGCCGACGATCCCGCCGCTTCGCCGCCACTTCGAGAAGCACAACGCCAGCGTGGAGCTGGCCGCCGAGGAGACGCCGGCATGATGAGCCCCGTCACTGGCCCGAGTCGGGCCATCAAGCTGCGCAACCGCGAGCTGGCCGCCATCCACGTGCTGGCCAGCAAGAAGCTGCACCTGGACCGCGATACCTACGTGGCCCTGCTGCAGCGCGTGGGCAACGTGCGCAGCTCGGCCGACCTGGACGCCACCGGCCGCGGCAAGGTGCTCGACGAGCTGCGCCGCCTGGCCGGCGAAGGCGAGCGGCAGATGCGCAACGCCGTGAACCTGCCCGATGCCCCGCAGAACGTGCGCGAGGAAATCGCCGGCATGGTGGCCAAGGTGGGCGCGATCCTCGCCGAGACCGGCAAGCGCTGGAACTACGCCCACGGCACCGCACGCCGGATGTTCAAGGTGCAGCGCGTGGAGTGGCTGCGCCCGGATCAGCTGCACAAGCTGGTGGCGGCGCTTCAGATGAGCGCCAACCGGGCGCGGAGGAAGTGATGCACCCGGAGGAAGTCGAAGAGCGGCGCGTGCGCTGGAACGAGCTGTGGCGCACCCGCTTCGTCAAGGAAGTGGCGAAGTTGCGCCCGTGCCTGCACGGGTTGATCCATGCGCTGCTCAAACAGGCCTATTACGCCGGCACCAACGATGAGCGCCGGAAGCACGAGCCGCAACGGCTGGGGGGATTCGACTGATGTTCAAAGCGCTGTTCTTTATCGAATGCGCACCGGCAGGCGCGAAGGCGAGCATCGACCTCGCCCACGAAATGACCTGCAGCGGTCGCCTGCCGTTCGTGCCGCACCCGGGCATGCAACTCTCGGTGAGCCACGATGGCGACTACTTCACCGTGGAGACGGTGTTCTGGAAGGTCGATGTGCCGGACGTGCTGGAGGTGTTCTTCCGTGAGGACATGCACCACGACGAGGAGTACTTCGCTCGTCAGGGATGGGAGGCCGTCCGCTGATGCCCGCGCTGCTCTCCTACGACCTGTTCCCGCATGAGCCCATTCCGCGCGCCAAGCCGCGCGTGATGATGCACGTCATCGATGCCGGCGTGGGTCTGGCGCTGTTCCAGTGCGCCCGCTGTGGCCACGAGAGCGACTGGGTGCCCTACGGCAGCCTGAGTGACGCCAAGCGCGGCATGCCTTGCCCGCACTGCAACCCCGAGCAGGCGCAGGGCTGATGCACGTCACTTGCCCCTGCTGCAGCGAATCCTTCCCGATCGCCGCCGGCCTGCTGGAGCCGGACGGCAAGCGGTTCGGCATGCTGCTAGCCGGCATGGAGCCGGCGCTCGGCCGCGCCACGATGGATTACCTGCCGCTGTTTGCCCCCGGCAAGCAGAAGCTGCGCCTGTCCAAGGCGGTGAAGCTGGTGGCCGCGCTCGATGCCCTGGTGCGTGAGGGCACGGTGTGCCGCGACGAGCGCAACGGCGTGCGTCGGCCGGCGTCGGCCGCGCTGTGGGTGGCCGGCATCGAGCAGATGCTGGCCCAGCGCGATCGCCTCACGCTGCCGCTGGCCAACCACAACTACCTGCGCATGGTGGTGTTCGGCCTGGCCGACCAGGCAGACCACGCCGCCGAGCAGGCGCGCGAGCAGTCGCTGCGCTCGGGCGCCGCACGCACGCGCATCGGCCCCAGCCCGCCCAGCCAGGCCGGCGATCCGCTCACCGAGCAGCTGCGCTACCTCGACCAGATGCGCGACTTCGGCCGGCTCACCGACGACGAGTGGGACGCCGAGCGCCTGAAGGCGTTCAAGCGCTACGGCCGGGAGCCGGTGCCGGCGTGAGCGCGCTGCCGCTCCAGCAGATCGACGCGGCGGACCTGCCGCCGCGCCTCGCCGAGCTGGCCGAGCTGATCGGCCTGCCGGCGACGCTGCGCCTGGTGGAGGCGCGCGGCGGCACGCGCGTCTATGTGCCGGACACAGCCAGCGCCGACCACTGGCTGGTGCCGCTGATCGGGCTGCCGGCGCTGCAGCAGCTGGTCGCGCATCGCCCGCGCGAGTACCTGGAGCTGGACCGCGCCGCCGCCGCGCTGCGCGCCGCGCGTGACCGCAAGATCATCGCCGACCATGCGGCAGGTGCATCGACCACGAAGATCGCGCTAGAGTGCCGCCTCACGCAGCGGCAGGTGTTCAACATCCTTGCCCGCGCCGAGCCGGAAGCACCCGAGCCGGACCTGTTCGACCAGGCGCACTGAAGCGCTTCACCCTGACCCCGCACACCACCGATCCGTAGCCTGAAAGCGTAGCGCGTACCTCCCTGCGCGCTTCGCCCGCCGGCCGGCTGTCCCCCTGCAGCCGGCCGGCAACTTTTCAGGAGCACGGCATGTCGGGAATTACCCAGCGTTTGAGCACCGCTTATCAGCGGTTTGCCAACACCGTGGACGGCGGCGGCCGCATGGTGCTGTGGGCACTGCTGTCGTTGCTGGTGCTGGGCGTGATCGCCTACGGCATCAACCCGGCCAAGGTCGGCAGCTACCTGTGGATCGTCTGCAAGCTGAGCCTGGCCGCGGTGCTGGGCTACGGCTTCGACCGTGCGGCCAGCCCCGGCGCGCGGCCGGCCGACCTGGAGGGCATCGAGCGCGCGATGGCGCAGACGCGCCGCGCTACGCTGATGGCGGCCGCGATCATCGCCGCGGGGCTGATGCCGTGATCTGGCTAGTCTTCGCAGCCGCCTACCTCCTCGTGCGTGGATCAATGCTGATCCCAAGCAGCTGGGACAGCGCCAGAAATCCTCTGGCGCCGTATCGTGCCCTGCGCGGTTTGATCTATATCGCCATAGGCTTCACCTTGTGGCTGATCGTGCGAGGCTCGCTGTGATCGGCGGCCTGCTGCTCCTGCTGATCGGCGCGGGTTGTGTGTTCAGCGCCTTTCGTCGGAAGCCGAACGGCTGGCCCTCCCAGCAGAACCGCCTTCTGATGGGCGTGGCTCTGATGGCACTCGGCGCGCTGCTGCTCATCCCGCAGGCTTCAGCAACCACGCCAGGCACGCTGAGCCGATCCGCTCCGGCCGCGGCACCTGCGGTGCACGTGCCCGAGGTCAGCGCCATGTACCGGCGCTGGGTCGAGCAGGCCGTCGCGGAGGAATGGGGCGTGGATGGTTCCCCCGCGCGCCTGGCTGCCCAGGTGCACCAGGAGAGCCGCTGGGATGCCAGCGCGCGATCGCCGGTGGGCGCGGAGGGCCTGACGCAGTTCATGCCGTCGACGGCGCGCTGGATCGCGCAGAAATTCCCCGACAAGCTCGGCCAGTTCGATCCTGCCGATCCGCAGCAGGCGCTGCTGGCGGCGGCGGTGTACGACGCCTGGCTGGTGAAGCGGAACCCGGGCGTCACCGCCTGCGACAGCTGGGCCTTCGGGCTCAGCGCCTACAACGGCGGCGAGAAATACCTGGGCATCGAGCAGGCCAAGGCGCGCGCAGCGCACCGCGACCCGGACATGTGGTTCGGCAACGTGGCCGCGATGCGCGCGCGCAGCCTGCCGGCCTGGCGCCAGAACCGCGACTACGTGCAGCGCATCCTGCTGGAGCTGGAGCCGGCCTACATCGCCGCCGGCTGGTCCGGCAAGGTGGTGTGCTCGTGAGCGTCAAGGATCTGGCCGAGGACGTCGGCATCCTGCTGATCGTCGGCGCCATCGCCTTCGGTGCCGGCGTGGTGCGCGGCGACAGCCTCGGCACCGGTCGCATGACCGACAAGGTGAACACCGCGCAGGCCGCCAAGCAGGCGGCCGATCAGCAAGCGCGCGCCGCCACCGGCGCCCTGGCCGACATCTCCAACCGGCTCGCCCTGCAGAAGGCCGAGCTGGATGCCATGCGCACCGCCGCCAAGGCTGCGCTGGACCAACGCGATGCCGCGCAGCGCGCCCTCGAAAAGCTCACCAGGCAGCGCATCGCCGCTGTGGAGAAACTCGCCCATGAAGACCAAGACTGCCGTGCGCTGGAGCGCATGCCTCTTTGCCCTGCTATCGCTCACCGGCTGTTTCAGCCGGACGCAGCGGCCGACGCCGGTGCCACCGGTGGTGCAGGTGCCGGAGCCGACCTACGTGCCGGTGCCGCACCAGCTCACTGACCCGATCCCGGCGCCACAGCCACCGGCCGCCTCGTGCGTGCTGGGCAACTTCCCGGCCGTGTGCGTGAGCCAGGCACTGGCATGGATCGAGGCGTGGCGCGGCAAGCTGCAGCAGGCCAACGATGACCGGGCCACCACCGCCCGCATCGCCGGCCAGCCGGCGCCGGCATCGAGCGCGGCCGGCCCGTGAACACCCTGGAGAAAGACCTCGCCGACCTGGTGCGCCAATGGCGCACCGAGTCGCGCGAGCAGCATGCGGCCGTGAAGCGCCTGCGCGGCGCCGAGCAAGCCTGCGCCCTGACCCATGCCAACACCAAGGAGGCGGCCGCCAACGCGCTGCAGCGTGTGCTGGTGAACCACAGCACCGAGAGCGGAGCCAAGCGTTGAGTGACGAGATCGACCGCGCGCAGCAGCGCGACGCCGAGGATCGCGATCGCGCGATCGAGGCCACACGCCAGCGCATCGCCGCCAGCTTCACCGCGCGCGATCGCTCGATCGACGGCCGGTGCATCGACTGCGACGAGCCGATCGAGCCGGCGCGCCTGCAGGTGCTGGCCGGCAAGACCAGCCGCTGCGCCAGCTGCGCGCGCGACCATGAGCACCGGATGAAGGGATACCGCCGATGAGCAGTAACGATGTGATGAGCGTGCTGGTCATCGTCCTGCTGGTGATCAACCTGCTGGGCTTGCTGTTTGTTGGCGTGCGCGTCGGTGGGCAATCGAAGGTGACGCAGGAGCTCAACACTCGCCTGACGCAGCTGGAGGCGCAGGTGCGCTTCGCACCCACGCATGCCGACCTGGCCAGCTTGCGCGTGGACATCAACAAGATGGCCGAGGCCACTGCCACGCTGGCCGGCAGAAGCGGGGCAATGGCGCAGATGCTCCAAACGATCCAGGACCACCTGCTGGAGAAAGACCGATGAAGACCTTCGCCGAGAGCCTGCGCGAAACCCGTCGGCTGGTGCTGCTACGCCTGCTGAGCGAGCAGCCTGGCTATCGCTCGAACAGCTCGAACCTGCATACCGGGCTGTACGCGCTGGGGATCGCCGGCAGCCGCGACGATGTGATCACCGACCTGCATTGGCTGCGCGACCAGGCGCTGCTCGATCTGGATGCGGTCCCGGAGGTTCCTGGGCTGTTCGTGGCCAATATCACGGCACGTGGCAATGACGTGGCCAATGGCCAGGCCAGCGTGCCCGGCATCAGCCGGCCGAGTCCGCGCTGAGCCATGCCACGCCCGTCGACCATCAAACGGCTGCCACCGGAGCAGCGCCGGTACCTGGAGAAGCTGATCCGGGAAGACCGCCACACCCTGGACGAGATGCGCGACCTGGTGCGCGCCAAGTTCCCCCAGGCGCAGGCGCCCAGCCGCAGCGCGCTGGGCCGCTACAGCCAGCAGGTCAGCGAGCTGGCCGGACGCATGCGCGACATCCAGGCCGCCGGCACCGCGCTGGTGTCCGAGCTGGGCGAGGATCCCAACGACCGCGGTGGCCAGCTCCTGGTGCAGGCCGTGACCACGCTGGCCACTCACGCCGCGCTCAAGGCTACCGACGACGACGCGGAGATCTCGATCAAGGAAGTGGGCGAGTTGGCCCGCGGCGCCCGCGCCGTGCTGCAGGCCCGCAAGATGAGCCTGGCCGAGCGACAGGAGATTGCGCGCGTGGCGCGCGAGCAGGCCGCCGAGGAGGCCGTAGCCGAAGCCCGGCAGGGTGGTGTATCCGAGGCCACCATCGCCCGCATCCGCGAGCGCGTGCTGCGCGGGGGCGGATGATGGGCAACGCCCGCATCGTCCCGGTCCACAAGGATGGCCTGTTCCTGCCCTACCAGATGGGCTGGATCGAGGATCGAAGCCGCCTGAAGCTGATGGAGAAGGGGCGACAGATCGGCATGTCCTGGAGCACCGCCTACGGCGCGGTGGAGCGAACTGCCGTGCAGGGAGCGCGGAACAACCAGTGGGTCAGCAGCCGCGACGACATGCAGGCGATGCTGTTTATCCAGGACTGCAAGATGTGGAGCGACGTGCTCGACATGGCCGCCAGGGACATGGGCGAGATTGTCGTCGACCAGGCCAGCAAGGTCACCGCACGCGTGCTGGAGTTCGCCAGCGGCAAGCGCATCAACAGCATGTCCAGCAACCCGGACGCGCAGGCCGGCAAGCGTGGCGGCCGCATCTTGGACGAGTTCGCCCTACACCCGGATCCGCGCAAGCTGTGGTCGATCGCCTACCCGGGCATCACCTGGGGCGGCCAGCTGGAGGTGATCTCCACCCATCGCGGCAGCCACAACTTCTTCAACCAGCTGGTGCGGGAGATCAAGGAAAGCGGCAACCCCAAGAAGATCAGCCTGCACACGGTCACGCTGGAGAAGGCGCTGGCCGATGGCTTCCTCTACAAGCTGCAGCAGGCCCTGCCCGAGGATGACCCGATCCAGGCCATGACCGAGGCGGAGTACTTCGACTTCGTACGCGCGGGCTGTGCCGACGAAGAGTCATTTCTGCAGGAATACATGTGCATCCCAGGCGACGACGATGTCGCCTTCCTCGAGTACGACCTGATCGCGGCATGCGAATACGCCGGCAACACCGACTGGCAGAGGATCGAGGGCCGCGAGCTCTACTGCGGCGTCGATATTGGCCGCAAGAAGGATCTGACGGTGCTGTGGGTGCTGGAGCGCCTGGGCGACGTGCTCTACACCCGGCACGTCGAGCCGATGGAGCGCATGCGCAAGTCGGACCAGGAGAAGATCCTCTACCCGTGGTTCGAGCGCTGCCAGCGCATCTGCATCGACTCCACCGGCCTGGGTATCGGCTGGGCCGACGATGCCCAGGACAAGTTCGGCGAGCATCGGGTCGAGGCCGTCAACTTCACCCCGGCGGTGAAGGAAGCGCTGGCCTATCCCGTGCGCGGCAAGATGGAAGACCGCGTCCTGCGGATCCCCTACGACAAGCAGATCCGCGCCGACCTTCGATCGGTCACCAAGCAGAGCACCACCGCCGGCAACATCCGGTTCACCGCCGAGCGCACACCGGATGGCCACGCCGACCGCTTCTGGGCGCTCGGCCTGGCGGTGCATGCCGCAAGCACGCCCGCGGAATGCTTCGGCTACCAGGCCGTGCCCACGCGCCATAAGGAAGGCGCCGACTTGCCCGAACGCACCATCCGGCTCACGGCCGGCTTCAAGACCTCGCAAAGGGCCATGTAATGGCAAAGTCACGCATTCTCGGACCCGATGGCCAGCCGCTGGAGCTGGCCGTGCTGCAGGAGGAGATAGCCCGGCCGACCGTCACCGGCATCCGCTCGGTGTGGGGCTACGCGCCGATGGCCGGTTCCCTCACGCCCAGCCGGCTGGCGGCCATCCTCACCGATGCGGTGGAGGACTGGCCGCGCGACTACCTCACCCTGGCCGAGGAGATGGAGGAGCGCGACTGGCACTACAGCGCTGTCCTGGGCACGCGCAAGCGCGCGGTGTCCGGCCTGGAGATGTCGGTGGAGTCCGCCAGCGACGACGCCAACGACAAGAAGCTCGCCGATGCCGTACGCGAGCTGATCCGCGCGGCCGCGTTCGGCGACATGGTCGACGATTGCATGGACGCCCTGGGCAAGGGCTTCAGCGCGGTGGAGATCATCTGGGACCGCAGCGGCAAGGAATGGCAGCCGTGCTACCAGTGGCGCGACCCGCGGTTCTTCCGGTTCGACTACGCCACGCAGTCGGAACTGCTGCTGCTCGATGACGAGCACATCATGGGCAAGCCGCTGCCGCCCTACAAATTCATCCAGCACCGGCCGCGGCTGAAGTCCGGCCTGACCATCCGCGGCGGCCTGGCGCGCCTGGTGGCTGCGGCCTACATGTGCAAGAGCTACACGCTGACCGACTGGCTGGCGTTCGCCGAGGTGTTCGGCATGCCGCTGCGCATTGGCCGATACTCGCCAGGCGCCACGCAAGCGGACATCAACACGCTGATCACCGCGGTGGCCAATATCGGCACCGACGCGGCGGCCATTCTGCCCAAGAGCATGGAGATCGAGTTCGAGCAGCTGGCCAAGACCAGCGACGGCGGCGACAAGGTGTTCATGGGCCTGGCCGACTGGCTCGATCGCCAGGTGAGCAAGGCCGTGCTGGGTCAGACGGCCACCACGGATGCGATCTCCACCGGCCTGGGCAGCAACACCGCTAGCGTGCACAACGAGGTGCGAACCGACATCCAGATCGCGGACGGACGGCAGCTGGCCAACACCCTCAACCGTGACCTGGTGCGGCCGTTCATCGACCTCAACTACGGGCCGCAGCAGCGCTACCCGCGCATCGAGCTGCGCGTGCTGGAATCGGAGGACACTCAGGCACTGGCCACTGCGCTCTCTCTCCTGGTGCCGCTCGGCTTGCGCGTGGGCCAGTCGGTTGTCCGCGACAAGCTGGGCGTGCCCGACCCGGACAAGGACGAGGAGCTGCTGCAGCCGCCCGCGCCTGCGCCCGCGCCTGTAGCACCCCGCAAGGCCATGAACCGCGCCGCGCCCGCCGCGCCCATGCAGGACGACGTGGACGACCTCACCGACCAGGTGCTGGACGACTGGCACCCGCTGGTCGACCCGATGGTGGATCCGGTGCGGGCGCTGGCCGAGCAGGCGCAGACCGAGGAGGACTTCCTCGCCGGCCTGGGCGCGCTGATGCGCACCATGACGCCGGAGGATCTGCTCCGCTCGCTGGCCACCCAGGCGTTCAAGGCCCGGGGCTTGGGCGACGGCACCGACAACCCGGTGGCCTGACGTGCCGCGCACCGCAGGGCCACTGCCCCAGGAGGCGATCGACTACCTGCAGGCCAAGCGCATCAAGCCCGGCTTCGATTACCGGGACGTGTGGCGCGAGGAGCATGCCGGCGCGTTCACGGTCGCCAAGATGACCGAGCTGGACATGCTCAGCGACATGCGCGATTCGCTGAGCGAGGCGCTCAAGAAGGGCACCACGCTGCGCGCCTGGTCCAAGCAGGTGACGCCCGAGCTGCAGCGCCGCGGCTGGTGGGGCATGCAGGAGGCGGTGGATCCGCTCACTGGCCGCAAGGGCCTGGTGCAGCTCGGCTCGCCGCGCCGGCTGCGCACCATCTACGAGGCCAACCTGCGCAGCGCGCGGGCTGCCGGCCAGTGGGAGCGGATCCAGCGCACCAAGGCCACGCACCCCTACCTGCTCTACACCCTCGGCCCCAGCGCGCACCACCGGCCGCAGCACGTGGACTGGTCAGGCACGCTGCTGCCGATCGAGGACGAGTTCTGGCGCTATGCCATGCCGCCCAACGGCTACGGCTGCAAGTGCGGGGTGCGCCAGGTGAGCAAGGTGGAATACGGCCGCCTGCGCGACAAGGGCTATCAGGATCCGCTTGCGCCGCAGATCCTCGACGACCAGGGCCTGCCCACCGGCCACCGCGAGCAGCGCCTGGTGCCGGTGAAGATCGACGCGCCGGTGCTGAAGTGGCGCAAGTGGGTGAACCGCCGCACGGGCGAGATCGAGCACGTGGTCGAGGGCATCGACCCGGGCTGGGACACCAACCCGGGGCAGGCCGCCCGCCGCCAGCAGTTGGCCCGGGAGTTCATGCGATCGGTGAACCGGGCGCCTGCGCTGGCCGGCGCCGAGGCGCTGCAGCAGGTGCTGCCGACGATCGTCGACGACCTCGACAGTGCCTACAAGGAGTGGGTGGACGCGATCGCCAGCGGCGAGCTCGACCGCGTGGGCGGCCGGCGCACCATCGGCGCGCTGACGCCGCAGCTGGTGCAGGCGCTGAAGCAGAAGGTGGGCGTGCAGGCCACCACTGCCGGGCTGACCATCGAGCAGCGCGAGGTCACCCACCTGATGGCCGAGGCCCGCAAGGGGCACAAGGCCATGACGATGGGCCAGGTGCGCAACCTGGTGCGCTACCTGGCCAACCCGCGCGCGGTGATCTGGGACGCCTCGGGCCGCCACCCGGCGCTGCTGTACGTGTTCGAGCCGGTGATCCGCACCGACCGCGAGTACGGCCGGCTGGCCGTGCGGATCGACTTTGCGAAGGACGGGGCGACCATCAATGCGGTGCGCAGCGGCGCCATCGTGGTGCGGGCGAATCTGGAGCAGCCCGGGATGGTGCGCCTGGATGAGGGAGAGGCACTGTAGCCGCGGTGGGACGCCTTCCGGCGAAGCCGGTCTCCCACATGGGCGCTCGGAAGCAACCACTGGCACGGCGATTTTCCAGTCGTCGCGGCCACAGCGGGGCCAGTATACCCCCGAAACCCCCTCCGCCCAGACAGGCCCTGTAAGCGCCTAGGAGCCCCCTGGGTGCGGCTGGCCTACGGACCCGCCCCCGCGTGGCCGGCTTCAAAGGATTTTAAACGCCCTCAAAGGCCCCTTTGCCTCCCGGGTGGGGCCGGGCTTGCCACTCAGGCACCCCGAGGGGCATGCTGGACCCCATCGCTGGCGCTCACCTCTGACTGAAGCGCTTCAGCCTGATTCGGCGCGGATCGCGTGGGCAACATGGCCCCATGCAGATGAGTCCCCGCCACGAGGTTTCCCCCCATGATGCTCTGACCGGCACGCCCGTGCTGGCGGTCGCCCTGTGCGCCGCCGATGGATCCGCCGAGCGCTCGGCGTTGTGCTTCGCCCTCGGCGATGCCGATGCGGCGGCCGACCTCACCACGCCGCAATGGCGTGAGCTGATTCCCGCTCCCAACGCCCAGGGCCGCGTCCAGGGCATCGACGGCCGCTGGTGGCGCATGTCCAACCCGCAGGGCGTGGTGGATGCCTACCAGCGCCCGCTTGCCGTGGACATCAACCACGCCAGCGAGCTGCAGGCGCCCCAGGGCGGCGCATCGCCGGCCACCGGCTGGATCGAGAAGCTGGAAGTACGCCAGGGCGCCGTGTGGGGCCTGATCGCCTGGAACGCGAAAGGCCAGCAGGCGGTGGGCGGCAAGGAGTACCGCTTCCTGTCGCCGGTGTTCAAGTACGACGGCACCACGCGTGAGATCAAGGTGCTGACCAGCGCCGCGCTCACCAACGAGCCGAATTTCCCCATAGCGCTGAACCGCGCCAACGACTCCCAGGAGACTCCCCCCGTGGATGAAGCTATCCGCAAGGCCCTCGGCTTGCCCGAGAAGGCCACGGCCGAACAGGCCGTGACCGCGATCAACGCGCTGCAGCGCTCGGTGGATACGCCGTCGCTGGAGAAGTTCGTGCCGCGCGCCGACTACGACGCCGCCCAGCAGCGGGCGACCAACGCCGAAGCCCGGCTGGCCGACCACGCCAAGGCCACCAAGGCCGCGGAGATCGACGCCGCCGTCGAGGCTGCCGTGAAGGCCGGAAAGATCACGCCGGCCACCGTCGAGTACCACAAGGCCAGCTGCGCGGCCGAGGGTGGCCTGGAGCGCTTCAAGGCGTTCGTGGAGGCCGCGCCGGTGGTGGCCGATACCACCAACCTGGACGGCAAGCAGCCGGGCGGCGGTGAGCGGGCCATGAACGCCGCGGCCAAGACGATGGCCGCGATGTTCGGCAACAGCGCCGAGGACATCAAGAAGTACGGCCAGGAGGAGAAAGCCTGATGCTCGCAGCAGACCGCAACACCCTGGCCACCGACGGCAAGCTCGTCGTGCTACCCGTCGCCGCTGGCGCCAAGATCTTCGCCGGTGCCCTGGTGGTGGCCAACGCCACCGGCTACGTGGCCCCCGGCTCGACCGCCACCACCCTGACGTACCTCGGCCGCGCCGAGGAGTACGTCGACAACACCGCCGGCGCCGACGGCGCTGCGACCGTGCGGGTACGCCGCGGCAGCGCCTTCTACTGGAAGAACGCCGCGGGCGACCTGGTCACCCAGGCCAGCCTGGGCAAGCCCTGCTACATCGTGGACGACGAGACCGTGTCCAAGACCAACGCAGGCGGCAACACGCAGTCCCTGGCTGGCACCGTGATCGGTGTCGATGCCGGCGGCGTCTGGGTCGAATAAGGAACCGCACCGATGCTCGTCAACAAAGAAAACCTCTCGCTAGTCTTCATCAACCTGAAGACGACCTTCAACAAGGCGTTCGATGCCGCGCCCACCCAGTGGGACAAGACCGCCATGCTGGTCCCCTCGGGCAGCAGCCAGAACAACTACGACTGGCTCGACCGCTTCCCGAAGATGCGCAAGTGGATCGGCGACAAGGTGATCCGCGCGCTGACCGCCAACCAGTACACCGTGGTGAACGATGATTGGGAGGCCACCGTCGGCGTGCGCCGCAACGACATCGAGGACGACAACCTCGGCATCTACGCACCGATGGCCCAGGACGCCGGCTACAGCGCCAAGACGCTGCCCGACGAGATCGTGTCGGACCTGAAGAACAACGCCTTCGTCAACAAGTGCTACGACGGCCAGTACTTCTACGACACCGACCACCCGGTGGGTGATGGCAACGGCAACACGGTCAGCGTGAGCAACAAGGGCACCGCCAAGCTCGACAGCTCCACCCGGGCGGCAGCCACCGCCAGCTACGGCGCTGCGCGCACCGCGATCATGAACATGACCGACAACGAGGGTCGCAAGCTGGGCCTGGTGCCCAACGTGCTGGAAGTGCCCCCAGCGCTGGAGGCGGTCGCCCGCATCATCTGCGAAGCCCCGAAGCTGGACGACAACGGTCCCAACCCGTTCAAGGGCACGGCCACCGTCCTGGTCAATCCGCGTCTGAGCAGCGCCACCGCGTGGTTCCTGCATTGCACCGACCGCCCGGTGAAGCCCTACATCTACCAGCAGCGCAAGGCACCGGTGTTCGTGCAGCAGATCAACCCCGAGGCCGACGACGTGTTCTCGCGGGGTGAGTACAAGTACGGCGCCGAGGCCCGCGCGGCCGGCGGCTACAGCTTCTGGCAGATGAGCTACGGGTCGGACGGCTCGGCCTGATCCCCGGATTGAATACGCGGCCCCGTAGGGCCACCCCAGCGGGCGACACCGCCCTGTAGGCCGGCGGCCAGGTGAGCCTGGCCGCCGGATCTTTAAACACCGCAGAGGACATGCCTGATGGCAACCAACACTCCCCCGGCCGCGCAGAAGGCCGCCCAGGCCGCGAAGGCCGAAGTGAAGACGATCAAGGCGCTGGTGGTGAAGTCGGTCGCCAAGACCTTCCGCCGCATCGGCCTGGCGTTCACCAACGAGGCCACGCATCTGGATCCGTCGCTGCTTTCGGCCGACCAGGTCGCCGCCCTGAAGGCCGAGCCCAACCTGGTGGTGACCGAAGCCAAGGTGACCGTGGCCGCGCCGGCCGATAAGCCGGCCACGCCGGTGGTGACCCCGATCACCGCGCCCGCCGCCGACGCCGCCGAGTAAGGCCCGGCCGCGATGACCTACGCCCAGCAGTCCGACATCGACACCCGCTACGGCAGCGACCTGCTGCTGACCATCGCCGACCGCGATGGTGACGGCGTGGTCGACACCGATGCCGTGCTGCTGGCGCTGACGGACGCGGACGACGTGATCAACTCGCACCTGGCCGAGCGGTACCAGCTGCCGCTGGCCACGGTGCCGCCGCTCCTGGTGAAGTACGCGGTGGACCTGGCGGTGTACAGCTTGGCGGCACTGCCGACCGAGGAAATGCGCAACCGGTACAACGACACCATCAAGGCGCTGAAGAACATCGCCACCGGGGTGCAGCAGCTGGGCCTGGCACCGCCGCCGGCCACCGCCGGGCAGAACGCCACCGTGGTGAGCCCGCCGCGCGCGTTCGGTCGCAACCAGACGCGGGTGCTATGAGCGGCGTCGGTTTCCACTGGGACATCGCCAACTTCGCCGCCCTACAGCGGCGGGTGGACCTGCTGTCGCACATGGACACGCGCGAGCTGATGGATGGCGTAGGTGCCGAGGTGGCGTCGCAGTGGAAGCGCCGCATCGAGTTCGAGAAGACCACGCCCCAGGGCGTGGCATGGGCTCCTTGGTCCAACCGCTACAAGAAGACCCGCACTGCTGGCCAGAGCTTGCTGTTCTCCGAACGCCATCTGTGGGACAGCATCACACACTTGCTTTCGCTCGACGGCAAGGAGGTCGACGTCGGCTCCAACCTGATCTATGCGCGCACGCAGAACAAGGGCCGCGGCAAGATTCCGGCGCGTCAGTTCGCGGGGCTCTCGTCCGAGAACAAGCAGGACCTGCGCGAGATCGCCAACGACTGGATCAACCAGCAGCTCACCGGGGGCCTGCAGTGAGCCTGCTCGATGTCCGCACCGCAATCGTCGATACGATCAAAGCCGCACTGCCGGCCAGCACGATGGTGGAGGCCCACCGCGGCCGCTTCGACAGCGTCGAGGAGCTCAAGCGCTTCGCCACGCGTGCTCCGGCCGTTCTGGTCGCCTTGCTGCGCGCGCCGCTGAACGATGCCACCGAGGCCATGCCGCGGATTCCGGCGGGATGGGCCGTATTCGTGGTCACCCGCGACATACCCCAGCTGGCGCGTGATGCCGGCGCGATCGCACTGGTGGAGAAGCTGCAGCTGCTGATCAGCGGCAACACCTGGGGCCGCGATGACACGAGCGCCCCGGTATCGATCGACGCCAGCAACCTGTACTCCGATCGCATCGACAACCTCGGCGTGGCGCTGTGGGGGATCAGCTTCGAGCAGACCATCAGCAACCCGGTGCTCGACCAGGCGGCGCTCGACGCGCTCGGCCTGTTCGAAACCTTCCACCAGGACATCGACGTCGCGCCTGCCGATGGGCAGATCGACATCACCGAAACCGACACCCTGCCGCAGTAGGAGCGCGCCGTGAGCCTTTCCAACGACCTTTATCTGACCCCCAAAGCCGGCGTGACGGTCCGCGATCCGAAGACCGGCAAGCCGCTGGCCGAGTCCGGCGAGAGCAAGCCGGCTACCTCTTACTGGCTGCGCCGCCTGCGTGATGGCGATGTCATCCAGGGCAAGCCGCCCAAGGCCGCGAGCGCGGCTTCCACCGCAGCGAAAGGTGACTCCAAGTGATCAACTTCGACACCATCCCGAGTGACGTCCGCGTCCCGCTCGCCTACGTCGAGTTCAACAACAACCGCGCCACCGCCGGGCTCGCCCAGGACAGCTACACCATCCTGGCGATCGGCCAGCGCCTCGCTGCAGGTACCGTCCAGGCCGGCGTGCCGGTGGAGATCTTCGGCGCCGCCCAGGCCGAGCAGTACTTCGGCCGCGGCTCGATGCTCGCCTCCATGCTGGCGGCGCTGAAGAAGGCCAACAACTACACCCGGGTGGTGGCGATCGCGCTCGACGACGCTGCCGCGGGCGTCAAGGCCACCGGCACGCTCACCTTTACCGGCGCCGCCACGCAGGCCGGCACGCTCAACCTGTACATCGCCGGCACCAAGGTGCCCGTGGCGGTGGCGATCGGCGATGACCCGACCGTCGTGGCCACCGCGGTGGTGGCGGCGATCGCTGCCAACACCCAGCTGCCGGTGACGGCGGAGAACGCGGCCGGCGTCGTGACCCTGACCGCTGTCCACAAGGGCGAGACGGGCAATGACCTGGACGTGCGCCTGAACTACTACACCGGCGAGCTGACCCCGGCCGGTCTGCAGGTGGCGATCGTCGCCATGAACGGGGGCACCACCAACCCCGACGTGTCGGCAGCGATCGCGGCAATGGGCGATGCCTGGTATCAGGCGATCGTCATGCCGTACACCGACGCGGCCAACCTGACGCTGCTCGAGGCGGAGCTGCTGGACCGCTTCGGCGGTATCCGCCAGATCGACGGCGTGGCCTATGCAGCGTTCCGCGGCACGGCCGCCGCCACCGATACGTTCGGCACCGGCCGCAACTCGGCGCTGGTGTCGTGCATGGGCACGTCGATCGCGCCGCAGCCACCCTACCTGTGGGCGGCAGTGATCGCGGCGGTGGCGGCATTCAACCTGGCGAACGATCCGGTGCGGCCGCTGCAGACGCTGCCTCTGACCGGCATCCTGCCGCCGGCCCAGGCCGACCAGTTCACGTTCGACGAGCGCAACCTGCAGCTGCACAGCGGCATCGCCACCCACAAGGTGGACGCAGGCGGCAACGTGCTGATCGAGCGCCAGATCACGATGTACCAGAAGAACGCCTCGGACATCGCCGACACCAGCTACCTGGACGTCAACACCATCGCGACGATGAGCTACATCCGCTACGCCACCCGGGCGCGCATCACCAGCAAGTACCCGCGGCACAAGCTGGCCGGCGACACGGTGAAGGTGGCGCCCGGCCAGGCCATCGTGACGCCCAGCGTGATCCGTGCCGAGCTGGTGGGCCTGGGCAGCGAGCTGCTCGACGCCGGGATCATCGAAGACCTGGCGCAGTTCAAGGCCGACCTGGTCGTGCAGATCAACGCCAACGACCCGAACCGCGTCGACGTGCTGTCCAGCCCGAACCTGGTCAACCAGCTCCGCATCTTCGCCGAGCAGATCCAGTTCATCCTCTGAGGTAACCCGCAATGGCAAAGATGTTTGGCAAGGCAACGGTGAAGGTCGACGGGCAGACGCTGCTCACCGACGACGCCAGCAAGCTCATGACCGGTGGCGTGAAGCGCAACGTGGTCAAGGGCAACGAGGTGCATGGCTACGCCGAGGAGGCGGTCGAGGCCAGCGTCGAGATGAACGTGTTCATCAACGCCGACACCGACCTGGACGCCATCAACAACATGGCCGACGTGACGATGATGTTCCAGTGCGACACCGGCCAGACCTACGTGCTGCCGCACGCCTGGCTGGAGTCGCCGGTCGAGCCCGGCGCGGCGACCAGCGGCGGCAAGACGCCGCTGAAATTCGTTGCGGCCAAGGCGGAGCCGGTCTGATGGCCAAGATCACCGGAACCCTGAAGCACGGCCTGAAGGTGGGCGACCAGGTCTACAAGGACTACGAGCTCCGCGATTCGAATACGGATGACATGTTCGATGCCGAGGACGATGCACCCGCGCATCGGCGCCTGTCCTACAACGGTGCACTGCTTGCTCGGCAGATCGTGAAGCTCGGCGAGCTGAGTGGACCGTTCGACCTGAAGTGGCTCAGGAAGCTGCACAAGGACGACGTGCGACAGCTCTTCGACGAACAGGACAAGGTTGAAGCGCTGGGAAAAAGCGAACCCGGCGGCTGAAGGAATACCACGACCAGGTGCTGCTGCTCGGCACTCGCACCGGCTGGAGCCACCGGGAGATCACCACGCTGCCGCGCAGCCAGTTCGACCACTACGTGCGCGCACTGACAAACACAGACGACCCGGACACCGATTGACCCATGAGCGACACGCTAAAACTCGCCATGCGGATCAGCGCCGTGGACCTCTTCAGTGGGGTGCTACGGCGCTTCCGCTCTGAGATCGCCGGCAGCGGTACCGCGGCGAAGTCGGTGCAGCGCGACTACGACAACATGATCCGGCACACTTCGGCCGGACTGAAATCGCTTGCGGTCGGCAGCTATATCGCAGCGAAGCTCAAGCCAGCTATCGCTGCCGCTGCCGAGCTTCAAGAATCGTCGCTCGCGCTCAAAGGCATTCTGGCAGGCGCGCATCCGAATGCGGCCAAGCTGGCCGATCAGATGGAGCGTGCCAACCAGAACGCCATCTCCGTCGCGAAACACATGCAGTACAGCGCCAAGGAGGTCATGGATGTCCAGACCCAGCTGTATCAGGGCGGCTTGCCGCTAAAGGCCATCTTGGGCGGCGACAAGGGGGCGGCGTTCGCTGTCGAGGCACTCGCAGAGATTCGCCATGTGGATCCGGCAGAGACGGCGGCGAACATCGCGAATGTCGGCCACAGCTTCCAGCTCCGCCCCGAAGAGTATGGGCCAGCCACTGACCTCATCGCGCGGGGCAGTATCCTGGCATCCGGCGGCCTGACGCAGCTGTTCCACAACCTGGACCAGGTCGGCGCCCGGGCACACATGCTCGGCAACATGGACCTCAGGTCCACGGTGATCGCGCTCAAGGCGCTCTCGCCGCTGGGCGAGGAGGCCGGCTCAGACCTCGGCGCGGCGTTGGCGGTGATGACCGGCGGCTCGCACCGCGGCCAGAAGTGGCGCAAGGAATGGGGCCTCGATTTCTACAAGGGCGGCAAGTTCATCGGCCTGGACGCCTCGCTCGATGAGCTGAAAAAGAAGATGGCCACCCAGACGCAAGAGCAACGCAACGCGATGCTCGGCGAGGTGTTTGGCCAGACCGGCGGCAAGGCCATCACGCAGCTGCTCGCGCCGAGCCTTCCGGGCGTGAAGAGCTACGACGAGATCAAGGCATCGCTGGATCAGCAAGCGTCTCTCTCGCAGCAGGTTGCTACGCGTGAGGAAGGCTTGCTGATGAACGTGGCAGAGCTGTCCTCGACCAACAAGACCACGCTTGCAACCCTTTTTGATCCGATGCTCGGCAAGATGACCGAGGCCATCAAGCTGGCCAACAAGCTGGATGGCGCGATCGGCGACATCGCTAGCCATCACAAGGGCCTGGCGAACGGGGTCTCGATCACGGCTGGTAGTGCGATTGGCGCTGCAGCGCTTTATGGCGGCTACCGGCTCGCGCGTGGAGGGTTGTCGCTGCGCGCATTCCTCAAGGGCAAGGCCGGACTGGCCGCAGGCATCGCCGAAGGCAAGGCCGTGGAGGCCGCCACCGGCGTGCAGCCGGTCTATGTGACCAACTTCCCGGCCAGCCTGTCGAGTGGTGTCCCGGGTGCAGCTGGCAAGGCAGCCGAGAGCGCCGAGAAAGCCGCCGCCAAGCAGGTCGCGGCCGGCGGTGCCGGTGCCACGCTGCGCGGCCTGCTGGCCGTTGCCGCCCCCGTGGCGGCAGGTGCCGGTGGCATCTATGTGTTCAAGAAGATCGCCGAGGATCTGCCTCAGCAGACGATGGCGGCCCAGGACGATGCCGACTATGAGCGCTGGAAGAAGGGCGGCCGCTACGACGCCCTGCAGCCGTCGGACGAAAAGCGCCACCTGAGTGCGGTCGAGGTCGCCGCTCGACGCGCCGTCGAGGCGCAGACGCCCTATGGCACCTGGTACGGCCAGCACAAGCAGGCGTACCACTGGTGGGAGAACTCGCGTCCGATCGACGACTGGAAGAAGTGGGTGGCCCAGCAGGCCGCGCAGCCGGCCACCACGCAGGTGGGTGGTTCGGTAGAGATCAAGATCAGCCAGGACGGTCGCGCCCGCGTGGGCAAGGTCACCAGCAAGAACCCCAACGTGCCGCTCGATGTCGGCTCGATGATGGGCGTTCCGTGATGCTAGATCGCGTCCAGCAGTTTCAGGGCTGGTACCGGCACGAAGCTGTCCGGGTCTTCCTTCATGTCATGCGAGGGATCGTTCTGCACGCGTACGTCCCGTCGATCTTTAGCCCCGCAGGCTGCTGCCGGGTAGAAGCTGGTGGGCATAAAGATGCCGGGATGCATACCACCCCCGAGATAGAAGTCCATGCTGACGCCGTTTCGGTCGACGTAAGGAGCGAAGGCTGGCCACTTCGGCGCAGCCACCGTATACACGGAGACCACCAGCGCCTTGTTCCAGCCGTAGGGCGCGAACATCGGCGCCTCCATCGCGTTAATCGGGCTTTGCAGGTCATCCACGTGCATGGATGCGCCCTTTATATCGGGCAGCCAGCTGTTCATCGCCGGACATGCCTGGAACAGCGCATCGAGCGCTCTATCGGCCAGCTGTTTCTGATTCCAGCTCCAACTCGATGGAGCATCCGGCTTGAACAGCGGCGGGTGAGCCGCTTGCGCAGCACCCGAAAGGGCCAGCCCAGCCAGTATCCACGTGGCGCGCATGATCGTTACCCCTTGTCCGTTGGAGCCGGGAGCGTAGCAAATGTCCTGGCGTGATGAGCTGCAGCCCGGATCGTTCCGTGGCGTGCCCTTCCTGATCCACGACGCGCAGACGCAGGTCGGCCGGCGCATCGCGCTGCACGAATATCCGCTTCGCGACACGCCGTGGAGCGAGGATCTGGGCCGTCGCGCCCGCCAGTTCTCGATCGACTGCTTTGTCCTCGGCTCGGACTACATGGCCCAGCGCGATCGCCTGGTCACGGCGCTCGAAGCTGCCGGGCCTGGCACGCTGGTGCACCCCTACCGCGGCACGCTGCGCGTGGTGGTGCTCGATGGTGCCGAGGTGTCCGAAAGCACCCGCGAAGGAGGCATGGCCCGCTTCCGCATCCCGTTCGCCGAGGCCGGCGACAAGCAGGAGCCGGCCAACACCGACGACACGGCGGCGCAGCTGCAGTCGCAGGCGTCCAGCACCAACGACCAGCTGGCGCATAGCTTCGCCAACCAGTACAGCCAGGACGGGATGCCGCAGTGGGTAGTGGACTCCACCACCAGTGACCTCGGCGGTCTGACTGGCATGCTGGCCAGCCTGCGCGATCGCATCCCGGGCATCCCGTCTGCGGTGACGGCGTTCAACGCGCAGCTGCAGGGCTTCTCCAACGAGCTCAGCAGCCTGATCCGCGACCCGTTCAACCTCGGCGCCGGCATCGTCAGCCTGGTGGTCGGGCTGGGAACGATCGTGCAGCAGCCGCTCGATGCGCTCGGGCTGTACACCTCGCTGTTCGACTTCGGCTCCGATGCCGCGCCGATCGCCAGTACGACGCCGGCTCGCACCCAGCAAGCCAGCAACCATGCGGCGGTGGTGGGCCTGGTCCAGGGCGTGGCGATCGCGCAGGCGGCTTCGTGGGCGGCGGCGGTACCGGCACAGGGTGAAACCCGGGTGCAGATCGTCAATGCCGCAGACGGAAGCGCGAGCAGCTCCACCACCACCGGCCTGCAGACCACCGTCAGTGTTGCCGTGGACGGATATGCCGACATCGGCACCGCCACTGCCGTGCGCGACGAGATCACCGCCGCTATCGACACGCTCAGCCTCACCGCGGATGACCAGCTCTATCCGGTGCTGATGGATCTGCGCGCCGCCACCGTTCGTGACATCAACACCCGGGTGGCTGCATTGCCGGCGCTGGTGACGTTCGTGCCGGCGCGCACGCTGCCCAGCATCGTGCTTGCCTATCGGCTCTATGACGACGCCACGCGCGATGCGGAGATCGTTGCGCGCAACGACCTGGTCTACCCGGGCTTTGCCCAGGGCGGTGCAGCGCTGGAGGTGCTGAGTGAGTAACCTCCTGCTGGCGATCGACGGGCAGCGCTACGGCGGCTGGACCTCGCTGCGGATCAGCCGCGGCATCGAGCAGGTGGCCGGCGGCTTTGAGCTGAGCGTGACCGAGCGTTTCGACGGGCTCACCAAGCCGCGCCCGATCCGGCCTGGCCAGAAGGCCACTGTATCGATCGACGGCACCACCGTGATCACGGGCTGGGTGGACGTGGTCGCGCCGAACTACGACGCCGCCAGCCATACCTTGAGCATCAGCGGGCGGGATGCGACCGGCGACCTGGTCGATTGCGCGGCCATCTGCACGGCAGGCGTCTACAAGGGTCGCACGTTGGCGCAGATCGCCACCGACCTGGCCAAGCCATTCAAGGTCCCGGTAGTGGTGCACACCGACGTGGGTGCGCCGTTCGCCGAGTGGCGCATCGAGCCGGGCGAGACGGTGATGGAGAGCCTGGACCGCGCCGCGCGTTATCGCGGCGTGCTGCTGCTCTCCGATGGCCTGGGTAACCTGGTGATCACCCAGCCGGGAAGCGACAAGGCGCCGGCCACGCTCAAGCTGGGCGACAACATTCTGCAGGCGCGCGGGCACTCCAGCCTGCAGCAGCGGTTCGCCGAGTACATCGTGAAGGCCCAGCAAGCCGGCAACGACCTACTGTTCGGGGCGACAGCTGCCCAGCCGAGCGGGCGCGCGCTGGATTCTGCCGTGGGTCGCTACCGGCCGACCATCATCCTCGCCGAGGACCAGGCGAACGCCGGAACGTGCAAGACCCGCGCGGAGTGGCAGCGCACGGTCTCTGCGGCGCGCGGCAGCCTGGTGGTCTACACCGTCAATGGCTGGCGGGCCAACGGCGCCCTATGGCAGCCGAACACCCTGGTGCAGGTGGTGGACAGCTACCTGGGCGTCAATGAGCAGCGGCTCATTTCGCAGGTGGACTTCACGCTCGACGAGCAGGGCGAGCGAACCGAGCTGACCGTCGTCGGTCGGCATGCCTACGACCCGATCAAGATCCCGCAGCCAGCACCCAACGAGGGCCTGTTTTGAGTACTCGGGCACTTCACGCACTGGCGCGCCGCATCCGCATGGCCATCGGTCGCGGCGTCGTGCGCCTGGTCAACGACACGCTTATGGTGCAGGGCCTTCAGGTGACGGTGCTGGATGGCGAAACCGCCAACGTGCAGCGCTTCCAGGAGTACGGCTACACCAGCGTGCCGCTGAGCGGCGCGGAGGCGATCCTCGCGTCGATCGCGGGTGTGCGATCGCACCTGGTGGCGATCGCCGTCGACGACGGCCGGTACCGGCTCAAGAACCTGCATTCGGGCGAGGTGGCGCTCTACACGGACGAGGGCGACAGCATCGTGCTCAAGCGCGGCCGCATCATCGCGGTGACCGCGGGCGCCGAGCTCGACGTCAGTGCGCCGATGGTGAATGTGGCGGCCACCACCAAGGTCACCCTCGACACGCCCGAGGTGCACTGCACGCACAAGCTGACCGTGGCCGAGGAAATCACCTGCGACAGCCTGACGGCGACCACTGAGGTGAGTGCGAACGGCATCACGCTGACCTCGAGGGCGGCGGCATGACCGATATCGCCATTCAGTGGAACGTGAGCCACGGCGATATCGCGGTGGGCGATGCCGACCTGGTCACCGACGATGGCCTGGAGACCGCCGTGCTGCTGAGCCTGTTCCTGGACCGCCGGGCCGACGCCGACGACGGCGTGTCGATCGACGATGATCCGCGCGGCTGGTGGGGCGACAGCTTCGCCGACGACCAGGGCGACCAGGTCGGCTCCAAGTTCTGGCTGCTGAGCCGCGAGAAGACCGTGCCGCAGCTGCTGGTCCGCGTCCGTGAATACGCGGAGCAGGCGCTGGCCTGGCTGGTCGACGATGGCGTGGCCTCCTCGGTGGTCGCGCAGGCCGAGCTGATCGCCCAGGGCGTGGTCGGCCTTTCGGTCGCCATCACACGCCCGAATCAACCGCCTTTCAACCGCCAATACCAGTACGTGTGGAGCGCTGTCTGATGTCGTTTAACCGCCCCAGTCTCGCGACCCTGATCGACCGGATCGCCACCGACATTGCCTCGCGGTTGCCGGGCACGGGCGCCCGCCTGCGTCGTGCCATGACCACCATTCTCGGCCGTGCCCAAGCCGGCGCGGTGCACGGCCTCTATGGTCACCAGGAGTGGATCGCCAAGCAGATCCTGGTGGACACCTGCGATGAGGACGTGCTCGCCCGGCACGCGGCGATCTGGAAAGTGCCACGCAAGGCGCCCGTCGCGGCAAACGGACCGATCCAGGTGGCCGGTGACGAAGGCGACGTAGTGCCTGCAGGTACCTCGCTGACCCGTGGCGACGGCACCGAATACACAACCGATGCCGATGCCACCATTGTGGGCGGGGTAGCGACGGCGAATGTCACCGCAACGGTGGCCGGCGTGGCCGGCGATGCGGTGGCCAACACCGCGCTCTCGTTCGTCGCCCCGATCGCCGGCATCAACGCCAACGCGACCGTGGCGGCGGCAGGCATCGGTGGCGGTGCTGATGTGGAAGACCTCGAGGCATGGCGCGCGCGCCTGTTGACGCGGATACAGCAGCCGCCGAAGGGCGGCACGAGCAGCGATTACCTGGAGTGGGCGCTGTCGGTGTCCGGCGTGACCCGCGCTTGGGTTTATCCGCAGGAGCTTGGCATCGGCACCATCACGGTGCGGTTCGTGACCGACAACGCACCCGGTGGCCTGATCCCCGATGTGCCGACCGTGACCGCCGTGCAGGATTACATCGACAGTGTTCGTCCGGTCACCGCTGACGTCACTGTGGTTGCGCCCACTGCTTCGCCGCTCGATCTGACCATCCAGCTCACGCCGGACACGGTGGCGGTTCGCGATGCCGTGACGGCCGAGCTTGCCGACCTGATCAATCGCGAAGCCTCGCCAGGCGGCACCATCCTGCTGTCGCACATCAACGAGGCGATCAGCATCGCCGCGGGTGAAACCGACCACGTGCTTACGGTGCCGGCGGCAAATGTGGTGGAGGCGACCGGTGCCATGACCACGCTCGGGGTGATCACGTGGGCCTGACGGTTGACCAGTACGCCGAGCACCTGCGGGCGCTGCTGCCTCCCGGTCGTGCGCTGGACGACGGTAGCGATGGCGAGCTCACCCTGCTGCTGCAGGCGCTGGCCGCTGAATATGCACGCGTGGACGGCCGCGGCGATGTGCTGATCGACGAGTCCGTGCCGGCGAGCACCACGGAGCTGCTGGCTGACTGGGAGCGCATGGCTGATCTGCCGGACAACTGCACGCCGGCCGGTCAATCAGTCGACGCCCGCCGTGCAGCGCTGATCGCGCGGCTGACCTCGAACAGCGGGCCTTCCATCCCGTACTTGCTCTCGCTCGCGGAGTCACTCGGTTACGCGGTGAACATCGTCGAGCGCCACGCGCGCCGCTATGGCGATGCCCTGGGCGACTACTACGGCGGCACCGACTGGCAGTTCGTCTGGGAGGTCCACGCACCACTCAACAGCGTGGTCTATCGCCGCTTCGGCAACTCCGCCTATGGCGAGGCCTACGCCACCTGGCAAAACGACGTCCTGGAATGCGTGATGCGGCAGCACGCACCGGCGCACACCATCGTCAACTTCATCTACACGTAAGGGCAGAATCATGGACTACCCCACAAGCGATCCCACCGTCGGCCTGGTTGGCGGCAAGTTCACCGATGGCAACCCGGCCGGCGGCGTTGCCGCCAGCCGAGACTCGGCGAGCTGGGCCAACCTCGTAACCGATGAGCTGATCGGTCTATTGACGGAGGCTGGGATTGTGCCAAGCGACGCCGACAACACCCAGGTGCTGGCAGCCATCATCGCGATCATTGGCCAGCAGTTCACTGGCAGCAATCAGACCCTTGCGAATCCCGGTTATCAGAAGTTGCCGGGCGGCCTGATTGTTCAGTGGGGCACCGTCACGACCAATGGCACAACCACGAAGGTGGTCACCTTCCCGGTCACTTTCCCCACGGCGCTGCTGGCTGATGCAGTGATCCCACCGGATAACAACCTTGTCGGTGGCCAGGGCTCTACCGCCTCAACGCGAACCTACACGACAAAAACCACCAGCGGCGCTGCATCTGGCGCTGGCATCACCTTCAACTACATCGCTCTTGGACACTGAGATGACGATCTACTACAACCCCGCCGACGGTGCCTTCTACGACTCCGGAATCAGCAAGGTGCCGGCTGGTGCGATCCAGATCACCCCACAGCAGCATCAGCAGCTGCTGACGGCGTTGTATGCCAACGGCACTATCGAGGTAGGTGCTGACGGTATTCCGGTGGCTGTTGCCGCGCCCGCCCAAACGCTGCCCGAGGTACAGGCGCAGCTTTGCCAGGCAATCGATGCCGTGGCGGACACTGTTTACATGAGCATCGGCGGGCCAAGCCCGGGGCGCCTCGCGGAATACCAGCAAGCGCAGACCGAGGCGACCGCCTTCAAGGACGCCGGCTATGCCGGGGCCGTGCCTCCTACGGTCCAATGCTGGGCCACAGCCAAGGGCTGGACCGGCCAGCAGGCATGCGATGACATCCTGGCCACCGCGCAACAGTGGATGGGCGCTTTGCAGGCGATTCGTTCGGCCCGCCTGCTTGGCAAGCAGTCGGTGCTGAACGCGGCCGACGAGGCATCCGCTAGCGCTGCTGCGGATACCGCCATCGCAAATCTTCAGGCGATTTCGGCTTAGGTGCATTCATGAGCGCGATCAACCTGCTTTTCTGCACGAATCGATCGAACCCGCTCAGCTGGATGATCCGTGCGGGCAGTTGGTCGCGCTGGTCGCACGTTGCACTGGTCGACGGCGACTATGTGATCGAGGCGGTGGCTATCCACGGTGTGGTGCGCACGCCGCTTGCTAAGCGCCAGGCACAGGATCCGTCATGGTGCATGAGCGCGCTTCCTTGCCGTGATCCGGCGGCGATCATCGCCGCGGCACATACCCAGCTGGGCAAGCCCTACGACTACACCGGCGTCCTCGGCATTGGCTTGCACCGTGAATGGCAGCAGGACGACAGCTGGTTCTGCTCTGAGCTGGTCGCCTGGTCATTCGCCCAGGGCGGCGATCCACTGTTTCGCACCGCCTCGGTCCGCAGGGTCACGCCCGAGGACATCTGGATGCTGCAGCCAGCCGATAGCGCGCTGGAGGTGGCTCGCTGACCTTCGATTGAAGTTCGGGGCGTCGCGCTGTTGGCGCAGCGCGACCCCTCTCCACGTGGGATGTGGATCAAGCGAGGCCCCTAGCCGGTACCGGCACGACAAAGGCTATGGGCACGCAATCTCAAATGTGGAGACCTCATGGCCCTACCGATCATTCCCTGGCTGGGCGGCAAGCGCCGCCTCGCCGATCGCATCTTCAAGTTCTTTGACAATACGCATACCTGCTACGTCGAGCCGTTCTGCGGTGGCGCGGCGCTGTTCTTTCTGAAGCCGCCGACCGACGTCGAAGTGATCAACGACATCAACGGCGAGCTGATCAACCTCTATCGCGTCGTGAGCAGCCGCAAGGTGTTCGAATGGTTGAAGGTCACTCGGCCGGAGACTCTGACCGACATACAGCGCGCGGCGCGCTTCTACTACCTGCAGCAGAGTGCCTTCGGCGGCAAGATCGAAGGGCAGACCTACGGCACCGCAACCACCGCGCCGCCAGGCCTGAATCTGCTGCGCCTGGAGGAGACGCTATCCGCCGCCCACCTGCGCCTGGCCAACGCCTACATCGAGCACCTCCCGTGGCGCGACTGCGTGGGCAAGTACGACCGGCAGCACACCCTGTTTTTCATGGACCCGCCCTACTGGGAAACCGAAGGCTACGGCGTGGACTTCGGATGGCCCGAGTACCAGGCGCTGGCCAGTACGCTCGGCACCATCAAGGGCCGGGCGATTCTCACGCTGAATGACCACCCCGCCATCCGTGAGCTGTTTTCTGCCTTCCACATCGAGCGTGCAGAACATACCTACACGGTCGGTGGTGGCGATCGCGCCAAGGAGGTCGGCGAAGTGCTGATCTTCAGCTGGGATGTCCAGCGGGAGCCCGCCGGCCTGTTCTGACTGGCACACTTAGCTGGTGGACCTGCAGACCGACCACCAGCTCATCCTCGCGGCGTGCCAAAGCCTGGCTCGCCTGCATCAGCGACTGTTCTCAGCCGCCCTCGATCAGAAGCTGGTCGGGCCACTAGGAAATCAGCACCTGGATACCTGGCGGGTCGGGGAGCTTGATCCCCCGTCTGAGTGGCTGCAGGGCGTACGGCCGGAGCTCGCGGTGGTGCATGTGGCCACCAGGTCCGGGGAGGTGCTGGAGGCGCTGCTGGATGTCCTGGCATCCCCCAGCGTGGACCGCCTCCAGGTATGCCTCCTGCTGCAGCACGTCGCCGCTGAGGCTACCTCCTGGACTGGACCAGTCCGGCGGCTCGCCGCCCGCTGGTCCGTTCCCCTTCCGGCCACCCCGCATGACGCCCAGGTTGTCCTCCCGCGCCCCTCCGCGTTCCGGCGCTCTACCTGACCCCGTTTCCCACCCTTTGAAGGCCCTTTAAACTGGCCTCCCGCCAGTTGGCAGACCAAGTGTCCCGATTTTGCAAACCAAGTGGCCGCTTACAGCCTCCAACGGCGAAGACCGCGGCCCCGCCCCCTCATCCACCGGGTGCCTATCCGGCACAAGCGAGCGTTGCAACACCGAATGCCAGACCTGCGGATCGCGCAGACCGTCAAACCCCCTCCCGGCATCACCGCGCCGGGCCAACGTGTGCACCAGCGGGGCAAGACGGTCCAGGTCCGCATCGTTCACATACGCGACGAAGCCGCTGCGCAGGTGATGGACGGTCAGCAGGCCCATCGCCAGCAGCGAGAACGCGATCGCCATCGCCAGCAACAGGAACAGCTTGTGCGCCACGCGCAGGCGCCAGCCGGTGGGTCGGGAAGAAGCCGGTGTCATGGCGGCCGAGCATAGCGGCCGCCCCATGCCGCCGCCTCCACATTCCCTGCATATTGCCTGCGATCTTGCAGCCCATCGTGACTTCCGTCGGATCACCCGGCCACTCCAAGGAGGTCACCTGATGAAAACCCGCTTGATCGTCGTCCTCGCCGGTCTCGCCTGTGCCGGCACCGCGTCGGCACAGGCCGGCAAACCGATGGACCAGACGCCGCTGCTCGCCCAGAACGCCCATCGAATCGAAGTCGATCGCGCCCGGGTGGCTGTCGATGGCGTGCCGTTGCCGCCGCTGCCGCCCGGCTGCCTCGATCGGCAGTGGAAGCCTATGCCGCACCCGATGTTTCCCGACTTCACCCGTGAAAGCCGCTGGCAGGCGGCGCTCGGAATCAGCACCGACCAGGCCCGGCAGGTGCAACAGTTGTTCGAGCGGCGTCACCAGGACGACAAGGCCACCTGCGACAAGCTTCGCGGCATCGTCGGCGACAACGCAATGGATCGCTGGAAGGCACTGAGCGACTTCCCGCCGCCGCCCCCGCCACCTCCGCCGCCGATGGCTCCGCACCCGCCGCAGCCGCCGCAGCTCGACGCGCCACCGCCGCCTCAGCCTCCGGCGCCCCCGGTTCCCCCCGACGACGCCGACTGACCGTCGCCGGCAGATGGCCGGGCATCCCCGCGATGCCCGGCCGCCAGGTCTCGTTGTCGATACCGGGCGGCCCTCTATAATCCGCGGCGCGCCGCTCCCCGGGCGCAGGCGCCGCAGCCGCCGTCCCCACGACCGCTGCCGGCTTCCCACGCCCGCACCGAGTCCACCCGTGAGCCAGTCGACCGCGGCCCCCCTTGCGTCCGATACCGGGACGCCGGCGTTTCCCGACTACCGCGTCATCTCGCTGATCATCGCCTGCGCGATCTTCATGGAGCAGCTGGACGCGACGGTGCTGGCCACCGCGCTGCCCACCATGGCGCGCGACTTCCACGTCGGCGCGCCAGCCATGAGCATCGCGATGACCAGCTACCTGCTGGCCCTGGCGATCCTGATTCCGGTCAGCGGCAAGGCCGCCGACCGTTTCGGCGCCACCCGCGTGTTCGCCGCGTCGATCGGCGTGTTCCTGCTGGGCTCGGTCGCCTGCTCGCTGGCCCCCAGCCTGCCGGCGATGGTCGGCGCCCGGCTGCTGCAGGGCGCCGGCGGCGCGATGATGGCGCCGATCGGCCGCCTGATCCTGCTCTCGGCGGTACCGCGCAAGCATCTGGTTTCCGCGATGTCCTGGTCGCTGGTGCCCGCGTTCCTCGGGCCGCTCGCCGGGCCGCCGCTGGGCGGACTGATCGTGACGTACCTGAGCTGGCGCTGGATCTTCTACATCAACCTGCCGATCGGCCTGCTCGGGGTCTGGCTGGTGCGGCGGTTCATCCCGCCGATCGCGCCGCATGCCGGACGCAGCCCGCTCGACCTTGGTGGCTTTGCGCTCTGCGGTGCGGGACTCGGCGGCCTGCTGTTCGGACTGGAGATGATCGGCCAGAGCGCCGACCTGGCGATGGCGACGATACTGCTGGCGGTCGGCCTGGCCGGCTGCCTGGGTTATCTGTGGCACGCCCGGCACCGGGCGAACCCCCTGCTCGACCTGGGGCTGATGCACATCGACTCGTTCCGTCTGTCGGTGATCGGTGGTTCGCTGATGCGCATCACCCAGGGCGCGCAGCCGTTCCTGTTGCCGCTGATGTTCCAGATCGGCTTCGGCTATTCCGCGGTGCGCAGCGGCCAGCTGGTGCTCGCCACCGCGCTCGGTGCGCTGCTCACCCGCTCGTTCACCCCGCGCCTGCTGCAGCTGGTCGGTTTCCGCAACGGCATGCTCTACAACGGCGTGCTGAGCAGCCTCGGGTACGCGGTCTGCGCGCTGTTCCGGCCGGACTGGCCGTTCGCGCTGATGTTCGGCCTGTTGATGGGCTGCGGCGCCTTCATGTCGTTCCAGTTCGCCGCCTACAACACGGTGGCCTACGAGGGGGTGCCACGCGAACGGCTGGGCGCGGCCAACGCGCTTTACACCACGCTGCAACAGTTGATGCTCTCGTTCGGCGTCTGTGCCGGCGCGCTGCTGCTGAAACTGGCGATGGGCGTGCGCGGCCATGCGCACCCGCAGGCCGGCGACTTTTCTTTTGCCTTCGTCGCGGTGACCCTGGTCTCGCTCAGCTCGACGGTCTGGCACCTGCGCTTCGCCCACGATGCCGGCCACGAACTGAGCGGGCACCGGCCTCGCTAGACCTCGCTCGCGGTGGGCTGGCAGGCCTCGCCGAACTCCTCCAGCGCGCGCACCGCCTCGGCTGCATACATCAGCGACGGTCCGCCGCCCATGTAGACCGCCACGGCGAGCGTCTCCATGAACTTCCCGCGCTCCACGCCCAGGCGTACCAGCGCCTTCACGTGGAAGCCGATGCAGCCGTCGCAATGCCCGGCCACGCCAATGGCCAGCGCGATGAGTTCCTTGTCGATGGCCGACAGCGCCCCCGGCTCGAGCGCGGCCCTGGCCATGGCGGAGAAGCCGCCCATCGTGTCCGGCGCGGCGGCGCGGATGGTGGCGATGGCGCGGTTGAGATCCTGGGTGATCTCGACGAAGGACTTGCTCGACATGACAGTCTCCATGCATCGATCGGATACCGTCCATCCTGGCCGCCTCCGCCCGGACAGCCGATGACGCACGTCAATCGGCGAGCCGCTGCGGCGACCCGCCGCGCCGCTCAGTCGGTCGGCCGGACCGTCACCCGCTCGATCCGCCGGTCGGGCACCAGCCACAGCAGGGCCGCACCGGCGTAGAACGCCATGCCAAGGCCCGGTGCGCAGACCGAGAAGACGATACCGGCGACATAGATCAACGGCGACAGCTTGCCCTTCCAGTCGCGGCCAAGCGCGCCCGCCAGGGTAGAACCCGGCCCCTGCACCTTGATGATCGCCCGCTGCAGGATCCAGTACGCCACGGCCGCCATCAGCAACACCACGCCATACAGCGCCGAAGGCACGGCGGCGAAGTGGTTCTCGCCCATCCAGCCGGTGGCGAACGGCAGCAGCGACAGCCAGAACAGCAGATGCAGGTTGGCCCAGAGGATGCCGCCGCTGACGCTACGCACGAGGTGCAGCGTGTGGTGGTGGTTGTTCCAGTAGATGCCCACGTACACGAAGCTCAGCACGTAGCTCAGGAACACCGGCAGCACCGGCCACAGTGCACCCAGCGACACACCGTGCGGCACCTTCATCTCCAGCACCATGATGGTGATGATGATGGCGAGTACGCCATCGCTGAATGCTTCGAGCCGGGTCTTGCCCATGGATGCCTGCATCGGTGGCCGGGAGAAGGCCAGAGTATCGCCGGCCCGGCCGGCGCCCGCACCCGCCCCTCGCTGCGGTCATTCGTGGCGCAGCGCCTCGATCGGGTCCAGCCGTGCCGCCCGGCGCGCCGGGAAATAGCCGAACACCACCCCGATCACGGCCGAGAAGGCGAACGCCAGCAGGTTGATCGACGGTCCGAACACATAGGGCACCTCGAGCACCCGCGCCAGCACGATCGAGCCGACCGTCGCCAGCAGCACGCCCAGCAGTCCGCCGATCGAGGACAGCACCACCGCCTCGATCAGGAACTGCAGCAGCACCTCGCGTTCCAGCGCGCCCACCGCCAGGCGAATGCCGATCTCGCGGGTGCGCTCGGTGACCGACACCAGCATGATGTTCATGATCCCCACGCCGCCTACCAGCAGGCTCACCGCCGCCACCGCGCCGAGCAGAAGGGTAAGCACGCGCGTGGTGCTGGAGAGCATGTCGGCGATCTCGCGCGTGTCGAGCACGTTGAAATCGTCCTCCTGACCCAGCGCGATGTGCCGGCGCTCGCGCAGCAGGGCCTCGATGCGTTGCTTGGCCTGCGCGGTCGGCACACCGGGCTGCACCGACACCAGCACCATGCCCACGTCCTGGTTGCCGGCCAGCCGCCGCTGCACCGTGCGCAGCGGCATCACTACCGTGTCGTCCTGGTCGCGTCCCATCGACGACTGGCCCTTCGCCGCGAGCAGGCCGACCACCTCGCAGGAAAACTGCTTGACGCGGATCGCACCGCCCACCGGATTCTCGCTGCCGAACAGCTTGTTGCGCGCGGTTTCGCCCAGCACGCACACCGCCTTGCCGGCCTGCAGCTCGGCGTCCAGGAAGGGACGCCCCGCGGCGAACTTCCAGTTGCCTGCGGTGAAGTAGTCGTTGGTCGTGCCCACCACGCTGGTGGACCAGTTGCTGGCCAAGTGCACCACGGTCACCGTACGCGAAACCACCGGCGCCACGCCGGCCAGGCCGCTCACCTGGCTCTGGATCGCACTGGCATCGGCCAGGCGGAAGGCCGCCGCGCCGGCGGTATCGCGGGTCGGCCCCAGCCGCTGGCCGGGACGCACCATCAAGAGGTTGCTGCCCAGGCTGGCGATCTGCGCGGACACCGACGCGGTGGCACCGTTGCCGAGCGTGACCATGGTGATCACCGCGGCCACACCGATCAGGATGCCGAGCACGGTCAGGAAGCTCCGCGTGAGATTGCGGCGGATCTCCTTCAGCGCCAGCAGCAGCGTGTTCCAGAACATCAGGCCACCCCCGCCTGGCGCGTGTCGCTCTCCACCTGGCCGTCGACGAAGTGCACCACGCGCCGGGCATAGGCGGCCATGTCCGGCTCGTGCGTCACCATCAGCACGGTGATGCCGCGGTCGCGATTGAGCGCGGCGATCAGGTCCATGATCTCCCGGCTGCGCCGGGTGTCGAGATTGCCGGTGGGCTCGTCCGCGAGCAGCACCGCGGGATGGGTGACGATGGCACGGGCGATCGCGGCCCGCTGCTGCTGACCACCGGACAGCGCGGCCGGCACGTGGTGTTCCCAACCGGCCAGACCCACGGCCGCCAGTGCTTCGCGCGCCGCGGCATGGCGCGCGGCCGGCGGCTCTCCGCGATACAGCAACGGCAGCTCCACGTTCTCCAGCGCCGTGGTGCGCCCGAGCAGGTTGTAGCCCTGGAACACGAAGCCCAGGTAGTGCCGGCGCAACAACGCCCGCTGGTTGCGTGACAGCCGTTCCACCGCGGTGCCGCGGAAGCGGTAGCTGCCGGTGGTCGGTACGTCGAGGCAACCGAGGATGTTCATGGCCGTGGACTTGCCCGAGCCGCTCGGCCCCATGATCGCCACGAACTCCCCCTCCTCCACCACCAGGTTCACGCCGCGCAGCGCCTGGAACGCCACCGCATCCTGACCGTAGGTCTTGGTTACACCGGCCAGTTCGATCAGCGGCGCTGCGGCGCCATCGCCCTGGCTCACTGGGCACCACCGAGGCTCTCGGTGATCACCCGCATGCCGGACTGCAGCTCGCCTCCCGTCACCTCCGTCAACTGGCCATTGCTGGCGCCGACCGTGACCGGCACCGCCCGCGGCTCGCCATCGCGCAGCACCCACACCTGGCGGGACTTGCCGTTGCCGGTGCCCTGGGCGCGGCTCGTGCCGTGCGGCGGGCGCGGCATCAGCCGGCTGACCAGGCTGCCCGAGGCCTGACCGGACGTCGTGGATGCCGGCGTGAAGCGCAGCGCGGCACTCGGCACCAGCAGCACCTGATGGCGCTCGTTGACCACGATCGCGGCGGTGGCGGTCATGCCCGGGCGCAGGCTGAGGTCGTCGTTGTTCACGGTGAGCACGGTGAGGTAAGACACCACGCCGTCCTTGGTCTGCGAGCCGAAGCCCACCCGGCGGACCTGCGCCGGGTATTCGCGACCGGGGTAGGCGTCCACGGTGAAGGTTGCCGGTTGACCCTCGTGCACCAGGCCCACGTCGGCCTCGTCCACGTCCACCTGCAGCTCCATCTTCGACAGATCCTCGGCCAGGGTGAACAGCACCGGCGCCTGCAGCGAGGCGGCCACCGTCTGCCCCGGCTCGATCGAACGGCTGAGCACCACGCCGTCGATCGGCGAGCGGATCGACGCCTTGGCCAGATTGGTTTCCCCGGTGCTGAGGGACGCCTGCGCCTGCACCACGGCCGCCCGCGCGTTCGCCTCGGCACCCTCGGCACGTTGCAGGGCCGCCCGTGCGGTGTCGATGTCCACCTGGGCCGGCACCGTGCCGCCGCTGGTGGCGAACATGCGTTGGAGCCGGCTCAGCTGCAGCCGCGTCTCGATGACCGTGGCCACGGCCTGTGCCACCTGGGCGCGGGCCGCGGCAAGTGCACCGCGGGCGTTGGCGATCTGGTCCCTGAGCCGCGACACGTCGAGCTGGGCCAGCACCTGACCGCGCTTGACCGTGTCGTTCACGTCGACCTTGACCGACTCCATGATGCCGGACAGTTCGCTGCCCACGTCCACCTGGTTGGTCGGCTGCAGGTTGCCAGTGGCCGCGACCGTCACCACCAGGTTGCCGCGGGTGACCTCCGCCGTCTGGTAGCGCGGCTGGGCCGCCTCGCGGCCACGCAGGAACCAGCCGTAGCCGGCCACGACCACGACCAGCAGCGCGAGGACAATCAGTATCCAGCGCAGAACCCGGCGACCGCGCCCGCTACCCGGACCGCCGCCCAGCACCGCGGCGACTGCCGCGGCATCGGACCGCCCACCACCACTGGCCCCAGAATCGTCGGGCGCCTTCATCGCGATCGTTCCACGCTCTCGCGACCGCGCCTTACCGTGCAAGCCTTCATCGCGATACCCGTGCGAACGTGGCCGATCACCACGCCCGACACCCTAGGCCGGCGCATGCGCAGGCGTATTGACCCCCATCAATCAGGACTGCGTGCGTCGCTGCGAAGGCCGCCTTCTACCGAAGGGAATAGAACCGGAGGACGTTCCTGCCGGGGTCGTGGAGATGGAACTCGCGGGTTCCCCAGGGCGTCTGCGAGGGTCTCGCCCAGGGACCTTCCGGGTGGTGCTGCTCGCCGATGCTGCCGCTCGCGACGAACTCCTCGTAGAGCGCGTCCACGTCGTCCGCCAGGAAGCGGCAGGCCGGCCAATCGGTGGGATAAGCCCACTGCCCCGCGTCCGCCCACTGCAGGCGGATCTCCACTCCGTCCTGCCCCACCGCCGCGTGCCTCGGCGCCTCCGGTGTGTCCTGGAACAACAGCACGAAAGCGAGATCGCGGTAGAAGCGCACCGACTCACCTACCTCGCGGCAGGCGAGCACGGGATGCACGGCCTGAAGGTTCGCTTTCATGGGGCGCTCCGCGGAATCGGGAAGCAATGCGGTTACCGACCGGAAGACTCGTGAAGCCCCATCGGCCGCGAGCCCCGGTGTCATCGAGATGCTCGCTCTTGTGGCCTGCAAAGGCATCGTAGATGCGCCGATGCGCCTGGTACGACCACTGATCCTCACGTTCGTAGTAGCCGGCCACCCAGGCCTGCAGAGGCTCGAGCATGGCGTCCTGCGCCTCTTTCGAGGCGTACTTGTGCGGCTCCCAGGGGCGCCGGCGGTTGTGTTCCAGGCAGGTTTCCAGTCCGGGGTTGAGGAACACCCGCTCATTGCAGTGGGCGGACGCGGCCTGAGCCTGCTCGCCGTAGCAGCCCTAAATCACCCAGCGGTCATGCCCGGCGAGAAACGCCGCGAGGGACGCGGCAATGGCCTCGGTAGATCGCTGCACGGCGATCCTCCCCGGTTCCCAGACGATGGAGTCCAGATCGAGATGCGCCAGTCCATGCTCTGCAGCCAGCCGCCTGGCTCCGACCCTGGTCATCCGTCATCCGAAAACCGCTCTTCCCGCCACGGATCCCCGCGCATGTGATACCCGCGCAACTCCCAGAACCCCGCTTCGTCACGCGCGGTAAACTGCAGGCCGGTGAGCCATTTGGCGGACTTCCAGAAATACAGGTGCGGCACCAGCAGACGGGCCGGACCACCGTGCTCGGGCGGCAGCGGCTGGCCGTCGTAGCGGGTGGCGATCATCGCGCGACCGCCGAGCAGGTCGTCGATCCGCAGGTTGGTGGAGTAGCCGTCGGCACTGTGCGCCAGCACGAAGCCGGTGGGTGGAGCGATGCCGGCGTCGGCAAACAGGTCGTCCAGCGTCACGCCCTCCCACGCCGTGTCGAGCTTCGACCAGCGGGTGACGCAGTGGATGTCGCGCACGACGCGCTGCCTGGGCAGCGCATCGAAACTCGCCCAGTCCCAGCGCCTGAGCGGACGCACGCCGTGCTTGAGCGTCAGCGACCAGTCCGCCGTGTCCAGCACCGGCGTGGGCGCCATCGACATCACCGGGAACTTGCGTGTAACCACCTGCCGGGGCGGCAGACGCTCTGTGGAGGCTTCCCCGTCGTCGGCACGACTGGAACCGGACATCTTCGGCGTCCCCTCAAGATCCTGACAGCGCGTGACCTTAGCACCGGCCGGCCGCACGACGTCGCCTGAACACCCCACGCACTCGCCACGCCACTTTCACCGCCCGCTGATCCATGACTGCCAAGACTCGGGACTCCCTTCCCCACAGGAGACGAGGCGATGAAAACGGTCGTACTTTCCACCGCCCTCGCGCTGGGCCTTGCCGGCGCGGCGATGGCGCAGTCGCCGGATCATGGCGTGATGACCAAGGCACAGATCCGGACGCAGCTGCATCAGCAGGGCTACAGCGACGTCGATGATCTGGAGTTCAATCACGGCATGTGGCGCGCCAAGGCCGAGAGCGGCAATGGCCACCACGTGCACCTGCGCATCGACGCCCGCACCGGCAAGGCCTATGCAGACGACCAGAAGCTTGCCCGCCTGGGCGAGGACGACATCCGTGCCGCCCTCTCCAGCGCCGGCTACACCGACGTGCACGACGTGGATTTCGATGACGGGCTGTGGACTGCCAAGGCCGAAAACAGTGCCGGCAAGCACGTGAAGCTGGACGTTGATCCAGACACCGGCAAAGTGGTCGGTACCGACGACTGAGGTCCCACCGCGGCCGGTGCGCTCACGCTCCGGCCGCGCTCCGCGCCGCACAAGGATCAGGGCGTGGCCACTTTCTCCGATTCAACCACCATGTCGAGCACGTAGACCGGCCCTTCCGAGGTATCGAAGCGCTTCACCCGCAGGACGTTGCGCGTGCCGGGTTCATGCGTGTAACCCTCGATGCCCGATGCCATGTCATGCCACGGCCCGGGCTCGCCGCTCTTCAGGCCGTGGGTGTCGTAATGCCGGTCGCGCACGCTCAGGCATCGGGTGTCGCCGGATGCGCCGGTGTCGCAAGGCACGTCCTGCGCTGCCACTTCCAGGAATTCGACCTGCCCTGGCCCGCCGTAGCGCTTCTCGGCCGTCGGCTGCCCGGTGAACTGCAACATGTCGCCGTCGGCGGTGGCCAGCTGCAGTTGGGGCATGGCTCCCTCCCGGTCGATCGAGATCGATGGTCGGCTCTTCAACCTCTGCACTACGGCCTGATCAAGGCCGCCCAGGCCGGCCTGCAGGCAGGCCATCTGGGTGGACAGCATCGGGCCCAGCGCGAGTTGCCCCTGTTCGATGTGGTAATTCGCTCCCCTGGCGTTGCACAGCTGGCCAATCGTCAGGTGGTTCTGCGAGAAATCGAGCTGCACCGGCCGATCGGGGCGCACGAACAGGGCCGCGATGCGCCTGCCAGTCGCATCGGTCGCCGACTGCAGCTTCCAGTGGTAGCCCTGCAAGGAGGTCGGATCAACCGGCGCGACGGAATCCGGGGACGCGCCGGGCACCGGCTTGGCGGAGCACGCCGTACACGCCGCCGACGCCAACAGCAGCGGCAGGACCAGGGTACGGATCGACATATCGGCGCTTCCCGGGTGACGTGACCGTTGGAGCATATGCCGCCGGGACAGGCCGGGTGTTAGCGCGATGTGTCCGATGCACGTGGCACGACCGCGTCACCGGCAGGCAGCCCGGCATGCTCGCGCAGGATGCGCCGGATCTCCAGGATCGCCTGCGGCGTCTCCTGCACGCTGTGGCCGGAGACGATCACCTTCTCGCTCGCAGCGCCCGCCAGGTGTGCACTGGCATAAGGCACGAAGCCGTCGCTGGAGGCCTCCAGCGGCCCTTCCGCGCTGCGCCGGGCGATGATCGAGTGATAGCGCACGCCGGGCACGATCGGCAACGTGGACGTGGCCCGCAGGTAGGGACCGGTGTCGCGCAGTACATTGACGCCCGTTGGCGCGGCGCGGAACAGTGCCGCCTGCTCCGGCAGTTCCCCGGCCAGCGCATCGGCAATGCGGGTGGTGGCATCCAGCAAGGTCTTCGGCAGGCGGATCAGCCTGGTGACCATGCGTGCCAGCCAGTGTCCGGCCACCGGCGTGCCGGCATGCGGGGCGGCGAGAAAGATCGCCTCGTCCACGCCAGGCAGCGGCTTGATGGTGAAATAGGGCGCCAACGCGGCGAGCCTCTTGCGCCGTGGAGAATCCGGAGGGGCGTGGAAGATGCGCTGCCAGAGCGCGTCGCCGCTGTCGACCACCAGCAACCGCGCGATCACACCGCCCATGCTGTGGCCGATCAGCGTGACATGGTGACTGGCCGGCGCGGTGCCGGCCGGATCGAGCGTGGCGAAGGTCTGCTCCAGCGCCGCCCGGATCTGCACCAGGTTCACCGGGATCGGCGCGTTGGTCGGGTAATAGACCTCCCAGATCTGGTAGCGCCTGCGCAGCGCCTCGTCGCCCATCACCTCGTTGGCGAGATTCACCCAGGCCTCGGGACTGGAGGCCAGGCCATGGATCATCACCACCGTGAGTCGGTGGGGATCGTACGGCTGCATCAGGATCACGCGCGGATGATCGAGCGCGTTGTCGCGCCCGAGCAGATTGTCGATCGCCTTGCGGTTGAAGCCGGACTCGGCCAGCCAAAGCGCGTACGGTGCGCTGAAGTTGGCCGCCAGCGGTACGGTCTGGCCGTCCAGTTGCATCGTGTCCTGGCGGTACGGATCGAGTGCGTCGACCACCGCTTCGCGGGTGTCGAGCACCTGCGACAGGGTGTCGCCGGGAAATTGCAGCAATACCGTCGCCGGCAGGTAGCCGGTCTCGGCGAACGGTTGCGTCGGCGCCCGCCGGGCGGCCTGGGTCGGACGCGCCACCATCACCACCTCGGCACCGAGGCCGTCCCGGCGATAGACGCTCTCGAGCCCGTCGATGCGCAGGCGGGAGGCCGGCACCATGGCCTCGAGTTTCGGCGCGCCGCGCGGCAGAGTCAGCTGGATCTCGCCGTAGCGAAGGCGCCAGCCATCCACCGACTCGGCGCTGCCCGGCGACGGTGGATGAACGTGCCCGGCCCGCTGCCCCCGCGCGAACAGCAGTGCCGCGACGCGCTCCGCGGCGTAGTTGTAGCTGTCGCGCATCTGCGTCTGCCGATCCTCGAAAGCGCGTTCGCGCGGCGTGCGCTCGCCGAAGAACAGATATGCGTACGCATAACGTGCGGCATCGAGGTAGTCGGCGATCGGACCTGCGGTATCGCGGTCGGCGGAGCGGTCGGCCTTGAGCGCACCATCCAGGGCGAGCTCGGCCAGCGCCGAGAGGCGCGCGTCATTACCCAGGATGGTCGCCTCGCGCAACGCTGCCACGCAGGGCGACGGCTCGGCCACGCAGCGATCGGGGTCGAGCCCCAGCCGCGAGATCGCGTTGCGGCTGGCATAGCTGAGATGACCGGTGCTGAGGACATCGCCGCGACGGCCTTCGTCGTAGTCCCGCGGATCGCCCTGTTTCACATGCACCAGCGCGCAACCGGTCAACTGCAGGAGCAAAAGCACGACGGCGATCCAGCGCCACGACGCGGGCCCACTGTGCCCGCCGGATCGAATCGGTGCCGTCGTATCGCTTTCCCGCATGCGCGCCTCTCCACCTGGCGCCAAGGGTACATCGCACGCCCTGCACTGCCGTTGCGCGATCATTGACGATCTTTCTCGTTGATCAGGAGCCTGCGATGACCACCATGCACGCCATCGCCATCCGGGAACCGGGTGGTCCGGAAGTACTGACGCCGTGCGAACGGCCACGTCCGGTTCCGGGGCCTGGCGAAGTGTTGATCCGGGTCGCGGCTTCCGGGGTGAATCGGCCCGACGTGTTCCAGCGCCTCGGCCGCTACCCGCCACCGCCAGGCGCCTCCGACCTGCCCGGGCTCGAGGTGGCGGGCCAGTTGGTCGAGGGCGACCTCACTGGCGACAACCCGTTTGGCCTGGAAGCCGGAGACGCCGTTTGCGCCCTGCTTGCCGGCGGCGGCTACGCCGAATACGCGGTGGCGCCGCTGGGCCAGTGCCTGCCGGTGCCCAAAGGCCTGAGCCTGCTCGAGGCTGCGGCGCTGCCGGAAAACTTTTTCACGGTATGGAGCAACGTGTTCGACCGCGGCCAGCTCGGCCGGGGCGAAGGCGGTGCCGGGGAAACCCTGCTGGTACAGGGTGGCTCCAGCGGCATCGGCGTCACCGCGATCCAGCTGGCGCACGCGCTCGGCCACCGGGTCTTCGCCACCGCGGGCAACACGGAGAAATGCCGCGCCTGCGCCGCGCTGGGTGCCGAGGCCATCAACTACCGCGAGGAGGATTTCGTGGCACGGATCAAGGCGCTGACCGACGGCCGTGGCGTGGACGTGGTGCTGGACATGGTCGCCGGCGACTACGTGCCCCGCGAGCTCGACGCCATGGCCGAGGGCGGCCGGCTGGTAATCATCGCCACGCTGGGCGGCGGTGCCGCCACGATCGATGCCGGCGCGCTGATGCGCCGGCGCCACACGATCACCGGCTCGACACTGCGCAACCGGCCGGTGGCGTTCAAGGCGGCGATCGCCCGGGCGCTGCATGAGCACGTATGGCCCTTGCTGGCCGCGGGCACGGTGCGGCCGGTGGTGCACCAGGTGTTCCCGGCCGCCGAGGCCGCCCAGGCGCATGCACTGATGGAGAGCTCGCAGCACATCGGCAAGCTGGTGCTCACGTGGGAGCCCTGATCGTTTCCCATATTGATCCAATAATGCAACAATCAGTTCTATTGGCGTCACTATGCGCACGATATGATTGCGCCTATCGTTCGTTCCAGGGCGCCGACCGGCGCCGACCACATGGGAGAACGTCATGATCGAACGCCGTCCTTTCAGCACCCTCGGCGGTGCGGACCACGGCTGGCTCAATGCCAAGCACCACTTCTCGTTCGCGGGCTACCACGACCCGCGCCGGATGGGCTGGGGCGCGCTGCGCGTGTGGAATGACGACACCATCGCGCCGGGCACCGGCTTTCCGCCGCACCCGCATTCGGACATGGAGATCATCACCTACGTGCGCGAGGGTGCCATCACCCACCGCGACAACCTCGGCAACGAGGGGCGCACCGAGGCGGGCGACGTGCAGGTGATGAGCGCGGGCAGCGGCATCACCCACAGCGAGTACAACCTGGAGCCGGGCACCACGCGGATCTTCCAGATCTGGATCATCCCGACCGAAACCGGCAAGCCGCCGTCGTGGGGCGCCAAGCCGTTCCCGCGCGGCGAGCGATCGGGCAGGTTCGTGGCGCTGGCCAGCGGCTTTGCCGACGACGCCGACGCCCTGCCCCTGCGCACCGACGCCCGCGTGCTGGGTGCCACGCTGAAGGCCGGCGAGAGCACAACCTACGTGCTGGCCGATGGCCGCCAGGCCTACCTGGTGCCGTCGACCGGCTCGGTGGAGATCAATGGCGTGAAGCTGGACGCCCGCGACGGTGCGGCCATCCGCAACGAACCGGCTCTGCGCGTGACGGCGCTGGAAGACGCCGAACTGGTGCTGGTGGACGCGGCGGCCTGAGGCACACGCGCACGGAAGCGGTGACAAAAACGGCGGCCGCAGGGCCGCCGTTTTGCGTGTGGGTCAGAGGTGCCGGGTTTCGGCCGGTGCGTGATGCCAGTTGTCATGACGCCCGTCGGCGTAGCGCACCGGCGCGTCGATCAGCTCGGCCGGATCCACGTCGTCGAGCGAGGCCAGCTGCACCGCCACGTAGTGCCCGCCGATCTCCTCCACGTAGCCACGCGCAAAGCTGTGTACCCCGCAGGTACGGCAGAACAGGTGGTGCATGGCCTTGCGACCGAACTGGTAATCCGCTTGCGCGTCCTCCCCGGCCAGCAGGCGGAACGCGTTGGGGCGAATGATGGCATTCCAGTTGCGGGTCTTGGTGCAGATCGAGCAATTGCACTTGTTGGTCCCCGCTGCCAGGTCGATGTCCGCCTCGAAGCGCACCGCTCCGCAATGACAGCTGCCGGTATATGTCCTTTGCATGCCTCTCTCTCCATGGGGTGGGAATGGCGGAATTATCGCTTACCCGTCATCGGGGCAGGCCATTGACCGCTTCGTCTCCCGCGCATCCGACAAAGGTTCAACTGCCCGTCACGCCACGTCTTGCTACCCTCAAGCGCTGAATCTCAGTGGAGGCGCGCATGGGCAACGAATACGGCATCCATACCATCGACACCGGCTTCGTACGGCAGCAGTTCGACGCCGCCTACCTCGTGGTGGACGGCGATCGCGCGGCTTTCATCGACTGCGGCACGAACTACGCCGTGCCGCGGATGATGGCCGCGCTCGACGCGGCCGGCCTCACTCCACAACACGTGGACTGGCTGATCCTGACCCACGTGCATCTGGATCACGCCGGTGGCGCCGGCGAACTGATCGCGCAACTGCCGAACGCGAAGCTGGTGGTGCACCCGCGCGGTGCGCGGCACATGATCGATCCTTCGCAGCTGTGGGCCGGTGCCAGCGCGGTGTATGGCGAGGCGGTGATGGACGAGACGTACGGGCGGCTGCGACCGATTCCCGCCGAACGCGTGGTGGAGGCGCCGGACGGCCATATCGTGCACCTGGGCAACCGGCCGCTGCTGTGCATCGACACGCCGGGCCACGCGAAGCACCACATCGCCATCTACGACGAAAAAGCCAACGCGTGCTTTACCGGCGACACGTTCGGCCTGTCCTATCGCGAACTCGATACCGACAAGGGCCCGTTCATCATCCCCACCACCTCGCCGGTGCAGTTCGACCCCGAGGCGCTGCATGACTCGATCGATCGGCTGCTCGCGATGAAGCCTGCAGCGATGTACCTCACCCACTACGGCCGCGTGGAACAGGTGGAGCGCCTGGCCGCGGATCTGCACGCACAGATCGATGCCATGGTGGCACTGGCGCGCGAGGCGAACGGCAAGCCGAACCGACACGAAGCGTTGAAGTCCGCCCTGGCCGACCTCTATGCCAGCCGCGCCGAGGCGCACGGCTGTCTGCAAGGTCGCGATGCCATGGAGGCCCTGGTGCTCGGTATGGACATCACGCTCAACGCGCAAGGTCTCGAGGTGTGGCTGGACAACGAACAGCGGCGTAGCGCCTGACGCGGACTCAGCCGCAGGACGCGTCGATCAGCCGTTCGGCCACCGCCACCAGCGACCGCGCCGGTCCATCGCGTCCGAACAATTGCCCCGACGCATAGGTGCCTTCGAGCAGCAGTTGCAGTCCGTCGGCCAAGGTCTCCGGCGAAGCCGCGCCCATCGCCTCGGCCATGGCGGTCAGCCGCTTGCGCAGCTTGCGCTTGTGCGCCTGCGACACCTTGCACGCCGGATGGTCTGCGCCGGGGTACTCCACCACCGTATTGGTCAGCCCGCAGCCGCGATAGCCCGGCTTGGCCGCACGTTCGGCCAGTCCGCCAAAGTAATCGAGCAACTGCGCCTTCGGGTCGCCCGGATGTGCGGCGACCGACTGCTCGAACCGCACCCAGAATTCCGCGTCGTAGTCGCGCAGATAGGCTGCCGCCAGGTCGTCCTTGGACCCGTAGCTGCGATACAGGCTGGGCTTGGTCACGCCGGCGTCCTGCACGATCTGCTCCACGCCGATCGCGCGGATACCTTCGCGATAGAACAGTTCGCGTGCGGTGCTGCGGATGCGCTCGGCAGCGCGCGGCTTGTCCGCTGGTTCGTCATGCACCGGATCGGAGCTGTGTTTCGTGGCCATGAGTGTTTCCGATTGACGATGTTACCGATCGGTACGTATGATCCGTACACCAACCGTACTGATCGGTAACATGACTATATCCCGCACCCGGCCGTTCGGCCAGAAGTACGTATTCGTCGTCGCCGGCGTGATCTTTCTGGCGTTGCTGGTCGCCTCCGGGGTGCGCTCCACGCCCGGCGTGCTGATCGTCCCCCTGAACGAAGCCTTCGGCTGGAGTCGCGCCAGCATCTCGCTCGCCGCCGCGGTCGGCATTTTCTTCTACGGCATGATGGGGCCGTTCGCCGCGGCGCTGATGCAGGCGATCAGCATTCGTCGCACGTTGATCGGTGCGCTGGCGTTGATGGCGGTGTCGATCGCTTCCAGCGGATGGATGACCCAGTCCTGGCAACTGCTGCTGAGCTGGGGCGTGTTCTCCGGCGTCGGCTCCGGCTGCGTGGCGATGGTGCTCGGCGCCACGGTGGTGAACCGCTGGTTCGTCCGGAGCCGTGGCCTGATGATGGGTCTGCTCACCGCCAGTACGGCGACCGGCACGCTGATCTTCCTGCCGATGCTCGCTGCGCTCGCCACGCACCACGGCTGGCGCCCGGTGGTGTGGACGGTGGCGGCAGCCTGCGCGGTGCTGGTTCCCCTGGTGGCGTGGCTGCTGCCGGAGCGTCCCGCGGACATCGGCTTGCTGCCTTACGGGGCCACGGGGGCACCGGTCGCGCCGCCGCGACGGCCGCTGCTGGCGATCGCGTTCGGCGCGCTGATCCGGGCTTCGCGCACGCGCACGTTCTGGTTCCTGTTCGGTACCTTCTTCATCTGCGGGTTCACCACCAACGGGCTGATCGGCACGCACTTCATCGCCTTCTGCGGCGACCACGGCATCCCGGAAGTACGTGCGGCGGGTGTGATGGCGATGATGGGGGCATTCGACTTGGTCGGCACCACGCTGTCGGGCTGGCTGACCGACCGCTTCGACTCGCGCAAGCTGCTTTTCGTGTACTACGGCCTGCGCGGGCTGTCGCTGATCTGGCTGCCCTACTCCGATTTCTCGTTCGCCGCCCTGGGCGTGTTCGGCGTGTTCTACGGCCTGGACTGGATCGCCACGGTGCCGCCGACCATCCGCTTGGCCACCGAAGCTTTCGGCGAGCACGATGCACCGGTGGTGTTCGGCTGGGTCGCAGCGGGCCACCAGATCGGCGCTGCCACGGCAGCCTTCCTCGCCGGCTGGCTACGGACGGTGGATGGCAGCTACGTGGCCCCTTTCGTCATCGCCGGGGTCGGCGGTGTGCTCGCTGCGGTAGCCGCCATGATGATCCGTCGCGCGGCTCCGGCCGAAGGCAGGATGATCGCGCTCAGCTGAGCCGCGCGCCGTTCGGCACCGGGCGCTCGACGGTGGTGATGACCACGCCCTCGTCGGTGTGGAACCCGGTCAGCAGGAACTGCGAGCGGAACGGTCCGATCTGCTTCTCGGGAAAGTTGATCACGCCGACGATCTGCCGACCGACGAGATCCTCGGGCCGGTACAGCGACACGATCTGCGCGCTGGTCTTGCGCTCGCCGTAGGGACCGAAGTCCGCCCACACCTTCCATGCCGGTCGACGGGCCTCGGGAAACGCCTCGACCCGGGTGACGGTGCCGGCGACGATGAGCACGCGCTCGAAGTCGGCCCGGCTGATCTGTGCGGGAATGTCGGCGTCGCTCATGGACTCATGCAGTGCGCTGTGGAAAAACCGCAGGGTAGCGGCCATGCACGGAGCCGGCATGCCCCGTTCGCCATGCTCAGCCCTCCAGACGGGTCTTCAGCCAGTCGTTGAACTCGTGCCACCAGTAGGTGACCTGGGCCCCCGCAAAGCCGAATGGCCGCCAGGTGCTGGGCAGGCCGTAATCGGCGAACTGCTTCCAGCCCTCGTCGCCCTGGGCGATCGCGGCGGCGACCAGCTCGCCCGCCGCACAGGTCGGTCCCACCCCGTGACCGCCGAACGCCTGCGCCCACCACAGGCCATTGCCGTCGCTGCCGATCTGCGGCATCTGGTGGCGTGCATAGCTCATCAGGCCGGACCACGCATGGTCGACGCGCACGCCCTTGAGCTGCGGGAAGACCCGCAGCAGGTCCCGCGTGAGCAGCCGCTGCACCGCCTGGGGCGAACGGTTGAGCACCGAGATCCGCCCGCCCCAGAGCAGCCGGCGATCGGGCAGCGGACGGTAATAGTCGAAAGCAAAGCGGCTGTCGTAGATCGCCGCTCGCGTGCGCAGGCAGTCGTCCAGGCGGTCCCCGAGCGGCTCGGTCACCATCACGTAGGTCGCGATCGGCAGGATCGCGCGATCGATCGGCTTCTGCAGTCCGGCAAGGTATCCGCCGCAGGCGAGCACCACCTGGTCGGCGAAGATCTCGCCCTGCGCCGTGGCAATCCTCCAGCGCAGACCGGCGCGTTCCATGCGCTTTGCCGCGGTTCCTTCATGGATCGACACACCCTGCCCCGCCGCCGCCGTGGCCAGGCCGATGGCGTAGTTCAGTGGATGCAGGTGCAGCGCGTCGCGTTCGTAAAGTCCGTCGAAATAGCGCTCGCTGCGCACGCGTTCGCGCAACTCGACCTGATCGAGCCATTCCCATTGCACGCCGTAGCGTTCGGCCAGCAGGGTCTGGCGGTCACGCAATACGGCCGGGTCGCGAAACCAGTTGGCCCAGATCACGCCCTCGTCCACGGCATCGCAGGCGATGTCGTAACGGGCGACACGGTCGCGGATGCGGTGAACGGCCGCCGTGGTCAGCCCGAACAGCGCCTGGGCGCGCTCGGCACCGAGCTGGTCGAGCAGCGACTGCTCGCCGAGCGAGTAGCCGGCAAAGACGAAACCGCCGTTGCGCCCGGAAGCACCGAAGCCCACCTGCTCGCGCTCGAGCAGCACCACGTCGTTGACGCCGCGCTCGGCCAGGCCGAGTGCGGTATTCAGGCCGGCGTATCCGCCGCCGATGATCGCCACGCGGGCCTCGCGCCGACCTTGCAGCGGCGCGAAGGGCGCGTAGGCGTTCGCGGTGGCGCGGTAATAGGAGGCGGCCGGTACAGGGGGCATCAGGGCAAGGGTGAACCGGCTATCGACGAAGCCCGGAGGATAACCGCATACCGCCATTCGCGGGGCTGACGGCGTCCGGCCCGTGCCGAACGCAGGGCCGAACGCCACAGGCGGAAGCCAAGGCCGTCAGTGGGTGGCGACGAATTCGCGCACCACCGCCGCCAGCTTCGGATCCTGCATGGCCATATGCATGGTGGCGCGCACCAGGCCGGCTTTGTTGCCGCAGTCGAAACGGGTGCCCTGGAAACGGTAGGCCAGCACCTTGCCCTGCTCCTTGAGCAGCGCCTCGATAGCGTCGGTGAGCTGGATCTCGCCACCTGCACCTGGCGTGGTGCGCTCGAGCAGTTCGAAGATCCGCCCGGGCAGCACGTAGCGACCGACCACGGCCAGGTTGGAGGGCGCGTCCGCCGGCTTCGGCTTTTCCACCATATGCCGGATCTCGGCGCTGCGCTCGTCCACTGGCGTAGCCGCCACGATGCCGTACTTGTCGGTTTCGTCGTGCGGTACTTCTTCCACGGCGATCACCCCTGCACCGCCCTGCGCCTGGGAGAGTTCGGCCATCTGCCCCAGTGCACCGCGGCCGGTATTCCAGATCAGGTCGTCAGGCAGGATCACCCCAAACGGCTCGTCACCTACCACCGGCTTGGCGCACAGCACCGCATGGCCCAGACCGAGCGCCTCGGGCTGGGTGACGAAGATCGCCCGCACGTGCTTGGGCAGCGTGCCCTGGACCATCGCCAGCAGATCGGACTTGCCCTTCTCCTGCAGTTTGGCCTCCAGCTCGTAGGCCTTGTCGAAATAGTCGGCGATGGCGTGCTTGTAGCGGTTGGTGACGAATACCAGGGTGTCGGCTCCCGCGTCGACCGCCTCGTCCACCGCGTACTGGATCAGCGGACGATCCAGCACCGGCAGCATCTCCTTGGCCACCACCTTGGTGGCAGGAAGAAACCGGGTGCCGAGTCCGGCGACGGGGAACACCACCTTGCGCAACGGCTTGCTCACTTACCTTTCTCCAGTCTCTTGGCGACGGATGGATACGACGTTGGCCGGCTGCGCCGTCTCGCTCCAGCGGAACGAGGGCAACAGACTGGACACGCAACGCCGCAGTTCCTCTTCATCGAAGCGGTCGACCGCTTCCGCCGATCTGTTGATGGCCGCCACGAGCAACTCCCAGGCCACCTCGCGGTGCTGTGCCAGGAAGATCTTCGCGTGGGCGGTCTCGCTGTAGTTTTCCTGCGCGTGGAACAACTCCTCGAACAACTTCTCGCCCGCCCGCAGCCCGGTGTAGACGATCGGGATCTCCGTGGCCGGCTTCTTTCCGGCCAGCCGGATCATCTGCTCGGCCAGATCGCGGATCTTGACCGGCTCACCCATATCCAGCGCGAAGATCTCTCCGCCGCGGCCCAGGGTGGATGCCTGCAGGATCAGTTGGCACGCCTCCGGAATCGTCATGAAGTAGCGCGACATCTCCGGATGGGTGACGGTAACCGGCCCACCGTCACGGATCTGTTGACGGAACAGCGGCACCACCGAGCCGGCCGAGTCGAGCACATTGCCGAAGCGCACGGTGATGAAGCGGGTCGATGAGCGGGCACTGAGGTTCTGGCACCAGATCTCCGCAATGCGTTTGCACGCCCCCATCACGCTGGTGGGATTCACGGCCTTGTCGGTGGAGATCAGGACGAAGCACCCGACGCCGTGCTCGTGGGCCAGTTCGGCCACCTGGCGCGTGGCGAGCACGTTGTTGCGGAAGGCCGTGCGCAACTGGCTCTGCAACAACGGCACGTGCTTGTAGGCGGCCGCGTGGAAAACCACCTGCGGCTTGTGGTCGACGAACACCTGCGCCATCGCGACCCGGTCGCCGCAGTCGGCCAGTACGCCGTCCAGAATCAACTCGGGAAAATCCGCAGCCAGTTCCTTGGCCACGCGATAGAGGTTGTATTCGCTGTTGTCGACCACGGTCAGCGCTGCCGCCCCGAGCCGTGCCACCTGGCGACACAGTTCCGAACCGATCGAGCCACCGCCACCGGTCACCATCACGCGTTGGCCGGTGAGATTCTCGCGGATCGCGGTCCAGTCGAGCTGGATGGCATCGCGCCCGAGCAGATCCTCGATCGCGACCTCCTTGATCTCGTTGAAATGGGCGCGCCCGGCAACGACATCCTCCAGTCGAGGGACCGTGCGGTACGGCAGGCCGGTGGAGTCGCACAGTTCGACCACCCTGCGCATCTGCGCCGTGGACGCTCCGGGCAACGCGATCAGCAACATTTCCACACCGGTTTCGCGCGCCACGTCGGGCAGATCCTCGAGCCGCCCCAGCACCGGACAGCCGCTGATCTTGGCGCCGCGCAGACTGCCCAGATCATCGACGAACCCCACCACGTTGAAGCGGCTGTCCCGACGAAGGTCGCGCAACAGCGCTTCACCGGCCCGGTCCGCGCCCACAATGAGGACGCGCTTGGCCGGCTTGGACTCGAACAGGTCGACGCGACTGTCCTTCCAGAACCGGTAGAGCAGACGCGGAGTCCCCAGCAAGGTGGCGAGGATCACCGGGTAAAGCAGCAGTACCGAACGGGGAACCCCGGCGAGCCGGTCGTACAGGAACAGCACCAGGCCGATCACCAGACTGCCGGCCACGGCCGCGCGCAGGATGTTCCACAGGTCCGGCAGGCTGGCGAACCGCCACACGCCCTTGTACAGACCGGTCCAAGCAAAAAGCAGGCCCTGCACGGCCAGGACAAGCGGGAATTCGAGTGCAACGAAGCTGACCACTTCATCCGGCTTCATCGCGTAGCGGAGCGCCTTGGCGAGCCACCAGGCGATGGCGGCCACGGCGAGATCGTGCACCACGACGGCCGCGCGCGGATGGATCGCTGCGATGAACTTACGAACCGACATCAGAATTTCCGCTCCCTAGCCCGCCGAAGGCAACGCCGCTTCAGCATCATCCAGACCACCGCCGACACGCCGTAGACCACGGCAAAAACCACCCAGCCTCCCGCGCCCATAAGCCATGCGGCATACGCCGCCGGAGCGCACACAAGCAGGTTCCAGGCCGTATAAGACCCGGACACCGCTCCATGGGACCGCCCCCCGCGAACCATCCACTGGTAAAGATGCTCGCGGTGCGCACTGTACCAGCGGCGACCTCGCCAGATCCTGACCAGCAGCGTCATGCCCGCATCGGTGAAGAAGGCGGAGCAGAGGATGGCGGCTGGCCAGCACGTGGCCGGGGCGATCCGCCAGAGCATCGCGCCGACGGCGAACACCAGAAACCCCAATGAGCCGCTTCCGACATCGCCCATGAAGATGCGGGCCGGCGCCCGGTTGTACACCCAGAATCCTGTCGTCGCGAATCCCACGGCAAGCGCCGCGACGGCCAGCCCGTGAGCCGGCTGCGCTAACGCCAGAACCGCCAGCCCCGCCATCACGAACATCGCCTGCTGTGCCAGCAGGCCATCAATACCGTCCATGAAATTGTGCAGGTTGATGCTTCCCACACCGACGAACAGCAGCAGTGGCAACCACGGGACCGGGACACCGGAGGCGCACAACGCCAGCGCCAACAATCCCGAGGCAGCCGTCTGGGCCACCAGCCTGGGGACGATCGGAAGCGGGCGATGGTCGTCCCACCACCCGGTCCATGCCACACAGGCAAGGCCCAGCCAGACGGCGGCAAGCGTCAGCCGGAGCTCGGCCGACGCAAGGTCCAGCGCAATGACCGGCAAGCCGATCAACACGGCGACGACGATGCCGATCCCGCCGCCACGCGGGGTCGGGATGGTGTGTGAGCGCCGCTGCCCAGGCTGGTCCAGCATGCCGCGACGATGCGCATAGGCGATCGCCGCGCGCACCACTGCAAGAGCAACGAGGAAGCAAAACGGTGGAAGCAACGAGGCCGACCCTGGCAAGACCATTCCGCTCTACTCGTTGGCCACGCCATGGATGGGGCGGATTGTGCTCCAGCTCTTGCAGCTGGGGCACTGCCAATGGTGTGCCTTGGCACCGAAGCCGCAACGGCTGCAGCGGTACATCGCCTGACCTTCGAGCAATTTGCGGGTGAGATCGCGAAGAATCAGGAAATTGTCCCTCGCCTCGCCCTGGATCTTGTCCATCGTGGCATCGATCAGCGCCATCAGACCGCGCACCGAGGGGCGCTGGCGCAGTTGCCCGGTGAGAAAGTCGACCGCCACCCGCTCGCCGTCGCGCTGTTGGTAAAGCCGGGTCAGGGCCAGCACCGGCGAGATACCGTGGTAGCGGGTCAGGATGTCCTGCAGGAATGTCTCGGCACGCGCCATCTGCTGCGTACAGGCATAGCTGTGCAGCAGCGGCGGCAGGATTTCGGGCACAAACGCCACATCCGCCGCCACGGCCGCCTCGTAGGCGGTGATGGCATCGTCATGCTCGCCCTGTTCGGCGTGCAAGCGCCCGGTGAGCATGAAGGCGCGGACACAGTCCGGCTGGCATTCGAAAGCCTGCTTGAGGTAGCCCGCCGCCTCGGCGCGGGCACCCGCCTGGCGCGAACGTTCGGCCAGCTCGCAGTAGAACTGCGCCACCATGGCCGACTCGTCCTCGCCGGTCATCGCCTCCAGCCGGCGGGCATGTTCGATCGCCTTGTGCCAGTCGCGCTCGTGCTGGTAGATCGCAATCAGGTGACGCAGGGCCGATGGCGCATGCGCATCCATCGCCACCAGGTCGCAGAACAGCGTCTCGGCGCGATCCAGCAGGCCCGCGCGCATGTAGTCCTCGCCTAGCTCGAGCAAGGCGACGGTTTTCATCGCGTCGGACAGCCCCTGGCGTGAGACCAGATGCTGGTGCAGCCGGATGGCACGATCCACCTCGCCGCGTCGACGAAACAGGTTGCCAAGCGCGAGGTGGGTCTCCACGGTATCGCGGTTGTACTCGGCCAGCTTGAGGAACACCTCGATGGCCTTGTCCTGCTCTTCGTTGAGCAGGTAGTTCAGGCCGCGGAAATAGTCCGAGGAGAGTTCGCTCACCCTGGCGCCTGAGCGACGCACACCGGCGCGCCGCGAAGTCCACCACCCGCTCAGGAAAGCTACTGGCAGAAGCAACAACGCATACAGGGGGTTCATGGAGCGCGGGACGCCTCTCCGGATGCCCGAGACGAACGCTTTCCGCGGGACGGGCGGCGGAACCGGCCGAGCCATGCCGTCAACCCTCCGAGCAGCCACCCGACCAGCAACGCGGCCAGCAGGGCCGCCCCTTTGGGCAGGGACACGCTTGCGACACCGAAGTCATAGACGACCAGGTCGGCATTGAGCGCCCCGAGCATGACACCAAGGGCAACGAAAGCGATCACGACGAGCAGGATGAGCAAGCGCATTCGATGACTTTACCCGATCGCCCCAGGCCGGCACAGATCACCGGACCCGAAAAACAAAAGGCAGGATCGACCTCGCGGTCGCCTGCCTTCATCCCTGGCCCGTACGGGCCAGACCAGCGGTGATCAGCCTTCGGCCGACTCGGCCGACTGGTTCACCCGCTCGCGGAGCTCCTTGCCGGGCTTGAAGTGCGGCACGTGCTTGCCCGGAAGCGCCACCGCCTCGCCAGTCTTGGGGTTACGCCCCATGCGCGGCGGACGATAGTGCAAGGCAAAGCTGCCGAACCCCCGGACCTCGATGCGTTCGCCGTTGGCCAGTGCATGGCTCATCTGCTCGATGACGCTCTTGACGGCCAGCTCGACATCACCGAACGCAAGATGCTGCTGGCGCTTGGCCAGCGCCTCGATCAACTCGGATTTGGTCATGGGTCCCCAATGTCCGTGACGTGGTGCTGCGGGGCGGCCGGAGGGCCGCCCCGCATCCTGCTAAGGCTCGTACAGGGCTTACTCGGCCTTGTTGAGCTGCTCCTGGAGGAGCGCGCCGAGCTTGGTGGTACCGCTGCTGGCCGAACCGTAGTCCGCCATCAGATCCTGCACATCGTCCTCGTCCTTGGCGCGGATCGACAGCGACAGCTGACGACCCTTGCGGTCCATGCCGGTGAACTTGGCTTCGATTTTGTCGCCCACCTTCAGATGCTGGGTGGCGTCGTCGATGCGCTCCTTGGCGATATCGTTGGCGCGGATATAGCCCTCGACGCCATCGCCCAGGTCGACCACCGCTCCCTTGGCGTCCACTTCCTTCACCGTACCGGTGACGACCGTGCCGCGCGAGTGGTTGGCCATGAACTGGCCGAACGGATCCTGCTCCATCTGCTTGATGCCGAGGGAGATGCGCTCGCGCTCCGGATCCACGGCCAGCACCACGGCCTCGATCTCGTCGCCCTTCTTGAAGTTGCGCACCAGGTCCTCGCCCGAGGCCTGCCAGGAGATGTCCGACAGGTGGACCAGGCCGTCGATACCGCCATCCAGGCCGATGAAGACGCCGAAATCGGTGATCGACTTGATCTGACCGGAGACCTTGTCGCCCTTCTTGTGCATGGCGGCGAAGGCTTCCCACGGGTTCGAGCGGGTCTGCTTGATGCCCAGCGAGATGCGGCGACGCTCTTCATCCACGTCCAGCACCATGACCTCGGTCTCGTCGCCGACCTGCACCACCTTGGCCGGATTGACGTTCTTGTTGGTCCAGTCCATCTCGGACACGTGGACCAGCCCCTCGACGCCCGGCTCGATCTCGACGAAGCAGCCGTAATCGGTGACGTTGGAGACCTTGCCGAACAGGCGGCTGCCGACCGGGTAACGGCGGGCAATCGCGACCCACGGATCGTCGCCCAGCTGCTTCAGGCCCAGCGACACGCGGTTGCGCTCGCGGTCGTACTTCAGCACGCGCACTTCCAGCTCGTCGCCGACGTTGACGACTTCGGACGGGTGACGCACGCGCTTCCACGCCATGTCGGTGATGTGCAGCAGGCCGTCGATGCCGCCCAGGTCCACGAACGCGCCGTAGTCGGTGAGGTTCTTGACCGTGCCCTTGACCACCGCACCCTCGGTCAGGCGCTCCAGCAGCTTCTCGCGCTCCTCGGAGAACTCGGTCTCGACGACGGCGCGGCGGCTGACCACCACGTTGTTGCGCTTGCGGTCCAGCTTGATGATCTTGAACTCGAGTTCCTTGCCCTCGAGGTACACCGGGTCACGGACCGGGCGCACGTCGACCAGCGAGCCCGGCAGGAATGCGCGGACGTCCTTGATGTCGACGGTGAAGCCGCCCTTGACCTTGCCGGAGATCATGCCGGTGATGGTCTCTTCCTTGTCGAAAGCCGTCTCGAGGTCGTCCCACACCATCGAGCGCTTGGCCTTCTCGCGGGAGAGCTTGGTCTCGCCGAAGCCGTCTTCCAGGGCGTCCAGGGCGACCTTGACCTCGTCGCCCACCTGCACTTCCAACTCGCCCTTCTCGTCCTTGAACTGCTCGATCGGGACGATGCCTTCGCTCTTCAGGCCCGCGTTGATCACGACGACGTCGTTGCGGATCTCCACCACGATGCCCGTGACGATAGCGCCCGGCTTGAGCTTGGCGATGGCCTGCTGGCTCTGTTCAAACAGCTCGGCAAAACTTTCAGTCATGTTGATTCCAGAAATGAGAAAAGGCCGTAGCTCCTGCGCGCCGTCGGATGTAATGCGCAGAAACGGATCGGCCCACCGGTTGTGGGTGATCGGGGTTACCCCCTTCACCGTTGACCAAAACCCCATGCCGCGGCAGGGGCGCTTGTTGCCGGCCTGCGCCCTTCAGGAGCGCACGACGGCGAATACTTTCGCGACGACCTCGTCGATGGGCATGCCGGTGGTGTCCACCAGAACCGCATCGTCGGCAGGCTTGAGCGGAGCGACGGCCCGGGAAGCGTCGCGGGCATCACGCGCCTCGATCTCGCGCTGAAGGCCGCTGAGTGTAACGCTCAGGCCCTTTTCCTTCAACTGCTTATAGCGTCTTTTCGCCCGTTCCGCCGCGCTGGCGGTGAGGAACACCTTGTAGGCGGCGTCCGGGAAGATCACCGTGCCCATGTCGCGCCCATCGGCGACCAGTCCCGGGGCCTTGCGGAACCCCAGCTGGAGATCCACAAGTGCCTGACGCACCGAAGGAATCGAGGCAATGGCGGAGGCCGCGGCACCCGCCGTTTCCGTGCGCAGTTCGTCGGTGGCATCGTGCCCATTCACCAGCACCCGCGTATCCCCGCCGTCCGCCGACGGGTGGAAGCGGATTTTCGTGGATTGCGCGCAACGCGTGACCGCATCGATGTCCGACAGGTCCAGTCCGGCCGCCCCGGCGGCATAGCCCACCGCCCGGTACAGCGCGCCGGAGTCGAGCAGGCGCCAGCCGAGGCATTCGGCGACCAGCCGGCTAACGGTGCCCTTGCCCGATCCTGACGGCCCGTCGATGGTGAGCACAGGCACGACAACGGGACGGGACATGGGCGGTTTCCTTGGGCAAAGGCGGCCATGTTACCGCGTTGACCCCTCCCCGGGTGCGTGCTATCAAGCCGACCACTGCCCGCTCCGGGCAAGGGGGCATGCATCTCATGAGCGATCTCCGGCATGCCTTCGAGCGTGCGGCCGAGGACGTCAAACGGCTGGGCACGCGGCCGGACAACGACACCCTGCTGAAGCTCTACGCCCTGTTCAAGCAGGGCTCCGAAGGCGACGTCCACGGTGAGCCTCCGGGCTTTTTCGATTTCGTCGGCACCGCGAAGTACGAGGCCTGGGCGAAGCTGCGCGGCACCCCGAGCGACGAGGCCATGCAGCGTTACATCGCCCTGGTCGAACGACTGCTGCCTTGAGCACCACCCCGGCGAGCTTGCTTTTACCACCGCGTTGCGGGCAGATTCATACGATCGTTTGATCGGAATCCTGCCATGTCCTATCCGCACCTGCTGGCCCCGCTCGACCTGGGCCACGTGATCCTGCCCAACCGGGTGCTGATGGGTTCGATGCATACGGGTCTGGAGGATCGCGCCGCCGACTTCGACAAGCTGGCGGCCTACTTCGCCGAGCGCGCGCGGGGTGGCGTCGGCCTGATCGTGACCGGTGGCGTCGCGCCGAGCATCGAGGGCTGGCTGAAGCCGTTCGGCGGGCGCCTGTCGATGCCCTGGCATGTCGCGCGGCACCGCAAGGTGAGCCGCGCCGTCCATGCCGAGGGGGGACGCATCTGCATGCAGATCCTCCACGCGGGCCGGTACGGCTACCACCCACTGTCCGTCGCCCCATCGAAGATCCAGTCGCCGATCACTCCGTTCACGCCCCGCGCCCTCTCCGCCCGAGGCGTCGAACGCACCATTGGCGACTTCGTGCGCAGCGCGGAACTGGCCCGCGAGGCAGGCTACGACGGCGTGGAGGTGATGGGCTCGGAGGGCTATCTGATCAACCAGTTCCTGGTCGAGCGCACCAATCGCCGCCAGGACGCCTGGGGCGGCGACGCCCGGCGCCGGATGCGTTTTCCGGTGGAGATCGTGCGACGCACCCGCGAGGCGGTCGGCAAGGACTTCATCATCATCTACCGGCTATCGATGCTGGACCTGGTGGAACAAGGCCAGAGCTGGGAGGAGATCGTCGCGCTGGGCAAGGCTGTCGAGGCCGCCGGCGCCAGCATCATCAACACCGGCATCGGCTGGCACGAGGCACGCATCCCCACCATCGTCACTTCGGTGCCGCGCGGCGCCTTCACCTGGGTGACGCGCCGGATGAAGCAGGAAGTGCGGATCCCGCTGGTCACCACCAACCGCATCAACATGCCCGACGTCGCCGAGCAGATTCTTGCCGACGGAGACGCCGACATCGTGTCGATGGCGCGACCGTTGCTGGCGGACCCGGACTGGGTGCGCAAGGCAATGAACGACCGCACTTCACGCATCAACACCTGCATCGCCTGCAACCAGGCCTGCCTGGATCACGTGTTCCAGAACCGCCGCGCCAGCTGCCTGGTGAACCCGCGCGCCTGTCACGAGACCGAGCTCACCATCACCCCAGCGGCGAAGCGCAAGCGCATTGCCGTCGTCGGCGCAGGACCGGCGGGCATGGCTTGCGCGAGCGTGGCCGCCGAACGCGGCCACGCCGTCACCCTGTTCGACCAGACCGACCGCATCGGCGGCCAGTTCAATTACGCCAAACGCATTCCTGGCAAGGAAGAGTTCCACGAGACCCTTCGCTATTTCGGCCACCGCCTTGCCGACGCCGGCGTGACGCTGCGGCTTAGCACACGCGTCGACGCCGCCATGCTGTCCGACGGATCGTTCGACGAGGTGGTACTGGCGACGGGGATCACGCCGCGCCGGATCGCCTTTCCCGGCAGCGAGGACCCGCGGGTGCTGAGCTACCTCGACGTGCTCGCACACGATCGCCCAGTGGGTCACAAGGTCGCGATCATCGGCGCCGGCGGCATCGGGTTCGACGTGGCGGAATTCCTCGTCGAGAACCCACCCGCACCGAGCACGGACATCCGGCGCTGGACCCACGAGTGGGGCATCGACATGGCCCTGGCTGCCCGCGGCGGCCTGGATGCACCGGCGCCCGAGCCGCCCGCACGCCAGGTCTGGCTGTTGCAGCGGAGCGAAGGTCGTCCCGGCGCGCGGCTGAACAAGACCACCGGCTGGGTTCATCGCGCCACGCTCAAGTCCAAGCAGGTGCAGATGCTCGGCGGCGTCGCCTACGATCGCCTCGACGACCAAGGCCTGCACATCAGCGTGGCAGGCAAAGCAACCGTGTTGCCGGTCGACCAAGTGGTGATCTGTGCCGGCCAGGAGCCCTTCCGGCCGCTGGCCGATTCGCTCGCGGCCTCGGGGATGACTGTCCATGTCATCGGCGGTGCCGACGTGGCGGCGGAACTCGACGCCAAGCGCGCCATCGATCAGGGCACGCGCCTGGCTGCATCGCTCTGACGAAGGGTGCCGGATGGCCGTGCCCCGCGGGAAGGGCTCCGCGGGAAGAAAAAAGAAACGCTCCGCGAACGACGCATCGACGGGCGGCTCAGGGGGGATGCCGGCGGTCGAGGGGGAGAGCGTCGCTGCGGAGCGGGGCCGCGCCACCCGGGGGAGGGGAAAGGTGGCGGACGAAAGGAATCTTAGGCTCGCCCAAGAAACAGCGCCAATATATATTTCTCGCCAGATTAATCTGGTTTCTCTATATGTTTGATTTCCGCCAGCTGCGCTACTTCGTGGCCGTCAGCGAAGAGCTGAGCTTCACTCGCGCGGCTCGACGACTGCATCTGTCGCAACCGCCGCTCTCCCAGCAAATCCAGGCACTGGAGCAGGATCTCGGCGTACGCCTGCTCGAACGTACCAAGCGATCCGTCTCGCTGACCGGCCCGGGGCGCATATTTCTCGATCATGCCCGGCAGATCCTGGCCAAGGCGGACGAGGCGCGCACCCAGGTAGTGGCTGCTGCAGCCGGCCACAGCGGCCAGCTGCGACTGGCATACACAGTATCGGTATCGTTTCACCCCGCCCTGCCGCGGATCCTGCTGCGCTATGGCCAGGTCGCACCGAACGTGCGGGTCGAGTTGAGCGAGCTTTACACCGAGCCACAGTTCGAGGCGCTGCTGGACGGCCGGATCGACGTCGGCCTCGTGCGCGACGAGCCGCGTCGCGCGATCGATGCCAGGGCGCTGCGCATGACCGTACTGGATCGCGAGCCGCTGCTACTCGCCCTGCCTGCAGGCCACCCCTTGTCGGGACGCAGCAGCCTGCGGCTGGACGAGGTGGCACAGGAACCCTTCGTCGCGCAGCCACGCGAGGTGGCCGTAACGCTTTACGACCGCCTGCACCAGCTCGCGCAGAAGGCCGGGTTCCAGCCCAGGATCCAGCGCCACGTGCAACAGGTGAACGGCATGCTGGCGATGGTCGCTGCCGGCCTTGGCCTCGCACTGGTGCCGGCGACGATGCGGACCGTCCGGCTGGCCGGGCTGGCATACGTCCCGGTCGAGGATCCCGACGCCTACATGCTCCTGGCCATCGCCAGCCGGGCCAACGACACCTCGCCGGCGCTGGCCCAGTTCCTCGCCGTGGTCGCCGAGACGGCGACCGTCCGCAGCTTGTGATGACATTGAAAGCACGCTACAATCGCGGACTTGAATTTTTCTTTGGTTCCAGGAGCTGGCCGTGAAGGTGCTTTCCTCTTTGAAGTCCGCCAAGCAGCGGCACCGTGACTGCAAGGTTGTGCGCCGTCGCGGCAAGGTGTTCGTGATCTGCAAGAGCAACCCGCGTTTCAAGGCCCGTCAGCGCTGATTCCCGCGCGACGAGTCAGGAAAAAGGCCGCGAAAGCGGCCTTTTTTTGTGCCCGGCTCCGGAACCGGACCACTTCGCGAACCGTCCATGCCCCGCCTTCAGGCGAGGCACCGACGGTCCCGGATCATTCGTAGCGCACGTCGACGATCTCGTAGTGCTTGACGCCGTTCGGCGCGGTGAACTCAAAGCTGTCCCCCGCACTCTTGCCGATCAGGGCGCGCGCGATCGGCGAGGACACCGCGATCAGCCGCTTCTTGATGTCGGCCTCGAGGTCGCCCACGATCTGGTAGGTCACCGCTTCGCCGCTGTCCTGGTCTTCCAGGTCCACGGTGGCGCCGAACACGACCCGCGTGCCCGCACCGAGCCGGGTGATGTCGATCACCTCGGCCGTGGACAGCGCCGCTTCCAGCTCGGCGATGCGGCCTTCGATGAAGCTCTGCTGTTCGCGGGCGGCGTGGTACTCGGCATTTTCCTTCAGGTCGCCGTGCGCACGGGCCTCGGCGATGGCGGCGATGATCTTCGGCCGGTCCTCGGACTTCAGCCGGTCCAGCTCGCCGCGCAGGCGCTCCGCGCCGGCTTTGGTCATGGGTGCGCGACTCATGCGTTCAACTCCTTGTGCAGTTCCTGCAGGCTGTGCACGTCTTCCGCGCCGTGGAAATCCAGCGAGTGGACCAGCGCACGGGCACCGGCGACGGTGGTGGAATAGGTGACGCGGTGCTGCAGCGCCTCGCGCCGGATCGAGAACGAGTCGGCGATCGCCTGCTTGCCCTCGGTGGTGTTGACGATGTAAACGATCTCGCCGTTCTTGATCAGGTCGACGATGTGCGGTCGGCCCTCGAGCACCTTGTTGACGCGCTCGCAGACCACGCCATGCTCGGTCAGGAACGCCGCGGTGCCGGCGGTTGCCACCAGGCTGAAACCGCGCTGGATCGCGTCGCGCGCCACCGGCAGCAGGCGATCCTTGTCGGCATCGCGCACCGATACGAACACCTTGCCCTTGGGCGGCGTCTTGATGCCGGCCGCGTCGTGGCCGCGCGCGAAGGCGGCGCCGAAGCTGCGGCCTACGCCCATCACCTCGCCGGTGGAGCGCATCTCCGGCCCGAGGATCGGATCGACGTTCTGGAACTTCAGGAACGGGAAGATCGCCTCCTTCACCGAGTAGTACGACGGGATCACCTCGCGCGTCGCGCCCTGCTCGGCCAGCGAACGCCCGGCCATGCAGCGCGCGGCGATCTTCGCCAGCGGCACGCCAGTGGCCTTGGAGACGAACGGTACCGTGCGCGACGCGCGCGGGTTCACTTCCAGCACGAACACGGTGTCGCCCTGGATCGCGAACTGGGTGTTCATCAGGCCGACGACCTTCAGCTCCTTCGCCATCGCCGCGGCCTGGCGGCGCATCTCGTTCTGGATCTCACCGGACAGCGAGTACGGCGGCAGCGAGCAGGACGAGTCGCCCGAATGCACGCCGGCCTCCTCGATGTGCTCCATGATGCCGCCGATCAGCACCTCGCCGGTGGCGTCGGCGATGATGTCCACGTCCACCTCGACGGCGTGGTCGAGGAAGCGGTCCAGCAGCACCGGCGAGTCGTTCGACACCTGCACCGCATCGCGGATGTAGCGGGCGAGGTCGGCGTCGTCGTACACCACCTCCATCGCGCGGCCACCCAGCACGTAGCTGGGACGCACCACCAGCGGGTAGCCGATCTCGCGCGCCAGCGCCAGCGCCTCGTCGGCGTTGCGCGCGGTGCGGTTCGGCGGCTGGCGCAGGCCCAGCTTGTGGATCATCTGCTGGAAGCGCTCGCGGTCCTCGGCCAGATCGATCGAATCCGGCGAGGTGCCGATCACCGGCACGCCAGCCGCCTCCAGCGCGCGGGCCAGCTTCAGCGGGGTCTGGCCGCCGTACTGCACGATCACGCCCTTCGGCTGCTCCAGGTCGACAATCTCCAGCACGTCCTCGAGCGTGAGCGGCTCGAAGTACAGGCGGTCGGAAGTGTCGTAGTCGGTGGAGACGGTTTCCGGGTTGCAGTTGACCATGATGGTCTCGAACCCGTCCTCGCGCAGCGCCAGCGCGGCGTGCACGCAGCAGTAGTCGAACTCGATGCCCTGGCCGATGCGGTTCGGGCCGCCGCCGAGCACGATCACCTTCTGGCGGTCGCTCGGATTGGCTTCGCACTCCTCCTCGTAGGTGGAGTACATGTAGGCGGTGGTGGTGGCGAACTCGGCGGCGCAGGAATCCACGCGCTTGTACACCGGGCGCACGCCCAGCGTGCGGCGCAGGTGGCGCAGCGCGGCTTCGTCGGTACCGGCCAGCTCGGCCAGCCGCGCGTCGGAAAAGCCCATGCGCTTGAGCTGGCGCAGGCGCGAGGCATCGAGCGCGCTCACGCCCTGCTGGCGGACCTCGTTCTCGGCCAGCACGATGTCCTCGAACGCGGCGAGGAACCACGGATCGACGCGGCTGAGGCCGTAGACTTCCTCCAGCGACAGGCCCGCGCGGAACGCATCGGCCAGATGGAACACGCGATCGGGGCGCGGCTCGCGCAGTTCGCGCTTGAGCTTGGCCAGGCCCTCGTCGCTGGTCAGGTCCAGCCCGGTCGGGTTGAGGCCGGTCTTGCCGATCTCCAGGCCACGCAGCGCCTTCTGCAGCGATTCGTGGAAGCTGCGGCCGATCGCCATCACCTCGCCCACCGACTTCATCTGGGTGGTCAGGCGGGCATCGGCCTGCGGGAACTTCTCGAAGGCAAAACGGGGAATCTTGGTGACCACATAGTCGATGGTCGGCTCGAACGAGGCCGGGGTCAGGCCGCCGGTGATGTCGTTCTTCAGCTCGTCCAGCGTGTAGCCCACCGCCAGCTTGGCCGCGATCTTGGCGATCGGAAAGCCAGTGGCCTTGGAGGCCAGCGCGGACGAACGCGACACGCGCGGATTCATCTCGATCACCACCACGCGACCGGTCTCGGCGCTGATGCCGAACTGCACGTTGGAGCCGCCGGTGTCCACGCCGATCTTGCGCAGCACGGCGATCGAGGCGTCGCGCAGGCGCTGGTATTCCTTGTCGGTGAGGGTCTGCGCCGGGGCCACGGTGATCGAGTCACCAGTGTGCACTCCCATCGGATCGAGGTTCTCGATTGCGCAGACGATGATGCAGTTGTCCGCCTTGTCGCGGACCACTTCCATCTCGAATTCCTTCCAGCCGAGCACGGACTCCTCGACCAGCACCTCGTGCACCGGCGAGAGGTCGAGGCCGCGCTTGACGATCTCCTCGAACTCCTCGACGTTGTAGGCCACGCCGCCGCCGGAGCCGCCCAGCGTGAAGCTGGGGCGGATGATGGTCGGGAAGCCGACGCGGGTCTGGATGTCCACCGCCTGCTCGTAGCTGCGCGCGACCTCGGCCTTCGGGCAGTCCAGGCCGATCTCGGCCATCGCCTGCTTGAACAGCTCGCGGTCCTCAGCCATGCGGATGGCCTCGCGGGAGGCGCCGATCAGCTCGACGTCATATTTCTCCAGCACGCCATGGTCGGCCAGGTCGAGCGCGCAGTTCAGCGCGGTCTGGCCGCCCATCGTGGGCAGCACGGCGTCGGGCTTCTCCTTGGCGATGATTCGCTCGACCGTCTGCCAGTTGATCGGCTCGATGTAGACCGCATCGGCCGTGTCCGGGTCGGTCATGATGGTGGCCGGATTGGAGTTCACCAGGATGACCCGGTAGCCCTCCTCCTTCAGCGCCTTGCAGGCCTGGGCGCCGGAGTAGTCGAACTCGCAGGCCTGGCCGATCACGATGGGACCGGCGCCGATGATGAGGATGGACTGGATGTCGGTGCGCTTGGGCATGTCAGCGGGCCTCCTGCATCAGGGCGGCGAAGCGGTCGAAGAGGTAGCCGATGTCGTGCGGGCCGGGGCTGGCTTCCGGGTGGCCCTGGAAGCAGAAGGCCGGGCGGTCGGTGAGCGCGAAGCCCTGCAGCGAACCGTCGAACAGCGAGGTGTGGGTGACGCGGGTGTTGGCCGGCAGCGTGTCAGGGTCCACCGCGAAGCCGTGGTTCTGGCTGGTGATCAGCACGCGGCCGTCGTCGTGGTCCTTCACCGGGTGGTTCGCGCCGTGGTGACCAAACTTCATCTTCAGCGTCTTCGCGCCGAGCGCCAGGCCCATGATCTGGTGGCCCAGGCAGATGCCGAACAGCGGCAGCTTCGCATCCAGCAGCTCGCGCGTGGCGGCAATGGCGTAATCGCAGGCCGCCGGGTCGCCGGGGCCGTTGGAGAGGAACACGCCGTCCGGCTGCATCGCCAGCACCTCGGCGGCCGGTGTCTGCGCCGGCACCACGGTGATGTCGCAGCCCTGCTCGGCCAGCAGACGCAGGATGTTGCGCTTCACGCCGAAGTCGTAGGCCACCACCTTGAAGCGCTTCTCGGGGTGGTTGAAGGCGGTGCGGTCCAGGTCGTAGCTGCCCTCGTTCCACTCGTAGTGGGAGGTCGTGCTGACCACCTTGGCCAGATCCATGCCGTTCAGGCCGGGGAAGCTCCGGGCCGCGGCGACGGCCGCATCCGCATCGATCGACTCGCCGGCCACGATGCAACCGCCCAGCGCGCCCTTGTCGCGCAGGATGCGGGTCAGGCGGCGGGTGTCGATACCGGCGATAGCCACGATGCCATGGCGCTTGAGGTAATCGGGCAGGCTTTCGCTGCTACGCCAATTGCTCGCGCGGCGCGGCACGTCGCGCACGATCAGCCCGGCGGCGTGTACGGCAGTGGACTCCTCGTCCTCGCTATTGCAGCCGGTATTGCCGATGTGGGGATAGGTCAGCGTGACGAGCTGCCGGGCGTAGGAGGGATCGGTGAGGATCTCCTGGTAACCGGTCATGGCGGTGTTGAACACCACCTCGCCGACGGTCTGGCCGGTGGCGCCCACGGCGTGGCCGTGGAACACGCTGCCGTCTTCGAGGGCAAGCAGAGCAGGAGTAAGCATGGGGAGGCCGCCTTTAGGTGCAGCAAAGCCCGCAAGCCGCGGTGAAGCTGGCTTGTGGACCTTAGGTCGTGGATGGTCTGGGCGGATCGAAATGATAGGCCGCGGCAGCTTTCCTGTCCACGACTTCAGGTGAACGGAAGGCCAAACCGGACCGGTGACGACGCCCCGCAGGGCGCTACACTTGCGCATCCGCCCCTCGTGGAAGCCTTGACCCGATGAATGCCGTCGTGCTGCTCGACCCCGCCCGCCTCGACCGTCCCGATACGGAGGTGAAGCTCGAGCCGTTCCCGTTCATGGTTGCCCACGGCCAGCTTCCCGACGAAGCCCGCAGCGACCTCGATCGCGATTTCCCGAAATACACCAGCGCTGGATTCTTTCCCTACGACCCCGCGGACTGCGGACCGACGATCAACACCCTGGTCGAGCACCTGACTGCGCCCTCGTTCGCCAGCGCCGTGGGTCGTCGGCTGGGCATCGAGAACCTGGGTGACTATCCGACGCTCGTCACGATTTGCCGCTCGCTCAACAAGCGCCACGGCACCATCCACACCGACAGCCGCTCCAAGATCGCCACCGCCCTGCTCTACCTCAACCCGAAGTGGCCGGACACCAGCGAAGGCTGCCTGCGCTTCCTGCATCGCATCGACAACATCGACGACGTAGTTGTGCCGGAACTGAAGCCGCTGTATGGCGAGTTCGCCGTATTCAAGCGCTGCGACAACTCCTTCCATGGGCACCTGCCGTACGAGGGGGAGCGTCGCGTCATCCAGATTGCATGGCTTACCAGCGAAGAGGAAAAGACGCGCAAGACCAAGCGCGGCAAGTTCTCGCGCTCGTTCAAGAAGATTTTCGGCCGGCTGGACACCCGCTTTGGCGCTGGCCGCGCCCGCGACGCCGCGCACCGCGACTGACCCCGGCCGGAGCGGTTCGCGCACCGGGTGCGCGAACGCGGTGTCAGCCGCCGCTTCGCTCGGCGAGCATCGCATCCAGATCGTAGCCGCCCGGCGGCCTCCCGGCGAGCCAGTGTGCGGCCTCGATCGCCCCTCGCGCGAAGATGCCACGGTCGGTGGCCCGGTGCGCAAGCTCCAATCGCTCGCCATGCCCGATCAGCATGGCGGTGTGCTCGCCAACGATGTCGCCGCCGCGAATCACGGCAAAGCCGATCTCGCCCGCCTCGCGAGGTCCCGTACGACCTTCACGGGAAAACACAACCTGTTCGCCGAGCGCGACACCCCGCCCGGCAGCGGCGGCCTCGCCCAACAGCAGAGCCGTGCCGGAGGGAGCATCCTCCTTGCGGTTGTGGTGAGCCTCTAGGATCTCCAGGTCCCAATCGGCAAGCGCGGCAGCGGCCTGCCGCAGCAGTCGGGAGAGCACCGCCACGCCGAGACTGAAATTCGCCGAGCGCAGGAGCGGCAGGTGCCGGGACGCTTGGGCCAGTCTCGCCTCGAGTGCATCACCCACGCCGGTCGTGCCGACCACCAATGCCGCGCCACTGTCCAGACAATGCTGGAGAGCCGCCTGCAGACCCTCGGGGCCACTGAAATCGATCACCACGTCGAGAGTGGGCACGCCGGCCCAATCGTGCGTGAAACGAAGCTGGCTGCCGTGCGCAACCGGCGCGCCCATTTCCTGCGCGTCGGCAGCCGTGATTGCTGCAACGAGGTCAAACCGGCGATCCCGTCGCAGCAGATCGACCAGCACGCGCCCCATGCGTCCGGTGGCCCCATTGACCGCGACGCGAACAACCTCACCCATGATCCGCTCCATCAGATGAAACCCTCAAGACCTCCATCATGTCTGACCGGACGCGACCGGCAGCTCAGGAAGTCACCCTCGACCAGAACTGCTTGACCCCGTCGACCCAGGTCTTGGCCCGCGGCATGTGCTTCCCGGCATCGCCCTCGGCGAAGCTGGCCTCCAACTGCTCCAGCAGCTCACGCTGCTCGCGGGTCAACCGCACCGGGGTCTCGACCACCACCCGACAGATCAGGTCGCCATGCCGGCCGCTGCGTACCGACTTCACGCCGCGGCCGCGCAGGCGGAACTGCTGGCCGGTCTGGGTCTCCGGCGGGATGGTGACCGGCACCTCGCCTTCCAGCATGGGCACTGCCAGCTCTGCACCCAGTGCAGCCTGGGAGAAGCGGATCGGTACCTCGCAGTGGAGATCGTTGCCGTCGCGCTGGAAGATCGCGTGCTCGCGCACGCGCACCTCCACGTACAGATCGCCGGATTCGGCGCCGGCCGGGCCCGCCTCGCCCTGCCCGGCCAGGCGGATTCGGTCGCCAGTGTCCACGCCGGCCGGAATGCGTACGGATAGCTTCCGGGTCTCCTCCAGCCGGCCCTCGCCATGGCAGTGCCGGCAGGGCTTTTCGATCGCCTGACCGCTGCCGCCGCAATGCGGGCATGCCTGCTGAATCGAGAAGATGCCGTTCTGCATGCGCACGCGGCCGTGGCCATGGCAGGTCTTGCAGGTGACCGTCTTGCCGTCGGCCGAGCCCGAACCATTGCAGTGATGGCAGTTCACCTGGGTGGGAATCTCGATGGTGCGCTCGATGCCGAACACCGCCTCCTCGAGATCCAGCTCCATGATGTAGCGCAGGTCGGCGCCCCGGCGGGCGCGCCCCCGACCGCCGCCGAAGATGTCGCCGAAGATGTCGCCGAAAATATCGCCCATGTCGCCGAAGCCGGCGCCGCCGCGACCGCCCATGCCGCCCTCGAAGGCCGCATGGCCGTGCTGGTCGTACATCGCACGCTTCTGCGCATCGGCCAGCACCTCGTAGGCCTCCTTGGCCTCCTTGAACTTCTCCTGCGCCCCGGGATCGTCGGGATTGCGGTCCGGGTGGTACTTCATGGCCAGGCGGCGGAAGGATTTCTTCAGCTCCACCTCGGTGACGCTGCGCTCCACGCCCAGCACTTCGTAGTAGTCACGCTTGCTCATTCATCACACCCGAAACTCGATCACTTCCCCAACGCCGGACAGGCTGCCGGCGCTCTTGCAAGCAAACAGCCCGCGCCGGCTTTCGGCGCGGCGCGGGCTGGTTTTCGTCGATGTCGTCGACCGACGCTACTTACTTCTTGTCGCCGTCCTTGACCTCGGTGAACTCGGCGTCGACCACGTCGTCCGGCTGCGCCGAGCCACCGCCCGGAGCCGACTGGGCACCACCAGCATCGCCGCCAGACTGGGCCGCGGCATACAGCGCCTGGGCCACCTGCTCGAGCTTCTCGACCTTCGCCTCGATCGCCGCCTTGTCGTCGCTGTCCTTGACCTTCTCCAGATCAGACAGCGCACCTTCGATGGTCGACAGCTGGTCCGCCGGCACCTTACCGCCATGCTCCTTCAGCGCACTGCGCGTGGCGTGCACCAGCTGGTCGGCCTTGTTGCGGGTGGCGACGAGCTCGTGGAACTTCTTGTCCTCTTCCTTGTTCGCCTCGGCGTCGGCGACCATGCGCGCGATCTCCTCCTCGGACAGGCCCGAACCGGCCTTGATCTCGATGCGCTGCTCCTTGCCGGTCTTCTTGTCCTTGGCCGACACGTGCAGGATGCCGTTGGCGTCGATGTCGAAGGTGACCTCGATCTGCGGCATGCCGCGCGGCGCCGGCTCGATGCCCTGCAGGTCGAACTTGCCCAGCGACTTGTTGGCGCTGGCGCGCTCGCGCTCGCCCTGCAGCACGTGCACGGTGACCGCGGTCTGGTTGTCGTCGGCGGTGGAGAACACCTGCGAGGCCTTGGTCGGCACCGTGGTGTTCTTCTCGATCAGCTTGGTCATCACGCCGCCCATGGTCTCGATGCCCAGCGACAGCGGGGTCACGTCCAGCAGCAGCACGTCCTTGACCGAACCGCCCAGCACGCCACCCTGGATCGCCGCGCCCACGGCGACGGCCTCGTCCGGGTTGACGTCCTTGCGCGGCTCCTTGCCGAAGAAGTCCTTCACCGACTCCTGCACCTTGGGCATGCGGGTCTGGCCGCCGACGAGGATCACCTCGTTGATGTCGGACACGCGCAGGCCGGCGTCGTTGAGCGCGGTGCGGCACGGTTCGATGGTGCGCTTGACCAGATCCTCGACCAATGCTTCCAGCTTGGCGCGGGTGAGCTTGATGTTCAGGTGCTTCGGACCGGAGGCATCGGCCGTGACGTACGGCAGGTTGACCTCGGTCTGGTGGCTGGAGGACAGCTCGATCTTGGCGCGCTCGGCGGCATCCTTCAGGCGCTGCAGGGCCAGCGGATCCTTGCGCAGGTCGATGCCCTGGTCCTTCTGGAATTCCTCGACCAGGTAGTCGATGACGCGCATGTCGAAATCTTCACCACCGAGGAAGGTATCGCCGTTGGTGGCCAGCACCTCGAACTGCTTTTCACCATCGACCTCGGCGATCTCGATAATCGATACGTCGAAGGTGCCGCCGCCCAGGTCGTACACCGCGATCTTGCGATCGCCGCCCTTCTTGTCCAGGCCGTAGGCCAGCGCGGCAGCGGTCGGCTCGTTGATGATGCGCTTGACGTCCAGGCCGGCGATCTTGCCGGCGTCCTTGGTCGCCTGGCGCTGGCTATCGTTGAAGTAGGCCGGCACCGTGATCACTGCCTCGGTGATGGTCTCGCCGAGATAGTCCTCGGCGGTCTTCTTCATCTTCATCAGCACCTTGGCGGAAATCTCCTGCGGCGCCATCTTCCTGCCGTCGGAGGTCTGCACCCAGGCGTCGCCGTTGTCGTGCGCCACGATGCCGTAGGGGACGATGTCCAGATCCTTCTGCACCTCGGCGTCGGTGAACTTGCGGCCGATCAGGCGCTTCACCGCGTAGAAGGTGTTCTTCGGGTTGGTCACGCTCTGGCGCTTGGCCGAGGCACCGACCAGCACTTCGCCGTCCTTGTTGAAGGCGACGATGGACGGCGTGGTGCGATCGCCCTCCGAGTTCTCGATGACCTTGACCGAGGTGCCGTCCATGACGGCCACGCACGAGTTGGTCGTGCCCAGGTCGATGCCGATGATCTTGCCCATGTGTGTGCTCCGAATTTTTCTTGCGGCCCCCGCGGCCGCGAACTGGTTTCCAGAATGGGGCCCGCGCCTGGCGATTCAATGCCGATCGGGCCTCCCGATTGGGGTCTGGCCTGACGCCGGTCAACCGACCGCCGCCTGCCAATGCCTCACTCCTGAGCGACGGCGACCAGCGCCGGCCGCAACAGGCGGTCGTTCAACACGTAACCCTTCTGCAGCACGCTCACCACCGTGCCCGGCGCCTTGCCCGGTGCGGCAACCATGCTGACGGCATGGTGGCGCTCCGGATCGAGCGGCTGGTCGAGCGGATCGACCTGCACCATGCCGTTGGACTCGGCCACCTTGAGCAGCGCCTTCAGCGTGAGGCTGATGCCCTCGCGGATCGCCGCCACGTCACCGCCCTCCACCGCCAGCCCGCGCTCGAGGCTGTCGTAAACCGGCAGCAGGTCGTTGAGCAGCTTTTCGTTGGCGAAGCGACGCGCCTGCTCCAGGTCACGCTGCAGGCGACGGCGCTGGTTTTCCAGGTCCGCCCGCTCACGCAGCACGCTCTCGCGAAGCTCGGCGTTGCTGGCCTCCAGCTCGACGATGCGTGCCTGAAGCGCCGCCAGATCGTCGGCCTGGCCAGCCGTTTCCCGGCCCTGCTCCGGCGCCTGCGGATCGTTGTTTTGCATAATCCCACTCCAGCAGAAAACCCGGGCCGGCAAGGCTTGCCGACCCTCGAAACATGCGGGGAACCCCGCCTCCCGGGGCGTTTATGAGGTCGGCGCGGCCCGATTCAAGGCGTCGCTGAGCAGCCCGGCGGTCGCCTGCACCACCGGGATCACCCGCTCGTAGGCCATGCGCGTCGGCCCGATCACCCCCACCGCGCCCATCACCCGCCCGTGGGCGCCGTAGGTGGCGGTGACGACGCTGCACCCGTCCAGCGCGGTGAAGCCCGATTCCTCGCCGATGAACAGCCGCACGCCCGGCGCCCGGGCGCACATTTCCATGAGCTGCAGCAGCTCGTTCTTCTTCTGGAAGGCCTCGAACAGCTCGCGCAGGCGGTCCAGATCGGCGAGCTCGGCGTAGTTCATCAGATTGGTCTGGCCGCTTACCAGCACGTCCTCGTCTTCGCCCGCGGGGGCAAACGAAGCGGCTGCCAGCTCGACCGAACTGGCCAGAAGCCGGTTGAGCTCACTGCCGGCCTCGCGGATCTCGCGCAGCAGGTGGGCCCGGATGTCGTCCAGGCGCAGCCCGGCGAAATGGGCGTTGAGGTAGTTGGCCGCCTGCTCCAGCTCGCGATTGTCCAGCGGCTTGGCCAGGCGGACGATGCGGTTCTGCACCTGGTTGTCGGCGAACACCAGCACGACCAGCACCTGGGCGTCCGGCAGTGCCACGAAATCAATGTGGCGCAGCGGGAAGTCCCCTTGCTTGGGCACGGTGACCACGCCGGCAAAATGGGTCATCGCCGAGAGCAGCGAGGACACGTTGCCCAGCAAATCCCGTGTGGTCGCCGGCTGCGGCGGCAACTCGCGCCTCAGCCGCGCCATGTCGTCCCGATGCAGCGGCTGGAGCTCGATCAGGCTGTCCACGAACAGGCGCAGCCCGCGCGGCGTGGGAATGCGCCCGGCCGAAGTGTGCGGCGAGGCGACCAGGCCGGCCTCCTCCAGGTCCGCCATGATGTTGCGGATGGTCGCCGGACTGACGTCCAGGCCGGACGAGCGCGACAGCGTGCGCGAGCCGACCGGCTCGCCGTCGGACAGATACTGCGCGATCAACGACCGCAGCAAGCTGCGGGCGCGGGCGTCGAGTTCGTGGCCATGGTGCTGTCGCATGCGCTGTGGCAATCCTTGAGACGGGGAACAAATAAGGTGTGGCGAGCGGCTTTGCAAGCCGGACCGTGTCCGCCGGCGGCGGGGCCTCGCCCGTGTCGCCTGCCATCCCTACAATCCAGTCTCTTCCATCGAACCGTTTTCCATGCTCACTTCGCTCTACGTCCGACACTTCGCCGTCGTTGAAGAAGCCGAGATCGTCTTCGGCCCGGGGCTTACCGTGGTCAGCGGCGAAACCGGCGCCGGCAAATCGCTGATGGTCGATGCCCTGATGCTGCTGGCCGGCGCCCGCGCCGACAGCGGCATGGTGCGTGCGGGCGCGGACCGCGCGGAGCTGGCCGCGGAGTTCGACCTGACCGGACTTCCGGAAGCCCGGGCCTGGCTGGAGCGCGAGGAGCTGGATGACGAAGACCATTGCCAGTTGCGCCGGGTGATCCGCGCCGAGGGCAGTTCGCGCGCATGGATCAACGGCCGCCCCGCCAACGCCAGCCAGCTCGGTGAGCTGGCCGCGCTGCTGGTGGAGATCCACGGCCAGCACGAGCACCAGGCGCTGCTCTCGCGGGGGCACCAGCTCGCTCTCCTGGACGCTTACGCCGGGAACGAGGCCGGCCTTGGCGAGGTCCGCTCGCTGGCCGCCGAATGGCGTGAGGTCGGCGCCCGCATCCGCAAGCTCAGCGGCGGCGATGACCGCGACCGCCAGCTCGAGCTGCTTCGCCACGAAGTCACCGAACTGGAGCAGTGGGCGCTGCCGCCGGAGGAACTGGCCGAGCTGGAGGCCTCGCACAAGCGTCTGTCCAATGCCGGTCGGCTGGCCGAGGGCGCGGCCGGGGTGATCGACATGATCGACGGCGACAGCGAGTTCGCGCTGCGCCGCGTGCTGGGCCGCACGCAGGCCGAGCTGGCTCGGCTGGCGGCGATCGACGACCGGCTGCAGCCCCTGCTGGAACTGGTCGAAAATGCCACGATCCAGCTCGGCGAGGCCGCCGACGACCTGGGGCGCTACGCGCAGGACGTCGATCTCGACCCCGAACGCTTCACCCAGGTCGACACCCACCTGGCCCGGCTGCACGAACTGGGCCGTCGGCACCGTCTGCCCGCGGCTGACCTCCACGGTAAGCTCGTCTCCCTGCGCGCCGAACTGGCGGAACTGGAGGGTGCGGGCGAGGCACTGGACGCGCTCGAAGCCCGCCGCGACAAACTGCAGCAGAAATACGCGAAAGCCGCCGACGTCCTCGGCGCCTCCCGCCGCGACGCGGCCACCCGTCTGGCGGCGGAAGTCGGTGTCCTGATGGGCGAGCTCGGCATGGCCGGCGGTACGCTGACGATCGAGCTGGAGCCGGCCGGTGGCACGGATCCCGACCCACAGGGCCGCGAACGCTGCGAGTTGCTGGTCAGCGCCAACCCCGGACAGCCGCCCCGGCCACTGCGCAAAGTGGCCTCCGGCGGCGAACTGGCGCGCATCAGCCTGGCGATCGAGGTAGCCACGCTGGGCAAGGACACCGTCGGCACCATGGTGTTCGACGAGGTGGACACAGGCATTGGTGGTGCCGTGGCCGAAGTGGTCGGCCAGAAACTGCGCTCGCTCGGTACCCTGCGCCAGGTGCTGTGCGTGACCCACCTGCCGCAGGTGGCGGCGCAAGGCCACGCCCACCTCCAAGTGAGCAAGAGTAGCGACGGCGAGACCACCGCCACCCTGATCAGGACGCTGGATGGGGCCGGTCGCCAGGCCGAACTGGCGCGGATGCTGGGCGGCCTGGAGATCACCGCCGCGACCCGCGCCCACGCCAAGCAGATGCTGGAGCGGGCGCAGGCCGGCTGAGGCTCAGGTCGCCGGACCGTCGAGCAGGCCTCGTTCGCTGGCCATCCGGTAGAGGTCGAGCTCCGAGCCGGCACCGAGCTTGCCCATCAGACTGGCTCGGTGGATGTAGACCGTCTTCTGGCCGATGCCCAGTTCAGCCGCCACCTGCTTGGGCGCCCGCCCGGCCGCCAGCAACAGGAACACCTCGCGCTCGCGGGCGGTCAGCCGCTGGATCGGGTCGAGCGCCTCGGTCGGCCGATCGGCCCGCCGCTGGCGCAGGTCCGAGCTCAGGTAGCACTCCCCTTCCATCACCGCCCGGAGCCCGGCCACGAGCTCCTCGGGCGCCACCCCCTTGGTCACGAAACCGCTGGCACCGCGACGCAGGGCTTCCGAAACGTAAGGCTCGCCGTCGTGCATGCTGAGCACCACGATCCGGCTGCCGGGAGACACGCTGAGCAGGTGTTCGATCAGAGGCAGCCCGCTGCCATCCGGCAGCGACAGGTCCAGCGCCACGAGGTCCGGCGAAGTCCGATTGATGGCATCCACCGCGTCATCGGCGCAGCGGCATTCGGCCACGACTTCCAGGTCAGGCTCCATCTCGATCAGTCGCTTGAACCCCTCACGCACGATGGCGTGGTCGTCCACCAGAACAATGCTGTACATGCCCCTCTCCACCCAGCCGCACCCTCTCGACCGCACCAAGCATCGCACATGTAACATGCCCCGATGCGGACCCTTACGACCCGGCTCCTGGCCTCCGGCCCGTTCCTCGCTGTGTGCTACCTGGCGGCCTGGCTGCTGTTGTGGCCGACCGAACAGCCCTACTGGATGCTTCCCTTCGGCCTGCGCTTCGGCGCCCTGCTGCTGACGCCGATGCGCCAATGGCCGTGGTTGCTCGGCACGGAGCTGGGGGCCAGCGTTTTCCTGGAGGTTCATCGCGACGAGGTGATGGGCTTGCTGGGCTTCCTGATCGGGGACGTACCGGACCCCCTGATCGTGGCCACCGGCCTATGGCTGCTGCGCAAGGCCAACCTCCATCCGAGTTTGCGCGTGCCGGAGGACGTGACCCGTCTGCTGCTGTCTGCGGTGCTCGTGGTCACCGCGACCACCGCCGTGGATGCGGCCCTGCTCGCCCTGATGCACCAGACCGCCCCGTCCAGCCCGATGATCGAGGCCCTGGGCCTGGATCTACTGAGCAACTACCTGGGCGTCCTGCTGATCGTGCCACTGATGATCATGCTGGTTCGTGCCCGACCCAGCCGGCGCATGCTCGCCAATCTGATCATGGACGGCCTGCTGGTCATGCTGCCATCGATGGCCATCCTGCTGATGCTTTCCGAGCACGCGGCGCCACAACCACAGTTCGCCCGCGTGCTGTCGCTCGCCCCGGTGATGTTCTTTGCCTTCCGCCACGGCTGGCGCGGTGCCAGCCTGGCCATGATCACCACCAGCATGGGCATGAGCCTGGTGGACTTCGTGGTGGGGCAACCGGTCCCCAGCGCCTCGGGCTATCTGTTCCTCGCCGTGGCGGGAACCGGTGCACTGATGCTCGGCTCCGCCACCGATGCCCTGCGCCGCAGCAGCGAGCGGGTGGCCGAACAGAATGTCTATCTCGCCGCCGTGAACCGACGGCTCGATCAGCTTGCCCGCCAGCTGCGCGACGCCGCTCGAGGAAACCTGCAGGCCGAGGAAAGCCAGCGACGCTACATGGCCGCCGAACTCCACGACGAGCTTGGCCAGAACATCACGGCGATCCAGACGCACATGAAGCTGGCCCAGAGCCGGCTGCAGGCGACGGGAATGGAGGATGTTGTCCAATCGGTCAACACCATCCTCGGGCACATGCGCCGTGCGCTGCACCGACTGCTGGACGACCTTCGCCCGGCCGTACTGGACGAGTTCGGCCTGCTCCGGGCACTCGAGGAGGGCCCGATCAGAGACCTTCTGGACGCTGCTGGCGTGGAGTACGTCACCGATCTCCATGGCGACCCGAGATTGCTCGACGACGACACTCGCACTGCGATCTACCGCCTGGTGCAGGAGAGCGCCACCAATACGGTCAAACACGCACAGGCCAGCCAGTTTCGACTGCGGCTGCGCATCGGGGAGCGCCATGGCGCCCCGCTGGCCTTGCTGGACATCCGCGACAATGGCGCCGGCTTGCCCGGGACGCTCCCGCGAGGGGGGCGTGGCTTGCAAGGCATGCGCGATCGCGTCACCTCGCTGGGTGGACTGTTCCGCCTGCGACCGGGCACGCCGGGGGTCCACCTGCGCATCTTGTTGCGTGGCAACAATATTTCGCCCGGCAAGGTCGACCCGTCCGTGCGTCATCCCTAGGAATTTTTCTGATACCCGGTTCGTGAAGGCTTCGTTAGGATCCTTCCATCGATGTGGGGGAGCCGCCATTGCAAGATGGCGAGCCGAAGTCACCGTGGGGACGGTGGCTTCGAAGGGCGGCAAGGATTGCTGCTCGGCCGATACCTTCGGCGACAGGATTCTCGCGAGCAACTCGCCCGAATCCGTCGCCACCTGGTAGCGGATAAGCCGTAGATGGACAGGAGTCCGTCTGCGGCTTTTTTTATTGCCCGCCTCCAGCAGGCACCGAGCCACCCTCCCGGCGCCGACGCCCGGGTCCCACGTCGATGCACTATCGGGAACGGCTGTCCTTGGAGCGGACATACAGCACCAGGCTGTGGTCGGCCAGCTCGTAGCCATGCTTGGCGGCGATCTCCCGCTGCAGGCGTTCGATTTCCTCGCTGACGAACTCGATGACCTTGCCGCTGTCTACGTCGATCATGTGGTCGTGGTGCTTGCCACGGTCGAGTTCATAAACCGCCTGCCCACCCTCGAAATTGTGCTTCATCAGGATGCCGGCCGCCTCGAACTGGGTCAGTACCCGGTAAACGGTGGCCAGTCCTATGTCCTCCCGGGAAGCCAGCAGGCGGCGGTAGATGTCCTCGGCAGAGAGGTGGTGGACACCCTCTTCCTCAAAGATCTGGAGAATGCGCATACGCGGGTGGGTGACCTTCAACCCGGCCTTGCGCAGCTCTCTGGTTTCCTGATCCATTGCCGGCTCCGCGGGCGGTATCGCAAGGCGGTTAGTGTATCATCCGTGACCTTTACGTTCGGGACGCAACACGCATGCAAAAGCTGATTCGCACGCTGGGTTTCGCCACTCTGGCGCTTTCCTTGGCCAGTTGCCGACTCGTGTATACCCCCGACGTGCAGCAGGGCAACATCCTCACCAAGGACGCTGTCGAACAACTCAAGCCCGGCATGACCAAGCGGCAGGTGCTGGTGTTGCTGGGATCGCCCTCGGTCAGCGACCCGTTCGACCATGATCGCTGGGATTACGTCTCGACCCAGCAGCATCGCGGTGGCCCGATCAAGATCCGCACCTTCACCCTGACCTTCAACAACGACACCCTGGTGCGGACCGAAGGCGACTTCTTCGCAGAGGATGCCGAGAAGCTGCTGAAGGAAACGCAGAAGTTCAAGGTGAGCTACCCGGTCGACGACGCCAAGGGCGACAAGAACGAGGGTCCGACCGGCACAGGCGGCGACCAGCACTGAGGCCGCATCGAAGCCTGCACCCTCACCCGGGGCGGGCCGCCCTCCGACGACGGGCTTCCTTCGGGTCGGCGGTAAGCGGACGATAGAGTTCCAGTCGGTCACCGTCGCCCAGGACGAAATCGTCATCAACGCGGCGCCCGAATACGCCCACCCGCTTCGCACGGATGGCCTCGGCGGCAATTTGAGGACATCCTGCCGTGCGCTCGATAGCCGCGGCGGCATCGGCGACAGTAGCTCCGTGCGGAAGCTCCAGAGAGGCATTCCAGGCGGAGCCAGGCATGGCGATCACGACATCCACCCGGATCAGGCCCGCCCGGTCAGCCATAGGTCCGCCGGGCCTCACGCGTGAAATCTTCGACCATCCGGCCCGCGAGCCCCTGGAAGCCGAGCTTGATGGCGCCGGCGCCGATCACGCCGCCGTAGTCGATGTCGAGCGAAAACGCGATCTTGCATCCACTGTCCCCCAGGGCCTGGAAAGTCCACAAACCCTCCAGCCTGCGGAACGGCCCGTCGACCAGACTCATCTGCAGGCGCTCAGGACGCTCGGCGGTGTTGCGGGTGGTGAAGCTCTGGTTGAAACCGGCCATCTTGAGGTCCAGTCGAGCCACCATCATGTTCTGCCCGCGTTCCAGCACACAGGAGCCGGCACACCAGGCGAAGCGCTTTGGGTATGCTTCGACGTCGTTCACCAGATCGAACATCTGCGCCGGGGTGTAGGACACCAGCGCGCTGCGGCGGATTTCGATCACGCAAAGCCTCTCGGAATATCACGATTCAAGGATCGGCCCGCGCGAACATGCGGCCTGACCCAGCACAGGGCAACCGCCCGGAAGTCTAGCGGACATGAGCAAGAGCAAGGACAAGGACACCAAGGGCGGCGGCACCATCGCGCTGAACCGGCGTGCCCGCCACGAATACCACATCGACCAGCGCTACGAGGCCGGCATTGCCCTGCAGGGTTGGGAACTGAAAGCGCTGCGCGCCGGCCGGATCAACTTCGGCGAGAGCTACGCGATCGTGCGCGATGGCGAGCTGTTCCTGTACGGAGCCTCGATTCCGCCGCTGATCAGCGCCTCCACGCACGTCATCGCCGAGGATCGTCGCATCCGCAAGCTGCTGCTGCACCGTCACGAGATCGACCACCTGATCGGTGCCACCGAGCGCAAGGGCTACACCCTGGTACCTACTGCGATGTACTGGAAAGGCAACAAGGTGAAGGTCGAGATCGGCGTGGCCCGCGGCAAACAGGAGCACGACAAGCGCGACACGGCCAAGGAGCGCGACTGGCAGCGGGAAAAGCAGCGCACCATGCGCTCGCACAACAAGGCCGCATGATCGCATCCGTTCATTGAATGACGGCGTGCCGGCCACATATACTCTTCAAGCTTTTTCGCGTTTCCCCGGGGGTGTTCTGGCTTCGACGGGGGTAGTGAGATGGCCTGGTGCATGCCGAGGGGGCAGCTTTCCTCGTAAATCCAGCCGCAAACTTATAGTTGCCAACGACGACAACTACGCTCTGGCCGCTTAAGGCCTAGCCCCGAACCCACTTGTGCTCGTGCTCGTGGATGTAGGGTCATCATCACGGGATCGCCCGAAGCCGCCGCCTGTCGGCCAGGGTCAAATCAAGCAGGCTGGTCCTTCGATGCGCTTCGCACATCGTGCTGTCGTGGGACGAGATCCAACGGTGAGCTAAGCATGTAGTACTGGGCGTTGAGCGCCTTCGGACGCGGGTTCGACTCCCGCCACCTCCACCATTACCGACCCGCCTGGCCTCGTCCGGCGGGTTTTTTCTTGTCCTGCGTCCTACCGGCAAGTCGACATGGGACAATGCGGCTCCTTCCCGTCGCCCTCCCCGTTCATGCGCCAAGGCGTCATCCTCGGCTTTGCCTGTTACGCGGCCTATGCGATCAGCGACGCCTGCGTGAAATCCCTCCGCGGAGCGATCCCGGCCTACGAGGTAGTGTTCGTCGGCGCCCTGCTCTGTCTCGGTGCCGTGCCCTTCATTCGCGCGCCGGGCGACCGGTTGCGCGACCTGTTCGTCGCTAGGCGTCCCGGAGTCTGGTGGATACGCGCGATCACAGGTGCGGTCTGCAATATCAGCGCGGTGATCGCCTTCACCCTGCTACCGATGGCGGAGACCTTCGCGCTGATCTTCCTGATGCCGATCTTCGTCACGCTGCTGTCGGTGCTGTTCCTCCGGGAACACGTCGGCTGGCGCCGCTGGACCGCCGTCGTGGTCGGCTTCATCGGAGTTCTCGTGGTGCTTCGCCCCGGCTTCCGCCAGCTGGGCATCGGTCACTTCGCCGCAATTACCTGCGGGCTGTCCGGGGCGGTCTCGATGGTCGCCATGCGCCTGGCCGGGCAGCACGAGAAGCGCATCAGCCTCTACGGCGCCGGCGTGGTTGGACCGCTGCTGGTCGGCGGTATCTTCATGCTCCCGCACATGGTCTGGCCCGATCCCTCGGCCTGGATGAAGCTGCTTGGCTACGGCCTGATGCAGGGCATCGCCGGCGTGCTGCTGATGCTGGCCACGCTGCTCACGCCGGCCAACCGGATCGCACCGACCCAGTACAGCCAGATGCTTTGGGCGATCGGCTTCGGCTACTGGCTGTTCGGCGATCGGCTCGACTGGCCCATGCTGGTGGGCATCGTGCTGATCCTCGGCGCCGGCCTGTTCACGCTCGTGCGCGAGGAACAGGTCACCCGCTGGTGGCGTCGCCAGCCCCTGCCCTGACGCCCATCCAAGACGCATGCCCTTTCGCCCACGGACCCCCCGATGCCACCAAACCTGCCCCCTCTGTCTCCGATCATTGCCGGCCTCTGGCGCATTGCGGACTGGAAACAGGACGTTGCCCAGCGCGTGCGCTGGATCGAGCAGGTGCTCGACCTGGGAGTGACATCGTTCGACCTGGCGGATATCTACGGCGACTACCGGGCCGAAGGCCTGTTCGGTGAGGCACTGGAGGCAGCCCCGGTGCTGCGCCATCGGATGCAGCTCATCACCAAATGCGGCATCCGGCTACGTTCCGCTGACCGGCCATATCGAGTCAATCACTACGACACCTCAGCTGCTTATGTCCGCAGCCAGGTGGAACGATCGCTGGCCCAGCTCCGGACCGAACAACTGGATCTGGTGCTGATCCATCGCCCGGACTACCTGATGGATGCTGCCGCCCTGGCCGACACCTTCCGGACACTCACCCGGGAAGGCAAGGTGGCCCACTGGGGCGTCTCCAATCACAGCGCCAGCCAGTTCGACCTGCTGAATCGCCATCATCCCCTGGTCACCAACCAGCTTGAGCTCTCGCCGCTGGCTCTGCATGCACTCGACGACGGCACGCTCGATCAGGCGCAGGCACTGGACTGTCGGCCGATGATCTGGTCGCCCCTCGCCGGCGGCAGGCTGTTCTCCGGGCAAGACGAACGTGCCGTCCGGCTCAGAGGCGAGATGAGTGCCATCGCCAGACGCCTCGACACCAGCATCGCCACCCTGGCCTATGCCTGGATCCTGCGTCATCCCTCGCGGCCTCATCCGATTACCGGCAGCGGGCGCATCGACGGGATCCGGGAGGCGCTCGATGCGCTCGAGCTGCGCCTGGACAGAGAGGACTGGTATGCGATCTGGACGGCCAGCCAGGGGCACGCGGTCCCCTGAGATCGAAAGAGCGCGGGGCGCCATGCGCCCCGCGAAGCCAGCGCAGAATGCGCTGTTTCAGGCCTTTCCGGGTTTGTTCGCCCGATCAGCGACCGGTTGCACACCCGTCTGCGTAGCGGACATGGGTGGGCAACAGGCGTAGGTGTGTGTCTGGCAGTAGTTGGGCGACTGGCCGCTGTCCAGGCAGTCCTGATAGGTCATGATGCAGGGGTGGCACACGACGATCACGGTCTGTGCCGCTGCACTGCCTATACCGGCGACGGCCAGCAGCAGGAGTGCGGAAACGAGCAAGCGATAACGTGGCTTCATGGTGATTCCTCCTTGAGCCGCCACCCTGGCGGCAGCCCACCATAGAGCAAACGCGCCACGCCATCACCGACCCCATGGCCGGCAGGCGACTCAGCGGTTGCTCACCCCGTGCGGCACGTGCCCGGTGGCTACGTGGCGGCGTGCCGATTCCACGTTGGCCGGCGAATCGTCGAAGAAGATGTCGGCACCGAACGCATCCAGGAACGGTCCCTTGTCGCGGCCGCCCAGGAACAGCGCCTCGTCGATGCGCACGCCCCACTTACGCAGGGTCAGGATCACCCGTTTGTGCGCCGGCGCCGAACGCGCGGTGACCAGCGCGGTACGGATCGGCGAATTCTCGGCCGGAAACGCCGCCTGCAGGCGATGGACCGCCGTGAGGAACCCACGGAACGGACCGACCGAGAGCGGCTCGGCCGCATTCTCGTGCTCGCTGCGATGGAAGGCGGCCAACCCTTCCTCCCGCGAGACCCGCTCGCCCTCGTCGCCGAAGATCACCGCATCGCCGTCGAAGGCGATCCGCAATTGCTCGCTGGCACGCGGCGGCGCCGTGCTGGGCAGGATCGTCGCTGCCGCGACCCCCGCCGCCAGCGCGCGGCCAACGTCCTCGGCGTTGGCGGACAGGAACAGGTCGGCCTTGAACGGGGCCACGTAATCGGATGTCGGCGCACCGCTGGTGAAAGCGGCGCGGCTGATCTCCAGCCCATAGTGCTGGATCGCATTGAAGATGCGCAGACCGGTGTCGCCGGAATTGCGCGACAGCAGGATCACCTCGACCGGCGGCACGTCCCCGGCAAGCCGGTTCAGTCCCAGTAGTTTCTGCACCAGCGGAAACGCCACGCCCGGCCGGAGGATCTCTTCCTCGTGCTCGATCTGGAACTGGCGGTAGGCATCCAGTCCATCGCGCTCGAACAGACTGTGGCTGTCGCCGAGATCGAACAACGCGCGGGAAGAGATCGCCACGACCAACCGGTTGTCCTGGCTGGCGGCCGGATCGTGGGCATCGGGAAAGTGCACGGTCATGTCGTGCAATCTAGCGCATCCGGCCGATGCCGGTGTCGCTCAGTCGAGCGCGAACTGCTCGTCCAGGATGCGCTGCTCGAGGTTGTGCTCCGGATCGAACAGCAGGCGAACCCCCTGGTCGCGCGCCTGCCGGATCGACACCTCGCGCACGTGCCGCACCTCGTGAAAATCGGCCGTCGCACTCACCGGGCGCTTGCCCGGGTCGAGCACGCGCAGACCGACTTCAGTCAGATGCGGGAGGATCGCGCCACGCCAGCGGCGCGGACGGAACGGGCTGATCGGCGTCAACGCCAGCACATTGGCGTCCAGCGGCAGAATCGGGCCATGGGCCGACAGGTTGTAGGCGGTGGAACCGGCCGGCGTGGACACGAGGAGGCCGTCGCAGATGAGGTTGGACAGCTTTACCGTGCCGTTGAGCTTCACTTCCAGGTGCGCCGCCTGGTTGCTCTGGCGAAGCAGCGAGACCTCATTGAAGGCGATCGCCGTGGCCTCGACGCCATCGGCATCGGTGGTGTGCATTTCCAGCGGATGGAGCGTCGCCGCGTGAGCCTGGGTAATTCGCCCGGGCAGATCCTCGAGCCGGTGCTTGTTCATCAGGAAGCCGACCCGGCCCAGCTTCATACCGTAGACCGGCACCTGCCCGTCACGGTGGGCATGCAGGGTGCGGAGCATGAAACCATCGCCGCCGAGTGCCACGATCACTTCGGCCTCCGCCGGCGGCACGTCGCCGTACTGGGCCACCAGCTTGCGGCGTGCCTGCTGGGCGACCGGTGTATCGCTGGCGACGAAGGCAAAGCGCATGACGTATCCGCGGGCGATGGCAACCCTTCGAGCTTACAGGAGCGCCGCGCCGTCGGGCGACGGCGCGGCGCGTCCATGGACGATCACAGCCGCCCTCCATGCAGGAGGGCGGACGTGGTCAGACGACCGGCACCTGGGCCAGCTGCGCCAAGCGACGAACGGCGACCGAGGCGATCGGATAGTCCGCGTTCTGCGCGAGGATCTCCGCCAGCATGGCTCGGGTGTACTTGAGCGTCGCATCGTCACGCTCGAGCCAGGCCTGCACGGGCGTGCGGTCGGTCCGGTCGCCGCAGAGGGTGAGCACCTGCAGCGCCAGTGCCCGGTGCTGGTGATTGAGCTCGTCCAGCAGCGAACCGCGGGCCTGCGCGTGCCAGGCACCCTCCACCGGCAGCGCTTCGATCTGGTCGCGCAGCCATTCCAGGTCGAGCGCCTCGCCCAGTTCGTAGAACACGGTAGCCACGCGGGCGATCGGCGCGCCGCTCTGCTGGGCCACCTCGACCATGTCGAGCGCGGCGCGAAGCTCGGAAAGCCTGGCCAGACGCACGGCGAGATCACCCGGCAGGCCAAGCCCCTCCCACTTCTCCTGGCTGGACTCGAAATCGCCGCGACCGGTGTCGGTGAGCGCACCGGGCAACGCCTTGCGCAGTTCGCTGACCTGACTCTGGTAGCGCTCGACGTTGGCAGCGATATCCAACGTGCCACCGGGACGGTTGAGCAGCCAGCGCGTCATGTGCCGCAGCAGGTTCCAGATCTGCAGGATCGCGTCGATCTGGGTGTTCTCGGCCACCTTGCTGTCCAACGCCTCGATCTCCGCCCACAGCTCGCGGGCATCCAGGATTTCGCGGGCGGCGGTATAGGCCTTGGCGATCGCCGCCGGGCCCTGGCCGGTGTCTTCCTGCATGCGCATCATGAAGGTGGCGCCCATGCGGTTGATCGTCGAGTTGGTCACCGCGGTGGCGATGATCTCGCGCTTCAGGCGATGGCGCTGCATGTGCTCGGCGTACTTGCCATGCAGCGGCTCGGGGAAGTAGCGGACCAGCTCCTTGGAGAGGTACGGGTCCTCCGGCACGTCGGACTCGAGCAGCTGCTGGTACAGCTTGATCTTGTCGTAGGACAGCAGCACCGACAGCTCCGGCCGGGTCAGGCCCTGGCCGCGGGTCTTGCGTTCGGTCAGCTCGGCGTCGCTGGGCAGATTCTCCACCTGGCGGTCGAGCAGACCCTCGCCCTCCAGCGTACGGATGAAGTGCGCCATCGAGCCGATGCGCTTGATCGACTGGTGCTCCATCACCGTGATCGCCTGGTTCTGGCGGTAGTTGTCCCACAGCACCAGTCGGCCGACCTCGTCGGTCATCACGCGCAGCTGTTCGTTGCGCGCCTCCTCGGTGAGCTCACCGCGCTGCATGGCGTCGCCGAGCAGGATCTTGATGTTCACCTCGTGGTCGGAGGTGTCCACGCCGGCGGAGTTGTCGATGAAGTCGGTGTTGAGCAGCACGCCGTGCTGGGCGGCCTCGATGCGCCCCTTCTGGGTCATGCCCAGATTGCCGCCCTCGCCCACCACTTTGCAGCGCAGCTCCGCGCCATTCACACGGAGCGCGTTGTTGGCGCGGTCGCCGACCTCGGCGTGCGTCTCGCTGGTCGCCTTGACATAAGTGCCGATGCCGCCGTTCCACAGCAGGTCGACCGGCGCCTTGAGGATCGCGCTGAGCAGTTCGGTCGGCGACAGCTGGGCGACGTCACCCTTGATGCCGAGCACCGCACGCACTTCGGGCGAGATCGGGATCGACTTGGCGCTGCGCGGATACACGCCACCGCCGGCGGAGATCAGCGACTTGTCGTAGTCCTCCCAGCTCGAGCGAGGCAGCTTGAACATGCGCTCGCGCTCGACGAACGAACGTTCCACGTCCGGATTCGGGTCGAGGAAGACATGGCGGTGATCGAACGCCGCCACCAGCCGGATGTGGCGCGACAGCAGCATGCCGTTGCCGAACACGTCGCCGGACATGTCGCCGATGCCCACACAGGTGAAGTCCTGCGTCTGCGAGTCGCGACCCAGCGCGCGGAAGTGCCGCTTCACCGACTCCCACGCGCCCTTGGCGGTGATGCCCATCGCCTTGTGGTCGTAGCCGTTGGAGCCGCCGGAGGCGAACGCGTCGCCCAGCCAGAAGCCGTGCGCCACCGAGATCGCGTTGGCGATGTCGGAAAACGTCGCCGTACCCTTGTCGGCGGCCACCACCAGGTACGGGTCGTCCTGGTCGTGACGCACCACGTCGTGCGGCGGCACCACCTTGCCCTCGACCAGGTTGTCGGTGATGTCGAGCAGGCCGGCGATGAACAGCCGGTAGCAGGCGATGCCCTCGGCCAGCTGCGCGTCGCGATCGCCGCCCTCGGGCGGATTCTTGACGTAGAAGCCGCCCTTCGAGCCGACCGGCACGATGACGGTGTTCTTCACCATCTGCGCCTTCACCAGGCCCAGCACTTCGGTGCGGAAATCCTCGCGGCGGTCGGACCAGCGCAGGCCACCGCGCGCCACCGGGCCGAAGCGCAGGTGCACGCCCTCCACCCGCGGCGAGTACACGAAGATTTCGCGGTACGGCACCGGCTTGGGCGCGTCCGGCACGCGGTGCGAGTCGAACTTGAAGCTGATGTACGGGCGATGCTTGCCGTCCCACAGCTGGAAGTAGCTGGTACGCAGCGTGGCTCCCATCACGTCGAGATAGCTCTTGACGATGCGCTCGTCATCCAGGCTCGCCACGTCGTCGAGCAGCGTGCGCAGCGCCTCGGTCAGCACCTGCACCTGCTCGGCGCGGGGCTTGGCCAGGCAGGCGACCATGCCATCGACCAGCTCCGGCCGCGCGTTGCGCGTGGCCTCGGGGATCAGCGCCAGCATCTCGCGACGAAGGTCTTCGCCGGCGCGAACCCGCTCGTCGGCCGAGAGCGATTCGCGGCGCGGATCGAACTTGGCATGGAACAGCTCGATCAGCACCCCGGCGATCGCCGGGTAGCGGTTGAGCGTGGCTTCCATGTAGGTCTGCGAGAACGCGATGCCGACCTGCTGGAGGTACTTGCAGTAGCCGCGCAGCACCGCGATCTGACGCCAGTCGGCCTGGGCGAACAGCACCAGGTTGTTGAAGCCGTCGCTCTCGGCGTGGCCGCGCCACAGTGCCTCGAATGCGCGCTCGAAGCGGTCGCGCACGTGCTCCAGCTCGAAGCTCAGCGGCTGCTTGGGCTTGACCTCGAAGTCGTGGATGGTGAGCGGGCGCTCCTGGCCCTCCAGGCTGTAGACATGCTCGGCCAGCATGCGCACGCCCATGTTCTCCAGCATCGGCAGCGCCTCGGAGAGCGGGATCGGCTCGCCCGCATGGATCACCTTGAAGCGCAGCGACCCGTCCGCATGGCGATACAGCGACATGCGGATGGCATCGTCGTCCTCGAGGCTAGCCAGCGCCTCGATGTCGGCCGCAGCCACGGCCGGCGCGACCTCGTCGATGTAACCGGGCGGCATGGCGCGAGCGTAGCGATTGGCCAGCACCACGCCTCGCTGCGGACCGAGCCGGCCGACCAGCGAGTCGCGCACCTCGTCCTGCCAGTTGCGCACGATACCGGCCACGCCCTCTTCCAGCGCGTGCAGGTCGTAGGACACCTGCTCGCCCACGCGGGGACGCACCACCACGTGCAGGCGCGCCAGCGCGGAGTCGCCCAGCAGCACGGTCGAATCCAGCTCCAGGCCATGCAGCGCCTCGCGCAGCAGTGCCTCGATGCGTTCGCGCACCGTGGTGTTGAAGCGTTCGCGCGGCACGAACACCATGCAGGTGAAGAAGCGCCCGTAGCGGTCGCGACGCACGAAGAGCTGGGTTCGCGCGCGCTGGCGCAGCTCCAGGATGCCGGAAACCGCCTGGTACAGCTCGTCCTCGTTTGACTGGAACAGCTCGTCACGCGGCAGCGTCTCCAGGATGTGGCGCAGTGACTTGCCCGAATGCGAATCGCGCTTCAACCCGGAACGGGTGAGCACCGCCTCGACCTTGTTGCGCACCACCGGCACGTCCTGCGGACGGGCCATGTAGGCATTGGACGAGAACATGCCGAGGAAGCGCTGCTCGGCGATCGGCTCGCCGTTGGCATCGAAGCGCAACACGCCGACATAGTCCATGTGGCCCGGACGATGCACCTGTGAACGGGCATTGGTCTTGGTCAGGATCACCGGCTCGATCGAACCGGCGGTGGCGCCGTGGGCCCCGAGCGAGGCCACCGAACGCGGTGCCAGCGAGCGCTCCGTGCCGGACAGGATGCCCAGCCCCGAGCCCTCGACCGACTGCAGCACTTCGCCGCCCTCGCCCTGCCGAACCTCGTATTCGCGGTAGCCAAGGAAGGTGAAGTTGTCGTCGGCCAGCCAGCGCAGGAACTCCGCCGACTCGGTCGTCGCGGCGACATCGCGCGTGTTCGGTCGGACCGGCAGCTCGGCGGCAATGGCACGGGCCTTGTCCCGCATCGCCTCCCAGTCACGGACAGCCAGCCGGACGTCATCCAGCGCGGACTCGATCCGGGCCTTCAACTCGGCCTGTGGCTCGCCGTCGGCGAGCCGGTCGATCTCGAAATGCATCACCGATTCGGGTTGACCCTGATCGCCGCCGATGGACTGCAGGGCGCCTGCGGCATCCCGTGCGACCCTGACCACCGGGTGGATCACCGTATGGATGGGACCATCCGCCGACAGGATCATGCTGACGGTATCAACCAGGAACGGCATGTCGTCGGTCACCACCTCCACGACGCTGCGGCCGTCATGACCGAGCGCGGGATTGGTCACTCGCACCGATGCCCGGCCGGGCTCGCGCCGGGCGATGAATCCGAGCAGATCGAGCACCAGTTCGGCCCACTGCGCCGGGGTATGCAGCGACTCGTCGCCAGAGGCCAGTCGCGCGAAGAAGGCGCGGATAAAAAATTGCGCCTCCTGGAGGCGCTGGACGGGCAAATCCTTTTTGCTTGTTTCGTCGATGACAGCTGCTGCGAGGGACTCATTCACGGCCGCGCGAATCGCATTCATGGCTTCTACTGTTCAGTGGATGCAGAGGGGGAACAAAAAGCCTGCGAAGGATACGCTTCGCGTTTCGTCGAATCCACCGCGCAACGCCGCGTGTCGCCATGCCCGGGCGCATGGAAAGCTGCCGGGCGATCACGCTGCAGCGCAATAGAAAACGTCTTCACCTCGAAGCATGCGCGCCGATGCTCCGACCCTGGCAGCACGCCCGGTTTCATGCCCGGGATGATTCGTCGTGACGCGATGTCACTGCATCGGCCGCCGGCGCCGGATCGCATTCACAAATCCGCCTCTGCCACAAGTGCGTAAAGGGCCCAGCCAAGCTGAATCAACGGGCGAGACAAATTTTGTACTGCTGGGTATATTGGCGTTTTGATGTTCGCGCCAAGCACTGCTCCGCGACTCGCGGACGATCGGCAAGGCGACGGCGCCCCTCCCCGCCGGACCCCAATGCCGCTGCGAACCTTCCCCGCCACGGGTTCGCAGCCAGGCCATGTTGCGGCACCGAATAAACCTGACAACGCGATCATGGAGTTTTCATGAACCCCTCTTCACTGCGCGCACCCCTGTTGTGCCTTGGCCTGCTGGCATTGGCTGCATGCGGAGGCAAGGACAGGAATGCCCAGCCGGCACCGCCGCCGCCCCAGGTTGGCGTCGTCACCGTCGCGCCGACGAACCAGCCCCTGAGCAAGGACCTTGTCGGCCGCCTGTCGCCCTATCGCAGCGCCGATGTGCGCGCGCGCGTCGCGGGAGTTCTGGTCAAGCGCGTCTACGCGGAAGGTTCCGACGTGAAGAAGGGCCAACTGCTGTTCCAGATCGATCCCGCACCGCTCAAGGCCGCGCTCGATGCCAGCCTGGCGAACCTGGCCCAGGCACGCGCCTCCTACACCAACGCCAAGGTGGCCGCCGATCGCGTGCGCGAGCTGGCACCTAAGGGTTACGTCTCCAAGTCCGACCTGGACAATGCGCTGGCGGCCGAGCGCACCGCTGCAGCCAGCGTGCAACAGGCCCAGGCGAACGTGCAGACCGCTCGCATCAACCTGGGCTACGCCAATGTCCGGTCGCCGATCGACGGCCGTGCCGGCAAGCAGCAGGTGACCGAGGGCGCCCTGGTCGGCCAGGGCGACGCGACGCTGCTGACCACGGTGGACCAGATCGATCCGCTGTACGTGAACTTCAGCCTCAGCACCGCGGAGCTTGACCAGATGCGCCGCTCCCAGGCCAATGGCAGCGTGACCCTCGCCGCCACCGACAAGGCGACCGTCGAGGTCGCGCTGCCCGACGGCAGCCGCTACGACCATCCCGGCACTGTGGACTTTTCCGACACCACGGTGAACCCGGCCACCGGCTCGGTCGACCTGCGCGCAACGGTGCCCAACCCCGGCCATGTGCTGCTGCCGGGGATGTACGTGACCCTGAAGGCCCGCCTGGGCGAACAGCACAAGGTGTTCCTCGTGCCGCAACCCGCGCTGCAGCGCGACACCGTCGGCGCCTACGTCATGGTGGTCGGCAAGGACGGCAAGGTGGCGCGCAAGGACGTCACCGCCGACCAGGCCATCGGCAGCAACTGGTTGGTGACCGACGGGCTGGCAGCGAATGACAAGGTCATCGTTTCCGGCCTGCAGAAGGTCAAGGACGGAGCGCCCGCGACGGCCGAGCCCTGGACGCCCGGACCGTCCGGCTCCGCCTCGGCTTCAAGCCGGTCGGCGGCCCGCGGCAAGTAACGGAGCGCATCCATGCCCAGCTTTTTCATCGATCGCCCGATCTTCGCCTGGGTGGTGGCCATCCTGATTACCCTGGGTGGCACGCTGGCGGTGCTCAACATGGGCATCGAGTCCTACCCGAACATTGCCCCGCCGCAGGTGACGGTGAACGCGTCCTACCCGGGCGCCAGCGCCGACACCACGGAGAAAACGGTAACCCAGGTCATCGAACAGCAGCTGACCGGCATCGACCACCTGCTCTATTTCAGCTCGTCGTCCAGCGCCAACGGCTCTTCGTCGGTCACCCTGACCTTCGAAACCGGCACCGATCCCGACATCGCCCAGGTGCAGGTGCAGAACAAGGTCTCGCTGGCCACGCCGCGACTGCCTTCGGAAGTCACCCAGCAGGGCGTGGTGGTGGCCAAGGCCAACCCGGACTTCCTGATGTTCGTGGCGCTGACCTCGAGCAACCCGACCATCGACGGCGCCAAGCTCAACGACATCGTTGCCTCGCAGGTGCTTGACCAGATCTCGCGCATCTCCGGTGTCGGCAACATCCGCCAGATCGGTTCCGAATACGCGATGCGGATCTGGCTCAATCCCGACAAGCTCCACGGATATGGCCTGTCGGCCTCCCAGGTGCTGGCGGCGATCCGCGCGCAGAACGTGCAGTTCGCGGCCGGCTCGCTGGGCGCGGATCCGGCCCCGTCGGGACAGGGCTTCAGTGCCACCGTGTCAGCCGAAGGCCGCTTCTCGACGCCCAAGCAGTTCGGCGACATCATCCTGCGCGCCAACGGCGACGGCACCGCAGTGCGCCTGCGTGACGTGGCGCGCATCGCCTTCGGCCCCCAGAACTACGGCTTCCACGCCCAGTACAACGGCCAGGAGGCCGGCGCCTTCGGCGTGCAGCTGCTGCCCGGTGCCAACGCGCTGGACGTCGCCACCGCGGTGCGCGCGAAGATGACCGAGCTGGCCAAGAGCTTCCCGCCCGGCGTGACCTGGTCGGTTCCCTACGACAGCACCCCATTCGTGCGCATCTCCATCAAGGAGGTAATGCACACGCTGGTCGAGGCGATGGTGCTGGTGTTCCTGGTGATGCTGGTGTTCCTGCAGAACATCCGCGCCACGATCATCCCTACCCTGGTGATCCCGGTGGCGCTGCTGGGCACCTTCATCGGCCTGCTGCCGCTGGGCTTCACGGTCAACCAGCTCACCCTGTTCGGCATGGTGCTGGCGATCGGCATCGTGGTGGACGACGCGATCGTGGTGATCGAGAACGTCGAGCGCATCATGACCGAGGAAGGCCTGTCACCGAAGGAAGCCACGCGCAAGGCGATGGGCCAGATCACCGGCGCAATCGTGGCGATCACGGTGGTGCTGGCGGCGGTGTTCGTGCCTTCGGCGCTGCAGCCGGGTGCCTCGGGCGTGATCTACAAGCAGTTCGCGCTCACCATTGCCGTGTCGATGGGCTTCTCGGCTTTCCTCGCGCTGTCGTTCACACCGGCGTTGTGCGCGAGCATCCTCAGGCCGGAGCACGAGCACAAGAAGAACATCGTCTACCGCAGCTTCAACCGCATCTTCGACCGCGTCACCCGCACTTACAGCGGGCACATCCATGGCGCGGTCAACCATGCTCCGCGGTGGATGGCGGTGTTCGCGGTGATCGTCGTGCTGTGCGGCGTGCTCTTCAACCGCATGCCCACCAGCTTCGTGCCCAGCGAGGACCAGGGCGTGGCGCTGGCGATCGTTTCGCTGCCGCCTGGAGCGACGGTCTCGCGCACCGAGCACGTGATGAAGGAGATCCGCGCCGTCCTGCTCAAGAATCCGGCAGTGGAGGGGATGTTCCAGGTGTCCGGCTTCAGCTTCGTCGGCGCCGGCGAGAACACCGGCATGACCTTCGTGCACCTGAAGGACTGGTCCGAACGCAAGGAAACCGCCGACCAGTTCATCGCCGAATCCAACCGTGCGCTGAGCAGCATCCGCGATGCGCAGATCTTCATGGTGAACCTGCCGACCATCCGCGGTCTCAGCCAGTTTGGCGGGATCGACATGTGGCTGCAGGCTCGCGCAGGACAGACCCGTACGGAGCTCACCCAGGCGCGAAACACCCTGCTCGCCAAGGCCGCGCAGGATGAGAAGCTCACCGGTATCCGTCCGCAGGCGCTGGAGGACGCCCCGGCCCTGCAGCTGCACGTGGACCGCACCCAGGCGCAGTCACTGGGTCTGTCGGTCAGCGACATCTACACCGCGATCCAGCTGACCCTGGCCCCGGTCTACGTCAACGACTTCGCCTATGGCGGGCGCGTAAAGCGCGTGCTGATGCAGGCCGACCAGCCCTATCGCATGGGGCCGGATGCGCTGCAGCACATCTATACGCCGAGCACGCAGACCAATGCCGACGGCACGCCGCAGATGATCCCGATTTCCAACGTGGTCGACGCCCAGTGGCACATGGCCTCGCCCGCGCTGGCCCGCTACAACGGGTACTCGGCGGTGGAGATCGTGGGCAATCCGGCACAGGGCTATTCCACCGGCCAGGCCATGGCCGAGATGGAGAAGATCGTCAACGACGACCTGCCCAAGGGCTTCGGCTACGACTGGACCGGGCAGTCCTACCAGGAGATCCTCTCCGGCAATGCCGCCACGTTGCTGATGGTGCTGTCGGTGGTGATCGTGTTCCTGTGCCTGGCCGCGCTCTACGAGAGCTGGTCGATCCCGGTATCCGTGCTGCTGGTGGTACCGCTGGGCCTGCTCGGTGCCGTGGTGTTCTCGATGGCGCGAGGCCTGCCGAACGACATCTACTTCAAGATCGGCATGATCACGGTGATCGGCCTGGCAGCGAAGAACGCGATCCTGATCGTCGAGTTCGCGGTGGAGCAGCAGGCTGCCGGCAAGCCGTTGCGTGAGGCGGTGATCGAGGCAGCCCGCCTGCGCCTGCGCCCGATCCTGATGACCTCGCTGGCCTTCATCCTCGGCGTGCTGCCGCTGGCCGTTTCCACCGGTGCCGGCGCCAACTCGCGCCACGCGATCGGTACCGGGGTGATCGGTGGCATGACGTTCGCCACCTTCCTCGGCCTGCTGCTGATCCCTGTGTTCTACGTCACGGTCCGGCGCCTGCTGGGTGACCGGCTGGATCACCACCACGACGACAGCACGTCGTCGTCCGGGCATGGCGGGATGCAGCCGTTCGACTCGGATCCGCGACGCGGGGCGTAGAGCGAGGAGTGAGTGAAGAGAAGTGAGAAGTGAGAGGTGACGCCCTCGCGTGCCTCAGCTCATTGCCTTGCTCCATCAAATGCGTCGATAAAAAAGCCCCGGCATTTGCCGGGGCTTTTTTTCGTGAAGGTCAGCGAAGTGGCCTTTACTCACTTCTCACTCCTCTTCACTCACTCCTCGCTTTTCAGCGCAGCCCCGTCTCGTTGCGGGCGATCACGATGCGCTGGATTTCACTGGTGCCCTCGTAGATCTCGGTGATCTTGGCGTCGCGGAAATAGCGCTCCAGCGGCAGTTCCTTGGAATAGCCCATGCCGCCATGGATCTGCACCGCCTGGTGGGTGATCCACATCGCCGCCTCGGAGGCCACCAGCTTGGCCACCGACGCCTCGGTGCCGAAGCGGCCGCCATTCTTCTCCGCCTCGCCCTTGGCCCACGCAGCACGCAGGGTGAGCAGGGTGGCCGCGTCCAGCTTGCACTTCATGTCGGCGATCTTGGCCTGGGTCATCTGGAAGGTGCCGATCGGGTGGCCGAACGCCTTGCGGTCGCGCGACCACTGCAGCGTGGCCTCGTACGCGGCCCGGGCGATGCCCACGGCCTGCGAGGCGATACCGATCCGGCCGGCATCGAGCACGCCCATGGCAATGGAGAAGCCCTTGCCGACCTCACCCAGCACGTCGTCCTTCGAGCAAACGTACTCATTGAGCTCGATCTCGCAGGTGGCCGAGGCGCGGATACCCAGCTTCGGCTCGGTCTTGCCGGCGTGGAAGCCCGGCTTTTGCGTATCGATGATGAAGGCCGACACGCCCTTGGCGCCGATGCCCGGCGTGGTGATGGCGAACAGCACGATGTAGCGGGCCACCGGGCCGGAGGTGATCCAGCTCTTCTTGCCGTTGATCACCCAGTCGCCGTTCTCGTTCCTGGTGGCGCGAGTGTGCATGGCCGAGGCGTCGGAGCCGGACTGCGGCTCGGTCAGCGCGTAGGCGCCGATCGCCTCGCCCTGGGCGATCGCGCGCACGTACTTCTGCTTCTGCTCCTCGCTGCCGTGCTTGAGGATGCCGTTGCAGAACAGCGAGTTGTTCACCGACATCACGGTGGAGGTGGCCGCGTCGGCCGCGGCGATCTCGATCATCGCCAGCACGTAGGCCACCGGGTCCATGCCCGCGCCACCGTACTCCTCGGGCACTTCGATGCCCATCAGGCCGAGCTGGCCCATCTCGCGGATGTTGTCCAGCGGGAACTCGCCCCTCGCGTCGAGCTCGGCTGCCACGGGGGCGATGCGCTTGAGCGCGAAATCGCGGGCGATCGCCTGGATCGACAGCTGGTCTTCGGTAAAACGGAAATCCATGAACTACTCCAGGTCGTGACTTAGCCGCCCATTCTAACGTGGCCCCAAATGACGCCCTGTGCGGATGCAGCAGAGCAGTGAGGGACACTACCCAGGCGCCGCCGCTCTTACGGGCCTTGACGCACCTCGGATGCCGCCCTAGCCTTATAAATCTTTTTATCGCGATAAAAGGATGATCATGGATCTGGCGACCGCCTCCAGTGTGCTGCGCCTGTTGGCGGACCCGACCCGGGTGCGCTTGCTGGCGCTGCTGGAGAGCGAAGAGCTGACCGTGGCCGAGCTGGCCGCGGTGCTGCATCTGGCGCAGCCACGGGTCTCCACCCACCTGGCCAAGCTGAAAGAGGCCAACCTGGTGCGTGACCGCCGCGCCGGCGTATCGGCCTACTACCGGGCCAATGCCGAAGGCGACGAGCATCAGCACCAGTTGGTGAAGTCGCTCCGCGAGAGCATCGACGACGCCCTGCTGCGCGAGGACGCTGCCCGGGTCCCCGGCGTACTGGCCCAGCGCGCCCGCGAGGCCGGCTGGGCCGATACGGTCGCCGGCGACATGGAACGCCACTACTCGCCCGGCCGCACCTGGGAAACCCTGGCCCGCTCGCTGCTGCAGTTGCTGGAAACCGGTGACGTGCTGGACATTGCCTCCGGCGACGGCATCACCGCCGAACTGCTGGCGCCGCACGCGCGCTCGATCGTCTGCATCGACTCCAGCGAGCGCGTGGTCGAAGCCGCGGCCCGTCGCCTGCAGGCGTTCTCCAACGTGGAGGTGCGTCAGGGCGACATGCAGGCACTGGACCTGGGCGAGCGGCGCTTCGACCTGGTGCTGATGCTGCACGCGCTCACCTACGCCGCCGAACCGGCCGTAGCCGTGTCCGAAGCGGCCCGCGTGCTGCGCCCCGGCGGCCGCCTGCTGGCGGTCACGCTGGGCGAGCACGACCACCGCGCCGCGGTGGAGCCGTTCGACCACATCAATCTCGGCTTCTCGCTCAAGCAACTCGGCGGTTTTGCCGCGGCCGCGGGACTGGACGTGGTGAGCGCCAATCGCCTCAGCCGCGAGCGCAAGGCCCCGCATTTCGAAGTCATCAGCCTGCTGGCGCGCAAGCCGTAGGCCATCGAGGAACATGCCCATGACCACCCTGCCCTGGCTCCATCCTGAGCGCGTCGCCAAGCTCCAGGCGGCGCTTCGCGAGCGCATCCTGATCCTCGACGGCGGCATGGGCACCATGCTGCAGGGTCACCAGCTCGACGAGACGGCCTTCCGTGGCGAGCGCTTCGCTGGCGGCCACGACAGCACGCATGCGCACGATCACCCCGGTGCCTGCGACCTGAAGGGCAACAACGACCTGCTCACGCTGACCCAACCGGACATCATTCGCGGCGTGCACACGGCCTACCTGGAGGCCGGCGCGGACCTGGTGGAAACCAACACCTTCAACTCCACCCGCATCAGCCAAGCCGACTACCACCTCGAACACCTCGCCTACGAGCTCAATCGTGCCGGCGCCGCGCTGGCCCGCGCGGCCTGCGACGCGATGGAGGCAAAGACGCCGCACAAGCCGCGCTTCGTCATCGGCGTGCTCGGCCCCACCAGCCGCACCGCCTCGCTGTCGCCGGACGTCAACGATCCGGGCTTTCGCAACGTGAGCTTCGACGAGCTGGCGGCCAACTACACCGAATCGGCCCGCGGCCTGATCGACGGCGACGCCGACCTGATCATGGTCGAGACGATCTTCGACACGCTCAACGCCAAGGCCGCGCTGTTCGCGCTGGCCGAGCTGTTCCGCGAGCGCGGTGGGCGCTTGCCGGTGATGATCTCCGGCACCATCACCGACCGCTCCGGCCGCACGCTCTCGGGGCAGACCGCCGAGGCGTTCTATTACTCGGTGCAGCACGCGCGTCCGCTGTCGGTGGGGCTGAACTGCGCGCTCGGCGCGGCCGACCTGCGCCCGCACATCCAGACCCTGGCGCGCGTCGCCGACGGCTACGTCAGCACGCACCCGAACGCCGGCCTGCCCAATGCGTTCGGCGAATACGACGAGACGCCCGAGCAGATGGCCAGCGCGATCCGCGGCTTTGCGCGGGACGGCCTGCTCAACCTGGTCGGCGGCTGCTGCGGCACCACGCCGGCGCACATCAGTGCGATTGCGGAGGCGGTGAAGGACTGCGCGCCGCGTGCACTGCCGTCGCTGGACGAGGCTGCGGCGTGAGTTGCGAGTTGCCGCAACGCTGGAGCCTTCCCCTGCACGGGAGAGAGGCAGCGACGGCCCGCGACGCCACACGCTTTAGCCCTCTCCCCCGAGCCCCGCTGGGGGGAGAGAGCCTGCCCTCGACTCGATCGGGGGGGTGGGTGAGGGGGAAGCTTTTGGCTTTCCCCTTCAATCAGGCATCAGAGCTCCCCCCTCACCCCGGCCCTCTCCCCCGACAAAGCAAGGAGAGAGGGAGCAATGCGCCGAGGCACCACGCGCTTGAGCCCTCTCCCCCGAGCTTCGCTCGGGGGAGAGGGTTGGGTGAGGGGGAAGCTTTTGGCTGTGCACGTCAGCGATGCATCAGGCCCCCCCTCACCCCAACCCTCTCCCCCGGCTACGCCAGGGGAGAGGGAACAAAGAGCCCAGACGCCGCGCGCTTGAGCTCTATCCCTTGCCTCCCGCTCGGAAGAAAGAGCGTGCACTCGACTCGGTCGGGCGACTGGAAGACGAGGCGGCTTTTGGCTTTCCCCTTCGCCCAGGCATCAGAGCGCCCCCTCACCCCACCCCTCTCCCCCGGCGAAGCCAGGGGAGAGGGAGCAATACCTGCCGGCCTTCTTATTCGATGAACACTCCCCGCTACACCCGCCTGTCTGGCCTCGAACCTCTGGTCATCACGCCGGACCTGCTGTTCGTCAACGTCGGCGAGCGCACCAACGTCACCGGCTCGGCGCAGTTCCGCAAGCTGATCAAGGAAGACCGCTACGCCGAGGCGATTGAAGTCGCACGCCAGCAGGTGGAGAACGGCGCGCAGATCATCGACGTCAACATGGACGAGGGCCTGATCGACTCCGAGGCGGCGATGACGCGCTTCCTCAACCTGATCGCCGCCGAGCCGGACATCGCCCGCGTGCCGGTGATGGTCGATTCCTCCAAGTGGACGGTGATCGAGGCGGGCCTGCGCTGCCTGCAGGGCAAGGGCATCGTCAATTCCATCTCGATGAAGGAAGGCGAGGCGGCCTTTCTGGAGCAGGCGCGCAAGGTGCAGCAGTACGGCGCCGCGGTGGTGGTGATGGCATTCGACGAAGTCGGCCAGGCCGATACCTGCGCGCGCAAGGTGGAGATCTGCTCGCGCGCCTACGCGCTGCTCACCGAGAAGCTCGACTTCCCGCCGGAAGACATCATCTTCGACCCCAACATCTTCGCCATCGCCACCGGCATCGAGGAGCACAACAACTACGCGGTGGACTTCATCGAGGCGACCCGCGAGCTGAAGAAACGTTTTCCGCTCAGCCACGTCTCCGGCGGCGTGTCCAACGTGTCGTTCTCGTTCCGCGGCAACAACACCGTGCGCGAGGCGATCCATTCGGTATTCCTGTACCACGCGATCCAGGCCGGCATGGACATGGGCATCGTCAACGCCGGCGCGCTGATGATCTACGACGACATCCCCGAGGAACTGCGCGAGCGCGTCGAGGACGTGGTGCTCAACCGCCGCGCCGATGCCACCGAACGGCTGCTGGAGATCGCCGAACGCTTCAAGTCCAAGAAGGGCGAGGCGGTGGTCGAGACGCTCGCCTGGCGCGAAAAGCCGGTGCGCGAGCGTCTCAGCCACGCGCTGGTGCATGGCATCGACCAGTTCGTAGTGGAGGACACCGAGGAGGCGCGCCAGCTCTCGCCCCGTCCGCTGGACGTGATCGAAGGCCCGTTGATGGACGGCATGAACGTGGTCGGCGACCTGTTCGGCGCCGGCAAGATGTTCCTGCCGCAGGTGGTCAAATCCGCCCGCGTGATGAAGAAGGCGGTCGCCCACCTCATTCCGTTCATCGAGGAAGAAAAGCTGCGCACCGGCGACGCCGGCAAGAACAACGGCACCATCGTGATGGCCACGGTGAAGGGCGACGTGCACGACATCGGCAAGAACATCGTCGGCGTGGTGCTCCGCTGCAACAACTTCGAGGTGATCGACCTGGGCGTGATGGTGCCGGCGCAGAAGATTCTCGACGCCGCGCGCGAGCACCACGCCGACATCATCGGGCTGTCCGGGCTTATCACGCCCTCGCTGGAAGAAATGAGCCAGGTGGCGCGCGAGATGCAGCGCCAGGAGTTCCAGATCCCGCTGCTGATTGGCGGCGCCACCACCTCGCGCGCGCACACCGCGCTGAAGATCGACCCGCACTACAAGGCGCCCACCGTGTGGGTGAAGGACGCCTCGCGCGCGGTCGGCGTGGCGCAGTCGCTGCTCAGCAAGGAGCTGGTGGACGCGTTCATGGACAAGGTGCGCGCTGAGTACGCCGACGTGCGCGAACGCCATCGCAACCGCGGCCCGGGCAAGCAACTGGTGTCGCTGGAGAAGGCGCGCGGCCAGCGCTTCAGCTGCGACTGGTACGCCTACCAGCCGGCCCAGCCGAAGCAGCCCGGACTGCACGTGTTCGAGAATTACGACCTCGCCGAACTGCGCCAGTACATCGACTGGACACCGTTCTTCAACGCCTGGGAACTGGCCGGCCGCTACCCCGCCATCCTCACCGACGAGATCGTCGGCAGTCAGGCCAGCGAGCTGTTCGCCGACGCGCAGAAGATGCTGGACACGCTGATCGCCGAAAAGTGGCTGACCGCCCGCGGCGTGATCGGCTTCTGGCCGGCGGCGAGCGTCGGCGACGACATCGTCCTCGAAGGCAGCGCGAAGGGCGCGACGCTGCACCACCTGCGCCAACAGGCGGACAAGCCGGCCGAGCGTCCCGACTTCTGCCTGAGCGACTTCATCGCGCCGAAGGACAGCGACAAGCCCGACTGGATCGGCGGCTTTGCGGTCACCGCCGGCATCGGCATCGAGCAGCACGTGGCCCGCTTCGAGGCGGCGCACGACGACTACTCGGCGATCCTGCTCAAGGCACTGGCCGACCGCCTGGCCGAAGCGTTCGCCGAACGCATGCACGAGCGCGTGCGCCGCGAGTTCTGGGGCTACGCACCCGACGAGGCGCTGGACAACGACACCCTGATTGCGGAGGGCTACCGCGGCATCCGCCCCGCCCCCGGCTACCCCGCCTGCCCCGACCACACCGAAAAGGCCACGCTGTTCGCCCTGCTCGACGCGCCGGCGAACGCCGGCATGAACCTTACCGAGGGCTTCGCGATGACCCCGGCTGCGGCGGTGTCCGGCTGGTACTTCGCGCACCCGGACAGCCAATACTTCGTGGTCGGCCGGATCACCCGCGAGCAGGTCGACGACTATGCCCGGCGCAAGGGCTGGACGCGCGAGGAGGCCGAACGCTGGCTGGCGCCGATCCTGGACTACGACCCGGAGTAAGGCTCGCAGAAGCGCACCCTGTGCGCGACGACCGGCCTCCCCCCGACCCGGTCGCGCACAGGGTGCGCTCCGACCTGCCGGGGGGATCCACGGCCGGGGGGCGTCGATTGGGCCAGGGAGTCTCCGGGGCTCAACCGGTCGCGTCGCCGGTCAGGCTGTTCTTCTGGTGACGCAAGTGGACCACCAGGTTGTAGACCGAGACGAACACCGGGAAGAAGTTGGAGAGGATGCCCACCGAATCGTTCTTGCCGAGGATGAAGTAGGCCAGCAGCAGCGTGCTGCCCATCACCGACAGCCACCAGAACGCCAGCGGCATCACCACGCGCTTGTGCTTGCGGGTGTAGTAGAGCTGCACGAACCAGCGACTGGTGAACATCAACGTGCCGGCGTAACCGACCATCTTCCAGGGCGTCAGTTCGAAGCGATGCAAGGCGTCCAGGATGTGCTGGAAGTGGTGCGCGAAGGTGTCCATGAGGGTGTCGCCAGGGAGACAAGCCGGGGATTGTAGCAACCGGCCGACGCCTTCCTCGCCGAACCCTGGCGCGGCGATTAAGGAAGTATTGACCGAAGCCGGGACACCCCGTATATTTGCGCGCTCCCGGCGGGCGGTTAGCTCAGCGGTAGAGCACTGCCTTCACACGGCAGGTGTCACAAGTTCGATCCTTGTACCGCCCACCAACGAATCGACGAAAGCGGGTCCGGCATGCCGGACCCGCTTTCGTATGGCCGCCCTCCGATACCGGCCAGGTGATCGCCGGCACAGCTGCGCCAGCCGCTCTGACGCTAGGCTTCGACTGAAGACGGAACTTCTCCCGCCTCCCCGCATCGTTTGCGGACCCGAAGAGATGTTCGATGCTTCCGACCAGCCAGTCCCGCGACGAACCGGAATGCCCAGCCCTGCTCTGCCGCCTCGGGCAGCCCGGGCACATCGATGACCCCGTGCTCGACAGGATCACGCGCACGGCCGCGCGGTTGTTCGCCGTTCCCGTGGCTATGGTGCAGCTGATCCATGGCGACCGCCGATGGTCGCTCTCCCGATCCGGTGCGGACTGGCAGGAAGCCATGGAAGGGCTGCCATTCTGCACCCACACCATCGGGCAGGACGAACCCATGGTGGTTGGCGACGCAGCCGGCGACATCCGCTTCCACGACCATGCTCTGGTGACTGGCCCACCGTACATCCGCTTCTATGCGGGCCGCTCGCTGCGCTCGCGCCGGGGCGACATATTGGGCACGCTCTGCGTGATCGACCGGGCACCGCGCGAGTCCGGCGACGTCGACCGGGCCGCGCTCGGCGACCTGGCGGACATGGTGCAGGACCACCTGTGGAGCCTGGAGGCCGCCGAGAAGACCCACGCGATGCAAGTCTCGCTGGAACGCAGCGAGACCCTGCTGTCAAGGACTGCCTCACATGCCGCGGTGGGCATCGCGGTGGCGTCCACGGATGGCCGCTGGCTGGAGATGAACCAGCGCTTCTGCGACATCCTCGGCCATTCGCGCGACGAACTGCTGGGCGCCCATGTGGCCGACTTCGCTCACCCCGATGACCGTGAGCGCGGGCTGGCAATGGCTCGCCAGGTGCTGCAAGGCGATACCGAGGCGCTGGACATGGAACTGCGTTTCCTGCGCGCCGATGGCAGTTGCTCGTGGACCCAGGTCGGCGCATCGGTGCTGCGCGACCGCGAAGGCCACCCGGAGAACCTCGTCGTCGTCCTCACCGACATCCATGTGCGCAAGACCGTCGAGCACGATCTGGCGACCCTGCGGCACGCCCTCGAGCAACGCGTCGCCGAGCGCACGGCGGAATTGCACCTCACGGTGGTACGCCTGCAGGGCGAGATCGCCGCGCGCGCGTCCACCCAACAGGCGCTGATCGAGGAAAAGGAGCGTTTCGAGACCACCCTTCAGCTCGCCTCGGATGCCTTCGTGGAGGTCGATGCGGACGATCGCATCGTGTCCTGGAACCGCTCGGCGGAGCTGATCTTCGGCTGGTCGCGCGATGAGGCGATCGGGCGCTCGCTGGCCGACACCATCGTCCCCGCGTCGATGAGGGAGCGCCACCTGAAGGCATTCGAAAGCTTCATGGCCGGCCTGCCCGACACGGGCCACCTGGTCGGCCGACACCTGGAATTGAGCGGCGTGCGGCGCGATGGCGAGGAGTTCCCGCTGGAACTCACGCTGGGAGCAACCCGGATCGGCGGCCGCATGGTAGCCAACGCCTTCCTGCAGGACATCAGCCGTCGCAAGGCGGATGAACTGGCGTTGCGCAGCAGCGCAGAGCGGCTGCGTACCATCACCGACAACGCACCGGCGATGATCGCCTACATCGACCGGGACCTGCGCTATCGCTTCCACAACCGCGCCTATACCGACTGGTTCGACATCGCGCCGGACGGCTTGCTGGGCATCCGGGTGCCCGAGTTCTGGGGCGAGGCAACCTGTGCGCAGCTGCAGCCGGTGATCGAACGCGTGCTGGCTGGCCATCGCGCCACGGCCGAGTATTCGCTGCCCGGGCGGACGGGCCCGATGTGGTTCTACGCCACGCTGGTGCCGCACGTGGTGGAGGACGGGACCGTCGCGGGCTTCTACCTGCTCGCCCAGGATGTCACCGAGCGCAAGCTTCTGTACGAACGCATCGAGCACGAAGCTTCGCACGACGCACTCACCGGCCTGCCCAACCGCCGCGCATTGATGCAGCGGCTGCAGCAGGCGATGAACCGCGTTCGTCGGCATGACCGGGCGGTGGCCGTGCTGTTCATGGACCTGGACAATTTCAAGCCGATGAACGACACGCTCGGGCACGAGTTCGGCGACGCCGTGCTGCGTCATTTCGGCGAAACCATCCGTGGCTCGGTGCGCGACTCGGACTTCGTGGCCCGGCTCGCCGGCGACGAGTTCGTGGTGGTGATCGAGGACCTCGAGCCGGTCCGCGATCACGCCGAACGACTCGGTCGGGCGCTGCTGGCGCGGCTGGCCACGGAGCGGGAGATCCAGGGCGTTGCCGTGCGCCTGGCCGCCAGCGTCGGCGTGGCGGTGCACGACGGCCAGGACGAGGAGACACCGCAGGAGCTCCTGCGCCGCGCCGACGCGGCGATGTACCGGGCGAAGGCCGCCGGCAGGCAACGGCTGGCTTTCTGATCCGGCCGGCTCACGCTGTCGCGCGGGAGCGCTCCTCGAACTGCACCTGCTCGATCAAGAGCTGGATGAAGCGGTTCCTCTGCCGGCGGTATTGCGCATCGTGGGGACCCGCCACGGCGGCGGCATGCATCGCGACGTGCGCCGCACTCGCCTCACGCAGGTTCGCTTGCACCGCGAGCGCGGCGTCCAGGTAGCTTCCGGTCGCACACGCGCGCTGGGCGTGATACCGCCAGAACTCCGGCCCGGCCGGCAGCGCCAGGAATTGTTCCTCCCACTGCAGGGCGCTGGCGAGGGCTCCGAGCGCAGTCACCGGACGCGCGGCGTTCCACTTCCAGCGGAAGCCGTCCAGCCAGCGCGGCAGATCCCCCGGCGGCATCGGCCGCGCCAAGGCGTAGCCCTGCCCCATGTCCGCGCCCAGCCACAGCGCAGCTTCGATCAGACCCGGCGTCTCCAGGCCCTCGACCACCACATCGAGTCCCAGGTCGTGCCCGAGCCGGACCAGTTGGCGAATGAAGCGCAGCGTGCGCAGCGGATCGTCAGCCACCTGCATCACGATGGCCTGGTCGATCTTCACCCGGTCGAATGGCCAGTGCCGCAGACGGATGAGCGAGCTGTAGCCTGCGCCGAGATCGTCCTCGACCAGCCGTACCCCCAGCGCCTTGAGCGCCTGCATGCCGGCCGTCCCGGAAGCCGCGCTGTGGTCGGTGCCCATCGGCGACTCGAGGATCTCCAGCAGCAGCGACTCGACCGGGCAGCATCCCTCGGAAATGGTCGCCGCGGCGGCCTCGGCATAGCGCGGATCCTCCAACGCCGCGGCCGGCGTGTTCACCGACACGTCCACCACATGCCCCATCCGGGAGAGCATTTCCCGCTGCCGCGTCGCCTGCGACAGCACCTGCCGGAACAGCACCACCAGGTCGTCGTCCCCCAGTGCCGGGAGGAAGCGCGCGGGCGACAGCAGCCCTCCGTCCGGGTCCTGCAGACGCGCCAGCGCCTCCAGTTCGGACACATGGCCATCGGCCAGCCGCACCACCGGCTGGTAGTAGGTCTGCAAGGCATCGGTGGCGATCAACGCTCGCCAGCGTTCGCGCACGAAGAAGGGCAACAACTCCGTCCCCGGGCGCGGCGGGACCAGGCGGGCCAGGGCGAGATCGAGCAGATTCTTGAGCTGGTCGACGAATGCCTGCTGGTCCTCGCTCTGGAAACCGCCCGAATATGCGCTGTAGATCGTGAGCACCGCCGATGGCGTCGGCGGCATCGGGCAAAGGGGAATCGCAACGCTCGATACGATCCCGATCGGCAACGCCACGTCGCGCCAGCTGACCATCGCCGGATCGGTCCCGTAGTGCAGGCAACGCTGTACCTGTCCGGTGCGCCACGCGCGCCCGCTGGGTCCGCCGCCCTGCTCGCTGTCGGCATTGACCCTGATCGGCGCGGCGCCACCCCGTGCCAGCGCCCGGAGGTACTCGGCAAACGCCTCGCCGCCGACGGCTTCGTAGGTGAGCTGACCACTGTCGTCGGGCCGTCCCACAGCGCAGGAACAGATTTCGCTGTGCCCGGCGAGCGCATCCACCACGCCCTGGATCAGCTCGAGATAGCCTTCGGCCGACCAGGCCAGTGCATTGAGGCGCGCCAGCAGCGCCACACGCTCACGCTGCACGTCGCGGATGCTCTCCAGTTGCCATTGGCGCTCGAGCCCGAGCCGCTGCAGCACGATGCCCAGTGGGCGACGGTCGCTGACCGACAGGCTGCCGAAACGCTGCGCGATGAGGTCCCGCAAGCGCTCCACGCCCTCCAGCAACCAGACCTCCTCCAGGCCGGCCGAAGCATGGAAGCGCCCGGCCCGTGCCGCCTGCAAACGATGCGATTCGATATCCAGGCCCGGCTGCACCAGCAGTTGGATGTGCTGGGCGAAGCGCGCTGCCAGCATGGCGCGGTCGACCTCGGGCAACACCGCGAACAGCCGGGCGATGCCTTCGTGCGAACGCAGCTCGCCGATAAAGGCATCGACGAGTTCGGGCACCAGTGGCTCGGCAAGCGCGGCCCATGGTCGCAACAGGGCTTCGGCGTGCTGTCCGTAGGGGGCCTGGTTGCGGCCGTCGAACTCGGGAGCGGGCTGTGCGGCTGCGGCCAGCGGGGTCGACCACCAGCGCTCGCGTTGCCGCTTGCGCGCTTTTACCTGGTACATCGCCTGGTCGGCACGGCGCAGCAGTTGCTGGCCGCCGCCGGTCGCATGGTCCGGGAACAGTGCGATGCCCAGGCTGGCGGTCAGCTCGAACACCTCGCCCTCGACCCGCATGGGTTCGCGCAGGGCGATCCACAGCCGATCGAGCAGGGGCTCGATCTCCACGTCGCGATGCAGCCCCTCGCAGACGATCACGAACTCGTCGCCGCCCAGGCGGGCGATGTAGTCATCCGGCCGTAACGCCGCTCGCAACCGGCGCGCCACCTCGACCAGCAGGAGATCGCCGGTGGCATGCCCGTAGCGATCGTTGATCGGCTTCAGGTCGTCCAGATCGAGCATGCCCACGGCAACCAGTCGCTCGTTGCGTTCGGCGCGCTCGAGGGCGCACTCCATGTGCATGTCCAGCGCACGCCGGTTCGGCAATCCGGTCAGCGCATCGTGCAGCGCGAGGTAGGTCTGCCGCTGCTGCTCTTCGAGCTGGGCCCGGCGACGTTCGTGCTGGCGAAGAGCGATTCCGGCTACTTCGGCCAGTTCGTCCAGTACGCGGCACATCTCGTCGTCGAACGCGTCTTTCTCCCGGGTGATCAGCGCGAACACCCCGATCGGCCTGGCCGCCTGCCCGGGGGCGCGGTCCGGAGCAAGAATCGGCCAGCAGCCCGAGGCCCCCATGTCCGCCAGCAGCCCGTGCTGCCAGATCGGCGACATGTCGCTGCGCTCGCTGGGGCGGATCCGGATCTGCGGGCGCATTTCGCGCAGGGCCAGCAAGGGTAGCGGCACCCGTTGGCCCTCGGCCGGCGGCCGGGGAAAAAGTCGTCCGAGCTCCTCGGCGATCGGACCGGCTAGCGCGACGCGGCGGAGCGACGCACCCTCGTTCTCGACCATCAGCACGTCCACGGCCGCGGCGCCTGCCACTTCGACCAGCGACTGGGCCAGCGTGCGATACACGGCCTCCGGATCCGGCTGCTCGAGCAACGCCCGCTGGATCGCACGCTGTGCCTCGCGGTAACGGCTGATGCGCTGATCCCGCTCGACCATGGCCTGGTGATCCCAGAACCGCGCCAGCTCGACCACCAGCTGCTCCAGCCACGCCCCCAGTTCATCCGGCGCGTCGCCCGGAGCATCGACCGCGCAGGCCGCGAGCACCAGCCGGCTGCCGTCCTGCGCGGTGGCTGCCGCCAGGCAACATGCGAAACCGTCGTTCCACGCGCCGGCCTGTCCGGGCGCTGACGCCGGGAGCTCCCGCCGCAGGACGTACCCCGCCCCCGAACCAAGCGCTTCGCCCACCGGGTCATCCGGCCCGACGCCAGGCGGATCCTCTCCCGAAAGCAGGCGGCCGGCCCGGTCGGTCGCCGACCCGGCCGCGGCCAGCACGGCGACTCCATCGCCACCGGGCACGTGCCGACCGAGCCAGACCAGCGGCAACTCCATCGTGGCTGCAAAAATCGCCACGACCTCGGCCATGGCCAGTCGGCGGTCATAGCCATGGTTCGTGTGCAGGCGGACCAGGGTTTCGGCGAGGCTGCGGTAGAAGCGGGAGCGCAGCCCGGCTCCCGCCAGGGCATGGTCCGGCGCTTCCCGCTTCAAGCCTCCGCGCTCCGCTCCCCGATCGCCCTGTTCCATCCGAAATCGTCCCGACTCGCCCATCGCACGCACTGCCGCGCCCCGGTGAACCGGTGGAGCGAAGTGCCCCCGGGGCGCTCCGGACCCGTATGCTTCCCTATCGTCTTCCCCATGCGGAGCTTGAGCCGCCACTGCCCGCTTCCGGCATCATAACTCCGTGCGCGAAGGCCTGCGCCACGTGCCAGACTGCGGGCGACGCGACCCGCTACCACCCCCGACGGGTTTCATGGTGCATTCCGATAGCGACAATGACTGGCGGTTCCCCGCGCTGCTGCTGGGGCTGTTCCTCATCGCAGCCAGCCTGCTCGGCATCGCGCCACGCTATCGGCAGGATTGGCTGCTGGAGAATGCGGTCGTGCTGGTGGCGCTGCCCCTGCTCGCCTACGGCTGGCACCGCCTTCGCTTTTCCCGTCGGGCATGCATCGCGCTGTTCGCATTCCTGCTGCTGCACGAAGTGGGGGCGCACTACACCTACTCCGAGGTGCCCTACGACGCATGGTTCCAGCGCCTCACCGGCTACTCGCTCGACCGCCTGCTCGGATTCCCGCGCAACGAATACGACCGACTGGTGCACTTCCTCTACGGATTGCTGGTGACGCCGATGGCGGTGGAACTGCTCGATCGGCGCGCGCCGCCGCAGAGCATCTGGCGATGGATCCTGCCGGTGACCTTCGTGATGTCGCACTCGGTGGTGTACGAACTGGTGGAATGGTTCGCTGCGGTCCACTTCGGCGACGGGCTGGGCACCGCCTATCTCGGCACCCAGGGCGATCCGTGGGACGCTCAGAAAGACATGGCGCTGGCCGCACTCGGCAGTGTGCTGGCCATGCTGGCAAAGGCGATTGGCGACGAACTTCGGCGGGGACGCGATTGCCGCCGCCAGGCAAGCGGCCCATGATGAAGTGACGATCCCGCCGCTCTTTTTCCGCATGTCCGCCCTACGCCGCACCCGCCTGCCGATCGTACTGCTGCTCGCCCTGTTGCTGTGGCCGGCGGCGTCGTTGCGGGCTGCCACGCGCTATTTCTGGCACCCGGAAATTGCACCGGCCGGCCCGGTGGTGGTGATCGTCAGCCTCGACGAGCAGTCGATCTACGTGTATCGCAATGGCGTGGCGATCGGCGCAGGCCCGATCAGCTCCGGCAAACGGGGGTACGAGACACCGCCAGGCGTCTACAGCATCCTGCAGAAGGAGCGCGAACATCGCTCCAACCTCTACGACGATGCCCCCATGCCGTACATGCAGCGCCTGACCTGGGATGGCGTCGCGCTGCACGGCGGCGTGCTGCCCGGGCATCCGGCCTCCCACGGTTGTGTGCGGCTGCCGCCAGCCTTCGCCGAGAAGCTGTTTGCCGTGACCCAGCGTGGCGGCATCGTCGTCGTGTCCGACGGCAAAGTATCGCCGGCACCGATCGTGCACCCCGCCGCGGTAGCGCCGATCGACCTGACCGGCGCGCCGATGGCCGTGCCCGGCGAGGGCGACGATACGCTCACCCTCGCACCTGGGGGCACGCTGGGCGTGGTGGTCAGCACGTACGACCAGCGGGTCTATGTGCTGCAGAATGGCGTGCTCTTGGGCCAGGCGCCGCTGGCGATCGCTCCGGGCGAGATTCCCGAGGGCACGCTGCTCTACGTGATGACCGGCCAGGCGGAAACCGGCGGAGACGACCGCCCGATGCTGCCCCGCTGGTCGGCCTATCGCATCCTTGGCGAAGGCTTCGTGCCGGACCCCGCGACGATGGCCGCGCGGCTGCACGTGCCGGCCCGGTTCGGTGAACGGCTGCGCGACGCCATGGTTCCGGGGACGACGGTGCTGGTCACCGACCTGCCCGGCCTGGGGGGCGAGGGGAAGATCCCCTACGCCAAGCTGCTCGAAGCGGCCTCCCCCGCCCCGGCGACCGCGAAGCCGGTCACGCCTCGCGAAAGTCGCTGACTTCGTTCATTTTTTCCTGACAATTCGTTCAGCTTCCGCCCCGGAAACTGGCCGCCGTCCGCTCTTGTGGTTGCCTCCCATGCCGCACTTCGCCCCTCGCACCCCGGTGCGTCGCGTGCTTTCCGTTGTTGCCCTGCTGCTCGGCCTTGCGCCCGCATCCCATGCGACGGCGCCCGGCGACCTTGCGAGCGCGCTGGTCCGGGCAGCGCCGGCGGCCGATCCGCATGTGATCGCGCTGGCGACCCGTGCGCTGCAGTGCGTGCAGAAGGCCATGCCCGCTCGCACGCTCAGTGTGATCGACTATTCGCGCCCGTCCACCCAGCCGCGACTGTGGGTGTTCGACCTGGCCCACCGCACCCTGCTGTTCAAGGAGCTCGTGGCGCACGGTCGCAACAGCGGAGACAACCTGGCCTCGCATTTCTCCAACGCGCCGGGCAGCCTGATGTCCAGCCTCGGCACCTTCGTCACGGACGGCACCTACGTGGGCCACAACGGCTATTCGCTGCGTCTGAAGGGGCTTGACGAGGGCTTCAACGACAACGCCGAAAGCCGCGCCATCGTGATCCACGGGGCGGATTATGTCAGCCCCCTGTTCGCCTCCTCCGAAGGGCGCCTGGGGCGCAGCTGGGGCTGCCCGGCGGTGCGACGGGGCGTGGCCAAGCGGCTGATCGACACGATCAAGGATCGTTCGGTGGTCTTCGCCTACTACCCCGACCCCAAGTGGCTGAAGCAGTCGTCAACGCTGGGCGATTGCGGCACCGAGGTGACTGCCGGCCTCGACCGGGCGACGGGCACGCGCCGGACGCTGCTCAGCCCCTGAGCCCCGGCGTCAGTGCGCCATCAACAGCGGTAGATGGGTGTGGTCGAGCACGTACCGGGTCGCGCCGCCGAGGGCCAGCTCGCTCAGGCGTGAGCGCCCCCAGGCGCCCATCACCAGCAGGTCCGCCTCGATCTCCCGGGCCTTCTCGAGCAGGGCCTTGCCGACGTTGGCGCCCTTGTCGAAGCGCTGCCATTCGACCGCCACCCCCTGCCGCTCCAGCCAGGCCCGCAGTGGCAGCGGTGGCGGCGACAATCCCGGCAGCCCGGTGCGCTCGCCGTCGAGCACGAGCACCTTGCCCGCCCGCTTGAGCAACGGCAACGCCGCCTTGACCGCACCGGCGGCCTCGCCGGACCCGTTCCAGGCCACCAGGATCCGATCCGCCGCGCCGGTGCCGCGCCAGGTTTCCGGTACCAGCAGCATCGGGGAGGCGTCGTCGAACAGGGTGCGGGTGATGTTGTCGAAGCCGATCGGTGCATCCGGGTTGCGAACCGGCAACTCGGTGACGATGAACTGCGCCAGCCGTGAACGCTTGGCGAGGATCGGCACATAGGCGCCACGGATCACCTCCCACTCCCCTTTCACCCCATGCCGCGCGCACAGCGCCTCCCACTGCGTGGCGAAGGCCTGCGCCGAACGCTCCTCGGTATCGAGCAGCGCCAGTGCCTCGGGCATGGCCATCACCGGCGGATACACCGCCACCACGTGGATGCCGGTGGCGAAGGCGCCCAGTTGACGGGCTGCGGCCAGGCCGACCACGCAGGCCGGCGTGTCGTCCTCGAGACGGTCGAGGTTGATGATCAGGTCGAGCATGGCGGGGGCTCCGGAAGGCGTGGTCGACATGCTGCACCAACCGCCCGTGTCGGCCGTTGATCAGGGTCAACCGGCCGGGCGGCGACGACCCTTCTCCCCGGCCACCGAACAGGACCATTGACGCCCATCAAGATGGACCCTGCCGACCTGGCGCACCCTGTATATGTCCACTGCGTCCGGAGCACGCCATGTTCAAGCACATTCTGGTTCCTACCGACGGATCGGAGCTCTCCATCCGCGCGGCCGCCACGGCCATCGACCTCGCCCGCACCTGCGGGGCGCGCATCCTCGCCCTCCACGTGGTACCGCCCTTCCACACGATCTCCTACATGGCCGAGATGCTTGCGGCCACCGAGCTGGCTTACACGCAGGAGTCGATCGCGCGCGCCGAACGCTTCCTTGCCGAGGTCCGCGATCGTGCCGCCAAGGCCGGCGTACCGTGCGACAGCCGCTATCTGCTGGACGAACAGCCGCACAAGGTGATCGCACGGGTCGCCGGCGAGAACCACTGCGACCTGATCGTGATGGGCTCGCACGGCTGGCGCGGACTGAACCGCCTGCTGCTGGGCAGCGAGACGCAGAAGGTGCTGCTGACCGCCGAACCGCCCGTGCTGGTCTGCCATTGATGCCTTCGCGATGAGGGCGGAAGGCAGTCCGTCCACGGCCCCCGACGGCGACGGCAGCCACGCCGGCCTCGACCCGGCGGAGGCGGCGCGACGACTGCTGCGCGACGGCCCGAACGCCCTGCCCGGCGGCGAACACCGGCCGCTGTGGCGCACCCTGGCCAGCGTGCTGGCCGAGCCGATGCTGCTGATGCTGCTGGCCGCCGGCGGCATCTACCTGGCGCTCGGCGACCGCGCCGAAGCCGCCTTCCTGATGGGCTCGGTGCTGGTGGTGATCGGCATCACGCTCGCCCAGGAGCACCGCACGCAGCGGGCCCTCGAAGCGCTGCGCGACCTGTCCGCCCCGCGGGCGCTGGTCCAGCGCGGCGGGCAGCGGGTCCGCATCGCCGCGATCGAGGTGGTGGTGGGCGACCTGCTGGTGCTGCACGAGGGCGACCGCATCGCCGCCGATGCCACACTGCTGGAAGGCCAGCTCGACGTCGACGAGTCGCTGCTCACCGGCGAGGCCGTTCCGGTGAACAAGCTGGTCGGCGCCGCTCCTGCCCCGCTGTTCGCAAGTACCGTGGTGACCCGCGGCCGCGGCCTCGCCCGCGTCACCGCCACCGGTGCACGAACCCGCGTCGGTGGCATCGGCCTGGCGCTGGCGAACGCGGTGGAGCCCCCCTCGCGCCTGCAGCGGTCCTCGCGCCGGCTGATCCGAACGATGACCGTCGCCGGCCTGCTGGTGGCCGCCGCCTATGCCCTGCTGCTGTGGTCGTGGGATGGCCAGGGCGCGCTGCCCAGCGTGCTGGCCGGCGTCGCGCTGAGCATGGCGCTGCTGCCGGAGGAGATCCCGGTGGTGCTCACCGTGTTCCTCGCGCTCGGCGCCTGGCGCATCGCCCGCCAGCAGGTGCTGACGCGGCGCATGCCGGCGGTGGAGACGCTGGGTGCGATCACCGTGCTGGCGGCCGACAAGACCGGCACCCTGACCCGCAACCGCATGGAGGTCGCCGAGCTGGCCATCGACGCTGGCCACTACGACGCGGCAACGGGAGGCCCGCTGGAAGAGCCGTTCCACGCACTGGTCGAGTTCGCCATGCTGGCCACGCCGGCGCAGCCGTTCGACCCGATGGAGCAGGCGATCCAGTCGTTCGGCCGGAGCCTGCTCGCCGGCACCGAACACGTGCACGCCGACTGGCTGCCGATCGCCGAGTACGGCCTCAGTCCGGAGATCCTGGCGATGACCCGGGTGTATCCGGAGCGCGCGCCCGACCGCCACCTGCTGGCCACCAAGGGCGCGCCGGAGGCGGTCGCCGACCTCTGCCACCTGGCCGAGCCCGATCTCGCCGACCTGCGCGCGACCGTGGCGGCGATGGCCGGACGCGGCCTGCGCGTGCTCGGCGTGGCCCGCGGCCACTGGCGCGGCGACGCCCACCCGGCCAGCCAGCACGATTTCGACTTCGAGTTCCTCGGCCTCGTCGGCCTGCTGGATCCACCGCGCAGCGAGGTGCCGGCGGCGCTGGCCGAATGTCGTGCGGCGGGCGTCCGCGTGATCATGCTCACCGGCGACCATCCGCTCACCGCGCAGGCGATCGGCCACCGCGTCGGCCTCGCCGACACGCCGGTGGTGCTGACCGGCGGCGACATCGACGCGATGGACGACGCCACGTTGACCGCGCGCCTGCGCGACACCGACATCTGCGCCCGGGTCATGCCCGAGCAGAAACTGCGGCTGGTGCGCTGCCTGCAGGCCGGCGGCGAGGTGGTGGGCATGACCGGCGACGGCGTCAACGATGCGCCCGCGCTGCGGGCGGCCGACGTCGGCATCGCGATGGGCGAGCGCGGCACCGACGTGGCGCGCGAGGCAGCGGCGCTGGTGCTGCTGGACGACAGCTTCGCCAGCATCGTGGCGGCGATCCGGCAGGGGCGTCGCATCGACGACAACGTGCGCCGCGCCACCCGCTTCATCTTCGCCGTGCACGTGCCGGTGGTGGCGCTGGCGCTGGTGCCGGCGCTGGCGCAGTGGCCGGTGCTGCTGATGCCGGTGAACATCGTGCTGCTCGAACTTCTGATCGATCCGGCGTGCTCGGTGGTGTTCGAGGCCGACCCGGCCGCCGACACGGTGATGCGCCGACCGCCGCGCAGGGCCTCCGACTCGCCGTTCGCCCCCCGCCAATTGCTGCGCGGGCTGCTGCAGGGCGCCGGCCTCGCGGCGATCCTGCTCACGGGCTTCGGCCTGCTGCAGGACGCCGTGGGAGCGGTCCAGGCGCGCACCGGCACGTTCCTCGCCCTGCTGCTGTCGGTATTCCTGCTGACCCTTGCCAACCGCGCGCGCCACCGCGCTGGCACCGGCAATCCGTGGCTGTTGCCGATGTTCGCCGCCCTGCTGGCGATGATCGCGCTGGCGCTCGGCGTGCCGTGGCTGCGCCACGTGATGGCGATGGCCTGGCCCGCACCGGCCACGTGGCTCGGCGTGGCGGCGATGCTCGCCGTATCCGCCGCCTGGCTGGCACTGCTGCGGCGTCGCGCCTCGCCGCGGAGCGGCTAAAGCGGCCGGCCGGGCCGTCGCGCACTGCTATCCTGCGCGGGCCCGGATGGCCGTCCGGCGCATCCGTCCCCTGTCCACCGAGCGTGCCCGCCGCGTGTCCGCCGCCTCCGACCTGCCGCGCCCCGAAGTCTGGCTGAAGAGCTTCCGTTCCCGGGTCCGCGCACCGCTGCGCCGGGCGACCGCACTCGGTCTCGTCAACGGCCTGCTGCTGGTCGCCCAGGCCTGGCTGGCAGCGTGGGCAATCAATGCCGGCGTAATGCACCGCGCGCCACTGGCCCGGCTGTGGCCGGCGCTGGCCGCCCTGCCGGTGGTGTTCGCACTGCGTTTCGCGCTGGCGCGTGCAGCCGAGCGCGTCGCCTTCCGCGCTGGCGCCATCGTGCGCCGCACGCTGCGTGCCGACCTGCTGGCCCACCTGCAGAAACTGGGGCCGGCGTGGCTGCAACGGCAGGCGCGCGGCGATCTGGTCACCAGTGTCGTGGGCGGTGTGGAGGCGATGGAGGGCTACTACGCGCGCTACCTGCCGACCATGGGCATGACCGCGCTGCTGCCGCTGGCGATCCTGGTCGCGGTGTTTCCCGCCGACTGGATCTCGGCGCTGGTGATGCTGGTCAGCGCACCGCTGATCCCGTTCTTCATGTGGATGATCGGCAAGGGCACCGAGGAGCTGAACCAGAAGCAGTGGCGCGTGCTGGCCTTTCTCGGCGCACGCTTCCTGGACACCCTGCAGGGCCTGACCACGCTCAAGCTGTTCGGTGCCAGCCGGCGCGAGGCGGCCGTGGTGGCTCAGGTGTCCGACGACTACCGGCGCAGCACCATGCAGGTGCTGCGCGTGGCGTTCCTGTCGTCGGTGGTGCTGGAGTTCCTCGCCACGGTGAGCATCGCCGTGGTCGCCGTGCTGGTGGGCTTTCGCCTGATGTGGGGCGAGCTGGCCTTCCTGCCCGGCCTGTTCGCCTTGCTGCTGGCGCCGGAGTTCTTCGGTCCGCTGCGCAACATGGGCACGGTCTACCACCTGCGCATGGAAGCGATCGGCGCGGCGGAGCGGATAGTGCAGGTCTTCGCCGAGCCCATCCTGGAGCGACGACTCGGAACGGCGCCGGCCCCTCCCGGAGCGCCGTCGCTGTCGTTCGAAGCCACGGGCTTCGCCTATCCCGACGGCACCGTGGCCCTCGACGACTGCCGCTTCACCGCACCCGCCGGCCGGGTGACCGCGATCGTCGGTGCCAGCGGTGCCGGCAAGAGCACCGTGCTGCACCTGCTGCTCGGGTTCATCGGACGCACCCACGGTCGCATCACGGTCGGTGACGTCGACCTGGCGGACATCGCCGAAACCGAGTGGCTGACGCGCGTCGCCTGGGTGCCGCAGCGCGCGCACCTGTTCGAGGGCAGCGTGGCCGACAACCTGCGACTGGCCCGCCCCGATGCCGATGATGCGCAGCTGCGCGAGGCCGCCCGCGCCGCCGGCGCCGAGGCCTTCATCGACGCGCTGCCGCAGGGCTTCGACACGCCGCTCGGCGAGCGCGGCGCCAACCTGTCCGGTGGACAGGTGCAACGACTCGCGCTGGCCCGCGCGTTCCTGAAAGACGCGCCGGTGCTGTTGCTGGACGAGCCGACCGCCCACCTGGACACGCACAGCCAGCGGGCGGTACTCGAGGCGATCGAGCGACTGGCCCGCGGTCGCACCGTGCTGCTGGTGACCCATCGCCTGCACGTGCTGGCGCTGGCCGACCACGTAGTGCTGCTCGACGGCGGACGGGTGGTCGAACAGGGCTCGCCGGAGGCGCTGCGCGCGGCCGACGGTCCGTTCGCGCGCCTGCTGGCCGCTGCCGCGGGGTCCGCATGACGCGCCGCCCCAACCGCGCCCAGGGACGTGCCGACCTGCGCCGGCTGGGGGCGCTGTTCCGCCCCTACCGCGCGTGGATGGCCGGCGGCGCCCTGCTGGCGCTGGCCGCCCTGCTCGCCAACGTCGGCCTGCTGGCGGTGTCCGGCCACTTCATCGCGGCGATGGCGCTGGCCGGGGCGGCCGGCATCACGCTCAACTACTTCACCCCGGCCGCGCTGATCCGCGCCTTCGCGCTGACCCGCACCGGCGGCCGTTACCTGGAACGGCTGGTGACCCACGAGGCCACCTTCCGCCTGCTGGCGCAGCTGCGGGTGTGGTTCTACGAACGCCTCGAGCCACTGGCCCCGGCACGCCTGCAGTCGCTGCGCGCCGCCGACCTGCTGTCGCGCATCCAGGCCGACATCGACACGCTCAACCAGGTCTATCTGCGCCTGTTCGTGCCAGTGGTGGTGGCCGCGCTCGGCAGCCTGGCGATCGTCGCGGTGATGGCCGTCTTCAGCGTGCCGGTCGCTCTGGGTACGGCGCTGGGGCTTGCGCTCGCCGGGGTGGCCTTGCCGGCCTGGCTGCGGCATCGCGGCGAGGCGGCCGGCGCCCGTGCCGTGCAGACCCGCGCCGCCCTGCGCAACGCGGTGGCCGATGCCCTCGCCGGAGCCGCCGAACTGCGCGTGTACGGCGCGGAGCACGCCCGGCATGAACGCGTGCAACGGCTCTCCGACGACCTGCTCGCCGACCAGCGCCGATTGAGCGAACTGGCCGGTTTCTCCGCCGGCGCCGTCGGCCTGTGCGCCAACCTCGCGCTGTGGTGGGCGGTGATCGCCGCAGCGCCCGCGGTGGCCGCCGGCGCGATCGCACCGGCGCAACTGGCGATGCTGGCACTGTTCGCCATGGCCGCGTTCGAGGCGGTGACGCCGCTGCCGCTGGCGTTCCAGATGCTGGGCGAGCAGCTCGCTGCGGCACGACGCATCTTTGCCGTGGTGGATGCCGAGCCGGCCGTGGCCACGCCGGACCGTCCCTCGCCCGCGCCGCGCGATGCCAGCGTGCGCTTCGAGCGCGTGCGCTTCCGCTACGAGGTGGACCGCCCCTGGGTGCTGGACGGTTTCGACCTGGCGCTCGCGCCCGGCTCACGCACCGCGCTGGTCGGTGCCAGCGGCGCCGGCAAGAGCAGCGTGCTGCAGCTGCTGGCCCGTTTTCGTGACTTCCAGGACGGCCAGGTACTGCTCGGCGGCGAGCCGCTGCGGGACTTCGCCCCGGACGACGCACGCGCCTGCTTCGCGGTGGTCTCGCAGGACGCCTACCTGTTCAACGGCACGGTGCTGGACAACCTGCTGCTGGCACGGCCGGATGCCGACGACACGGCCATCGTGGCGGCGTGCCGCGCGGCGCAGGTGCACGAGGTGATCGAGGCCCTGCCCGAGGGCTACCACACCACGCTCGGCGAAGCCGGCATGCGCCTGTCCGGTGGCCAGGCGCGCCGGCTGGCGATCGCCCGCGCGCTGCTCAAGGATGCCCCGATCCTGCTGCTGGACGAGCCCACCGAGGGCCTCGATGCCGCCACCGCCCGCGCGCTCCACGACTCGCTGGCCGTCGCCATGGCCGGCCGCACCGTGCTGCTGATCACCCACCAGCTCGGCACGCTGGCCGGCCTGGTCGACGAGGTAGCGGTGCTGGACGGCGGGCGCGTCGTCCAGCGCGGCCGGCCCGACGATCTGGCTCGGCAACCTGGCCCCTTCCTCGACCTGCAGGACCTGCTGGGCTGAAAAAAACGAGGGGACCGTTGCCGGTCCCCTCGCCCCCTTCCCCGCAAGCATCCGGCTCAGTGGCCGGCCGGCTCCGTCTCGTCGACGGAGCCGTCGTGCGCGTCCATCCAGGCGCCGCCGGCGGCGGCCACCAGCACGATCATCGCGGTGCCGACGAACCAGGCGAAATACCAGGAGCCGTAGTCGCCCAGGATCACGCCCATCACGATCGCCACCACGGCAAGCAGCATGTAGATCAGGAATTGCAGCAAGGTCTTCATGGCTCGCTCCTTCAGTACGCGTGTTCGTCGTGCTGGATCGCCGCGGCATCGACCTCGCCGCGCATCACCCAGAACGCCCAGCTGGTGTACCAGACCACCAGCGGCACGAACACCGCGGCAAATCCGGTCGCCCACAGCAGCGTGGTCTGGCTCGACACCGAGTTCCACAGCGTCAGGCTCTGCGACGGCTCGCTGCTGGACGGCATCAGGAACGGGAACAGTGCCGCGCCCACCGTGCCGATCACGCCGATCCAGGCGCCCGCACCCAGCCACCAGGCCAGCGTGGACCGCTTGCCGCGCACGGCCAGCAGGCCCAGCAACATGCCGGCATAGCCGAGCGCCGGCACCGCCCACAGCAGTGGCTGGCTGCGGTAGTTGGCCAGCAGTCCACCGGTGACGATGCTCGCCTGCTGCTGCAGCGGATTCTGCGGCATACCCGGTGCCGGCGCGTGCTCGAGCACGAAGCCCGGCAGGAACGACACCCAGATCCCGCCCAGCGTGAACAGCACGATCGCAGCGATCGCCGCGCCCATCGCCGCCTTGCGCGCACGCGGTGCGACAGCACCACCGGCGCGCCCCATCAGCATCACGCCCCCCATGTAGATCGACAGCGAGAGCGACAGCAGGCCACACAGCACGGCGAACGGATTGAGCAGGGACACAAAGCTGCCGGTGTAGTACGAGCGCATGTCCCAGTCGAAGTGGAACGGCACGCCCTGCAGCATGTTCCCCATCGCGGCGCCGTAGATGATCATCGGCACCGCGCCGCTGACCAGCAGCGCCCAGTCCCAGGCGTTGCGCCAGGTGGCCGAAGGCAGCTTGCTGCGGTACTCGAAGCCGAGCGGACGCACGATCATCGTCCACAGCAGCAGCAGCATCACCACGTACAGGCCGGAAAACGCCGTGGCGTAGATCAGCGGGAACGCCGCGAAGATCGCGCCGCCGCCGAGGATGAACCACACCTGGTTGCCGTCCCAATGCGGACCGATCGCGTTGAGGCAGACCCGGCGTTCGTTGTCGTCACGACCGACGAAGCGCAGCAGCGTGCCCACGCCCATGTCCATGCCGACCATGATCGCCAGGCCCATCAGCAGCACGCCGAGCACCAGCCACCAGAGCACCTTGAGTCCGAAATACAGTTCCATCGCTCAGCCCTCCTCGCGCATCATGGCCACGGCGGTTGCACGACCACCCAGCGAAGGACGCGGCGGCGCCGGATGGCCGTGCCCGTGACTGCTCGGCCCCTTGCGGATGAACTTCACCATCAGGGTCATCTCGATCACAATGAACACCGTGTAGAGCGTGACGAAGCCGATCAGCGAGAACACCATGTAACCCACGCTGTGGCTGGACGCGGACATCCAGGTGGGCAGCAGGCCGTACACCGTCCACGGCTGCCGGCCGATCTCGGCGGTGAGCCAGCCGAACTCGTTGGCGATAAACGGTATCGGGATCATCCACGGCGCCAGGCGCAGGAACCACTTGCGGTTCTCCACGTCGTTGCGCACCGAGAAGATCACCGCCAGCACGAAGTACGCGAGCATCGCCAGGCCCAGCCCGACCATCACGCGGAAACTCCAGAACATCGCGAAGACATTCGGCACCGCGTCACCTGCGGCCTTCTGGATGTCCGCCGGCGTGGCCTTTTCCACGTCCTGGCCCGGCGCATAGCGCTTGACCAGGAAGCCGTAGCCCAGATCCTGCTGATGGCTGTTGAACTGCGCCAGCGCATCGGCATTGGTCGGATCCCTGCTGAGCACCTTCAGTGCCGCGACGGCCGGAATGCCGTTGGCGATGCGCCTGGCCGCGTCGGCCTCGATGCGGTCCACGCCCGGGACTTCCTGGGTCATGGTGTGGGTCAGCAGGGGCGTCAGCACGTAGGGCACCTGCACTTCGAACAGGTTGCGCTTGTGTTCCTGCGAGGGCCACGCGATCACGTTGAACGGTGCCGGCGCAGGCTCGGTCTGCCACATCGCCTCCATCGCCGCCAGCTTGGACGGCTGCGCCTGGCCACCGACGAAGCCGAGCGCGTCGCCCAGGGTGATCACCCCAGCCGTGGCCAGCACGCCATACAGCGCGGCCATGCGGAACGAACGGCGGGCCATCGCCATGTGCCGGTTGCGGTACATGTAGTAGGCACTGATGCCGGTGACGAAGATCGCCGCCGTGACATAGCCGGCGATGCTGGTGTGCACGAACTTGGCCTGGGCATCGTGGCTGAAGATCAGGCTGGAAAAGCTGTCCAGCTCCATGCGCATCGTGACCGGGTTGAACTTCGCGCCCACCGGGTCCTGCATGAAGCTGTTGGCGATCAGGATCCACAGCGCCGACAGGTTGGTGCCGAAGGCCACCAGGTAGGTGACCAGCAGGTGCTGCACCTTGGACAGCCGCTTCCAGCCGAAGATCATCAGGCCGACGAAGGTGGATTCCATGAAGAAGGCCATCAGGCCCTCGATCGCCAGCGGCGCACCGAAGATGTCGCCGACGAAGCCGGAATAGAACGACCAGTTGGTGCCGAATTCGAACTCCATGGTCAGGCCGGTGGCGATGCCGAGGGCCATGTTCACCACGAAGAGCTTGCCCCAGAACTCGGCCATCTCGCGGTAGATGGTCTTTCCGGTGGTGACGTACACCGTCTCCACCGCCGCGATGAAGAAACTGAGCCCGAGCGTGAGCGGTACGAACAGATAGTGATAGAGCGCGGTGACAGCGAACTGCCACCGCGAGAGTTCAACGACCGTACTGTCGATCATGTCCTTGTTCCCAAGTGGACGAAGGTGATCGCATCTCCGGTATCAGAAGCGGTAACCGATGCTCAGGCCGTAGGCCAGCGGGTCGATGTTGGCTTTGCCGACCTTGGTGCCGTTTACCTTCACGTCACCGGCGATGCTCATCCAGCGTACATCCGCGGTAGCCAGCCAACGATCGTTGATGCGGAAATCGAGGCCGGCGTGCGCGGCTGCGCCGAAACTGTTTGCGATGCTTACATGCGTACCCTGCAGCGGACCGACACCGCGGGTCTGGAAGAAAGTGGTGTAGTTCAGGCCGACGCCGACGAACGGCGACACCACGGCGTCCGGCAGGAAGTGGTAGTTCAGGCCCACCGTCGGCGGCAGGTGCTTGGTGGTCGCGGCGGACACGCCATCGAGGCGGACGGTGTGCTTGAACGGCAGCGCGGCAAGCACGTCGACACCCCAGTTGCGATCGAACATGTATTCGATGCTGAAGGTCGGCTTGGTGTCGCTGTCGATGGTGGCCTTCATGCCGGCCAGCGTGCCGTTGTTGGACTTCGGATTGACGGTGTGGACGCCGACCCGGAACACCCACGGCGAGGTATCGGCGGCGTGGGCGGCGGATGCGGCACCCAAGGCGAGGGCCAGGGCGGTCAGGGCAAGAGCGGATGCTTTCATGGGGCGTTCCTTTGTTTTTGTGTCGAAAGACGGATGCATTGTCATCAGCCCTTCGTTTCGCCTTTTGACCGCCGTCAGTTCTTTCGACCCGATCCGTCTTGCTGCGACGCCCTGCCGCAGCCCTCGATCGCCCGCCCTACTCCGCCTCGCTGTGATGGACCAGTTGGCCATCGCGGTCGCGCACGCTCACTTCCACCGGCACGCCGTCGCGCACGCTGCCGGTCACCACGCAGAAGTGCTCGAACTGCGCCAGCAGGCGCTCGGCCTGCTGGTAGTCGGCCACCGCCTCGGGCAGCTCCAGCGTGACGGCGATATGTTGCACCCGCAGCCGCCCTTCCTCGTTGCGGCCCAGCGTCGCACGTGCCCGGGTCACCAGCGTCCCCGGAGCGTTCTTGAACTTGCGCAGCGCGAACAGCAGGCTCGCGCTGAGGCAGTTGGCCACGGCCGCCACCAGCAAGCGCGACGGATTGGGTCCCTGGTCGCCACCCAGCGGCGCGGTCTCGTCGGTGACCAGCTCGGGGATCGGCGTGTCGTCGAAGGCGATACGGAAAACGTAGTCGCTTTCCTGGGTCAGGGTCAGGGTGAACTCCTGGGTCTCGCTCATGCGTGTGCTCCTTCATCGGTGATCGCCGCGGTCTTGCGGCGTCGCCGATCAAGCATGGCGTAATACAGCAGCGGGATCACCAGCAACGTGAGCACCGTGGACACCAGCACGCCGAACACCAGCGACACCGCCAGGCCCTGGAAGATCGGGTCGGTGAGGATGAAGAACGCGCCGAGCATCGCCGCGATGGCGGTCAGGATGATCGGCTTGGCGCGCACCGCTCCGGCCTCCACCACTGCCTCTTCCAGCGGCAGGCCGCTGGCGATCGCGTGGTTGATGAAGTCCACCAGCAGGATCGAGTTGCGCACGATGATGCCGGCCAGCGCGATCATGCCGATCATCGAGGTGGCGGTGAACTGCGCGCCGAGCAGCCAGTGGCCGGGCATCACGCCGATCACCGTCAGCGGGATCGGCGCCATGATCACCAGCGGTACCAGGTAGCTGCGGAACTGGCCGACCACCAGCAGGTAGATCAGCACCAGGCCCACCGAATAGGCGATGCCCATGTCGCGGAAGGTCTCGTAGGTGATCTCCCACTCGCCGCTCCAGCTGATCGAGTAGTGGTCGTCGCCGATCGGTGCGCCGGTGAAGTGCTGGGTCAGCGTGTGCCCATCCACCTTGCCTGCGCCCAGCTTGCCGACCAGCCGGAACATGCCGTAGACCGGGCTGTCCTCGCTGCCGGCGTCGTCCGCGGTGACGAAGGCATAGGGGCGCAGGTCCTTGTGGTAGACCGCGCCGGCCCACGGCTCGTCGCTGACCTTCACCACCTCGGACAGCGGGATCAGCGCGCCGCTGCGCGAGCGTACCCGCAGCGACAGGATGGTCTGGGTCGACGCCAGCGCCGCCGGCGACAGCCGTAGCAGCGCGGGCACCGCGTACTTGATGCCCGGCTCGCCCAGATACGTGGCGCGGTCGCCGCCCATCGCCGCCTGCAGCACCGAGACGATCTCGGCCTGGCTCACGCCCAGCGTGGCGGCATGCTCGCGGTCGATCTCGAACACCTTGCGCCGCGCAGCCGGACTTTCCACGCTGGAATTGATGTCGGCGATGCCGTCGGTCTTGCCGAACATCTGCTCCATCGTCCGCGCCAGCTGACGCTGCCCGCCGTAGGACGGCCCGTAGATCTCCGCCACGATCGGTGCCATCACCGGCGGACCCGGCGGCACCTCGGCCAGCACCATGTGGGCGTGGTACTTGTGCGCCACCGCGGCCAGCGCTGGACGCACCGAACTGGCGATCTCGTGGCTCTGCCGCGAACGTTCGTCCTTGTCGACCAGGTTGACCTGGATGTCGCCCTGGTACGGCTGGTTGCGCAGGTAGTACTGGCGCACCAGGCCGTTGAAGTTCATCGGTGCGGAGGTGCCGGCATAGATCTGGAAGTCCTTCACCTCCGGTACCTTGTCGATCACCTGGCTCATCTCCACCAGCACGCGCTGGGTCTGCTCGAGGGTGGAGCCCTCGGGCATGTTGAGCACCACCTGGAACTCGCTCTTGTTGTCGAACGGCAGCATCTTCAGGATCACCGCCTTCACGCCGACCAGACCCACCGCCAGCAGCACCAGCAGGCCCATGCCGGCGAACAGCATGCGGCGCTTGCGCGACGCGCTGCGACCGGCCAGGAACGGCGTCATCAGGCGCTTGAAGAAGCGCTGCAGGAAGGCATCGATGCGCGACGGCTGGAGCCCCTCGCCATGGCCCGGATGTGCCTGGTGCTCGTGGTGCCCGAGCAGTCGGAAAGCCAGCCACGGCGTGACCACGAAGGCCACCGCCAGCGAGATCATCATGCCGGCCGACGCGTTGATCGGGATCGGCCGCATGTACGGGCCCATCAGGCCGCCGACGAAGGCCATCGGCAGCAGCGCCGCGATCACCGTGAAGGTGGCCAGGATGGTCGGGCCGCCGACCTCGTCCACCGCCTGCGGGATCGCCTCGAGCAGGCGCTTGCCGCCCAGTGCCATGTGCCGGTGGATGTTCTCCACCACCACGATGGCGTCGTCGACCAGGATGCCGATGGAGAAGATCAGCGCGAACAGCGAGACGCGGTTGATGGTGAAGCCGATCGCCCACGAGGCGAACAGGGTGATCGCCAGCGTCACCACCACCGCCACGCCGACCACCACCGCCTCGCGCCAGCCCAGCGCGAACAGCACCAGCGCGACCACCGCCAGGGCGGCCAGCGCCAGGTGCAGCATCAGCTCGTCGGCCTTCTGGTTGGCGGTGTAGCCGTAGTCGCGGGTGACCGTGACGTGCACGCTGTCCGGAATCGAGACGTTGCGCAGCGCGGCGATGCGCGCCTGCACCTCGCTGGCGATGGTGTGCGCGTTGGTACCGGCCTTCTTGCCGATCGCGATGGTCACCGCCGGCACCAGCCCGGTCAGCGGACCGGCCTTGCCTGCGGGCGCGCCGAACGAGGCGAACTGGCTGGGCTGGTCGGCACCGGCCGTCACCGTGGCCACGTCGGACAGGTACACCGGCTTGCCGCCGGAAAGGCCGATCACCAGGTGGGCGACCTCGTCGGCATTCATCAGCAGGCGACCAGCCTTCACCGGCACGTTGCGGTTGTCGCCGATCTCGTTGCCGACGTCGGCCGCCATATTGGCCGCCTTCAACGCCTGGTCGAGATCGCCGACGGTGAGCTGGTAGTTGGCCAGCTTCGACGGATCGATCTGCACCGTTACCGCGCGGTCGGGCGTGCCAAGGGTGTAGACGTCGCGCGTGCCGGGGATACGCTTGACCTCGGTCTCCAGCGTATGCGCGACTCGGGCCAACTGCTCGGCGTCCACCTCGGGCCGGTCCGACCACAGCGTGAGCGCCATCATCGGCACGTCGTCGATGCCGTACGGCTTGACCAGCGGCTGGCCGACGCCCAGGCCCTGCGGGGCCCAGTCGGCGTTCGAATAGATCTTGTTGTACAGGCGGACCAGCGCCTCCTGGCGCGGCACGCCGACCTGGAACTCGACCGTCACCACCGACATGCCCGGACGGCTCATCGAGTACACATGCTTGATTCCACGGATTTCCGAGAGCTTCTGCTCCAGCGGGAACGACACCAGGTGCTCGACGTTGTCCACGCCGGCGCCGGGGAACGGCACCATGACGTTGGCCATGGTGGCCTCGATCTGCGGGTCCTCTTCCTTGGGCGTGATGATCGCCGCGGCGATGCCCAGCAACAGCCCCGCCAGCGCCAGCAGCGGGGTGATCTGCGAAGCCTGGAAGGCCCGTGCGATGCGCCCGGAGATACCCATCTTCCCTGCCTCACTCATGGCCGGACGCATCCTTGGCGCGATGCTGCGCGAGGAAGTTCAGCGCCGCCACCGGATCGGTCGCGATGGTCTCGCCGTCGTCCAGGCCGGCCAGCACCTGCACCCGGTCGCCCACCGGATCGCCCACGCGCAGCTGGCGCAGCGAGACACCATGATCGCCGATCACGTAGACGCCGATCAGCTCGCCGCGGCGCACCAGCGCGGACGCCGGCACCAGCAGCTGCTTCGCGTCACCGACGGGGAAGGCCACCTTGACCGAGGTGCCCGGACGCAGGCCCCTGTCCTGCCCCGGCACCTCCACGCGCACGGTGAAGGTATGCGTGGCCGGATCGGCATACGGGAACACGGTGATGTCCTTCGCCGGCACGCGCCGCCCGTCGGCGAGGATGGTGGCGCTCCTGGCGGCGCGGATCGCGTCGACCGAGCTCTGCGGCACCTGCACGCTGACGCGCAGCGCATCGAGCGACTCCATCGCGATCAGCGGCTGCGGCGACGGCGGCCCGGACTGCACCGCCTCGCCCACGTGCACGAAACGGCGGGTGATCACGCCGGCATACGGCGCGCGCACCTCGGTGTAGTCCACGCTCTGCTTCGCCAGGGCAAGCTGGGCCTGCGCGGCATCCAGCGCAGCCTTGGCGGCATCGCGCCGGGCACGCACGCTGTCCATGTCCGACTTGGACACGTAGCCCTTGGGCAGCAGCGCGGAGAAGCGTTCGAACGACGCCTGCGCATCGCTGTAGCCGGCCCGCGCCGAGGCAAGCTGCGCCAGCGCCGCGTCACGCGAGGACCTCTGCTCCACGTCGGTGAAGCGCACCAGCACGGCACCTGCCGGCACCACGTCGTTGACGTCGTGCGGCAAGGCCAGCACGCGGGCGTTGGTCTGTGCAGTCAGGGTGACCTGGTTGACCGCCTCGACGACGCCGTCCCAGGTCTGCTCGCGCGAAGCATCCCCGGCGTGGATCACCTGCGAGGCAAGCGACGGCCGGGGCGCCTGGCCTGCCGAGGGCGCGGACTTGTCGCCGCAGCCGGCGAGCAGGGCCAGCGCGAAAAAAGGAGCCAGGTGGCGCACACGCACGATCATGTCGGTCTCTCTCGGGGAAGGTGGATCAGCGGTCGCCGAACGCGCAGCCCGGCTTGAGGCCGACCTTGCGCAGGATCAGCGCCAGCGGGCAGAAGCCGGTGAACGCCGACTGCAGCAGGTTGGCGCCGACGAACAGGGTGAGCAGCAGCCACCACGGCGAGACGAAGTGGGCCAGCACCACGCTCAGCAGCACCACGCTGCCGGCAAACGCGAGGACGAAACGATCGATGTTCATGACGGTTCTCTGGTGGAAAAGGGATCGGGATCAGTGCTTGCCGGTACCCGGCTTGATGCGCGCGATGCCAAGCGCCTTCATCACGTAGCGCTCGTACAGCGGTTCGCTGGTGCCGGCGCGCATCTTGCGCAGGAAGTACTTCTCGTAGGCCACCTTGGCCACATGTACCCACTTGCCCTCGCGGGCCCAGGTGACGTTGCGCGGCGGGATCTGCGGCAGCGCCACGAAGGCCGCGCCGCTGTCGCCCATGTCGGCCAGGCATACCGCGTTCCAGGTGGCTTCGGCGTTGCCCTCGCGCCCTTCCAGATCGGCCTTCAGGTTGGCCACCAGCGTGGTCACCATCGACTCGATCATGAAGCCGGTCTTCGGCGCACCGGTGGGCACCGGCGTGGCCTCCACCGGCGGGATCGCCACGCACACGCCGGCGGAAAAGACGTTGCGGTAGGTCGGGTTACGCTGGTGCTTGTCGATCAGCACGAAGCCACGGGGGTTCACCAGCCCCTCGACGCCGCGCACGGCGTCGACGCCGGTGAAGGCCGGGATGATCATCGAGTAGGCGAACGGCAGCGTGTGTTCGCCGGCCGGCTGGCCGGCGCCGCCCAGGGTGGAGACGTGGAATTGACCGGCCTCCACCTTGTCGATCTTCGCGCTGGTGAGCCAGCGGATGTGGCGCTGGCGGAACTGGCGCTCGAGCAGGCCCTGCGAATCGCCCACGCCACCAAGCCCCATGTGGCCGATGTAGGGCTCGCTGGTGATGAAGGTCATCGGTACCCGGTCGCGGATCTTGCGCCGGCGCAGGTCGGTGTCCAGCATCAGCGCGAATTCGTAGGCGGGACCGAAGCAGCTGGCGCCCTGCGCCGCACCGATCACCACCGGCCCCGGATTCTTCACGAACGCCTCGTAGTTCGCCCACGCGTCGGTGGCGTGTGGCGTGGTGCACACGGACTGGGTGTGGCCGCCGTGCGGGCCGAGGCCGGGCACTTCGTCGAACGCCAGACGCGGCCCGGTGGTGATCACCAGGTAGTCGTAGGCCACGCTGCGCCCGTCCTTGAGCTCGATGCGGTTGTCCTGCGGGACGACTTTGGCGACGCCGCAGTCGATGTAGCCGATGTCGCGGCGACCGAGCGCCGGCGCTACCTCGACCTGGATGTCCGAAGGCTTGCGCCAACCGATCGCGACCCACGGGTTGGACGGAGTGAAGGAGAAGCTCGGCGCCTCCCCGACAACCGTGATCGCGTGGCTGCCGCCGATCGCGGCGCGCAGTTCGTAGGCCGCGCACATGCCGCCGATGCCGGCGCCAATGACGATGACGTGTGCCATGAGTGGACTCCTTCTGATGGTGCGCCGGAGAGGTCGCGACTGGCCTGACGATGCGCCCACGGGTGAGCCATCGACTTGCCGCTGATCAAATGTGCACTAAATTAGTGTTTTCTAATGTAGTGTCATCTTAATTAGCTTCAAGCTAAAATGTCAACGTCGTCCGCGGGACAAGCCCGCCCCCGGACCCATCGCGAGACCGACTCCATGAAAAGCTCCCATCCGCCTCCCCCGGTCGAACTGGACATCGATGCCATGCGCGAGAACGCCGACCAGGCGGCCTCGTTGCTGAAGGTGCTGGCCAACGGGCAGCGGCTGCGCATCCTCTGCCTGCTGCTGGGTGGGGAACGGTCGGTGAGCGACCTGCACGCATCGATGACGCTGAGCCAGTCGGCGCTGTCCCAGCATCTCGCCCGGCTCCGGCAGGACGGCCTGGTCACGACCCGACGCGAGGCGCAGACCATCTACTACGCCCTGACCCCCGGCCCGGCGCTGCAGGTGATCGAAGCGCTGCATGGCATCTACTGCGCACCGGCCACGGGAGACGATTGCGCGGCAATCGGTTAACCTGCCCAGACACCGCAAGAACCTGATTCACCTCCTGCCTAGGACAGGGAAAGAGCACCCGCATGGACACCAGCAGCGTTCTCGACCTGAACCAGCTCCGCCGCAGTTGCGCCTCGTGCGCGTTGCACGAACTCTGCCTTCCGGCTGGCATCGACGGCGAAGACCTCAAGCGGCTCGACGCCACCATCCGCGACAAGCGCACCCTGGATCGTGGCGAAGCGCTGTTCCGCCAGGGCGGCCAGTTCCATGCGCTGTACGTGGTCCGCTCCGGCTCGCTGCGCACCTTCGTCGAGGATGCCTCGGGCAACGCCCAGGTGCTGGGCTTCCATCTACCCGGGGAACTGGTCGGCGTGGACGCCCTGGCCAACGACCACCACGCCAGCCAGGCCGAGGCACTGGAACGTTCGAGCATCTGCGAACTGCCCTACGAGCACCTCAACCATCTGCTGGCCCAGATGCCGTCGCTGCAGCGGCAGCTGATGCGCGTGGTCAGCCGCGAGGTCGCCGCGGAACACCAGCACATGGTGGTGATGGGCCGCCAGCCGGCGCAGGAGCGCATGGCGATCTTCCTGCGCAGCCTGTCCGATCGCTTCGCACGGCTGCACCGCGACGGCAGCACCCTGAATCTGTCGATGTCGCGCTACGACATCGCCAGCTACCTCGGGCTCGCGGTGGAGACGGTCAGCCGGCTGTTCACCCGGATGGAGGAAGCCGGCATCCTCGAGGTGAGCCGCAAGGCGGTCACCATCCTGCGCCCGGACCTGCTCGAAGCCATGTGCAGCAGCCCGCGCACCGGCAGCAAGAAAGGCGATGCCCTCTGAGGCGTCGCCCCCGGCCTTGACCGAGGTCAATCCGGTTCGACGGGCGGCCGCCTAGGATGCACGGGCACTCCTGCCGGAAGTCCGCCATGAACGCCCAACCCCCTGCTCCGCTTGATCCGCAACTGCCGCCCGAAGCGCTCGAAGGCACGCACTGGATCGACACCCTGCGCGATGGCACCCGCGTGCTGATCCGCCCGCTCCGGGCAGAAGACCGCGAGCGCGAGGAAGCCTTCATCGAACGCCTGTCCGGAGAATCCCGGCGCTACCGGTTTCTCTGCGACTTCAAGGAAGTCAGTCCGTCGCTGCTGCAGCAACTGATGGAGGTGCACTATCCCGAGCAGATGGCCTTTGTCGCGCTGGCGCACGACAACGGCGAACTGCGTGAGGTCGGGGTCAGCCGCTACAGCGCCACCGGCGATGGCAGCCGCTGCGAGTGTGCGGTGACGGTGGCCGAGGACTGGCGGCATCGCGGTCTCGGCGTGGTGCTGATGCAGCACCTGATCCACCTGGCACGCCGCAACGGATTCAAGCAGATGTTCTCGATCGACTCGGCCGAGAACGAGGCCATGCGGGAGTTGGCCCACCATCTGGGGTTCCAGCGCCACCTCGATCCGGACGACGCCGCCCAGGTGATCCATACCCTGGCGCTGTAACCACCCCGTGCCGGCGGGCCCGCATCGTCGCCCTCCCGCCGCCTGCCCCCGGCAGAGCGCGCGATGCGGGTCTGCCGCGCATCATGCATCCGTTCGCCCCGCCGCGCTCAGGCCTCATGTGACGCGGTGGCAACGGCCGGCTGACGTTGTAGCCACTCCCCGGCTGCGTCGGCATGCATCGGGCGGCTGATCAGGTACCCCTGCAGCGCGTCGCAGCCCAGGATCTTCAGCAATCGCGCCTGTTCGGCTGTCTCCACGCCCTCGGCGACCACGCCCATCTGCAGCTGGTGCCCCACCGCGATGACCGTACGGGTGATCGCGACGCTGTCGTCGTCGTCGGGGAGATCGCGGATGAAGGACTTGTCGATCTTCAGCCGATCGACCTTGAACTGCCGCAGGTAGGAAAGGCTGGAGTAGCCGGTGCCGAAATCGTCGAACGCCAGCCGCACGCCCAATGCCTCGAGCTTGCGGATGGCCTGCAGCGCACGGTCGATGTTTTCCATCAGCGAGGACTCGGTCACCTCCAGCTCGAGCTGTTCGGGCTGTAGCCCGTGACGCTGAAGGGTCTCGGCCACCAGCTCGGCAAAATTGGGGCGCTGCACCTGCTGCGCTGCCACGTTGACCGCCAGCACCAGCCCACGGCCAATGCCCTGATCGATCCAGTGGCGCAACTGCATGCAGGCGCGGTCGAGCACCCACTGCCCCAGCTCCGGCATCAACCCCATGCCCTCGGCCACGGGAATGAAGCGGTCGGGCATGACCAGGCCGAGTTCCGGGCTGTTCCAGCGCAACAATGCCTCGAAGCCGAGCAGGCGGCCGTCCTGCGCACAGACCTGCGGCTGGTAGTCCAGATAGAGCTCGTCGGCCTGCATCGCCGAGCGCAGCCGCGCACCAAGCATGCGGCGATCTTCCACCCGCAGCATGTCCTCCTGCGCGTAGGCGCAGACCATGTCGCGCCCCAGATGCTTGGCGCGGGTCATCGATGCCTCGGCCCGCAGCAGCAGCTCGGAGAGATCCTCGACCCGCTCCGGATAGCTGGCCACGCCGATGCTCATGGTGACCAGCACCTCGCCGGTGGCGATGGCGATCGGCTGCGCGGCTTCCTGGCTCAGTGCCCCGGCCAGTTCCATCGAGTCGCCGAGCCCCATGCCGGGCAACGCGATCACGAACTCGTCGCCGGTAAAACGGGCCACCCGGCCCCGATCGCCAACCAGCGCACGCAGGCGCCCGGCGATCTCCGCCACGATGCGGTCGCCGACCTCGTGCCCCATGGCCTCGTTGATGGCATGGAAATGGTCTACGTCGGCATAGACGAGCGTCATCGGCCGCTGCGCGTGCAGCCGCGCGTGTGCCTCCAGCATCGCCTCGATCACCGGGTAGCGCGCCAGCCCGGTCGCCGCGTCGTGGGTGGCGGCATAAGCCAGACGGGCTTCGGTGTCGCGCTGCTCGGTGACGTCGCTCTGGATCCCGATGTAGTGCGTGACCTCGCCCCGGGCATCGCGCACCGGCGCGATATAGAGCTGGTTCCAGAACAGCGTGCCGTCCTTGCGGACGTTGCGCAGCAGCGTGCTGAATTCCTGGTGGTTGGCCAACGCGTGGCGGATGCCCGCACGCTCGGCTTCGTTGTCCTCGTTGCCGTGGAGAAAGCGGCAATTGCGCCCCAGCACTTCCTGCCCGGAGTAGCCGGTGATCCTCTCGAATGCCCGGTTGATGAAGATCACCGGCATGTCGGGCTGCCGGGCATCGGCGATCACGACACCGTTGCCGGTGGACTGGATGGCGCGCTCCAGCAGATGGCGGCGCGCGTCGGCATGGACCCGCGCGCTGACGTCCTGCAGGTGCGCAAGTACGGCGCGACGTCCGCGGTAGTCCATCTCGCGGTAGATGCCCTCGACCGGCAGGGAGGAACCATCGCCGTGACGGTGCTCCCACATCGTCGGCTGCCCATCGAGCAGTTCGCCCGCGGACAACTGGCTGGCGAAACGCTCGCGCTCGCCGGGCGCGAGCAGGGTCTCGAAGGCCCGCCCTTCGAGCGAGCCTTGCGCACCGCCGTACTGCTTCTGGGCCGCCGCATTGGCAGCGAGGATGCGTCCCCGACCCGGGTCGAACAGCACCAGCGGCACCGGCCCCTCGTCGAACAGCAGCCGATGACTGGCCTCGCTCTCGCGCAGGACCTCGACGAACCGGGTGTGATCGACCGCGTAGCGGATGCTGCGCGCCAGGCGCTCGGCGTCGATCAGCCCCTTCACCAGGTAATCGCTGGCACCGGCTTCCATCGCGGCCATGTCGACCGCGGGATTGCCGCGCCCGGTGAGCACGATGAAGGCCCGCGTCAGCCCTTCGCGGTTGACCGTCTCGATCAGGTCCAGCCCGCTGGTCGGGCCGAGCAGGTAATCGACCAGGTAGACGTCGTGGTCGCCCTGCCGCAGCGCGCTCAACCCCTCTTCCGGCGTGGCACACCAGTCGAACTGGTAGCCGCCCGCACTGGCGTCGCGGAGCATGTCGCGGATGAGGATGAAATCATCCTCGTCGTCATCCACCACCAGCACGCGGAGCGGCGAATGGCTCATGCATCCTCCCGTCGCGCGCTGGAAGGCAGCTGCACGATATCCATCCAGTACCGCTCCAGCGAACGCAGCACCATGATCAGTTCGTCGAAACGGCGCGGCTTGGTGACGTAGGAATTTGCGCCCAGCTGATAGCTGAGCCGGATGTCCAGCTCCGCGTTCGAGGTGGTCAGGATGATCACCGGCAGATGCCGCAGTCGCTCGCTCTCGCGGATCGCCCGCAGCGCTTCGCGCCCGTCCATCCGCGGCATGTTGAGATCCAGCAGCACCAGATCCGGCAATACCCCGCTCGCCGAGGCGTCGCGCTCGGCCAGGCGCGACATCAGTTCGACGCCGTCGGCGACGAATTCGATCGCCACCTCCACCCCGCTCTCGCCGAATGCATCGGACAACAGTACCCGATCGTCAGCGTCGTCCTCGGCCACCAGTATCGACAACGTCCCCTGCAACTGCGTCATGAACTCGCTCCTGGCAGATCCCTGTTCGACAGTGGCGCATCCGGCAGCTCCCGTGCCGGTCCAGCCGCGTGGGCCGGCATCACGACGACGAAGCGCGCCCCCTGTCCGCTCGCTCCTTCCGCCCATACCGTCCCGCCATGGCGCTCCACGATACGCCGGACGATGGCCAGCCCGATACCGGTACCGGGATAGACATTGCGCGGATGCAGTCGCTGGAATGGGGCAAAAATACGCTCTACGTAAGACGGATCGAAGCCGATTCCGTTGTCCTGCACCGAGATCTCCCAGCGTTCGGTGGTGATTCCCGCCTCCCCCAGCGGCCGGGCCGATATCCTGACCAGGCATGGACGGTCCGGTGCACGGAACTTCAGTGCGTTCGCCAGCAGATTCTGCAACAGCTGGCGCATCTGGGAGGGATCGGCCTGCAGCTTCGGCAGGGGTCCGGTATCGATCCGCGCCCCGGCCTCCTGCACGCGTGCATCGAGGTCGTCCAGCACCGTGGCCAGCTCGGCGGAAAGGTCCACCGGCACCAGCGCTGCCGGACGCGTTCCCACGCGCGAGTAGGCGAGCAGGTCGTCGATCAGCGTCTGCATGCGCGACGCCGCGTCGCCCATGCGCTGCAGATAGTCGCTGGACGACTCGTCCAGTTGACCGGCGAGGCGGGACTGCAGGCGATCGGAAAACGCCTGGATCTTGCGCAGCGGCTCCTGCAGATCGTGGGAAGCGACATAGGCGAAATCCTGCAGTTCGCGATTGCGGATGCGCAGGTCATCCATTGCCTTTTCCAGCGCCTGGTCGGCCTGGCGCTTGGCAGTGACATCGCGAGCGACGGCAAAGATCTGCCCCTCGGGAGAACGACGCGACGTCCACTCCAGCCATACGTCGCTGCCGTCGGCGCGGCGCAGGCGGTTGACGAAATGCGACAGCGGCTCGCCACTCTCGTACTGCCAGGTGACCGCATCTTCGGTGGCCATGCGGTCCTGGGGATGGACCAGCTCGACCAGCGGCATGGCCAGCAACGTGGCCTCGTCGTGGCCGAGCAGCCGGCAAAAGGCAGGATTGACCTGCACGAAGTACCCGCTGCCGCCGTCGAAAATGCAGAACACCTCCAACGAAAGCTCGAAGAAGCGCTGGCGGTCGAGCAGCGAGCGGCGCGCCTCCTTGATGTCGCCGATGTCGCGGAAAGCCAGCACCGCGCCCGCCAGCCGGCCGCCGATGCGCAGGGGCGTGGCGACGTAGGCCACGTCGAGCACGCGCCCGTCCCCCAGCGAGAACGAAGCGTCGTCGCTGCCGGCCAGGTCGCGACCGTCCAGGATCCCTGCCACTGCGCTCCGGGCCTCCGGCGGCAAGGCCTCGGGATGCGGCAATCCGTAGGAGGGCAGATCCAGCAGGCGGGCGGCCGTGCGATTGAGGAAGGTCGGGACGCCGCTGGCGTCGACCGCCAGCAAGCCCTCGCCGACGCTTTCGGCCACCGCCGAGAGCAGGGCCAGCTGGTTCATCGTGGCCTGCTGGGCACTGCGCAGCTCGCGATGGTCCTGAAGCACGGCAAACAGGCCATGGGCCCGCTGCTCGACCATGATCGGCAGGGTCACGAGATAGCCGGGAAAGCGGTCCTGGGCTCCCTGCACTTCCACCTGCAGGCGACCCGCCTCGCCACCTGCGGCACTGGCGAGCGCCGCCTCAATGCGGGAATGCTCGTCCTCGATGAAGAAGCGCGCGAACAGGCGCTGCCGGAGTTCGGCGGGCGTCGCGCCCAGCAGCGCCGATGCGGCGGCATTCGCCTGGGCGATGCGCCCTTCCGCATCGAGCGCAAACACCGCGTCCGGATGGTGATCGAACAGGGAACGGAAGCGCTGCTCGCTCTCGCTGAGCTGCCGGAAGGCCTGCTCGTGCTCGATCGCGATCGAGGCCAGCGCCGCCAGACCGTCGATGGCGGCCAACTCCTCCGTGCCGGGTTCGCGGATCTCGCCGTAGTACACCGCGAAGGTGCCCAGCACGCTGCCGTTGCGGGCCAGGATCGGAGTCGACCAGCAGGCCTGCAGGCCGTGCGGCAGTGCAAGCGCCGCGTAGTTCGCCCATAGCGGGTCAGTAGCGATATCACTGACCACGACCCGCTCGCGCCGCCACGCGGCGGTGCCGCAGGATCCCGCCTCCGGCCCGATCGCCGCACCGTCGATGGCCTTCATGTACTGCCGCGGGAGGTGCGGGGCCGCGCCATGGCGCAGCCGCCCGTCTTCGAGCAGCAGAACCGAGCAAAGCGATTCCGGCTGCTGCGCCTCGCAGGCCCGAACGATGGCTTCCAGCACATCGGGTAGCGACCGGCCGCTCGCGATCGCCGTCAGCACCTGCCGCTGTGCCGCCTCCAGTTGCTCGACCCGGTGCAGCTCGGAGTGGTCGCGCCCGATCGCGTAGATGCACTGCGCACGCTCCGACCAGATACCCGACCACTGCATGTGCAACACGCGGCCGTCGCGCGTGAGGTTGCGGTTGCGGAAGTTCGGGTTCGGGTGCCCCGCGGCGATATCCGCGGCCGCCCCGAACGTGGCCGCGACATCATCGGGATGGACCAGCCGGGCGATCGATTCGCCGACCAGGCTCTCCACCGGATAGCCCCACAACCGCTCGGCCGCCGCGCTCACCCGCAACAGGCGTCCCTCACGGTCGAGGACGATGATCACGTCGGGAGCGCTGTCCATCACCAGCTGGGTCGCTTCCATCGCCTGCGACAGCGCCTCGCGCACGCGCTCCTGCTCGGTGATGTCCTGCACGGCACCGGCGACGATCGGATCGCCCTCCTTGACCACCAGCTCGGCCAGCGCCCGGATCACCCGCACTTCGCCGTCCGGCCGGATCATCCGGTAGCGCCGGTCGACGCGCTCGTCGCCGCGCTCGAGGCGCCGCTGATCGTCCAGCAGGGCCTCCCAGTCCTCCGGATGCACCCGCCGCCGCAATGCCTCGATGCCCTTCTCCCCCGGGCTTTCCTCGACGCCGAAGATGGCGCAGGTCTCCGGCGACCAGTGCAGGTAGCCGCTGCGCAGGTACAGTTCCCAACTGCCCATGCGCCCCAGTTGCAGCGCGTGGCGTGAATCGGCATCGCGTTTCAGCAACTCGCGCTCCCGACGCTTGCGCTCGGAAATATCGTGCATGTAGACGGTCAGGCCGCGCGCATGGGGATAGGCACGCATCTCGTACCAGCAGCCCTCGGCCTCGTTCGTCGCCTCCAGCGTGACCGGCCGCCCGTCGCGCATGGCGTCCTGCCACCGGCGGTGCATGGCTCCGCCCGCGCCTGCATCATCGAGCAGGCCGCCCAGCACCGACCAGCACGACACGTCCTGCAGCGCGCCGGCATCCGCCTGGAGCATGCGCGCCGCCTGGGGGTTGACATAGGTGAAGCGCCACGTCGGGTCGACCATGAAGACGCCATCGCTGATGCTCTCGAGCACGGCGATCATGTCCTTTTCGGCATCCGCGAGCGCGGCCTGCATCGCTTCGCGCGCGTGCACCTGGTCGCGCAACCTGCCACTCATCAGCATCGCCTGGCGTTCGCGGGCCCTGGCCAGGCCGGACAGACTCAATGCCCAGGTCAGCAGCGCCGCCAGCGCAATGCCCAGCAGCAGCACCATCCACGTCGGCCGCTGGTCTGCGATCCGCCCGGAGGCGCCGGACGTCACGCTCCACTGCTGGCCGTAGAGCGACATCGTGACCGCTGGCGCGCTGCCGGGCACCCGCACGGCGCCACGGGCAAAAATGGTCTGCCGGCCCTGCTTGATCAGCAGCGAATCGGCACCTTCCTGCGCGGCCAGCAGACTGGGAAAGAACCGATCGAACGCGACGACGGCCACCACATAGCCAACGCGGCTGCCGGACGACACCACCGGGGCGACCAGCAACTCGCCCGGCTGGCCAGACAACAGTTGAACGGGCGCGCTGAGGTGGACCACGCCATCGGCGTCGACTGCATCGAAGACCGCGCGACGATCGGGTGCCTCGTCGAGTTTCGCGCCCAGGCCCACGCCGGGTGCGGAGCGTGCCAGATTGAGGCGAAGCACCCGGTCTTTATCGGCATATGCCAGCGCGCGCAGGCCGGGCATGTCGGCGAGAAACGCAGCCGCATCGAGGTTGAACAATTCGCCCCTCAGCGGCTCGTCGACCGTGCCAAGACGCTTCGCCAGACGTTGTACGGCGGTTGCCTGGACGTCCATGCCGGCCCGCAGCGCAGTCGTCAGCCCCTGCTGGCGGCTGCGGGCGAGCGCCGCCTCGAGGGATGCCTGTCTGCGGTCGAGCACGCTCCAGAGGATGGTGGTGAGCAGCACCACGAGCATCCCCGTTGCCACCGGCGCGAACCAGTTGCGACGGACTTCGTCAGCCGACGGGGCGGACTCGTCGTTCAAGTTTGACGGCCATGTGGCTGGATTCCGGCGAAAGCCGTCGCGCTCGCGCTCGTCCACGGGGCGGCGCAGGCCGTAAACCGCAGCGGGAACGATCGTCGCGACCTGGCGCAGGATCCCCGGAGAACGGAAACAGAAGGCTCGCCGCGACCGTGCAGCGGCGCACTCGTCGGCCCCGACGCTCGCGCATCAGCCGACCGACAGCGTCCTGATTGCCGCATCGACGAGGCGATGCGAGCGCCCGTCCGACTGCGCGCCATGTCCCCTCCCCACGGCCCGACACCTGCCCCAGATCACCCCTGGATCAAACAAATACCATGGCATGGTTGCGGCTCGCCAGTCTGGGGCGCGCTCCGAACGCCCCGTCCTGCGCTTTCTGGCTCGCCGTGGAGCTGCGCTACCAGCAGGAATCCAGCGCGGCCGTCCCGGAGCGGCCGCGCGTACCGGTCTGGTCCAGCGTCAACGTGCCACAGGCGGCATCCCGGGTGTCCTGCGGCGTTTTCGGCTTCGCCTGCACGGTATAGGCCGTCGCCGATACCGCGGGCAGGCTGTAGTCATAGTTGTTCCCCGTCTGCGCCGTGGTCGCGCAGTCGAGCTTGGGGAACACGATGGCCGTGCTGTTAGATGGATCTTCGTCGTAGCGCAGGTAGGTCGTGTAGTAGCGCTCCATGAAATTGGAGTACTGCGACAGACAGGCCTCGGCCGCCACCCGGTTGGTCTTGGTGACGTGCTTGATGTAGGACGGAATCGCGATGGCGGCAAGGATCGCGATGATGACGATGACACTCATCAACTCGATCAGCGAGAAGCCGGTGTCACCCCGCCCCCCCGCCCTGCGCCGGGGACACGCGCTTCCATCGCCCTGTACTACCGGCTCGCCGACGGGGAACTCCGGCCGATCCGCACGCGTCATCTGGATCTCCCTATTCATTGATCAGCTCCCGCCAGGACACGCGCTGCAGGTTGCCGCCTGCACCGGAGGTGTAGATGCTTCCGACGTCACCGTTGTCGTAGCTGTTGAGCATGTTGTTACCCACGAAGATCGGGTTGTTGGGGATCGACACAAAGCCCACGCCCGCGGCGTTCGCGGTGGTGCCATCGGGTAGCGTGACCTTGTCGCTGCCATTGATCGCGCCGTCGCCATTGAGATCGAAGAAGGCAGGATCCGGGTTGGTGCCGGTGAAAGGCTCGATCGCCATGATCCAGCCGCTACCCGACGGGTTGCACGGATCCGTGGCCGTGGGAATCCGCGTGGTTCCCACCAGCAGGCTGCCCTGGAACTGGTTCGGCGTGACCATCCGCTCGCCCTGTGCGTTGTAGCCCGCAATCGCCCCGTTGGTGTTGGTGTAGGGCTGCTCCAGGTTGAGGTACCAGCCGGACTGCGCCGGGTCGGCGGAAGTCGCATCGGTGGCGCCGATGTTCGCCTCGTTGGTGGTGGCCTGGGTCACCACGCGGGCAGCCAGGGTGGGAGGCACCGGCGGCGTGGCCGTCGCATCGCCGGCGGAAGCAGACGTCTCCAGAATGATGCTCCGCTGCTTGAGCGACGACAGGCCTTTCGACAGGTTCGTCACCAGATCGGGGTACTTCGGCGAATCCACGATCAGCGCGTACCAGGTCTGCACCTGCTTGTCGGCAAGATCCGACGAGGCCAGATAACGGCCCGTACCGAAGAACAGCCACCGGTTGCCGGTAAGCGGATCGCGGCCAACGAGCATACCCGCGGTGATCGGCTGGGCATTGCTGCCATCGCTGGTGGTGAACAGCTTGGTACCAGTGGAATCCGGGGTCGCGGCGATGCTCGTGGTTCCGCTGACGGGATCGGTCACGGTCTTGCTGATCTGGAACGACCATACCCTGCCCTGCAGATCGCCGGCATAGGCGACCGAGCTCACCGCATTGGTCGCGTCGTTGATCCAGACCGCAGGCGCAGCCAGGCCATTCTGGCCGGTCGCATCGGTGGCGTGGACGTTGAGCGCGCCGGTGCCGAGATCGAACTGCAGCAGCGCCGCGGTGCCGCTCGCGCTGTTCATGCCGTTGCCCATCAGCACCGCCCACTGACCATCGGCCACCTGGGCCACCACCGGCTTGCCGATCATCTGACCGATGTATTTGCTGTTGCCGTCGGCGTTGCCATCGTTTGCCGAGCGCTCCCACAGGAACTTGACGTCCGTGGGATCGGTGACATCCAGCGCGTAGATCGTCCGCGCAAGACCACGCCCGGTGGTGCCCACCAGCACGGTGTGCCAGGCCGAGTCGGTCTTGAAGTACGCATCCGCGACGGTCAGCTCGCCATCGTTGAAGTACTGATGCGGGGCGCTGTCGGTGCCGTAGTCGGGGTTCGCCAGGTCACTGATGCCGTAGAACTTGCCCGAGGACGTGCTCGTGGTTCCGGTCGTACCGGTGCTGTCGGTGATCACGCCGGCAGGCAGGTAGGCATAGTCCTCGGCGCCCGTGGTTGCGTCGAAGCCGTGCAGCATGCCGTCGTTGGAAGCCACGTAGATCAAGGCGGTCCGGCTGGCCTTATCCGAGGCGAATTTGGCGTAGGTGCTCGAACCGGTGAAGTTCGTGTTCTGGAACTGGTTGGGGTTGGAGGCTCCCACGTACACCGGCTGCGAATCCACGATGTCGCCGAGCACGAAGTGCTTGGAGTCGGCGATACGGCTGCGGTACTTCCCTCCGGTGGTCGTCTTCTCCAGGGACGCGTCGCCACGCAGGTAGTTGATGATGTTCTGCTGCTCGGTCGCCGAACTGCCCAAGGCGTTCTGCTCGGTGGTGGACAACACACTGGGGTCGCTGAACTTCACGTAGGTCGCGGCGTCGGGGTTGTAGGTGTAGATCGTCCGGTCCGCTGCGGCCGGCATCATCGTCGCCGCGTTCCATTTTGCGTTCGAGGAAATCTGGCCCTTCACCTGGCCCAGGCTCGGATTGTCCGCCGTGTAGATCTCCAGCGCCTTCAGGTCACCCTTCCACGTGGCGGTGTAGTAGTTGGCCTGGTAGGCGAACGTGCCGGTGTTCAACTCCGTGGAGTTGGCGGCCAGGCTGGCGCCGGTGCCCACGCGCTGCGAGGCGCGGTTGAGGGCACTGCGCAGGCCTTCGGCAAAGGCTTCCGGCGAGGTCGCCGAGTAGAAGCCACCGTGTCCGTTGATCGCCGCATGCGCCAGGTCGGCGATGTTGTTCAGGTCATTCGAGGCCGGTTTCGGCCAGGCGAAGTTGCTGATCGCCTGGGTGGAGTCCCCATTCGCCCAGGCCGTGATCTGGTCGATGTCCAGTGCGACGTCGTCGCTGGTCCGGGTCGTGCCTTGGTCGTTCACGGGCGTGAAGCCAAGGCCGATGGTGAAGGACACCATGTGCTGCCAGAACGCCTTGTCTTCGTCGTTGGTGGGAACCTCGTTGCTGATGTCCGTACGCAGGTCGGTTTTCCAGTACTTCATCGCCACGTCGGCCAGCGTGTCGGAGTACGAGTCGCTGAAGGGCGCGGCCGCCTTGTATCCGTACTTGGTCCCATGGGGGTCGGTGTAGACGGTGCCGTCGGTGTTGTCGATGTTGCCGTTGCCGGGGGCCGTACCGTTCCAGAAGCCGTCGGTGGTCAGAATGGTGTAGGACTGGCGGCAGGCGAGCATGGTGTTGGTGTTGTCGCCATAGTCCGGATCGGTCGCCATGGTCTTCCACGGCGTGTCGGTCTTGTAATATTTCCCTACGTTTTCCAGCGCGGCGCGCAGGGGCGTGCTGCCGGTGGGATTGGTGGAGGCGATCCAGGTCCAGAAGTTTTCCTTGGCCGTGCAGTCGGTACCGACGCAGAACGGCTTCACCTGGGCGATACCGGTGCTGTAGGTGCTGTAGCCGGCCTGTGTGGTGAACGCGTAGTAATCGCTGCCCAGCAAGCTCCTCGCGCTGCCGTCGATGTCGCCGTAGCCCACCCGGAAATCGGTATTCAGGCCGGAGAACGCGGTCATCAGGCCACTCTTGGCCATCAGCATGCGGGTGCGGTAGTACGAGAACCAGTTGGCGACGTTCTGCTGCGTTGCCGCGCTGTAGTCGCAATCCGAGCCCGAGGGAGCCACCGAACAGTCGTCCTGCGACTTGCCCACGTAGTGCTGGACGTAACCGCTACCGTCGTTGGTGGTGTAGGCGAACAGATAGGCGGTTTTCGTGCCGGTGGTCTTGCACTGCTGCGTGGTGCTGTCGTAAGTGCCGCCTTGCGGACACGTGGGCGTGTCCGGGGTGTAGTACGTGTAAGCGGTCACGGCGTGCTCGCATTGCCCCCGGCCCGTGTTGTAGCTGTCGCCGCTGTTGCAGATCGGATACCAGTTCCGGCCGTATTTCTTCCACGTGGCGTCGTAATACGTGTACGTCGTACCGCCAGCCGTCGCGCACTTTCCAGCATTCGTGCCGCTGGTCACCAGGGTGTCGCCGGAGTGACAACCCAGGGTCGCGTCGTAGTAGCTCGGCACGGTGGCGGTGAACTGCTCGTAGTAGTCGTAGCTCCCGCTGTACTGCGTGACATCCACCTCGTGATTGGTGGACTGGTCCTTGAAGCCGTCGGCGAACGCATTGCCGATGCCCGGGGAATTGGGGTAGCTCCCGCCATCCGCGGTCGGCGGCGGCGAATAGGTCACGCCGGGGTTGTAGTAGGTGCCGTTATTCCCGGGATAGCGCAGCACCATGTTGCTGGAATGGTCGATATAGCCCCAGTCCGGCATGTAGTCCGAATCCATCGATCCGGAGTCGTCCAGCATCAGCACGATGTTCGGAGGCAGGGCCGCCTGCACGATCAGGGGTGCCTGATCGACCAGCACCGTGGCGGCAGCGGCTTCCGGAGAGTGCACCGCGCCGACGAGCCATACCAGCGCGCTGGTGACCATCACCCGGCTGAAGAAGCTGTGCAGCCTGCTCTTTGGGCGGAAAATATTCATGGCAATTCACTCTATCGGCGCCGCACCGCTGACCGGGCGGACATTCGGTGGAAGGATCAATCCTGCTTGACGATCGCCTGCAGCGTCACGACAGCGCGGGATCCCGTCTGGCTGGGGTCGCCGCTGCGCGCGGTAATGCGGTAGTACTCGGCGGTGCTGGACAGGCCCTGGACGCCGAACTGGGCCGCGTTGGCGGTCTGGTTGAAGCCGGTATCGGAACTCGGGTCGTACCAGCTGCCCATGTCCTCGATGATGTATTGCGGCTGCGCCAGGGACTGTCCGCTTTTCGTGAACTGTCCGGCGCCGGTGCCCGCTTCGACGGTGATGATCTTCACTCCGCTGTCGTCGAACGGATTCGCCGTGCACGCGACGCCACCGGCGCGGCAGTCACGCGCCACGTCACCGGGATTGTTCTGTATCCGTTGCTGGGCGGCACGAAGCGCGGCTTCGGCGCTCTGGAAGGCCACCTGGCGGTCGTACTGATTGGCCGCCATCTTCTGCTGCATGATGGTTCCGCGCATCGCGGCCAGGCCCACCAGCGCGATCACCACGAGCAGCAGCAGGGCCACCACGAGCGCCACGCCGCGTTCATGGCGGCGCGCTGGCCGCTGCCGGCGCAGAACGGCCTTGGGACGGGACATCAGTCGAGCATGCATCATGTCAGTGCACCCGGTTGCGCAGATTGGTGGTGGATGTGAGCGTCCGCTGCAGAGGCTTGGTGTTCGTGCCCGCGCGCTGGTCGGAGCTCAGCAGCGTCAGGGTGACGCGCACCGCATCGACGCCCGGCCAGTTGGTCACGCCACTTGCATCGACGAAGGTCGAGCCGCCCTGGTGGTACTGGATCTGCAGGTTGCTGACGTTGCGGACCATTTCGTAGGCCGTCGGCGTCGGAACCCCCGCCTTGTTTTCCAGGGACACGCGATAGAGCGAACTGACGTTGTCGGCTCCGGTACCCACGAACCAGTCCGCGGGAGTGATCCGGGCGATCAGCGCGTTGCGCTTGAAGGTGTACGCATTGCCGGAGGACGAGCACACGGTCGGGAAGCCGAGTCCCTGCGAGCAGTTCCCCGGGTTGCCCGCCAGGCCATGGGTCAGCGTGGTACCGGACACGCCTGTGAGCTGCACGACCGTGGAGTGGTCCGGGTCGCAGACAACGACCACGTCGCCTTTGGCCAGATTGGTGCTGGTTTCGTTGATGGTGAAGCTACCGGCGGTCTCGGTGTCCACGTTCATGGTCACCCCGGAGTGTTCGACACCGATCAGCTGGATCGAATCGGTGTTGGCCGCATATTTCACCCCCGATGGGAGACCCGTGAGCGCCGGGTCCCCCGTTGTCACGGCACCTTCATAGCCATGCACCGAGTTGTTCCAGTCGGCCCACCACACGGCCGTGCCACCACCACCCGGGGCACTCGTGAGCACGTTTGCGATGCGGGCGGTGTCCGGGGTGCTGTTGCAGCCGGTGAGCCCTGCGTCGCGGATATCCCTTGCCATCAGCTCGAACGCGACGCGGGCACTGTCCTGCACGTCGCCCAGTGCCGCGTTGGTCCGGTAGGTCTGCTGGTTGGCGAGAAACACGCTGACCACGCCACCGATGACGATCAGACCGAGCAGCATGGCGATCATCAGCTCCACCAGCGTGAAACCGTGCTGCAGGCCCCGCTGCCGGCGCATCGTTGAAAACTTGTTCATAGCAGGGCCTTGGTGGACACGGTCTGCAGCTTGTCGCCGCCTTTGCCGGAGCGACTGTCGTCGAACGTGATAGCTACCGTGCAGTCGCCCGCCGTGGTGCACGTGATCGTGCCGCTGGTCGACCCGGAGGCGCCCAGGTCCTGGCCCAGCTGCTTGCACCACAGGCCGATCTGGGTCTGGGCGAACGTGCCGGTGGTTGTCGGGCAGTTGTCGGCTTTGACAACAGTGTTGTTGTAAGACATGACGTTGGCGGAGTCCGCGCGCATCGCATCGAGGATCGAATAACTCGAAATGGTCGCCATGCTGCGGGCCAGGGCGCTGTTGTTGGTCGACAACGACATCGCCTGCAGTGCTGCGATACCGAGAAACCCGATCGACAGGATGAGCACCGCGATCAGCACCTCGATCAGACCGACGCCGGCCTGGCCGCGCCGACCCGCGCGCGCACGGTGACGGCGGCCTGTGGCGGCGGCCAGCTTGGGGCTTTCGTGGCGGCTCACGGACAGTCTCCCGTTTGCTTCTGGGTCTGGATGGAATACCCGGCGGTGATGGTCACCACGCGATGGTTGTCGCTGCTCAGGTCGCTGGTGCAGATATCCGCGATCGTGACCTGCGCCGGCGTGGTGGAGCCCACCACGGTCGCGAGCCCCTCCCCGTTGAATTGCAGTGCGGCCATGCCGCCGTTGAGCTTCAGCGGCGAGGTCACATTGAGCGATGCCGCACGGACCAGCACTGCACTGCTGCCGTTCAGCGCATAGACGGCACCCGCCTGCGTGCCGCACGCCGACCCGAGAGTGCTGGACGAGTTGGACGAGGCGGAGTCGCTGCACAACTGGGTACGCGCATTCAGCTTGATCGCCTCCAGCCGCGCGGTATTGAACGCCGCGATCACATCATTGGAAGCCGTGCTGAGACGGGACGAAAGCGTGATGGTGTGGAAGCTGGGTACGGCGATCGCGAGCAGAATCGCCGCCACGGCCACGGTGATCATGAGCTCGACCATCGTGAAGCCATGCATCATGCATGGCGACTCCCGCCGCCCTCTCCCGCCACGGGAACCCAGGCCGGCAGGCTGCCGGACCGAACCAGAAGAAAAACGCATATATCCCCCACCCTGATGCGTGGGGCGAAGATATCGTGTGCGGGGTGGCCCCTGCCGCCAACTGCCCGACAAACGGCAGCAAATTACCGACGAGCGGGCTGCATCCTGGTCGAAATGTGAACTGCATCGCCCCCGACGATGGTCATCGGGACCTCCCCCGGCCCGGTGACCTCGACCCGGTTCCGCCCGGATGATTTCGCCCGGTAGAGAGCCTCGTCCGCTCGCACGATCAGTTCCGCAAGCTCCCGATCGCCTTCCCGTCGGGTGGTCACCCCCAGGCTGATCGATGTACCCGAGGCTGCCGGCACGACGTCGCCGAGATCGAGCATGCGGACGCATTCGCGCAAGCGCTCGGCCACCTCCCTTGCCGCATGGGCATCGGTATTCGGCAACAACACCACGAACTCCTCCCCTCCCACGCGACCGATCTGGTCACCATGGCGCAGCATGCTCCTGCAGGAATCGACGATCCGCTGAAGCACGACATCCCCCGCCTGGTGGCCGCAGGCATCGTTGACCTGCTTGAAGTGGTCCACGTCCAGCACCACTACAGCCATCGGCTCGTCGCGCCTGATCGCCTCGTCGAGCATCGGCTGCCCCAGATCCTCGATGCGGCGGCGATTGGCGATTCCGGTCAGCGGGTCGGTCATCGCCATCCGGTGCAGGCTGCGCGCGGCGCGAACCTGCCGCCGCCCCTGCCAGAGCAGCAGCGCGATCAGCAGACCGCCCAGGACGAGCGCCGCCCACTGCCAGCGCCGGACCTTCTCGAGCGAAGCCAGTTGCGCCTCCTTGAGCTGGCGGTCGGCTGCCAGCCTCCGGTTTTCCTGCTCGCGTCGCGCCGTATCGAACTGGTAGCTCATCAGCGTCGTCGTGTAGGACCTCGCCTTGCGATCGAGCGCCTGGTGGACCTTGATCATTTGCTTGAGATCGGCGAGCGCCTGGGCGGTTTTCCCCAGGGCCTCGTAGCTGCGCGAGCGCTGCTGCAGAAGGTCGGCGTAGTAGCGAAGGTTCCCGCTCTTGCGCAGGAACGCCTCCGACCGGTCGAAATCGGCGATGGCCTGCACGTGCTGACCCAGGCCGGCATGCGCCTCGCCCTCCTGCAGCGCGATCATGTCGCCATTGGAGCGATCGCCGGTAACCTTCAGGCCGGCCTCCGCCTTGCTCAACTCGACCAGCGCCTCGGCATGGTTTCCGGCCAGGTTGTCGACCTGGGCCAGTCCGAGATGCGCCGACGCCTGCGCCGCGGTGTTGCCCACCAATACCCCGATCTGCAGGGCTTGGTCGAAATGCCCGCGCGCGGCAGGCAGTGCCCCAGGGCCGGACTCCACGCCGAGAAAGCCCAGTTCCATGTGGGCAGCCATCTGCTGGAGAAGGTCCTTGCGCTGGACGCCGAACTTCATCAGGCGCTCCAGGTAGTCCCTTGCCTCCTTGCGTTCACCCAGCCGCCGGTAGGCGACCGCGATATTGAACAGGTTCTGCTCGCTCTCCAGCGGCTCGCCGGCACTGTCATAGAACTTCTGCGCATCGAGGAAATCCACCAGCGCCAGTGCATGCTCACCGAGCAGGGACTGTACCGAGCCGCGCCAGGTCAAGCCATCGGCGACCAGTCGATTGTTTTCCTCGGCGCGGGCAATCTCGATGCCGGCGTTGTAGTCCGACAGCGCATCCCGCGGCGTGGTCAGTGACTCCTGATTGGCCCCGCGGCAAAAATGAAAATTGACCTCGGCGTCCGCGTATCCGACACGGCGGGCATCCTCCAGGCCCTGCTCGGCGTAGGCCTTGCCGCCCGAAGGGTCGTCGGCGATACCCATGATGCAGTACATGTAGCGATAGCGCAGCTCGCGCCGTACGTCACCGGGTGGGACCTCGCTCTTGAGCTTTTCCAGGTCACGCAGGGCGTCGGCATGCGTGGTGATCACTACTTCGCCGCGCTCGAGCTGGTCGGCGTAGCGGTCGAAGACCCTTGCTTTCCCGCCCGGATCGATGTCCTGCGCCGTCGCGGCGGCACAGACCAACAGCGACATCACGAGGATGCCCCTGAACCTTTGCCGGATGGAGGAGGCTGAAAGCAAGACGGATGCTCGGCTGCGGCCACTCCGTTGGCATTGGAAAGCGATGTTCGTGTGCACCATAACGGCCCCGGACCGGACAACTTGAACACGTTTGCCCCAGACGGCGGGCCGCTTGCGCCCCCTCCGCCCTCCCCGTAAACTTCGCGGCTCACCGCCGGAATAGCTCAGTTGGTAGAGCGGCGCATTCGTAATGCGTAGGTCGTAGGTTCGATTCCTATTTCCGGCACCATATACAGCGAAAAGGCCCGCAGCAATGCGGGCCTTTTCGTTTTCCGGATGGGCAGCGGCGGGTCAGGCCGCGGCCGACCCGTCGGCCAGCCGCAGTTCCTTGGGCAGGGCGAAGGTGATGTTTTCCGGCTCGCCATCCAGCTCGCGCACGCTGCCGGCACCCCATGACTGCAGCCGGGCGATGACCTCCTTCACCAGCTTGTCCGGGGCCGAGGCGCCTGCAGTCACGCCGATGCTAGTCACGCCATCAAGCCACTCGCGGGCAATGTGCTCGGCACCGTCGATCAGATGGGCCGGCACGCCCTGCTTCTCGGCCAGTTCGCGCAGGCGGTTCGAGTTTGAGCTGTTGACGGAGCCGACCACCAGCACCAGGTCGACCGACTCGGCCAGCCGGCGCACGGCGTCCTGGCGATTCTGGGTGGCGTAGCAGATGTCGTCCTTGCGCGGCCCCTCGATGTCAGGGAAGGCGGCGCGCAGGGCCTCGATGATCGCCTTGGTGTCGTCCACCGACAGCGTGGTCTGGGTGACGTAGGACAGCTCGTGGGGGAACTTCGGCGCCAGTTCGGCCACCTGCTCCACCGATTCGACCAGCAGGATCTCGCCGGTGTTGGCTGGATTCCACTGTCCCATCGTGCCCTCGACTTCCGGATGGCCGGCATGGCCGATCAGGATCACGCTGCGGCCTATGCGACCGAGCCGGGCGACCTCCATGTGGACTTTGGTGACCAGCGGGCAGGTGGCGTCGAACACCTTCAGCCCGCGCTGCTCCGCTTCGCCGCGCACGGCCTGCGATACGCCATGGGCGCTGAAGATCACCGTGGCGCCGTCCGGCACCTCAGCCAGCTCCTCGACGAACACCGCACCGTCGGCGCGCAGCTTGTCCACCACGTAGCGGTTGTGCACCACCTCATGCCGTACGTAGATCGGCGCACCATAGGACTCCAGCGCGCGCTCGACGATGGCGATGGCGCGGTCGACGCCAGCGCAGAAGCCGCGGGGGTTGGCGAGAAGAATGTCCACAGACGACCCGGCAGATCAGGGGAGGCCGCAATTATCGCATGCCCTGACCCATGGCCGGATCACCCGGCCTTGCGCCCATCCGCGAACAGTCCGAACACGACCAGCAATACCGCCCCCACGGTGATGCCGCAGTCGGCCACGTTGAACACCGGATAGCTCCACTGGTGCCAGTAGACCTGGATGAAGTCGGTCACCACCGCCGCGTGCAGGCGATCGATCATGTTGCCGACCGCGCCACCGATCACCAGCGCCAGCGGCAGCGCGGTACGCCAGTCGCGCCGCGGCGTACGCGCCAACCACACCACCAGCACGCCGCTGATCGCCACCGCCAGGGCGACGAAGAACCACCGCTGCCAGCCGGCGCTGCTGGCGAGGAAACTGAACGCTGCACCGGGATTGAAGGCCAGCGTCCAGTTGAGCAGCCCCGGGATCACCGGGTGCGGCGTGCCGGCCGGTGCCAGCGCATGCTGCGCCCACACCTTGGTCAGCTGGTCGATCAACACCACGACCGCCGACAGCAGCAGCCAGGAAAGCGCACGGGGTTTCGAAGACATCTATTGACTCGCAGGTGGAGCCGGCCACGCCGGCGTCGCAAGGCGACATCCCGCGCCAAGGCGGGCGCGGGATGCCGGTGTCAGAAGCTGCGGCGAACCTCACCGGCACCGGCCACGTTTTCCACACAGCGGCCGCACAACTCCGGGTGGTCGGCATGGCTGCCGACATCGTCGCGGCGGTGCCAGCAGCGGATGCACTTGGTGGCACCGCTGACCTCGGCCGAGACCCAGGCTTCGGCGCCGTCGAGATCCACCTGATCCGCCGCCCCGGGACGCGGGGCCAGCGGGGCCAGCGACAGCTCGGAGGTGATGAAGAAGAACCGCAGCTCGCCCGCCGCATCGGCATAGCGCGCGCGCAGCGCTTCGTCGGCGTGCACCGTGAGCCTCGCTTCCAGCGCCGCGCCGATCTGCTCGGCCTTGCGCATGCCCTCGAGCACGCGCGAGGCGGTTTCGCGGATCGCCAGCAGGTCGGCCCACCAGCGCCGCTGCTCCGGTGAGCCCTGGGTCGCCGCCAGACCGTCGTACCAGGTCTCGAACAGCACGCTCTCGCCGCGCTCGCCCGGCAGATGCTTCCAGATCTCCTCGGCGGTGAAGCTCAGCACCGGCGCCAGCCAGCGCACCATCGCCTCGGCGATGCGGAACATCGCACTCTGCGCGCTGCGCCGGCCCAGGCTCCCGGTCGGCATGGTGTAGAGGCGGTCCTTGGTGATGTCCAGGTACAGCGCGCCCAGTTCGTTGGTGCAGAAGTTCTGCACGCGGGCGATCACCTCGGGGAAGTCGTAGCGCTCGTAGGCGGCCAGCACCGCCTGCTGCACGTCGTACGCCTGCTGCACGGCCCACTGGTCGAGCAGCAGGCTGTCCTGGACCGCGACCAGATGCGTCGCCGGGTGGAAACCGTCGAGGTTGCCGAGCAGGAAGCGCGCGGTATTGCGGATGCGGCGGTAGCTGTCCGAGACGCGCTTCAAGATCTCGTCGGAGACGGTCATCTCGTTGCGGTAGTCGGCCGAGGCCACCCACAGGCGCAGCACGTCGGCGCCCAGGGTATCCATCACCTTCTGCGGCGCCACCACGTTGCCCAGCGACTTGGACATCTTGCGGCCGGACGCATCCACCGTGAAACCGTGGGTGAGCACGTGGTGGTACGGCGCGCGGCCGTGGATCGCCGCCGAAGTCAGCAGCGAAGACTGGAACCAGCCGCGGTGCTGGTCCGAGCCTTCCAGGTACATCACGGTGTAGTCGCTGGCCTCGCCGGCCTGCAGCTCGGGCCGCTGGCCGATCACGCCGAAATGGGTCACGCCGGAGTCGAACCACACGTCCAGCACGTCGGTGACCTTCTCGTAATCCTTGGCCTGGTCGCCCAGCAGTTCGGCCGGATCGAGCGCGTACCAGGCGTCGATGCCGCCCTCTCCCATCCGTTTGGCCACCTGTTCCATCAGCGCGACCGAGTCCGGATGCGGCTCCTGCGTGGCCTTGTGCACGAACAGCGCGATCGGCACGCCCCAGGTGCGCTGGCGACTGATGCACCAGTCCGGACGCCCGGCGACCATGCCGGCGATGCGCTCTTCGCCCCACGAGGGCACCCAGCGCACCTGCTTGATCGACTTGAGCGCCGCCTCGCGCAGACCGGCCTGCTCCATGCCGATGAACCACTGCGGCGTGGCGCGGTAGATCACCGGCGTCTTGTGGCGCCAGCAGTGCGGGTAGGCATGTTCGATGGTGGCATGGGCCAGCAGCACGCCGCGGGCGCGCAGGCCCTCGACGATCATCGGGTTGGCCTTCCACAGGTGCACCCCGGCCAGCACGGTACCGTCCAGCGCCGGCGTGTTCTCGCGATAGACGCCGCGACCGTCGACCAGGTTGATCGTGCCGATGCCGTACTGGCGCGACACGGTGAAGTCCTCCACGCCGTGGTCGGGCGCCGTGTGCACGGCACCGGTACCGTCCTCGGCCGACACGTGGTCGCCGAGGATCACCGGCACCTGCCGGGCGTAGAACGGATGCTGCAGCTGCATGTTTTCCAGCGCCCGGCCCGGCGCGTGGCCGAGCACCACCGGCTGCGCCACGCCGTAGCGCGGCAGCGCGCGGTCCACCAGCGCGCTGGCGATCACCAGCAGCACCCGGCGACCGTTGCGCGCAGGCCCCTCGACCAGGGCGTATTCCAGTTCGGCGCCCAGCGACACGGCGAGGCTGGATGGCAGCGTCCACGGCGTGGTGGTCCAGATCGGCACGGCGACGATGGCGTCGCCGGCATCCACGCCGAACGCCTTCGCTAGCGCCTGCGGATCGACCGCGTCGTAGGCCACGTCCACCGCCGGCGACTGCTTGTCGGCGTACTCGATCTCCGCCTCGGCCAGCGCCGAGCCGCAATCGAAGCACCAGTAGACCGGCTTGGCGCCGCGCACCACATGGCCGTTGGCGACGATGCGCGACAGCGCGCGCACCATGTCCGCCTCGTACTTGAAGTCCATCGTGCGGTAAGGCTGCTGCCAGTCGCCGAGCACGCCCAGGCGCTTGAAGTCAGTGCGCTGGGTGTCGACCTGGCTGGCCGCGTACTCGCGGCACTTCTGGCGGAACGCGGCGGCGTCGAGCTTGTCGCCCGGCTTGCCGTACTGTTTTTCCACCGCGATCTCGATCGGCAGGCCGTGGCAGTCCCAGCCCGGCACGTAGGGCGCGCGGTAGCCGGCCAGAAGCTTGGACTTGACCGTCATGTCCTTGAGGATCTTGTTCACCGCATGGCCGATGTGGATCGCGCCGTTGGCGTACGGCGGGCCGTCATGCAACACGAACACCTTGTCGCGGCCGGCCGCCCTGGCCTGGATCTGCGCGTAGCGGTCCACCTGTTCCCACTCGGCCAGCCAGCCCGGCTCGCGCTTGGGCAGGTCGCCGCGCATCGGAAATTCCGTCTGCGGCAGGTTGATGGTGCTCTTGTAGTCGGTGCTCATCGCTTCGAATGCCTTCTTAGCTGTCTCGTCCCGGGGCCGGAGGGTCACGGGCGCTGTTTTACCGCCCGTCGCGCGCGGCGACAGGCGCTCGCGCTGCGGGCGGGACCTTCAAATAATAATGATCGCCACGACGCCGCTGGTGCGGTCGCGGCCGGGGTACGGCGAATTGATCGTTCCGCTGAGCATCATGCGCGAGCCAGTACCGGGTTCATGCCCAGGACGCTCCGGGCCGAGCGCGCATCATGATCCATCTGCGCCTTCAGTGCATCCAGTCCGTCGAATTTCTGCTCGTCGCGCAGCTTGGCGACGAACTCCACCGCCATGCGCCGGCCGTAGAGATCGCCCTCGAAATCGAACAGGTGCACTTCCAGCAGCGGCTGGGTCACCTGGTTCACGGTCGGCCGTACGCCCAGGCTGGCCACGCCGGGCCAGGCGCACTCGCTATCGCCCAGGCCGACCCGGACCGCGAAGATGCCCTGCACCGGGCTGACCCGGCTGTGCAGGTGGATGTTGGCGGTGGGATAGCCCAGGGTCCGGCCCAGTTGATTGCCGTATTCGACCTTGCCCTCGATGACGAACGGCCGCCCAAGCAACGGTGCGGCGGCGGCAAAATCGCCCGCGGCCAGCAGCTCGCGTACCCGGGTCGCCGAGACGCGCTCGTCGTGCAGCAACACCGGCGGCATGGTGCGGGCGACAAAACCCAGCTCGCCGCCCATCCGCTCCAGCAGCGCCACGTCGCCCGCGCGCTTATGCCCGAAGCGGAAGTCGCCGCCTACCCACACTTCGCGAGCGGCGAGGCGTTCGACCAGTACCTGCCGCACGAAAGCCTCGGGCGTCATGGCCGCCAGTTCCGCATTGAAGCGCAGCAGCAGCGCCTGCGAGATCCCAGCCGCGTCGAAGCCGACCAGCTTCTCGCGAACACTGGAAAGCCGAGGAACAGGCTGCGGCGAGAAATAGGCCCGGGGCAATGGCTCGAAGCTGATCACCGCCGGCTCGCAGTCGAGCGCAGCAGCGCGTTCCCTCACCTCGGCGAGCAAGGCCTGGTGGCCGCGGTGCAGGCCGTCGAATGCGCCGATGGCCACGACACTTCCACGTGGCGCCAAGCAGGGTCCCGCAACGTCCCGTGAAAGCTTGATCATCGGGCCAGTATACCGGCCGACCGCGCTGCCAGCGCCTCAGTGGGCACGCAGGTCGCGCACCCGGAAGCCCAGCGCGAAGAGCGCTGCGACATAGGTGACGCCACCAGTCACCACCAGCACCGCGAGGTGCCACGCACGATCGAACACCTTCACATGGCTCCAGTCCGGCCACAGCCAGCGCCCGGCGAGCAAGACCGCCACCATGGCCGCGCAGGCCACCCCCAGCCGCAGCCAGTGGCGCGACCAGCCCGGCGCGCGCCGGTACACGCCGGCGCGCTTGAGCCAGTGCCAAAGCAGCGCGAAATTCACGTAGCTCGACAGCGAGCTGGCGATGGCCAGCCCCACGTGCAGCCCGGGCACCTGGGCGATGCCGTCGATCCAGCCTCCCGCCCGTTGTACCGGGGTCGCCCACAGCTGGTACAGCAGTGCGATGAACAGACCGTTGAAGGCCATGTTGGCGACCAGCGCCACCACGCCGGCGCGGACCGGGGTCCGCGTGTCCTGACGCGAATAGAACGCCGGCAGCAGCACCTTCACCAGGGCGTATGCCGGCAGGCCAACGCTCAGCGCGAACACCGACATCGCCGCCATCCGTGCATCGGTCACGGTAAATCGGCCGTTCTGGAAGAACGTGGCCACCAGCGGCTCGGCCAGCAACAGCAGGGCCAGCATCGCCGGCAGGGCGATCAGCAGGGTGATCCGCAGCCCCCAGTCGAGCGCTCGCGAGAAGCCCTCGCGATCGGTCCCGACATGATGGCGCGACAGCGAGGGCAGGATTACCGTACCCAGCGCCACTCCGAACACGCCCAGCGGCAATTCGAGGAAGCGCGTGGCCTGCCACAGCCAGGTCTGTGAGCCGGTTACCAGGAAAGAGATCACCACGGTATCGAGAAGCAGGTTGAGCTGCGCCACCGAGGAGCCGAACAGGGTCGGCACCATGAGCCGCATGATCCGGCGCACCACCGGATGGTTCCAGCCCCAGCGCGGCCGTTGCAGCAGCCCGAGCTGACGCACCGCGGGCAGCAGGAACAGCCACTGCAGCACGCCGGCCACCAGCACCGCCCAGCCCATCGCCATGATCGGCACCTGCAGCCGCGGCGCCAGCCAGAGCGCGCCGGCGATCATGCACAGGTTGAGGATCACCGGTGCCAGCGCCGGCAGCGCGAAGCGGTGGAAGCTGTTCAGCACCCCGGCCGCCAGCGCGTTGAGCGAGACGAAGAAGATGAAGGGAAACGTCAACCTCACCAGGTCGGTGGTGAGGTCGAACTTATGGGGGTTGTCCAGCGCGCCCGGAGCGAACATCGAGGCAACCTGTGGCGCAAACACCATGCCCAGTCCGGTCACCACCAGCAACACCCCCCCCAGCGTGCCCGAGACCCGGGCCAGCAGTTCCTTGAGCTGCTCGCGGGTCCCGGTTTCCTTCACCTCGGTGAATACCGGCACGAAAGCGGTGGAGAACGAGCCCTCGGCGAACAGGCGCCGCATGAAGTTGGGAATGCGGAAGGCGATCACGAAGGCGTCCGTCGCCGCGCTGGCACCGAACACGTGACTCATGGAGATATCGCGAACCAGTCCGAGGACGCGCGAGACCATGGTCATGCTGCTGAACGACAGCAGCCCGCGCAGCATGCTGGGAGACTTCATGCGGGTGACGCCACCTCTGTGGATGGATACGGTGCGAGCCGCGGCACGGCGCGCAAAGGGCATAGTGTGACAGCGGCAGGGGGCGCGATGACAGGCTCAGGTGTGGCACAATCCAGGCACGCAGCGACCGTCAGCCACGGCCTGTCACACCGGGCGCCGCAAGCGCCTATCGGTCGCGCCAAGTGCTTGACGCCATAGCGCAATGCACGCATAATTGCGCGTCTTTTTCCAACCCCAAGCGATTTCGGAGTTTTACCTTGGCCAACATCAAGTCCGCGAAGAAGCGTGCGCGCCAGTCCGAGCAGCGCCGCCTGCGCAACGTCAGCGCCCGCTCCATGGTGCGCACCGCCCTCAAGAAGGTCGTCAAGGCCATCGAGGCCAAGGACAAGGCTGCCGCGGTCGAGGCCTTTGCCGCCGCCCAGCCGGTCATGGATCGCTACGCCGCGCGTGGCCTGATCCACAAGAACAAGGCCGCTCGCCACAAGAGCCGCCTCAACGCGAAGATCCGCGAACTGGCCTGAAGCCAGAACGCTCCTTCGGGTTGGTGAACAAGCCGGCGCAAGCCGGCTTTTTCTTTGCCCGGCGCCCGCCCTACCCGGCAACGCCGTCAGCGGGCACCAACTCGGCGACCAGAGCGGCCACGATCGCACGGGCGGTCTCGTCAAGATCCACCCCCAGATCCAGCAGTCGCTCGTTGCGCCAGCGCATGGCCGAACGTTGCAGCGTGCGCGCCGAGGCATGGACTTCGTCGACGCCGCTGCGCACCAGCACCTCGCGAACGTTGTCCGGCCGGATGCCGGCCCCGGCCATCACCCGGATGCGACCTGCCGACTGCCGGACCCGCGCAGCGATGGCTTCGGCCCCCTCCAGCGCGTTCGGGCAACCGCCAGAGGTAAGCACGCGATTGCAGCCCAGCCCGACGACATCCTCCAGCGCCTCCACCGGATTGCAGACCGCATCGAATGCGCGATGGAAAGTCACGCCCAGCGGTCCGGCGGCTTCCACCAGGGCGCGGCAGAGCGGCCGATCGACACGCCCATCGGCATCCAGCGCACCGATCACCACGCCATCGCAGCCGAGCCGGACGCAGGCTTCCACGTCGCGCAGCATGATTTCCAGCTCGGCTTCGCCGTAGAGGAAATCCCCGGTCCGCGGCCGGATCAGCACATGCAGCGGGATCGAAAGCCGGTCGCGTGCGATCGCCACCAGTCCATACGAGGGCGTGACCCCGCCACCGGCGAGGTTGCCGCACAGCTCGACGCGCCCCGCCCCGCCCGCCTGGGCGGCCAGCGCCGACTCGAGCGAGCCCGCGGCGATCTCGAGCAGGGGCATCAGTTGAAGCTCGTGCGGTAGACGCTGGGGGAACCGAACACCCGATCCTGCGAGTCGCCATCGCACACCGCGTAGGTGAAGCCGTGCTGGATCGCGAAGGCACCGACTGCACCGTCACGACGCAATGCGAGAAAGCCGACCTGCAACTCCTTCGCGCCGTCGGGTCGCTTCTTGACGATGCGGCGCACCGCCTCCTCGCAGGCTTCCTGCGGGCTGCGTCCCTGGCGCATCAGCTCGACCACCAGGAAGCTGCCGGCGTTGCGGATCACCTCCTCGCCTACGCCGGTGGAGGTGGCCCCGCCGACATCCCCATCGACATACAGGCCGGCACCGATGATCGGGCTGTCGCCGACCCGGCCATGCAGCTTCCAGGCCATGCCGCTGGTGGTACAGGCGCCGGCAAGGTGGCCATTCCGATCCACTGCAAGCATGCCGATCGTGTCGTGGTTGTGCTTGCCGCCGGGCAGCCCGAGGCTCTGGTGATAGTCGCGGTTCTCGCTGTTCGGCACCGGGCGGTACTTCGCTTCCTTCCTCCACGCGTGCCAGGCCTTCTCGGCTTCCGGAGTGAGCAGATCCTGCTCATGGAAGCCCTGCTCCCGGGCGAACTGGAGCGCGCCTTCGCCCACCAGCAGAACATGCGGTGTCACCTCCATCACCCGGCGCGCTACCCGGATCGGGTGCACGATGCGCTCGATACACGCCACTGCGCCGCAGCGGCCGTCGCCGTCCATGATGCTGGCGTCCAGGGTGACGTGACCATCCCGGTCGGGATAGCCGCCCAGACCCACGCTGTGGTTGGCGCGATCGGCCTCGGGAATCTGCACCCCGGCCTCGACCGCATCCAGCGCCTTGCCGCCATCGCCGAGCAATGCCCAGGCCGCCCGGTTGGCGGGAACCCCGAAGTCCCAGGTCGAAACGACGCGTGCCCCGGCATGCGCCGGCACCGCGGCGCGTTGCACCGGCTCGGCCGCAGCAGTTGCCTTGATGGACGGCACCGCCAGCGCACCGGCGGTCATCAGCGTGCCCTTGAGGAAGTCGCGGCGGGTGGGCATCGGGTAGCACTCCTTCAAGCAGCCTCGCGGCCGGAAGCGCCCATGATGCCCTGACTCGGGCCGCGCGCGAGAGCGCAACGGCCCGGGCGAAGCCTTACTCCGGCTGCGAGGCCGCGCCCCGGCTGCGCACGTCGTCGGGCGCGAAGTCGGTCTGGACTTCCTCCTCGGCCGCGCGTCGCTGCGACTCGAAGAAGCGCTGCACCTGCTGGCAGACCGCCAACGTGTTGTCGCGGGCGATCGCCGAGACGAGGAACCACGGCTGGGTCCAGCCCAGGCGCCGGACGATGTCTTCCGCCACCGCCTGACGCTCGTCTTCCGGCAGCACATCGGCCTTGTTCAGGACCAGCCAGCGGGGACGATCCAGCAGCTCAGGATCGAACTTGGTCAGCTCCTGCTCGATCGCACGCACCTGCTCGACCGGATCGGTGCCATCGATCGGCGCGATGTCCACCAGGTGCAGCAGCAGGCGCGTGCGCGATACGTGGCGCAGGAACTGGATGCCCAAGCCGGCACCGTCCGCCGCACCCTCGATCAGGCCGGGAATGTCGGCGATCACGAAACTCTGGTCGGTACCGAGGCTGACCACGCCGAGGTTCGGGTGCAGCGTGGTGAACGGATAGTCCGCCACCCGCGGGGTCGCGGCCGAAACGGCGCGGATGAAGGTCGACTTGCCCGCATTGGGAAAACCCAGCAACCCGACGTCGGCGAGCAGCTTGAGCTCGAGCTTGAGCTCGCGCACCTCACCCGGCGTACCGTCAGTCGCCTTGCGCGGCGCCCGGTTCACCGAGCTCTTGAAATGGATGTTGCCGAGGCCGCCCTTGCCGCCCTGCGCCACCAGCAAGCGCTGGCCGTGCTGGGTGAGGTCGCCGATGACCTCGTCGGTATCGACATTGGTGACCACGGTGCCGACCGGCACGCGGACGATGGTGTCCTCGCCACCCTTGCCGTACATGTCCGAGCCCATGCCGTTCTCGCCGCGCTGGGCCTTGAACACGCGCTGGTGGCGGAAATCGACCAGCGTGTTGAGGCCCTCGTCGGCGACCAGCCATACCGAGCCGCCGTGGCCACCGTCGCCGCCGTTGGGGCCGCCGAAGGGAATGAACTTCTCGCGGCGGAAACTGACGCAGCCATTGCCGCCGTTGCCGGCCTGGACCTTGATGACTGCTTCATCGACGAATTTCATGGGATCTGCCCGGAACGCGTAGCATGGATCGGAAGGGTAACCGGGAATCCGGTGGGCGCGTCGCCCACCCGGTTCGCTGCCCCGGAAAAACAAAGGCCCCGCCGGAGCGGGGCCTTCGCGCATCGTGACGCGAGCGGCTTAGGCCGGGATCACGTCGACGAAGCGGCGGTTCTTGGCGCCGCGGACCTTGAACTGCACGGTGCCATCGACCAGCGCGTACAGGGTGTGGTCGCGACCGAGACCCACGCCGGTACCGGCATGGAACTGGGTGCCGCGCTGACGCACGATGATGTTGCCGGCCTCGATGGCCTGGCCGCCGTAGATCTTCACGCCCAGGTACTTCGGGTTCGAATCGCGACCGTTGCGGCTGGAACCTACGCCTTTTTTATGTGCCATGACTCAATGCTCCAGTTGCTCAGGCGTTGATGCCCGTGATTTCCACTTCGGTGAAGTGCTGACGATGACCCTGCTGCTTCTTGTGGTGCTTGCGGCGGCGGAACTTGATGATCCGCACCTTGTCCGCGCGACCATGCTTGCGCACGGTGGCCGAGACGGTGGCGCCGGTCACGGTCGGCGCGCCGACGGTGATCGACTCGCCTGCACCGACCAGCAGGACTTGGTCGAAATTCACGGTGGCGCCTTCTTCGGCGTTCAGCAGCTCGACGCGCAGGACGTCGCCCTGCTGCACCCGGTACTGCTTGCCACCGGTCTTGATGACTGCGTAACTCATGGGAATGTCCCTTCTGTCGTTATTCTCTTGGGTTCCGACACGCCTAACCGAGCGCATTGGACTGCCGAGTATAACGAGGGCAAGAACCATTGGTCAATCCTTGACCACCCGGCGCCGCCCCGTCCGGTCAGGGGCTGCTGGCCGCCGCTGCCGGCGCCGCCAAAGCGGGCTGGGGTCCGGATGCCGGCGGGCAGCGCCTTTCCGCGGTCAGGGTGCCGTTCTGCTGCAACCCGGTGATCATCGCCTGGGCCCGCTGCTCGCCCCATTGCCGCCCCATCTGCATGACCTCGGCCATGATCGAGGGCTGCTCCAGCAGCAGCTTCTTCCCAAGCGGCGAGCGGTAGAACTTCAGCAGCCCCCGGACATCCTGCTCGGTGAAGTGCCGCTGGTAGATGGGTACCAGCTTCGCGCCGAGCTCCCGGGTGGCCTGCCCGTCGAGGAACCCGTTCCAGTAGCTCGCCGGCACGCAGGGGAGCTGTCTGCCCATCATCGCCGCCATCTGGGCATTCATCTGCTGGAACATCCGCTCGGTACCGAACAAGCCCATCAGCTCCTTAACCTGCTTGGCGCTGGCCTGGGTGGCCATGAGCGGAGACGTCCCCAGCATCAGCACCAGACCGGCAAGCACACTCACCAGACGGGGGCCAACACGATCGTACGTCATGAACTGTGCTCCGGATTCATCAGGAATCGCCCATTTAGCCACAGCGGAATGCCTTTCGCGCGACGACCGAGATGCATCTGGTCAGGCAGCACCCAGCCAGCCACCGGGCATTGCTATATTGGTCGCTTCCCCCCATCTGACCACGCGATGGACACCATTCGCATTCGCGGCGCACGCACGCACAATCTCAAGAACATCGACCTGGACCTGCCCCGCGATCGGCTGATCGTGATCACCGGCCTGTCCGGCTCGGGCAAATCCTCGCTCGCTTTCGACACCATCTACGCCGAGGGTCAGCGGCGCTACGTCGAGTCGCTCTCGGCGTACGCGCGGCAGTTCCTGTCGATGATGGAGAAGCCCGACGTCGACCACATCGAAGGCCTCTCACCGGCGATTTCGATCGAGCAGAAGTCGACCTCGCACAACCCGCGCTCCACCGTGGGTACGATCACCGAGGTCTACGACTACCTGCGCCTGCTGTACGCCCGCGTCGGCACGCCACGCTGCCCGGACCACGGCATCCCGCTGGAGGCGCAGACGGTCAGCCAGATGGTCGACGCCACGCTGGCAATGGATCCGGAAAAGCGTCTGATGCTGCTGGCGCCGGTGATCCGCGACCGCAAGGGCGAGCACGTGCAGGTGTTCGAGCAACTGCGCGCGCAGGGTTTCGTGCGCGCCCGCGTCGACGGCGCGGTGTACGACCTCGACGCCGTGCCGCCGCTCACCCTGCGCCAGAAGCACACCATCGAGGTGGTGATCGATCGCTTCCGCCCGCGCGAGGACATCAAGCAGCGCCTGGCCGAATCGTTCGAGACCGCACTGCGGCTGGGCGACGGGCTGGTCCTGCTGGCCGACATGGATCACACCGACCAGCCCGACCAGATGCTGTCCTCGCGCTACTCCTGCCCGGTCTGCGATTACTCGCTGCCCGAGCTGGAGCCACGGCTGTTCTCGTTCAATTCGCCGATCGGCGCCTGCCCGGCCTGCGACGGCCTGGGCGTGACCCAGGTGTTCGACCCGGCGCGCGTGGTCGGCCATCCGGAGCTGTCGCTGGCCGGCGGCGCGATCCGCGGCTGGGACCGTCGCAACCCACACTACTTCCAGATGCTGCAGTCGCTGGCCTCGCACTACGGCTTCGACGTCGACACGCCGTGGCAGAAACTGCCTGCCGCCACGCAGAAGGCAGTCCTGCACGGCAGCGGACGCGAGCCGATCGCGTTTCGCTACATCACCGAACGCGGTGGCCGGGTGACCCGCGAGCATCCGTTCGAGGGCATCCTGCCGAACCTGGAGCGCCGCTACAAAGAAACCGAGTCGATGGCGGTCCGCGAGGAGCTGTCCAAGTACATCAGCGACCAGCCTTGCCCGGCCTGCGAAGGCCAGCGGCTGAACCGTTCGGCACGCAACGTGTTCGTCGCCGACCATGCCCTGCCCGCGCTGACCCACCGCTCGATCGACGACTCCCTGGCGTTCTTCGAGACGCTGACGCTGACCGGCTGGCGCGGCGAGATCGCGGTGAAGATCGTCAAGGAGATCCGCGAACGGCTGAGCTTCCTCAGCGACGTCGGACTGAACTACCTGACCCTGGACCGTACCGCCGACACGCTGTCCGGCGGCGAGGCCCAGCGCATCCGCCTGGCCAGCCAGATCGGCGCCGGCCTGGTCGGCGTGATGTACGTGCTGGACGAACCCTCGATCGGCCTGCACCAGCGCGACAACGAACGCCTGCTCGGCACGCTGACCCGACTGCGCGACCTCGGCAACACGGTGATCGTTGTCGAACACGACGAGGACGCCATCCGCATGGCCGACCACGTACTCGACATCGGCCCCGGCGCCGGCGTGCACGGCGGCGAGATCGTGGCGCAGGGTTCGGTGGACGACGTGCTGGCCTCGCCGCGCTCGGTGACCGGCCAGTTTCTCTCCGGCAAGCGCGCGATCGAGGTGCCGGAGAAGCGTCGCCAACCGGTAGACAAGAACGCCTGGCTGCACCTGAAGGGCGCCAGCGGCAACAACCTGAAGAACGTCGACCTGTCGGTGCCGGCCGGGCTGTTCACCTGCATCACCGGCGTGTCCGGCTCGGGCAAGTCGACCCTGGTCAACGACACCCTGTTCCGGCTCGCCGCGATGGAGCTCAACGGCGCCTCGACGCAGCCGGCGCCGTACCAGTCGGTCACCGGCATGGACCTGTTCGACAAGGTGGTCGACATCGACCAGTCGCCGATCGGCCGCACGCCGCGCTCCAACCCGGCCACCTACACCGGCCTGTTCACGCCGCTGCGCGAGATGTTCGCGCAGGTGCCGGAAGCGCGCTCGCGCGGCTACACGCCGGGCCGCTTCAGCTTCAACGTACGCGGCGGCCGCTGCGAGGCCTGCGAAGGCGACGGCATGATCAAGGTGGAGATGCACTTCCTGCCCGACGTCTACGTGCCCTGCGACGTCTGCCACGGCAAGCGCTACAACCGCGAGACGCTGGACATCCTCTACAAGGGCCACACCATCGCCGACGTACTCGACATGACGGTGGAGGACGCGCTGAAGCTGTTCGAGAACGTGCCGACCATCGCGCGCAAGCTCGACACCCTGCGCGCGGTCGGTCTGGACTACATCAAGCTCGGGCAGAGCGCGACCACGCTGTCCGGCGGCGAGGCACAGCGCGTGAAGCTGTCCAAGGAACTGTCCAAGCGCGATACCGGCCGCACCCTGTACATCCTCGACGAGCCCACCACCGGCCTGCACTTCCACGACATCGAGCAGCTGCTCGACGTGCTCCACCAGCTGGTCGACCAGGGCAACACTGTGGTGGTGATCGAGCACAACCTCGACGTGATCAAGACCGCCGACTGGATCGTCGACCTCGGCCCCGAGGGTGGCTCGGGTGGCGGGCGCATCCTGGTGTCCGGCACGCCGGAAACGGTAGCTGCCACGGCCGGCTCGCACACCGGCCACTTCCTCGCGCCGCACCTGCGTTCGACCAAGGCCACCAAGGCCAAGCGCGCCGATGCACCGATGCGCACCAAGGCCGCCACCAAACACATCGCCTCGGCCGACAAGCATCGGCCCATGCCCAGGAAGAAACGTTCGTGACCACCGAAGAAGGTGCCGCCAAGCGCCCCCGCAAGACCCTCGAAAATGAGGCGATCGCCGCCCCTGCTGCGGTTGTACCGCAGTCTCAGGAAGGTGCGGCCCCGCTGTTTGTTGCCGAACTGGACGCCCGCTGGCGCGACCTGGATGCGTTCAACCACGTCAACAATGCGACCTACCTGACCTACCTCGAAGAAGCCCGGTTGCAGTGGCTGAGCCACGTGCCTGGCCCGTGGTTCGACGAGCACGCCATGCCGGTACTCGCCGCCAGCCATCTCAACTACCGTCTGCCGATCACCTGGCCGGCACGTCTGTCGGTGATGTTGTCGTGCGAGCGCCTCGGCAACAGTTCGATCACCCTCGCCCACCGCATCGTCGATGCGGACGAGCCGGTGCGACTCTACTGCGATGGCCACGTGGTGCTGGTCTGGATGGACCCGCACAGCGGCAAGCCGGTGCCGCTGCCTCGAGCGATCCGGGATTCGGCGCACACGGTCTCGCCGGCCGCCTGAACGCGGCAGGTGGGAAAAAGGGGTTGCCCATCATGACGCCCGGCTTGCCTGCGCTTCACGTGCGATGGCTAAGATGGCGGGCGTTTCCACGAAAGGAGCTCGAACGGTGCGCCCATTCCGCCTCTCCCTGATAGCCCTCGGCATCCTTGCCTGCGCCTGCGCTCAGGCCACCGCGACGGATGCGACCTCGATCACCGTCTACCGCAGCGACGACGCCTCGCTGTTCAACAACGATGGCGCACCGGTGAATAGCGGCTACGCCATGGTGCGCGAGCCACGGCGGCTCGATCTGACGTCCGGCAAGCAGGACGTCAGTCTCGGCGGCCTGCCGCAGTTTCTCGACCTGGAAGCCCTGTCGCTCCACTTCAGGGACGCCGCAGCCCGTGTGGTATCGCAGCGGCTGCGCCTGGTGCAGGGCGAGTCGTCCGGCCTGTCGGACCTGGTCGGTCGCGACATCGACGTGCTCGGCGCCAACGGCAATGTGCTGGCCAGCGGCAAGCTGCTCTCCGCCCGTGGCGGCCTCGAGCTGCGTCAGGGCGATGCAACGGTGCTGGTGCACGACTACGCTGCCGTTCGCGCCACCGGACCGATCCAGCGCGGTGCACGACTGGATCTGCGCGTCGACGCCCGGCATGGTGGCCCAACGCAGGCGCAGCTCGGTTTCGTCACCGCCGGCCTGGGCTGGCGTGCTTCCTACATCGGCACGCTGGCGCCGGGGGGTGCTTGCCGCATGACGCTGGAGTCGCGCGCCAGCGTGGCCAACCGCAGCGGCAGCGACTGGCACGACGCCGACCTCACCCTCATCGCCGGCGAACCGAGCCTGGCCAAGCCGAACGCCTCGGGACCGCGAGTGATGGCCTTCAGCGCCAAGGCGGCACGCGACATGCCGGAGCAGTCCACCCTTGCGGACTATCGCAGCTTCCACCTGCCTGCTTCGGTCGATCTTCCCGACGGCACAGTGAGCCTGCTGCCGCTGTATGCGACGCGCACGGTGTCGTGCGAGCGGACTGCGCTGTACGAAACCGGCAACGCCTACCAGCCACCGATGCCGATGATCCAGCCGGACTTCAACCCCGGTGGCCAGGAGCAGGTCACCAGCACCCTGACCTTCGACGCCTTCGACAGCCTGCCGGCCGGTTACCTGCGGGTGCTCGCCGACGACGCCCACGGCACAGCGCAGGTGATCGGCGAGGGCCGGGTGGAAGACACCCCCAGGGGCGGCAAGGTCACGCTCACCCTGGGCAACGCATTCGACCTGCGGGTGAAGCGCGAGCGCACCGCCTTCCACGTGGATCGCCATGGCCGCACCATGGACGAGGCGTTCCGGCTCACCCTCACCAATGCAGGCGACGAAGCCCGCATCGTCACCGTGCGCGAGCATCCATCGCGGTGGCGCACCTGGGCTCTGGTCTCGTCCAGCCAGAAACCCGAGGACATCACTCCAGACACGCTGAGCTTCGCCGTCAAGGTCCCGGCCAACGGCAGGGCGACGCTCGACTATGCCGTGCGATACACGTGGACCTCCGACGTCCAGCCGCAATAACCGAACCACCGGAGCCGTCATGCTCAACCGCATTTCCCACGACCATCTCGTCGAGATCCAGCTGGCGCGACCGCCGGTCAACGCGCTGAACCGCGATTTGCTGGTCGCACTTCAGCAGGCCATCACCGAAGCGACCGGGAGTGGTGCCCGTGGCATCGTGCTGTCCGGAAACCCGGGCATGTTTTCCGCCGGCGTCGACGTGCCGGCCCTGATGGGGCGCGAGCGCGCCGAGGTGCGCGCATTCTGGCGCGAGTTCTTCGCCACCTGCGGCGTGCTCGCACGCTCGCCGATCCCGGTCGTCGCCGCGATCACCGGCCACAGCCCGGCCGGAGGCGCGGTACTCTCGCTGTTCTGCGACTACCGGGTGATGGCGGAGGGTCCGTTCAAGATCGGCCTCAACGAGGTCCAGGTCGGCCTGGTGGTACCGGACTGCATCCAGTTTGCCCTGCGCCGGGTGGTCGGCGCCTACCGCGCCGAGCGGTTGCTGGTGGCCGGAGCGATGATCGAATCGAAGGATGCGCTGGCCTGCGGCTTCGTCGACGAAACCACCGCCATCGACCAGGTGACGACGCGGGCGCTGTTCTGGCTGCGCGAGCTTACCGCCCTGCCGGCCCACGCGATGCTGGCCACCCGCGCGCTGGCGCGGGCCGACATGGCCGAAGCCTATGCCGACATCGACGCGCTGCCGCTGGATGCATTCGTCGACGGTTTCTTCCGGCCGGAGACCCAGGCGGTGCTGCAGGCTCTGGTCGCGCGCCTGGGCAAGAAGTGACCGGCTACCCGATCGCGACCGGCCGCGAAGGATCGCTGATCCAGCCGCTCCACGAGGGCGGATAGAGCCGCGAGCCACCGAGCCCTGCCCGCTCCATCGCGAGCATGTTGTGGATCGCCGTGACGCCTGAGCCGCACATGTGGACGACCGCGGCGGGATCGCGCCCCCCAAGCAGCGCCAGCCATTCCTCCCGCAGCACCGCGACCGGCTTGAATCGGCCGTCCGGCTCGAGGTTGCTGGCAAACGGACGGTTCAGGGCGCCCGGCACGTGGCCGGCTACGCGGTCGAGTGGCTCTACCTCGCCGCGATAACGCGGCTCGGCCCGGGCGTCGACCAGGTTCCCCGTCGATGCGGCATCCGCCGCACCGGCGTGGTCGACGATCATTGACGGTTCGAAGGTGATCTCCACGTGGGTCGGCGCGCGCGCTGCCGGCTCGCCGGCCTCCAGTGGCTGTCCCGCCGTCAGCCAGGCGGCCAAGCCGCCATCGAGCACGGCTACGGCCTGCGCACCGACTGCGCGCAACATCCACCAGAGGCGGGCCGCAGCCAGCGCACCGTTGCCTGCGTCGTAGCAGACCACCGGGAGATCCGGTCGCCAGCCCCAGCGCCCCAGCGCGGCGGAAAACGCCGCCGCACTGGGCAGAGGGTGCCGGCCCAGCCCTCCGGACTGCCGCGATAGGTCGGACAGGTCGTGGTCGAGATCGGCATAGACCGCACCGGGAATATGGCCAGCAAGAAAGTCGCGCCGCCCCTTGGTCGGATCGGCCAGGTCGACGCGGCAGTCGAAGATCATGACCTCGCCGGCCGGGATGCCGGCCAACCCGGCGACGTCGATCAGCGGTGTGGAAAAGCTCATGCCCGACCCATCCTCTGCAGGAGATTCAGAAGCATCGCCGCGGTGGCACCCCAGATGCGGTGTCCCCCGTGGACAAATTCCACCATCGGCCGGCGATGACCGCGGTATTCCATCGTGTAGCGACGCAGGTTGGCCGGTTCCAGGAAGAATGACAGTGGCACCTCGAACACTTCGGCCACTTCGTCCGGCGCCGGTGCCAGCACCGCCTGCTCGGCGATCCGGGCCACCACCGGGGTCACGCAGTAGCCGCTGATCGTCTCGAACATGTCGAGAAAACCGAGTGGCGAGACATGGCCGGGATCCAGTCCGATCTCCTCCCGGCTCTCGCGCAGCGCGGTGGCAATCACGTCGCGATCTACCGGATCGCTGCCGCCGCCCGGAAACGCCACCTGCCCGGCGTGCGAGGCGAGGTGCGCCGTACGCACGGTCAGCACCACCCGGGGATCCACGCCTTCGCGCACCCCGACCAGCACGGCGGCCGGCCGGCGCTCGACCGAGCCGAGCAGCTCGCTCATCTGCACGTGGTTCCATCCCGGCGGCTGCGGCGGCTCGGCCAGCGGCACGAGCGCGGGTGCCAGCTCGTGCCAGATCCCTTCCATCACGACGCCTTGCGGGTGGGCAGCACCACACGCATCAGGTAGAGCCGCTCCGTATCGGGCATGCTGCCCCAGCGGGCAATCTCCCCCATCGAGCGCTGACATCCCAGACAGTAACCGCGTCCATCCAGCCGGCATACACCGGTACAAGGGGTCAGCGGGGTGTTGGAAAATGAAGCGCGGGGATCGTTCGGCATGGCCGCCAATGATAGCGCCTGCGACGCCCCGCAGATCAGGGAGAATCGACGCTCAGCAACTGGATGTCGAAAACCAGCGCCTCGTTCGGGCCGATCCTGGGCAATGCGCCACGTTCGCCGTAGGCCAGGCGTGGCGGAATCACCACTTTCCAGCGATCACCAACGTGCATGCGCGGTATCACGTCACGCCAACCAGGGATCACGCTCTTGACCGTGAACGAGGCCGGCTGGCCGTGGGCCCAGGTGCTGTCGAACTCGGTGCCGTCGATCAGCATGCCGCGATAGTTGACCGTGACCTTGCTGTCCACCGTGGGACTGGCGCCGCCGTCGCCCTTGGAGATCACCGCGTACTGCACGCCCGAGGGCAACTGCACCACCCCTGGCTGGGCCCGGTTGTGCGCCATGAACTGCTCGCTCTTGCGTTCGTTGGCTTCGGCGATGCGTTTGAACTCGGCCACGGCGTTGGCGTGCATCTGCTCATCGAGCGCCCGCAGCTGGGAACGCATCTCCGCCGTCGGGACGGACGGCTGGCGCTTGGCGTAGGCGTCGGCAATAGCACGCTGCAACGTCGGCAGGTCGACTGCCGGCTGGCCATCGGCGAACTGGCTGCCGATCTGGTAACCGATCGCATAGGACAGCTTGGACTTGTCGATCGCGGGCACGGGCGCGGGGGACTTGGGAGCCTGCTGCGCATGCACCGCACCAATCAGCCCGAATCCTGCCAACAGTCCTGCCCACTTGCCCATGCCATCCTCCGGATCGTGACGCCAGTCCCGCATGCTACTGCCCGACGTCGGCCCCGTGCAGGGCCTCGGCGATTGACTGGCCCCGCATGAGATTCCGGGGGGCGTCAAAGGTTCCCGCTGCTACCATCGGCGCTTTTCCTTCAAGCAGGTTCAAGCCATGGCCTACCGCAACATCGAAGTCGCCGATCGCGGCGCCGTCCGCACCATCACCGTGGCTCGTCCGGACAAGCTCAACGCATTGAACCGTGAGACCCTCAACGAGCTCACCCTGGCCTTCACCCAGTCCGCGCAGGAGGATTCCGTGCGCGTGGTGGTACTGGCGGGCAGCGGGGAGAAGGCCTTCGTGGCGGGTGCCGACATCGCCGAAATGAACGGCTACACGCCGGTGCAGGCGCAGGGCTTCTCGCGCACCGGCCAGCGACTGATGAGCCTGATCGAACGCCTCGGCAAGCCGGTGATCGCACGCATCCAGGGTTTCGCGCTCGGCGGCGGCATGGAACTGGCGATGGCCTGCCACCTGCGGATCGCCAGCGAGAAGGCGAAGTTCGGCCAGCCGGAGATCAACCTCGGCCTGATCCCTGGCTTCGGCGGCACCCAGCGCCTGTTGCGCCTGGCCGGCCGCAGCGCGACTCTGGAACTGTGCCTGACCGGCGCGCCGATTTCCGCGCAGCGCGCCTACGAACTGGGGGTGGTGAACCGGGTGGTCGCACCGGAAGCGCTGGACGAGGCGGTCACCGCGCTGGCCGACCAGCTCGCCGCGGCCGCACCGCTGGCGGCGGCCGGCATTCTCGATGCGGTACTGCAGGGCGGCGAGGCAGGGCTGGACCAGGGCCTTGAATTCGAGACCCAGGGCTTTGCCCTGGTGTTCTCCACCGAGGACATGCGCGAGGGCACCGGAGCGTTCCTCGACAAGCGCAGGCCTGAGTTCAAGGGCCGCTGAGTGCCTCGCGCTCCCCTGTAGATACCGCTCGCGGGCGATGCTTTTCGCATTGCTGCGGCATCAGAGCCAGGAGCATCGCCCGCAAGCGGGCTCCTCACGGGGACGCAGGCCTCAGTGGTGACCGCCGGCGTATTTCTTCTCGCCGGCGGTCACTGCGATGTCCAGCCGGTTTTCCGGCGGTGCCAGCGGGCAGGTTGCGAACGGCGTGAACGCGCACGGCGGGTTGTAGGCGCGGTTGAAATCCAGCACCACCGCGCCCGGCTTGTCCAGGCCGCCCGCCGGCAGCGCGGCATAGAGGAAGCGTGCCGCGCCGTAGGTCTCCTTGCCCGAGGTGCGATCGGCCATCACGAAGAACAGCTCGCCGCCGGGTTCTTCCTGGTAGGGAAGCAGCTCGAAGGTCCTGCCCTCACGATGGAACACTGCCTTGCCCGGCACCTCGACCTTGTCGATGGTGCCGATCGCGGTGCCGATCTCCAGCGTGTGCACGGGATGGAACGGCACCCAGTCGGCCACGATCCGCCATGACGGGTTGATCGGGAAATAGTCGATCCCGAGGAAATGCGTGCGGGTTTCAGCCTGCGGGTCCTTCACGCGCAGGCCCTTGCGCCCTTCGCGGTCGATCACGTAGAAGCTGGCGCTGCCGAAGTGCACCGTGGTGGGGCCGGCCTCGCCCGCATGCACGTCGTCGACCAGCACCGCACCGGACGCCGGCTTGCCGTCGATGACGGCTCCGCTGCCGGGTGTCGCGGTGAAGCGCACCGTGCCATCCGCCGTGAGGGTCGCCACGCCAAGATGATCCGGCCCTGCCTTCAGCACGATGTCGTTATCGGCAGCCGCGCCGACCCGATTGGCGCCCTCGTGCAGCCATTCTAGCCCGATCAGGCTGAGCCAGCCGTCCGGCGCGGTGAGTCGCTTGATGCGATCGGCGCGCCACTGCTCGACCTGCATCACCACCTGCGTGGCAGAGGGCTGGTGGGAGGCGGAAGGTTCGGTGGCGTGCACGGCGGAAACTCCGAGGACAAGGGCGAGGGCGAGGGCAAGCGGAAGACGTCGCATCATCGGGCGGTCGACCTGGGTGGGGAAGCCACGAGTATGGCTAGCCCGCACGGATGGGGGCAATCCGGCGTCAGCGTCCCCGCAGGAACAGCTTGTCCAGCTCGCCTAGTCCGAGCTGGGTCCAGGTGGGACGCCCATGGTTGCACTGGCCGGAGCGCTCGGTCGCTTCCATCTCGCGCAGCAAGGCGTTCATCTCGGGAATCGTCAGCCGACGGCCCGCGCGAACCGAGCCGTGGCAGGCCATGGTGGAGAGCAGCTCGTTTTCCAGCTCCTGCAGACGCCGCGAACTGCCATGCAGGGCCAGTTCGGCGAGCACGTCGCGGGTCAGCTGTTCCACGTCGGCGCCTTCGAGCAGCGCCGGGATCCGGCGCACCACGACCGAGGACGGACCGCTGCGCGAAAGCTCCAGCCCCCAGGCCGCCAAGGCCTCTCCGTGCTCTTCGGCGGCGGCGGCCTCCTTCGCGCTGATCGCGAGATTGAGCGGCACCAGCATGACCTGCGAGCGCAGGTGATTGCCTTCCCGGGCCGCCTTGAGCTTCTCGTAGGTGATCCGCTCGTGCGCGGCGTGCATGTCCACCAGCACCAGGCCGTGCTCGTTCTCGGCCAGCACGTAGCTCCCTTTCAGCTGCGCCAGCGCGTAACCCAGGGGCGGCGCACGCTCCGGATCAGAGTCGGCCATCGCCGGCAACGGCATGGGCACCGGTCGATCCAGCGGCATCGGGCTCCCCTCGCCCAGCAGGGCGGCGTAACCGGCCAGGGGCTCGTCGCGCACGCCGAGGCTCAACCGGCTCTGGCTGGCCTGGCTCGGCCAGCTGCCCAAGCCGGACGAAGCCGGCGCGCGGAATGGCATCGGCGCAGCCGCGGGCTGGTCCGCCGCCTCGGCCGCCTGCCCCGCCCGCGTCTGCGCCAGCGCCTCATGCAGGCTGCGGAACAGGAAATCATGGACCAGCCGCTGCTCGCGGAAGCGCACCTCGTGCTTGGCTGGATGCACGTTCACGTCGACACCGGCGGGATCCAGCTCCAGGTACAGCACGAAAGCCGGATGGCGACCATGGAACAGCACGTCCGCATACGCCTGCCGCACCGCGTGGGCCACAACGCGATCGCGTACCAGCCGACCGTTGACGTAGAAGAACTGCGAATCGGCCTGCCCGCGCGACGCGGTGGGAAGACCGACCCAGCCCGACAGTCGCATGCCGGCAGCCGCATGATCCAGATGCAGACTCTGCGCGGGAAAGTTCTCGCCCAGCACGTCGGCGACCCGCACCAGCATCGCCTGCTCGTCGCGCGCGGCCTTCCAAACGCGGACCGGCTTGCCGTTGTGGCTGAGGCGGAACTCCACACCGCTGCGGGCCAGCGCCAGCGACTTCATCAGATCGTCGATGTGCGCGAACTCGGTGCGTTCGGCGCGCATGAATTTCCGGCGCGCCGGCACGTTGTAGAACAGGTCGCGCACCTCGACGCTGGTGCCGGGCGGATGCTGCGCGGGACGCGCCGCCTGCAGCCGGCCGCCATCGACCTCGACGCGGAACGCGGCATCGGCGTCACGCTGGCGCGAGGTCAGCGCAAAGCGCGCCACCGAAGACACCGAGGCCAGCGCCTCGCCACGGAACCCCATGCTGGCGACATGTTCGAGATCGTCGAAGCTGCCGATCTTGCTGGTAGCGTGCGAGGCGACCGCGAGCGGCAACTCGTCCGGCGCGATGCCCACGCCATCGTCGCGCACGCGGATCAGCCGCGCCCCGCCCTGCTCGATGTCCACCTCGACGCGTGACGCGCCCGCATCGAGGCTGTTCTCGACCAGCTCCTTGACGACCGATGACGGACGCTCGATCACCTCGCCGGCGGCGATCTGGTTGATCAGTTCGGGGGGAAGTACGCGGATCACAGGCATCCGCGTAGCTTACGCGAGGGGTCCGGAAGCGAGAAGGCGCCGGAAGCTCAGCTCGCCGGAATCGTCAGCACCGAGCCGGCACGCAGCGTGTCGCCACTGCCGCTGATGCGGTTGGCGCTCTTCAACGCGCCGACGCTGACGCCGTACTGCCTGGCGATGCTTCCCAGGCTCTCGCCGCGGGCGACCTTGTGCATGTCCTGTACCGAGTCGTCCGCGCGCTTGCCCACCGGCGCATCGGTTGCTTGCGCCGAAGCCAGCAGGGTGCCATTGCGGCGTGCCGCCTGCGCAGCGAACCAGGTGCCGGGTGGCGGCGTGGTCTCGAAATAGTTGCGCACGCCACCCATCACCGCTTCGGCCAATTCGGTCTGGTGCTCGGGATCGCGCAACTTGCGCTCCTCGGACGGATTGCTGATGAACGCCGTCTCGACCAGGATCGAGGGTACGTCCGGCGAGCGGAGCACCACGAAGTTGGCGCGCTCCACGTAGCCGCGGTGGGTAGGCCCGAGCTTGCCCAGCGCCTTGAGCACGTTGCCGGCGATGGACTCGCTGGCCTGCACCGCCCAGCCCTGCTGCATGTCCAGCAGCACCGAGGCGAGGCTGTCGTCCTCGGAGGCCAGCGACACGCCACCGATCAGGTCGGAGCTGTTCTCGCGATCGGCCAGCCAGCGCGCCGCCACGGTGCTCTTGCCGCGGGAGGACAGCACCCACACGGAAGAGCCCTTGGCGTCGCCGTTCCTGAAGGCGTCGGCGTGGATCGAGACGAACAGGTCGGCGTTCTTCTCGCGCGCGATCTCGTAACGGCGCTTGAGCGGGATGAAGTAGTCGCCGTCCCTCGTCAGCACCGCCTGCATGCCGGGCTGCTTGTCGATCAGCGCCGCCAGCTTGCGCGCCACCGCGAGCGTCACGTTTTTTTCCAGGGTGCCATGCGGACCGTGCGCGCCAGGATCGACGCCGCCATGGCCGGCGTCCACCGCCACGACGACCTTGCGTTCGCCGCCCATCTGCTCGGCCACCTGGCGCAGCGTCAGCACTTCGCGTTTGTCCGCCTTGGTGACCGTGGCCACAGCTACCCGCGTCGCGGGTGCGGAAGCCTTTGCATCGGGGGCCTTGGCAACGCTCTTCGGATAAAGGTCCAGAACCAGGCGATAGCCGTAACCGCCACCCGGCTTCAGCATGAAACTCTTGGGCGTGGTGCCGGCCGAGACATCCGCCAAAAGCTCCAGCTTGCCGCCACGACGATGCGCCGTGACGCCCTTGAACAGCCCCTGGGCCGCGGGCTTTTCGAAGGCCGACGCGAGGCGGTCATTGCCGAGATCGACCCGGACCTGATCGCCGCGGGGCGTGATGCCGTAACGGACCGGGCCGCTGAGATCGAACACCACCCGGGTGTACTCGGGTCCGGCCCAGACCCGTGCACCGCGGATTTCCGCTGCGCGGACGGGCGATGACAGACCGGCAGCCGCAGCCACCAGCGCGCACAAGCCGAACCTGAACAAGGATGCCCTCATGGGCTTGGATTCAATCGCAGCCTACGTGCGATTGCAAGCACTTTTCCTTTGGATATCCGCAACCTGCACCGCATTTGTCAGGATGTGTCCAGAATACCGCGGCAACCCACGCTTTTTCTGGCGGATATCCGAAACCAGAGGAACAGGCGAATCCCTTGGAAAAACACAAGCTTAGCGTCAGCCGTGCGTCTGCGCCGGCGCCTCGACGCCGGGATCCAGGCGTTCCAGCAGTCGCTCGCCGCGGGCAGTATGTGCGCTCAACCGGGCGTGGCGCCCGGTTCCGGCATAGGCCAGCGCAAGCTCGACATCGGGAGACGGAATCGCGCCCCGCCCATGCTGTGGCCACTCGATCAGCACCACCGCATCCGGCTCACCCAGCGCGTCCACCCCGAGCCACTGCAATTCGTCCGGGTCGGCAATGCGATAGAGATCCAGGTGCCAGGCCTGGCCGCGTTCGAGCGGATAATTTTCGACCAGGCTGTAGGTCGGGCTCTTGATCCGCCCGGTCACCCCCAGCGCCTGCAGCAATGCGCGCGCAAAACTGCTCTTGCCAGCGCCCAGTTCACCGCTGAGATGAAACACCGCTCCACGCTCCATAGCCGCCCCTACGCGCGCAGCCAGCCGTTGCGTGGCCGCCTCGTCGGGCAGCACGAAGGTGCGCTCAAGCATGAGCAGCCAGTCCGTTGGAGAGCCGTCGCAGGGGCGCCATCAGGTCACCGGCGACCATCCCTCGTTCGCCCTCCAGCGCGGCAGCATCCCCGGCGCGCGCGTGCAGACCCACCCCCAGACACGCGGCTTCCCACGCCGTCGCACCCTGTGCGAGCAGCGCGCCAATCACCCCGGTCAGCACGTCGCCCATCCCTCCCGCGCCCATCCCCGGGTTCCCCCAGGGACAGACCGCCAACCGCCCGTCCGGATGCGCGACGAGACTGCCGGCCCCCTTGAGGACCACCACCGCACCGAAACGACCGGCCAGTTCGCGTGTCGCGGCGAAACGATCCGACTGCACGGTGGCGACATCCGTTCCCAACAGACGCGCGGCCTCGCCGGGATGCGGAGTCAGCACGGCTGCACGGTCGAAGCGACGTGGTTCGCGGGCGAGCAGGTTCAGTCCGTCGGCGTCGAGCACCAGCGGCCGGCCGGAGTCGAGCGAGGTGAGCCACAGCGCATGCCCCCAGGCAGCCTGACCAAGCCCCGGACCGACCGCCAGCACGTCGGCGCGCTCGAGCAGCGGCTCCAGCGCCTGCGGTCCGCTCACTCCGTGCGCCATAAGCTCCGGGCGTCCGGCGTTGAGTGCCGGCACGTGTCCGATCTGCGTGGCCACGCTGACCAGCCCTGCGCCGGCGCGCAAGGCAGCCTCACCGCACAGCCGGATCGCTCCGGCCATGCCCTGCTCGCCGCCGACGACAAGCAGGTGGCCGCTATCGCCCTTGTGCGCACTGCGATGACGCGGCGGCAGCGCATCGGGACGCAGCAACAGAGCCGCGGGCGGCTGGCTTTCCCACAGGGCATCCGGCAGTTGCAGCGTATCCAGCTCCAGCTTGCCGACCACGTCAGGACCGACGCCGGTGTAAAGGCCGCGCTTGGCGGCGATGAAGCAGACCGTCGTCGTCGCCCGGACCGCCGAGCCGGGGCAGACGCCGAGATCGGCATCGAGGCCCGAAGGAACATCCAGCGCCAGCACCGGCCGACCGCTGCTGTTGATGCGCTCGATAAGCTCGGCCACCGGCAAGTCGGGTGCCCGGTTCAGCCCACTGCCATAGAGCGCATCCACATGGACGTCGACCTCGGGCCATGCGGCCATGTCTTCGAGCAGATGTACGCGTCCACCGGCGAATTCGAAGGCGGTGCGGGCCCTAAGCGCATCGCCGGCGGCCTTGCCGGACGCGGCAACCAGCTCGACCAGCATGCCCGCCTCGCGGGCCAGCACACCCAGCAGATAGCCATCGCCGCCGTTGTTGCCCGGCCCACACCAGATCGCCACCCGACGCGCCTGCGGCCAGCGCCGACGAAGGCAGGCCAGCGCCGCGGCTGCGGCCCGGCGCATCAGTTCGAAGCCGGGGATGCCGAGCACCTCGATCGCATGCCGATCGAGGGCGCGCACCTGGTCGACGGTGTAGAGCGCGTGACGGGGGTCCGGTGCATTCATCGGCGGATTATAGGCAGGCCGCGGGACCGCGGCGATTTAGACTAGCCACATGCAAAGCCCGGCTCCCGCCATCGACTACGCCCTGCTGGCCCACTCGATCAAACGATGGGCGCGCGACCTCGGCTTTGCCGACGCTGGCATCAGCGGCGTGGACCTGGCCAAGGACGAGACCCATCTGCAGCGCTGGCTGGCCGACGGCCACCACGGAGAGATGGACTACATGGCCCGCCACGGCGCCAAGCGGAGTCGACCGGACGAGTTGGAGCCGGGAACGCAGCGGGTGATCTCGGTGCGCATGGACTACGCACCTCCGGACATTGACCGCGCCTGGTCGGTGATCGAGGACGGCGAACTCGGCTACATCTCGCGCTACACGCTCGGACGCGATTACCACAAGCTGCTGCGCCAGCGGCTGCAGCGACTGGCCGACCGCATCCGCGCGGAGATCGGCGATTTCGGCTACCGCGCCTACGTCGACTCTGCACCGGTGCTGGAAAAGGCACTGGCACGCAATGCCGGCCTGGGCTGGATCGGCAAGCACACCGTGCTGATCCATCGCCGTGCCGGTTCGTATTTCTTTCTCGGCGAGCTCTACACCGATCTTCCGTTACCGGTCGACACGCCGGCCAGCGAGCACTGCGGCAGCTGTCGGCGCTGCCTGGACATCTGCCCGACCCAGGCGATCGTCGCGCCCTACCGACTCGACGCACGACGCTGTATCTCCTACTTGACCATTGAGCTGAAAGGCAGCATCCCGGAGGAGCTCCGCGCCCCGATCGGCAATCGCATTTTCGGCTGCGACGACTGCCAGCTGGTATGCCCCTGGAACAAGTTCGCGCAGGCGACGACCGAACCGGATTTCGCGCCAAGGCATCGGCTCGATGGCAGCAAGCTGGTCGAACTGTTCGCCTGGAGCGAGGAGGAATTCCTGCAGCGGACCGAAGGTATGGCGATCCGCCGCACCGGCTACGAGGGCTGGCTGCGCAATATCGCGGTAGCCTTGGGCAACGCACCGCGGTCCGACGCGGCGCGGGCCGCACTGCTGGCGCGCGCAGACCATCCATCGGACCTGGTGCGCGAACACGTGGCCTGGGCGCTGGTCCGGCAGGACGAAACGAGGTAACCGATGAGCGACACGATGAAGACCATGCCGCGGCTGGAAGACGTGCTGGCCGAGCTGCGCGAACGCGAGCCGATCTTCCATCGGCCCGAGTCGGGCGCCGGACCGGCCGATGGCGAGCAGATCACCGAGGAGATGTTCTGGGAGATCGGCGCATCGGGACAACGCTACAGTCGGGCCGAGGTGCTGGACGTGCTGAGCCAGCGCGTCGCGCATCCGCCGAAGGAGCATTGGCGCACGGAGGCATTCGAATGCCATCCGCTATCGCCGAGCCTCTACCTGCTGACCTATGTGCTGTGGCAGGAGGAGCGCGGCAGCCGTCGCACGACGCTATGGCGCCGCACGGTCGATGGCTGGAAGGCGGTGTTCCATCAGGGCACGCTGCTGACGCCGCGTGCGTGAACCGCGGGTCGTCGCCTCAGGCGGCGGCCATCTGGGTCGGGATCGAGCGGTTGGTATGCGAGATCGCGTTCTTCGCATCCACGTAGACCAGCATCGGCTGGTGCGCCTCGGCCTCGGCCTCGGACAACTGGCTGAACGCGGCGATGATGATCAGGTCGCCCGGCTGCGCGCGATGCGCGGCGCTGCCGTTCACCGAAATGATGCCCGAGCCGGCCTCCGCCTTCAGTGCGTAGGTGACGAACCGCTTGCCGTTGTTGATGTTCCAGGCGTGGATCTGCTCGTACTCGCGGATGCCCGACGCTTCGAGCAGCAGGCTGTCGATCGCGATCGAACCTTCGTAATGGAGCTCGGCATGGGTCACCGTCGCGCGGTGGATCTTGGCCTTGAGCATGTTCAGTTGCATGGCATCACTTTCCAGCAGGTACGGCCTGCGTAGCTCTCAATTATCGAGTCGCCGGCCGTGCACTGCAACACGACCAGTCGGAATCGTTCACGTGGGGGCGGTTCCGTCGAACAGCAAGTTGTCGATCAGGCGGGTGCTCCCCAGCCGCGCTGCGACCAGGCCGACGAGGCCGGCGCGCTCGCCCGCCTCCGGCTCGGCCAGATCGTCCACGCGGCGGATGGCGACGTAGTCGGGAACGAAACCGGCACGCTCGAGCTGCCCGGCCGCTGCCTGCTCCAGCACCTTCGGCGCATGTCCCTTGCCAAGCATGTCGCGCATCTGCACCAGCACCTGGTGGATCCGCGGCGCCAGCGCACGCTCGGCCTCGCTCAGGTACTGGTTGCGCGAACTCAGCGCCAGGCCGTCCGCGGCGCGCTGGGTGGGTGCGGCGATCACCTTTACCGGCAGCGCCAGGTCGCGCACCATGCGCTCGATCACTTTCAGCTGCTGGAAATCCTTCTGGCCGAACACGGCCAGATCCGGCTGCACCAGGTTGAACAGCTTGCACACGATGGTGGCCACGCCATCGAAATGACCGGGGCGATGCGCGCCTTCCAGCGTCTCGGTGATCTGCGGCACGCTGAGCCGCACCGTGTGCTCCGCACCGTAGGGATACATGGTCGCCACGTCCGGCGCGAACAGCAGGTCGCAGTCATGTTCGGCCAGTCCGGCCTGGTCCTGCACCAGCGTTCGCGGATAGCGGGAGAAATCCTCGCTCGGGCCGAATTGCGTGGGGTTCACGAACACGCTGGCGACGACGCGGTCGGCGCGCGCCCGAGCCAGCCGCACCAGCGAGAAGTGCCCGGCGTGGAGATTGCCCATGGTGGGCACGAAGCCCACGGTCTGGCCGGCGGCACGCCAGCCGCGTACGACAGCACGCAGCGCGCCGGCATCATGCACGGTTTGCATCGAAGTGGCCTTTAGTTGAAGCAGTGCTCGGGAGCGGGAAAGGCGCCGCTGCGCACCTCGTCGACGAACGCCGAGATCGCGGCAGACACCGAATCGCGTCCCTGCAGGAAGTCCTTGCTGAACTTCGGTCGCTTGCCGGGCGTGACGCCCAGCAGATCGTGCAGCACCAGTACCTGGCCATCGCAGTGGGGGCCTGCACCGATACCGATGGTTGGAATCGACACCGCAGCGGTAATGCGTTCGGCGAGCGCCACCGGCATCCCCTCGAGCACCAGCAGTTCGGCACCGGCAGCCTCGACCGCGCGCGCCTCATCCAGTACCCGCGCGGCGGCAGCCTCCTCGCGCCCCTGGATACGGAAGCCGCCGAACTTATGCACCGATTGCGGAGTAAGGCCCAGGTGCGCACAGACCGGAATCGCGCGGACCGACAGCGCGTTGATCGCCTCCAGCACGTGCGGGGCCCCGCCCTCGATCTTCACCATCGCGGCGTTGCCTTCGCCCACGAGCCGGGCGCCCGCCTCCAGCGCATGTGCCGTATCGCGGTCGCTCATGAACGGCAGGTCGGCCACCAGCAGCGTGGCACGCAGCCCGCGGGATACCGCCGCGGTGTGGTAGACCATCTGGTCGAGCGTCACCGGCAGGGTGCTGGCATGGCCCTGAACCACCATGCCGAGGGAGTCTCCGACCAGGGCGACGTCGACGCCGGCCATCTCCAGCTGGTGCGCGAAGCTGGCGTCATAGGCGGTGAGCATGACGATGCGGCGACCCTCGGTCTTCATCGCGCGCAGGGACGGGACGGTCACCGGCTTACGGTCCGAGGCACTGGCGTTTTGCACGTACACGGAGTGTTTCCTGTTCGAACGGCCGTCCGGATCGATACCGGAACCCGCCGCGGGCCGACCATCATAAACCCTCGACGCCGCAGTGCAGCACGCGCTTCAGTCGACCGGCTCGCATCCACCGGCATCCACCCGCCGCAGCAGTTCGGCCACCCGCCCCTGCCCCGGCAACTCCAGTTCAGGCGCCAGGTCGGCCAGGGGCAGCAACACGAAGGCGCGCTCGCCCATCCGCGGATGCGGGAGGGTCAGCTGCGGCTCGTCCAGCACCACGCCGTCCACGTGCAGCAGATCGAGATCGAGCGTGCGCGGCCCCCAGCGCTCGCCGTCGCGCGTGCGGCCGAACCGGCGCTCGATCGCCATCAGTGCATCGAGCAGATCATGCGGCTCCAGCGTCGTGCGCAGGCGCACGACGGCATTGAGGAAGTCCGGCTGATCGCGCCGCCCCCATGGCGGCGTCCGGTAGATGCGGGAGATGCCCGCCAGCCGACTGCCCGGCAAAGCAGCCAACGCCTCGGCCGCGCCGACAAGCGTGGCGCGTGAATCCCCCAGGTTGCTGCCCAATGCCACATAGGCGTCCCTGGCGGCGGCCTCGCTCATGCGGAGCCGGAGTGTCCGCCGGGCTTTCGCCTACGGCGGCGCTTGCGCGGAGGACGCGCGCTGGTCGTTGTGACCAGGTCCGCTCCCTGCGTCCCGCTACCGGCGGGCAACGCGGCAGCGAGCACGTCGACCGGGAGCTGCTGGGCGTGATCCCACCACAGGCCGAGCTCGCGCATTGCCGACGACTCCTCGGCCCGCAGCAGCAGGAAATCGAACGCCGCACGGAACCGTGGCTGCGCGAGAAGCCTGAGCACCCGTTTGCGCTGCACCTGTTCGAAGCGCGGCTGGAGCGCCCAGATCTCCTCCATGGTGAGCGTGAATCGCCGCGGGATCGCCACCCGCTGGCACTGCTCGCCGACCACGTGGGCCGCTGCCCGCGCCCAAGCCTCGGAGAGGTCCATGCCGCCAGCAACCAGTTCCTGTGCACGATCGCGCACTTCGCCCCACAGCAGCACGGCAAACAGAAAGGCTGGCGTCACCGACTTGCCCTCGGCCACGCGTGCGTCGGTGTTCGCCAGGCCACGCTCGACCAGGGCGCGCAGCGCCCGGTCTCCGCCCTTCAATGCCCGTGCAGTCGACGGGAACAGGAACCGGAGCAGCCCGCACTGTTCGAGCATGCGGAAACTCTTGAGCCCGTGCCCGGCCAGGAACAATTTGAGCGACTCGTCGAACAGCCGGGCCGGCGCGGCCTCGGTCAGCAGCGGCCCCAGGCTCTCGAACGGCGCCGCGGCGGCCTCGTCGATGCGGAAGCCCAGCTTGGCCGCCAGGCGGGCGGCGCGCAGCATGCGTACGGGGTCCTCGCGGTAGCGCGTGACCGGATCGCCGATCAACCGAAGCACCTTGTCCTGCACGTCCTGCATGCCGCCGACGTAATCGCGCACGGAGAAATCGCTGATGTCGTAGTACATCGCGTTGACACGGAAGTCGCGGCGCACCGCGTCCTCCTCGATCGTTCCCCAGACGTTGTCCCGCACGATGCGGCCGTCGACGATGTGGCGATCGCCTTCACCGTCTTCCTCGCCGGTGCCGCGGAACGTGGCGACCTCGATGATCTCCGGGCCGAACACGACGTGTGCCAGGCGGAAACGCCGACCGATCAGCCGGCAGTTGCGGAAGAGCTTCTTGACCTCGTCGGGCGTGGCACTGGTCGCCACGTCGAAGTCCTTGGGATGGCCGCCGAGCAGAAGATCGCGGACGGCGCCGCCAACGAGGTATGCGTCGTAGCCAGCTTCGTTGAGGCGATAAAGCACCCGCAGCGCGGCCTTGCTGATGTTCTTGCGGGAAATCACATGCTGGTCGCGCGGAATGATCCGCAGCGCAGGCATGCCGTCGGTCCCTGTTTCGTGGTTCAAGCGGTCACAGTCCCTGCCGATCGTGAAGCCCGGAAGCCTAACCCACGCCGCACGCGAGGCATACCGCGCGCGGCGGCGCACGGTACCCGAACCGCCCCGGGCTGAGGCGCGGGAGATATAGCCGGCGAATGCCGTAAAAAGGCATTGCCGGCTGCAACAATTTCGCTATACTAGCGCGCTCTGAGTCAGAACGCTCCCTTCGTCTAGTGGCCTAGGACACCGCCCTCTCAAGGCGGGAACACGAGTTCGAACCTCGTAGGGAGCGCCACTTCAGTCAGGCCGTCTTGCCTGTCTCCTCGACGGAATTCTTCCCCGCATGACCTTTGTCGTCACCGACAACTGCATCAAGTGCAAGTACACCGATTGCGTTGAGGTCTGCCCCGTCGACGCCTTCCACGAAGGCCCGAATTTCCTGGTGATCGACCCGGACGAGTGCATCGACTGCACCCTCTGCGAGCCGGAGTGCCCGATCAACGCCATCTATCCGGAAGACGATGTTCCGGCCGGACAGGAGGGCTTCGTGCAGCTCAATGCCGACCTGGCCAAGAGCTGGCCGGTCATCACCGAGCGCAAGGACGCCCTGGCCGACGCCAAGGCCTGGGAAGGCAAGCCGAACAAGATCGACCTGCTTGAGCGCTGACCACTCCAGGGACGAAAGTCGGTCATCCCGCCCATCAAAAAAGCCGCCCCGCAGGGCGGCTTTTTCGTTACGGCTCCTCGGCGAATCAACCGCCGAGCTTGGCCCTCAGGCCATCGACCACTTTCGCCACGGCCGGAGCCGAACCCTGCGCGCGCACCTCGCTGCCTTTCTGGCCGCTCGCGCTCACCGTCACCAGCACCTGCTGTGCCGTCGCGCGCGAGCTCTCGCCCTCGTCGTTGCCATGGAACATGCGGCCGAAGAAGCCGCGCTTTTTCGCCACCTTGGCGCCGGCCATCACCGTCACGGTGAAGCTGTGGCTCGAAGGGTCACGCGCGGTCACCTGGCCAATGTCCCCCGCATCGAGCACCTGCCCGACACGCTGGTAGGCGGTCTCGACATCGCCGCTCACTACGAAGCCATCGGTGATGGTCGCAGCACCACTCTGGGTAGCCGCGGTCGCACCGTTGGCAGTCGGCTGGTTGGCACCCGGAGGCGGGATCACCAACGCCTCGCTGGCCGAGGGCGTATCCATCCCCGGCGGGATCTCCAGCGGAGACTCCTGCTTGGCGGTATCCCAGGCCTTGTGCGAGCGGAACATGCCGCAGCCCGAGAGCATGAGCCCGGAAAGAAGCAAGGCCGGCAAGGCCACAGCAAGCGAGGTTTTCTTCATGTAATGGTTTTCCGTGGGAGGTTCGTGTCGCCTGGGTCAGGCGGCGACGGCCAAGGGAGCCAGGCGGATCAACGCCTGGCGAATTTGATCGCGTACCGCGCCCTCGGCCAGTTCGACCAGGGGAAGCCGGGGCGTCGCACTGCCGAGGCCGAGCCAGGGTAGCGCCGACTTCACCGCGATCGGGTTGGGCGCGCCGTTCAGCGCGTCCACCAGCGGAGCCAGCCTGGCATCGACGGCATTCGCCGCGTCCGCCCGGCCGGCCGTCGCCGCGTCGCACAACTCGCGGAACACCGCCGGCACCAGGTTGGCCACCACCGAGATCGTTCCCGCGGCACCGCCGAGCATGGCCTGGGCCGCCGTACCGTCGTCGCCGGACAGATAGACGAAATCCGAACGCGCAAGTTCCGCTGTCGCCGCAATGCGCTGTGCGTCGGCACGCGCTTCCTTGATGCCGATGATGCCCGGATGATCGCGCAGCAGCGCGGTAGTCTCCGGCAGCAGGTCGCAGCCGGTGCGGCCGGGCACATTGTAGAGAATCACCGGAAGCCCGCCATGATCGGCCACGTCGGCGAAGTGGCGGTGCAGGCCTTCCTGCGTGGGACGCACGTAGTAAGGTGTCACTACCAGTGCGGCATCCGCGCCGAGCGAGGCGGCCCGCCGGGTCAGTGCGACGGTCTTGGCCGTACCGGCCTCGCCGGTGCCGGCGATGACCGGTACGCGGCCGCCGACGTGACGCACCGCGAACGACAGCAGGGTGTCGAACTCGTCATGCTCGAGCATGTGCGCTTCGCCGGTGGATCCGGCCACGACCACCGCCTGCGTCCCGCCGTCGACCTGGTAATCCAGCAGCCGGCCGAAGGCGTCCAAATCGAGCGCCCCGTCCGGGGTGAACGGCGTCGCCAAAGCGCAGATGCTGCCGCGGATGTCCAAGGCAAGGTTTCCAGCAAAAATCGAGTCCAGCATGTTACTTGCGGGCTCGCGCGACGGGCAAGTAAGCTCGAAGGCCGTTGCGCGGGATTCCCCGTTCCGTGGACGATCCCCGCCAGGCAGGCAAGCCTTTGAACCGTACTCCCCCCCGCGCCGGCAGCGACCACCATCAGCTGCTGATCCAGACCCTCTCCTCCACCGGCAAGAGCCCCCTGCTGACGCTGGCGCGGCGCATCGCCGACGCTGGCTGCAACCTGTCCGACGCACGGGTGTCCACCATCGGCGGTGACAGTGCCCTGGTGCTGGTGGCCAGTGGTGCCTGGGATGCGCTGGCCAAGCTGGAGAACGCACTGGCCAAGCTGGCTCGCGACGAAGAGCTGCACCTGGTCCATTACCGCACGCAGCCGCGCGAGCCGGACTCCCGACTGCTGCCCTACCTGGTGGAAGTGGTCAGCGCCGATCGTCCCGGCATCCTGGTGCGCATCGTGGAGTTCTTCCATCGCAACCGGATCAGCGTCGAGCAGCTCAGCTCGATGCGCTACCAGGCGATGCAGACGGGCGCGGAAATGTTCCAGGCGCAGATCACCATCGGCATCCCGTCGGACCTGCACATCGCCACCTTGCGCGACGATTTCCTGGAGCTGTGCGACAGCCTGAACCTGGACGCCATCATGGATCCGGTGAAGTTCTGAGGATCGCTCCGCCGCGCGTGTCTGGCAAGGGCTTTCATTCCCCGCCAGACGCGCTAGTCTCTGGCCCGGGACGTTTGCGAGGCCAGCCATGCAGTCAGGGCATCCTTCGAGGAACCAGCGCCGCACGAGCGGCGACGCCCTGACCGCCGCCTGTTTTTGCCGCCCCGCTTTTCCGCCGCGCTCCGCGGCCATCCCCTTTCCCAACACATGCGCGACAGCCTTGCGCTGCCGCCGGAGACCCCATGCCTGAAGTCGGCAAGAAAATCCCCGCCCTGAAAGGACACACGGGTGACGACACCGAGCTCAAGCTGTCGAGCCTGAAGGGCCAGTGGCTGGTGATCTACTTCTACCCCAAGGACAACACGCCCGGCTGCACCACCGAAGCGCAGCAGTTCCGCGACCTGTATCCGCAATTCCGCGGGCGCAACGCACAGGTGATCGGCGTCTCACGCGATTCGGTCCGCTCCCACGCCAACTTCGCCGCCAAGCAGGAATTGCCTTTTCCGCTGGTGGCCGACATCGATGAAACCTGGTGCCACGCGTTCGACGTGATCCACGAGAAGACGCTGTACGGCAAGAAGCACCGGGGCATCGTGCGCAGCACCTTCCTGGTCGATCCCGATGGCCGGCTCGCCGCCGAGTGGCGCGGCGTGAAGGTGGCCGGCCACGCGCAGGCGGTGCTGGACGCGATCCCGACCACCTAGGCCGGACCGGCCTGATTCCATGACCCTCCCCTCCAAGACCCCCAGCGAGGTTTCTTCCGCATGACCGGAAGCAAGCGCATCTACGTGCTCGATACCAACGTGCTGCTGCACGATCCGACGTCGCTGTTCCGCTTCGAGGAGCACGACATCTTCATCCCGATGACGGTGCTGGAGGAACTGGACGAAAAGAAGAAGGGCGCGTCGGAAGTCTCCCGCAACGGCCGCCAGGTCAGCCGCTTCCTGAACGAGCTGATCGAACGCGGCAACGGCCACGGCATCAAGGACGGCCTGCCGCTGGACAATCCCTCCGGCGTGAATCTGAAGCGCGGCACGGAGACCGGCCGGCTGTACTTCCAGCAGCGCGCCACCAGCAACCACGGCAAGGCGGACAATCTGATCCTCGCCGCAGTGCTGGAACTGCTCGACCAGCAGCCCGGCCGCCCGGTGGTACTGGTCAGCAAGGACATCAACCTGCGCATCAAGGCCAGCATCTTCGGCATCGACGCGGAGGACTACGAGAACGACAAGGCGCTGGACGACTTCGCCCTGCTCTACACCGGCGCGGCCGAACTGCCGGAGAACTTCTGGGACCAGCACCCCGAGGTCGAATCCTGGAGCGAACGGGGCCGCACCTTCTACCGGCTGGACCGCGCCGAGGGCGAGGACTGGTACGTCAACCAGTGCCTGTTCCTGCCCGGCGAGGAAAGTGTCGAGCTGCGCGTCATGGCGGTGGACGAGGAGCAGGCCACGCTGGTGCTGCTGGACGACCACAGCCACCCGAACCACAGCGTCTGGGGCATTGCCGCGCGCAACCGCGAGCAGAACTTCGCGCTCAACGTGCTGATGGACCCGGACGTCGATTTCGTCACCCTGCTCGGTACCGCCGGCACCGGCAAGACCCTGCTGGCGCTGGCCGCCGGGCTGGCCCAGGTGATGGACCAGCAGCGCTACCGCGAGATCATCATGACCCGCGCCACCGTCTCGGTGGGCGAGGACATCGGCTTCCTGCCGGGCACGGAGGAGGAAAAGATGACCCCCTGGATGGGCGCGCTGACCGACAACCTCGAGGTGCTGGCGCACCCGGAAGAAGGAGGCAGCTGGGGCCGCCAGGCCACCAACGACCTGCTCGCCTCGCGCATCAAGATCCGCTCGCTCAACTTCATGCGCGGGCGCACCTTCCTGTCCCGCTACCTGATCATCGACGAGGCGCAGAACCTCACTCCCAAGCAGATGAAGACCCTGATCACCCGCGCCGGTCCCGGCACCAAGATCGTCTGCCTGGGCAACGTGGAGCAGATCGATACACCCTACCTGACCGAGACCACCTCGGGCCTGACCTACGCGGTGGACCGGTTCAAGGACTGGGCGCATTCGGCGCACATCACCCTGCGCCGGGGCGAGCGTTCGCGACTGGCCGACTTCGCCTCCGAGGCGCTCTGACACAGGCCACGCCCGGGCGCCGCGGCATCCGGGCGTGGCGGCATGCGCCGGGACCGGGCCGCGGCGCTATCCTTGTTGCCTGCCGTCCGGATCTCCGCTTCCATGCACCTGTTCACCCCTCGCCTGATCGTCCTCTACCTGCTGCTCGCCTTCGTCCTCTGCGTGCTGCTGGTGCACCTGCGCGGGCGCGTGAAACTCCGCTTCGATCGCCAGCTGGTCGACCACTCGGCGGTGTTCGCCCCGTACAACCTGTTGATGTATGCCTTCTCGGCCGTGCCGGCGACGCCGATCCTCGACCGTCGCGGCTTCCCCCAACTGGACCTGCTGCAGGCCAACTGGCAGGCGATCCGGGCCGAGGCGCTGTCATTGTTCGACGAGGGCCACATCCGCGCGGCGGAAAAACACAACGACGCCAGCTTCAACAGTTTCTTCAAGCAGGGCTGGAAGCGCTTCTACCTCAAGTGGTATGGCGAACCGCTGGCCTCGGCCGAGGCGCTGTGCCCGCAGACGGTGCGCCTGCTCAACAGCATCCCCAGCGTCAAGGCGGCAATGTTCGCCCTGCTGCCCCCGGGTTCGAAGCTCAATCCGCACCGCGATCCCTTCGCCGGCTCGCTGCGCTACCACCTGGGCCTGATCACGCCCAATTCGGACGACTGCCGCATCTTCGTCGACGGCCAGATGCACGCCTGGGGCGACGGCAAGGACGTGGTGTTCGACGAGACCTACGTGCACTGGGCGGAGAACAGGACCGACCAGACCCGGGTGATCCTGTTCGCCGACGTCGAACGGCCGCTGCGCACGCGCTGGATGAGTGCAATCAACCACCGCGTCGGCGCGTTCATGGGTTCGATCACCGCCTCGCCCAACAGCGACACCGCCGCGGAAAAAGTCGGCTTCGTCAACCGCGCGTTCGCCCTGAACCAGCGCGGGCGCGAGCGCAGCCGGGCGTTCAAGAGGAAGCATCCGAAGCTGTTCCGGGCGCTGAAATACACCGCGATGTTGGTGTTCATCTGGCTGGTCTTCCTGGCGCCCTGGCCACTGGTCCGCTGAACGCCGTGCGCGTCGCGCCTCCCGCATGGTCCGCCGGGGGCCGGAGATGCGGTCACGTTTGAGGGGCGCCGTGCGTCCTCGTGGCACGTCGCCGGAGTTCGGAGTTCACGCCATGGATCCACGCACTGCCCTGTTCCAGCAACACCGTCCGCGTCTGTTCGGACTGGCCTACCGCATGCTCGGCAGCCCCGCCGACGCCGAGGATGTCCTGCACGATGCGTGGCTTCGCTGGCACGCGCAGGAGGGCATCCAGCTCGACGATCCGGAAGCGTGGTTGGTGACGGTAACCACCCGGCTCGCCCTGGACCGACTACGCCGGGCCAGGACCGAACGCGAACACTACACCGGCCCGTGGCTGCCCGAGCCGATGCCAACCGACGCCGGGCCGCCCGAGGCCGAAGCGGAACGCAGCGAGTCGCTCAGCCTGTCGTTCCTGCTGCTGCTCGAACGACTGAGTCCAGAGGAACGGGCCGCCTTCCTGCTCACCGAGGTGTTCGACTACCGTCACGGTGAGGCCTCGGCGATCCTCGGCATCGCCGAGGACGCCTGCCGGCAGCGCGTGCATCGCGCCCGCGCGCGGCTGCGTGAAGGGCGGCCGCGGTTCCGCGTCGATGCCACCACCCAGCAGCGCCTGCTGCAACGCCTGGTGGCTGCGATGCAGCGACCTGATCTCGAAACGCTGCGCGCCCTGTTCGTTGAGGATGCCGTTCACGTCAGCGACGGCGGCGGCGTGGTGCGCGCGGCGCTGCGGCCGCTGTACGGCGCCGAGCGGCTGGCCCGACTGTACCTGCAGGTCGCCAGCCAGATGGTGGGGCAGGCGATCCGCTTCGAACTGTGCACGCTCAACGGCGCACCGGCCCTGCTCATCCACGACGGCGACCGGCTGGGCACCGCCATGTGGATCGAGGCCGACGCGAATGGCGAGAGGATCGCCGCGGTCCACGCGCTGCGCCATCCGGACAAGCTGGCCCGGCTGCAGGCAGTCACGAAACGGGAGACCCGGGCGTCCTTGTCCTGAGCGGCCACTCCGGCCGCACTCATCCAACAAGGAGCCTCCCATGACCCGTTTTGCGATCCAACGCCACTATGCCTCGATGCAGCCGCTGATCACCCTGGGCCAGAACATTCGCGACGCCGGCCGGCTGGAGCCGGCCCTGATCGAACTGGTGCAGATGCGCGTGTCGCAGATCAACGGCTGTGCCTTCTGCCTGGACATGCACAGCAAGGACGCCCGATCCGCCGGAGAAACCGAGCAGCGCCTCCACCTGCTGCCGGCCTGGCGCGAAACCCGGCTGTACAGCGAACGCGAACGCGTCGCGCTGGCCTGGGCCGAGGAGCTGACCGAGCTGGCCTCGCCAGAGGCGGTATCCGACGCGCTCCACGAGCAGGCCCGCCAGCACTTCGACGAGGAGGCACTGGTCGACCTGACGCTGCTGGTGGTCGCCATCAACAGCTGGAATCGGATCAACGTCGCCGCGCGCACGATCGGCGGCAGCTACCGGCCGGCCTCGCACTGAGCTTCGGCAGGCAGAAACGAAGACGGCCACGGTGGGTGCCGTGGCCGTCTTCGCGTGAACAGGATCGAACCTAATCAGCCCTTCACACGGCGCGCAATCGCCTCGCCGAAGCTCTCGGTCGAACCCTTGCCGCCGAGATCCGGCGTCACGCTGTCGCGGTCGTTCGTCATGGTGTCGCGGATCGCCTGGCGCAGCCTGGTGCCCTTCTCCACCATGCCGAGGTGATCGAGCATGTCGGCCGCGGCCAGCAGCAGCGCGCAGGGGTTGGCGATGCCCTTGCCGGCGATATCCGGCGCCGAGCCGTGCACCGCCTCGAAGATCGCCGCGTGCTCGCCGATGTTGTCGCCCGGAGCCAGGCCAAGACCGCCGACCAGGCCGGCGCACAGATCGGAGAGAATGTCGCCGAACAGGTTGGTGGTGACGATCACGTCGAACTGCTCGGGGCGCATCACCAGCTGCATGCAGGTGTTGTCCACGATCATCTCGTTGAACTCGATCTGCGGGTATTCCTTGGCGATCTCGCGGGCCACGTTGAGGAACAGCCCGGAGCTGGTCTTCATGATATTGGCCTTGTGCACCGCGGTCACCTTCTTGCGACCCTTCTTCACCGCCATGTCGAAGGCGTAGCGCACGATGCGGGTGCTGCCCTTGCGGGTGTTGCGGATGATCGACTGCGCCACCTCGCCGTCCTCCGACAACGTCTGGCCCTCGGCCAGGTAGGCGCCCTCGGTGTTCTCGCGCACGGTGATGATGTCGATGTTCTCGAAGCGCGACTTGGTGCCCGGGAAGCTGATCGCCGGACGCACGTTGGCGTACAGGTCGAAGTGCCGGCGCAAGGTGACGTTGATCGAGGTGAAGCCACCGCCGATCGGCGTGGTCAGCGGGCCCTTGAGCGCGACCTTGTGCCGGGCGATCTTGTCCAGAGTGTCCTTCGGCAGCAGGTCGCCATGCTTGTCCAGCGCGATCATGCCGGCCTCGGCGAAGTCGTACTCAAGACCGCAATCCAGTGCGTCGAGCACGCGCAGCGTGGCGGTCATGATCTCGGGGCCGATGCCGTCGCCGGGAATCACGGCAATGGTCTTGCTCATGGGGATGCTCCTTGGGATGCGTTTCCGGGGGGGGGAAGGCGCCCGAGGGGGAGATCGGGGCCTTATAACCGCCGAATTATCGCTTATGCCCGCCATCGCGGCCACCGGATCGGCGGCCGCAGGCGATGCAAATGCTGGTACGCAGCGTCCCAAAAAGCTGCACGCGCTCAGGCGTGGTCGGCGCACTCCACCGTCTGGCCGGCACCACCCTCGAGCTGGTCGAGGAAATCCACCGCGCGGCGCAGGTGCGGGATCACGATCGAGCCGCCCACCACCAGGCCGACGCTGAAGGTCTCGAAGAACTCCTCGCGCGTCACGCCCGCCTCCTTGCACTGGGCCACGTGATAGCTGATGCAGTCATCGCAGCGCAGCACCATCGAGGCGACCAGGCCAAGCAGTTCCTTGGTCTTCACGTCCAGCGCGCCGGCCTTGTAGGTCTGCGTGTCCAGCGCGAAGAAACGGCGCACGACCTGGTTGTCCTCGGCCAGGATGCGCTCGTTCATGCGCTGGCGGAACGCGGTGAACTCGGCCAGCCGATCCTTCTCCGCGCTCATGCGCCCGCTCCCAGCAACTCGGCCAGTTTGCCGCTGCGGTCGGCGGCGACCAGATCGTCGAAGCCGCCCACGTGCTGGTCATTGATGAAGATCTGCGGCACGGTGCGCCGGCCGCCGCTGCGGGCCAGCATGGTGTCGCGCTGGGACATGTCCATGTCGATACGTACCTCGGTCCATTCCAGGCCCTTGGACTTCAACAGGTTTTTCGCCGCCACGCAGTAGGGGCAGACGGCGGTGGAATAGACCTCGATCTTGGGCATTGCCGGACTCCAGGGAAAACCTTCTAGTGGGCTCAGGTGGGGCCGCCGGTGCCGCCGTGCAAGGCGGCTGACGGGTGAACGGGGATGCGCCGGCCGACCGGAACCGAGGCGCGGCCGTTGCGGTCGCAGTGGTATTGTCGCCGACCTATGACCATGGCACCACGACGTCTCCTTTCCCGCCTGCTCGTTGCGCTGGTCAGCGCCGGCCTGAGCCTCGCCGCCGGCGCGCAGGACAATGTGCGCCTGCCCGATCTGGGCAGCTCGGCGAACGCGCTGATTTCCGACCAGGAGGCGAACGATTACGGTGCCGCGATGCTGCGCCAGATGCGCGCGCTGGACATGGTGGTCGACGACCCCCTGCTGGACGACTACATCAACCATCTCGGCTACCGCCTGGTCGCGGCCAGCGACAAGCCCAAGGACCATTTCCGCTTCCTGATCGTCAAGGATCCGGAGATCAATGCCTTTGCCGCCCCGGGTGGGTACATCGCGGTCAACTCCGGCCTGATCCAGATCACCCGCAGCGAGAGCGAACTGGCCGGCGTGATCGCCCACGAGATCGGCCACATCACGCAGAACCACCTGCAGCGAGCCTTCGAGGCCTCCAAGAAGGATGCCCCCCTGATGGCACTGGTTCTGCTCGGCGCGATCGCCGCCGGCTCCAGCGCCCATTCCGGCGACGCCGCCGGCGCGATCCTGATGGGTGGCCAGGGGGCGTTGATGCAGAAACAGATCAACTTCACCCGCAAGGACGAGATCGAGGCGGATCGGGTGGGCATCCAGACCCTGGCCCGCGCCGGTTTCGATCCCAACGCCATGGCTGCGTTCTTCGAGCGGATGGAGGACACGCTGCGTACGGGTTCCGGAGGTGACGGCGTGCCCGCGCTTTTGCAGGACCATCCGGTCACCACCGAACGCATCAGCGACGCGAAAGAGCGCGCCGGCGCGCTGATCGCGATGCAGAAGGAGCGCCCGAGCGGCAACACGATCGACCCGGCGCAGTGGGCGCAAAGCACCGCGCCGATCGCCTACGTGCGCAACCCGACCGACCTGCTGCCCGCCACGTCCGCAGCGGGCAACGTCGACACATACGCTTTGATGCGCGAGCGGGTCCGCGTGCTGGCAGGTGACCCCCTGAGGCTGACCACCTATTACTCGGCCAACCTGCCGCACCATGGCTTCGATACGCTGGCCAACCGCTACGGGTATGCGCTTGCGCTGACCCGCAGCGGCAGCGGGGCGAAGGCGATCAGTGTCCTCCAGCCATTGCTGGCATCGCACCCCGACAACCAGGTGCTGCGACTGGCCCTGGCCGACGCCGAACTGCAGGACGGCCAGCGCAGCCGCGCCCTGAGCGCCTACGCTGCCCTCAATGACGAGTCGCCCCGCAATGCGGCGATCACCCTGGCCTACGCCAAGGCGCTGATCATCGACAAACCCAGCAAAGACCAGGCCGCGCAGGCTGCCGCCCTGCTGCGTCCTGCCACGGCTACCAGCGAGGATCCGGATATCTTCCGCACCTATGCACGGGCAAATGAACTGGCCGGATATGACGCCCGCGCAGGCGAAGCCTATGCCGATGCCAGCTACCTCTCGGGCCGCCCGTTCGACGCGCTCGAGCAGCTCAAGCGAGTGCTCAAGCGGAACGACCTGGACTACTACGCCCGGGCCCGTATCCAGGCGCGGATTGCCGAGCTGACCCCGTTGGTGCTCGAACTGCGCAAGCGCAAGGTGCAGACCGAAGACAACCCGGACCGCACCCAGCAGTAACCCGGGTGACATCCCGCCGCGGCACACCTGTCATCGCGACGTAACATAATGACGCTGCAATCCCACCGTCACAGACATGGGCGTAAGCAAGCGTGCACAAGCGCATTCTGATCGTTGAAGACGAAGCCTCGATCCGCGACATGGTCGCCTTTGCCCTGCGCAAGGCCGGCATGGAGGCGACCCAGGCGGCCGACGCCCGTGCCGCGCAGCTAGCCATCGCCGAGCAGGTGCCCGACCTGATCCTGCTCGACTGGATGCTTCCCGGCACCAGCGGTCTCGAGCTGGCCAGGCGCCTGCGCAAGGAGGAGCTGAGCCGGGAGATCCCGATCATCATGCTCACCGCCCGGGGCGAGGAGATGGATCGCGTCAACGGCCTGGAGGCCGGCGTCGATGATTACGTCATCAAGCCGTTCTCGACCCGCGAGCTGATCGCCCGCATCAAGGCTGTGCTGCGCCGCAGCCACGGCGACGACGGCTCCGGCATCGTGGAGCTGGGCGCCCTGCGCATCGATGGCCCGGCCCATCGCGTGTTCGCAGGCGACGAGCCGGTGTCGATCGGGCCGACCGAATACCGCCTGCTGTACTTCTTCATGACCCACCCGGAACGGGTGTACTCACGCGCCCAGCTTCTCGACCATGTGTGGGGTGGGAGCGTCTACGTGGAAGAGCGCACGGTGGACGTGCACATCCGGCGCCTGCGCAAGACGCTCGAGCCGTTCAAGCTGGACGACATGGTGCAGACCGTGCGCGGTTCGGGTTATCGCTTCTCCGCCAGCGTGTGACCGCCACGGGCGCGGCTTGCGCGGCAACAAGGTTTTCCCGATCCTGCCGACTGCCCCCTCCCGCGGGATTCCTTCGCCTTGAGCAACGTTCGCCCCCCCGCAATGCCGGCCCTGGTTCTCTGGCTGGCCCTCGGTCTCCTTGGCGGTGGCCTGGCCGGCCACTTGGCCGCTGGCCACGCACCTGCGGGCGTGGCCGTCGCAGCGCTGGCGGAAATCGTATTGCTGCTGTCTTCGATCCGTCATCTGCGCCGCGCGATGATCGCATCACCCTCCTCCTCCCCGCCCACGCATGACCGTTTCATGACACGTACCCGCCGTATCGCCTCCAGCCTGCGCGACCTGCGCAGCGCCGCCGGCAACCTCCCCGATGCCGTGGTGCTGCTGGACAACGAACAGCACGTGCGCTGGTTCAACCATGCAGCGGAGGATCTGCTGGGGCTGCGCCGGCCGCAGGATCGCGGCTCCGACCTGCACGAGCGGCTGCGCCACTCCGACCTCGCCGACTGGCTCGAAGACGGCGCGCGCGAGCCGCTCAACGACATTCCCGCACCGGGGCGACCGGACCGTCACCTCAACGTCACCCTGCTGCCGTTCGGCCGCCGCCAGCGCCTGCTGCTGGCCCGCGACATCAGTGACCTCACCCGACTGGAGCAGATACGCCGCGACTTTGTCGCAAACGTGTCGCACGAGTTGCGCACACCGTTGACGGTGATCCACGGCTACCTCGAACTACTCGATCCGGAGGATGTGCCCGAACTGGCCCCGGTACTCGGCGAGATGCGCGCCCAGTCCAAGCGGATGGGACAGATCGTCGAAGACCTGCTGACCCTGTCCCGGCTGGAAACGCAGGAACACGTCGCCGACGAACGGGTGGCCATGGCTCCGCTGCTTGCCACCCTGCGCAAGGAAGCGGAGGCGCTGAGTCAGGGCCGCCATCGCGTGGTGCTCGAGTCCACCGCCGAGACCGACCTGCTGGGCTCACCCAAGGATCTGCACAGCGCCTTTTCCAACCTGGTCAGCAATGCGGTGCGATACACCCCGGCCGGCGGCACCATCACCATCCGCTGGCAGCGGCAGGGCGACGGCGCGGTGTACTCGGTGAGCGATACCGGTTTCGGCATTCCGGCCAACCACTTGTCGCGGCTGACCGAACGGTTCTACCGGGTCTCGTCGAGCCGCTCGCGCGACACCGGCGGCACCGGCCTGGGCCTGTCCATCGTCAAGCACGTGCTGAACCTGCACCAGGCCCGCCTGCAGATCGAGAGCACGCCCGGCCAGGGCTCGACCTTCTCCTGTCACTTCGGCCGCGAGCGCCTACTTGGCCCGTCATCCGGCGACGAGGGCTGAACCGGCGACGGTCGGGCCGATGCCCCTGCCGGCGCATGGGATGTGCGCCGACGACAGTTGCGACAGAATGACGTCATGCGTCGTGCACCTTCGTCCCCGTCTACCGAATCGGCCGAGCTCCGGGCCCCCGAGCTGTTCCTCAGCCGTGAACTGGCCGCACTGGAGTTCAACTTCCGCGTGCTGGCGATGGCTCGCGACCCGAACGTGCCCCTGCTCGAGCGCCTGCGCTACCTGAGCATCGTGGCCAACAACCTCGACGAGTTCTTCGAGGTGCGCGTGGCGATGCTCAAGCACCATCACCATTTCGGCTCGGCCTCGCCCGGCCCGGACGGCATCCCGTCCGGCGAGCTGCTGGCCCGCATCCGCGCCCGCGCGCTGGACCTCGTCGCCGAGCAATATGCCACCTGGCAGGAAGACCTCAGCCCCCGGCTGGAGGCCGAGGGCATCTGCATCCTGCCGCGCCAGCGCTGGAGCAAGCGCCAGCACCAGTGGCTGCGTGGCTACTTCGAGAAAGAGGTTCTGCCGGTCCTGTCGCCGTTGGGGCTGGACCCGGTGCACCCGTTCCCGCGCATCCTCAACAAGACGCTCAACCTCGCGGTGGTGCTGAAGGGCCGCGACGCGTTCGGCCACGAAGGGCACATGGCGCTGGTGCGGGCGCCGCGTTCGCTGCCGCGGATCATCCGCGTCCCGGCCGAGGTCAGCGGTCCTGGCGAGCATTTCGTGTTCCTGGCCGAACTGCTGCATGCCTTCGTCGACCTCGCCTTTCCAGGCTTCAAGGTGCTCGGCTCGCACCAGTTCCGGGTGACCCGGAACAGCGAGCTCATGGTTGAGGAGGCCGAGGTCGACAACCTGGCCCGGGCGCTGTCCGAAGAGCTGCTCGGTCGCGGCTATGCCCGGCCGGTGCGCCTGCAGATCGGCACCGACTGCCCCAAGTCGATCACCCGCATGCTGGTGGAGAACTTCGACCTGGAGGAGGCCGACGTCTACCGCTGCGACGGACCAGTCAACATCATCCGCGCGGGGCTGATCTACGACTGGGTCGACCGGCCCGACCTGAAGTTCCCGCGCTTCACCCCGCGGGTGCCGGCCGCCATCGAGGCCAGCCGCAACAAGTTCGACGTGATCGCCCAGCGCGACGTGCTGCTGCACCATCCCTACGAGAGCTTCTCGGCCGTGGTCGACCTGCTGCGCCAGGCCGCGCAGGACACGCAGGTGCTGGCGATCAAGCAGACGCTGTACCGCGCCGGCGAGGACACCCCGCTGGTCGACCTGCTGATCGAGGCGGCGCGCAACGGCAAGGACGTCACCGTGGTGATCGAACTGCGCGCGCGTTTCGACGAGGAGGCCAACATCCGCCTCGCCACGCGCCTGCAGGAAGCCGGCGTACAGGTGGTCTACGGCGTGGTCGGGTTCAAGACCCACGCGAAGATGATGCTGATCGTGCGCCGCGAGGGCGACCGGCTGCGCCGCTACGCGCACCTGTCCACCGGCAACTACCACCAGGCCAACAGCCGCCTGTACACCGACATCGGCCTGATGACGGCGAACGAGGAAATCGGCGAGGACCTGCACAAGATCTTCCAGCAGCTCTCCGGGCTGGGACCGACCATCAGCCTCAAGCGCCTCCTGCACTCGCCATTCACCCTCTACAAGAGCGTGGTGGCCAAGATCGAGCGCGAGACCGACAACGCCCGTGCCGGCAAACCGGCGCGGATCGTCGCCAAGCTCAACGCGCTGAACGAATCGCACGTGATCGAGGCGCTCTACCGGGCGTCCCAGGCCGGCGTCGAGATCGACCTGGTGGTGCGCGGCGCCTGCACGCTGCGGCCGGGCCTGCCCGGGGTCTCCGAGCGGATCCACGTGCGCTCCATCGTCGGCCGCTTCCTCGAGCACAGCCGGGTGTACTGGTTCGCCAACGACGGCCAGCCGGAGCTGTACTGCGCCAGCGCCGACTGGATGGAGCGCAACCTGATGCGGCGCATCGAGGTGGCCTTCCCGATCCTCGATCCCGTGCTCGCCCAGCGCGTGTTCGACGAGACACTGGCCAATACGCTCGCCGACAACACGCAGGCATGGCTGCTGGGCAGCAACGGTCGCTACACGCGCGCCACGCCCGGCGAACAGCCGCCCTACAACGCCCAGCAGTCGCTGCTCGACAAGCTCTGCGGGCCGACCAGACCGTAAGGGATCCAAGCATGCCCCACCCCGCCTCCACGCCGCGTCCGCCCAGCCACATGGAATGTCTCGCATGACGCTGGGCGACAACGTGCCGATCCGCGACGGCGAACTGGTGGCCGCAGTGGACATGGGATCGAACAGTTTCCACATGGTCGTCGCGCGGGTCGAACACGGCGAGCCTCGCGTGATCGATCGCCTGCGCGACACCGTGCGCATGGCCGCCGGCCTGCGCAGCGACGGCACCCTCGATGCCGAGCATCGCGCGCGGGCCCTGAACTGCCTGGCCCGCTTCGGCCAGCGCCTCGCTGGCCTGCCCTCGCTGCACGTGCGCGCGGTGGCCACCAACACGGTGCGCCGCCTCGCCTCGCCGCAGGCCTTCCTCACCGCCGCGGAAACCGCGCTGGGCCACCCGGTGGAAGTGGTCTCCGGCCGTGAGGAAGGTCGCCTGATCTTCCTTGGCGTGGCCCACGACCTGCCCGCCTCGCGCGAGCCACGGCTGGTGATCGACGTCGGCGGCGGCAGCACCGAATTCATCATTGGCCGCGGTGTCGCGCCGCTGCATACCGAGAGTGTCCAGGTCGGCTGCATCGCCTCCACGCTGCGCTTCTTCGCCGGCGGCAAGCTCAACCGCAAGCGTTGGCAGAAGGCCCGTGGCGAGATCGGCCTGCTGCTGCAGCAGTTCGAAGAAGACTACCGCGAGGCGGGCTGGCAGGAGGCATTCGGCTCGTCCGGTACCGCCAAGGCGATCGGCTCCGTGGTTCAGGCGATGAAGCTCTCGGACGACGGCATCACCCAGTCGTCGCTGGCCTCATTGCGCGACGCCCTGCTCGACCAGGGACAGATCGGCTCGCTCAAGCTCCCGGGACTAGCCGACGACCGCGCGCCGGTGATCGCCGGCGGCGTGGTGATTTTCGAGGCGGCCTTCCAGGCGCTTGGCATCGAGCGCATGCGCGTGTGCGAAAGCTCGATGCGCGAGGGCCTGCTGTGGGACATGCTTGGCCGCGCCGGCGGCAGCGATCCCCGCACAGCGAGCATCGATGCGCTGGCCACCCGCTACGGGGTGGACCGGGCACAGGCACGACGCGTAGAGTCGACCGCACTGGTGCTGTTCGACCAGATCGCGCCGCAATGGAAGCTCGATGCCGAGGCGCGCGAGTGGCTATCCTGGTCGGCCCGCGTGCATGAAATCGGGCTGGCGATCGCCCACAGCCAGCACCATCGCCACGGCGCCTATATCCTGCGCAACGCCGATCTCGCCGGATTCTCCCGGCAGGAGCAACAACTGCTCGCGGCCATCGTCGAACTGCACCGGCGCAAGCCGGACAAGGCGTTGATATCGGCCCTGCCCCAGCGCTATCGGCTGATCGCCCGGCAGATCACGGCCCTGCTTCGGCTGGCGGTACTGTTCCGCCGGGCGCGTCGGGCCGAATCGCTGCCGGCGCTGCGGCTGGCCGCCACCCGGCAACGTCTGCGCCTGGCGCTGCCGGCCGCATGGCTGGAGCAGCATCCGCTCACCGAGGCCGACCTGGAGCAGGAGCGCTCCCCGATGTCCGATCTCGGTTTCACCCTGGCCCTCAGCGCGATCTGACAGTGGCAGCGCACTGCGATTCAGCCACGGCCAGCCCCAGGCTGGCGCGGCCGCGTATCATTGGGCGATTCCAGGCACGCGCGAGATCCACGTTGAAAGCTTTCCTGCTCTCCCTGCTGCTCATTGCTCCGACCGCCCTGCTGGCGCAGAAGGCACCCAAGGACGCCGGCACCGCGCCGCCGCAGCCCGCCACTCAGGAGGCGCCCCGGCCGGAAGTGGTGATGCATACCTCGCTCGGCGACATCACGCTGGAGCTTTACCCGGACAAGTCACCCAAGAGCGTGGCCAACTTCCTGCAATATGTCCGCGACGGCTTCTACGCGGGTACCGTCTTTCATCGCGTGATCCCCGGCTATCTGGTCCAGGGCGGGCTGTACACCCGCGATCTGCAACCGCGCCGCACCCGCCCGGCGATCGCCAGCGAGGCAGACAACGGCCTGTCCAACGTGCGCGGCACCATTGCGGTCGCCCGCGGTGCCGACCCCAACTCCGGCACCTCGCAGTTCTTCTTCAACCTGGTCGACAACCGCCGCCTGGACTTCGTCGGCAGCCAGAGCGGGCTGACCTGGGGCTACGCCGTGTTCGGCAAGATCATCAAGGGCATGGACGTGGTCGACAAGATCGCCTCCCTGCCTACCCGCGCGCAGGGGCCGTTCGCGGGCGACGTGCCCAACCCGCTGGTGGTGATCACCGGCGCGGATATCGTCGGCGAGGCCGCCAAGAGCGAAGACACTCAGCCAGCGACCGACGGCAGCGCAGCACCCGCGGCCAAGGCCGCCACGAGCAAGCCGAAGAAAGGCGCCGCACCGACCAAACGGCACGGCTGATCGACGTGCACACGCTGCTCATTTCCGACCTGCACCTGGACGTCGCACGTCCCGGCATCACCGACCTGTTCGAGCGCTGGATGGCCAGCGACGAGGTGCGCTCGGCCGATGCCCTGTACATCCTCGGCGATCTGGTGGAAGCCTGGATCGGGGATGACGACGACGCGGAGCTTCCCGCCCGAATCGCGGTGGCCACGCGCGCCGTTGCGGACGCCGGCGTACCAGTGCACTTCATGGCCGGGAACCGCGACTTCCTGCTGGGTGAGTCCTTCGCCCGGCGCGCCGGACTGATCCTGCTCGAAGACGGCACCGTCCACGCCATCCAGGGCCAGCCCACCCTGCTGATGCACGGTGACGTGCTCTGCACCGACGACGTCGCCTACCAGGCGGTCCGCCGGCAGGTACGCCAGCCGGCGTGGGCCGCACAGGTACTGGCCATGCCGCTGGATGCCCGACGCGCGTTCGCCGCGAAAGCACGCGAGGACAGCCGCGCCCACACCGGCTCGACCATGGAGACCATCATGGACGTGAATGGAGGAGCGGTCGCGCAGGCGATGCGCAAAGCCGGCGTCACCCGGCTCATCCACGGCCATACCCATCGCCCGGCGGTGCATCGTTTCGACCTCGACGGGCAGCCTGCCGAGCGCATCGTGCTGGGCGACTGGTACGAGCAGGGCTCGGTACTCCGGGTCACTCCCGGCCATGTCGAACTGCGCGGCCTGCCGACGGACTGATCCGACCGCGACCGCTGCCACCTCGCGCGTGGCACGGCATGGGAATGCGCAGCACAACGCGCCGCCCCTCTCTACTCCACCGCATACGCGCAGCGCCCCGAAAGGGGTGTGCATGTCCAGTGCGTTGCGAGGGAGGGTTGATCCTGTCCGTGGAACCAACCCGTCCGCGTTGCGCAGGAGCCCCCGCTTTTCCGGCTGTCCGAATTTTCTGCAGACGAAAATGAGGGGCTTGCGAGGACCGGCCACGGAATGGATATCGGCGCAGCCGATGACACTCGAGATGAGGCGGGAGCGACCGGTCACCGGAAGATCAGTCGACCTACGGCCCCGGACCAGATACGCAAAACGCCCCTCGCGGGGCGTTTTGCGTATCTGGCGGAGAGAGAGGGATTCGAACCCTCGATAAGGCTTTTGACCCTATACTCCCTTAGCAGGGGAGCCCCTTCGGCCTCTCGGGCATCTCTCCGTGTTTTGCCGCATTGCTGCGGAGCCGGCAAGGATACTGACCGACGCGCTCGAGGTAAAGCCTTCGTGATTATTCCGCGGCGTCTTCCGGGTGCGCGGCACCACCGGACTCGTTCTCGCCCTTGATACGCTGGTAGATCTCTTCGCGGTGGACCGCGACGTTCTTCGGGGCATTGATGCCGATGCGCACCTGATTGCCCTTGACGCCGAGAACGGTGACGGTCACCTCGTCACCGATCATCAGGGTTTCACCGACCCGGCGGGTCAGAATCAACATGGCTTGCTACTCCATCATTTGGTGTGGTTACAGGCCTTCTGTCGGTGAGACCTCACCCCTGAGTCCACCAGCAGTTCGACGACAGTTTCCGTCGAAGGCCTTTCCGCCTTCCCCGGCATCCGCCAAGGCGAATTAACTGTCTTGGCAGGCGATATCACCGCAATTCGTGATACCGACAATCTATTGATACTAGCCGAGCCCAGACAGGGCGCGCAATCAGCGTCTAGTGGAACCGCCCCACCTTTCCCATGCCTTCCATCAGGCTCCGAGGCGCGCCCCGATCCAGCCTGGCAGGTCGCCGAGCAGCGTCGGCAACTGCGGGACATCGTCACCACCGCCCTGCGCCATGTCCGGTCGTCCACCGCCCTTGCCACCAATCTGGCCGGCGATGTGAGCTACCACCTCGCCAGCCTTGATCCGCCCCAGCGCCGCGCCATGCACACCGGCGACCAGCGAAGCGCGGCCATCGGCCGCACCGGCCAGCAGCACCACGCAATCGCCCAGCTGCTGCTTCAGCTGGTCGACGCTGTCGCGCAACGCCTTGGCATCCAGCCCTTCCAGACGCGCCGCGACGACTTTGATCCCGCCAATGTCGGCCGCCGAGGCCGCGAGGTCCGCGGTCGCCGTGCCGGCCGCCTTGGCGCGCAGCGATTCCAGCTCGCGCTCGAGCTTCTTCTGCTTCTCGAACAGCTGGCGCAGCTTCTCCACCACCTCGTCGCCGTTGCCGGACAGCAGGTGGGCCAGCTCGCCGAGACGCCGTTCCTCGTCGGCCACGTAGGCCAGCGCACCGGCGCCGGTGACGGCTTCGATGCGGCGCACGCCGGAGGCCACGCCTGCTTCGCTGACGATCTTGAACAGGCCGATGTCGCCGGTGCGGCCGACGTGCGTGCCGCCGCACAGTTCGGTCGAGAAGCCGCCCATCTTCAGCACGCGGACTTCGTCGCCGTACTTCTCGCCGAACAGCGCCATCGCGCCGAACGCGATGGCGTCGTCGTAGGCCATGTGGCGCACTTCCGCCTCGGCATTGCGACGGACCTCGGCATTGACCATCGCCTCGATCTCGGCCAACTCCGCCCGGCTGACCGGTTTGTGGTGGGCGAAGTCGAAGCGCAGGCGATCCGGCGCGACCAGCGAGCCCTTCTGGGTCACGTGGTCGCCCAGCACCTTGCGCAGCGCCGCGTGCAGCAGGTGGGTGGCCGAGTGGTTGAGCACGATCGCCTGGCGACGTGCGCCGTCGACGGCCGCCTGGACAACGTCGCCCTGGCGCAGCGACTGGGCGCCCTGCCAGCGGCCGGCGTGGCCCAAGAACACGCCACCCATCTTCAGCGTGTCGGCCACGGCGAACGTGCCGCCGGCCCCGGACAGTGTGCCGGTGTCGCCGACCTGGCCGCCGGACTCGGCGTAGAACGGCGTGCGGTCGAGGATGACGAAACCGTCCTCGCCCGCGGCCAGGTGGTCGACCTGGCGGCCGGCGCGGACGATCCCGACGACCTTGGCGCCGTCGGCCGCCAACGCCTCGTAGCCGAGGAATTCGGTGGGCTTGAGCTGACTGGCCAGCTCGGCGGGCATCACGCCCTTGGCCTCGAACCTGCCAGCGGCGCGAGCGCGCTCGCGCTGCTCGTTCATGGCCTGCTCGAAGCCAGCCATGTCTACGTCCATGCCGCGTTCGCGGGCGATGTCGGCGGTCAGGTCGACCGGAAAGCCATAGGTGTCGTACAGGCGGAACGCGTCGACGCCGGGAATGGTCTTGCCGGCCTTGCCGGCGACTTCGTCGAACACGCGCATGCCGTGCTCGAGCGTCTCGCCGAAGCGCTGCTCCTCGGTGCGCAGCGCGTCCTCGATGAAGGCCTGCTTGGTGGCCAGCTCCGGATACGGCTCGCCCATCTCGACGACCAGCGGCGCGACCATCTTCCAGAAGAAGTCACCGCGCACGCCGAGCATCCAGCCGTGGCGCAGGGCGCGACGGATGATCCGGCGCAGCACATAGCCACGGCCCTCGTTGGACGGCAGCACGCCGTCGACGATCAGGAACGAGCAGGCGCGGATGTGGTCGGCGATCACGCGCAGTGACTTGTTGCCGAGGTCCGCCGTTTCGGTGAACTCGCCGGCCTTGGCGATCAGGCGCTGGAACAGGTCGATCTCGTAGTTCGAATGCACGTGCTGCAGCACCGCGGCCAGCCGCTCCAGACCCATGCCGGTGTCCACACATGGCGCCGGCAGCGGCGAGAGCGTGCCATCCGGCGAGCGGTCGAACTGCATGAAAACCAGGTTCCATATCTCGATGTAGCGGTCGCCGTCCTCGTCCGGCGAGCCGGGCGGGCCGCCAGCCACGTCCGGACCGTGATCGTAGAAGATCTCGGTGCACGGACCACAGGGACCGGTGTCGGCCATCTGCCAGAAGTTGTCCGACGCGTACGGCGCGCCCTTGTTGTCGCCGATGCGCACGATGCGCTCGGCCGGTACGCCGATGGTCTTGTTCCAGAGCTCGAAGGCCTCGTCGTCGGTGTGGTAGACGGTGACCCACAGCTTGTCGGCCGGCAACTTGAACACTCCGGTCAGCAACTCCCACGCCCAGGCGATCGCCTCGCGCTTGAAGTAGTCGCCGAACGACCAGTTGCCCAGCATCTCGAAGAAGGTGTGGTGGCGCGCGGTGTAGCCGACCGAGTCCAGGTCGTTGTGCTTGCCGCCGGCACGCAGGCAGCGCTGCACGTCGGCGGCGCGCACGTACGGCAGCTTCTCGCTGCCCAGGAACACGTTCTTGAACGGCACCATGCCCGAATTGGTGAACAGCAGGGTCGGGTCGCTGGACGGCACCAGCGAGGCCGAGGGCACGATGGTGTGGCCCTTGGCGCGGAAGAATTCGAGGAAGGCGGAACGGATCTCGGCGGTCTTCATGCAGCAGGCTTCTGGCGATGGGGCCGCCATGGGCTCGGGCGGCAGAAACGAGACCACGCCCGAGCTGCGCCGCTGCGATCGGGGGATCAATCGTCGTCGGCGTCATCCACGTCGGCGTGGGTAAGACTTCGTACTGTGGCGGCGGAAAAGCCGCGACGCAAGAGGAATTGAGCCCGTTTCGACCGCTCGGCGTGGTCCGCCGGTGCCATGCCGCCATAGCGCTTGCGCAACTGCAAGGCGGCGCTGGCGCGCCAGTCCTGCTCCAGTTCGTCCAGGCACTGGCAGATCGCCGCATCATCCAGCCCGTGGCTCTTCAGCTCCATGCGGATACGGGCCGGTCCGTACCCCTGCCCGGCCCGGTTGCGCGCCAGCATGCCGGCGAAGCGTTCGTCGTCCTGGTAGCGCTGATCGCCCAGGCGATCCAGCGCCTGCTCGGCCTCATCCCCCTCGAAGCCCTTGCGGTCGAGCTTGCGCCGGAGTTCGCGGCGCGACTGCTCCCGCCGAGCCAGCATGCCCAGCGCGGCCGCATAGGCCGATAGCTTGTCCGGTGGCGGCTTGCGGCCGAACGCCATGACCGGGCCGTCAGCGCGCCGGGACGGGCCGCGCTGCGATCCACGACCGCAGCTCATAGTCGAGATCGCCCACCGACTGGCCGGCCGAACGGTCGGCAGCCTTGATCGCCGCGGCCTTGAGGCCGCCGATCTCGGCCAGAGCCCAGATGTGCCCCGCCCAATGACCGCTGCGGCAATAGACCAGCACCTGACGGGCCGGCGCCGCGAGCGCCCGACCGACCGCCGCAACCGCGTCGGCCGGCATCGTGCCGGGCGCGACAGGAGCATAGTCAAACGCCATGCCCAGTGCCCGGGCTGCGCGGGCCATGTCGGCGGCGGACGACTGGTCCGGAGCCTCGCCGTCGGGCACGGCCACAACGGCGGCCGGACCGCGAGCCTGCAGCCCCTGGAACTGCGCCGGAGCGACCTGGCCGGCCCGCCAGGCGCCGCCGGGCAGCTCCTGGACCACCGGTGCAGGCGCCACGGCGGCCGCTCTTTCGGCGGGTGCGCGAGCCGCGGCCGGGCCGGCCACCCCAAGCGCGAGCGCGAGGCCAGCCACCAGCGAAACGGGACGGCGCGACTTCAATGGATCAGGCCTCCGACTCGACCTCCTCCTCGGTGGCCGCAGCGGCCTTGCCATTGCCGCCGACCAGGAGCCGGGCGCGCAGCTGCTGGTCGATCTCGTTGGCGATGGCCGGGTTGTCGCGCAGGAACTGGCGCACGTTCTCCTTGCCCTGGCCGATGCGGTCGCCGTTGTAGCTGTACCAGGCGCCGGACTTGTCGATCAGGTTCTCGCGCACGCCCAGTTCGATGATCTCACCCTCGCGCGAGGTGCCCTCGCCGTAGAGGATCTCGAACTCGGCCTGGCGGAACGGCGGCGCCACCTTGTTCTTGACCACCTTCACGCGGGTTTCCGAACCGATCACCTCGTCGCCCTTCTTCACCGCGCCAGTGCGGCGGATGTCCAGGCGCACCGAGGCGTAGAACTTCAGCGCGTTGCCGCCGGTGGTGGTCTCGGGACTGCCGAACATCACCCCGATCTTCATGCGGATCTGGTTGATGAAGATCACCAGGGTGCCGGACTTCTTGATGTTGGCGGTGAGCTTGCGCAGCGCCTGGCTCATCAGGCGAGCATGCAGGCCGACGTGGGAGTCGCCCATCTCGCCCTCGATTTCCGCCTTCGGGGTGAGCGCGGCGACCGAGTCGACCACCACCACGTCCACAGCGTTGGAGCGCACCAGCATGTCGGCGATCTCCAGCGCCTGCTCGCCGGTGTCCGGCTGGGAGATCAGCAGGTCGTCGAGGTTCACGCCCAGCTTCTCGGCGTAGGACGGGTCGAGCGCGTGCTCGGCGTCGACGAAGGCCGCGGTACCGCCGTTCTTCTGACAGTTGGCGATCACCTGCAGGGTGAGCGTGGTCTTGCCGGAGGACTCCGGGCCGTAGATCTCGATGATGCGGCCGCGCGGCAGGCCGCCGATGCCCAGGGCGATATCCAGGCCGAGCGAGCCGGTGGAAACGGTCTCGATGGCCTCGTTCACCCGGTCGCCGAGACGCATCACCGCGCCCTTGCCGAACTGCTTCTCGATCTGGCCGAGGGCCGAAGCGAGCGCCTTGCGCTTGTTGTCATCCATCGTTGATACCTAGTTGACCTTGGGGTTGAAGGATGCGCGAGCCGGTTCTCAGGGACTGAGACACATCACGCACACGCTGACCGCACGAGTATCCCACACCCGTCGCGAAGCACGCGGAGGCGAACCCCATCGCTGCAGGTCGGGATTCCCCGCCCGCTCTTGGAGGCTGGCACTACCCGCACGCTGCAACGGTTGCGGCATCCGCTCGGGTTCACGAAGCGGGCTGCACGCAATGTCACCCCACGGGCCGTCGAGAATACACACGCGGCACTCGCGGCCCGTCGGTTGTGCACTACTATGTCCGCGCTTTAGCTGGCCGACCTGAGGCTTGGTTAAGCCAGCGCGGAACTCTGACTGCGGTCCTCATGCGTGGCTACTAGGGAGGTGGTGTTGTGGGAAGGCTCGGCGAAGTCGTATTGAGGGCGTATTTGCGGAAGCGTGCAAGTTCACTCGGATTGCAGAAGCACAATGGCACCTCGCCCCCGAAGGAAACCGCAGAGGACTACATTCAACACCAGTACAAAACCACCCAGCGCATTCTTGCGATGTATCCCGGTTTCAATGTCTCCGGGAAGAACGTGCTCGAACTCGGGTGCGGACTCGGCGGAAGAGCGGCCTATATCGCGAGTCTGGGCGCCAGCAGCGTAGAGGGCGTCGATATTAATCGCGATGAAATCGAAAATGCGCAAAGGATATGCCGCGAGGAATTCCCCGAACTTCACGGAAAGCTGAGTTTCCGAGCCGTGGGCGAGGACGACTCGTGGGGCAGGGAAAGCTATGACGTGGTCATCCTGATCGACGCCATCGAGCATGTCGTGTCCCCGGTGTCGGTCGTGCGCAGGGCGTACGAGTGTCTACGACCGGGTGGGGTCATGTATTTCAGCAGCATCGGATGGTTTAGCGCCTATGGTTCGCACACCGGACTGTTTCCCTTTGTCAATGTCTTTTTCAGCGATTTGTCGATACTAAACGCCATGCGCTGGATGCTTCAGCAGCCTTGGTACCAACCTTCGCGACACGACAGCAACCCTCCGGTTGCTCGATGGGAGTGGTTATACGACCTCAAGGACCGCCCCGGAGAACACCTCAACAAGATTACGATCAACGAAGTCCGCAAGCTGCTTCGCTACAGCAAGTTCTCCAAGACCCACCTCCATCTGTTCCCTCTCGGTCATAACGGGGCGGTGAGAGCACTCGCGCGCCTCATGAACCGGTTGCCAGGCCTGCGCGAGCTGTCCCACGGCTATTTCGTGGCCACCTGTCACAAATAACCAAACATTTTTACGGCATCTCGCCAGGCCATCCGGGGCAAATCCAAGGACCCGGTCGAGACATTCACTGCGCCAACGCTTTCTGCACGCCTTCGAGCGCCGCCGCCACCGTCTGCCGCCGGATCGCGTCGCGATCGCCGTCGAAATGAAACACCCGGGCATGGGCGTAGCCGCCGCGGCGCTTCCAGCCGATCCAGACCGTGCCGACCGGCTTGCCTTCGGTTCCACCGCCCGGTCCTGCAATACCGGTGACGGCGACCGCCGCCCCGGCGCCGAAGCGGGCCAGCGCGCCGGAGACCATCTCCAGCACGGTCTCCTCGCTCACTGCGCCGGTGCGTTCCAGCGTGCGCGGGTTGACCCCGAGCAGCGCCTCCTTGGCCTCGTAGCTGTAGGTCACCACGCCGGCATCGAACCACGCCGAGCTGCCCGGCAGGTCGGTCAGCACCTTGGCGATGAAGCCGCCGGTGCACGACTCGGCGGTCACCAGCATCAGCTTGCGCTCCAGCAGCAGGCGGGCGACTTCCCCGGCCGACTGGCGCAGCGCCTCGTCGGTAGGAACGGATGCGGACTCCATGCGAGACTCCTCGGCTTCGGAACGGGCGCCACGCACGGCGCGAAGCGTTCCGTTCTACCTGTTCCGCCCGATCGAGCCAAGACCCGCCCCGAGCATGAACCAAGACGATCTTTCCCAGCACACCCCGCTGATGCGGCAGTACCTCTCGGCCAAGGCCGCGCATCCGGACGTGCTGCTGTTCTTCCGCATGGGCGATTTCTACGAGCTGTTCTACGAGGACGCGCGCAAGGCGGCGCGGCTGCTGGACATCACCCTGACCCAGCGCGGGCAGTCGGCCGGCGCGCCGATCCCGATGGCCGGGGTGCCCTACCACGCGGTGGAGAACTACCTGGCGCGGCTGGTGCGCCTCGGCGAGTCGGTGGCGATCTGCGAACAGATCGGCGACCCGGCACTGGCCAAGGGCATCGTCGAGCGCAAGGTGGTGCGCATCGTCACCCCGGGCACGGTGACCGACGCCGCGCTGCTGGAAGAACGCCGCGACAACCTGCTGCTGGCGATCGCCGCCGGCCCGGGCGGCAGCTACGGCCTGGCCTGGGTGGACCTGGCCAGCGGACGGTTCCTGCTTAGCGAAGTGCCGACCGCGGAAACCCTCGCCGCCGAACTGGCCCGGCTGCAGCCGGCCGAGACGCTGGTGGACGAATCGGTGGCCTGGCCGAAGCTGGTCAGCGCCCTGCCCGGCCTGCGCAAGCGGCCGCCGTGGCATTTCGATGCCGATGCCGCGCGGCGCGAGCTCAACCGCTTCTTCGGCACCCGAGACCTGGGCGGCTTCGGCGTGGACAAGCTGCCGCTGGCGATCGCCGCCGCCGGTTGCCTGCTCGGCTACGTCGAGGAAACCCAGAAGAGCGCGCTGCCACACCTGTCCGGCATGGCGGTGGAAAGCGCCAGCGAGACGATCGCGCTGGACGCCGCCACGCGCCGCAACCTGGAGCTGGACACCCACCCCACCGGCCGTACCGAGCACACCCTGCTCGGCGTGCTGGACGAGACGGTGACACCGATGGGCGCCCGCCTCCTGCGCCGTTGGCTGAACCGTCCGCTGCGCTCGCGCGAGCTGCTGCGCGGCCGCCACGGCGCCATCGCCGCGCTGATCGACAACCGGCGCTACCAGGGCCTGCGCGACACCCTGCGCGGCATCGGCGACCTGGAACGCATCCTCGCCCGAGTCGCGCTGCGCTCGGCGCGCCCGCGCGACCTGTCCACCCTGCGCGACGGCCTCGCCGCCGCACCGGAGCTGGGCGGCCAGATCGTGGCGCTGGAGAGCCCGCTGCTGCATGCGCTGGTCGATCGCATCGGCGACCACGCCGACCTCGCCGACTGGCTAGCCAAGGCCATCGTGGCCCAGCCGCCGGTCCTGCAGCGCGACGGCGGGGTGATCGCCGACGGCTACGACGCCGAGCTGGACGAGCTGCGTCGCCTGTCGACCCACGCCGACCAGTACCTGGTCGAGCTGGAGGAGCGCGAGAAGGCCGCCAGCGGCATCGCCACGCTCAAGGTCGGCTACAACCGCGTGCACGGCTATTACATCGAGATCAGCAAGGCGCAATCGGACAAGGCGCCGACGCACTACACGCGCCGCCAGACCACCAAGAACGCCGAGCGCTACATCACCGAGGAACTCAAGCAGTTCGAGGACAAGGTGCTATCGGCGAAGGAACGCTCGCTGATGCGCGAACGTGCCCTGTACGAAGCGGTGCTCGACCAGTTGATCGAACAATTGGAGCCGCTCAAGGTTGCCGCCTCGGCCATCGCCGAGCTGGACGTGCTGGCCACCCTGGCCGAACGCGCCGAGACGCTCGACTGGGCCGAACCGGTGCTCACCGACGAGGCCGGCATCGCCATCGAGCGCGGCCGTCACCCGGTGGTGGAGAAGGTACGCGACGAGCCGTTCGAGCCGAATGATCTGATGCTCGACGACGCCCGCCGCATGCTGGTGATCACCGGCCCCAACATGGGCGGCAAGAGCACCTACATGCGGCAGAACGCACTGATCGTGCTGCTCGCCCACATCGGCAGCTACGTGCCGGCGGGCGCGGCCACGATCGGCCCGATCGACCGCATCTTCACCCGCATCGGCGCCGGCGACGACCTCTCGCGCGGCCAGTCCACCTTCATGGTGGAGATGAGCGAGACGGCCAACATCCTGCACAACGCCACCGAGCACAGTCTGGTGCTGATGGACGAGGTCGGCCGCGGCACCAGCACCTACGACGGCCTCGCGCTGGCCCGCGCCTGCGCGGTGCACCTGGCGGCAGCCAGCCGCGCCTACACCTTGTTTGCCACCCACTACTTCGAGCTGACCGAACTGGCCGGCGAATACCCCGGCATCGCCAACGTGCATCTGGACGCGGTGGAGTACGGCGACCAGCTGGTCTTCATGCACGCGGTCAAGGAAGGCCCGGCCAACCGCAGCTTCGGCCTGCAGGTGGCGGCGCTGGCCGGCCTGCCCAAGGCGGTGATCGCCGACGCGCGGCGCACCCTGGCCGCGCTGGAAAAGGGTGCGCATCCGGGCGGAGCCGCCACGCGCCGGGAAGAGGCCTCGCCGCAGCTCGGCCTGTTCGCGCCGCCCGAGCCCTCCGCGGTGGAGAAACGGCTGGCCGAGGTCGATCCCGACGCGCTCTCGCCGCGCGATGCACTGGCCGAGCTCTACCGGCTCAAGGCGCTGTCCTGATCCGCGAGGCCGGCGCAGGCTGTGCGCCGGCCGCCGTCCCCCGGAACCGCGCACCATCGTGCTAGTCGATGGTGCGTATGCAGCATAGTCTCAGGCTATCGATTGCATCGGAACAAACGAATTCACGCATGGCCATGACAGGACTAACGTGAACCGGTCGCGATCGCGAACCGGCCGCTGCCGGTCCGGTCGCACGCGGTTCCCCCGACGCAGTGGAGGCGAGCGTGACTCCAGGACAGCTCATCGCGAAGCGCGTCCCCGGCGCATCGACACATGCCGCGTGCGGACTTGCCCACATGCCCAGCACTTGGCACCGCGCAAGCTCGCGCGTCGGTCGGGCGCGCGGCGATCGCACCGGACGGGAACCCCACCAAAGTCAGGCATCCCGGCGCAGGAACTGACCGGAAAGCCGCATCACCAGGCCAGAGGGAGAAAGATCATGTCCAGCGAAGCGAAATGCCCGTTCCATCCTGCTGCCACCGGCACCACCAACCGCGACTGGTGGCCCAACCAGCTTCGACTCGAACTGCTCAGCCAGCACTCGGAAAAGTCCGACCCGCTGGGTCGCTCGTTCGACTATCGCAAGGAATTCGCCAAGCTCGACTATGCGGCCCTCAAGAAGGATCTGCTGGCGATGATGACCGACTCCAAGGACTGGTGGCCGGCCGACTTCGGCAGCTACGCGGGCCTGATGATCCGCATGGCCTGGCATGCCGCCGGCACCTACCGCGTCGGTGACGGGCGCGGTGGCGCCGGACGCGGCCAGCAACGCTTCGCCCCGCTGAACTCCTGGCCGGACAATGTGAGCCTGGACAAGGCGCGCCGCCTGCTGTGGCCGATCAAGCAGAAGTACGGCCAGAAGATCTCCTGGGGCGACCTGATGATCCTGGCAGGCAATGTCGCACTGGAATCGACCGGTTTCCGCACCTTCGGCTTCGCCGGCGGCCGCGAGGACGTATGGGAACCCGACCAGGACGTGTCCTGGGGTAGCGAGACCGAGTGGCTGGCGCTGAGCAACACGCCGGACAGCCGCTACTCCCACGGCAAGCCCGGCGAGCGCAACCTGGACAACCCGCTGGCTGCCGTGCAGATGGGCCTGATCTACGTGAATCCGGAGGGTCCGGACGGCAACGCCGACCCGCTCGCCGCGGCGCACGACATCCGCGAAACCTTCGCCCGCATGGCGATGAACGACGAGGAGACCGTCGCGCTGATCGCCGGCGGCCACACCCTCGGCAAGACCCACGGCGCGGCCCCGGCCAGCAACGTCGGCGCCGATCCGGAAGCCGCCCCGCTCGAAGCCCAGGGCTTCGGCTGGGCCAACAAGTTTGCCAGCGGGGTGGGCAAGGACGCGATCACCTCCGGCCTGGAAGTCACCTGGACCCGCACCCCGGTACAGTGGAGCAACGACTTCTTCAAGTTCCTTTTCGACTTCGAATGGGAGCTGGAGAAGAGCCCGGCCGGCGCGCAGCAGTGGGTAGCCAAGGGTTCCGAAGCGATCATCCCCGGCCCTTCGGCGGATTCGCCCAAGCGTCGTCCGACCATGCTCACCACCGACCTCTCGCTGCGCTTCGACCCGGCCTACGAAAAGGTCTCGCGCAAGTTCCGCGACGATCCGCAGGCCTTCGCCGAAGCCTATGCCCGCGCCTGGTTCAAGCTGACCCATCGCGACCTCGGTCCGAAGTCCCGTTACCTGGGGCCGGAGATCCCGAAGGAAGACCTGCTGTGGCAGGACCCGCTGCCCAAGGCCACGCATCACCCGACGGCCGCCGACATAGCCGACCTCAAGGCAAAGATCGCCGCCTCGGGGTTGAGCGTGTCGCAGCTGGTGTCGATCGCCTGGGCCTCGGCGTCGACCTTCCGCGGCGGCGACAAGCGTGGCGGTGCCAACGGCGCACGCATCCGCCTCGCCCCGCAGAGGGACTGGGCGGTCAACGCCACGGCAGTGAAGGCGCTGCCGAAGCTGGAAGAGATCCAGAAGGCATCCGGCAAGGCCTCGCTCGCGGACGTGATCGTGCTGGCCGGTGGCGTGGGCATCGAGATGGCGGCGAAGGCCGCGGGTCTCAGCGTCGAGGTGCCGTTCTCGCCGGGTCGCGTCGACGCCGATGCCGAGCAGACCGATGTCGAATCCTTCAGCTACCTTGAGCCGTTTGCCGACGGCTTCCGCAATTACCTCAAAGGCAAATCGTCGGTGCCTGCCGAACACCTGCTGGTCGACAAGGCACAGCTGCTCACCCTCACCGCGCCGGAGATGACCGCGCTGGTCGGCGGCCTGCGCGTGCTCGGCGCCAACTACGATGGCAGCAAGGACGGCGTGCTTACCGACAAGCCTGGCGTGCTTAGCAACGACTTCTTTGTCAATCTGCTGGACATGGCCACCGAGTGGAAACCGGCAGGCGAACGCTTCGAGGGGCGCGACCACAAGACCGCTGCGGTGAAGTACACCGGCACGCGCGTCGACCTGGTGTTCGGCTCGAACTCGGTGCTGCGCGCCCTGGCCGAGGTCTACGCCCAGGCCGACGGCCGGGAGAAGTTCGTGACGGACTTCGTCGCAGCCTGGGTCAAGGTGATGAACCTGGACCGGTTCGACCTGCAGGGCTGATCCGGCACCAGAGAACGGGGCCGGAGGACAGCCTCCGCGCCCCGTTCTCCCTGGCAGGCTCACTCACGCGTGGGAGTCGTGCCGGCCGGCACCGACGTCGCGGGTTCTTCCGCCTGCGGATCCAGCGCGCCGGTGAACGCGGGCGTGACCATGTGCGGATCGTCGGCATCGGGCAGGCCGACGTCCGGAATGCTGCCGTCGGTGGCCGACTCCACCGGCAAATCCTGCGGCGGATCGAGCACCGGGTCGCGCGCAGACAAACGGCCCGCCTCCACCAAGTGTTGGATGCGCCCGAATACCTCGGCCCGGCCGAATGGCTTCTTCATGAAATCGTCCGCCCCGAAGCGCTGCACGTAAAACTGCTCGGTGGCCTGCAGGTTGCCGCTGATCATCACGATCGGAATGCCGTGGGTGCCCGGCTCGCGGCGCAACGCGCGCAGCACGGCGAAGCCGTTCATGCCCGGCATCACGATGTCGAGGAAGATCAGCTCTGGCTTTTCCTCGCGCGCCAGGCGCAGCGCGGTCTCGCCGTCGCCGGCCTTGGACACCAGATAGCCGTCCTGGGTGAGCATCTTGCCCAGCACCGCGCGGATGGTCGGCGAATCGTCCACCACCAGCATGCGCGTGCCCCGCACGGCCTGCGTGCGGGGCATGTGCTGGCGGCGCTCGGTGCCCAGCAGGCGCTTGAACAGATCGAAGCCGGACATGGCGGCGCTCCCCTCTTTACTCGCGCCTAGTCTCGGCGCCTGCCGCCCGGGAAGCAATTGCCGCGTGCAGGCGGCGGCCTGCATCCGCAGTTCAGTCCTGGTTGGATCCACCCTCTTTCAGGCGACGCAGATCGGCGCGATCGTGCTTGTCGGGTCGGCCGACCGGCCGTGGTGCAAGCATCAGACGACGGTTCGCGCGTGCGGCCTCTCGTGCAACGCGACTGGCCTCGCTCTCGCGATACAGCGCCTGCGCCGCCGGTGCCGGACCGCGCTGTTCCGACAGACCCAGCACCTCGACTTCCATCGTCTCCTCCCCGCGACGGACGATCATGCGATCACCCACGCGCACCGGCCGCGCCGCCTTGCACGGTCCACCGTTGAGCTCGACCTTGCCGCTGCCGACTGCCTGTTTGGCCAGGCTGCGGGTCTTGAAGAACCGCGCCGCCCACAGCCACACGTCAATGCGCAGGTCGTCGGCCGGAGTGCATTTCGCTTCGCTCATGGCGGCATTATGGTCGATCTACCGGCAAGCGAAACCGACCAGCCGGCCCGCACCGCCGCGCATCGACGACGAGGCCGTCGACGCTGCGATCCGCGCGAACAGGATCATCGAGGCGATCAGGCAGTACCGAGACGACACCGGTTGCGGCCTGAAGCAGGCAAAGGAAGCGGTCGAGCAACGGGCACGCGAGCTGGGCATGCGCCGTTGAACCGCTAGCCCCCCATCAGCAGGTTCGCCAGCGGCACCGTCGCCAGCGACAGCACGATGCCGGCGCCGAGAACGGTGTTGGCCAGGCGCGGTTCCAGCTGGTACTGGTCGGCCAGGATCGCCGCCGAGATCATCGGCGCCATCGCCGCCTGCAGCACGCCGACCACCAGGGTCAGGCCGGTGACTCCGGCAAGCATGCCCAGTCCCCAGCCGACCAGTGGCGCCAGCGCCAGCTTCCACGCCAGGCCGCTGGACAACGCGCCGAGCTGGTCGCGATGCAGGTGCAGCTTGAACTGCAGGCCGACCGAGAACAGCGCCAGCGGCGTCAGCGTCTGGCCCAGTTGCAGGAACAGGTGGTCCAGCGCGTCCGGCCAGCCGCCGGCAATGCCGGCAACGATGCCGACCAGCAACGCGATGAACGCCGGGAAAGTGGCGATCCGGCGCACGACCAGCGCCACGCTGGGCTGGCGTCCGGAGTACAGCGAAGCCACCACGATGCCGCCGGCGGCCAGCAGCGGAAAACAGCCGAGCTGGTCGGACACCACCGCCAGCGCCAGCCCGGGCTGCCCATGCATCGCCTGCACCATCGGGTAGCCCATGAACGAGGTATTGCCCAGGCCGCACACCAGGGTCAGCGCGCCGACGCGCGAGCGCGACCAGCCGAACAGGCGCCCCAGCACCGCGAACAGCAGCCAGGCGCCGAAGAAGGTCACCCACATCGTCGCCACCGGAAACCACAGGTGCCGGTCGAAGTGCACGCGCGGAATCATCGCCAGCACTAGCGCCGGCAGCGCGATGTTCAGCACCCACCAGTTCAGCCCGGCCACGGTCCCGGCCGGCGGACGGGCGAAGCGCGCCACCAGGGCGCCCAGCACCAGACACACGAACAGCAACAGCAACGCACTCATCGACGGCGACGGCCTGCGCAACGCAAAGCGCCATTAGACGCGATGCAACATGAGTCAGGGAAGCCGGACCAAGGTCGCGCCGGCGCATCGGCGATAATCGGCGCCCCGCCGCCCCGGATCCGCGCCCCGAGATGACCCACCCCACCCACCGCGTGCACGGCCTGGCCGGCGACGAGATCGCCCCGGACTGGCCCGCTCTCTCCGAGACGGAGCTGTCCGGCGTGCTGGCCACGGTTCCCGCGGCCGGCGGCCTGGGGCGCGTCCTCTGGCACAGTCCGCGCCCGCTGTCCGCGGCCGGCCTGGTCGAGACCGTGCGCGGCGGCACGGTCTTCGTCAAGCGGCACCACATGAGCGTGCGCACGGCCGCCACGCTGGCCGAGGAACATGCCCTGCTCGCGCACCTGCACCGCCATGGATTGCCGGTGGTCGAAGTGCTCGCCGACCGCGACGGCCAGACCGCCCTCGCGCACGGCGACTGGACCTACGAGGTCCACACCATTGCCCGCGGCGAGGACCTCTATCGCGACACGATCTCGTGGCAACCGCCCGACCGGCTCGTCCATGCGCGCACCGCCGGCCGCATGCTGGCACGGCTGCACGCGGCCTCCGCCAGCTATTCCGCCGCCCAGCGCGGGACGCACATCCTGGTCGCGCGCAGCGAACTGGCGACGGCCGCCGATCCGGTGGCCACGCTGCGCTCGCAGCTCCGGCAGCGCCCCGCGCTGGCCGGCTACCTCGCGCGCCGCGACTGGCCACGCGACCTCGAGCGGCTGTTCGCGCCCTGGGGGTCTGCGCAGCCAGCGCTGGCGCGGCAGCCGCGGCTGTGGACGCACGGCGACTGGCACGTCTCCAACCTGTGCTGGAGCGGCGCCGGCGACGCCGCCGAGGTGACCTGCGTGCTCGACTTCGGACTGGCCGCCAGCAACTTCGCGCTGTTCGACCTGGCCACCGCCATCGAGCGCAACGCGATCGCCTGGCTGGCGCTCGACGCGGGTGACGTCGCCGCCCGCCCCGACATCGCGCGGGCGCTCATCGCCGGCTATCGCGAGGAGCGGCCACTCGGCATCGACGAGCTGCACCTGCTCGCCGACCTGCTGCCGGTGGTGCACGTGGATTTCGCGCTGTCGGAAGTGGAGTACTTCCACGGCATCACCCGCTCGGCGCACGCGGCCGACGTGGCCTACGACACCTTCCTGCTCGGCCACGCCGCGTGGTTCGAGGGTGCCCCAGGACAGCGCCTGCTGGCGGCGATCCGCGACGCGGACTGAGCCGTGTAGCCGCCGACCCGGCTCCCCATCGCGCAGGCTTTCATGGTTCAATAGCGGTCTTGAAGCGGGGGTGCCTGGCGATGAGCCGGGCTGAGAGAGTCCCTTGGAACCTGATCCGGTTCGCACCGGCGTAGGGAGCTTGCAGCAACCATGGCGCACGTCCGTGCGTCGTGCGCGCGCCGTCGCTTCGTCCTGCCCATTCGAGACGACGACGACCATGACCCTGCCCCGCACGCCCCTCGCCACCGCCCTGCTCGCCGCCCTGGCGGTCGCGCCGCTGTGCGCCCACGCTGTCGACGACGCCGGCCACGACCCGGCGCAGGCGAAGAAACTCGGGACGGTGCAGGTCACCGCCAACGCCGACAAGGGCTACCACGCCGACAGCTCGCAGGTAGACACCTTCGGCAGCTTCGGCAACGCGCCGCTGCACGACACGCCGGCCTCGGTCACCGTGATCACCCGCGACCTGATCGACGACCGCCAGCCGCGCACGCTCAGCGAGCTGGTGCGCACCGACGCGTCGGTCGGCGACAACTACGCGCCGGTGGGCTACTACCAGGACCTGGCAATCCGCGGCTTCGTGCTCGACCTGGCCACCGCCTACCGCATGAACGACATGACCATCAACGGCGAGCAACTCACGCCGCTGGAGGACAAGCAGCGGGTGGAGATCCTCAAGGGCCTGGGTGGCCTGGAGGCCGGCATCATCGCGCCGGGCGGCATCGTCAACTACGTGACCAAACGCCCGGCCGACGTGCGCACGGCCACGTTGGGCACCGACTCGCACGGCTCGCGCTACGCCGCGGTCGACGTCGGCGGCTGGCTCACACCGAGCTTCGGCCTGCGCGTGAACGCGGCGCACGAGGCCATGCACTCCTACGTCGAGCACACGCCGGGCCGGCGCAGCTTCCTCTCGCTCGCCGCCGACTGGAAGATCAGCGACCGCGCCACGCTGCAACTGGACACCGACTACCAGACCAGCGGCCAGCGCTCGGTGTCCGGCTACCAGTTGCTCGGCGGCACGACGATCCCGACGCATCCGAGCAACACCCGCCTGCTCGGCTACGAGCCGTGGCAGCAGCCGGTCGGCATCCACTCCAGCAACACCACCGCGCGCTTCAACTACCGCTTCAGCGACCGCTGGAGCGCCCGGCTCTCGGCCGGCCACAGCCACACCGTGATCAACGACAACGTCGCGTTCGCCTACGGTTGCTTCTACGCCCCACAGTGCGCCACCGGCGCCTACCCGGGCAATTTCTTCGCACCCAACGGCGACTACGACATCTACGATTTCCGCAGCCCGGGCGACACCCGCCAGAACGACGAGGTGCGTGCCGTGCTCAAGGGCGGCTTCGACACCGGCAGCATCAGCCAGGAAGTCAGCCTCGGCGCCAGCGCCTTCCGCCGCACGCTGGACCAGCGGCCTTATGTCTACGACTACGTCGGCACCGGCAACATCGACCAGGTGATCCCGCCGTATTTCGCGCCTTCGCCGAACCAGCCCGGTCCGTCGGCGCGCACGTTCAGCAGCTGGCAGCGCGCACTGTTCGGCATGGACCGCATCCACCTCGGCGAGCAGTGGCAGGTGCTGGCCGGCGCCCGCTTCGTGCGCCTGCACGAGCGCGCGTGGGACGACAGCGGCCGGGTGCTCCTACGCGACACCCGCCTGAGCAAGACCCTGCCGCAGGCGGCGGTGATGTGGCAGCCACGCGCGCCGCTGACCGTCTATGCCAGCTACAGCGAGAACCTCGCGCTGGGCGCCGAGGCGCCGTACTGGACCAGCAACGGCGGCCAGATGCTGGCCCCGCTGCACTCGCGGCAGATCGAGGCTGGCGTAAAGTACGACTGGAGCGACGCGCTGAGCCTGCGTGCGGCGCTGTACCGCATCCGCCAGCCCTACCAGTTCGCGCAGCCGGACCACTCGGCGGCCGGCTTCACCTTCGTGCAGCGCGGCCAGGAAGCGCACACCGGCCTGGAGCTGGGCGCCGACGGCCGGATCAGCGACGACCTGCGCCTCACCGCCAGCGCGAACCTGATCCAGGCCCGCGCCAGCCACAGCGGCACGCCGGCCTATGAAGGCCACCAGATCATCAACGTGCCGCGCCTGCGCACCTCGGTGTACATGGACTACCGGCTGCCGTTCGCGCACGCGCTCGGCCTGCTGGCCGGCTGGCGCTACGCGAGCGCCAATCCGGCCACGCCCGACGGCCATGTCCGCGTGCCTGCGTACAACGTGTTCGACGCCGGCCTGCGCTACACCACGATCTGGAGCGATCACCCGATGACCTGGCACCTGAGCGTGGACAATCTGTTCAACCGCTTCTACTGGCGCGACACCGGCAGCACCGGCGGCGACAGCTACCTGTTCCCGGGCGCGCCGCGTTTGGCGCGACTGTCGGTCACGGTCGGGTTCTGATCGTGTCCTGGGTCGAGCTGACCGGAGCGGTGATCAGCGCCTGGGCGGTGTGGCTGACCGCGCGCCGGCGGCCGCTGTGCTGGCCGGTCGGCCTGGCCTCGGTGCTGGTCTACGGCGGCATCTTCGTCGATGCCAAGCTGTACTCCGATGCCCTGCTGCAGGTGGCGTTCGCCGGCCTGATCGTCTACGGCTGGCAGCGCTGGCGGCGCAACCTCGACGACGACGGCCGGGTGCAGGTGGCGCCGCTGCCGTTCGGCGAGGCGGTGGGGCACACCGCCCTCGGCGTGATCGGCGCGCTGGCGCTGGGCTATGCCATGCATCGCTGGACCGACGCCGCCCTGCCCTGGCTGGACGCTGCACTGACCAGCTTCAGCCTGGTCGCGCAGTGGTGGCAGGGACGGCGGCACCTGGCGGCCTGGTGGCTGTGGATCCTGGTCGACGTAATCTACGTGGGTGAATACGTCTACAAGGACCTGCTGATCACCTCGGTGCTTTACGCCGGCTTCGTGGTACTGGCCATCATGGGATTGCGCGAGTGGCAGCAGGCGCGTGGTGAGGTGCCGGCCGTCGCAGCTTGAAGCGGCGCCCGCGCGCCCGGCATGCGAAGATGGTGCTACCCGCCCCCACTCCTTTTCCGTTGGACATGGCTTCGAGCAACTACGACTTCCGACAGTTCCAGGCCGAACTGGCCGCGCTGGACCAGGCCAAGGAAAAGGCGACACCCGAACCGGCACCGGCCATCCCGGCCCCGGCCCCGGCCCCGGCACCGGCTCCGGCCAAGCGCGGTCGCGGCCGCCCCAGCACCAAGGCCGCCGAGGCCGAGCGGATGGCCCGGGCCCGCGAGGAATTCCACGCCCTGCGCACGAAATACCAGCTGGGCGTCGGCGACGTGGTGGCGTTCTTCCCGGAAGAGGAAGGCATCGCCTACCTGCAGGCCCTGCTCGCCCAGCCGCAGCCGCGCCGCCGGCGCAAACGGACCGACGGCCCGGTCGACAATTAGCCCGCTTCCTCTCCCAGGAAGCGATAACCCACGCCCGGCTCGGTCTTGAGCCAACGCGGCTCGGCCGGATCATCGCCCAGCTTCTGGCGCAGGCGGCCGATCACGATGCGCAGGTAGTGGGTGTCCTGCACGTGGGTGGCGCCCCACACCTCGCGCAGCAGCTGCTGCTGGCTGACCACCCGGCCGGCGTGACGCAGCAGCAGGGCCAGCACGGCGTATTCCTTGCGGGTCAGCGCGACCGGCTCACCGTCCAGTGTCACCTCACGCCTCAGCTGATCCACCACCAGACGGCCGTCGTCGTAGCGCGGTGCGGCGTCCGGCGCTGTCGTCGCGGCCACCCGGCTGCGCAACAGCACGCGCAGCCGCGCCATCAGCTCCTGGATACCGAACGGCTTGGTCACATAGTCGTTGGCGCCGTTGTCCAGCGCGCGCACCTTCTGTGCCTCGCTGTCGCGCACCGACAGCATCAGCACGGGTACCTGGCTCCACTGGCGCAGCTCGGCCAGCACCTCGTGGCCCTCGCGGTCCGGCAGGCCGATGTCGAGGATCACCAGATCCGGCGATTGGGTAGCGGCCAGTGCCAGGCCTTCCTCGGCCGTGGCCGCCTGCAGCACTTGATAGCCCTCGGCGCGCAGGCCGATGTCGAGGAAGCGGCGGATCTGCGCTTCGTCGTCGATCACGAGCACGCGCGGTGCGGATGCTGTCATGGGCCAGGCTCCGGTGCGGGCGGCAACGGCAGGACGATACGGATCACGGTGCCGCCACCCTCGCCGGGCAGCGCCTCAATCGAGCCGCCGTGTGCGCCGATCATGCCACGGCAGATCGACAGGCCCAGGCCAGTGCCCTTGTGGCCACGGTCGCCGCGCGAGACGGAATAAAACATGTCGAAGATGCGCGCACGCTCGGCCTCGGGAATGCCGGGCCCGCGGTCGGCCACGCGGATCACCAGCCGCTCGCCATCCACGGCAAGGTCCACCGTCACCGGCGCACCGGGCGGCGAGAAGTGCGCGGCATTCTCCAGCACGTTGAACAACGCCTGCTCGATCAGCGCCGGATGCACGTAGAGCAATACTGTCGCCTCCGGCAAATGGGTCTCGACCGCCTGCTCCGGGTAATAGCGGCGCAGCCGCCCGATCGCCGCCCGCGCGATCTCGGCGGCATCGACCCAGTCGCGCTGCAGCTTCAGCGTGCCGTGACCGAGCCGGGTCATGTCGAGCAGATTCTGGATGTAGCGGTCCAGCCGCTGGCCTTCGTCGAGGATCGACTGCAGCAGTTCGCCACGCTCGTGCGGCGCCAGTTGGTCGTCGTAACTGGCCAGTGTGCCGGCCGCGCCGATCATCGCCGCCAGCGGCGAACGCAGGTCGTGCGACACGGAAGACAGCAGCGCGTTGCGCAGGCGCTCGGTCTCGCCCTGCACACGGGCCTGCTCCAGCGCTTCGGCCAGACGCGCGCGCTCGAGCACGCGCGCGATGTCGGCCAACATCGCCAGTGCCAGCTCGCGGCGCGGCAGGTCCGGCCCCACGTCCTCGTCCGCCAGCGACAGCACCACCAGTCCCGCGGCCGGCGCCAGCGGATCGACCGGCAGCAGCCAGCAGCCGATCCCGGCGAAGTTCGCCTCGTAGCGACCGGCAGCGCGCGCATGGGCAGCGACCCAGCTGGCGGCAGCCAGCTCCTCCGGCCCGAGTTCCGGCGCATCGGACGAGGCAGCGACCACCGCCAGCGCCCCCCGCGGATCCGGCGCGAACAGCACGACGCCGCCGGAGAGCGTGCGTGCAAGGGCCACCACCGCGGTGTCGCGCACCGCCTGCAGCCCGCCGCAACCGGCCAGTCGCTTACCGAGGTCGAGCAGCGCACGCGCGCGCCACTGCGCCTCGCGCAGGCCTTCCACCTGGGTCGACAGCCGCGTCGCCAGCCGGCTGCAGACCAGCGCGACCGCTAGGAACAACCCCACCGCCAGCAGGTCGTCCGGTCGCTCGATCGCCAGCGTGTAGCGCGGTTCGGTGAAGAAGAAGTTATAGCCGACGAAGCACAGCAGCGCGGTGTAGACCGCCACGGTCATGCGCGTGCGCACCGCTACCACCAGCACCGCGGTGAGGAACACCAGGGCCAGGTTCGCCACCGAGAGATAGCGCTGCGCGACGAAGGCCAGCGCAAAGCCCAGCACCGCGACCGCGGTGGCGAACAGGTAGTCGCCAAGCCGGCGCGAGGCCGGCGACGGCTGCGGGCGGGAAACGTCGTTCATGCGGTCCGATCCGAGGCTGCCGGCCCACGTTAGTGCATCGCCCAGCCCGTCGGCGAGGGGCCGCGCCGGACCGCCCGCCACCGCGCGGCCGCCGGCGGAATCCGTGGCCAAGCGACTAGATCTCCACCTGCGCCCCGAGCTCGATCAGGCGGTTGCCGGGGATGCGGAAGAACGCCGTCGCCGGCATCGCGTTGCGCGCCAGCAGCACGAACAGCTTTTCCCGCCACAGCGCCATCCCCGGCCGCCGACTGCCGGCAACGATGCTCTCGCGCGAGACAAAGAACGTGGTGTCCATCATGTCGAAGTGGATGCCGGTGCGAGCGCACTCGGCCAGCCGTGCCGGTACGTCCGGATCCTCGGCGAAGCCGAAGCGCAGGCGCAGCCGCGCGAAGCCGCCTTCCAGCGGCGTCCACTCGATGTGCTGGTCCTCGTCGGCCACCGGCTCGTCCAGCGTCTCCACCGTCAGCATCACGTTGCGTTCGTGCAGCACCTTGTTGTGCTTGAGGTTGTGCAGCAGCGCATGCGGCACGGCATTGCCGTTGCCGGTGAGGAACACCGCGGTGCCGGCCACGCGCACCGGCGGATGCTCGCTCATGTTCACGATGAACGGCGCCAGCGCCAGGCCGCCCTGCTGGATCTCGCGCACCACCAGTTCACGGCCGCGACGCCAGGTGGTCATCAGCAGGAATACCACCAGCCCCAGTGCCAGCGGGAACCAGCCGCCGGATTCGATCTTGATGATGTTGGCGCTGAAGAAGCCCAGGTCCACCACCAGCAGGCCGGTGCCGGTGGCGACCACCGCCGCCCAGCTCCAGCGCCACTGGATGCGCGCCACGGTGAGAGCCAGCAGCGTGGTGATCACCATCGTGCCGGTCACCGCGATGCCGTAGGCCGAACCCAGGTTGTCCGAGGAGCGGAAACCGACCACGGCCAGCACGATCAGCACCACCAGCGCGCGGTTGATCCACGGCACGTAGACCTGGCCGGACATTTCCTGCGAGGTGTGCACCACCTGCATGCGCGGCACATAGCCGAGCTGCATCGCCTCGCGGGTCATCGAGAACGCGCCGGAAATCACCGCCTGCGAGGCGATCACCGTGGCCGCCGTGGCCAACCCGATCATCGGGTACAGCAGCGTCCGCGGCACCAGGTGGTAGAACGGGTTGGCCACCGTGGCCGGGTCCATCAGCACCAGCGCCCCCTGGCCGAAGTAGTTCAGCAGCAGCGCCGGCAACACGAAGCTGAACCAGGCGACCCGGATCGGTCCCCTGCCGAAATGTCCCATGTCCGCATAGAGCGCCTCGGTACCGGTCACCGCCAGCACCACCGCCCCCAGGGCGAAGAACGCCTCGGCATGGTTGTGGGTGAAGAACTCTATGGCATAGGTCGGCAGCAACGCGTAGAGCACGGTCGGATGGCGGGCGATACCCATCACACCCAGCGCCGCAATGGCCACGAACCACACCGCGCAGACCGGACCGAACACCGCGCCGATGCGCGCCGTGCCGTGCCGCTGCAACCAGCCCAGGCCGAGGATCACGCCCACGGTGATCGGCACCACGTAATGGGCCAGCTCCGGCGTGGCGACCTTCAAGCCTTCCACCGCCGACAGCACCGAGATGGCCGGCGTGATCACGCCGTCGCCGTAGAACAGCGCGGCGCCGAACAAGCCCAGCAGCACCAGGCCCCAGCGCAGCTGCGGACGATCCCGGGTGCAGCGCTGGGCCAGCGCCATCAGCGCCATGATGCCGCCCTCGCCCTTGTTGTCGGCACGCATGATGAACAGCAGGTACTTCACCGACACCACGATGATCAGCGCCCAGAACACCAGGCTCAGGGCGCCGAGCACGTTGTCGTGCGAGGCCGGCACGCCGTGTGGACCGAACACTTCCTTCAGCGTGTACAGCGGGCTGGTGCCGATGTCGCCGTAAACCACGCCCACGGCGCCGAGGGCCAGCGCGGCCATGCGGCGCGACGAAACAGCTTGCATTGCAAAAGCTCCCGGGGGGCGGCCAGACCGGCACCCTAAAACCACGACGACACCGCCCGGCATCGTCTTGCGTGGCGCACCGCGTATTATCGTCAGGCGGGCATAACGAGAGGATGGCGGATTCGAGCGTCGGCATAAAATCTGCGTAAAATTTGCCGCATTGCGGCATCCTGACGCCGCATACCAGACCCTTTGCCAGAAGCACCCCATGCAGTTGACCACCATCAGCGTTGCCCTTCCCCGCGACGTGTCCCACGGTGACCGCACGGTCTCCACGGGCATCTTCAAGACGGCGGTGCACGGCCCGGTGCGTGTGCTGACCGAACAACTGGAGGGCGATGGCCAAGCCGATCGGATCCACCACGGCGGACCGGACAAGGCGGTGTACGCGTACGCGGCCGAACACTACGACTGGTGGCAGCAGGAACTCGGTCGCGACGATCTCGTCCCCGGACACTTCGGCGAAAACCTCACCATCGCCGGACTCGACGAAAACGAGCTTTGCATCGGTGACCAGCTCGCCATCGGCTCGGCCCGCTTCGTGGTGACCCAACCGCGCGTCCCTTGCTTCAAGCTCGGTCTGCGCTTCGGCGATGCCAGTCTGCCGAAGCGCTTCGCCGATTCGCTGCGTTGCGGGGCCTACCTGCGCGTGCTGGAGCCGGGCATCCTCGAAGCCGGCAACCCGGTGCAGCGCGTGGCCCGCGGTCACGGCCAGATAGCCATTCGGCCGCTGTTCCACGCCTACCTGCACCCGAACGGACCGGCGGCGCAGGCGCTGCTGGCCCGTGCGCTGACCGTGCCGGAACTGTCCGCCGAGTGGCGTACCTCGATTGACCGGCGGCTGGCGCGTCGCGATACCGACGGCTTTTCCCCTGGCAAGGGAGATACTCCGTGAGCATCCATGTGATCGCGCGCCTGACCGCCCGCCCCGAACATCGCGACGACGTCGCCCACGCCCTCGGCCCACTGGTCGCCGGCAGCCGTGTCGAGCCGGGCAACCGGCAGTACGACCTGTTCGCTGCGACCGATGGCTCGCCGGTGTTCCACATCGTGGAGGCCTACGACGACGAAGCCGCCCTGCAGGCGCACCGCGACAGCGCGCACTACCGCACCTACCGCGCAACCATCGCGGACTGGCTGGCGGCGCCGCCCGAGGTCCACGTGCTCGGGCCGCTCGACGTGGCCGGCGCATGAGCGATAGCACGCCTGCGAGGCCGGCCCTTCGCGGCACCCACCACGTCGCGCTGATCGGCTCGGACTACGCGCGCTCGAAGCGCTTCTATACCGGACTGCTCGGCTGCACCGTGCTGGACGAGCACTACCGCGACGCGCGCGACAGCTGGAAGCTGGATCTGGCCCTGCCCGACGGCACCCGGCTGGAGCTGTTCTCCTTTCCCGACCCACCACCACGGCCGAGCCGGCCGGAAGCCTGCGGCCTGCGCCACCTGGCCTTCGCGGTGGACGACGTGGCGGCCTGGCAGGCCTACCTCACCGCCGCCGGGGTCGCCACCGAGGCGATCCGCCTGGACGAGTACACCGGCCGGCGCTTCCTGTTCTTCGCCGATCCGGACGGCCTGCCGCTGGAGCTGTACGAGACTGGCACCATCTGATCCGCACCAGCAGGAAGCCCGCCATGCGGCGGGCTTTCCGTTCCAGCACGAAGCGACCGCTCAGCCGAGCAGCAAGCGGTTCATCCGCTGCACGAAGGCGGCCGGATCCGGCAGCTGGGCGCCGGCGGCGATCTCGGCCTGCTCCAGCAGCAGCAGGGACAGGTCCTTCGCCTTGGCTTCGTCGCCCTCGGCAGTCACCCGCTGCACCAGCGCGTGTGCCGGATTCACCTCCAGCGTCGGTTTGGCGTCCGGCAGGTCGTGGCCGGCCTCGCGCAGCAGGCGCGCCAGGTGCGGCGCCATCTCGTAGTCGGACAGCGCCAGGCAGGACGGGCTGTCGGTGAGGCGCGCGGACACCTTCACCTCGCCCACGCGGTCGCCGAGCAACTCCTTGAGCTTCGTCAGCAGCGGCTCGGCGGCCTTGGTCGCCTCTTCCTGCTTTTGCTTGTCGGCTTCGTCCAGCGGCACCTCGCCCTTGGCCACGCTCTTGAGCTTCTTGCCTTCGTACTCGCTTAGGGAGCCGATCATCCACTCGTCGATGCGGTCGGACATCAGCAGCACTTCGATGCCCTTGGCCTTGAACGCTTCCAGCTGCGGACTGCCGGCGGCGGCAGCGTAGCTGTCGGCGGTGATGTACCAGATGGTGTCCTGGCCCACCGCCATGCGGCCGATGTAGTCGTCCAGCGACACCGTCTGCGCGCTGCCTTGGCCCCCGGTGCTGGCAAAACGCAGCAGCTTGGCGATGCGCCCGCGGTTGGCGCCGTCCTCGGCGACACCCTCCTTCAGGGTGTTGCCGAAGGCCTTGTAGAAGGTGGCGAACTTCTCCGGTTCGTCGCGCGCCAACTTCTCGATCAGATCGAGCACGCGCTTCACGCAGGCCGACTTGATCCTCTCCAGGTTGCGGTTCTGCTGCAGGATTTCGCGGCTGACGTTGAGCGGCAGGTCGTCGGCATCGACCACGCCGCGGACGAAGCGCAGGTAGTTCGGCAGCAGCTCCTCGGCCGCGTCCATGATGAAGACGCGCTTGATGTAGAGCTTCAGTCCCTTGCGCTCATCGCGCCCGCCCATCATCAGGTCGAACGGCGGCTGCGACGGCAGGTACAGCAGGGTGGTGAAACTCTGGCTGCCCTCGACGCGGTTGTGGGTCCAGGCGAGCGGATCGTTGAAGTCGTGGCCCAGCGACTTGTAGAAGCCGATGTAGTCCTCGTCGGAGATCTCGTTCTTGGGCTTGGTCCACAGCGCCGAGGCGGCGTTGGTGCTCTCGAACTCGTCGGTCGGCTGGCCGTCCTTCTCCACCGGCGTGCGGATCGGAAAGGCGACGTGGTCGGAATACTTGCGGATCAGCGACTTCAGCTGCCAGCCCTTGAGGAACTCGTCCTCGTCGGCCTTCAGGTGCAGGGTCACCGACGTACCGCGCTGCGGTGCATCGACCGGCTCCAGCGAATATTCGCCCTTGCCGTCGCTTTCCCACTTCACGCCCTCGCCCTCCGGCAGGTCGGCCCGGCGGGTGACCACGGTGACCTTGTCGGCCACCACGAAGGCGGAATAGAAGCCCACGCCGAACTGGCCGATCAGACGCGCGTCGGCCTTCTGCTCGCCGCTCATCGCTTCCAGGAAGCGCCTGGTGCCGGAGCTGGCGATGGTGCCGATGTTGGCGACCACCTCGTCGCGGCTCATGCCGATGCCGTTGTCGCGCACGGTGACGGTGCGCGCGACCTCGTCCCAGCTCACGTCGATGTGCAGCTCGCCGTCGCCGGTCAGCAGCTCGGGGTGGGCGATCGACTCGAAGCGCAGCTTGTCGCAGGCATCGGAGGCGTTGGAGATCAGCTCGCGCAGGAAGATCTCCTTGTGCGAGTAGAGCGAGTGCGTGACCAGGTGCAGGACCTGGGCGACTTCGGCTTCGAACTTGCGAGTTTCGGCAGGTGCGTTCATGCGTGGTGGTTCCATGTGGTGCGGTTGCTTGGATTGGGCTTCGTTCTTCTTGCCGTCATCCCGGCGAACGCCGGGATCCAGCGTCTGGAATCTCCCGCCCGAGGGCACTGGATCCCAGCCTCCGCTGGGATGACGGCGCGAGGCCTAGGCAGGCCGGCTCGCCTGCCTGCCCCTTCCCGGACAGGAGAATTCGACGATCAGCGGCCGGCCGCGTTCTGCAGCGCCGCGATGCGCTCATCCAGCGGCGGGTGGCTCATGAACAGGCGGGCGAAGCCGGCGCCCAGCGGGCTGGAGATGCCGAAGGCGGCGATGGTCTTGGGCAGCGTGTTCTCGCCGTGGTTGACCTTCAACCGCTGCAGCGCCGAGATCATCGCACCGCGGCCGGCCAGGCCGGCGCCCGCCGCGTCTGCGCGGAACTCGCGCCAGCGCGAGAACGCCGCCACGATCATCGAGGCGAACAGGCCGAACACCACCTGCAGCACCATCACCGAGATGAAGTAGCCGATGCCGGTGCCACTGTCGCGGCTGTCGCGCCCACCGGAAAGCCAGCTGTCGACGACGCGGCCGACGATGCGCGAGGCGACTATCACCAGCGTGTTGAGCACGCCCTGGATCAGGGTCAGGGTCACCATGTCACCGTTGGCGACGTGGCCGATCTCGTGGCCGAGCACGGCGCGGATCTGGTCGCGGTCCATCTGCTGCAGCAGGCCGGTACTGACCGCCACCAAGGCGTTGTTCTTGCTGGCGCCGGTGGCGAAGGCGTTCATTTCCGGGGCGTCGTAGATCGCCACCTCCGGCATGCCGATACCCGCCCGCTGGGCGTGCTGGCGGACGGTGTCGACCAGCCAGCGCTCGGCCTCGTTGGCCGGCTGCTCGATCACCCGCGCGCCGGTGGACATCTTCGCCATCCACTTGGACATCAGCAGCGAGATGATGGCACCGCCCATGCCGAACACGGCGGCGAACATCAGCAGCCCGGTCATGCCGCCGTAACCGCGGGCGGCCGCCCACTGGTCGACCCCCAGCAGGTGACAGACGATGCTGAGCAGGAACAGGACCGCGATGTTGGTGGCGAGGAAGAGGAAGATGCGACGCATGGCTGTCTCTCTGGCAGTCATGAAAAAGAGGGATGCGGCCTGGGCCGCCTTCCGCTATTCGGGGCGAGACCGACGGGTTTCAAGACACGCGGCCCCACATAGAATGCCGCGATGACCTACCGCGGACGCTTCGCCCCCTCGCCCACCGGACCACTGCATTTCGGGTCGCTAGTGGCCGCGGTCGGCAGCTGGCTGTGTGCCCGCCAGGCCGGCGGCGAGTGGCTGGTGCGGATGGAGGACATCGATCCGCCGCGCGAGGTTCCCGGTGCGGCCCGCGACATCCTGTCCACCCTGCCCGCTTTCGGCCTGATCGCGAATGGGCCGGTGTTGTTCCAGTCCACCCGCCGCGCCGCCTACGACGTGGCCTTCGAGCGGCTGCGCACGGCCGGTGCGGTGTTTCCCTGCTGGTGCAGCCGCAGCGACCTGGCCGCCAGTGGCGGGATCCATCGCGACGGACACTGCGTCGCGCCACCGGCCGACGACCGCCCACCGGCGTGGCGGCTGCGGGTGCCCGATGCCGAGGTCGGCTTCCACGATGCCCTGCAGGGCCCCCAGCGGCAGAACCTGCGGGAGGCCGCCGGCGACTTCGTGATCCGCCGGGTCGAGGGCCACTACGCCTACCAGCTCGCCTGCGTGGTCGACGACGCGTTCCAGGGCATCACCGAGGTGGTGCGTGGCGCCGACCTGCTCGATTCCACGCCCCGGCAGATCTACCTGCAACGGCTGCTCGGGCTGCCGACGCCGCGCTACCTGCACCTGCCATTGGTGCTGGACCCGGAGGGTCGCAAGCTCTCCAAATCCGCGGGTGCGGGAGCGGTCGACCCGACAGACCCGATCCCGACGCTGCGTCGTGTTCTGGCCTTTCTCGGCGTCCGGCACGATGCACCGGCCGCGACATGCCACGAGCTTCTGGCTGCAACATCAGGATGTTTCAATCGAAACGACTTGCCGCGTCGCAGCAGCCATCCGGACGGCTGAACCGTTATAAAGACAGCGTTCTGCTCCGCGTCGTTCAGACCCACATACCCTCAAGGAGATCCAAGCACATGACCCAGCGCACTGCTCTCGTCACCGGCGGCACCGGCGGTATCGGCACCGCCATCATCCGCTACCTGGCCGGACAGGGGCATCGCGTGGCGTCCAACTACCGCGACGCGGACAAGGCCGAGCGCTGGCGCAAGGCGATGGCCGACGATGGCATCGATGTGCTGATGGTGCCCGGCGACGTGTCCGACCCGGCCTCGTGCCAGGCGATGGTGAAGGCGATCGAAGCGCAGGCCGGTCCGGTGGACATCCTGGTCAACAACGCCGGCATCACCCGCGACACCACCTTCCACAAAATGAGCTACGAGCAGTGGACGGACGTGATCAACACCAACCTCAATGCCTGCTTCAACGTCACCCGGCCGGTGATCGAGGGCATGCGTGCGCGCAAGTGGGGCCGCATCGTGCAGATCAGCTCGATCAACGGCCAGAAAGGCCAGTACGGCCAGGCCAACTACGCCGCCGCCAAGGCCGGCATGCACGGCTTCACCATTTCGCTGGCGCAGGAAAACGCCAAGTTCGGGATCACCGTCAATACCGTCTCGCCCGGCTACGTGGGCACCGACATGGTGATGGCCGTGCCTGAGGAAGTACGCGAGAAGATCGTGGCGCAGATCCCGGTCGGACGCCTCGGCAAGCCCGAGGAGATCGCCCACGCGGTAGCCTTCTTCACCACCGACCAGGCCAGCTGGATCACCGGCGCCAACCTGGCGATCAACGGCGGCCACTACATGGGCTGGTGATCGGGAGTGAGGAGTGAGTGGGGAGGAGTGAGAGGTGAGAGAAGAGCAAAAGCGCAAACGTGCGCTGCGCCAGCCTCGCCTGTGATTGCCAACCGCCCGCCGGATGAGGAACGGTCCAGAAGTCAGGACGCACCGCACCCTGCCTTCTCTCACCTCTCACTCCTCTTCCCTCACTCCTGTTCTTTCACTCCTCGCCCTTCAGCAGTTTCTCCATCACCTTACCCACCGCCGCAAAGGCGAACGCCCCCGTCACGTGGGTGGCCGCGCCCAGTCCGCCACCGCAGGCCAGGTTCAGGGTGTCGCCGCCCGGCGGCCGGGTTCCGCAGACCGTGCCGTCCGGCTGCGGGTACTGCACATTCTGCAGGGAGTAGACCGCCGAGATGCCGAAGTAGCGGTCCGGATTGCGCGGAAAGCCGAAGTCCTGGCGGAGCTTCTTCCGGATCAGGCTGAACATCGCGTCATGCTCGGTGCGCGAAAGGTCGCGCACGCGGATCTGGGTGGGATCGGTGCGCCCGCCGGCCGAGCCGACCGTCACCATCGGCAGCTTGCGCCGACGACACCAGGCAATTGCCTCGAGCTTCACCCGGAACGCGTCGCAGGCATCGAGCACCACGTCGTAGCCGCGATCGAGCAGGTCATCCAGGGTCGATGGCGTGAGGAAGCGCTCGATCGCCTCCAGCCGCAGGGCCGGATTGATCGCATGGAGCCGATTGGCCATCACGCCGACCTTGGGACGACCGTACTCCCCTTCCAGCGCGTGCAACTGGCGATTGGTATTGGAGACACAGACTTCGTCGGCGTCGATCAGGGTCAGCCGCCCCACCGCGCTGCGGACCAGCGCCTCGGCGGCCCAGGAGCCAACGCCGCCGATACCGACCACGGCGACATGCTTGCCGGCCAGCCGCGACAGGCTGCCCACTCCATACAGACGCTCGACACCCGCGAACCGCTCGCGCAGCGCCGTTTCGGCCGCGCTGCTCATGGCGCGAAATCCGCCCGGACCGGGCCATGGAAAGACCGCATGCAGGACAACTCCGACAGGACAACCGGTGCATTGTAGCGGCGACAGGCCGCAACGCTGATGGCAGGTGCGCCCGCCTCGGCTATGCTCCCCGCACCCCAAACCGACAGGATTCCGGACACATGCGGTCTGCCCTACTCATCGCGCTCGGCCTGACCATCGGCATCCTCGGTACCGCGTTCGCGATCAGCGCGCTGCACCAGCGCACCCCGCTGCCCAAGGCCGTCATGACGGTGATGGCTTATCACATGAGCCAGCTCGAACACTCGGTCAAGACGCAGCAATGCGATGCGACCGCGACCCGCGCGAACCTGGAGCGGCTGCAGTCCGCGGCGCTGGACATCCCGGGCGCCTTCAAGGGCGCCGAGGATCCCTTCATGAAATCGTCCGACAAGCTGCAGGGTGCGCTGCGCGACGCGGTCGCCGCGGCGCCGGGCACCTGCGCGGTGCTGGCCACCGCACTGCAGCCGGTCGACAACGCCTGCGACGACTGCCACAAGCGGTTCCGCTGACACCCCGGACTCTGCGCCATGTCGAGCCTGCCCCGCCTGTGGATCCGCCTGCGCAATGGGCTGACACGGCTCGACGACACGCTGTTCGAACATACCCGCCCCAGCCAGCCCAGCCTGGCGGCGATGGGCCTGATCGGGGCGCTGTGCATGCTGGCGTACTACCCGGTATGGAAGTACGCACTGCCGCAGCCCTACGAGAACCTGCCGCTGCGCATCGCCGGCTGCATCGTGCTGCTGCCGCTGGCGATGCAGCGCTGGTGGCCACGCCGCCTGCGCGCCCTGCTGCCGGCATACTGGCATCTGGCGGTCACCTTCGTGCTGCCGTTCTTCGCCGGCTACATGCTGCTGCGCAACGGTGGCAGCACGCCGTGGCTGCTGATCCACCTGGCGTCGATGTACCTGACCATGATGATGTTCGACGTGGTCGCCTTCGGCGCGATCTTCGTCGTCGGCAGCCTGCTGGCGTGGCTGGCCTGGGTGCTCGGTCCGCACGACCCGATGCCGCTACTGCGGCTGCAGCTTTACCTGCCGCTGCTGGCGATGGCGCTGGCGCTCGGCCCACTGGCCAGCCTGTCGCAGAAGCATGCCGACAAGACCCGCATCCAGGCACTGACCCGGGCCTCCAACAACATCGCCCACGAGCTGCGCACCCCCCTCGGGGCGCTGCACATCGCCGGACAGGCGTTCCGGCGCTACCTGCCCGACCTGCTGGTGAGCCACCGGATGGCCAAGGAAGCCGGCCTGCCGGTGGCGGAGCTGCGCCAGGCGCACCTGGAGGCGCTGGAACGGGGCATGGACACCATCGAGCACGAGGTGGCGCACGCACACACCGTGATCGACATGCTGCTGATGGCCGCGCGCCCGCTCGACCAGCAGCAGCTGGCGCCACTGCGGATCCGCCGACTGCTTGAAGAGGCGGTTGCCCGATATCCCTATGCCGCGCGGGTGGAGCAGGAGCGGGTGCACCTGCTGGAAGGCGACGACTTCGTGCTGATGGGCAGCGAGCCGCTGCTGACCCACGTGATCTTCAACCTGCTGCGTAACGGGCTGTACCACACCGGGCGCGCCGGCAAGGGGGAGATCTCGATCGGGGTGGAGTGCGAGGGCCGCTGGGGACGCATCCGCGTCCGCGACACCGGACCGGGCATCCCACCCGACGTGCTGCCGCGCATCTTCAACCGCTTCTACTCCTACAGCGAGGACCGCGGCGGCGTCGCCGGGCTGGGCATCGGCCTGGCGTTCTGCCGCGAGGCGGTCGAGCGCATGGGCGGTACCATCACCTGCCGCTCCCGCTGGCGCGAATACACCGAATTCCTGATTTCCCTACCGGCCCGCGATCCCACCGCCCGCGCATGACCTTGACCTTCGACCACGGCCTGACGCCATTCCGGTTTCCCACCACGACGCTGATGGTGGACGACCACGAGACCTATCTCGGCGTGGTGCCGCTGATGCTCGATCCGATGCAACGGATCCGCAGCTACAGCTCGCCGCGGCAGGCGCTGGCCGACCTGCACCGGGCCGACACCCGCGCCGTGCCGGGCGGCGGCTGGCTGTACCGCTGGCACGAGCACCCCTCACCCAACCGCGAGCTGATGGCGCTGGACATGGACGCGATCGTGCGCACGATGTTCGACCCGATGCGCTTCGCCGAAGTCTCGGTGGTGGTGGTGGACCAGGCCATGCCGGAAATGGACGGGCTGGAGTTCTGCAGCCGCATCGACAACCCGTACGTCGGCAAGGTGCTGCTGACCGGTCGGGCGGACGACGCCACGGCGATCGAGGCCTTCAACTCGGGCCTGATCGACCGCTTCATCCGCAAGAACGATCCACGCGCGATGGAGAAGCTGCAACAGGCGATCGCCGCCCTGCAGGAGCGCTACTTCGAGCGTGCCAGCCGCTTCGTCTCCGAGGCGATGGCGCTCGGCGACGTGCACTTCCTGCGCGACCCGGTGTTCCTCCCGGTGCTGCGCGACGTACTGGCCGGGTTCCCCGCGGTGGAGTGCTACCTCCACGTGAACCCCACCGGGTTGCTGTTGATCGATGCCGACGGCGAGGGGCGCTTCCTGCTGGTGCAGACCGACGACGACCTGCGGACGCACTACGAGATCGCCAGCGATCTGGGCGCTCCGATCGATGTGCTGTCCGCCCTGCGCGACGCCACCGCCCTGCCCTGGTTCGCCAGCCGTGACGGCTACTACAGCGACGATCCGACGGTGGCCCCGGTGCAGATGATCCCGGCCACCACCGTACGCGGCGAGCACTGGTACCACTACGCTGTGGTGGAGGACGTGGTGCAGCGCTTCGAGTTGGATCGGATCGTCAGTTACCGTCGCTGGCTCAGGGACCAGGACGACGCACTTCGTGGTTGATACCTTCGGAGCAGTGCCCATGAGGCTGGCTTGCCGCTAGGATGAAGCGGCTCTCCACAGCCCAGGGCTCCCGATAGTGAAACGACTGCTTGCCTGTTCCATCGCCGCCGCGTTCGCCTGCGCCGCGTCGGCCGCCAACGCGCCGAAGACCCCCACCTTCGATCCGCACTACCTTTCCCGCCAGGTCAAGATGCTGGCTTCCGACGCTTTCGAGGGCCGCGGCCCGGCGACCGAGGGCGAAAAGCGCACCGTCGCCTACGTGATCAGCCAGATGAAGGCCGCCGGCCTGCAACCGGCCGGTGTGATGAAGGACGGCAAGCGCAGCTGGACCCAGCCGGTGCCGCTGGGCCGCTTCGAGATCACCGGCGCGCCGGCGTTCAACCTCATGCTCGACGGCAAGGCCCTGCCGCTGGTGCAGGGCGACCAGATTGCCGTGCGCGCGGCAATGGACGGCTCCACCCATGTGGACATCCACAACGCTCCGCTGGTCTTCGTCGGCTATGGCGTGAAGGCGCCGGAGCGGAACTGGGACGACTTCAAGGGCGTGGACCTGCACGGCAAGATCGCCGTGGCGCTGGTCAACGACCCGGACTACGAGACCGGCCACGGCGACTTCGGCGGCAAGGCGATGACCTACTACGGCCGCTGGACCTACAAATACGAGGAGATCGCCCGCCAGGGCGCGCTGGGCCTGCTGATCATCCACGAGACCGCCCCGGCCTCCTACGGCTGGCCGACGGTGAAGAACTCCAACACCAACGCCCAGTTCGACATCGTGCGCGAGCACCCGGCCGAGGTGCACTCCAAGGTCGAGGGCTGGATCCAGCGCGACCTTGCGGTAACGATGTTCAAGGACGCCGGGCTCGACTTCGACACGATGAAAAAGCTGGCGCAGACGCGCGAGTTCAAGCCGGTGACGCTCAAGGGCGAGACGTTCTCGGCGAAGTTCGACGTCGACGCCAAGGTGATCACCTCGCAGAACATCCTGGGCATGGTCAAGGGCAGCAAGCATCCCGACGAGACGGTGATCTACAGCGCCCACTGGGACCACCTCGGCGTCGGCGCGCCCGACGCGAAGGGTGACCGCATCTACAACGGCGCGGTGGACAATGGCACCGGCACCGCGGCCCTGCTCGCCCTCGGCCGCGCCTTCGCCCACGCGCCGAAGCCGGAGCGCTCAGTGGTGTTCCTCAACGTCACCGCCGAGGAAAAAGGCCTGCTCGGCTCCGAGTACTACGCCAGCCACCCGGTGTTCCCGCTGGCCAAGACGGTGGGCGTGATCAACATGGACGCGCTCGACCCGCACGGATTGACCCGCAACTTCACCATCTCCGGCACGGCCAAGCTCGGCTTGCTCGACGACCTGGTCAAGGTGGCCAGGCAGTTCGGCGAAACCTACTCGCCGGACCCGCACCCGGAGGCCGGCTATTTCTTTCGCTCCGATCACTTCTCGTTCGCCAAGCGCGGCGTGCCGGCGATCTCGTTCGGCTCAGGCGACGACTGGGTGGATGGCGGCGTCGCGGCCGGCGAGGCGGCAGACAAGGCCTACACCCGCGACCACTACCACCAGCCCTCGGACGAGTGGCAGGCCGACTGGTCGTTCAAGGGCATGGCCCAGGACATGGGCATGCTCTACACGCTGGGCCGCAACCTGGCGGACTCGCGTCAGTGGCCGGACTGGAGCAAGGACTCCGAGTTTCGCGCCGCGCGCGACGCCACCGACGACCAGCGCAGGTAAGCGCTGCGTCCATGCCTGAAACCAACGGGGCGGCCACATGGCCGCCCCGTCGGTTTCAGGGTTCCGCTGGAATCGACCGCTACAAGCGAACCTTGCCGCGCAATACGTCGAAGAACATCACCCAATCGCCGGCCAGGCTGTAGAAGGGATGCTTGAACGTGGCCGGACGATTCTTCTCGAACACAAAGTGACCGATCCAGGCAAAGCCGTAGCCGGCCACCGGCGCCAGCCACAGCCAGGCGAGCCGGCCGCTGGCGATGACTACGACGATGATCGCCAGCACGCAGAGGCTGCCCGCGAAATGCAGGCGTCGGCACACCGGGTGGCGGTGCTCGCCCAGATAAAACGGATAGAACTCGCGGAAACTGGAGAAACCGGTCATGTGCGCTCCTGCTGACGGCACCAGCCTACGCGCGCGCCGGGGCGAATGCATGACGCGGGTGCACGCGGAGGCTCAGCGCTCCGGCAGGGGGATGCGTTCGACCTCGTCGCCGGGCACGGTGTCGAAGCGTCTGTCGCGCCAGTCCGCCTTGGCCTGCTCGATCCGCTCGCGCCGGGTAGAGACGAAGTTCCACCACAGGTGGCGTTCGCCATCCAGCGGCGCGCCACCGAACAGCATCACGCGGCTCGTCGACATCGCCTGCAGTGGCGGCGCCGATTCCCCGGCCTGTACCGCCATCTGTCCGGGTGGCACGGTCACATCCCCCCAACGCACGTCTCCCTCGATGAGGTGCACGCCGCGCTCGGCATGCTCGGGTGGCCAGTCCAGCGATGCGCCGGCCTCAAGCCGGGCCTCGATGAAAAACATCGGCGCGAACACCTTCACCGGCGACCGCTCGCCCCACGCGGAACCGGCGATCAGGGTCAGCGAGGCCCCGTCGCGCTCGATCCGCGGCAGCTCGTCGGCCTCATGATGATGGAACTCCGGCGCGACCTCCTCGTCCGCATGCGGCAGCGCCACCCACACCTGCACGCCGTGCAGGGCGTGGCCGGCCTCGCGCTCGGCCGGCGGGGTGCGTTCGGAATGCACGATGCCCCGGCCGGCAGTCATCCAGTTCACTGCGCCGGGGCGAATGTCGGCGAGGCTTCCCAGACTGTCGCGATGGCGGATCGCACCCTCGAACAGCCAGGTCACGGTGGCCAGGCCGATGTGTGGATGCGGGCGCACGTCCATGCCGCGCCCCGCCGGCAGGGTGACCGGACCCATGTGGTCGAAGAACACAAACGGACCGACGTGACGGGCCTGCAGCACCGGCAGCAGGCGGCGCACACGGAAGCCGTCGCCCAGGTCGTGCACACGGCCGTCGATCAGCAGCGGGTTGGCATCCATCGCTCGGGTCTCCTCGGCTCGGGTCGTCGACTACATCACCAGGCGCGCTGGTATTGCAACGGCACGTCGATCGATGCGCCGAGCGCCTTCGCCGCGCGACGCGGAAAGTAGGGATCGCGCAGGCTCTCGCGCGCCTGCAGCACCACGTCCGCATCGCCGTCGATGACGATCGCCGCGGCCTGCGCCGGTTCGGTCACCAGGCCGACGGCGCCGGTGGCGATGCCGGCCTCGGCGCGGATGCGGCGCGCGAACGGCACCTGGTAGCCCGGCTCGACCGGGATGCGCACGCCAGGCACCAGGCCACCGCTGGACACGTCGATCAGGTCGACGCCCAGCTCGCGGACCTGCCGCGCCAGCGCCACGCTCTGCTCGATATCCCAGCCGCCCTCGGCCCAGTCGGTGGCCGAAATGCGCAGCCATACCGGCAACCCGTCCGGCCACACCTCGCGCACGGCGGCGACCACTTCGCGTACCAGCCGCGTGCGGTTCCCGAAGCTGCCACCGTAACCGTCGCTGCGACGGTTGCTGAGCGGCGACAGGAACTGATGCAGCAGGTAACCGTGGGCCGCGTGCACCTCGACCAGCTGGAAGCCCGCGTCCAGCGCACGGCGCGCGGCGGCCCGGAAATCCTCGATCACCTTGGCGATGCCCGCCTCATCCAGCGCTGCCGGAACGTGCCAACCCGTATCGAATGGCAGGGCCGAGGGGGCCAAGGTCGGCCAGGCTCCCTCGTCGATGCCGAGCGGGCCGCCGCCCTCCCAGGGACGCTGCGCGCTGGCCTTGCGTCCAGCGTGCGCCAATTGCACGCCAGCGAGGGCGCCCTGGGCGCGGATGAACGCGGTGATCGGCACCCAGGCCTGCTGTTGCGCTTCGTTCCACAGGCCGACGTCTCCGGGGGAAATCCGCCCCTCGGCGGAAACCGCCGTGGCTTCGCTGATCACCAGCGACGCACCACCGACCGCGCGACTGCCAAGATGCACCAGGTGCCAGGTATCGGGCAGGCCATCGGAGGCACTGTACTGGCACATCGGCGCGACCACGAGGCGGTTGCGCAAGGTGAGCGAACGCTGCTGCAGCGGTTCGAACAGGGACATCGACGAGCTTCCGGATCTGGGCAAACCGCTGAGCTGCTGGCGCGTGGGACCGGATTCAAGGCTCCGGGAGGAACGATACGGCGAACGCCGCGTTTCCTCAGCGCAACCAGCCGGCGATCCGCCCGGCCACCGCGGCCGGAGCCTTCATCCACGCAAAGTGGTCCGGCGGCCGCCCCTCCAGCAGTTCTGCGCCAAACACCAGCCGGGTTGCCGTTGCGCGCGGCAACTTTGCGAGCAGCCACTCCAGCGAGCCAGGCGGCACCAGCCAGTCGTCTTCGAAACGGATGCCCAGCACGGGCAGATCCAGTTGTGCCAACCCCTGCTCCAGGTCGGTGTCGAGCCCGCGCGCGGCATAGCGGCCAGTCCACCCGCTGCGCGCCCAATCGACCGTCACGCCGCGCGCCTCGTTACCGGCGAAACCCAGCCACCGCCCAGGCAGGTAGCCGCGCAGCGTGGCCAGCAGCGGCGCTGCGCCATAGGCGATGCGGATCGGCGGACCGCGCGGAAACGTCCGCCAGAATGGCGAACCGCTGGCGACCAGCACCAGCCCGGTAAACGACGAAGGATGCATCGCCGCGAACAGTGCCGCCAGTTGCCCGCCCAGGCTGTGGCCGCCGATGACCAGAGGCATCTGCGGCCATGGCTGGCGTACGGCGGACAGCGTGGCCGCCAGATCCTGGGACAGCAGCTCACGATAACCCCAATCGCTGCGCCGGCCAGCCCGCCGATCGCTCGATCCGATACCGCGCCACTCGTGGATCGCCGTGGCCACACCCTGGCTTGCCAGGCCATCGGCCAGCGCCAGATAGTGGCGGGCGGGCACGCCCATCGCGGGCAGCCACAACACCGCCGCCCGCAGCGCGCGTTCGTCGGCGGGCGACACCAGCATCAGTTCGGCGCGAGCTCCGTCGGCGGATTCGACAGACGACACGCACAGGGTTGCCGAGGCGGAGAGCGCGTCGCTCATTTCTGCCCTTTCGAGCGCACGAAGCTACCGACGCTGCCGGCGATGCGGCAGCGGGACGGTCGCAACATCAGGATACGCGCAGGAGGACGGCGAGCGCCGACCTCCTGAACCATACGGAAAGCCACCCGGCGAATCAGGCCGGTGACACTTCCTCGGCCTGCAGACCCTTCTGCCCCTGGACCACCTTGAAGGTCACTTTCTGGCCTTCTTTCAGGCTCTTGAAGCCGGAGCCGGTGATCGCGCGGAAATGCACGAACACGTCCGGGCCGCTCTCTCGGCTGATGAAGCCGAAACCCTTGGCGTCGTTAAACCACTTGACGGTGCCACTCTCTCGATCCGACATGACTCACTCCGATTACGCCCCTCGTGACCGGCTGTCCACCCGCCCGGGCGGCAGTCGACTGGGTCATGCGCAATGCGGGGGACTCGCGCGGGTCTCACGCCGGCGCGGGCCCACCCCGGGCCTGAGCTGACACAGTGAAAAAAGCATAACGGATTTTCGCGTCGCGCAAGCCCCCTCGCCGGCGGTGGTGCCCCGAAACGAGAAAAGCCGGACATCGCTGCCCGGCTTTTCGGTACGACAGGAGGCTTCCCTGGCGATCAGGCCGGGGTCACTTCCTCGGCCTGCAGACCCTTCTGGCCCTGCACCACCTTGAAGGTGACCTGCTGGCCTTCCTGCAGGCTCTTGAAGCCGTTGCCGGTGATCGCGCGGAAATGCACGAACACGTCCGGGCCATTGTCACGGCTGATGAAGCCGAAGCCCTTGGCATCGTTGAACCACTTGACGGTACCGGTCTGACGATCGGACATGGATTTTCACTCCGTAGGTTTCTGGAATCGGAACCCGACCAGCAAAAGCCGGCGGGAACACTGGATTGCGCGGAAATCCTCGGGGGTGAAGCGATGAAGCGGATAGGAATCAGCGGCATCGGGTCACGAGACTCTGGTGACCCCGGCAAACACAGTAACGCGATTATAACCACAGCCGGAAAAACTCCGCGATGGCGTTTTTCCGAGGCATGGCAACCCTTCCGACATGGCAGGCGCCTGGCGTTCAGGTTCTCCTGACAAGGCGCGTAATCTGGCACCGGTCAGCGTTTTCCAAGGAGCCCCCATGACATCCCGACGCCTCGCCGTGCACGCCCTGCTGCTGCCATTGATGCTCGCCGCGTGTGCGGGCGAGCCCCATCACGGTTCATCGGCACGCACCGGGCCGGCCGGGAGCAGCGGGTATCTCGGGGGAGCGGAACCGCCCCTGGACACCGGGATCTCGGCCTGCGACCGTTACTTGGACAGTTACCGGGCCTGCCACCGGGCGGCAGGGATCTTCCCGCCCGATCAGATCGAGCTCCATTACCGCGAAATGCGCAGCAGCCTGCTGCGCGACTCGCTCGATCCGCGCATCCGCCCCCAACTGGTCACCCGCTGCGAAGTGCTGACACGAACCCTGCGCGAAGCACTCGACGGCAAGTCCTGTGGAACTGACGCCAGCCAGGTGACCGCTCCACGGCGCGACAGCAACGGCGGCCAGTCCTGATCAGCGGTTGGCCAATGCGGCCCTGAGCAGCCGCGCGAAGCCGACCGGTCGCGTCCGGGTCAGCCTCACCGTGGACGTGCCGTGCCAGTCGGCCAATCGCTCCAGCGCATCGGCCAACGCATCGGCCAGCCGCGTGTCGTCGTCGACACCGGGCTCCAGGTACAACGCCTTGATCTCGAACTCGCCTTTCGAACGGTGTGCCTTGGCGTCCAGCCGACCGACCAACGCACCGCGGCGGAGGATCGGCAACACGAAATAGCCGTACTGCCGCTTCGGCGCCGGTACGTAACACTCCAGTGCATAGTCGAAGCCGAACATGCCCTGCAGCCGCTGCCGGTCCCACACCAGCGGGTCGAAGGGCGACAGCACTGCCGTATGCGTGGCGCGCAGCCGACCACCGAGTGCCTTGGCCAGCGCCCCGGCGTGATCGGCGTGGACGTACCCCGGCGCATCCCAGCCGGCCACATCCACCGGCAGGACTTCGCCGTCGACCAGCAGAGGCCGCATTTCCCGGTCGGTCACCTGTGGCCGCAAACGGTAGTAGTCGGCGATCCAGCGCGCCGGCACGACACCGAGGGCACGCACGGTGTCGGCGATGAAGTGCCGACGCAGCCCCGCTTCGTCCAGGCCGGTGGCCACGCCCGGATCCGGGGGATCGAGTCGCTCGCGCACGCGCGCGGCCAGGTCGTAGACTCGCTGGAATCTATCCCGGCGCAACACCATCAGCTCGCCCAGTGCGAACCAGGCTTCCAGCCAGCGCTTTTCCGGTTTCCACGACCACCAGCCGCCGGCACCACGATCCTCACGGGCGAAATCGGCCGAACGTACCGGCCCGGTCTGGCTGATACGATCCAGCAGTGCGCGCATCTCCGCGGGATATTCGCGCTGCATGCGTTCGGCGTGACGATACGACCAGTGATGGCCACGCCGATGCCGCCAGGCGTCGTGCAACGGGAAATCGGCGGCAGGGACAAAACACGCCTCATGCGCCCAGCATTCCGCCAGGCAGCCGTCGGCCAGCGCCTGCTCCAGCCACTCCGGCGGATACCCGCCGAGTCGGGAAAAGAGCACTAGGTAAGGGCTGCGCGCGACGACGTGGATCGTGTCGATCTGCAGCAGCCGCATGCGCTGCACCGCATCCACAAGATCCTGCGGCCGGGCGCGACGGCGTGGCCGGGAAAGAAGACCCATGGCATGCAACTGAAGACGCCGGGCCTGGTCCAAGCGGAGCGCTGGCGTGACGGTGCGCGGCCATCCGGCTGCTGCAGATTGAGATGGCATTGACACGTCCGTTGCTAGCGTGACCGGGCGCTCCCCTGGCGACCGAACCCTCGTGGTCCAGCCGCCGATGCGCCCACCCATCGATTCTGGCATGGAGTACCGAACATGACATTCCGCAGATCCCGGATTCCGTTCGTCGCTGTCGCCTCGCTGTTCGCCGCCGGTCTGGCGATGGCGGCGCAGACCGACAGCATGTCCCCCCCGTCACCGGCGAGCACCGTCGCCACGGCCGATAGTGCGGTGTTCCAGACCCCGCAGGGACAGGTCACCATCCGCAGCACCCTGCCCCCTGCGCCCACCGACAGCGCGCCGCCACCGTTCGCCCAGCTCGCGGGCAAGGGTAGATTCATCACGCCCGAACAGGCGGCCGCCTACCCGCCGCTGGCGAACGACTTCGATTACGCCGACAGCAACAAGAACGGCAGGATCAGCGAGGCCGAGTACGCGCGCTGGACCAAGGGCAAGTAGACCGCTGTCGCCCGGACTGGCCGGCCGCAGTAACCTGCGGCCGGCCTTTTCGTGCCCGTGCCCGCCACCGACAATGAGATCCTCCGTCATGACGACACCCCTGCACCGGATACTTTTCGTTCCATTCGCCGGCATGCTCGTGCTGGCTGCCGCCGCGGCCCGCGCGCAGAATCCGGATCCGATGGACATCCGCGCCTGCACGGCGATCGAAAGCGACTCCCAGCGGCTGGCGTGCTACGACCGTGCCACCGGCCGGGAAAACCTGCCCATCGCGCAGAAGCACGGGAACCCCGACGACGTCGCGCTATTCGCCCGGGATGCAGGCAGGAGGCCCGATGACGGCAACTCCGTGGCCGCCCCCCTGTCGCTGCTCGACTCGCGCTGGGAACTGGCACCGGAAGCCAAGCTGGGCACCTTCAACATCCGGGGCTACAAGCCGGTGTACGTCATGCCGATCTTCGCCACCAGCAACCAGAACGACCGCCCGACCAGTCCGAACCCGGCGAACACGGTATCGGCGCCGATCGCCCTGCAGAACGCCGAAATGAAGTTCCAGCTCAGCCTCAAGACCAAGGTCGCGCAGGACGTCTTTGGCGATGCGGGCGGTGACGTCTGGATCGGCTACACCCAGTCCTCGCACTGGCAGGTCTACAACGGCAAACTCTCCCGACCGTTCCGCGAGACCAACTATGAACCGGAAGCGATGCTGGTGTTCGACACGCACTACGACGTGCTCGGCTGGCAGGGCCGGCTGCTCGGCATCGGCTTCGACCACCAGTCCAACGGCCGTTCCAACCCGCTGTCGCGCAGCTGGAACCGGGTGATCGCCGATGTCGGCTTCGAGCGCCCCGGCTGGACCGTGATGATCCGCCCGTGGTGGCGGATCCCGGAGAGCGCTCCGGACGACAACAACCCCGACATCAGCGACTACATGGGACGCGCCGAGGCGCAGATCGTGCACGAGTGGCGCGGGCAGGAGTTCGGCCTGCTGCTGCGACACTCGCTGCGCGGCGGCAGCCGTAGCCACGGCGCGGGCAAGTTCACCTGGAGCTTTCCGGTCGCCGGCAACCTGCGCGGCTACATGGAACTGTTCAAGGGATACGGCGAGAGCATGATCGACTACAACCACAACGCCACCTATCTCGGCCTGGGCGTGTCGTTGCTCGACTGGTATTGAACATTGCGTCGAGCGCAAAAGAAAACGCCGCCCGATGGGCGGCGTTTTTACTTCACCGGGACCGCAACGGCTCAGTGGTGATGGCCGCCGGGACCATGCACGTGACCGTGCTGCTGTTCCTCGGCGGTCGCCTCGCGCACATCGGTCACCTGCACGTCGAAATGCAGGGTCTGGCCGGCCAGCGGATGGTTGCCGTCGATGTGCACCACGCCGTCCTCGATCCTGGTCACGGTGACGTTGATCACACCTTGCGGGCCGCGCCCCTGGAACTGCATGCCGGGCTGGATGTCTTCCACGCCCTGGAAAGCCTCGCGTGGCACCTGCTGCTCGAGCTCGGCGTGACGCACGCCATAGCCCTCTTCCGGCGCCACGTCGACCTTGAACTGGTCGCCGACGGCACGACCGACCATTTCTTTCTCCAGCCCAGGGACGATCTGGCCGACGCCATGCAGATAGGTGAGCGGCTCGCGACCCGCCGAGCTGTCGATCACCGTGCCCTGGTCATCGGTCAGCGTGTAATGGAAGGAGACGACGGTTTGGTCGGCAATCTGCATGAGGCTCTCGCATTGAAGTGGAAAAGCGCCGCCAGAACGATGGCGCGAAACACGCAGACTAACAGATCGGCCAGATCCGGCCTGTACAGCGCCGGCCGGATGCCCATACTGACGGGCATGCATCGATACTCATGGCCGATCGCCGCCCTGCTCTGCCTGACCCTCGGCCTGGCCCCCGCGCTGGCCGCCACCCCGTCCCAGGAGACGCCTGCCGCGACGCAGGCGGAGCTTGCAAGGCGCATCGAAACGCTGATCGACGCGCCGCGCTTCGAGGGCGCAGACTGGGGTATGGAAATCGTCTCGCTGGACAGCGGCCATACGCTGTACGCACACCAGCCCGAGCGGCTGCTGGAACCGGCATCCACCGCCAAGCTGTTCACTGCCGCACTGGTGCTGGAGAAGCTCGGGGCAAACGGACACACGAGCACGCGCCTGCTCGCCCGCGGTCCCATTGTCCGCAGCCGCCTGCGCGGTCCGCTGGTGCTCTACGGCATGGGCGACCCTACGCTGGACACGGGAGACAGCACCGACTGGGCCGATCGACTGGCCACGCAGCTGGCCAATCACGGCATCCACCGGGTCGATGGCGACCTGATCGCCGACGACACCTATTTCCAGGGACCGCCGATCGGAGCCGGCTGGGAGGTGGGCGATCTGCTCGGTGCCTTCGCCGTACCTGCCGCCGCGCTCAGCGTGCAGGAGAACGCTGCCTGGCTTGCCATCACGCCCGGCACCGCCGCCGGCGATGCGGCCGAAGTGGTGCTGGACCCGCCCTTCGCCATTCCCGACATGAGCAGCCGCGTGCTCACCACGGCCGCGGGCAGCGCGCCCGACATCAACCTCTACCGCGCGCCGGGCAGCGACACACTCTACGCGTTCGGCTCCGTGCCGACCGGCACCGCGACGATGCGCTACCACTTGGCGATGACCGATCCGGCACGCGTGGCCGGGGAACTGCTGCGCGAGGCCATGGCGCGCCATGGCGTTGTCCTGCATGGCCGTGTGCAGGTAATGCACTGGCCGCAGGAGGACGCCGCCTACCTCGCCGGTGCCGTCGAGCTGGGCAAGGTGGACTCGCCGGCGTATGGCACGATCCTCGAGCGTGGGCTCAAGCGCTCGCAGAACCTCTACCTGCAGAACCTGCTGCAGCTGGCCGGCGTACAGGCCCGGGCCCAGGCCATCGCCGACGGCACCGCGCCCGACGGCTTCCTCGGTTCCAGTGCCTGGGGGCTGCGCGCACTTGGCGCCCTGCTGGAGGAGATCGGCATCGCTCCCACGCAGGTGCGGCTCACCGAAGGCAGCGGACTCTCGCGACAGAACCTGGTCACCGCCTCGGCCTTGGTGCGGCTGCTTCAATACATGGCGACCCGACCCTATGCAGCCACCCTGCGCAACGACCTGCCGGTGGCCGGCGTCGATGGCTCGCTGATTGCGCGCATGCGCGGCACGCCGGCCGAAGGCGACGTGCACGCCAAGACCGGTTCGATGACCGGAGTGAGCGCACTGGCGGGCTATGTGACCAGCGCGGGCGGCGAGCACCTGGCGTTCGCGGCAATCGTCAACCACGACGTGCCACCAGAAGGCGCGACGTCACCCAGCCGCACGCTGGATGCCATCGCCGAACTGCTGGCGACCTACCGCGGCCGCCCCTGAGCGATCAGCCCAGCCGCGACTCGATCTCTTTAGCGATCTTCTCCGGCGTGTCGGTCGGCGCATAGCGGCGAACCACCTGCCCCTCGGCATCGACCAGGAACTTGGTGAAGTTCCACTTGATCGCCTCGCTGCCGAGGATGCCCTTGCCTTCCTGCTTCAGCCACTTGTAGAGGGGATCGGCGCCTTCGCCATTCACCTCGATCTTCGCAAACATCGGAAAGCTGACCTCGTAGCGGGTACTGCAGAACTGGCGGATTTCCGCCTCGTCGCCCGGCTCCTGATGGCCGAACTGGTCGCAGGGAAATCCCAGCACCACCAGCCCGCGCTCGCGCAGCCGGCGCCAGATCGTCTCCAGCCCCTGGTATTGCGGCGTGAATCCGCAACGCGAGGCGACGTTCACCACCAGGAGCGTCTTGCCGCGGAACTCGCCGAGCATGCGTTCGTTGCCATCGATGTCGCGGGCGCTGAAGTCGTAGATCGTGGTCATGTCGGATCCGGCGTCGGATAAGGCATAAGGGTGCGCTGCCGCGCCGCCTGCACGCAAGCGTCGGCATATGGATATGAGAAATTGCCAGATTCCCGGCCCGGCGGCACGGGCTATCGTGGCCACGTCTTCCTCCGAGGCGGTGCCCGATGTCCCTGCTGTTCTCCAGCCTGATGGCGCTGGGCACGCTGCTGCTGCTCGCCTGGCCCGGCCTGAAGCGGTCCGAAGGTGGCGTCGGGCGCGCACGCAGCACCGACTCAGCACGCTGATTCGGCGGGAATCTCGAATACCTGCCGCAGGTAGGTGACGTAGGCGGGGTCGTCGCACATGTTCTTGCCGGGACTGTCGCTCAGCTTGGCGACCGGCTGGCCATTGCAGCGGACCATCTTGATCACGATCTGCAGAGGCGTCGGGCCGACGTCGTTGGTCAGGTTGGTGCCAACGCCGAACGCGAGCTGGCAGCGCCCCTGGAAGTGCGCGTAAAGCTTCATCACCTGCGGGATATCTAGGCCGTCGCTGAATACCAGGATCTTTCCGCGCGGATCGACGCGGTTGGCGCGATAGTGCGCCAGCACCCGCTCACCCCAGGCGAACGGATCGCCGGAATCGTGGCGGGTGCCGTCGAACAGCTTGCAGAAGTACATGTCGAAGTCGCGCAGGAAGGCATTGAGCCCGTAGACGTCCGACAGCGCAATGCCGAGATCGCCCCGATATTCGCGCGCCCACGCCTCAAGCGCCGCGACCTGCGAATCGCGCAGGCGGGGGCCCAGTGCCTGGTGGGCCTGCAGGTACTCATGCGCCAGAGTGCCGAGCGGGATCAGTCCAAGCTCGCGCGCCAACGCCACGTTGCTGGTGCCGGCCAGCTGTGTCCCCAGCCGGTCGCGCAGCGCAGTCACCACCTCCCGGTGCCAGTCCCGCGAGAAGCGGCGGCGCGTGCCGTAGTCCGCGATGCGGCAATCGGCATAGCCCGGGGTGTCGTGCAACAGCGTGATCTTGGCGGCCAGCCGCTCGCGGCCGGTCGACAGATCGATGCCCGGCTGCGTGTTGCGGAAGTACACCTCGTTGATGATCGCCAGCAGCGGCACTTCAAACAGGATGGTGTGCAGCCACGGGCCGCGGATGTGGATCTCGATCTCCCCCGGCACGTCGGGCGAAGGCCCGAGCTCGACGTACTTGGTGTTGAGCCGGAACAGCCCGAGGAAGTCGACGAAGTCGCTCTTGATGTAGCGCAGGCCACGCAGGTACTGGAGCTCGTCCTCGTCGAAGCCGAGCCGGCACAACGCCTCCAGTTCGCTGCGGATCTCGTCCAGGTACGGCACCAGATCCACGCCCGGCGTGCGGCACCTGAAGCGGTACTCCGCGTGCGCGCCCGGGTACTGGTGCAGCACCACCTGCATCATCGAGAACTTGTACAGGTCAGTGTCGAGCAGCGAGCGGATGATCATCGCCAGGTCCGTGGGTGGGGTGCAGACATTATCGGTGCGAACGAAGGCGCACCGCGAACCTGGCCATGAAGACGGGCATAAAAAAACCCCGGAGCGCCAGGGGAGGGGCGGGCCGGGGTTTGTCAGGTCGGCGATCCGGGGGAGGAAGGGGCCGACCCCTCAACGGTCCGTTGTTCTGAACCGCCTCTTGTCGCCGTCTCGGCGATACGACCCATTAGTGTGGCTGCCCCTTTTGAAGTTCAAGGCAGCCGCAGCCAGAAAAAGGCATTCGTTCAGCTTCCTCCGACCGATGTCACGAAAGCCCTTGAAGATCAATCCATTGGGTCATCGAGACAACCCGGCGCTCACCGCCTCTCCGGCCTTCGGGGCGGCTTCTGGAAGCAGCGCCTTGAGTCTGGCCTGACGCTGCGCCGGTGCCAGGCGCCCCATCGCGGCGACCGCCCGGTAGAACGCCGGCCACTGGCGACCCATCCGGGCGAACAGCACCGCGAAGGCGCCAGTCCACCGGTCGTAGAGGCCGAACGGCAGCAGCCGGGCGTTGTTGATCGGCGCGGCCACCCAGGCGTCGTAGCGATGGTCGCCTGGGAAGTCGCGATCGCGCCACACAGCATAGTCCCGCCGGAACGCCGCGATGTCGGCCTGCTTGCGCCGCTCCATCGCCTCGGCATCGCCCGGCCGCGCATAGTCCTGCCGCAGTCGCTCGCGCAGGCCCAGCACCAGCACGGTAAAGCCATGCTCCATCGCCTGCTCGCGACCATCCGGCGGCGGCAGGCTGCGGAACGCACGCCACTGGCGCAGCCCCTCGTTTTCGACGAAGGTGGCGAACGACTCGTTGAACGCCGTGTCCCCCTTCGCGTAGACCTGCTGGTGCGCCAATTCGTGGAACAGCGTGCCGGCCAGTTCGTCATCGTCCCAGCGCATCATCGAGCTGAGGATGGGATCGGCGAACCAGCCCAGGGTCGAATAGGCCGGCACCGGCGACAGCCACACGTCCAGTCCTTGCTTCCTCAGCATCGCCGCGCGCTGTTGCGCCAGCGCCTCGCGGAAGTAGCCGCGGTAGGCCACGCACCCGGCGATGGGGAAACACTGCGGCACAGCTTCCACCGAGAAGCGTGGTGCGGCGAAAACGTTCCAGGCCACATAGGGTCGCTCCAGCGCCACGTAGCTGGTGTAACTGCGGTTGTCCGGCAGGTCCAGATGCTCCGAAGCGAAGCGGCGCGTCTGCTCGGCCACATCCAGGCGCCGCGCCAGTGCAGGCGGTGTGCGCGGATCCTCCATCACCTCCGGAATCGACCGGCGTGCGAGCAGCAGCGCCGCCTCGCCGTGCGCCACATGACCGTAGTAGCGGACGGTAGCGCAGCCGCCCAGCAGCACCGCCAGCCCCATGCCGGCCAGGCAGCGGCAGACCGCCGTCCACCCGCGCCGCATCAGGGCGCCGGCACCAGACGCGCTGATGGTGCCTCAGCGTCGCCGCTCATCCCGGCTCCGCCGCTGCTCATGCTGCGCGCCCGAATCGTGGCTTCGCTGCGGTGGCCGATAGGCGTGACCGCCGCCCGGACGTGGCCCACCGTGAAGACGGTCGCCATCGTGGTCCCAGTGCCCGCGATGGTCCTCACCGCGCCACTGGTGGTCGTCACCGTGCAAGCGGTGGTCGTCGTGGTCGTACCGCCGGTACCGAGAGCCGCCGTACCAGGTGGTGCCGATACCCACCGTCACACCGCCCGGGTAGTAGCCATAGGGGTAGTCGTAATAGCCGTACCCGTAGGGCGCGTAATAGCCGTCGTCGTACACCCTGGCGGTGTGGCCGTAGTAGGCGCCGCCTCCGTCCGGAGCCCGGACATAGCTGTAGTCGGGGGCCACGTAGCAACCCGCCAGCAGCGAGGTCGCCCCGACCAGCACGAATCCCAGCAGCATCTTCCTCATGACATGCCTCCGCGGACACACCGCGCCGACTGCGCGGGAACACCACGCTAGTCCGTGGCGATGAATGCCTCCTGATCCAGCCTGGCCGGCCCGGGTCGAGGGACTCACAGGCCACCGGGCCGGAGCAGCGCCCCGATGAAATGCGATAGCACGCGCGGCTCGATGATCAGGGTGAAAGCCACACCGTACGCCGCTCCCCACAGATGCGCGCTGTGGTTGACATTGTCCTGGCCGCGCCGGTCCATGTAGATCGAATAGGCGGTGTACAGCACCCCGTAGATGATCGCCGGCATCGGAATCACGAACACGTAGATGCGGGCCCACGGCGCCAGCAGGATGAAGGCGAACAGCACCGCAGACACCGCTCCCGACGCACCCAGGCTGCGGTAGCGCGCGTTGCTCCGGTTCTTCAGGTAGGTCGGCAGGATCGAGACCACCAGACCGCCCATGTAGAACAGCAGGAACCCCAGCGATCCCAGCCGCGCCGCATAGAACGGCTCCATCAGCCGTCCGAAGAAGAACAGCGTCATCATGTTGAACAGCAGATGGCCGAAGTCGGCATGCACCAGCCCATAGGTGACCAGCCGGTAGTACTCGCGGCTGCGCTGGATCGCCGGCGGCCACAGCAGCAGGTCGTCCATCAGCTTGCCGTTGTTGAGCGCCATGAAGGAGACCACGCAGGTCACGGCGAGGATGATGAGGGTGATCGTCATGGGTTCTGTCTGTGGATGAAGCGACTCGCCATCTTGGCCGGAGCCGCGGCAGCTGTCGACCGCCCGCTATGATGAAGGGCTACCGCCCTTTCTTGCGCCGCCGACGATGACCGCATTCCGCTATCTGCACCTGGACGTATTCGCCGCCCGCCGCGGCGGCGGCAATCATCTCGGCGTGGTGATCGACGCCAGCGGCTGGACCGACTCCGCCATGCAGGCCTTCGCCCGCTGGACCAACCTGGTGGAGACCACCTTCCTGCTGCCGCCGGCCGATCCTCGGGCCAGCTACCGCGTCCGCATGTTTACCCCGCACAAGGAAATCGACTTTGCCGGCCACCCGAGCGTGGGCAGTGCGCACGCGGCGCTGACCTGCGGACTGATCGAACCGCACGACGGCCTGCTGTGGCAGGAGTGCCGCGCCGGCGTGCTGCCGATCCGGGTGGCAGAGGACCATGGGCACCGTCAGTTGCTGCTGCGTTCGCCGGCGGCCGCGGTGCGCGAATCCGGCACCGATGCGCATCCGCTGCTGCGCCGCGCCCTGTCCGGTGTGGCCAGCGGCCGACTCGCCCCCGCCCTCGTCGACGGTGGACGCCGCTGGTGGGTGGTCGAATGCGCGGACGAGGCTGCGTTGCGGCGCTGGCAGCCGGACCACGCTGCGGTCGGTGCGCTGGGCAAGGCCACCGCCAGCATGGGCATCTGCGCCTTCGCCCGCAGCGAAGCGTCCGACCACCAGCTCGTGGTACGCGCGCTGGCCTCGGGTGCCGGCATTGCCGAGGACCCCGCCTCCGGCGCCGCCAACGGCCTGCTCGCCGCCTATCTGGCCCAGGCCGAACCGCACGGCCCGCTGGCCCGCGGTTATGCGGTCAGCCAGGGGCGCGAGATCGGCTACGACGCGCGGCTGCTCGTGCGCATCGACGACGATGGCGCGGTGTGGGTCGGCGGCCGTACCAACACAGTCATCGACGGCCGCCTGCAGTGGGACGCGAACGCATGAGCGCGCCACAGATCTGGGTGGACGCCGACGCCTGCCCGGTACCGGTGAAGGAGATCCTTTTCCGTGCTGCCGAGCGCGCGCAGGTACAGGTCACCCTGGTCGCCAACCAGTCCCTGCGTACTCCGCCCTCGCGCTTCGTGCGCAGCCTGCAGGTGGCGGGCGGCTTCGATGTGGCGGACAACGAGATCGTGGCGCGGGTCGCCGCCGGCGACCTGGTGGTCACGCAGGACATCCCGCTCGCCGCGCAGGTGCTCGAAAAGGGCGCGCAGGCGGTGAATACGCGCGGAGTACCCTTCACCCCCGACAGCATCGCCCAGCAGCTGTCGATGCGTAACTTCATGGAGGAGCTGCGCGGTGCCGGCGTGGACACCGGCGGACCGTCCACCTTCCACCCGCGCGACCGCCAGGCGTTCGCCAACCAGCTCGATATCTGGCTCAACCGGCGGCCCCGGCCCGGGTAGAGCCCGCTCGCGGGCGATGCTCCTGCTCCTGATCCACAACGAGGCAAACAGAGAGAAACAACGCCCGCGAGCGGGCTCCTTACGCGAAAGATTCGCTCAGGCGTCCTCGCGCCCGTCGAGGCCCGCGCGACGCGCGGCGACCAGCGCCAGGGCGGACCAGTCCAGATCCTCGCCCCCGTGGGCCAGCGCGTCGAGGAAGCCGTCGCGCAGCACGCCGGCGAACGGCAGCGGCACCCGCCGGCCCTCCCCAGCGCTCAACGCCAGGCCGACATCCTTGAGGCCCAGCGCCATGGCGAAGCCGGCCGGGCTGAAACGTTGCTCGGCAATCAACCTGCCGTAACCCTGGTACGCCGGCGCAGCAAACAACGTGGAGGTCATCACCTCGAGGAAATCCGCCGCGTCCACGCCGTAGGCGCGGGTGAGCGTGGAGGCCTCGGCCATCGTCTCGATCGCCGAGGCAAGCATGAAGTTGCCGGCGATCTTCACCACGCTGGCCCGCACCGGATCCTCGCCCATCGGCCAGACCTTCGTACCCATCGCCTCGAGCAGCGGGCGTACCTTGTCGATGGCGGTGGACTTGCCGGCGGCGACGATATTGAGCTTGGCCGCAGCGGCGGCATCCGGGCGACCGAACACCGGTGCGGAAACGTAGTCGATCCCCCGCGCCGTGTGCGCGTCGGCCAGTTCCCGGGCCAATGCCACCGAGATGGTCGCGTGGTTGACGTGCACCGTGCCCGGATCCATCGCGTCGAGCAGGCCACTGTCGAGGAACACCGCACGTACCGCCTGGTCATTGGCGAGCATCGAGCAGACGGCGTCGCCCAGCACGGCACGGTCGGGGGTCCTGGCCAGCTTCGCGCCCAGCGCCAGCAGCGGCTCGGCCGCCGCCTCCGAGCGATTCCAGACCGTGACGGCATGACCGGCTGCCACAAGGTTGCTGGCCATGGCGCTGCCCATGGACCCCAGTCCGATGAATCCGACTTTCATGCGATGCGCTCCACTACGAATGCGTATAAGGTGGATGAGACCACCGCCGGCGTTCAGTGGACGCGAAGCCGCGGACCGGGGAACGCAGCGTTTCCTAGCCGGCCACCTCACCGGCCGCATGGCCGGATGCCCAGGCCCACTGGAAGTTGTAGCCGCCGAGCCAGCCGGTGACGTCGACCACCTCGCCGATGAAATACAGCCCGGGCACCCGCTTCGACTCCATCGTCGAGGACGAGAGCTCGTTCGTGTCGACCCCGCCCAGGGTGACCTCGGCGGTGCGGTAGCCTTCGGTGCCGCTGGCGACGATCGGCCAGTCGTGCAGCTGGCGGCCGATGTCGACCAGTTCCGCCTCGCGGAACTGCCGCATCGGTTTGCTCGGGAACCACACCTCGCACAGCCGCTGCGCCAGCCGCTTGGGTAGCAGGTCGCCCAGCACGTTCTTCAACTCCGCCGCCGGACGCTCGCCGCGCTGCGCCACCAGCCAGTCGCCGATGTCGGCCTCTGGCGACAGGTCCAGCCGCAAGTCGTCGCCCGCCTGCCAGTAGCTGGAGATCTGCAGGATCGCCGGCCCGCTCACCCCGCGGTGGGTGAACAGCAGGCCAGCGCGAAAGCTGTGCTTGCCCACCCGCGCCTCGCTCACCGGCAAGGCCAGACCGGCCAGGTCCTGGTAGCGCTCCTGGTGCTTTCCGCTGAGCGTGAGCGGCACCAGGCCGGCCCGGGTCGGCAGCACCCGATGACCGAACTGTCGCGCCAGCTCGTAGCCGAAACCGGTCGCACCCAGGCTGGGGATCGACAGGCCGCCGGTGGCGATCACCAGCGAGGTCGCCTGTATCGGCCCGTCGGCCGTCTCGATGAGAAAACCCTCTTCCGACTTCGCCACCTGGGTCACTGCGCAACTGGTGCGCACCTCCACGCCGGCAGCCGCGCACTCGTCCAGCAGCATGCGCACGATCAGCTTGGACGACTCGTCGCAGAACAGCTGGCCGAGTTCCTTCTCGTGGTAGCGGATGCCGCGCTTTTCCACCAGCGCGATGAAATCCCACGGCGTATAACGCGCCAGCGCGGACTTGGCGAAATGCGGGTTGGCCGAGAGAAAGTTGGCCGGCGTCGTGCCCAGGTTGGTGAAATTGCAGCGCCCGCCACCGGACATCAGGATCTTCTTGCCCGCCTTGTTGGCGTGGTCGACCACCCGCACGCGCTTGCCGCGCTGGCCCGCGGTGATGGCACACATCAGGCCCGCGGCACCGGCACCGATCACCAGCACGTCGACCTTCATGCGCGAAGGTCCGGAGGCGACGACAGCGAGGCGAACGGCGGCAACAGGGTGATAGGCATGCAGTCACTGGATTCCGGCTTGCGCCGGAATGACGGAGGGAGGGAGACGGTGGCGGATTATCCCACGGCGCGGCTGGCTTACACTTGCCCCTTTCCCGCCGCCCGAGATGTCGCCATGCCCTCCTTCGACGTGGTCTCCGAAGTCGACAAGCACGAACTCACCAACGCCGTGGACCAGGCCAACCGCGAACTCACCACGCGCTTCGACTTCAAGGGCACGAACGCGAAGTTCGAGCTGGAGGATTTCGTGATCACCGCCACCGGTGCCAGCGAGTTCCAGCTCAGGCAGATGCGCGACATCCTCACTACTCGTCTGGCCACGCGCAAGATCGACCTGCGCGCGCTGGAAACCGCCGACCCGGAGACCAATCTGGCCGGTTCGCGGCAGAAGATCACCGTGAAACAGGGCATCGAGCAGGCGTCCGCCAAGAAGCTGATCGCCGCGATCAAGGCGGCCAAAATCAAGGTCGAGGCGCAGATCAACGGCGAGAAGCTGCGCGTCACCGGCAAGAAACGCGACGACCTGCAGGCCGCCATCGCCCTGCTGCGGCAGACCGATGTCGGCGTGCCGCTGCAGTTCGACAACTTCCGCGACTGAGCCCCGGCTCAGCCCAGGCCACGCCGCCGCAGCACATGGCGGCTGAGCCACGGCGCGAGGGCGAACCCCAGGCAGGCCAGCGTGACGATCCACAGCAGCGCGTCCCAGGGTCCCTGCGGCTGCGGATGGTCGTGCCGGATCCAGCCATCCAGCACCCTCGAGACGGCCGAGAACGAAAACACCAGATCGATCCAGTATGGCGGCCGAAGCGGAACGAAACGCAGCCCCCCGCCGACCTGGAGGGAACGACGCCGGAACCAGCCGGCCCCGCGCAGGAACACCGCTGCCATCAGCATCGCGAGCAACACCGGATAGGCGACTGCGGCCAGCCGCGCATCGGCGCCGGCATGGCGCAGGGCCAGGGCCGCGACCATCGCCAGCACGCTGAGCATGACGCTGCCACGCGTGGTCCCCGCGGCAGGATAGGGAATCACCCGCACCCGTCCGTCCCGGATCTCGGACGGCTTGGGCGGCAACCAGCGGTAGCCCTGTTCTCCGTTGCTTCCCTCGATGCCGATCATGCCGCCGCCCTCAGGCCTGCCCGGCCACGATGTTCACGGTGACGGCGATGATGAAGACGTTGAAGAAGAACGCGATCACGCTGTGCAGCAGGACCATGCGGCGCAACTCGCGACTGGTGATCTGCACGTCGGAAACCTGGAACGTCATGCCGATCACGATCGAGAAATAAGCGAAATCCCAATAGTCCGGCTCATCCTTGCCGGGAAACTCCAGCCCCTGGTGCGGGCTGCCGTAATCGCCGTAGAAGCCGTGCGCGTAGTGCAGTGCGAACATCACGTTGATGAACAGCCAAGCCAGCACGATGCAGCTTCCGGCCACCGCGAGCGCCGGCCAGCCGCCATTGCGGGCCGCATGCAGTTCGGTGCCCAGGGCCACCATCACCATCCCGGTCACCGCGATCGCGCTCCAAAGGACGCCCCAGCGACCGGCATCCTGCAGTCGCGCCTGGTGCCGCATGCTCTTGATCGAGGCGCGGTTGAACATCAGCAGCATGCCGCCGAGGAACACCAGCGCGCCCAGGTCGAAGCCAAGCAGCAGCGCCGGTGCCAGCGACATGCCGGCGCCGTGCAGCACGCCGGACGCGAGCACGAAGACCAAGAAAGCCGTACTCAGTCGCGGACGGACCCACAACGAATGCAAGGGTCGCCAACGGCGACGACCGGACGGGGCGGAATGCTCGGGTGTCGTGTTCATGCAGGACGATTCGGCCTCGAAAGATCAGACAAGCAGATCGCCGACATCGGGATGGCGCCCGGCCCACACTGCAGCATAGGAACAGCTCGGGCGCACTCGCCAGCCGCGTCGACGCGCCTCGGCGAAGGCCGCAGCGACCAGCGCGGCGGCCATGCCCTTGCCGCGTGCCGCCGGCGGCACGCCGGTGTGATCGATGGTCATCACCGCCCCGCCGTCCCCGGACTGCAGCAGGTAGGTCAGGATGCCGCGATGGCCATCCTGGCGCGTTTCGAATACACGGGCATCTTCATCGTGATGGATGGCGAAGTCGGTCGACATGCGGGCTCCGGGGGGCGGCTGCCGCACAGCATACGACCGAAGCCGGCGGCGGATGCCCGCCGACGCGCCATACGCAACAAGTTTCGCCGCGCGGCAGCGTGCCGGTGCGGCGATCGGCATCGCGCCGCCGCCAGGTCGAGCTACGCCACCTGGCGCGCGGCCTGCCGGCGTGCACGCACGGCGTCCGCCAGCCGGTCCAGCACCGCCACCGACGCGTTCCAGTCGATGCAGCCGTCGGTGATGCTCTGGCCGTAGACCAGCGGCTGGCCGGGAAGGAGATCCTGGCGGCCACCGAACAGGTGGCTTTCCACCATCACGCCGATGATGCGCGTTTCGCCGTGCGCGATCTGGCCGGCGATATCGGCCACCACCTGCGGTTGGTTCTCCGGCTTCTTGCTGCTGTTGGCGTGGCTGGCATCGATCATCAGCCGCGGTGCAAGGCCGGCCTTGCCGATCGCGGCGCAGGCGGCCTCGACGCTGGCGGCGTCATAGTTGGGCACACTTCCGCCGCGCAGGATCACATGGCAATCGCCGTTGCCCGCGGTGGTGGCGATGGCGGTACGGCCGTCCTTGGTCACGGCCAGGAAATGATGCGGCTGCGAGGCCGCCTGCACCGCGTCGACGGCGATCTTCACGTTGCCGTCGGTACCGTTCTTGAAACCGACTGGGCACGACAGGCCCGAGGCCAGCTCGCGGTGCACCTGGCTCTCGGTGGTGCGCGCGCCGATCGCGCCCCAGCTCACCAGATCGGCGGTGTACTGCGGGGTGATCATGTCCAGGAACTCGCTGCCGGCAGGCACGCCGAGCTCGTTGATGCCGATCAGCAGGCCGCGCGCCAGCCGAAGCCCGCGATCGATGCGGAAACTGCCGTCCAGGTCCGGATCGTTGATCAGGCCCTTCCAGCCCACCGTGGTGCGCGGCTTCTCGAAGTACACGCGCATCACGATTTCCAGCGCATCGGCATGCTTCTCGCGCTCGACCGCGAGGCGCTGGGCGTATTCGATCGCGGCCCGGGGGTCGTGGATCGAGCAAGGACCGATCACCACGGCGAGTCGATCGTCGCGCCCCTGCAGTATCGCGTGCAGCCGTTCGCGGGCCTTGGCGACCGTGCGATGCGCGACTTCCGGATCGGCGCAGTCGCCGATCACTTCGGCGGGGGTGGACAAGCGCTTCAGCTCGCGGATGCGCAGGTCGTCGGTGGCAGTGCTCATGGGGCGGTTCCTCGTGTCGGGGTCCGGGCGACCATGAAAAAAGCCGCCAGGGTTGGGCTGGCGGCTTTCAGGATTCGGTGGGATCGGTGTTTTGCTTACGATCGCGCCCCTGGCTCCGCCTGTGGCTTCGGATAGCCATAAAACCAAGCAAACCAGCGGGCAGTGCGGATCGTCATGAAGCTAGGGATACCACATCCAAGGACCGATGCAAACGTCGGAAATGGCATAAGCGCCGACGACCAGCGGCCGGAAGGCAGGCGCGCGTTGCCGCAAGCGCCCGCCGGCACCTGCCGGCACCGCTAAGATGCGAGGCATGCCCACCGCCCTGCATCTCGTCACGCGACCGGCCCAGGCAGCGATCCGCCGCTGGGTGGCGGGCGCGTTCCCGCGCAACGGTGGGGGTACGGTCGACTACGACACCCCGGTGGGCGATCCCGGCCTGTTCGATCCGGAGGGCGCGACCTGGCGCATCCATGCCGATTTTCCCGGCATGCTCGCCGGCGGCCTGGCCGCGCTGATGCTGCAGACGCTGCATCCGCTGGCGCTGGCAGGGGTGTGGGACCACTCCAACTTCCGCGAGGATCTGCTCGGTCGGCTTCGCCGAACTACCACCTTCGTCGGCGGCACCACCTACGCGCCACGCGCGTCGGCAGAGGCATTGATCGAGCGCGTGCGCCATATCCATGACCGGGTCCGCGGCACCACCGAGGACGGCCGCCCCTACGACGCCAACGATCCGGCCCTGCTCACCTGGGTCCACGTGACCGAAGCCTACAGCTTCCTGCAGGGCTACCGCCGATACAGTCACATCGACCTGCCGGGCGGTGCGGCCGACCGTTACTTCGACGAATGCCGCCGGGTCGCCGAAGCACTGGGGGCACGGGACGTGCCGCGCAGCGAGAGCGAGGTCGACGCCTACTTCCGCAGCGTGCGCCCCACGCTCGCCTACACCGGGCGCACCCGCACCGTGCTGGACATCCTCGCCCAGGTGCGGTTGCCGGTGCCGGTCGCCTCGCTGTCGCGCGACGTATTCCTGCACGCCGGGGCCGCGCTGTTGCCCGAATGGGCGATCCGGATGCTGCGGAGGACGCCTGCCCAGCGGGCCAGGGCACGGATGGCGGCGCATGCGCTGTGGTCGATGGCACCGGTATTCCGGCTGGCCCTGACCGAAGGCATCGCGGCGCATGCATGCCGCCGGGTCGGACGCGACCCACGCGAACTGCACCACTGGTAACCGGCTACCCGCCCGGACTCAGGCGGTCGCCTCCGACGACATCACGCGATTGCGCCCGGCCCGCTTGGCCGCATAGAGCGCGGCATCGGCACGACGGCGCAGCACGGTCATGTCCCAGCCACCGGGCCCGGCCACGGCGGTACCGATCGACACCGTCAGGCGGACCGGCTCGCCGTTGATCACCATCGGGGAGTTCTCGACCGTGGCGCGGATACGCTCGGCCAGCGCCAGCAGGCCCGCCTCGTCGACCCCCGGCGACAGCACGAGAAACTCCTCGCCACCGACCCGGCCGACGATATCGCCGCTGCGAAGCATGCTCTGGATGTGGCCGACGAGGGCTTGCAGGACCTTGTCGCCGCCGTCATGGCCGAAGCGGTCGTTGATGTACTTGAAGTGGTCCGCGTCGAGCAGCAGCACGCCGACCGAGCCGCGCCACCCCCTGGCCTCGGCGAGCATCCGGTCGGAGGCCTCGCCCATGGCCCTCCGGTTGGCGACGCCGGTCAGTGGATCGATCCGCGCCAGGTCGTGCAGTTCGCGTCGCAGGATCTCGTTGTAAAGCAGCAGGAAACCGATGCTGGCGAATAGCGGCTGCATGCCCGAGAGCAGCACGTAGAACACGTTCACCGGAGTCGGCGTGGCCACCTGATCCGGCGGGTGGGAGCCCAGCCACAGCGACCCGTTGCGCCACAGCAGCAGGGCCAGTTCCAGCAGGTAGACCCACAACAGCACGCATCGGGCACGCGTGTCGCGTTCCCGGCAACCGCCGCGCAAGGCCTCGACGTTGAGCAACACGTTGCCCAGGATCGCGCACGAGCCCCACAGCACGCGCAACCGGTAGTCGGGATAGACCGCACCCAGCCAGGAAACGCCGGCCCAGCCGAGGAAACCGATCGTCGCCGCTGTCTTCAGCCGCAGCGGCTCGCCGAGCAGTTGGCGGATGGCCACCACCACCATGCCTTGGGCGAGCAGGTTGAGGGCGTTGCCTCCGATGACCAGCGCAGAGGGGGAAATGAACGCCTGCAACGCCAGCAGTCCGTATCCGGAAGCCTCCACAGCCAACGCAAGCGCGCGCAGCCGTATGGCCGCCAGCGCGCGGCCGTTGCCGCTGTGGGTCCCCACCCAGAGCATGAGACCCAGCGCCAGGGCCTGCACCGCATTGAGCAGAGACAGTGTTTCGACTTGAACCGGCATCCCCTCTCCCCGCCCGGCCGGCCACATGTGCCGCCGAATTGCACGGCGCGATAGTACCTGCCGGGCCGGCCTCCGTGCATGGCGGAGGCTTCCCCGGGGAACCCCGGGGCTTTGCCAGCCCGCGGGGATTGGCTACTTTCGCCGCGGAGACACTCACCGGACCCCGGATGGCCACGCTCATTCCTTCCCGCAACAGCTGCCTGCCGCGCATGACCGGCGGCGAGAAACGCGTCTCCGAACGCCTGGAGCAGAAACTCGAGGACGATTACCTGATCTGGTACGACGTCCCGGTCGGCCCCAAGCAGCGCCATCCGGATTTCGTCATCGTCCACCCGCGCCGCGGCCTGCTGGTACTGGAGGTGAAGGACTGGAAGGCCGAGACCCTGCAGCAGGTCGACAACACCCAGGTCACCCTGCTCACCGACCGCGGCACGGTGAAGGAGAACAACCCGCTGCTGCAGGCACGCGCCTATGCGCTGGAGATCGGCGTGGCGTTGCAGAAGGACCCGGCCCTGCACTTCCCGCCCGGCCACCGCCACGCCGGCAAGCTGGTGATGCCGTGGGGCTGGGGCGTGGTGCTGGCCAACATCAGCCGCAAGCAGTTCGACGAGGGCGGGCTGGACGCCGTGCTGCCGGCGCACCTGGTGATCTGCCGCGACGAGATCTACGAATCGGTGGAAGCCGAGGCCTTCCAGGAGCGGCTGTGGGCGATGTTCCCGCAGGTGTTCCCGGTGGCGCTCACCCTGCCCCAGCTCGACCGCGTGCGCTGGCACCTGTTTCCGGAGCTCCGGGTCGACCCGGGCTCGGGCCAGTTCGGCCTGTTCCCCGCCCGGGAGGACGAGCCGGGCAAGGCAATCGAGATCCCCGAACTGGTCAAGGTGATGGATGCGCAGCAGGAGCAGTTGGCGCGTTCGCTGGGCGACGGCCATCGCCTGATCCACGGCGTGGCCGGCTCGGGCAAGACAATGATCCTGGGTTTCCGCGCCCTGCAGCTGGCGCGGACCATGGCCAAGCCGATCCTGGTGCTCTGCTACAACAAGACCCTCGCCGGGCGGCTGGACCAGCTGGTCGGCGAGCGCGGCCTGTCGGACAAGGTGCAGGTCTACAACTTCCACCGCTGGTGCCGGCAGATGCTCACCGCCTACCACGTGGACCTGCCCACGAAGGAAGGCAAGAGCACCGACGATTTCTTCGCCGAGATGGTCGAACGGGTGATCGCCGGGGTCGACCGCGGGCAGATCCCGCGCTTCCAGTACGGCGCCGTGCTGGTGGACGAGGGCCACGACTTCGAGCCGGACTGGTACAAGCTGATCGTGCAGATGGTCGACCCAAGCACCAACTCGCTGCTGGTGCTGTACGACGACGCGCAGAACATCTACGGCCGCGACGACCGGCGCAAGTTCACCTGGAAGGAACTGGGCGTGCAGGCGCAGGGCCGCACCACCATCCTCAAGCTCAACTACCGCAACACGCTGGAGATCCTGTCGGTCGCGCGCGGCTTTGCCAGCGACCTGCTGATCGAACGGATCGGCGAGGACGACGGCGTGCCGCTGATCGCGCCGCAAAGCGCCGGCCGCCGCGGTCCGGTACCCGAACTGATCCGCACCGACACCGTCGGCGAGCAGCTCACGACTCTGATCCAGTGCCTGCGCGACGAGGCCGCCCACGGCCGGCCGCTGTCGGACATGGCGGTGATCTTCCGCAACCAGTGGGAGGGCGAGAAGCTGCACGAGGCACTCAAGCGCGAGGGCATCGCCAGCCGCCTGGCCGAAGGCGATGGCAAGCGCGCGCTGTTCCTGGTCGAGGACGCAGTGCGGCTGGTCACCATGCACTCGAGCAAGGGCCTGGAATTCCCGGTGGTGTTCATCCCCGGCCTCGGCTCACTGCCCAAGCCCGGCAAGGACGAGGCCGAGGAAGCCCGCCTGCTCTATGTCGCGATGACCCGCGCCACCGAGCGACTGGTGCTGATCCACCACGAGGACTCGGTGTTCAGCCAGCGCATCCGCAACGCGATCAACGACGTGCAGGGGCAGTTGCAGGCGCTGGCGTGAGCGGGAGTGGCTCCTCGCGGCTCCGGGGGAGGCGCTGGATGACCAACCCTGCGGCTGTCGAAAGTCCCCGCGTCGAACCACTCGCGACACGCATCTTCATCGTCGTTCCAGCGAAAGCTGGAACCCAGCGACTCACCATGCCTCAGCCTGCTTGGACAACCCCCGCCAACACCCCATCTTGTCGATATCGTCACCCGCTGGAGCCACCATGTCCCGCTTCGATCTCACCCCGCCTACCGACGCCCAGCGCCAGGCCATCACCGCCGGCCTCACCCCGGACGAACGCCGGGTGCTGCTCCAGCACGGCACCGAGGCGGCGTTCTGCGGCGTATTCCTGGACAACAAGAAGGACGGCGTCTACACCTGCCGCTTCTGCGGGCTGCCGCTGTTCCGCTCCAGCGCCAAGTTCGACTCCGGCACCGGCTGGCCAAGTTTCTTTGCCACCTACGACGACACCCACCTGCGCTATATCCGCGACACCAGCTACGGCATGGTGCGCACCGAGGAAGTCTGCGCCCGCTGCGGCAGCCACCTCGGCCACGTGTTCCCCGACGGCCCGCCCCCGACCGGTCACCGTCACTGCCTGAATTCGGTGGCGCTTGGCTTCGTCGAGCAGGGCGAATCGTTGCCCGACCTCCTCGGGCGCGGCGTTCCCGAAGGACAGCCCGAGCCCGCCGCGGACTGAACGTCCTCCGCACGGCTTCGGTCACTTTTCGTCGCCGGACTGCTCGCCAGCGTCACAAACTTGCGGATTGCCCGGCTGGGCTAGCGCGCCTGAAGCCGGTGACGGGCAGTCGCGTCATTCAGGAATCAGCGGTCCGACCGCGCCGCCGGGCCGAACGACCCGCATGCAAACGGTTGCAATACCTCGCCTCAAGCGTTGCCGGCGACCATCGGCCACATGCCGCTTGTTGAACGCAGCGGAACGCCAATGACCGGCATGTGACAGCTGGCACATTCCCTGCTTCCGCTACCCCAGGAACACCGCACTCCCCCACCCCAAACCCAGGAACGCGCTCCCGCGGTCATCCACCGGATGACCGTGCCGGGCGAAGCCATGCCCCAAGAGAAGTCCTGCACCATGACGCCGCTCGCCCCCATCGCCACGGAAGACGCCCAGCACGAGATCCCCCTCTCGCTGAGCAACCCGCCGCGGGTAGTCTCCATCGCCCGGCGTCCGGAAGGCCGTGCTTACCTGCCAGTCCGCCTGAAATTCGCGCTGACACTGACGGCCGCGTTCGCCTGGGCCGGATTTTCCCTGCACTTGGCGCTCCCGTGGATCCACGACCTCGGCCGGCTCATCGGTCCGGTGGCGGCCCACCTGGTGATCTGGGGCGTGGCCATCCTTCCCGGCTTCATGAACGCCTTCCTGGTCATCGGGCTGATGCTGGATCGCCGTCCGCCCCGCGCATGGCAAGGGGCATTCCCCGGGGTCACCGTGCTGGTGGCTGCGTACAACGAGGAAGCTTCGATCCTCGCCACCGTCCAGTCGCTGGCCCGGCAGAACTATCCCGGCCCGATGCAGGTCGTGGTGATCAACGACGGTTCGACCGACGGCACCATGATCAAGCTGGCCTCGGTGAACTACCCGTGGCTTACCGTACTGGACCTGGTGAAGAACGGCGGCAAGGCTGCCGCGCTCAACCAGGGCCTTAAGGTTGCCGCCCATCCGCTCACCATCACGCTCGACGGCGACTCCTACCTTTACGGCGACGCGCTGCGCAACCTGGTCGGCCGCTTTCTCAGCGACCCGCCGAACACCGCGGCCGTGGCCGGCTCGGTGCTGGTGCGTAACTCCCGCCTCAACCTGGTCACCCGCATCCAGGAGTGGGACTACTTCCACGGCATCGCGGCAATCAAGCGCCTGCAGAGCCTGTTCCAGGGCACGTTGGTGGCACAGGGCGCGTTCTCGCTCTACCGCACCGACGTGCTGCGCGAGGTGGGCGGGTGGCCGGAGTGCGTGGGCGAGGACATCGTGCTGACCTGGGCCATCCTCAACGCCGGACACCGCGTGGGCTACTGCGAGGACGCGATCACCTTCACCAATGCGCCGACCTCGTTCCGCCAATTCATCCGCCAGCGCCAGCGCTGGTCGCGCGGCCTGATCGAGGCGTTCAAGGTGCACGGCAAGCTGCTGCTCAAGCCGCGCATGAGTACGGTCTTCGTGTGGTGGAACCTGCTGTTCCCCTACATGGACGTGGCCTACACCCTGTTCTTCATCCCCGGCATCCTGCTGGCGCTGTTCGGGATCTACTGGATCGCCGGACCGATGACCCTGCTGGTGCTGCCGATGGCCGGCGCCGTGAACTACCTGATGTACTACATCCAGTCGCACATGTTCCGCGCCCAGGGCCTGCACGTGCGCCGCAACCCGCTGGGGTTCATCGTCTACGCGCTGTTCTACGGCATCGTGCTGCAGCCCGGCTGCGTGCTTGGCTACCTCGCGGAAATGCTCAACCTGCGCAAGCACTGGGGCACCAAGTGAGGCCGGTGCTTCCCGCGCTGGTCGCGCTGGCTCTCGCACCGGCGATACACGCCCAAGCCACCGACGTCGCGCAGGCGATCCGCGATGGCCGCCACGCGCTGGAGTCGAACGATCCGGCCCGTGCCCGCAGCCTGTTCGCCCGGGCACTGGCGCAGTCGGAGCAGCCCGGCAATGCCTACGCCGCTGCCATCGGGCTCGGACGCGCCGAGCTCTGGCTCGGCCAAGTGCCGGATGCCGAGGCGACGTTCCGCCGTGCGTTCACCCTCGCCTCGAACCCGGACGAACGCCACGCGGCGCGTACCGGTCTGGCCCAGGCGCTGAATGCCGAAGACCGCCCGCGCGAGGCCTGGAAGCTGCTGCGCGACGACGCCAGCCACGACCCGCGCAGCACGCTCGAGCTGATGCGTGCGGCCCAGGCGCTCGGCTGGCAGGACCGCACCCTGCCGGCGCTGGCAGCCACGCGCGCACCGGCGGATACCGGCTACCTCGGCACCCGGTTCGATCTGCTCGCCGACGACATGCGCTATGCCACCGCGCCCCAGATCGAGGGAGACACCAGCTACAGCCACGACAGCGAAGGCCTGGACGTGTGGAGTGTCGGCGCCAGTGCGTTCTCGCCGCTGCATGGCGACGACGCCCTCGCCCAGCGCTACGGCGTGGCCGTCGACACCGTGCGGGTCAGCAATCCGGGCAACTCCCGCCGCCTGCAGGGCGTCTCCGGCGTCGGCCAGTGGCGCATCGGCGACATGCAGAGCGCCGACCTGCGCCTGGGCCTCGGCCAGGCCGGCGGCTGGCAATACCTGCAGGGCGCCGGTCACTGGACCGTGCAGCCAAGCGACGACTTCGCCCTTTCCGCCGGGGCCGAGCGTGCGCCCCTGCTCACCGATGCGGCGATCGCCCATCGCATCGCCTACGCCACCTACAGCGTCGGTGCCACGCTTCGTCCGGGCGATCACCTGTACCTGCTGCCGACGGTGTTCCGGCAGCAGTTCACCGATGGCAACCGTCGCGACGGCGCGGCCGCCCGGCTGGTGCTCAGCCCGTTCGACATCACGGGCACACCGGCCGCGCTGGGTGGCCAGTTCGGCGTGCGGGTGTTCCGCAGCAGCCAGCCGGGCGGAGGCATCTACTTCAACCCGCAGCACTACCGGGCCGTCACCGCCGGGCTGATCGGCGTGATGAGCCTGTCGCCGAAATGGCGGCTGCGCGCGACCGCCGACGGCGGCCGGCAGACCACCGACGGCAACAGCGTCGGCATCTACACGCTGGACGTGTCGCTGGAAGGCCGCCTGCCGCACAACGGCCGCGTGCAGGTGCACGTGATGCGGAGCTCGGCCGCCTCGGTCAGCGGCGGCGGCTCCGGCTACTGGAACAACTCGCTCGCCGTCTCGGTGAGCTATCCCTTTTGACCTGCGCGGGGGCGCATGACGGGCCGGCTACAATGCCGGCCCGTCTCCTTTTTCCGAGAGTGACCATGCGCCGACTGCTCTGCCTGCTTCCGCTCCTGCTCGCCGCCTGCTCGTCGCAGCATGCCGCCCCCGCCGCCGACATCCCCGCGATGCAGAGCATCGATACCGTAATCGGCACCGGCCCGGTGGCCAAGCCCGGCGACACGGTGGAGGTGAACTACACCGGCTGGCTGTACGACCCGAAGGCGCCCGACCACCACGGCAAGAAGTTCGACGCCTCGCAGGACCACGGCGGCACCTTCACCTTCCCGCTCGGCGCCGGCCAGGTGATCAAGGGCTGGGACCAGGGCGTCGCCGGCATGCACGTGGGCGGCAAGCGCACGCTGCTGATTCCCTCGTCGATGGGCTACGGCAGCCGCGGTGCCGGTGGCGCGATCCCGCCGAACGCCGCGCTGGTGTTCGACGTGGAGCTGGTCAGCATCAAGTGATCGCGCGGGCCTCGGCCAGGTCATCGGCCGGGGCCATGACTTCCTGCACGGTTGCCGTGAAGGCCGGGCCGCTACGGTCATGGCCTTTCCCCGCAAGGACCCCACCGTGCGCCACGTACTTTCCTGCGCCCTGCTTGCCGCGCTCGCTGCCGGCACTCCCGCCCTCGCCTTCTCCGCCGACCAGCCGGCCAAGCCCGACACCACCGCACCTGCCGACAAGGCCTTCCACCTGCCGCCGCTGCCGGCCGACGCCCACGTTGCGCAGACCGTGCAGGTCGATGGCCGCACGCTGAAGTACACCGTCACCGTCGGCCACCTGCCGGTGCGCGACGAGCAGGGCAAGATCACCGGCGAAGTGGTGTTCACCGCCTACACCATGCCCGGCAAGGATCGCCCGGTGACCTTCGCGGTCAACGGCGGCCCGGGCGCGTCCTCGGTCTACCTCAACTTCGGCGCGATCGGTCCGAAGCGGGTCAATTTCGGTGTCAAGGGTGCCAACCCGTCCGATCCGGCCACTCTGCACGACAACCCCGGTACCTGGCTGGGCTTCACCGACCTGGTCTTCATCGACCCCATCGGCACCGGCTTCAGTCGCGCGCTGGTCGATGACAAGAAGGCCACCGAGCTGTTCTACAGCACCGACAACGACATCAAGTACCTCTCGCGCATCGTCTACGACTGGCTGGTGAAGAACGGCCGCATGGACTCGAAGAAGTACCTGGTGGGCGAGAGCTACGGCGGCTTCCGCGGCCCGCGCATGACCGACTACCTGCAGACCCAGCTCGGTGTGGCGATGAACGGCCTGGTGCTGGTGTCGCCCTACCTCGACCCGGCCGCCTCGGACGACGAGAACGTCTCGCCGCTGCCGTGGATGCTCACCCTGCCCTCGATCGCCGCGGCCAACCTCGAGCGCGAGCACAAGCTCACTGCCGAGGCGATGGCGCCGATCGTCGACTACACCCGCACCACCTATGCCACCACGCTGATGCAGGGTCGCAGCAATCCGGCCGCCACCGACGCGATGATCAAGAAGGTCACTGAACTGACCGGACTGGATCCCCTGTTCGTCCAGCGCTCCGGCGGCCGCATCGAGACCCAGGCCTACCTGCGCGAGATCTATCGCGCCGAAGGCAAGCTGGGCAGCCGCTACGACTCCAACGTCACCGCCTGGGATCCGTTCCCGACCGCGCCGCAGCAGGAAACCGGCGATCCGATCCTCAACGGCATCATCGCACCGACCACCACCGCGATGGTCAACTTCGTCACCAAGACGGTGGGCTGGAAGATCGATGCCCGCTACAACGCGCTCAGCTACCAGGTGAACCGCCTGTGGCACCAGGACAAGGACGCCAACCGCGGCTCGGTCAACGAACTGCGCGAGTCGGTCGCCAATGATCCGGGCCTGCGCGTGCTGATTGCGCACGGCTGGGACGACCTGTCCTGCCCGTTCATGGCCTCGGTACTGGTGGTCGACCAGATGCCGGCGATGGGCGACCCGACCCGCGTGCAGGTGAAGGAATATCCCGGCGGCCACATGTTCTATGCCCGCCCGGACAGCCAGCGCGCACTGCGCAACGACGTCGAGAAGCTCTACGGCGTGAAGTGATCCGCGGCGCCGCGCCGGTCCGCCGGCGCGGCGCTTCATGTCGCATCGACGCCACCCAAGGCACGCTGGTGGGCAGACGCGGCGCTTGCCGCCTCGCCCGCTCCGTCCCGGCGCCCCGCTTCTGCGGACCGCGATGCCGGACGGCCATCCACGCGGCGTGTCGACCTCTCCGCGCGACGTGCCGCCCGCCGGAGCCCGTCGCATGTGGCGCCAACTCTTCTATGCGCTGTCCGTCCTGGCGATCCTCGCCGTTGCCGCCCTCGTTCCGTTCCATCCCGAGGCCGCCTGGGCCTTCGCGGTGATCCTGCCACTGGTCGCGCTGGGCCTGTACGACATCGCCTCGCCGCGAAACGTGCTGGGCAACTACCCGGTCATCGGGCACCTGCGCTACCTGATGGAGTTCATCAGCCCGGAGATTCGCCAGTACTTCCTGGAGGACGACAAGAGCGGCCGCCCGTTCAACCGCCAGCAGCGCGACCTGGTCAAGTCGCGCGGAGCCGGCAGCAGCGGTACGCACCCGTTCGGCACCGAGTACGACGTGTTCGCCTCCGGCTTCGACTTCGCCGTGCACTCGATCGCCGTCAAGCAGGTGCCGAAGACCGCCGAGCGCATCACCGTCGGTGGACCGCAATGCCGCCAGCCCTACGACAGCTCGCGCCTGAACATCTCGGCGATGAGCTTCGGTGCACTGTCCAGCCACGCCGTGCTCGCGATGAACAAGGGTGCGGCGATGGGCGGCTTCGCGCAGGACACCGGCGAGGGCGGTCTCACGCCCTACCACCTGGAGCACGGTGCCGACGTAATCTGGGAGATCGGCTCGGGCTACTTTGGCTGCCGCACCAGGGACGGGCGCTTCGACGACGAGGACTTCCGCCGCAAAGCCACCGATCCGCACGTGAAGATGATCGAGATCAAGCTCTCCCAGGGCGCCAAGCCCAGCCACGGCGGCATGCTGCCCGGCGCCAAGGTGAACGCCGAGATCGCGCGCATGCGCGAAGTGCCTGAAGGAAAGGACTGCCTGTCCCCGGCCGCCCATCCGGAGTTCGACACGCCGCGCGGACTGCTCGCCTTCGTCGCCCGCCTGCGCGCGCTGTGTGGCGGCAAGCCGGTGGGTTTCAAGCTGTGCATCGGCCGGCGCAGCGAGTTCCTCGGCATCTGCAAGGCGATGCTGGACACCGGCACGCTGCCGGACTTCATCACCGTGGATGGCGCCGAGGGCGGCACCGGTGCGGCGCCGGTGGAGCTGTCCGACCGGCTGGGCCTGACCATCGACGAGGCGCTGCCGTTCGTGCACGGCGCGCTGGTCGGCTGCGGCCTGCGTAACAGGATCCGGGTGATCGCCAGCGGCAAGGTGGTCACCGGCTTCGACATGGTGCACAAGATCGCCATCGGCGCGGACATCTGCAACGTCGCGCGGCCGATGATGTTCGCCGTCGGCTGCATCCAGGCCCTGCGTTGCCACACCAACACCTGCCCCACCGGCGTCGCCACCCAGGACCAGCGCCGCGCCCGCGCGCTGAAGATCGACGAACGCGCCGAACACGTGCGCCGCTACCACCGTGCCACCGTCGACAGCTTCATCGAGATCACCGGCGCGATGGGCGTGGCCCACCCCGACCAGCTCACCCCGCAGCACATCCTGCACCGCATGCCCGACCAGCAGGCGCGCGACTACGGCCAGCTGCACTGCTACCCCGCGCCGGGGGCGCTGCTGTCCGGGACCGTACCGGAGCCGTTCGCGCAGCACTGGGCGGAGGCGTCGGCCGATCGCTTCTGACTCCGCGCATGTAACCTGACCGACCGTTGCAGCGATTGGGGAGGGACCGCGGCCCATGCCGCCCAGCCCCGGAACGCCCATGCGACGCATCCTGCTTGCCCTGCTGCTTCTCGCCACCTCTGCCACGGCGCTGGCAGACACGCCGACTCGCGCGCCGGCGTTTACCGGTGTGACCCGCTGGATCAACTCGCCGCCGCTGAGCATCGAAGGCCTGCGCGGCAAGGTGGTGCTGGTCGACTTCTGGACCTTCGAATGCATCAACTGCCTGCATGCGCTTCCGCAGGTAAAGGCACTCGATGCCAAGTATCGCAGCGAGGGACTGGTCGTCGTGGGCGTGCACACGCCGGAGCTGGACGCCGAGCGCGACACCGGCAACCTGCTCGCCGCGGTGAAGCGCCTGGACATCACCTACCCGGTGGCGCAGGACAACGACTACGCCACCTGGAACGCCTGGCACAACCAGTACTGGCCCGCGCAGTACGTGATCGACCGCCAGGGCCGCGTGGTCTACACCCATATCGGCGAAGGCGGTTACGCAGCGATCGAACAGGCGGTGCGGCAGGCGCTGGCAGCGCGCTGAACTGCCGCAGGCGGAAATCTTGGCGGGGACTTGAGCCTGCCGCCGCGGCCATCATGTTGCGGACCAGTCACCCGAATCCGGACCTGCCATGACCTCACCGCTCGCCGTTCCCTGCCCACACTGCAGCGCGCTCAACCGCGTGCCCGCCGAGCGGCTCGACCAGCAGCCGAACTGCGGCCGCTGCCACCAGCCCCTGTTCGGCGGCCACCCGCTGGAGCTGACCACCGCCAACTTCGACGCCGTGGCCGGCCGCGGCGACCTGCCGGTGCTGGTCGATTTCTGGGCCACCTGGTGTGGCCCGTGCATCGGCTTCGCGCCGATCTTCACGGCGGCGGCCCGCGAGTTCGAGCCGCGCGTGCGGCTGGCCAAGGTGGATACCGACGCCCAGCAGCCGCTGGCGCAGCGCTTCGGCATACGCTCCATCCCCACCCTGATCCTGCTGCGTGAGAGTCGCGAGATCGCCCGCCAGTCCGGTGCGCTGAACGCCCAGCAGCTGCGCCAGTTCGTGGCACAGTCGCTGCGCTGAGCCGGCTCAGTCCAGCGCAGGCTCGGCCGCGAGGTCCTGCGGCCGCAGGAAGCGCGCGGCCAGCGGCGGCAGCACCAGCAGATTGAGCACGGTGGAGGTGACCAGGCCTCCGAGGATAACCGCGGCCATCGCGCCCTCGATCTCGTTGCCGGGGGCACCGGCGGTCATTGCCAGGGGCAGTAGGCCGAGCGCGGTGATCAGCGCGGTCAGCAGGATCGGCAGCAGGCGCTCGGCGGCGCCACGACGCGCGGTGGCGTCGTTCCACGTACAGCCTTCGACCTGCACCAGCTCGCGGTAGTGCGCCAGCAGCATCAGTGCGTTGCGCACGCTGATGCCGAACAGGGTGACGAAACCGACCAGGCCACCCAGGCTCAGGCTCGCGTCGCCCAACAGGGCTACCGCCACGCCGCCAACCAGGGCAAACGGCAGGTTCAGCAGCACCAGCAGCACGGCGCGGCGTCGACGCAACGCGAGCCCGAGCAGCACCAGCACGCCGGCACCGGCCAGCGCCGCATGGGCCAGCAGCTCGCGCGTCGCGCGTGCCCCCGCCTCGGCGTTGCCGCCGAACACCGGGAACACGCCTCGAGGCCAGGCGACCTGGCGCGCCAGTGCGACGCGCGCCCGGGCCACGAAGTCTGCGGCGCGCTCGCCACCGCCAAGGTCCACCGTCACCGTCTGCACGCGCTGCCCGTGGTCGTGCAGGATCATGAAGCGCCCGCTGCCCATGGTAATGTCGGCCACCGCCGACAGCGGTACCTCGCGCCCGTCCGGCGCGTTCAGCGGCAAGCGGCCGACCGCCGCGGGATCGCGACGCAACGCCGGCGGCAGGATCACCGCCACGTCGAACTGCCGGCTGCCATCGACCACATGACCCACCACACGGCCCGCATAGGCGGCCTGCAGTGTCTCCTGCACATCGGCCGGCGACAGCCCCCAGCGCGCCAGCGCCTGCGGGCGCAGGCGGATCGACAGCTGCGGCGCGCCCTGCGGAGCGCGCACCTGCACGTTGCGCGCTCCCGGCAGGGTGGCCAGCGCTCGCGCGGTGGCGTTGGCCAGCTGGTCGAGGCGGTCCAGGTCGTTGCCGTAGATGCTCACTGTCACTGGCGAGGTGTAGCCGGACAGCGTCTCGTTGATCCGCTCGGTCAGGAAGGTGTTGACGCTGAACTGCGCGCCCTGGAAGCGCGCCAGTGCGTTGTCGATCGCCTGCAGCACCCGGCGCTGGCCGGGGCCGGACAGCGGCTCGAGGTCGACCTCGATCTCGGTGGAGAACAGCGGATTCGGATCGCCCACCCGCTCCGCGCGCCCGGTACGCTGGCCGACGTAGCGTACGCCGGGAACGCGCAGCAGTGCCTTGCTCACCCGCTCGCCCAGCCGCTCGGATGCGTCCAGCGAGGCACCGGGCTGCAGCCGCATGTGCACGATGTAGTGCCCCTCGCGCAGGGTTGGCAGGAACCCGGGACGCAGCAGCGGCAGCGTGCCCAGGCCGGCCAGGCACAGCACTACCACGCCGGCCAGCAGCCACCGCGGATGACGCTCCATCCGCTGCAGGAGCCGGTCGTAGAGTTCGCGCCAGCGCGCATGGAAGCGCGGCTCCGCACGCTGCGCCTCGCGCGCCAGCAGCAGGCAGCCGAGCGCCGGCGTCACCGTCATCGCCACCCCCAGCGAGGCGAGGATCGCGGCGATGTAGGCCAGGCCAAGGGGGGCGAACAGGCGCTGCGCCACGCCGGAAAGGGTCAGTACCGGCACGAACACCAAGGCGACGATCAGCGTGGCGTAGACCACCGCGCCGCGCACCTCGGTGGAGGCGGCCAGCACCACCGCAGGCACCGGTCGCGGATCGTCGCTGGCGCGGTTCTCGCGTAGCCGGCGCAGGATGTTCTCCACGTCGATGATGGCGTCGTCCACCACCTCGCCGATGGCGATCGCCAGACCGCCCAGGGTCATCGTGTTCAGGCCGACGCCGAAGCGTTCCAGCATCGCCACTGCAGCGAGCAGCGAGAGCGGGATCGCCAGCGCCGAGATCAGCGCCGCACGCATGTCGTGCAACACCAGTAGCAACACCACCAGCACCAGCGCCGCACCGATCAGCAAGGCCATGCGCAGATGGTCGAGCGAGGCGCGGATGAAGTTGGCCGGGCGGAAGATCGCCGGGTACAACGCCACACCCTGCTCCTTCAGCTGCGGCGCGAGCTGCGCCAGCCGCGCATCCAGCGCGTGGGTGACGCGCACCGTGTCGGCGCCGTACTGCTCGTTCACCACCAGCAGCACGCCGGGCTTGCCCATCACCGAGGCAATGCCGACCGCCGGTGCCGCACCGTTGGTCACCGTGGCCACGTCGGACAGGCGCAGCATCTGTCCCCCATGGGCGCGCAGCACCGTCGCGCCCACCACGGTCGCCGTGGTGGCGGGGTTGTGCACGGCCAGCACCACCCGCTGCTCGCGGTTCTCCACGAAGCCCGAACCCACCGTGGAAGTCGCCCGCCGCGCCGCAGCCGCCACCTCGTCGAAGGTCAGGCCGTAGCGCGCCAGGGCATCGGGTCGCACCTGCACCTGCACCTGCCGCACGTCGCCGCCGAATACGTTCACGTCGGATACCCCGGGCACCGCCAGCAATTGCGGGCGCAGGCTCCAGTCGGCCAGCGTGCGCAGGCCCATCAGGCTGCGTGTGTCCGAGCGGATGCCCACGCTCAGCACCACCATCGCCGACGACGACAGCGGCAATAGCGTCGGCGCCTGCACGCCGGAGGGCAGGTCGGCGGCGGCCCGGCCCAGTCGTTCGGACACGCTCTGGCGCAGGCGCGTAAGGTCGGCGCCGGCATCGAAGGTCAGCGTTATCACCGACAGTCCCTGCAACGACTTCGAGCGCATCTGCACCACGCCGCCGGCACCGGCCAGCGCATCTTCCAGTGGCTGGGTCACCAGCGACTCGACCTGCTCCGGCGTCATGCCCGGCGCCTCGGTCTGCACCGCCGCTTCCGGCGGCGCGAACTCGGGAAACACATCCAGCCGCGCCCGCGTCAATGCCAGCACGCCGAAGCCGACCAGGATCACCGCCAACGCGACGATCGCCCCCCGATGCCGCACGCTCGCCGCCAGCACCGCATGGATGAGCCCACGCGCCGCGCGCCCGCGCGGCTCAGTCATCGTCATCGTCCTCGCTGGCCGGGGTGGCGCCCGGTGGCGGCTTCAGCTCCTGGGTCAGCAGCAGTTCGGCGCCCAGCACCACCACCGGCTGGCCGGGAAGCAGGCCGTGACGCACCACCCACGCCGCGCCGCTGCGCTGGCTGCCGGTCACCGCGGTCCGCCGGAACGTGCCCGGGGCAGATTCGACGTAGACCCAGGACTGGCCGGCATACCAGACCACCGCATCCAGCGGCACCGCCACGGCGTCGCCGGCGGCGTGGTCCGCCACGCTCACGGCCAGACGCTGGCCGCTGCGCAGATGCGCGTCGTCGGCGCGATAGAAAAAGCTCGCGCCCTGCACCACCGCGTCGGTGGTCGGTGCCGCGCCCAGCAGTTGCGCCGGCACGGGCGCTGCGGGCGGCTGCTGCAGCACCACCCGCGCCGGCGGCTGGGCGATGCCGGCTTCCGGCCACGCCAGCTCCACCAGGGCGGCATCGCCGCGGGCAAACGGCGCCAGTGCCTGCGGCCCCTGCCCGGCCAATGCCGCCAATGCGCCCCCCCAACGGGCGCGCGCATCGGCCTGCAAGGCCGCCAGTCGCGCCGTGCCGGCGGTCTGCGTGGCACGCGCCGCCGCCGCCGCCGCATCGGCCGATTGCACGTCGCGTCGCGATACGTAGCCGCGCGGCACCAGCGCGCGCAGCCGCCGCGCCTCTGCCTCCGCGGCCCGCGCCGCCGCGGCGTCGGCCTTCACCTGTGCCCGTGCGCTGTCCAGGTCTGCCGCCGCGGACAGCAGCGCCGAGGGGTCACGCACCGTCGCCACGGCATCCGGCAGGTCCAGCGCGCCGGCTCGCGCGAGAGGGGCGGTCACCACACCTTCCCGGGCCTGCGCGGCCGCAGGAAGCTCCACCGTTGCCTGCACCGCGGCATGGGCCGCCAGCGGCAACCAGAAAAGAGCGACGAGCATCCCGCACGAACGACGGGAACGAAGCTTCTGCATCAGGCGAATCCATCCAGTGGGTGGCCAGGCTTCCGTGGCTGCGTGCACCGCTGGCCGGTCAGCGAAGTAGCGATGGTAACCAGCTTGCACCGAAGCTTGTTGCGTGTCGCACGCGTCATCTTGCGGAACCCTCCCCACGGATCCGCGCTTAGGGACATGCCGCGATCGGCGGCGCCGACCCAGCCGCATCGCCCCTGGCATCGTCCGCCGCCGCGCCCCGGGGTCCGCCTGCCGGCCGGCAGTGACCAGCGCCCGATGCCGCACCCCCGGTCACAGCCCACCACGCAACCGGCACTGTGCCCGCCACCCGCTGCGAGACCACAGCAACGGCCGATGCCGGCGGCCCGGCCTGCGCCGTCACAGGGCAGGAGGCACGGCAACGCGAACGACCACGGCCGCGGCAAACCGAGCGACCGCAAACGCGACGATCGCGGCGGCCACTGATCCCGGGAGCACCGCACGCCGCGCAGGCCAGCTTCCGGCCAGCGCCGGAGGGACTGTGGAAACACGGCAGTTACCCGGCAAGGACCCGGGCCACTCCAGCTGTTTCAGCCTGCTGAGCTCGTCGTGCCGGCGGAAGCCGGCATCCGGCGGGTCGTCCTCCCAAGCTGGATAAGCGCCAACGGCCACGCCCTCAGCCCGGTGGGGATGCCCCTCACGAACTGCACGACAGCATCGAGCAGCCCGCCTTTTCCTTCGCCCAGTCCGGTCGCCTGCCCGCGTAATGCGCGCGATCCGGCTGGTCGTCGTAGGGACGACGCATCACCTCCAGCAGGGTGTGCACGCCGGACAGGTCGCCCTGCGTGGCCAGGTCGATCGCCTCCTGCGCCAGGTAATTGCGCAGCACATAGCGCGGGTTGGCCAGGCGCATGCGCTCGCGTCGCTGCAGCGCAGGCTGCGCATCCTCGCCCAGCCGCTTCGCGTAGCGCGCCAGCCAGTCGCGCAGCTCGCCGTCGAAGCGCTCGCGCAGGTGCGCGTCGTAGAACGCCCCCTCCATTGCCGCCGTCGGCTGCGGCCGGGCCGGGTCGAAATCGAGCAAGGCGCGGTAGAACAGCGTCATGTCGATCTGCACCTGCGCCATCAGCGTGTGCAACTGGCTGTGCAGCACATCGTCCTCGGCACGCGGCTCGGCCAGGCCCAGCTTGTCGGCCTGCATCCGCCGCTCGGCGGTGGCATAGGTGCTGGCGTACCAGTCCAGCCCGGCCTGCAGCGGTTCGGTGCCGGCGAACAGCGGCGACAGCGCCGAGGCCAGCCGCGAGAGGTTCCACCATGCCACCTGCATCTGCTGGCCGAAACGGTAGCGGCGGCGACCGGCGTCGGTGGTGTTGGGCGTCCAGTCCGGGTCGTAGTTGTCGATCCAGCCGTAGGGGCCGTAGTCGATGGTCAGGCCGAGGATGGACAGGTTGTCGGTGTTCATCACACCGTGCACGAAGCCCACCCGCATCCAATGCGCGACGGTCTGCGCGGTGCGTTCGCACACCTCGCCGAACCACGCCGCGTACAACGCCTCGCCCGATCCCTCCAGGTGCGGGAAATCGCGACGGATGGTGAACTCCACCAGCTGCCGCAGCAGCGTGTGGTCACCCCGCGCATACGGCAGCTCGAAGTGGCCGAACCGGATGAACGACGGCGCCACCCGGCACACCACCGCACCCGGCTCGAACTCGGGATGCCCGTCGTAGAACATGTCGCGCAGCACCGATTCGCCGGTGCCGACCAGGCTCAGCGCGCGCGTGGTCGGCACACCGAGATGGTGCATCGCCTCGCTGCACAGGAACTCGCGGATCGACGAGCGCAGCACCGCCCGGCCGTCCGCGGTGCGCGAGTACGGCGTGAGCCCGGCGCCCTTGAGCTGCAACTCCCAGCGCTCGTCGCCGGCCGTCACCACCTCGCCCAGCGAGATCGCCCGGCCATCGCCCAGCTGTCCCGCCCAGTGGCCGAACTGGTGTCCGCCGTAGTTGCTGGCCCAGGGCTGCATGCCCTCCAGCAACCGGTTGCCGCCGAACACCTCGGCGAACCAGGGCGCAGCCACGTCTGCCTCGCCGAAACCCAGCGCCTGCGCCATCTCCGGCGAGTGCGCCAGCAGCCGCGGAGCAGCTACAGGCGTGGGATCGACGCGCGAATACAGCGCGCCCTCCACCTGCCGCTGCCGAGGTCCGGTCTCGGGGTCGCCGGGCAGTTCGCGCAGGAAGGCGTTGTCGAAACGAAGTGGGGTCATGCAGGCATGGTTGAGGCGAAGCGGGCCAGACGCAAGCCGTGTCCGCCGCCCCATCGACGACGATCGGTGTACTTTCTCTCCGCCCCGTCACGCCGCCGAGGAACCCGCCATGAAACGTCTGTGGACCATCATCGGGGTCGACGATGTTGCCCGCAGCTTCCGCTGGTACCAGACCTTGCTCGGCCTTCCCGCGTCGCCCCCGGCGCACGACTACTTCGGCCAGATCCTCGACGACGACGGCACCGTCCTGCTCTGCCTGCACGCCTGGGGTGCGCATGACCATCCCTCGCTGCACAGCCCGGCCGAAGCCCGTCCGGGCAACGGCCTGCTGCTGTTCTTCCGGGTCGACGATTTTGACGACGCGCTGGGACGCGCCCGCACCCTGGTAACGGCGCTGGACGAAGAACCAGCCATCAATCCGAACACCGGCACCCCCGAATTCGCACTGAGTGATCCGGATGGATATCGCGTCATGGTCAGTGCGCAATGAGCCACGCGCCACGAACATTTCGGACCAGGTTCCACGCCTCGGCAAGCCGCTGACCGCAGCTCGAGCCAAAGCGCGTTCCAGACTGACCAAACCCGGGAGAAGTCATGCAGATTTCGGCATTCGTCAAAAGCGGCGGCGGCACCCACGAAGCACGCGTCTCGACCAGTGGATCCATGCGGGAGCTGACCGTTCCCGCGAAGCCGGACGGCCACGGCTCGGCGGTCAACGGTGGCGAGTTCCTGATGCTGGCGCTGGCCACCTGCTACTGCAACGACCTGTATCGCGAGGCCGGGCGCATGGGCCTCGCGCTGACCCGGGTGACGGTGGAGGCCCATGCCGAGTTCGCCGGCGTCGGACTGGCCGCCCGCGACATCCGCTATCGCGCCGAGGTGGAGTCCCCGGCGTCGCCGGAGCAGATTGGCGAGCTGATCCGGCAGACCGACGCGGTGGCGGAAGTCCAGAACACGGTGCGCGCCGGCGCACCAGTTACGCTGGAGAAATCCTAGCTGCGCAGTGGGCGCGCCACGTGCCGCAGCAGGACATCCGCCGCAACCCGACGGCATCACCCCGCTATAGTCGCGCCCTCGCCACTGGAGTCCCCGCCATGTCCGATGCATCCTCCTTCATCACCGCCGGCCTGACGCCGGAGGACGCGCCCTATATCGAGGCGACGCGGCACTGGGTGGAACGGGCGGTGGTCGGACTGAACCTGTGTCCGTTCGCGCGGGCGCCCTTCATCCAGGGCCGCATCCGCTACGCGGTGAGCCATGCACGCGACACCGACACCCTGCTCGACGACCTCTGCGGCGAACTGCAGAGCCTGGCCGCGGCCGACGTCGCCGAGTGCGAGACCACCTTGCTGATCCACCCGCACGTGCTGGGCGACTTCCTCGACTACAACGACTTCCTCGATGTGGCCGATACCGCGGTGGAAACGCTCAAGCTCGACGGCGTGCTGCAGGTCGCCAGCTTCCACCCGCACTACCAGTTTGCCGACACCGCCCCCGACGACGTGGAGAACGCCAGCAACCGCTCGCCGTTCCCCACTCTGCACCTGCTGCGCGAAGCCAGCGTGGAACGCGCCGCCGAGGCCATGAGCGACCCGGACGAGATCTACCGCCGCAACATCGACACCCTGCGCAAGCTGGGGCGCGAGGGGTGGGAGAAGCTGGATGTAGGCAGCGCGGACTGAGCTGGATCCGGCCAGCAGCAGCTACACGCTATCCAGGCGCAGCAGCGGGGCGCGAGCGAGCGTCTCACTGTCCCTGCGAGATGCGTCTTCCCTTCGCGATCCAACCGTGCGTCCCGGTGTGGCTCCCCGCTCACTCCGCCACGCGCGACTGCCGCCGCATCGACTGCGGAGCCACACCGAAACCGCGCTGGAACACCTCGCGCAGGTGCCGCCGATCGCGGAACCCAGTCTCGCGGGCGATCACCTCCAGCGGGAGACGCCCATGTTCGACCATGACCCGTGCAGCTTCCAGCCGCAGGGCCTCGATCGCCCTGGCCGGTGACTGTCCGGTCTCCGCCGTGAACACGCGGCTGAACTGGCGCGGGCTCAGGTTGGCCTGCTCGGCCAGTTGCTCCACCCCCAGCCGGGTCGCCAGATTGCGCCGCGCATAGTCGAGCGCCTGCTGGATGCGATCGCTCCGCGGAGCCAGCTCCAACATTTCCGAATGCTGCGACTGCCCGCCCGCGCGGCGGTGATGCATCACGAGCCGGTGCGCGACCGAGCGCGCGATATCCGCCCCCAGATCCTTCTCCACCATGCCCAGGGCCATGTCGATCGCCGCCGTCATGCCGGCCGACGTCCAGAACGGACCGTCGAGGATGAAGATGCGGTCGGCCTCAACCTGGATGTCCGGATGCCGCTGCTGCATCTGCTCGGCATAGGCCCAGTGGGTGGTGGCGCGGCGTCGGTCCAGCAACCCCGCTTCGGCCAGCACGAAACCGCCCGTGCAGATGCCGGCGATCCGCCGCGCTTTGGGCGCGACCCGGCGCAGGAACGCCAGCAGTTCCTGCGATACCGGACTGGCCAGCGGATCGATCACGCCGGCCACCATCCACGTGTCCGCACGGCTGCGCGTCACCAGCGGCCGTGTCGTCACCCGCATGCCTATCGAGGCGCAGACCTCGCCTCCTTCCAGCGAGCCGTTGTCGACCACGTAGAAAGGTTCGCCAGCGGCCAGGTTGGCGAACTCGAACACCGCCTGCGAGGCCAGTGCCATCACCTGGAAGCCGTGCCCCAACACATATCCGACCCGATGCATGCGATGGCTCCCGCCATGTCCTGAAAAATAACCATATCCGTCATTTAAGCCATCGTCCAGTTGCCCGAACATGACTCCACACCCCGCGGCCCCCGCTGCCCATCCCGGAGAAATGAACATGTCCACACAGACTTCATCCCACGCCGGCACGGCCCTGGTAACCGGCGCCTCGTCCGGCATCGGTGCGATCTATGCCGAGCGCCTGGCCCGCCGCGGCCACGACCTGATCCTGGTGGCCCGCGACCGGCAGCGCCTGAACGCACTGGCCGACCGGATCACGAGCCTCACCCAGCGTTCGGTCGAAGTGCTCGAGGCCGACCTCACCGAACGCGACTCGCTGGCCGTCGTCGAGCAACGGCTGCGCGAGGACGAAGACATCACGCTGCTGGTCAACAACGCCGGCATCGGCACGCATACCCCGCTGCTGCAGAGCGACGTCGAGCGCATGACCCGCATGATCGAGCTCAATGTCACCGCGCCGATGCGCCTGGCGTATGCGGTGGTACCGCGGATGGTGGCGCGCGGTCGCGGCACCCTGATCAACATCTCCTCGATCGTCAGCCTCGCGCCCGAAGTGCTCAATGGCGTGTACGGCGGCAGCAAGGCGTTCGTCACCGCCTTCAGCCAGTCGCTGCACAAGGAACTGGCCGGCACCGGCGTGCGCGTCCAGGCGGTGCTGCCCGGCGCCACCGCGACCGAATTCTGGGCCACCGGCGGCCTGCCGCTGGAACAGCTGGACGCGCGCATCGTCATGCGTGCCGAGGATCTGGTCGACGCGGCGCTGGTAGGCCTCGACCGCGGCGAACTGATCAGCATCCCCTCGCTGCACCCGATCGAGAAATGGGACGCCTTCGAGTCCGCGCGCCAGGCGATGGCCGGACACCTGTCCAGCAACACCGTTGCCGAGCGCTATCTCGCCAAGAGCTTCTAGCACCTGACTTGGGCGTCGAGCGCTCCTGAAGAGTTAGATCAGGGTGTCACCCAAACCGTAGAAACTACCCGTCCGCCTTGAGCGAAATGTCAGGCAGCAACGAAGCCTTGGACAATGTGAGAAGAATCCCTGCACGAGGCGATGTGTAGCAAGACCGTGCGTTGAAGATCAATGACTGAGTGCACTGCATGGTTCTTGCAGAAATGGAACACCTGATTGAGAGATTCATTGGCATGCCATGTTGTGAGCACGTCTTGATCGCCTGGAATGTCGCCGTAGTTGAATTGATGCAAATTGGCGAAATCCACGGAATCGTCCCACGTTGTGCAGTCCTGGCCCCACGCCATCATGTACAAGCAGCCTGATTGCACCAACCAATTGCTTACCTTGACCTGCCACTTCCGGGTTACATCTGCATCAATGATTACGACGACTCAAAACGGCGAGAGATGGGCGATATCTGGCAACGCGCCCTCAGGCGAGATGTGAAGGTAGACCGAAGATTCGCTCATAAAGCCCAACGCTGGAGTTAAGCGGCGCGCGGTGCCCGTCCGCCTTGAACGGGTGGTTAGGCACCCGCGGTGCGCCTGCGAAGAACGACTATGCCAGCAAAGGCGAGGTTGACCAACGAGATGCCAGCAAGCCACATGAGCGAGGGAAATAGGTAGTTCCGCATCGACTCGACGCCGGCGGCCTGTACGGCACCCAAGGCTTTGGGGTTACAAGGCCCGGCGATCGGGAGTTGGGCGAAGGTGACAAAGAAGCGCTGGGCGCCGGCAAAAAGGGCGACCACATTGACGGCAACGAGCGCTAGAAATGCTGACTTTTGTTTCATGACCTAACGCTTGAGTTGAGCGGCGGCGAAGCCGTCCGCCTTGAACGACTGGTTAGAGCACACCTTACGGCTCCCGAGCGCGCTTGTCGCTGACCTTGAGGACTTGGCTGACGGTAAGGACGTACCTGGATACGCCCAAGTTGCAGTAGTGGCCTGGCGGGCTGAGTGTGCCACGCACAACAACGCGCGCAGTGCCCCAAGGGCCGCTAGCGCCTTTGGCTGGAAGCTCCGCTTGCTCCATGTTGCCGCTGAGGCACCAAGTTTCGTCGGTGCCGTCGGGCGTGAAAGACGAAGACTCGAAGTTGTAGAAGTAGGTGCCGCTGTACACCTTGCTCACGGCGGGACCCGCAGTCGTAGCGCAACCTCCGCACAGGAGAACGGCAGCGGTGCCGATTATCGAGAGAAGAGGTTTCATGCGCTCTAACGCTTGAGTTAAGCGGCGCGCGGTACGCGCGTCCGCCTTGAACGAATGGTTAGGCGGAAACGCTACAGCCAATTCCCGGAGACCGCCATGACCCCAACGAAATAGATACCGAAATTGATCCAGGCCATGGCGAAAGCCAATGCGGCCATCGGCATCCGGATACCACGGGCAAAGCCAACTAAGAGCGCCATGGCCAGAAAGTAAGCCCACCAGATATAGCCGAGAACTGCTGCACGCAGCAACTGCGGTGGGCGAGCTGGATATGCCGGCTCTGCCCAGAACGCCGCCGCAAAGGCAGCGACACCGATAAGAAATATGAGGGAAATGCCAGTCGCAAGCATGACAGGCTTTGAAACTAGTCGCTCACGCCTAACAAGCGAAAGTATGGCCCATAAGGTGACTGCGAAAAGAGGAGTGCTGATCGGCCACATCGACACTGGCCAACCGAATGACATGTTGATCGCACTAAACATCCGATTGAGGAAATCCGACATGGGTGCCTAACGCTGGAATTGAGCGGCGGCGTAGCCGTCCGCCTCGAATGAAATGTTAGACGCCACCGGCATCATTTTTGCTGCCATTGTTGCCAGATTTTGCCGCGCGCTTTTTGCCCAACGCAATCCCATACACGACACCGATCGCAATGCCGGGCCCTATACCCAGAGCGAGGTTACCAAAGATTATTCCAAGGCCACACCCGATGGCGACGCCGATGCCAATACCAAAGCTTAGGTAGCGCTGCTGCTCCGTCTGTTGTTTTGACATGCCTCGAATCCTGTGGCGTCTAACGCTGAGTTGAGCGGCGGCGGCGCCGTCCGCATCGAATAAATGGTTAGGCTTCACCGCGGTCGGCCAAATGCGCCCTCAGCTCGCGAACCTCTTGCCGAAGCTGCAGAACGGGGCCTTGGCTGAGCAACAGGATGCCAAAGGCGAATGCCGCCATAAGCCAGCCTTCGTCCCCGAAGCCGGATTGCCGCGCGATGGCGTTGCCGGCGAAGGACGCAACGATCACACCGATGATAGCGATGGCGGTGCCAACAGCTTTCAGGTTCATACACCTTCCCTTGTGATGCCTAACGCTGGAGTTGAGCGGCGGCGCAGCCGTCCGCCTCGAACGATTGGTTAGGGCGCGTACCAGCTACAGTACGACGCCGCCTTGGATGCATGAATGAAGAGCGGTCCTTTGATGGGCTTAATGGGTGCCCAAAGAGACCGCCATTCGCATTGGTAAGCATACTTGGGATCTTTCATGACGGCCGGGTGCAACTGGTGCGGCTCCGTGTAGGGCTTTGTTTTTTGTAGGTAGTGAACCTGGCCGAATCCAACCAACCGCGCCTGGTGACGAATGGTATGGCTTACAGCATTTACAAATGCTTGGGCATCGCTGATCTCAACGCACGCATCACAGCCAAACTCGACCATGACGTCGCGAGAAAACTGGGTAGAGCAACACAACACGTAGAGATCTTCGGAGTTAGAGCGCGAAATGATACGAGCACCGTCTTCCATTACGATCTTGACATTGCTCGCCTGCTGGCCGGGTCGAAGCACGTGCTTACGGAAGAAATCCGCTTCTGGGGTCGTGCCACCCAAATCAACCTCGCCGCCTCCCAACAGCTCGAACTCAGTTTGGAAGGAGCCCTCGTCCTTGTCAGCTACAGCAGAGTTGTACTTTTCAGTATTACGGTACTCGTAGAGCGTCCCAATCTTTATGGCTCCGCGGCGCGCGAATGCATCGGCGAACTGTTTAGATATGTACTTGTAAAGCCGCATTTAGCGCCCTAACGCTATGTAGATTGCAAAACGCAGTCTAATCCTGCGACCTGACACCGGTTTGTTACGCAGAAGATTACATCCACCTTCCTATGAAACAGCAACTTACCACCGGTACCGCCGCCTAATCCAACCATCTAATCCTGCAGCCCGTATGTGATCCTGGCAGGGCTGACCCTGGGCGGTCGGACACGGTGAACCGACCTCATCCGAAAATCGACGCCACCTCCCCCTCCCCTAACATCCGCCATTTCCCCGCCGACAGCTCGCCCAGCCCCAAGCCGCCCACCGACACCCGGTGCAACGCCTCCACGTGGTTGCCCACAGCGGCGAACATGCGGCGCACCTGGTGGTAGCGGCCTTCGTGCAGGGTGAGGCGGGCCTTGCGAGGCTCGATCACGTCCAGTTCGGAGGGCAGCAGCGGGGTGTCTTCCGACTCCAGCATCAGGGTGCCGCTGGCGAAGGTGGCCGCTTCATCGCCGCGCAGGTCGTTGGCGAGGGTGGCCTCGTAGACCTTGGGCACGTGTGACCTGGGCGAGATGATCCGGTGCAGCAGGGCGCCGTCGTCGGTGAGCAGCAGCAGGCCGCTGGTGTCGCGGTCGAGGCGGCCGACGGTGGAGAGCGCGGGATCGCGCACGCGGTAGCGCGGCGGCAGCAGGTCGTAGACCACGCGACCGCCATCCTTGCGCGAGCAGGTGACGCCGAGCGGCTTGTGCATCATCAGCACCATGCCGGTGGGCGGGTCCAGCGGTTCGCTGTCGAGGCGGATGTTGGCGTACTCCACCTTGTCGTCGGCGTAGAGCACCTCGCCGTCGGCGTCGGTGATGCGGCCTTCGCGGAACATCCACTGGACGTCCTTGCGGCTGCCGTAGCCCAGGTTGGCGATGAGCTTGACCAGTTTCATGCGCGCACTCCGCGGGCGACGATGACCTTGAAGCCGCCTTCGTCGGCCACCGTGCGCACCTCGGCGAAGTGGGCGGCGAGCGTGGCCTCGTACGGCAGGTGACGGTTGGCGACCAGCCAGAGCTGGCCGTCAGGTTTCAATGCATGGGCCGCCGCGGTGATGAAGGCGCGACCGAGTTCTGGCTGGCCGGCACGCCCCTGGTGGAACGGCGGATTGCTGACGACGGCGTCGTAGCGACCCGGCAGACCCGCAGTGACGTCGTGCCAGTGCAGCGAGACCGCCACCGGGTGCCCTGCCCGGGCCTGTGCTTCGGCGAGGTTCTGGTGCGCGCAGACCAGGGCGCGCTGCTCGGCCTCGAAGCCGTCCAGCGCGGTGACACCGGGGCAACGCGCGATCACCTCGCTGGCGAGGTAGCCGTAACCCATGCCGAGGTCGGCGACGTGGCCGGCCAGATCCGGCGGCAGGTGCGCCGCCAGCAGCGCCGAAGCCGCATCCACCCGGTCCCAGGCGAACAGGCCGGCCCGGCTCCAGTAGCCGGCGGCGTTGCGGCGCGGCGTGTCCAGCTCCAGCCATTGCGCCAGCCGCTCGGCGTCGTGCGTGCCGTCCAGCAGCGCGGTCCAGAACACGCGGCATTTGTGCTTGGAGAGGTGGCCGCCCGACTTGCCCAGCGCGGCGAGATCCGTCTGCGCCGATTTCGCCCCCTCGGCGTTCGGCACGCAGGCCAGCACCACGCCGCCAGGTGCGGCCAGCTGCACGGCGCGGGCGAAGGTGGCGCGGGCCTCCTCGCGATGGCGCGGCGGCAATACCAGCACCAGGTCGAATCGCTCGTCGTCGATCTGCGCGTCCACGCTCAGGCGGCTGCGCGCCAGCGCCTCGGCGAACGGCTTGAAGCTCTGCTCGCAGCGCCAGCCGGGCCTGGCCATCTCGCGCAGGCGGAAGCCGTCGCGGGCACGCAGGAACAGCACGCGGGCGTTCGCCGGCAGGCGCAGGGCACCCTCTTCCAGCGGCAGGAACAGGGCATCGAGCACCTCGTCGACGGGGGCGGCGGCTACAGGGGACATCGGTGCGGCTTCACACGGCTGGCGGGCCGTGATTGTACGCGGGGGGGGTATCGGCGGGCTGGGGCCGACCGGTCGGCGGCACCAAGCGCGTCGCGACTGAAGTCGCTCCCACAGGCCGGCCGGGCTCCTGGGTGTTCCGCAGGAGGGGCTTCAGCCCCGACAGGCGGCGCGGGAGAGCGTCGCGACTGAAGTCGCTCCCACAGGCCGGCCGGGCTCCTGGGTGTTCCGTGGGAGGGGCTTCAGTCCCGACAGGCGGCGCGGAGAGCGGCTACTTCTTTCGCTCCAGCATCGCCTTGAGGTCGGCGAAGGGGTTGCCGGTGGCCGGGGCTTGGGCGCCACCGGTGTCGAGCGTGCCGGCGTCATGGTCGAGGTAACGCTGGTGCTCGTTGTCGTGGCAGTACAGGCACAGCAGCTCCCAGTTGCTGCCATCGGCCGGGTTGTCGTCGTGGTTGTGGTTGCGGTGGTGCACGGTGAGCTGCTGCACGTTGCTGCGGTCGAATTCGCGCGCGCAGCGGCCGCAGATCCACGGGTACATCTTCAGCGCGCGGTCGCGGTAGCCATGGCCGCGCTGCTCGGCGGCGCGGCGGGCTTCGGCGACGATGCGGTCGAGCTTGCTGGAGTCGTTGGCGGGCATGGTGGCGGGTCGGGTTGATGAGGTGATGTGCCGGTGGCTCCGACCGGGGACCTAGAAAGGCACTGGATCCCAGCCTGTGCTGGGATGACGACAAGGAGGGCCGCCGCAACCTGGGATCAGCCACCCCTCGATGTCACAACTCCAGATGGCATCAGCGGTGTCGAAGCTTCGCCGCTGATGCCACGCCGATGTGGTTACGCACCGGCCCGGCCCATCCGCGCCACCCAGCGGTACAACACGAATACCACGATGGCGAACGCGCCGCCGCCCAGCCACACGGCGTAGTCGGCAAAGCCTGAGCCGACCAGGGCCAGCGGGGCGTCCTTGTTGAGCCCGAGCTTTTCGGCGAAAGCCTTGATCGCGGCAATCACCACGCCGATGATGCTCTCGCCGACGATCAGGCCCGAAGCCAGCAGCACTCCGAGCTGCTTCACCGGCTCGGCACGCGGTCCCTTGTCGGCCTGGCGGTCGTAGACCCAGCCCACCACCGAACCGACCACCACCATCAGGGTGGAGACGGTCGGCAGGTAGATGCCCAGGCCCACCGCCAGCGGCGGCAGGCGGAAGCGGCTGACCCGGGCCAGTACCTCGTCGATCAGGATGATCGCCGCGCCGATGCCCGCGCCCGTCCAGATCAGGCTCCAGTCGATGTTGCCCTGGATCACGCCCTGCGCCAGCGCGGAGATCAGGCCCGCCTGCGGCGCCGGCAGCGCGTTGGCCGGGTTCACTCCCGGCGCGCCAAGGAAGCCGTAGGCCTGGTTCACCAGGTCCAGCACCGGCGGGATCACCGCCGCGCCGGCGATCACGCCGACAACGAGCGCCGCCTGCTGCTTCCACGGCGTGGCGTCGACCAGCTGGCCGGTCTTGAGGTCCTGCAGGTTGTTGTTGGCGATGGCCGCCACGGTGAACACCACCGCGGTGACGAACAGCGAGAACGCCACCAGCGCCTTGCCGGTATCGGGCGCAAGGTGCGGCTGCACGAACGCCGCCAGCAGCAGCGAGGAGCAGATCACCACCAGGATGCCCACACCCGACAGCGGGCTGTTGGAGGAGCCGATCAGGCCGGCCATGTAGCCGCACACGGTGGAGACGAAGAAGCCCATCAGCACCACGAACGCCACGCCGCCGATCGCCAGCATCGCCACTTCGTTGCCCAGGCCGCTGACATTGGCGAAATGGCCGAGCAGCCAGGCGATCGGGACGAAGCAGGCCAGCGTGACCAGGCCGACGAGGCCGATCGGCATGTCGCGCTCGGTGCGCGGCAACGTGTCGGCCTGGCCGGCCTTGCGTACGCGGTTGGCCGCCATCGCGCCGGCCAGACCGCTGGCCACCGGCTTGACCAGCTTGGCCAGGGTCCAGATCGCCGAGACCGCGATGGCGCCGGCGCCGACATAACGCACCTTGTGGCTCCAGGTCGCCTGGGCGATATCCGCCAGGGCACCGGTGCCGCCGGCCAATGCGGCGTAGTGCGGCACGCCCCAGCCCCAGCCGATCAGCGCACCGACCAGCATCGCGATGCCGACCGAGATGCCTACCAGGTGGCCGATCGCGAACAGCGCGAACGACAGCCCGAAGTCGAAGCCGGTGACGCCGCCGCGGTCGTTGACCTTGAAGTACTTGACCACATCGGAGGCGAAGATCTGCGTGGCCACCACCACCGCGAACACCGCCGAGACGATCGAACCCCACAGCACGGCGAGCAGACCCGAGCGGCTGTCCTCGGTGGGCGTGTCGGTGCTGTCGTCACCGGCGCCGACCTTCAGCACCTCGGCGCAGGCAACGCCTTCCGGGTACGGCAGGTCCGAGCCGGTGACCAGCGCGCGGCGCAGCGGGATCGAGTACATCACGCCGAGCACGCCGCCCAGCGCGCAGATGGCGAACGACAGCCAGAACGGGAACCCGGTCCACCAGCCGATGATGATCATGCCGGGCAGCACGAAGATGATCGACGACAGCGTGCCCGCCGCCGAGGCGATCGTCTGCACGACGTTGTTTTCCTGGATGGTGGAATCCTTGAAGCCCTTGAGCAGGGCCATCGAGATCACCGCCGCGGGAATCGAGGTGGAGAACGTGAGGCCGGCCTTCAGGCCGAAGAACACATTGGCGGCAGTGAACACGACGGTGATCACCACGCCGATGATCAGGCCGCGTACGGTCAGTTCGGTGCGCGGCTCCAGGCCCGGCGCTTTGGGTTGGCTCACGTGCAGGACTCCCCGGATGGACAAGGCCCGAACGATAGCGTGGAACGCCCTCGCATGGCAGCGCGCACCGCCGCATGGGCCGCTGGGTCAGCCGTCCGGCGGGAAGGCCCAACGCAGGAAGTCCGGCAATACGGCCGCCCAGGCTGCCTGCCTGTGCTGTGCGTCAGGCACAAGTTCCAGTGCCACCCGGCCGGCGCGCGGCGGATCGGCGGGACTGCCCTCGACCACGCCGTAGCCGAGCTGGCGTAGGCCACGCAGTGCGTGGCCGTCGGGCGCACGCCAGCCGTTCACCAGGTCCTGTACGTCGTCCACCGCGTCGATCACGCCGTCGTGGTCGCGGTCGGCGGTTTCCTCGCCGGTGCCCACCGACAGCCACAACCGCAGTTCCGGCCGTGCCGGGCCCCGGTTCACCATGTGCAGCGCCAGCCGCGAGCGCTGTGCGGCCCCGGCGCTGCTGCGGTCGGCCGCCACCCAGAACGAAGGCGAGAAAGCGCCGATCGTGCCGAACCGGTCCGGCGCGTTCCAGCCCAGGCCGAAGGCACTCAGGCCGCCGAGCGACCAGCCCAGCACGGCGCGCCCGCGCGGCGTGGGTTCGGCGCGGTAATGGACGTCGACGTAAGGCAGCAGCGTGCCGATGAACCATTGCGCGTAGGCCGCTGCGTTCGTACCGATGGGTCCGACCGGCGAGCTGCCGACGATCGGACGGTGGCGACCGCGGTCGAACAGGCCGTATTGCGCAAGCCGGTCCGGCAGCGCATCGACAGCGACCACGATCACCGGCGCGATGGCATGCGCGCCTTCCAGCCGGGCCAGCGTGGCGCGCATCGCCAGCGCGTCCATGTCCTGGCCGTCGTTGGCGTACAGCACCGGGTAGCGCGCCGTGCCCAGGGCGTAACCCGGCGGCAGGAACACGCGCACGTGGAAACCGCCCGGGGCTAGCGCGCCTCCGGGGAGCGTGAGCTGCTGCGTGTCGAGGATCGGCGATGGGCCTGCCGCCCGCGCCGCCCCCGTGCCCAGGGCGGCCAGCCAGAACAGCGCGAGACAACCACGAACGAACCCCATACCAGCTCCCCGGCAGCGAACAGCCGCCACCCTAGCGCAGCACCCGGCTGCTCTCGAAATGCCGCGGCTCGCCGGTCAGCGGATCGACGAAATCCAGGGCGCGGGCCAGCAACTGCAGCGGACGCGCCGGATCGTCCGGCGCCGGAGCGGCAAGCTGCGGGTACAGCGGGTCGTTCGCGATCGGCGCGCCGAGCCCGGCCATGTGCAGGCGCAACTGATGTTTGCGACCGGTGACCGGGCGAAGCCGGTAACGCCACAGCGCCGCGTCGCGCCCGATCACCTCGATGCGCGTTTCGCTGTTCGGCTCGCCGGGCACCTCGCGCATGCGGAAGAACGGCTCGCCACGCTCGATGCGCGAGCGCCGCACGAGAGGAAAATCCAGCGTCGGCAGCGGCGGCGCCAGTGCTTCATAGAGCTTGCCGATTCGCCGCTCGCGGAACAGGCGCAGGTAGTCGTCGCGGTTGTCCGGCCGCGCGGAGAACAGCACCAGGCCCGAGGTCAGCCGGTCGAGCCGGTGCAGCGGCACCAGGTCGGGATTGCCGGTCAGCGCCACCAGGCGGGCCAGCAGGGTCTGCGTCACGTAGGAGCCGACCGGCGTTACCGGCAGGCCCGGCGGCTTGTCGGCCACCACCAGGTGCGGGTCCGCATGAACCACGTGCACGTCGCCGGGAATCGCCGGCTCATCGGCCACCTCGCGGAAATAGCGCACCGGCATGCCCGTGCGGTAGCGCGTCTGTGCCGTGATCGGCGCACCGTCGGCGTCGAGCACGCGGCCGCGGGCGATGCGGTCGAGCCAGCGCTCTCGGGGGATCGCGGCAAAGTGATCGCACAGGCAATCCAGCACCGTGGACCAGGGGCCGGGCGGCAGATGCAGAGTACTGGGGGGAATCGAAGACACGGCGGGCGATCGGCGGGAAACGTCGGCCAGCGTAACCCGGCCGCCACGCGCCCGACCATGGCTGAGTCCGACCGGCGCCGCGCTCCCGCCTGCTGCCGGTAGACTGCGCGGCTGACTCCCGGGAATGTATCGCATGGCCCCCAACGCCACCATCTACAAGGCCGAACTGCAGGTCAGCAACATGGACCGGCACTACTACGCCGCCCATACGCTCACCCTGGCCTGCCATCCCTCGGAAACCGCCGAGCGGTTGATGGTGCGGCTGCTCGCCTTCGCCCTGTACGCCGACGAGCGGCTGGAGTTCGGCAAGGGCCTGAGCAACGAGGAGGAGCCCGACCTCTGGCACAGGAACTACGCCGGCGAGATCGAGCTGCTGATCGAGCTGGGCCAGCCGGACGAGTCGCGCATCCGCAAGGCCTGCGCCCGCGCCCGGCAGGTGGTGGTGGTCAACTACGGCGGCCACGCGGCCGACGTGTGGTGGGACAAGATCGCCACCAGCCTCGCACGACACCGCAACCTCACCGTGCTGGACATCCCCGAGGCCACCGTGCGGCAACTGGCGGAACTGCTCGAGCGCAGCATGCGCCTGCAGGTACTGGTCCAGGACGGCGAGCTGCAGCTGATGGACGGCAGCCGCAGCGTCAGCGTGCACGCCCGCCGGCGCATGGGGTCGGACTGACCGATCGCCAGGCCGCCGACGGGCACCACCGACGCCGGCCGACGGCCGGTACGGAAGGCGCCATCGACCCGGCGTGGAAAGCCGTGCGGGGGCGGTGTAACGTCAGCGCACCCGCAGGCACGGGCAGCGACACGGGCAGCGGACGCCCCCCCCCCCGGAATCGGCACAGACCAGGATCGAGGCGGTGCGTCATGGGCAGTGCGATGGATCTCGGGAGCATCACACCGATACTTTCGACGGTCTCGGACGGCGTCGTCATGACCGACCGCGAACGCCGCGTCACCTACGTCAACCAGTCGTTCATCGACCTCACCGGCTACGCCAGCGACGACCTGGTGGGCCGCACCTGCAGCGTGCTGCAGGGTCCACAGACCAACCCAGACACCGTGCGCGCGATGCGCGCCGCGTTGGATGCCGGCGAATCGTTCTGCGGTGAGATCCTCAACTACACCAAGGCCGGCGAGACGTTCTGGAACGAACTCACGATCACCCCCGTGTTCGAGCAGGGGGTGCTGTCGGGCTTCCTCGGCATCACCCGCGACAGCTCGGCGCGCAAGCAGGCGCTGGAAGTCCAGGCGTCGCGCGAGCGGCTGTACCGGTTCCTGTTCGAGCACGTGCAGGCGGGCATCGTGCTGCACAAGGCCGACACCGAGATCATCTACGCCAACCAGACCGCGCTGCAGCTGCTGGGCATGAGCTACGACGTGCTGCTGGGCGCGTTCTACACCGACGAGCGATTCGATTTCATCCGCGAGGACGGCTCGCCGATGCCCCCGGAGGAGTTTCCCGTGGCGCGGGCGCTGGCGTACCGGGCGGCGGTGGGCAACTACGTTCTCGGCCTGCGCCGCTGCAGCGACCACCGGCTTGTCTGGGTCATGTGCAATGCCATCCCCAACCTCGACGGGAACGGCGAACCCACCGAGGTGGTGGTGAGCTTCACCGAAGTCACCGGGCTGAAGCAGGCCGAGCAGGCGCTGAAGCAGTCCGAGGAGCGCCTCAGCCTGATGCTGCGCGGCGCCAACGATGCCGCCTGGGACTGGGACCTGGCCGCCGACGAGCTGTACTACTCGCCGCGCTGGTGGCACATGCTCGGCCTCGAACCCGGCGCGCTGCCGGTAGACTCGCAGCTGTGGAAGCGGCGCATGCACCCGGACGACGTGGATCGCGTGCTGGCCGCGTTCGAGGAGTTCCTGGGCGGCGACACCGAGAGCTACCAGCTGGAGTTCAGCCTGCAGCATCGCGATGGCCACTACGTGCCGGTGCTCTCGCGCGGGTTCATCCTGCGCGATGCCGATGGCCGCCCCACCCGCGTCTCGGGCACCAACACCGATCTCACCGAGCGCAAGCGCACCGAGCAGCAGATCCATCGACTGGCTTATTTCGACATGCTCACCGGCCTGCCGAACCGCCGCCAGCTGATGGAGCGCCTCGGCCGGATCCTGGCTCGGCCGGCGCCGGAGCGGCAGCTCGGCGCGATGCTGTTCGTCGACCTGGACAACTTCAAGCTGCTCAACGACACGATGGGCCACGATGTCGGCGACCTGCTGCTCAAGCAGGTGACCCGCCGGCTGCACGCGTGCGTGCGGGGGCAGGACGTGCTCGGCCGGCTCGGCGGCGACGAGTTCGTGGCCCTGCTCGACGACCTCGGCCGCGACCCCAACACCGCGCTGCAACGGGCCGAGGGTGTGGCGCACAAGATCCGCGACGTGCTCGCCCTGCCCTACACGCTGGACGGCATCGACTACCGCTGCACGGTGAGCGTGGGCATCGCCCTGTTCGAGCAGGGCGAGCGCGGAGCGGAGAACACCCTGAAGCACGCGGACCTGGCGATGTACCACGCCAAGTCGGCCGGCAAGAACACGCTGCGTGTGTACGACCAGGCCATGCAGGTGGCCATGCAGGAGCGGCTGGCGCTGGAGCACGACCTGCGCAACGACCTGCAGGCGCGCCGGTTGCGTCTGCACTTCCAGCCGCAGGTGGACAGCGAGGGCCGCACGGTCAGCGCCGAGGTGCTGCTGCGCTGGAACCACCCGGTGCGCGGCGACGTGCCACCCGCGCAGTTCATCCCGCTGGCCGAAGCGACCGGGCTGATCCTGCCGCTGGGCGAGTGGGTGCTGGAAGCGGCCTGCCGCCAGCTCGCCGCCTGGGCGCTGCATCCACCTACCGCCGGGTTGAGCCTGTCGGTGAATGCCAGCGTGCGGCAGTTCCACGACCCGGGCTTCGTCCAGGGCGTGATCGAGGTCCTCGAACGCACCGGTGCCGACCCGTCGCGGCTGGTGCTCGAGGTCACCGAGAGTCTGTTTGCCGAGAACATGGAGCAGATGATCGAGCGGATGGCGCGCCTGCGGGAACGCGGCGTGCGCTTCGCGCTGGACGACTTCGGCACTGGCTACTCCTCACTCAGTTACCTGCAGCGCATGCCGCTGGACGAGATCAAGATCGACCGCTCCTTCGTGCAGGACACCCGCCACGACGAGCACGGCGCGACGATTACCCGGATGATCATCTCGCTGGCCGGCAACCTGGGGATCAAGACCGTCGCCGAAGGCGTGGAAACCACCGAGCAGCGCGACTTCCTGTATCGCCAGGGCTGCCACCACTACCAGGGCTACCTGTTCGGCAAGGCCATGCCGCTGGAGGCATTCGAGGCCCAGCTGCGCTGAGCCCGTCGTCTGAGACCATCGGCGAGTGGCCGGCACGGCCCGCGCGCTGATAACGTTTACGCTCCACCCCAGGGGACAACCGAAGATGTCGCGAAAAGCTCTTGCCGCCTCGGTGCGTGCGGGCCTGCTGCCCGTGCTCGCCACCGCCCTGCTGGCCGTCTCGGCCGGCGTCGCTGCCCGGCAGGATGCCGCTCCGCAATACCCCAACTACCCGAGCGAGACCCCGGCGAAGTTCACGCCGGTCAACGCCGACGCCGATTTCGAGCGCCGCGTGGTGATGATCCCGATGCGCGACGGGGTGAAGCTGCACACGGTGATCCTGATCCCGAAGAACCTCAACGGCGACCATGCGAAGAAGGCCGGCATCCTGCTCACCCGCACACCCTATGACGCCGACGGCATGACCACCCTGGCGCAGAGCGGCCACCTCGAGTCGAATCTCGAGGGCTACGACAACGCGGTCGACGTGATCGTCGAGGATGGCTACATCCGCGTGGTGCAGGACGTGCGCGGCAAGTACCACTCCGAGGGCGACTACGTGATGAACCGCCCGCCGCACGGGCCGATCAACCCGACCCCGGTCGACGACGCCACCGATACCTGGGACACCATCGACTGGCTGGTGAAGCACGTGCCGGAGAGCAATGGCAAGGTCGGCACGCTGGGCATCTCCTACGACGGCTTCGAGCCGCTGATGGCGCTGATCCACCCGCATCCTGCCCTGAAGGTGTCGGTGCCGATGAACCCGATGGTCGACGGCTGGATGGGCGACGACTGGTTCCACCACGGCGCCTTCCGCCAGCAGAACCTGCCCTACATCTACGAGCAGACCGCCAGCCGCGACAACAGCTACAAGTGGTGGTCGAACGTGCATGACGACTACGACCTGTACCTGCGCGCCGGCTCGGCCGGGGAGCTGGCCCGCGAGCACGGCATGGAGCAGTTGCCGTTCTGGCAAAAGGTGCTGGCCCACCCGGCCTACGACAGCTTCTGGCAGGACCAGGCGGTGGACAGGCTCCTCGCGAAGGAGCCGCTGAAGGTGCCGGTGATGCTGGTGCACAGCCTGTGGGACCAGGAGGACATCTACGGCGCCATCGCGGTGTACAAGGCGATCAAGCCCAAGGACACCAGCGGCACCATGGTCAAGCTGGTAATGGGCCCGTGGCACCACGGCCAGGAAATCGGCGATGGCAGCTCGCTTGGGGCGATCCGGTTCGGCAGCGACACCGGCAAGTATTTCCGCGAGCACGTGTTGCGCCCCTACCTGGCACAGTACCTGAAGAACGACGCACCGAAGGCCGACGTGGCCCCGGTCACCGCCTTCCAGACCGGCACCAACCGCTGGGAGAGCCTCAAACGCTGGCCCGCCGGCTGCAACAGCGGCTGCACCATCAAGCCCACGCCGCTGTACCTGGGCGACGGCATGAAGGCCACGTTCGGCAGGCCGGCGGACGACGATGGCGACAGCTACGTCTCCGACCCGGCGCATCCGGTGCCGTTCCGTGCCCGGCCGATCCAGCCGGTCGCCTACGGCGAGCACGACACCTGGGCGCAGTGGCTGGTGGACGACCAGCGCGAGGCTTCCGGCCGCACCGACGTGCTGAGCTACACCTCCGACGTGCTGACCGCCCCAGTGACCATCGCCGGCGAGCCGCAGGTGCATCTGACCGCCTCGACCACTGGCACCGACAGCGACTGGGTGGTGAAGCTGATCGACGTGTATCCGGACGAGGTCGCCGCGCAACCGGAGATGGGCGGCTACCAGCTCGCCGTGGCGATGGACATCCTGCGCGGACGCTACCGCCAGGGCTTCGACAAGCCCGAGCCGATCACGCCGAACACCCCGCTGCCGTACACCTTCGCCCTGCCGACCACCAACCACGTCTTCCTGCCCGGCCACCGCATCATGGTGCAGGTGCAGTCCAGCTGGTTCCCGCTGTACGACCGCAACCCGCAGACTTTCGTGCCGAACATCTTCCTGGCCAGGCCGGAGGACTATCGCAAGGCCACGCAGGAAGTGTTCCACACCAGCTACGTGGAACTGCCGGTGGTGGCAGCGAAGGGCTCATGAGCGGGGCCCGCGCCTTTCGCGCGTCGTCGGGCGAAACGCGGCGGCGGCGCGCGAAAGCTGTCATCATGGCCGCGCGCGGGGATCACCCCGCAGGAGCGCGCCATGAAAGGTCTGAACCAGCAGAAAGGCGACAAGAAGAAAGCCTTGAAGACGCCCAAGGAAAAGAAGGCCGAGAAGGCGGCCAAGAAGGCGGCCAAGGGAAACAGCTTCCCCGGGCACTGAACGAAAAGGGCCGCGATGCGGCCCTTTTTCATGGCGAAGTGCTGGTTCGACGAGGCCCAAAAGACTGTGCAGTCGGGGCTGAAGCCCCTCCCACAGGTCCCTGGAAGTCCGGTCGCTCTGCCGGAGCACGGGGCTGAAGCCCTTCCACACAGCCAGTGGAAGCCCGATCGCCCCGTGGGAGCGGCTTCAGCCGCGACGCTCTTCGCCCCCGCAACGACATCGATTCCGCCTGCGCACAGCGAAACCTCAATCCTCCCGCGCAGCCTCGCGTCCCTGCTGGCGGATGATCGCCTCTTCGCGCGCATCGATGATCGACTGCATCACGCTGTCCACGTCGGCGGCGCGCTCGTCGAAGGTGAAGTGGCCGGTGAGTTCGGTGTCCGGATGCAACTCGCTCTGCTCGAACAGCGCCCACATCTCCTCGGCGTAGTGCGTGTCCAGCAGCTCCGGCGCGAAGCGCGCCAGGGTGATGGTGAGGTTGCTCACGTCACGGCGCAGCATGAAGCGCGCATTGTTGTTGCCAGCGGCGCTCACCGCCTGCGGCAGGTCGATGATCACCGGGCCGTCTGGCCCCACCAGCACGTTGTATTCCGAGAGATCACCGTGGATCAGCCCCACGCAGAGCATGCGGGCCACCTGCTGCATCAGGAAGCGGTGCCAGGCGCGAGCGGTGTCAGCATCCAGATCCACCTCGCCGAGCCGCGGCGCGGAGTGGCCGTCCCCGTCGGTCACCAGCTCCATCAGCAGCACGCCGTTGAAGTAGCCGTAGGGCTTGGGCACGCGCACGCCGGCGTCGCTGAGCAGGTAGAGCGCGTCGACCTCGGCGTTCTTCCAGGCGGCCTCGGCCTCCTTGCGGCCGAACTTGGTGGACTTGCCCATGGCGCGCGTCTCGCGGCTGCCGCGCACCTTGCGCCCTTCCTGGTACTGCACGCGTTGCTGGAAGCTGCGCCGGGCCATGTCCTTGTAGACCTTGGCGCAGCGGACGTGATCGCCCGAACGCACCACGTATACCGAGGCCTCCTTGCCGCTCTTGAGCGGGCGCAGCACCTGGTCGATCACACCATCGTCGATCAGCGGCTGCAGGCCGTGGGGAATCTTCATGCTGTGGGAACGGGCCAGGCGGGGGGACTGGCCATGATGCCTGAAGCGCGTCTCGACCGGCTCATCCGGCCGCAGCCGGCGAAGCATTCGCCATCGCATCGCGGACGGCGGCCGCCAGCTCGAACGAGCGCAGCCGGGCCCCGTGGTCGAAGATGTTGGCCGTGATCAGCAGTTCGTCCGGGCGGTGCCGCTCGATGAAGGCGCGCAGGCCGGCTCCGGCCGTCGCCGGGCCACCCACCACCGCGCAGGCCAGCGCATGCTCCACACCGAGCTTCTCGGCCGGCGTCCAGAATGCCTCGATATCGTCCAGCGGCGGCGGGATCAGCCCCGGCCGCCCGCGCCGCAGGTTGACGAAGGCCTGCTGCTGGGTGGTGAACAGCCGGCGCGCTTCGGCATCGCTGTCGGCCACCACCACGTTGGCGGCGAGGATCGCGTAGGGTGCGGCCAGCCGCGTCGAGGGACGGAAGTCGCGGCGGTAGATCGCCAGCGCCTGGTCCATCGCGTCCGGCGCGAAGTGCGAAGCGAACGCGTACGGCAGCCCCAGCTGCGCGGCCAGCCGCGCACCGAACAGGCTGGAGCCGAGCAGCCACACCGGCACCTCAAGCCCGGCGCCGGGCACCGCCCGCACCGGCTGGCCCGGCGCCGCCGGTTCGAAATAGCCAAGCAGCTCGACCACGTCGTCCGGGAAGGTGTCGGCCCCCTCGAAATAGCGCCTGAGGGCGCGGGCGGTGGCCTGGTCGGTGCCTGGCGCGCGGCCCAGGCCCAGGTCGATCCGGCCCGGATACAGGGCGGCCAGGGTGCCGAACTGCTCGGCCACCTGCAGCGGCGAGTGGTTCGGCAGCATGATGCCGCCGGCACCGACGCGGATGGTCGAGGTACCACCGGCGATATGGCCGATCAGCACGGCAGTGGCGGCGCTGGCGATACCAGGCATATTGTGGTGCTCGGCCAGCCAGTAGCGCCGGTACCCCAGGCGCTCGCCGAGCCGGGCCAGATCGAGGCTGTTGCGGAACGACCGGGTCGCGTCACTGCCTTCGGTGACAGGGGCCAGGTCGAGGATCGAAAAGGGGATCATGCGGGGCGCCGGAGGGGGAGTTCCGGGTAGATGGGGCCCGCGGACCGTCCGGTCCACCCCCCCGAAGCTTCATTTTTCTGTGCGGTGGCCGTTAAGTCCGGGGCAAGCGCCGGGGGGACCCGGCCGGGGACGGGGTGCATGGGCAAGCTGTGGCGCTGGATTCTTGGCTATTCGGACGCTGCGCCGGCGGCGCGGACGTCTGTTGCCGCGTCGGCGCCTCTCCGCGATGCCGGCAAGGACACCCACGAGGCTGTACCGCTGGCCCAGCTCGACGAGCGCTTCCACCGGTTCGTGCTCGGCCTCCCGGACTACGCGATCGACGAGCCTAGCCTGGAGGAACGCACCCTGCTGCGCCGCCTGCAGTTGCACAGCGTGCAGTTCGACGTGCGCAGCCTGCCCCGCCTGCCCACCGTTTTGCCGCAGCTGCTGCGCTCGCTCAAGGCCGACAACGTCGGCGGCGCCCAGCTGTCCAAGCTGATCGGCCGCGACCCGGTGCTGGTGGGCGAGGTGATGCGGGTCAGCCGCAGCATCTACTACCGCACCCTGCATCCGATCCAGAGCCTTCAGCACGCTGTGGTGCTGTTGGGCCAGGACGGCCTGCGCCGGGTGGTCACCATGCACGTGATGAAGCCCATCCTCCACGCCAGCGCCGGCATGTTCGGCCACGTCGCCGGCCAGCGCCTGTGGGAGCACGCCGAGCGCTGCGCGCACGCCTGCGCCTACCTGGGGAAGTCCACCTCGGACCCGTTCGAGGCCTATCTGGCCGGGATCGTGTGCAATACCGGCACCGGCGCCGTGGTGCGCCTGCTCGACCAGGAGGCCCCGGCCGAAATCGGCCCGCTCACCGGTCAGTTCCTGGCCGCCTGTGCCCGGCTGGGAGCGCAGATCTCGTTGAAGGCAGCCGAGCACTGGGATCTGCCGGCCAACGTGCTCGCGGCACTGGAGGAACGCGCCGACGGACGCACCGCCCCATCCTCGCAACTGGGGCGCGCGCTGGCCTGCGCCGACACGCTGGCCATGACCCAGGTGCTGTGCGACCACGGGCTGCTGCCCAGTGGCGCCAGCCCGGTCGGGGCGCAGTGCGAGTTCTTCCCCGCCGCGATGATCGAGCGCTGCCAGCAGGACCTGCAGCGTCAATTCCGCGATGCCGAGGCGCAGCCGGACTAGGCCGGCCTATTTCGGCAGGCTGTTGCGGACGTCCGGCTCGAGCCTGGCGGCGATCTGCGCGGCTCCATCACGCAGCAGGATGACCAGCGCACGGGCATACGCCGCATTGTCCGAGCCGCTCGGCACCTTGGTCGTGGACGTGGCCCGGTAGTCGTGGCTGGACACGTAGCCGCGGGCGTTGATGACGCAGTGGAGCGACAACTCCAGCCACACCGCGTCCGGCGCGTCCTCGTCGCCGCCGCGGAGGGCGGCCTTGGGTCCGTCGCAGGCGATCGTGAGGTTGGTGAAATAGTCCTTCTGCACCGCCGCGCGCAGCTGCGCCTCCAGCGCCTTGGCCAGCGGCGGCTCGGGCTTGAGCTTCACGCTCTGGTCAAGCCCTTTCACCTCGAGTTGCTCCGGCCCGTCGCCGAGAATCAGCCAGGGCGCCTGGTTCGGCACCACCAGGGTGTCGAGCGCGACCGGCGTGCGGACGTCGTGGCTGCATGCGGCGAGCAGCGAGACTCCCGCCGCAACCAGGATGCGTTTCATGGTTTGCCCCCCGTTTTGCTGACACCGCTCGAGCCTAACCGGCGCGCCTCCATGCGATCAACGTCGATGGGTCACGAAACCGGGAAGATCCTGCAACCGATCCGCCCGGCCGTTCGTACGTTGCAAGCGTAGGTGTCGGGGAGTCGACCCTGGCGACTCAAGGTCGCGCCACGCATTGCCGATAAGGACAATCGGCTCGCGGGCAATGCCCCGCATCCTGGGGGCAGACGACAGCACCGTGGCTCGCTCCGCCACATCACCGGAAGAGCCTGCCCTTGAGATCACGATCACCTACACGCGTCTTCCACGGGTTCGCCGCTGGGCTGGCGATCATGCTCGCACCCGCCACGGGCGCCCACGCATCGGTGCTGCAGGTCAGGGTGCACGACACGCATGGCGCACCTGTCAGCGATGCCGTGGTCTCGCTGCAGCCGCTGGACCGACCCGCGCCACCGGCGCACGACGCCCTCGCCACCATGGACCAGCGCAACCTCAGTTTCGTGCCGCAGGTGCTGGTGGTGCAGAAGGGTAGCAAGGTGCGCTTTCCCAACAGCGACAACGTCCGCCACCACGTCTATTCGTTTTCCCCGGCCAAGCGCTTCGAACTGAAGCTCTATGCCGGCAACCACGCGTCCACCGTGCTCTTCGATCGCCCCGGAGTGGACGTGCTCGGCTGCAACATCCACGACTGGATGCTCGGGTACGTGGTGGTGGTCGATACGCCCTGGTTCGCCAAGACCGGACCGGACGGAACGGCGACGCTCGAAGCCCCGCCCGGTCGCTACACGCTCGAGCTGTGGGACGCGCGGCAGGATCCGGCCACGGCGCCGGCCGGCGGGACCGTAATCCTCGGCGGGACACCCACGCGGCGGCAGTTCACGCTCGCGCTGCATCCGCCCGAGCTCACCAACACCGCTCCGCCGAACCTCGAGATCGGCCTGGGAGACCGGGTCCCATCGCATGCGCATTGATTTCCGCGCCCGCCTCGCGGTGCTGCTGCTCGGCCTGTTCGTGCTGGTGCAGGTGCCCACCTTCCTGGCGTTCTACTACGCCACCCGGCAGAGCGCGCTGAACCAGGCGCAGGCGCGACTGGACGCCGGCGCGAGCGTGTTCGGCGACCTGCTGGCCAGTCGCGGCAGCCAGTTGCGGGACGCGGTGCGCGTGACTACCGCGGACTTTGGCTTCAAGCAGGCGGTGGCCACGGGCGACACGCCCACCATCCACTCGGTGCTCTACAACCAGGGCCACCGCATCGCCGCCAACATCACCGTGCTGGCCCGGCTCGACGGCCACGTGGTCGCCAGCCTCGACGGCGACGGCCGCAGCGTGCCCGCCGGCGACTGGTCGGGACTGGTCGCCGGCGCGGATTCGAGCGCCAGCGGCACCTCGGTGGCAGTCATCGGAGGGCGGCCCTACCAGCTGGTGATCGTGCCGGTGCGCGCGCCGACGCCGATCGCCTGGGTCGGCATGGGCTTTGCCCTCGACGGCAAACTGGCGGGCACGCTGAAGGAGCTGACCGGGGTGGAGGTGAGCTTCGTCGCGCGCGACGACGACGGCCAGCGCTGGGTCGCCAGCACACTGCCCGTGACCGGACCCGCGGAACGCGACGCGCTGTTCGACGCGGCCGGCGGATCCGGCGGCCAGCCCCGGCTGGTGGCGCTGGGCCCGCACGACTACTTCACCCGCTGGCAGCCGCTGCCCGGGCGCGGCGGCACGGCCGGCGCGCTGCTGCAATATTCGCGCGACCGGGCGCTGTCGAGCTACCACGCGCTCGGCGGCGAGCTGCTGCTGATCGCGCTGGCGTCGCTGCTGGCCTCTATCGGCGGCGTGCTGTGGCTGTCGCGCAACGTCACCCGGCCGGTCTCGCAACTTGCCGAGGCGGCCCGGCGCATCGGCCACGGCGACTACCTCGGACTGGTACCAGTGGAGCGCAACGATGAGCTCGGCCAGCTAGCCGAGGCGTTCAACACCATGCAGCATGGCATCGCCCGGCGCGAGCGGCAGATCGCCCATGCGGCCTTTCACGATAACCTCACCGCGCTGCCCAACCGGGCGCGTATGCAGCAGCTGCTGGACGAGGCACTGGCGCGGGCGCGCGACGACGGCCAGCCGCTGGGCGTGCTGATGCTGGACCTGGACCGCTTCAAGGAAATCAACGACACCATGGGCCACGCCATCGGCGATCGCGTATTGATCGAGGTGGCGCAGCGCCTGCAGGCCGCCCTCGCCGAGGGCGACGCGCTGGCCCGCTTCGGCGGCGACGAGTTCGTGCTGGTGGTTGGCGCGGCCGACCGCGCCGCGCTGGACGCCCGGGTCGACGCGGTGGTCGCCGGGGTCTCGCAGCCGGTGGCGGCCGGCTCGGTGGAGCTGTTCCTGGAGGCCAGCGCCGGCATGGCGGTGTTCCCCGAGCACGGCGAACATCCGGACGACCTGTTGCGCCGCGCCGACATCGCGATGTACGACGCCAAGGAGGCGCGCCAGCGACTGCAGGTGTACCGCACCGGCCGCGATGCCGAACATCTGCACCGGCTCTCGCTGGTCAACGACCTGCGCCGCGCGGTACCCAACGGCGAGCTGGAGCTCCACTACCAGCCCAAGCTGCAGCTCAGCAGCCGCCGTGTCGCCCATGTCGAGGCGCTGCTGCGCTGGCGCCATCCGCAATACGGGCTGGTGCCGCCGGACGAGTTCATCCCGCTGGCCGAGCATTCCGGCCTGATCCGCTCGCTCACCGACTGGGTGTTGCACGAGGTGATCCGGCAATGCGCCGAGTGGGCCGACAGCGGACTGGACATCGGCATCGCGCTGAACCTGTCGGCGATGGACCTGGGCAGCGGCGACCTGCCGGACGTGCTGGCGCGCCACCTCGCCCGCTACCGGCTCGACCCGGGCCGGCTGGTGCTGGAGATCACCGAGACCGCGGTGATGCGCGACGCGTTCTACTCGCTGGAAGTGCTCAACCGGCTCAAGGCCTGCGGCGTGATGCTGGCGATCGACGATTTCGGCACCGGCTACTCCTCGCTGTCGCACCTCAAGCGCCTGCCGGTAGACGAGCTGAAGATCGACAAGTCCTTCGTGATCGGCATGGACCAGGACGAGGACGACGCGGTGATCGTGCGCTCGACCATCGAGCTGGCGCACAACATGGGGCTGAAGGTGGTGGCCGAGGGTGTGGAGACCGAGGCCACCATGGAGCTGCTGCAGCGCTATCGCTGCGACAGCGTGCAAGGCTACCTGATCAGCCGGCCGATGGCCGTGGCCGAGGCCACGCGGTGGCTGGGCGAGGCGAGCCGGCGGTACGACGCCGAGGCGGCGGGCACGGTGGCATGAAGACGACCTTCGCCATGCTCGCCGCGCTCGCCCTGTCGCCGGCCGTCGCGCACGCCGGCGACGGCCGCCTGCTCGCCACCGGCGGCGTGACCGAGGTCGAGGGCAGCGCCGGCGGCGGCCTGGTGCCGTGGGCGGTGCTGGCCGGTTACGGCACCCGCGACCAGGTGGGGGCAACCGCCTTCCGCACCCGGCTCGACCTGCCCGATTACCGGCTCGATGCCTGGGGCGCTGCCTTCACCTGGCACAACCGGGTTGAGCTCTCCGTTGCGCGCGACCGCTTCGACCTGGGCACGCTCGGCCGGGCCATCGGCCTGCCCGGAGCGGCGCTGCGCCAGGACGTGACCGGCGCCAAGCTCCGGCTCGCCGGCGACCTGGTATACGGCCCGTGGCCGCAGCTCGCGGTGGGCGTGCAGCGCAAGCGCCTGCTGGATTTCACCATCCCGCGGCTGGTCGGCGCGCGGCGCGACCGTGGGACCGACGTCTACCTCGCCGCCAGCCAGGTGCTGCTCGGCGCCGCCGGCGGCTACAACCTGCTGTGGAACGTGACGCTGCGCTCCACCGCGGCCAACCAGTTCGGCCTGCTCGGCTTCGGCGGCGACCGCGGCGGGCGCCGGCTGGTCGGCGAGGGCTCGCTGGCGGTGCTGCTGGATCCGCATGTGGCAGTGGGCGCCGAATACCGGCAGAAGCCGGACCACCTCTCGTTCGCCCGCGAGAGCCGCGCGGCCGACCTGTTCGTCGCCTGGTTCCCGGACAAGCACGTGTCTCTGACCGCTGCCTACGTGACGCTCGGCCCGGTGGCCGGGCTGCGCGACCAGCGCGGCTGGTACCTCTCGCTGCAGGGGAGCCTGTGACGATGCAGCGCCTCGCCACCCTCGTCGCGCTCGTGCTGCTGGCCGCCTGCGCCGGCGCGCCGACGCACGAGCCGACGCTGTACGAGCAGTTGGGCGGCCGCGACGGCATCGCCGCGATCAGCGACCACCTGCTCGACGCGTTCGCCCGCGACCCGCTGGTGGCCCCGACCTTCGATCACGTCGACATCCGGCGCTTCCGCCGCTATTTCGCCGACTACCTGTGCCAGACCGCCGACGGCCCCTGCCGCTACACCGGCGACCCGATGTCCGAGGTCCACCGCGGCATGCACATCGACGAGGCGATGTTCAACGCGGTCGTGCAGGACCTGATCATCGCGATGGACCGGGAGCACATCCCGGTGCGTGTACAGAACCGGCTGCTGGCCCGCCTGGCGCCGCAGCGCAAGCACATCATCTACCGCTGAACGCGGAGATCAGGCCGGCGCGTCCGGATGACGGGCACGCCACGCCGCCAGCGCCTCGCCGTACTCGCCCAGCGCCTGCTCGTACAGATCGTAGACACAGGGGATGCAGCCCTGGCCACAGCATTCGCCGGGCTCGGGCTCCGGCGGAGGCTGCGGCCTGGGGTCACGTTCCAGTTCCGCCATCGATCAGTGCGCGGGCTTGCGGAAGCGGTAGGCGAACTGGTCGGTATGCCCGCGGATCGACGGATCGAACACCTTGATGTCGTGCGGATCCTTCGGGTTGCGCAAGACCTTGCTCTCGCCGTCGAACACGAAGCCGACCGACTCGACCTGCTTCCTCACGATGGCCGGGTCGATCCGGTGCAGGGTATCGGTATCGCTCATGCCGGAGCCGGCCGGCGCCACGTGGTCGACCACCACGAACAGGCCACCGGGCTTGAGCGCGTCGTACACCTGCTTGTCGAACGCCACCGGGTCGATATGGCCCATGAACTTGTCCGGGTAGTCGTGGTAGTTCTGCGAGGTGAACACCAGGTCCACCGGCTCGGGCGTGGAGAATTGCGTCGCAGGCTGCACCAGCACGCTGATGTTGGCGTAATGCGGATCCTGCGAGAGCTTGCGCAGGTTGGCCGAATCGGGCTGGGACACCTTGTCGTAGGCGTCGGGCCAGATGCCGTAGACATGGCCCTTCGGGCCCACGATCACGCTGAACACCCGGCTGAAGTAGCCGCTGCCGGGGATCAGGTCCACCACCTTCTGACCCGGCTTCACCTCGGCAAAGGTCATCAGCGCGCCGATCTTGCGACGTGCATCGTTGGCAGCGTCCGCCTTGCGCGCCGGATCGGCGACGGCGGCGCGCACGTAGGACGGTTCCGTCCTGGCATGGGACGATGCGACAGCAGCCATCGGCATCAGCAACGCCAGGCTGGCGGCAAGCATGGTAAGGCGCATGGCGGATCTCCGTCGGGGGAAAGGCGACAGTGTGCACCCTCGACCGGGCGGTCGTCGCCATGACCGGCGCCCTATGCCCCTGCGCCACCTGTTGCCGCGCCCCGCTCCAAGTAGTACTAGTGCTGTGTCCCGCCCGGACCGCCGTCACGACCAAGGATGCCGCCGATGACCTTGCTGTTCGCATGCGTTTTCGTCCTCCTGCATGCGTCGGCCATCTTTTTCCTGCCTGCCCATGCCATGCAGGTGTCTTACGCCTTCCTGCTGGCCGCACCCCTGATCGCGGCCGCCGCGGCCCTGCGTAGGGGGCTGCGCGGTGGATGGCGCGCCGGTCGTGGCTGGCTGCTGATGGCGCTTGGCATGGCCTCGTGGGCACTGGGCATGGCGGCAAGCCTGCGACAGGACCTGTTCCTGGACAACGCGAACGCGGCCCCAGGCGACAGCACGCTTCTGTTCGTGCTGTACGGGGTGCCGATCGTGCTGGCGATCTCGGCACCCTATGTGGAGGGCGAGTCCCCGCTGGTGCGGACCATCGATGCCATGCTCGCCCTGGCACTGGGCTACCTGTTCTACGTGCACGTGTTCAGCGTGGTGACCCTGCATGGCGCCGGCAGCCGCGAGCAGGCCGAATACATGGTCCGCATGCTCGACGCCGAGAACCTGTTCGTGCTGCTCGCCTCGGCCATCCGCTTCAGCGCCAGCGACCGCCGGCACGAATTCCAGTTCTACCGGGCGGTCGTCACCTTCGCCGGCCTCTACACGGTAACCACCGCCTACTACAACCACTTCGTGGCGCTGGGTGACCATCCCGACTTCGGCTCGCTGCGCGACCCGCTGGTCGACGTCCCCTTCCTGGCCTTTGCACTGACCGCATGGCGCGAGAGCGCGCGGACGCCGCGACGGCCATCGCCCGCCCTCGTCCGCATGGTCCGCAGTGGCAGTCCGCTGTTGATGGCGCTGGCCCTGCTGGCCCTCTCTATCGTCGTGCTGCAGGAGCGCTTCTATGTCGGGGTGGCCGGCGTCGTGGTGGCCGTGCTGGGCTATGGCACCCGCAACACCCTCACCCAGGTCCAGCACATCAAGAACGAGGAAGGGCTGCGCCGGCAGAGCGACGAGCTGGCCACGATGGCGCATACCGACAGCCTCACCGGCCTGCCAAACCGGCGCGCGCTGGACGAGGCGCTGGAACGCGCCTGGTACCGGCCCGGGGTGATCCGCGACCGCATCACCCTGCTGATGATCGACATCGACTACTTCAAGCAGCTCAACGATACCTACGGTCACCCGGCCGGGGATGCCTGCCTGAAGAAGATCGCCGAAGCGCTGCAGCAGGTGCTGGGGCGACCGGGCGACATGCTGGGCCGCTACGGCGGCGAGGAGTTCGCGGTGGTGATGACCGGGGCTCCGCTGCAGGCCGGGCTGGTGGTCGCCGAGCGGCTACGCCAGACCGTCGAGGCGCTGGCGATCGAGAATTCCGGCAGCCCGCACGGGGTCGTCACGATCAGCGTCGGGGTATCCAGCAGCATGGCCGGACTGCGCCCGCTGGACCTGCTGGTGGCCCAGGCCGACAGCGCCCTGTACCAGGCCAAGCGAAACGGCCGCAACCGCATGGCGGCCATCGACGACTAGCGTCCCAGCCGCCAGTGACCGAGCGTCCGGTAGTCGCGATGACCGGCCTCACCGTGCAGCAACTCCAGCGCATCGACCGGCCACTCCACGCTTCCCTCAAGCATGACCGGTGCCGGCAACGCGCGCTCGGCGTAGGCCAGGGTCACATGCGGCACGAAGCTGCGATCCACGTGGGCGTCCAGGGCACGGCGTGCCAGCTCGCGCCGCAAATCACTCCACAGCTCGGCCAGCGCACGGACATCCGATTCACCGCGCAGCACGCAGGGCGGCTGGCGACCGCGGAAACTGTCGACGCGATCGGCCGTCCAGACGAACGGCGCCGCTCGGGCGGCAGCGGCTTCGCCCGCCGAACGCGCCGACGCAAGCAGCGTGTCGCCCAGGCTCACATGGTCGCCAAGGAAGGCCAGCGTCAGGTGGTAGCGCGCCGGCCGCACCCAGCGTCCCGTCAGTGCGCGTTGCGTGCGCAGCGCGGCGGCGACGTCGGAGATCCGCACGCGTACCGCTTCCGACGGGACCAGTGCGAAAAACAGGCGATGGCGTGGCATCGGCGCCTGCACCGGGTCGAACAGGCTGTCTTGCGGCGAGGGCATGGGCGAGGACGCGGTGGTCGCCGGGACCGGGCCTGGCAGGTTAGCAGCCCGATGCCGACCTTGAACGTTGCCTTCGAGTAACGCGGCGCGAACCATCGTCGAGGGGCGCCGCCCGGGCCCATCGCTGTCGATGAAGGCACACGTTCCGGGTCCGGTCGAGGCCCAACCGCCCCGAAGCGCTCCCGACCGGGAGCCTCCGACCGCAGGTACGCCATGTCCTCGCCTACCCGAGAAATGACCGCTTCGGACATCACAACGTCTATCGCGTGAATACCGCCCGTCCCGCCAAGCCGGACACACGCAAGCGCAAGGCCGCCAGGAAAGCCGTCGACAAGAGCGCTTCTCCGGCACGCAAGGCGGCGCGCCGTTAGCCTCGCTTTCAGCGCCCGCCCGGCAACGCTGCCGAGGCACCCCGTATCGCCGCCATGATCTCGCCGCGCAACCAGGCATGGCCGGCTTCATCGGTCCGCGCCGCCGACCAGTAGGCCTGGATCGGCACCGGCTTGAGCTTGAGCGGCAGCGCATGCACGGCCAGCGGCAGCATCGCCGCCAGGCTCCGCGCGTAGCCGGCCGGCAGGGTCAGCAGCAGGTCACTCGCCGCCACCACCTGGCAGGCGGCGAAGTAGTGCTGGCAGGTCAGGCGCACGTCGCGGTCGCGACCGTCCTGGTGCAGCAGCACGTCCAGTGCCGCCGGCTCGCCCTGCGGCGACACCGCCACGTGGCTGGCCGCGAGGTAGTCGGGACGGCGCAGCGGATACTTCGCCAGCGGATGATCGCGGCGCATCGCCACCACCAGCGGTTCGTCGATCACCGGCTCGCTGGCGATCCGCGCACCGACGCGCTGGCGGCGATCCACCGCCAGGTCGAGCGTGCCGGCCAGCAGGTCGCGCTCCAGGTCACCCGCCGTCACGCGGCGGCTCACCAGCCGCACGCCCGGCGCCTTTTCCGCCAGGCGCCGCACCAGCGGCGGTAGGGCGATCGACTCCAGCACGTCGCGGCAGCCGAGGGTGAAGGTCATCTCCAACGCGCCGGGTACGAACGGCAGCTCGCGCTGCACGCTGGCCTGCAGCCCGCGCAGATGCTGCTGCACGTCGCCGATCACCCGCAGCGTGCGCTCGGTCGGCACCACGCGGTTGCCCTGGCGCACGAACAGCGGGTCGCCGAAATGCTCGCGCAGGCGGTTGAGCGAGTGCGTCACCGCCGGCTGGGTCAGGTGCAGCGCGCGCGCTGCGGCGCTGATGCCGCCGTGCACGTGGATCGCGTCGAGGACGCGGAACAGGTTGAGGTCGATGCGGCGGGCGGGCATGCGGGCAGTCCGTGCGCAGGGGACTGCGAGCATATCAATCCCGGCAATGACCTGGCATAAGGCACATGCATTTCAATGATCCGATACGCCGGCGTAGGCTCGGGCGGTCATCAGGAGCCGCCACCGTGGATTTCTCGCACTCCGCCCGCAGCCGCGAGCTGCTCGACCGCCTCGACCGCTTCATGCGCGAAAAGGTGATCCCGGCCGAGCCGGTCTACGCCAGCCAGCTTGCCGGCGGCGCCGACCACACCCGCTGGCGCCAGCCGCCGATCGTGGAAACGCTTAAAGAGCAGGCGCGGGCCGAAGGCCTGTGGAACCTGTTCCTGCCGGGCGGCGAGCACGGTGCCGGCCTGTCCAACGTGGACTACGCGCCGCTGGCCGAGCGCATGGGACACAGCTTCATCGCGCCGGAGGTGTTCAACTGCAACGCGCCGGACAGCGGCAACATGGAGGTGCTGGCGAAGTACGGCACCCCCGCCCAGCAGGCGCAGTGGCTGGTGCCGCTGCTTGACGGCACGATCCGCTCGGCGTTCTGCATGACCGAGCCGGAGGTCGCCTCCTCCGACGCCACCAACATGCGCGCGACCGCCACGCTGGACGGCGACGAGGTCGTGCTCGACGGCCACAAGTGGTGGTCCACCGGCATCGGCCATCCGCACTGCCGCGTGCTTATCTTCATGGGTCTCACCGATCCCGACGCGCCGCCGCACGCGCGCCACTCGATGGTGCTGTGCCCGCTGGACGCGCCGGGCGTCACCGTCGAGCGCATGCTCACCGTGTTCCACGACTACGACGAACCGGGCGGCCACGGCCAGGTGCGCTTCGACCGGGTGCGCGTGCCGGCGAGCAACATCCTGCTCGGTCCCGGCCGCGGCTTCGAGATCGCGCAGGGGCGGCTCGGACCCGGTCGCGTGCACCACTGCATGCGGGCGATCGGCGCGGCCGAACGCGCGCTCACCCTGCTCTGCCGCCGCGCCGGCGAGCGCATCGCCTTCGGCCGCCCGCTGGCCGAACTGGGCGGCAACGGCGAGCGCATCGCCGAGCTGCGCATCGCGATCGAGCAGGCCCGCCTGCTCACGCTGAAGGCAGCCTGGACGCTGGACACCGCCGGCCCCAAGGCCGCGCTGAGCCTGGTCTCGCAGATCAAGGTGGTGGTTCCGAACGTGGCGCAGCGGGTGATCGACGCGGCGATCCAGATCCACGGCGGCGCTGGCCTCTCCGACGACTTCCCGCTGGCCGCGCTATACGCCTACGCCCGCGTGCTGCGCCTGGCCGACGGTCCGGACGAGGTGCACCGCGCCGTGGTCGCCAAACTCGAACTCAAGGCCCAGCAGCAAAACGGAGACGCCCGATGAGCGCCGCCATCGACCAGCCGCGCCCGGTGCGCGCCGAGGATGCGTTCGATCTTGTCCGCGTCGACGCCTTCCTCAAGGAGCACATCGACGGCCTCATCGGCACGCCCGAGCTCGGCCAGTTTCCCGGCGGCGCTTCCAACCTCACCTACCTGCTGCGCTACGGCGACCGCGAACTGGTGCTGCGCCGCCCACCGCCCGGCGCCAAGGCGAAATCCGCCCACGACATGCTGCGCGAAGCGCAGGTGATGACCGCGCTGCGCCCGCACTACCCGTACGCGCCGCGCATCCTCGCCACCTGCCACGACGCGGACGTGCTCGGCTGCGATTTCTACGTGATGGAACGGCTGGCCGGGGTGATCCTGCGCCGCGAGCTGCCGGCCGACCTCGGGCTGGATGCCGCCGGCGTGCGCGCGCTGTGCACCGGCTTCATCGACCGGCTGGTCGAACTGCACCGCATTGACACCAACGACCCGGCGATCGCCGCGCTCGGCAAGGGCGAGGGCTACATCGCGCGGCAGGTCGCCGGCTGGAGCGAGCGCTACCGCCAGGCGCTGACCGACGGCAGCGATCCGTGCGAGGACGTGATGGCCTGGCTGGCCGACAAGCAGCCGTCGCGCGAAACCGCGATCTGCGTGATCCACAACGACTACCGCCTCGACAACGTGGTGCTGGACCCGGCCGACCCGCTCACCATCACCGGCGTGCTGGACTGGGAGATGACCACCTTGGGCGATCCGCTGATGGATCTCGGCGGCGCGCTGGCGTACTGGGTGCAGGCCGACGACGACCCGGTGTTCCAGTCGTTCCGCCGCCAGCCCACGCATGCCCCGGGCATGCTCACCCGCCGCGAGGTGGTGGACTACTACGGCGAGCGCACCGGCTGGAATGTCGACCGCTTCGATTTCCACGAGGTGTTCGGGCTGTTCCGCCTGCAGGTGATCGTGCAGCAGATCTACCGCCGCTTCGCGCTCGGCCAGACCAGCAACCCCCAGTTCGCCGGCTTCGGCGATGCGGCCAAGTACCTGGCGCAGCGCTGCCGCCGGCGCATCGCCGCTTCGGGGCGCTGAACATGGGCGACCTGCTGCTGATCCGCCACGGCCAGGCCAGCTTCGGCGCGGCCGATTACGACCGGCTGTCGCCCGTGGGCGAGCAGCAGTCGGCTCGCCTGGGCGCATGGCTGGCGGCACACGAAGCGCCTCCCGCACACGTGGTGCGCGGTGCGCTGCGCCGGCACGCGCAAACGGCCGAGCATTGTTTGCGCGGCGCCGGTCTTGAGCTTCCGGTGGAAGTGGTGTCCGCGCTGGACGAGCTGGACCACGTCGACCTGCTGGCCCGGCATCGCCCCGACCTCGCCGGCCACGAAGCGTTCGCCGCTGAACTGCGCTCAGCCGCCGACCCGCACCGCGCGTTCCAGCAGATGTTCGTCGCCGCGGTGGATCGCTGGACCGCCGGCACCCACGACCACGAGTACGCGCGCCCGTGGCCGCAGTTCCGCCGCGGCGTGCTGGAGGCACTCACCGCCCTCGCCGCCCGCGCCCGTGATGCCGACGGCGACACCTGGGTGGTGACCTCCGGCGGCCCGATCGCGGTGATCGCCGCGCAGCTGTTCGGCACGCCGCCGGAGCGCACCTTCGCCCTGAGCTGGCCGCTGGCCAACACCGGCCTGAGCCGCGTGCGGGTGAACGGCGCCGGCCCGCAGATGGTCACCTACAACGCCTGGCCGCACCTGGCCGGCGCCGCCGACCTGCTCACCTATCGCTGATTCGACATCGAGGACACCCGCATGACCACCGAGCTGTTCGACCTCACCGGCAAGATCGCCCTCGTCACCGGCGCCAGCCGCGGCATCGGCGCCGAGATCGCCCGCCTGTTCGCGGCGCATGGCGCGCACGTGATCGTCTCCAGCCGCAAGCTCGAGGACTGCCAGACAGTGGTCGACGGCATCGTCGCCGAGGGCGGCAAGGCCGAGGCCATCGCCTGCCACATCGGCGAGATGGCGCAGATCGAGGCGCTGTACGCGGCCATCGACGCAGCCCACGGCCGGCTCGACATACTGGTCAACAACGCCGCCACCAATCCCTACTTCGGCCCGATCACCGAGACCGACCCGGCGATCTTCCAGAAGACCGTCGACGTCAACATCCGCGGCTACTTCTACATGTCCAGCCACGCGGCGAAGCGCATGGCGAAGAACGGCGGCGGATCGATCGTCAACGTGGCCTCGGTCAACGGCGTGGTGCCCGGCTTCCAGCAGGGCATCTACTCGATCACCAAGGCCGCGGTGATCTCGATGACCAAGGCCTTCGCAGTGGAATGCGCCGAGGCCGGCGTGCGCTGCAACGCGCTGCTGCCCGGCCTCACCGACACCAAGTTCGCCTCGGTGCTGGTCAACACCCCGGCGATCCTCAAGCAGGCCATGGCGCACGTGCCGATGCGCCGCGTGGCGCAGCCCTCCGAGATGGCCGGCGCCGCGCTGTACTTCGCCAGCGCGGCCTCCTCCTATACCACCGGCGCCGTGCTCAACGTCGACGGCGGCCACCTCTCGGTCTGACCCTGGAATCGCGACCATGACCCCTGCTGATACCGCACGCCTCGCCGGCAAGCGCGCCTACATCACCGGCGCTGCCGGCGGCCTCGGCGCCGCCATGGCCCGACTGTTCGCCCGCCACGGCGCCAAGGTCTTCCTCACCGACATCGACGGCAGCGGCGCGCAGGCACAGGCCGATGCCATCAACGCCGAGCGCGGCGACACCGTGGCCTGGGCCGCGGCGCAGAACGTGCGCGAGGAAGCCCCGTGGCCGACCTTGCTGGAACAGGCCGCGCAGGCGATGGGCGGCCTCTCGGTGCTGGTGAACAACGCCGGCATCGGCGCCCTCGGCGGCGTGGAGAGCCTGGCCACCAAGGACTGGCAGCGCGTGATGGGCGTGAACGTCGAAGCCGTCTACTTCGGCTGCAAGTACGCCCTGCCCTGGCTGAAACAGAGCCCGCCCGGATCGATCATCAACATCTCCTCGATGGCCGCGTTCAAGGTCGACCCCGACTACACCGTATACAACGCCTCCAAGGCGGCGGTCGCCTCGCTGAGCAAGTCGGTCGCGATCGACTGCGCGCGCCAGCAGCTCGCCATCCGTTGCAACTCCATCCACCCCGCCTTCATCCGCACCGGCATCGTCGAGCCGTTCTTCCAGCAGCTCGGCGAGGAAGAGGCGATCCGCAAGCTCACCCGCGGCAACCCGATGCGCCGCCTCGGCGAGCCGGACGACGTCGCCTACGCGGCGCTCTACCTCGCCTCCGACGAGAGCCGCTACGTCACCGCCACCGAGCTGCGCGTGGATGGCGGGGCGTCGGCGGTGTGATGCACTCGCTTCGTCGCTGCATCAAGACTCTGGACCCCGGCTTCCGCTGGGGTGACGTATCGGTGTTTTGTCGCATTCTGAGCAAGCCAGAACCCCCGACTTAACCGGGCACCCACCTATCCGTCATCCCAGCGCACGCTGGGATCCAGTGACTCACCATCCCAGGAAAACCACGAGGCCCACCATGTCCCTCACCAACCGCCAGCTCCGCCTCAAGACCCGCCCCGAAGGCCTGGTCCAGCGCGACAACTTCGACCTCGTCGAAACCGCAGTCCCCGAGCTCAAGGACGGCGAAGTCCTGGTGCGCACGCTGTACATCTCGATGGACCCGACCAACCGCGTGTGGATGCGCGACATCCCGCAGTACCTGCCGCCCGTCGCCATCGGCGAAACCATGCGTGCGCTGGGCCTGGGCCGCGTGGTCGCCTCGCGCTCGCCGCGCTACGCCGAAGGCGACCTGGTGCAGGGCCTCACCGGCTGGCAGGCCTACCTCGTGCTGCACCAGGACACGCCCGGCTACGTGCGCCTGCCCGCCGACCCCGGCATCCCGCTGCCGACCCTGCTCGGCGCGGCCGGCATGAGCGGCGTCACCGCCTACTACGGCATGACCGACATCGCTCCCGTGCAGGCCGGCGAGACCCTGGTGGTCTCGGCCGCGGCCGGCTCGGTCGGCTCCATCGCCGGACAGATCGGAAGGATCCACGGCGCCCGCGTGGTTGGCATCGCTGGCGGCGCCGACAAGTGCAAGTACCTGGTCGACGAACTCGGCTTCGACGCCGCCGTCGACTACAAGGCCGCCGACTTCAAACAGCAGCTCAAGGCCGCCACCCCCGACGGCGTGCACGTCAACTTCGAGAACGTCGGCGGCGAGGTGATGAAGGCGGTGCTCGGCCGCATGAATATCGGTGGACGCGTCGCCCTCTGCGGCCTCATCGCCGGCTACAACTCCGGCGAAAAGCCCGGCGACGACTTCAGCCCCTTCATCATGAAGCGTCTCACCATGCGGGGCTTCCTGGTGCTCGACTACACCAAGACCAAGGAAGCGGTGCATGCGATCACGGGATGGATTCTCGAGGGCAAGCTGAAGACCGAAGAGACGGTGGCCGAGGGGTTGGAGAATGCGCCAGTGGTGTTGAACCGGCTGTTCGATGGGAGTCATCGGGGGAAGCTGGTACTAAAGGTGTAACTGTTGACCTAACCTCCCGGATATCTCGTTCAACTCAGGTGCGTCTATGGGAGAGGCAAAGCGCAGGAGAAACTCCAAGCCGATTACCTGGACGGCCGGGTCGCACCATACGCTTATCGTCGAGTGGCTTCGCGAGGACGAACGGAAAACTGGCTCCGAATTGGCCGACCGCCTCGCCTCGTGGAGTTCAGACGTCATATTGAAACGTTGCCAAAGTGGACGCGATGTCGTTAGCGCGCTTGAGGAAGCCCTTCTTCGCCTTAGGGAGACTGGTAAGGTGCCCGTTATTCATCTGGAGGCTCACGGCCTTGAGGCGCCAAACGCGGGTGATGATTCAGGCCTTGGGGGACCAGATGGCAAAGGTGGCGAGGAGCATTTACTCTGGAGACAAATCGCTCCTCTACTAGGCCAAATCAATTTGGCATCTCAATTTCAACTTCTCCTTGTTGGAGCAGCCTGCTACGGACTCACTGCACTAGATTGTTTCGACATTGCACAGCCGGCGCCGTTTTCAGCATTGATAGGTTTTGCTTCAAAAGTGGCACCAAGGACTCTTTTTGAAGGCATGGTCGAGTTATACCGCCAGCTTCTCAAAGGCGGTCACGGATCGATTCCGGATGCCGTTAAAGCCGCTAATCGCGAGCTTAATTCAGGCGAATTTCTGGCCACCACATCTTTCTTCCACCATGCCTGTGCGGTTCTGGTCTCATACGCCAAAAACGAACTCGAACCCAGCCACCGTGAGGCAGAGAATCGACGCATGGCTAGGATTGCTTCGCTTGAGATGGGGCGACCTGTATCCGCCGAAGAAATGAGGAAGACCCATCGATCAGCCGCGCTGCACAGGTGTAAGGAAGCAGTTGCCATTTGGTTTGCTTACCGCGAACTTACTGAAAACAGAGATCGATTTTGCATAGATGTCAAACGCATATTTGAACAACAGGAGGAAATACACCGTCGAAAAATCATTTAGGGCGCGGAATAGCGGACGCCGACATCCCTAGATGCCTCTTAAAGTTGACGCGCATTGGCGACGGGCTTCATCGTCTGACCGTGAATTATTTCACGGTGACCGATTCGTACCCGATGCTTCCTCACGTGCAGGTGCTTTCGTGCGCCTTCGGCGCCCGAGTCACTTTCTCTTGGGTCGCCAAGAGAAAGTAACGGCGGTTTCTAAGATCAAGTGCACCACCCCACGACAAGGTGATGCATGGGCCAGCACTACGGACATCTGAGCGCCGAAGAACGCGGCGCGATCATGGTTGGCAAGACG
>NZ_JAMZEK010000004.1 GCF_024158035.1 Dyella lutea
CCAAGCTGGCCTTGGGCGCAGCCATGCGCAAGCTGCTGCATATCGCTTGGGGAGTGGTGCGTTCCGGCCTGCCGTTCGATCCCAATCGTGCCCTTGTCGGGGGGTAAGTAAGACGGTATCTACCGATCTGCGAGGGCTCAGGCCAGCGCGGCGTGCAGGCCGAGGCAGTCGGCGAAGTGCCAGTCGGCCAGGTCCGGCCAGCGGTTGTCGGGCAGGTTCACCAGTACCGAGCGCGCGCCGGCGGCGCGGGCGCTGGCGAGGTCGTAGGCGTAGTCGCCGACCATAGTCAGTTCGGCCGGATCGATCGACCAGCCGGTGGCGATGCGCTGCAGGCCGGCCGGGGACGGCTTGGGCGGTGCGTCCTCGCGGCCGAGCACGTCGGCGGCGGCGAAGCAGTCGGCCAGCCCGATCGCTTCGAGCGACAGCAATGCCAGCTCGCGCAGGTTGCGCGTGAGGATGCCGAGCCGGCAGCCACGTGCCGCCAGTGTGCGTACCAGCGGCACGGCGCCGTCGGCGGGGCGAGACGCCTTCGCCAGTGCGTATTCGTGCTCGAGCAGCCAGGCACGTTTGGCGTCGGCTTCCGGTGCGGGCAGGGCGGCGATATGGGCGAGGATGTCCTCGTCGTCGCGGATCTCCAGCGTGCGGCGGATCGCGGCGAAATCGTGTACGGCGATCGTCAGCGTGCCGTCCAGGTCGAACACCCAGTGCCGGTGCGAGGCCAGTGCGTGGCGCGTGGTCGTCATCGGCGGGTCACCCTCGGCGGCGCGCATGAACCGCAGAAACGACAAAGCCCGCATCGCTGCGGGCTTCGTCTACAATTGGTGCCCAGGAGAGGACTCGAACCTCCACGGTTTTACCCGCTAGTACCTGAAACTAGTGCGTCTACCAATTCCGCCACCTGGGCAGGTGCCGCGCAACCGTTCGGGCTGCGCGAGCCGCGTAGATTAGGCATCTACCCCAGGGTTGTCAACAATACGTCGATAAAAATTTTCCCCTGCTTCCGGACGATTTCCGTCCCGGAGGCCTTCAACCAAGGTAATTGAGTGACCCAGAAGAAAAACACGCGTGGCGGCAAGCGCCGCGCAGTCTCACCCGCCCGCGACGACACCCCCCTGCGGCCGTCCGGCAAGCCTCGCTCCAACGGCGGTGCGCCGCGCAAGGCTGCCGGCGCGGTCCGCGATCCGCAGGCCGAGCGCGAGGCGCAGCGCTACGAACGACCGATCCCCAGCCGCGAGGCGATCCTTTCGATGCTGGCCGAGCGTGGCGAATGGCTGAGCGAGGCGCGCATCGCCGAAACCCTGCAGCTCGACCATCCCACCGACCTGATGGCGCTGCGCAAGCGCCTGGGCGCGATGGTGCGCGACGGCCAGCTGCTGCAAGGGCGTCGCGGCGACTATGCGCCGGCACAGAAGCTCGACCTGATTCCCGGCCTGGTGATCGCCAACGCCGAGGGCTACGGTTTCCTGCGTCCGGACGAGGGCGGCGACGACCTCTACCTTTCGCCGCAGCAGATGCGTGCGGTGATGCACGGCGACCGCGTGCTGGCCAGCGTGGTCGGACTGGATCGCCGTGGCCGCCGCCAGGGCGCCATCGTCGAGGTGCTGCAGCGGCGATCGCCGCGGCTGGTGGGCCGGGTCACGGTGGAAAACGGCGTCACCGTGGTGGCGCCGGATGACCGCCGCCTGCTCCAGGACATCCTGATCCCGCCGGGCAAGGAGCTGGGCGCGAAGAACGGCCAGATCGTGGTGGTGGAGATCACCGACCCGCCGACTGCCCAGCGCGCGCCGCTGGGCGAGATCCGCTCGGTGCTCGGTGAACGCCTGCAGCCCTCACTGCTGGTGGAAATGGCGATCGCCAGCTACGACCTGCCCAGCGAATGGCCGGCCGCCGCGCTGCACGATGCGGCTCAGGTTGAGCCGGAAGTGACCGCGGCCGAGCGCGAGGGTCGCGTCGACCTGCGCAAGCTGCCGTTGGTCACCATCGACGGCGCCGATGCGCGCGATTTCGACGACGCCGTCTATGCCGAGCCACGTCGCGGTGGCGGCTGGCGGCTGATCGTGGCGATCGCCGACGTGTCGCACTACGTGCGCGTCGGCAGCGCGCTGGACAAGGAAGCGGTGGAGCGCAGCACCTCCACCTATTTCCCCGGTTTCGTGGTGCCGATGCTCCCCGAGTCGCTGTCCAACGGCATCTGCTCGCTCAACCCCAAGGTGGAGCGGCTGTGCATGGTGTGCGACATGCAGGTGGATGTGTCCGGCGAGGTCACCAAGTCGAAGTTCTACGACGCGGTGATGCTCTCGCACGCGCGCCTCACCTACGACAAGGTGTGGCAGGTGGTGGGGCTGAACGATCCCGATGCGCGCGACGAGGTCGCCGACGTGCTGCCGCAGCTGGAGAACCTGCACGCGCTGTACAAGGCGATGGCGCAGCAGCGCCAGCGTCGCGGCGCGATCGATTTCGAGACGCCGGAAGTGAAGTTCCGCCTCGACCAGCGCGGCGAGGTGGAGTCGATGGGCGCCACCGAGCGCAACGACGCGCACAAGCTGATCGAGGAATGCATGATCGCGGCCAACGTGCAGGCCGCGCTGTTCCTGGAAAAGAAGAAGATCCCTGCGCTGTTCCGCGCGCACGAGCCGCCGCCGGCGGAGAAGTACGAGGATCTGCAGCAGTTCCTGCGCGAGTTCAAGCTCAGCATGCCGCCGATCGCCGAAGTGGCGCCGGCGGATTTCTCCGAAGTGCTGCGGATGGTGCGCGAGCGCCCCGAGCGCGAGCTGATCCAGTCGGTGCTGCTGCGTGCGCAGAGCATGGCGGCGTACCAGCCGGACAACCGCGGCCACTTCGGCCTGGCGCTGAGTGCCTACGCGCACTTCACCTCGCCGATCCGCCGTTATCCGGATCTGCTGGTGCACCGGGCGATCCGCTACGCGCTCACCGGCGGCAAGCCGGAGAAGTACAGCTACACGCCGACCGAGATGGCCTCGCTGGCGGTGCACACCTCCCAGCGCGAGCGCCGCGCCGAGGAGGCCGAGCGCGACGTGGACGAGCGCTTCAAGTGCGCGTGGATGAGCAAGCACGTGGGCAGCGAGTTCGACGGCGTGGTCACCGGCGTCACCTCGTTCGGCCTGTTCGTCGAGCTGGACGACTCGAAGGTGTCTGGCCTGGTGCACATCAGCCAGCTGGCCAACGACTATTACCACTTCGATCCGCTGCGCAAGCTGCTCAAGGGCGAGAAATCCGGCGAGCAGTTTCGCCTGGGCGACCACGTGCGCGTGCAGGTGCTGCGCGCGAGCCTGGAGGATCGCAAGATCGACTTCCGGCTGGTGCCGCAGAAAAAGAAGGGCGTGCCGCCGCCGCGGACGGCCAAGGCTTACGACTATTCCGCCAGCGGCGAGCGCTACTCGCTGCCCAAGGCGGCCAAGCCGGCAGTGAAGGCGGAGAAGGCACCGGGAATGTTCGGCCGCGCGGCGAAGGCGATCGGTCGGGCGTTTGGACGTCGCGATGCAGAGCTGCCCGTGGCCGCGCCGGCGAGCGATAATCCGCCGCCGCGTTCCCGCACGCCGGCGCCGGCGGTCGAGCCGGCGCCGCGCAAGCGTCGTGGTGCGTCGTCGCAGGAGGCCCGCAGCCCGGGTGCACCGCGCAAGGGTGCCTCGGGCCCATCGTCCGGTGGACGCCGAAGCGAGGGCAGCAAGGCCGCGCCGGCCTCGGCCGGTGGGCGGAAGCGCGGCGGTCGTTCCTCGAAACCCAAAGGCAAGTCATGAGTGAGAGTTGGATCGTCGGGATCAACCCGGTCGAAGGTGCGCTGAGCAACGATGCCGAGCGCGTGCGCGAGGTGCTGGTGGAGCAGGGCCAGCGCAACGCGCGCGTGCAGGCGCTGGCCGAACAGGCCAAGGCGCTGAAGATTCCGGTGCACCATCGCCCGCGTGATCAGCTGGACAAGCTGGCGGGCGAAGCGCGGCATCAAGGCGTGGTGGCGCTGTACGAGCCGCCGCCGATGGCGCACGAGGGCGATCTCGCCAAGCTGATGGAACGCGATGGCGCCAACACGCTGGTACTGGTGCTCGACGGCGTGACCGACCCGCACAACCTCGGCGCCTGCCTGCGCAGCGCGGCGGCGGCCGGCGTCACGGCGGTGATCGTGCCGAAGGATCGCGCGGTCGGACTGACCCCCGTGGTGCGCCGTGCTTCGGCCGGCGGCGCCGATCGCGTGCCGCTGATCGCGGTGACCAACCTCGCCCGCACGCTGCGCGAGCTGAAGGACGCGGGCGTGTGGATCACCGGCCTGGCCGGCGACACCGACACCTCGATCTACGGCGTGGACTTCAAGGGGCCGGTGGCGCTGGTGCTGGGCAGCGAAGGCGAGGGCATGCGCCGGCTGACCCGCGAGCTGTGTGATTTCGTGGCGAAGATCCCGATGCCGGGCACGATGGAGAGCCTCAACGTGTCGGTGGCCACCGGCGTGGTGCTGTTCGAGGCCTTGCGTCAGCGGAGTGCGAAGCGATGACCTTTCACTGGTACGACCTGGCCGGCTACGCCGGCGTGCTGCTGATCCTGCTGGCCTACTTCCTGCTGCAGGCCCACCGGCTGCACGGCAACAAGCTGGCCTATCAGCTGATGAATATCGTCGGCGCGTTCGGCGTGCTGCTCTCGCTGGTGTTCGGCAGCTTCAACTGGTCGGCATTCCTGCTCGAAGTGGCGTGGATCGCCATCGGCATCTACGGCATCGTGCGCGGCGCCGCCCGCCGCCGCGAAGCACGCGAAAAGCCACTGCCCACCCCGTGACCCTCTGACCCGGTAGGAGCCCGCTCGCGGGCGACGCCTTTCGCTTTGCTGGCGCAGCACAGCCAGGGGCATCGCCCGCGAGCGGGCCCCTGCGGGCAGGGGCGTGGTGGCTTATTCGCCGAGCTTGGTCAGCTCCGGGCTGGAGGTGAAGTCGCGCTTCACCCGCTGCTTGTCCAGCGTCTCGCCGTGCACCTGGAACCAGATGCTCTCGGCGATGTTGGTGGCGTGGTCGCCGATGCGCTCGATGTTCTTGGCCATGAACAAGAGGTGCGTGCACGGCGTGATGTTGCGCGGGTCTTCCATCATGTAGGTGAGCAGCTGGCGGAAGTAGCCGGTGTATGCCTCGTCCAGCTCGGCGTCGCTCTTCCACACCTGGTAGGCGTGCTCGGCGTCCTGGTCGCGATAGGCCACCAGCACCTCCCGTACTTCGGAGGCGGCCAGCTTGGCCAGGTAGTCCAGGCCCTTGGTCGGCGAGATCGGGGCGACCATCGACAGCGGAATCGAGCGCTTGGCGACGTTGGCGGCATAGTCGCCAATGCGTTCGATGTCGGCGGCGATGCGCAGCGCGGCGAACACGTTGCGCAGGTCGCCGGCCATCGGCGCCCGCAGTGCCAGCAGGCGCACCACGTCGTGGCTGATTTCCTGCTCCAGCTGGTCGATCGCGTCGTCGTTGGCCACCACGCGCTGCGCGGCGCGCTCGTCGCGGCGGGCGATCACGTCGAGGGCCGACTCCAGCTGGGTCACCGACAGCTCGCCCATGCGCACGATCTCGCCGGTGAGGCGGGCCAGTTCGCTGTCGTAGCTCTTGATGATGTGCTCGCTGCCGCTACTCATGTCGGTACCTGCCTGTATGGGATGCCTGGAACGGGTGGAACACGGGGACGACTCAGCCGAAACGGCCGGTGATGTAGTCCTCGGTCTGCTTCTTGCTCGGCTTGGTGAAGATCTTCTCGGTGCCGTCGAACTCGATCAGTTCGCCCATGTACATGAACGCGGTGAGGTCCGAGCAGCGCGCCGCCTGCTGCATGTTGTGGGTGACGATGACGATGGTGAACTGGCTCTTGAGCTCCTCCACCAGTTGCTCGATGCGGCCGGTGGCGATCGGATCGAGCGCCGAGGTCGGCTCGTCGAGCAGCAGCACCTCGGGGCGCAGCGCGATGGCGCGGGCAATGCACAGGCGCTGCTGCTGGCCGCCGGACAGGCCGAGTGCGTTCTGCTTGAGCTTGTCCTTCACCTCGTCCCACAGCGCGGCGTCGCGCAGGGCCTTCTCCACCCGCACGTCCATGTCGGCGCGCGAGAGCTTCTCGTGGTGGCGGATGCCGTAGGCGACGTTCTCGAAGATCGTCATCGGGAACGGCACCGGTTTCTGGAACACCATGCCGACCTTGCTGCGCAGGCGGTTCATGGAGTACTTCGAGTCCAGCACGTTCTCGCCGTCGAGGATCACTTCGCCGCGCGCTTCCAGCTTCGGGTAGATCGCGTAGATGCGGTTGAAAATGCGCAGCAGGGTCGACTTGCCGCAGCCGGACGGGCCGATGATGGCCGTCACCTTCTTCTCCGGGATCGCCATGCTGATGCCTTTCAGCGCATGGAACCCGTTGTAGTAGAAGTGCAGGTCGTTGACCTGGATCTTGGTCGGCGCGACGGCCTCGGGGCTGGCCGCGGGCTGCGGGTGGAGGCCGGCGGCGGCGGACTCAGTCATGGGACACCTTGTTGCGGGAAAGGACCAGGCGGGAGGCGAGGCTGAGCAGCAGTACGAACATCGTCACCACGAAGGCGCCGGCCCAGGCCAGCGCGTGCATTGCGTCGCCGGGGTCGTTCGCGTACTGGTAGATGATCTGCGGCAGGCTGGCCATCTTGCTCATCGGGCTGAACACCATGAAGTTGTTGCCGAACGCGGTGAACAGCAGCGGTGCGGTTTCGCCGCTGATGCGCGCCAGCGCCAGCAGCACGCCGGTGATGATGCCCGAACGCGCCGCGCGGATCAGGATCTGCAGGGTCAGCTTCCACTGCGGCACGCCCAGCGACAGCGCCGCCTCGCGCAGCGTGGAGGGCACCAGGCGCAGCATTTCGTCGGTGGTGCGCACGATCACCGGCAGGGCGATCAGCGCCAGCGCCACGCCGCCGGCGAAGCCGGAGAAGGTGGTGTTGCCGTTGGTCAGCGTGGTGCTGGGCAGCACCACGATGGTATAGACGAAAAGGCCCATCACGATCGACGGCGCCGACAGCAGGATGTCGTTGAGGAAGCGGATCGTCTCGCCGAGTTTGGTGCGGTTGGCATACTCGGCCAGCCAGGTGCCGGCCAGCACGCCGATCGGGGTGGCGATGGCGATGCCGATGAAGTTGATGATCAGGCTGCCGACCATGGCGTTGGCCAGGCCGCCGTCCGATCCATAGGCGGTGATCTTGGTGAACAGCTTCAGGTCCAGCGCGCTGATGCCCTGGCGCAGGGTCTCGAACAGGATCCACGCGAGGAAGCCCAACCCGATCAGGGTGGCCAGCACGCTGAGCGACAGCGCGACCCAGTTGGTGATGCGGCGACGAAGGTAAAGGGTATTCATCACACGCCCTCCCGCTTCTTCAGCTGCGCGAGCATCAGCCGCGCGATCAGCAGCACGACGAAGGTAACCACGAACAGCAGGAACGCCAGCGCCATCAGGGTCGATTTCTGCAGGCCCACCGCCTCGCTGAACTGGTTGGCGATGGTCGAGGCGATCGACGCGCCCGGATCGAGCAGCGAGGCGGAAAGGTCCATCGCATTGCCGAGCACGAAGGTCACCGCCATGGTCTCGCCCAGCGCGCGGCCCAGGCCGAGGAACACGCCGCCGATGACCGCCGAGCGGGTGTACGGCAGCACGATGTCCCACATCACTTCCCAGGTGCTCGAGCCCAGTGCGTAGGCCGACTCCTTCAGCCGGGTCGGCACGGTCTGGAACACCTCGCGCATCACCGAGGAGATGAACGGGATGATCATGATCGCCAGCACGATGCCCGCGGTGAGCACGCTGGCGCCAAACGGATAGTTGCTGGCGAACAGCTTGCCGACAAATGGTACGTGTGCGGCCAGCCAGGACACCTTGCCGTCGTCCGGACTGTCGCCCAGGTAGCTGGTCAGCCACGGTTTGATGTGCTCGGAAAAAAACGGCGCGAAGATGAACAGGCCCCACATGCCGTAGATGATCGACGGGATGCCGGCCAGCAATTCGATCGCCGAGGCGACCGGCGTGCGCAGCCAGGGCGGGGCGACCTCGGACAGGTACAGCGCAATGCCGAAACTGACCGGCACGGCAATGATCAGGGCGATCAGCGAGGTGGCGATGGTGCCGTAGACCGGGACCAGTGCACCGTAGACGTCGTTGCCCGGATCCCATTCCGAGCTGACGAGGAAGTGCCAGCCGAAGGTGGCGAAGGCGTGGCGGCCGCCCCACAGGGTCGCTCCGGCGGCACCCAGCAGCGAGGCGAGCACCAGCAGCGCACAGCACATGAGCAGCCAGCGGAACCAGCGGTCGTGGCGCGCGTCGCGATGGTTGCGCTGGTCTCCGGTGGCACGGGTCGCGAGGGCGTCTGGGGCACTGGACATGGAACGGGCCGTCCTCTCGGTGGCTAAGGGCGCAAGGATAGCGGCGCCAGCAACGGAAAGCCGCCCCTGGACCTCCGGGGCGGCTGTTCGGGCGTCATCCGCAGGCCGACGGCGGGCAGGGCGCCGCCGTCGGCCGGGAGGACCATCTTACTTCTGGAAGTCCGAGGCCCAGTAGGCTTCGATCTGCTTCACCAGCGACGGCGGCAGCGGCACGTAGTCGAGCGAGGCGGCCTGCGGCTGGCCGTGCTCGTAGGACCACTTGAAGAAGTCGAACGCCACCTTGGTGTGCTCGGCATTCTTCGGCTGCTTGTACATGATCGCCCAGGTGGTGGCGGTGATCGGCCACGCGGTCTTGCCCGGCGCGTTGGTCATGATCAGGTTGAAGTCCTTGGCGTTCGCCCAGTCGGCGGTCGCGGCGGCGGCGGCGAAGGCGTCGGCGCTCGGCTTGACCACTTCACCGGCGGCGTTCTTCATGTCCACCCAGCTGATCTTGTTCTTCAGCGCGTAGGCGTACTCGACGAAACCGATCGAGCCCTTGATCTGGCGCACGTACTGCGACACGCCCTCGTTGCCCTTGCCGCCCACGCCGGTCGGCCAGTCCACGGAGGTGCCGAACTTGACCTGGGCGGCCCAGGCCGGGCTGACCTTGGTCAGGAAGTTGGTGAAGTTGTAGGTGGTGCCCGAGCCGTCCGAGCGGTGCACGACGGTGATCTTGCCCGCTGGCAGGTGCAGGCCGGCATTCAGTGCGGCAATCTTCGGGTCGTTCCAGTTGGTGATCTTGCCCATGAAGATCTCGGCCAGGGTCGGGCCGTCAAGCTTGATCTGGTCGGACTGGATGCCGGCGATGTTGACCACCGGCACGATGCCGCCGACGACCAGCGGGAACTGGCCCAGGCCGAACTTCTTCAGGTCCTCGCCGCTCAGCGGGGCGTCGGACGCGCCGAAGTCGATGGTGCCGGCCTTGATCTGCGCGATGCCCGCGCCCGAACCGACCGACTGGTAGTTGAGCTGGTTGCCGGTCTTGGCGGCATAGGCGGCCGACCACTTGGTCAGGACCGGGTAGACGAAGCTGGAACCGGCACCGGTGATGTCGGTGGCCTGAGCAGCGGCGACGCTGAACAGCGACGCGGCAGCGATCAGGGCAATGCGGGATTTGGTCGAGGTCAACACGGTAGCTCCTTGAGGAGGAAAGACACGGGAGGAAGGCCCGTCCTTTCCCCATTAGAGGGGTGACGTGTTGCAATGAAATGAGATGAATGTTTCAGCCGTGTGACAACCTGTCATCCGGCCGTCACAGCACCCCTTCGCCGATCGCCTCGCGCTCGAAGATTTCCAGCCGGCGCCAGCGGTTGATGATGCCGCAGAACAGCTCGGCGGTGCGCTCGGCATCGTAGACCGCCGAGTGCGCCTCGCGGCTGTCGAAGCTCTGGCCCGCTGCCAGCACCGCCTTGCTCAGCACCGTCTGGCCAAACGCCAGGCCGCTCAGGGTGGCCGTATCGAAGCAGCTGAAGGGGTGGAAAGGGTTGCGCTTGTGGCCCACGCGGCGCACGGCGGCATTCAGGAAACCCAGGTCGAAGGCGGCGTTGTGTCCCACCAGCACGGCGCGCTGGCAGTGCTGGTGGCGCATGGCGTGGCGTACCTCGTTGAAGATGTGGTCCAGCGCCTGGCGCTCGGCGAGGGCGCCGCGCAGCGGATTGTCCGGATCGATGCCGGTCACTTCCAGCGAGCGGGGATCCAGGTTGGCGCCGGGGAAGGGCTCCACGTGCGCCGACACGGCCGGGAGAGGGTGCAGGTAGCCTTCCGCGTCCATCGTCAGGGTCACGGCGGCGATTTCCAGCAGGGCATCGCGTTCGGCGTCGAACCCGCCGGTCTCGACGTCCACGATGACCGGGAGAAAGCCGCGGAAGCGGTCGGCCATGCGGGTGGCAAGGCTCTTGTTGAGGTCGTCCATCGACCAAGCATATCAGCCGTCCCGTGGCAGCCCGGAGACGGCGGAGCACCTTGCCGCAATGCCCGGCCTGACTTTGTCCTGTCATCTGGATGGAACTACTCCGTAAGAACTTGCGCGCAAGATGTTGCGAATTCGCTTCAGCCGGTCGGCCGTATGGCCCGACCGCCGGGGCGCTTATGCCCATCCAGTGGAGACCTACCCATGCGTTCCAAGTTGCTCGTGGCTGCGATTGCAGCTGGCCTCGGCTTCAGCAGCCTTGCCGGTGCCCAGACCTCCAAGGCCCCATCGGCCGCCTCCCATGCCGAGATCGAGACCCTGAAGGCCCAGCTCGCCGCCATGCAGGCGAAGCTCGATGACCTCGAGCAGCGCGCCGATGCCCAGTCCGACATCAATGTCAGCACCGGGCAGGCCATCGAGAAGGTCCAGGCTGCCGGCAACAACGACAAGAAACTGGCCAGGCTGGAGAAGCTGGTGAACGACACGACCATCGGCGGCAAGATGTACGTCGACTTCTCGAACATCGACCAGAAGAACAGCGACAGTGGCAAGACCGCAGCCTCCGGCACCGGCTTGGACGTGAAGCGCTTCTATCTGAGCGTCACCCACAACTTCGACGACATCTGGTCGGCCAACCTGACCACCGATTTCAATTATGTCGGCAGCGACGGCCAGACGAACCTGTTCGTCAAGAAGGCCTACGTGCAGGGCAAGTTCGACCAGGCCGCCGTGCTTCGCCTGGGTTCGGCGGACATGCCGTGGATCCCGTTCGTGGAAAACCTCTACGGCTACCGCTATGTGGAGAACACCCTGATCGATCGCCTCAAGTACGGCAATTCGGCCGACTGGGGCGTGCACCTGGGCGGTGACGTCGGCGCCGGCAAGTCGGTGAACTACGCGGTGTCGGTGGTCAACGGCAATGGTTACAAGAATCCGGGCCGTTCCAAGAGCGTGGATGTGGAGGGGCGCGTCGGCTTCGTGCCGTTCGAGAACATGACTGTCGCCGTCGGCGGCTACTCCGGCAAGCTCGGCAAGGACGTCCAGGGTGTTGCCACGCCGAACCGCGCCACCCGCGGGGACATCCTGGTGGCCTATGCCAGCAAGCAGTTCCGCCTCGGCGCCGAGTACTTCACCGCCAGCGACTGGAACAACGTGCTGACGCCCTACACCGACAAGGCCGATGGCTACTCGGTCTGGGGCAGCGTGGCGGTGGTCGACGGGGTCAGCCTGTTCGCGCGCTACGACAACGCCAAGCTGAGCAAGAACCGCGACGGTGCGGCCAGGGACGCGTATTACAACGCCGGCGTCGAGTTCCAGGTGACCAAGGGCTTCAAGCTGGCCGGCGTTTGGAAGCACGAAAAGGCCGACAAGACCGTAGGCACCCCGGTGCCGCCGCACGTGCAGAACCTGAAGACCAACGAGATCGGCGTTTTTGGCGAAGTCGCCTTCTGATCGCCGGGCCCGGTAGGGTGGTTCGGGGCGGTCGGCATGCCCGCCCCGGGCCGATGTTGGATGCGTCGCCGCTGCCGGGTACCCGGGCAGCGGCATGTCGTCTTTCTGTCATAATTAGTGTGTGCAGCTGTAACACGCGGCGTGGATGATGTTAAGCCGATGACAACAATTGGCCGGGCAGCACACCTGTCCGGTCGTCTTGCTCGGCCACATCACCTTCAGTCCCGGAGTCACACGCCATGCGTAACAACCTGATCGCCGCTGCCGTCGCCGTTGTGCTGGGCAGCCTCAGCTTCGGCGCTCACGCCGACACCACCGGCAACATCTTCAAGGATGGCCACGTCGATGGGGAGCTGCGCCTGTACAACTTCGACCGCATCTACTCCACCAGCGCGGTGCCGGATGCCCATGCCCTGTCGGGCGCGGTGCTCCTGAATGCGCAGACGGCCGACTTCGGTGGCGGCTTCAGCCTCGGCGGTTCGCTGGTCAGCGCCAATGCGTTCGGTTCGCAGGCGTCCAGCATGTCCAAGATCGACACCACGCTGATGGGTCCGACCAACTCGGTCAGTGCGCTCAGCCAGGCCTATGTGCAGTACAAGGCGAACAACGTGCTGGTGCGCGCCGGCCAGCAGTACCTCAACACGCCGTGGATGGGCTCGAGCGACTCGCGTGTGCTGCCTGCCTCGTATCAGGCGGCGATGGTCGACTTCAAGCCGGCCAAGGGCTGGGACCTGGTGGCCCTGCGCAGCTTCGGCTGGAAGAGCCGTACCTCCGATTCGTTCCACTTCGACAACCTCTACTACCCGCCGACCTACCGCGGTGACTCGTCCTACGGTGGCATCGGCGGCCTGCCCGCCACCGCGCGCGCCGCACGGGGTGCCTGGGCAGCCGGCGCCGTGTATGCCAACGGCGGCTTCAAGGGCCAGGGGTGGTACTACGACTTCATCGACTTCGCCCACATGGGCTATGTCGACGGTACCTACACCTTCAAGACCGGTACCGGGTTCGACCCGTTCATCGCCGCGCAGTACGTCGACGAGACCGGCGGTTCGGGCACCCGTCTGGTTCAGAACAACGTCGCGCTGTTCGGCGTGGCCGGCAGCAAGGTCAAGAGCCGCGCCTGGGGCACCGACGTCGGCGTCAACATCCCGCACGGCAAGTTCGAGGCGGCATACAACAAGATCGACCGGCAGTCCGGTGCGGTCGGTGACGGCGCGCTGATCTCGCCCTATACCGCCGCGTACGCCACCGACCCGCTGTACACCACCTCGATGATCCGCGGTCTGGTGGAGCAGGGTCCGGGCCACGCCTGGAAGACCAAGCTCACCTACAACCTGCTGAATGACAAGCTCAACGTGATGGTGGCCTACGCCAAGTACACCACCGAGCATCGCGGCAACAGCCACAACGTCTATGTCGATCTCACCTACAGTCTCGACGGTGTGCTCAAGGGCCTGTCCCTGCGCAACCGCTGGGAGCGTTCGACCGGCGGCGCCAACGGCCTGAACCCGGGCAACGGCTCGTTCACGTACAACCGCGTGATGATCGCCTACAAGTTCTAAGCGATCATGGCGACGCCGCCGGATACGGCGTCGCCCCCTTGACGGCAGGTCATGACGGGGTCGCCGTACCGATGAAGTTCGGACGGTCGACACGAGACGGTCATCTTCCTGCGCCAAGCTTGGCCGGTAGTTCGATTATCGGAAGGGAGTTCGACCCAGGGACGGAAAAACGGCGGGCAGCAGCCCGCCGTTTGCTTTTTTTTTGCGTCGAGCCAGCGCCACATGTCTTGCAGGAGCCCGCTCGCGGGCGATGCCTTTCGCTCTGATCGACATTCAGAGCCAGGAGCATCGCCCGCGAGCGGTATCTACAGGGGCTTCCCGCGTGGCGCGGATCAGGCTGGCGTCTTGTCCTTGAACCGGCACAGGTCGCGGATCACGCAGTTCGGGCAATCCGGCTTGCGCGCCTTGCATACGTAGCGGCCATGCAGGATCAGCCAGTGGTGGGCATCGAGCTTGAACTCGGCCGGTACCACCTTTTCCAGCTTGTCCTCGACCGCTCGTACGTCCTTGCCCGGTGCCAGCCCGGTGCGGTTGGCGACGCGGAAGATGTGCGTGTCCACCGCGATGGTCGGTTCGCCGAAGGCGGTGTTGAGCACCACGTTGGCGGTTTTTCGACCCACGCCGGGCAGCGCCTCCAGCGCCGCGCGCTCGCGCGGCACCTCGCTGCCATGCTGTTCGACCAGGATCCGGCACAGGGCCATCACGTTCTTCGCCTTGGCGTTGAACAGGCCAATGGTGGAGATGAAGGTCTTCAGCTTGTCTTCGCCCAGCGCGAGGATCGCCTCGGGCGTGTTGGCGACCGGGTAGAGCCGGCGCGTGGCCTTGTTCACGCCGACGTCGGTGGCCTGCGCCGAAAGCACCACGGCGACCAGCAGCTCGAACGGCGTGGTGTAGTCCAGTTCGGTGGTGGGCCTGGGATTCAGCTCGCGCAGGCGGGTAAACAGCTCGACGACATCGGCACGCTTCACGTGGGGTTTCCCTGCTTCTTCGCCCTGGCGCGCGCGAGCGCGGCCAGCACCGGGTTGGCGGGCGAGGCGGCTGCGTCCACTGCGGCCTTGCGCGCGGCCAGCTCGGCTTCCTGCGCCAGCCGCTCGCGTTCGAGCCGTGCCTCGCGACGCCGGAAATGCGTGCGCGCGGCGTCGGCGCGGGCGGGGTCGTTCACCCAGGCCTGCGGCATCGGTTCGAGCACGATGCAGTCGACCGGGCAGGCCGGCACGCAAAGCTCGCAGCCGGTGCAGTCGTCGGCCAGCACGGTGTGCATCAGCTTGGCCGCGCCGACGATGGCATCGACCGGGCACGCCTGGATGCACTTGGTGCAGCCGATGCAGTCGGCCTCGACGATGCGTGCAAGTGTGCGCGGCTTTTCCACGCCGTGCGCCGGGTCCAGCGGCAGCGCCGGCTGTCCGAGCAGGGCGGCCAGCCGGGCAATGCCGGTGGCGCCGCCGGGCGGGCAGCGGTTGATCGGCGCCTCGCCCGCGGCGATCGCCTCGGCGTAGGGGCGGCAACCGTGGAAGCCGCACTGCTCGCACTGGGTCTGCGGCAGGATCGCGTCGATGCGGTCGGCCAGGGTTGTCACTGCAAGGACGCCAACTCTTTCGGTACGACGTAGTGCTGGCCGTCGTAGTGCAGACGCGCCTTGATCGGCCTGTGCTTGCCGGGCGTGTCCGTACATTGTTGGTGGCTGTCGAGGCGACTGGCGTGGGTGTCATCCGATCCGCTGATATCGATGTCGGCCAGGCCACGCGTCATGGCGTCGCCGGTGCTCAGAAGCAGATGCCGGGAGTCGAACGTTCCAGCGCACTGGGTATCCCAATCGCCGTTGCTGCGTGACACCGCCAGCCCATCCAGCACGGTGCGAAGCTTGCCGTTGATAACGGCGTAGAGCGACAGGTCGACTTCTTCGAACGGATCGGGGCCCGAGCTGCCCTCCAGCGTCTTGCGGATTCCGAACGCCAGCGTTCCCGGCGCGAGCCGGTAGCGAGCGGTGTCCAGCTTGATGTCTTCGATCCGAATGGCGTCGTCGTCCATGTAGCCGGGCAGACGCAGGCGTTGCAGCAGCTTCAAATTCCCGCTGTCGAGCAACAGCAGATCGAGGTCGCCTTCATTGCCCTGGTCCGACCCGGGTGACATCAACGGCACCAGGGCCAGGGTCAGTTCGGGGTGTTCCGGCCACACCTTGCAAACGACGTCCCCGGCGTCGCCAATGTCGTCACTCGATGGGGTGATGCTCCTTTCCCCCAAGCGGTAACCGCCATCCGGGTCGGGCCTGGCATTGGGATAGGCATGGCGCACGATGGCGTCGGCTTGCGCGCATGCGGCCCTCGCCAGCGTCGCGTGCATACCGCACAGGAGCAGGACGAGGATCGGCAACGTGCGGGCGAAAGGCATGTGTTGACGTCCTGGCAGCCTGGGGGTCGAAACCGCTCGACTCAGCGTCTGGGTGATGCGCGCTATCAGCGGACGGTGGCGCCCGGCCTGGCGCCCTGGTCGGCGTCCAGCAGGAACAGGTCGCTGCCGCCCTCGCCGGCGGACAGGATCATCCCCTGGGACAGGCCGAAGCGCATCTTGCGCGGCGCCAGGTTGGCGATGAACACCACGTTGCGGCCGACCAGCTTGTCCGGCTCGCCGTAGGCGGCACGGATGCCGGAGAAGATCTGCCGGGTGCCCAGCGGGCCGGCGTCCAGCTCGAAACGCAGCAGCTTGTCCGAGCCCTCGACGAATTCGCACACGGTCACCTTGCCCACGCGCAGGTCGAGCTTGGCGAAATCGTCGATACCGATGGTCGGGGCGACGGCGGCGGCTTCGGGGGTGGGTGGTGCGGTGTTCTCGGTCATGGCGTTCTTTTCGGTCTTGCGGGGGGCGGGGGCGGCCGCTGCGGGGGCGGCCAGGGATTCCTTCGAGGCTTCGACCATGGCGTCGATCTGCTTGGGATCGAGACGGCCGAGCAGCGGCTCGAACGGGGCAATGATGTGGTTGTGCAGCGGCGCGCGGGCGCTGTCGAAATCGAGGATCGGCGCTGCAAGGAACTGTTCGGCCGCGGTCACCGTGGCCGGCACGATCGGCTTGAGCAGGCCGCCGAGCAGGCGGAACGCGGCGATCGCGAACGAGCACACCTGGTGCAGTTCGAGCCGGCGCGACTCGTCCTTGGACAGCGTCCACGGCGCGGTGGCGGCGATGTGGCCGTTGACCAGGTCTGCCATGGTCACGAAGCGGCGGGTGACCTCGGCGAACAGCCCGCGGTCGTACAGCTCGGCGATGCCGTCGTAGTGCTCCAGCAGGCGGTTCCACAGCTCCGCCTCGGTGCTGCCGAAGCGCTCGGCGAGCTGGCCGTCGAAGAACTTGTGCACGAAGCCGGCGGTGCGGCTGGCGATGTTCACCCACTTGCCGACCAGGTGCGAGTTGACGCGTTCCTCGAAGGCCTTCAGGTCGAGGTCCACGTCCACCGGTGCGTCGTCGAGCATGGTGGCGAAGTAGTAGCGCAGGCACTCCGGGTTCAGGCCCACGTCCAGATACGTGCGGGCCTGGATGAAGGTGCCGCGCGACTTGGACATCTTCGCGCCGTTGACGGTGAGGTAGCCGTTGACGTGCAGCGCGGTCGGCACGCGGAAGCCGGCGCCGTGCAGCATGGCAGGCCAGAACAGACCGTGGAAATTGATGATGTCCTTGCCGATGAAGTGGTGCATCTCGGCGGCGCTGTCCGGGCCGAGGTAGGCGTCGAAATCGGTGCCGGTGCGCTCGCACAACGCCTTGAAGCTGGCCAGGTAGCCGACTGGCGCGTCCAGCCAGACATAGAAGAACTTGCCCGGCGCGTCGGGGATCGGAAAGCCGAAATAGGGCGCGTCGCGCGAGATGTCCCAGTCCTTCAGGCCGCCGTCCAGCCACTCGCGCAGCTTGGCGGCGACGCCGCTGTCGGCCACCGGCTGGCCGCCGGAGTATTTGCCGGCGAACCAGTCGCGCAGCAGACCCTCGAACTTGGACAGCTCGAAGAAGTAGTGCTCGGACGCGCGCAGCACCGGCGTAGCGCCGGACATCACCGAGTACGGGTTGATCAGGTCGGTCGGTGCGTAGGTGGCACCGCAGTTCTCGCAGTTGTCGCCGTACTGGTCGGGCGTCTTGCACACCGGGCAGGTGCCCTTGATGTAGCGGTCCGGCAGGAACATCTGCTTGTCCGGATCGAACAGCTGCTGGATGTCGCGGCGGGCAATGAAGCCGCCGTCGCGCAGGCGCGTGTAGATCAGTGTCGCCAGCTCGCGGTTTTCGTCCGAATGAGTGGTGTGGTAGTGGTCGAAGTCCACGCCGAACGCGGCGAAATCCGCCTCGTGGCCGGCACGGATGCCGGCAATGTAGTCCTCCGGCGCCAGGCCGGCCTTCTCCGCCGCCAGCATGATCGGCGTGCCGTGCGCGTCGTCGGCGCAGACGTAGATCGCCTCGTGGCCGGCCATGCGCTGCGCCCGCACCCAGATGTCGGCCTGGATGTAGCCCAGCAGGTGGCCCATGTGCAGCGGGCCATTGGCGTAGGGCAGGGCGTTGGTGACGAGGAGGCGTCGGCTCATGGCGGCTTGCTTGGCTTTGATGACCGCAGATTATGGCATGGCCGTCCAAAGCGTCCGACCGGTCCATGCCGCAAACAAAAGGCCCACCAGGTGGCGGGCCTTCGGGTTCCACGGAAGCGGGAAACGTCAGTTCTGCCGTTCCCACACCTGCGAGCGGCCGATCAGGGCGAAGCCGATGTAGCCGTGCACGTCGAGCTTCTGGCCGCCGTCGAGCATCTTCAGGCGTACCTTGTAGACCTTGCCGGTCTTCGGGTCGAGGATCTTGCCGCCGTCCCACACGTCGTCGTCCTTGCTCACGCCCCACATGATGTTCATGCCCTCGATCGGCTGGTTGTGGCGCTCGCCGTCGCACTTCTTGCAGATCGGTTCGGCGCCGTCGCGGGCGATGTCCTCGGGGCTGCGGTTGAGCAGCTTGACGATGTGCGCCTGGAGCTCGCCGTTGTGGTCGGTGATCTCGACGATCGACTTGGCCATGTGGGTCTCGTCGTCGATGGTTTTCCAGGTGCCGACCGGAGTGTCGTTGGCGGCGAACGCGGAACCGGCGATCAGCAGCAGGCCGGCGGCGAGGGTGAGGCGGGACAGCAGGGTCATGGGTTTCCTCCCGTACGAATGCGTATGGCGACGAGACTGGCGAGGGCCGGGGAGAGCGTCAAGCTGCAATGCGCAAGAGCCGCCCGGGGCCACCGGGCCATGATCCAGCGCAGCCGGTGACGCCGGCATGACTGGCATAATTGCACTCTTTCCCCGCAAGAAAGCCCCCATGACGCAGGCAAACGAAGCCCTGGTGCGCGAACTGCTCGCCGCGCTCACCGACCCCCATACAGGCGCGCTGCTGGCCGAGTCCGTGCGCGCCATCGGTGTGGATGGCGACCGCGTGTCGGTCGACGTCCAGCTCGGCTATCCCGCGGCCTCTGTGACGGCGGAGCTTGCCGCGCAGGTGCGCCAGGCACTGGAAGCCCATCCGGCGGTCGCCGCGGCGGCGGTGTCGGTCGGCAGCCGGGTCCAGGTGCACAAGGTGCAGGGCCAGCTGGCGCCGCTGCCGAACGTGAAGAACATCATCGTGGTCGCCTCCGGCAAGGGCGGCGTGGGCAAGTCCACCGTCTCGGCGAACCTAGCGCTGGCACTGGCCGCCGAGGGCGCGAAGGTCGGCATCCTCGATGCCGATATCTACGGCCCCAGCCAGCCGCGCATGCTCGGCCTGTCCGGCAAGCCGGAATCCCCGGACGGCAAGACCATCGTTCCGCTCCAGGCGCACGGCTTGCAGGCGATGTCGATCGGCTTCCTGGTCGACGAGGAGACCCCGATGATCTGGCGCGGCCCGATGGTCACCCAGGCGATGATGCAGCTGCTCGGCGACTCGCGCTGGGAACAGCTCGATTATCTGGTGGTCGACCTGCCGCCGGGCACCGGCGACATCCAGCTCACGTTGTCGCAGAAGGTGCCGGTGGCCGGTGCGGTGATCGTCACCACGCCGCAGGACATCGCCCTGCTGGACGCGCGCAAGGCGCTGAAGATGTTCGAGAAGGTCGAGGTGCCGGTTCTGGGCGTGGTGGAAAACATGGCCACCCACGTCTGTTCGAACTGCGGCCACGAGGAACACATCTTCGGCGAGGGCGGCGGCCGGCGCATGGCCGAGCAATATGGCGTGGCCTACCTGGGCTCGTTGCCGCTGGACATCCGTATCCGCGAACAGGCCGATGGCGGCAATCCCACCGTGGTGGCGATGCCCGATTCCGACCTCGCCGCGCGCTACCGCGAGATCGCGCGCAACACCGCTGGCCGGCTGTCGCGCCAGCCGCGCAACAAGTCGCTGGGCCTGGGCAAGGTGGTGGTGCAGGGCGCGCCGTCGGCATGACGGCCGCCGCACGCCGTCGCGTGCTGTGCCTGGCAGGCAGCTTGCGGGCGGTGTCGGCGAACAGGAGCGTGCTGGAGGCCGCGCGTGAACTGGCGCCGGCCTCGCTGGAGCTGGTTCTCTACGACGGTCTCGCAGCGCTGCCCTGGTTCAATCCGGACGACGAGCGGGATCCCCTGCCCGGAGCCGTCACCGGCCTGCGCGAGCAGGTCGCCGCCAGCGACGCGCTGCTGATCGCCTGTCCGGAATATGCGCACGGCGTGCCCGGTGCGTTCAAGAACCTGCTGGACTGGCTGGTCGGCTGCCCGCGGTTTCCGGGCAAGCCGGTGGCCCTGCTCAACGCCTCGGCGCGCGGATCCCATCATGCGCAGGACGCGCTTCGCGAGATCCTGCGAACGATGTCGGCCGAGCTGCTGGACCGAGTGTCCGGCACCGTGCCCTTGCCGGGTACGGGCTGCGACCGGGCATATGTGCTTGCCCAGCTGGAACCGCGCGGCGAGCTGGAGGCCCTGCTGAAGCGGCTTGCGCGGGCGCTCGAGAGCGCCTGATCGGCCCGATGCTGGTCTGTCGGGCCGTTTCGCGTGGTATTTTTCCGGGTCTTTGCGGCAGCCGAATGCTTCGGTTGCCCACCACCCGACGACCGGAGCGCGCGTGAGCATCAAACCCGACAAGTGGATCCGCCGGATGGCCGAGCAGCACGGCATGATCGAGCCGTTCGAGCCCGGCCAGGTGAAGATGCGCGATGGCGAGAAACTGGTGTCCTACGGCACCTCCAGCTACGGCTACGACGTGCGTTGCGCGCGTGAGTTCAAGATCTTCACCAACATCAACTCCACCATCGTCGACCCGAAAGCGTTCGACCCGACCAGCTTCGTCGACGTGGAGGCGGACGTGTGCATCATTCCACCGAACTCGTTCGCGCTGGCGCGCACGGTGGAGTACTTCCGCATCCCGCGCGACGTGCTGGTGGTGTGCCTGGGCAAGAGCACCTACGCGCGCTGCGGCATCATCGTCAACGTCACGCCGCTGGAGCCGGAGTGGGAAGGCCATGTGACGCTGGAGTTTTCCAATACCACGCCGCTGCCGGCCAAGATCTACGCCAACGAAGGCGTGGCGCAGATGCTGTTCTTCGAGTCCGACGAATCGTGCGAGACCAGCTACCGCGACCGCGGCGGCAAGTACCAGGGCCAACAGGGCGTGACCCTGCCGCGCACCTGAATGTTCGCTGGCGACGTCGATCGCCGCGCATCGCGCGCGCCGTACCGGCGCTACACTCCCCCAGTTGTGATGAATGCCTTGCAGGAGATCCGCATGACCCGTCTTTCCTCCCTCGCTGGCCGGCTGGCGATGGCTTTCCTTGTCGGCGGCACTGTGCTGTTGGCGGGCTGCCACCGCGGCGCGACCAAGGAACAGGTAGCTGCGCTCGAGTCCAAGGGCCAGTTCGACACCGTGATCAAGGCGTACAAGGGCGGCCAGTTCCTGGTCGACGGCGCGGTGCTTTCTGCCCTCGATACGGGCAGCCACTTCGCCTATCTGAAGGAAGTGGGCAAGCTGCCCAAGAGCGTGCTGCTGGTGCCCAGCGACGACTACTCGATCCGCAAGGAGCATCTGCAGTACCTGGCGCGGATGCAGCTGGATTACGGTTTCGTCGCCTACTACGACAAGAAGGGCACCCTGGTGCAGATCAATCCCGAGGAAACCAAGACCCGCAGGCTCGAGGACTACCACGGTCCGGCCAAGATGGACGACCAGATGAAAGGCAAGGACGCGGCAGGCTCCAGCATGGAAGACCGCTCGCAGGGTTACTGAGGCGGTTCCTCGCGGGTGCGACGGCTCAGCTGATCGTGCCCGCCGCCAGCCGGGCATCCGTCCGGACACGCGCGGCCGTGCGCAGGGCGACCAGCAGACCCCTGCGCACATCCTCCAGCGACATGCTCGGCGCATGCGCATGCGACACCGCCTGGTCCGGCAGGAAGGGAATGTGCAGGAAGCCGGTGCGCACGCCACGCTGGCGCGCCGTGTAGTGCGCCATGGCGTAGGCGATGTGGTTGCACACGTAGGTGCCGGCCGTGTTCGAGATTTCCGCCGGCAGCCCCTCCTCGCGCAACGCGGCGAGCATCGCCTTGATCGGCAGGCTGCTGAAATAGGCGGCCGGTCCGCCGGCCACCACCGGCTCGTCCACCGGCTGTGCGCCGGCATTGTCGGGGATGCGCGCGTCGTTGACGTTGATCGCCACCCGCTCGAGCGACAGCCGGCTGCGGCCGCCGGCCTGGCCCACGCCCAGCGCGATCGCCGGACGCTCCTCGCGCAGCGCGCGCCGAAGCGCCCTCAGCGAGGCGGCGAACTCGGTCGGCAGCTGCAGTGCGACGATGCGGTGGCCGGCGATCCGGCGGCCGTGCAGCGCGCTGACTGCTTCCCACGAGGGGTTTACCGTCTCGCCGCCGAACGGGTCGAAGCCGGTGAGCAGGATGCGAGGTGTTTGGGTCATGGTCGGTCGGTCTCGACGGTTCAGTGGCGGAATACCAGCAGCGCCATCAGCGCCAGGTTCACCGCCAGCAGCACCAGCGCGGTGACTACCTGGGCACGGATCACGCCGTACGGCGAGCGCAGTTCGAGCAGCGCGGCCGGTACCAGGTTGAAGTTCGCCGCCATCGGCGTGAGCAGGGTGCCGCAGTAGCCGCACAGCATGCCCAGGGCGCCCAGCGTGGCGGGGTTCGCCCCGTAGTGCTGCACCAGCAGCGGCAGGCCGATGCCGGCGGTCATCACCGGGAAGGCGGCGAACGCGTTGCCCATGATCACGGTGAACAGCACCATGCCCAGCCCGTAGGCCAGCAGGCAGGCCATGGCGCTGCCCGTCGGGAGCGCATCGGTGGTGAGCTGGGCGATCGCGTCGCCCACGCCGCTGCGGGTGAATACCTGGCCCAGCGCGGCCAGCAGCACCGGCAGCAGCACGGCCCAGCCCATGGTGTCGAGCAGGCGGCGGCCTTCCAGCAGGCCCAGAGACGGCGCCTCGCGGGTCACCGCGGCCGCCGCGAACAGGGCCAGCACGCACGCCAGTGCCAGCCCGGTGAGGGTCATCTGCACCGGGTCGAACAGCTGCCAGCCGTGCCACTGCAGCTTCGCCCCGCCCAGTGCCACGCCGACAGTCACCAGCGGGATCAGCAGGGCCGGCAGGAACAGCCGGTGGCCGAGACACGCGGCCGACGCCGTGCGCTGCGCCGGGGTGGTCTGCTCCGCCGGGCGACGATGGCCCAGCTTCGGCGCGATCAGCGCCACCGCGATGACCGCCAGGCCGGCCAGCTGCGCCGGCAGCGGATGGCCGGCATGCGCCGCGTCGAGTACGGCCCCGCCAGTGCCGAACAGCGCGGCCAGGATCAGCCAGAACGCGCCGCGCCAGGCCTCGCGCTCGCGCAGGTTGCGCCAGCCGGCGTAGGCCATGAACAACGCCAGCAGCAGGTGCACGTGTTCGACGCGGAGCATCGTTCAGGTCCCCTGCCGGGTCGCGGCGCGACGCCGCAGATGGCGCTGGAACAGCGCGATCTGCACGCCGTGGACGACGGACGCGGCGATCGCCGTCGGCAGGGCCCACAGCGCGATCGAAAGCGGCGTCAGCTCGATGCCGTGCTGGCTGTAGAAGCCCTGGATCAGCAGCACTGCGCCCAGCGCGATGAACACGTCCTCGCCGAAGAAAAGCCCGACGTTGTCGGTGGCGGCGCACAGTGCACGCAGGCGGTCGCGCTCGGCCTCCGGCAGCGCCGGATCGATGCGCTCGGCGGCCGCCTCGGCCATCGGTGCCAGCAGCGGGCGCACCGTCTGCGCCGGTCCGGCCACGCTCTGCAGGCCGATCATCGACAGCACCTGGCGCCCCAGCAGGTAGCCGACCAGCAGCCGCGCCAGGGTCATCCCGCGCAGGCGGTCCATCCATGCACGCGCGTGTTCGCGCAGGCCGGCGCGCTCCAGCAGGCCGATCGCCGGCAGCGTCATCACGATGATCAGCAGGATGCGGCTGGAGGCGAAGCTGGTACCCAGCAGGGCCAGCAGGTCCGGCACGCTCATCCCGGAGAGCAGGCCGCTGGTCACCGCCGCGGTGACCACCACCAGAACCGGGTTGAAGCGCAGCACGAAGCCGAGCGCGATCACTGCCACGCCGAGCAGGGGCCACCCGTTCACGCGACCCCCGGGGAGACGATGCGCAAGCCTGCTTGTTCCAGCGCGGCGCGCAGGCTGCGCGCGAACGCCACGGCATGCGCGCCGTCGCCGTGCAGGCAGAGCGTGTCGGCTTCCAACTGCACCGCCGTGCCGTCGACCGCGGTGACCGCGCCGTCCACGGCCATGCGCAGCGCCTGCGCGGTGGCCTCGGCGTCGTCGGTGATCACCGCGTCCGGTTCGCGGCGCGGCTGCAGCGAACCGTCGGCGCGATAGCGGCGGTCGGCGAAGGCCTCGGACACCACCGCCAGCCCCGCCGCGCGCCCGGCATCGAGCAGCGCCGAGCCGGCCAGGCCGAACAGCCGCAGCGTGGGATCGAACGCGCGCACGGCGTCGGCGATCGCGTCGGCCAGCGCGCGGTCGCGGGCGGCCATGTTGTAGAGCGCGCCGTGCGGCTTGACGTGGGCGACGGTCGCACCGGCCGCGCGGGCGAAGCCGTGCAGGGCGCCGAGTTGGTACAGCGTCATCGCGTGCACCTCGGTCGGCGACACCGTCATTTCGCGGCGGCCGAAACCCTGCAGGTCCGGCAGCGAGACGTGGGCGCCGATCGCCACGCCGCGGGCGGCCGCCTCGGCCACCGTGCGCTGCATGATCGCGGGGTCGCCGGCGTGGAAGCCGCAGGCGATGTTGGCCGAGCTGACCAGGGCGAGCAGGGCGCTGTCCTCGCCCATCCGCCAGGCGCCGAAGGATTCGCCGAGGTCGCAGTTGAGATCGATGCGTTTCATCGTTCCGATTCTCCCCGGTCGAGTACCCGCTGCACCAGCCGTTGCAGGTCGCGCTCGCGCGCGTTTTGCCGCTCCAGCGCCTCGTCGAGCGTGATCGATACGAATTGCACGGCGTCGCCCGGCCTGCGCTGCGCCAGGGTCGGCAGATCGACGGCGGCGACCTGGCCGATGCGCGGATAGCCGCCGGTGACCGGCGCCTCGGCCAGCAGGGCGATCGGCTGACCGGACGGCGGCAGCTGCACGGTGCCGGGCAGCACGGCTTCGGACACCAGCTCCAGCGGGGCGGCCAGCGCCAGCGCCTCGCCCTCAAGTCGCGCGCCGGTGCGGTTGCTGGAGGCGGCGAGGCGGAACGGCTGGCGGTGCAGCCGCTCGCGGGACGCCGCATCGAGCCGGTCGGCATGGCTGCCCGGCAGCAGCGCAAGCGGCCCCAACGCGAAGTCGAACCAGGGCTGTGGATCGACGCCCCAGCGGCGGATGCGCAGCTGATCGATCGCTTCGATTCCGCCGGTCTCGTCCAGCGGCAGCACGTCGCCGGCGACCAGCGCGCGCCCGCCGAGCGGCCCGAGCCGGGCATGCAGGTCCACGCTGCGGCTGCCGAGCACCGCCGGCACGGCGAAGCCGCCGCGTACCGCCAGGTAGCTGCGGCAGCCCTGGCGCATGCCGCGCAGGCGCAGCACGCTGCCGGCGGGCAGGTCGACCGCGGTCCACGGCGGCAACGGGCGCTCGCCCACGCTCGCGTCGATCGGTGCGCCGGTCAGGGCGATCCGCGCCGCGCGCTCGAAGCACAGGGTCGGCCCCTGCAGGGTGATCTCCAGCGCGGCCTCGCCGCCGGTATTGCCGACCAGCGCGTTGGCCAGCCGCCACGCCGGACCGTCCGCCGCCCCGGCGCGCCCGATGCCGAGCGCCGCGTGGCCGGGGCGGCCGGCGTCCTGCAGCGTGGTCAGCAGGCCGGAGCGCAGCGCCTGCACGCTCATCGCCCGGGCTCCGCCCAGAGTGCATCGAAGCGCGCAGCGTCGATCGACGCGAAGCGCACGCGGTCGCCCGGGCGCAGCGCGGCCGGTTCGTCCGCGGCGGGGTCGAACAGCCGCAGCGGCGTGCGTCCGATCAGCTGCCAGCCGCCGGGCAGGGCGTCGGGATAGATACCCGTCTGCGCCCCGCCGATCGCCACGCTGCCGGCGGGCACGCGGGTGCGCGGATCGGCCCGGCGCGGTACCGCCAGCACGGGGTCGAGGCCGAGCAGGTACGGGAAGCCCGGTGCGAAGCCGAGCATCGCCACGCGGTAGTGCCCGGCGGCGTGGCGGGCGACCACTTCTTCGGCGCCCAGCCCGGTCAGCCGGGCGACCTCGGCAAGATCGGGGCCGGCGTCGCCGCCATAGCAGACCGGCACGGTCACCTCGCGCGCCGACGGCGATGCGGCATCCGGCGACGCCAGGGCGGCCATCGCGGCCTCGCCCACGGCCTGATGCGGCGCCGGTCCGCCCGGCGTTCGCCACGATCCGGCATCGAACCGCAGCAGCACGCTGGCGTAGGCGGGCACGCACTCCACGTCGGGCAACGCGCGCATGAGCACCGCGGTGGCGGCCAGCACGCGGTCACTGGTGCCCGGGGCGATGCCCTCGCCGACGTGCAGCAGCAGCGCGTCCTCGGCCAGGGGTTCGCAGCGGATCGGCGCCATCGGTGGCTCAGCCCGCCTTGGCGGCGAGCCGGTCGCGCAGCGCGGCGACCAGGCGCTCGCGCACCGGCGCGGCATACGGTTCGGCGGCGCCACTGCCCCAGACCGGGCCGGGCCAGGCGGCGTCGCCCTCGCGACGGGCGACCACGTGGACGTGCAGCTGGCGCACGATGTTGCCCAGCGCGCCGAGGTTGAGCTTGTCGCAGGGCGCCACCGCGCGCAGCGCGTTGCTGGCAAGTCGGATCTCGCGCCACAGGCGTTCCTGATCGATCCCGTCCAGGTCGTGGATCTCGCTCGTCGCCGCGCGTCGTGGCACCAGCAGCAGCCAGGCGAAGCGGGCGTCGTCCATCAGCCGCACGCTGCATAGCGGCAGCTCGATCACCGGCACCGAGTCGCCGCCGAGGCGGGGGTCCAGCGCGAACTCCGCGCTCATTCCGCGCTACCGAGTTCGCGGGCGAAGAAATCCAGCGTGCGCTGCCAGGCCAGCGTCGCGCTGGGCGCGTCGTAGGCGTGCGGGTCGACGTCGCGGTTGAAGGCGTGGCCGGCCGGATAGGTGTGCACCGGCATCTGCGGCAGTTTCTCGCGGTGCTGCTGCACGGTCTCCGGTGGGATCGAGGTATCGCGCTCGCCGAAGTGGAACAGCACCGGTGCCTTCAGCGTCTCGTCCAGGTAGACCGGGTTGCGCGCGCCGTAGTAGCTCACCGCCGGCAGGCCCAGCCGCTGCGCCGAGCGCAGCGCGACCGTGCCGCCCCAGCAGAAACCGACCACGCCGATGCGCCCGGCCGAGGCGATCGCCTCGGCCGCACTGGCCACGTCGTCCACCGCCAGCTCGACGCCGACCTCGGACACCAACGTGCGGCCGCGGGCGAAGCCGGCGTCGTCGTAGCCCAGCTCCACGCCGCTCTCGACGTGATCGAAGAAGCACGGAGCGATCGCGGTATAGCCGGCTTCGGCGAAGCGGTCGGTGACGGCGCGGATGTGCGCGTTGACGCCGAAGATCTCCTGCACCACCACGATGCCGCCGCGGGGCTTCCCCGTCGGCTGGGCGAGGTAGGCACCGATGCAGTGCAGGCGGGTGGTGTTGAGGCTGATCGACTGACCCATGGGCACGCCTCCGTGAGGGTTGACCAAACCACAAGTCTAGTCCGCTTCCCGCACCGGGGCGGAGCGCCGGGCCGGGTCAGCCGACGTGTTCGGCGAAGAAGGCCAGCGTGCGCTGCCAGGCCATGGCGGCACTGGCGGCGTCGTAGGCGCCCCGGTGGTCGCAGTTGAAGCCGTGGTCCGCCTCGTATTCGTACACCGCAGCGTCCGGATTGGCAGCGGCCACCCTGGCGCGGTCGGCCGCGGTGATGTGGGTGTCCTTCAGCCCGTAGTGGAAGATCAGCGGTGCCCTGGCTGGCTTGCCAACCAACTGGGTGTTGCTGCCGCCGTAGTAGCTCACGCTGGGCAGGCCCAACTCGATGGCCGCGGCGTAGGCGACCGAGCCACCCCAGCAGAAGCCGATCGTGCCGACCTTGCCGGCAGCGGCCACGCGCTTCGCCGCGGCAGCCACATCCTGCACGGCGCGCTCGAAGCTGACCTGGGCCTTCAGCGCCACGCCTTCGCGCATGCCCTCGGCGTCGTAGCCGAGCTCCACGCCCGGTTTCACCGAGTCGAACAGCGCCGGTGCGATGGCGGTGTAGCCGGCGGCGGCGATGCGGTCGGCGACGTCGCGGATGTGCGCGTTCACGCCGAAGATTTCCTGCATCACCACGATGGCGCCGCGCGGCATGGCGGCCGGTTCGGCGAGGTAGGCGCCGATCGGCGTGGTGCTCTGTAGTTCGATCATCCGACCCATGGGGTCTCCTTTGATGGCGGTGAAAGGGGGGGGGGGGGGTTAATACCTGTCGCGTCAGGCATACGTGCAGGACCCGCTTCCGGAGGCGGGGGCAGCCGTCGCGTTACAATGAAAGGCTGCCCCATCCGGTAACCGTCATGTCTGCCCAGTCCACCTCCCAGAAGATCGGCTTCGTCAGCCTCGGCTGCCCCAAGGCGCTGGTCGATTCCGAGCGCATCCTCACCCAGCTGAAGGTCGAGGGGTACGAGATCGTGCCCAGCTACGACGCGGCCGACGCGGTGGTGGTGAACACCTGTGGCTTCATTGACGCGGCGGTGCAGGAATCGCTGGACGCGATCGGCGAGGCGCTGCACGAAAACGGCAAGGTGATCGTCACCGGTTGCCTGGGCAAGCGCGAGGAATTGATCCGCGAGGCCTACCCGGACGTGCTGTCGATCAGCGGCCCGCAGGACTACGCCAGCGTGATGAGCGCGGTGCACACGGCGCTGCCGCCGGCGCGCGACAAGTTCCTCGACCTGGTGCCCGATACCGGCGTGAAGCTGACCCCGAAGCACTACGCGTATCTCAAGATTTCCGAAGGCTGCAACCACCGCTGCAGCTTCTGCATCATCCCCTCGATGCGCGGCGACCTGGTGTCGCGGCCGGTCGACGAGGTGCTGCGCGAGGCCGAGCGGCTGGTCAAGGGCGGCGTGAAGGAGCTGCTGGTGATCTCGCAGGACACCAGCGCCTACGGCGTGGACGTGAAATACGCCGAGCACCTGTGGCGCGACAGGAGCTACCGCACGCGGATGATCGAGCTGTGCGAGGGCCTGTCCGAGCTCGGCGTGTGGACGCGCCTGCACTACGTCTACCCGTACCCGCACGTGGACGAGCTGATGCCGCTGATGGCGGCCGGCAAGATCCTTCCCTACCTGGATATCCCGTTCCAGCACGCCAGCCCGCGCATCCTCAAGCTGATGAAGCGCCCGGGCAACATCGACAAGACGCTGGAGCGGGTGAAGAACTGGCGCAAGGCGGTGCCGGACCTGACCCTCCGCAGCACCTTCATCGTCGGCTTCCCCGGCGAGACCGACGCCGAGTTCGAGGAGCTGCTGGACTTCCTGCGCGAGGCCGAGCTGGACCGCGTCGGTGCCTTCACCTACTCGCCGGTGGACGGTGCCAGGGCCAACGAGCTGCCCAACCCGGTCTCCGAGGAGCTGAAGGAAGATCGCCTGGAGCAGTTCATGGCGGTGCAGGCGGAGATCTCTGCCGCCAAGCTGCAGCGCAAGGTCGGCCGCACCATCCAGGTGCTGGTCGACGAGGCGAACGAGGGCGGCGCCGTGGCGCGCTCGGCGGCCGACGCGCCGGAGATCGACGGCACCGTGCTCATCGCCGACGGCCAGCAGCTCAAGCCCGGCCAGTTCGTGCAGGTGCTGGTGGAGTCGGCCGGCGAGCACGACCTGCAAGCCCGTCTTGCGCCATCCGTGCTGCCGGTGGTGTGAAGCGGCAGCGCTACGTCGCCCCGGCGCGCGAGGCGGTCGATCCGGCCGTGTTCGCGATGCCGCCGCTGGACGCGTGGAGCGAGTACGCCGAGCTGCTGCGGGGAAACGACTGGCCCGCCATCGATGCGCTGAACGCGCGGCGCGGCGGTGATGCGCTGCCGCGTTTCGCCGCGCAGGACCGCGCCCTGCTCGATGATGGCCTGCACTACGAGCAACGCATCGCCGAACGCGGCGTGGTCGCCACCCGCGCGCGCAACTGGCACGACCTGTTCAATGCGCTGGTGTGGCTGCGCTACCCGGCGCTCAAGCAGGCGCTGAACCAGCGCCAGGTCGAGGAGATCGCCCGCATGGGCCCGCGCGAGCGCTCACGCTCGCAATGCGCGATGACCCATTTCGACGAGGCCGGGGTGATCGTGCGCGTGGCCGATCCGTCGCTGCTGGCGCGGTGGGATGCGCACGACTGGCACGGGCTGTTCTGGCGCGAACGTACCGCCTGGCTCGACGGTCGCATCGCCGTCGCGGTATTCGGCCACGCCCTGCTGGAGCACGCGCTCATCCCGGGCAAGCTGCTGGTCGGCAAGGCGCTGGTGGTGGCGGCCGAGGCGGAGGCACCGTGGGTGCCGATCGTCGCCGGTCTGGCCGGGTGCACTGCGCGAGCCGCGCTGTTGATGGATCCGCTGGAACTGCGGCCGCTGCCGCTGTCCGGCATCCCGGGCTGGCATCCGGACAACGGCGGCGAGGCCTTCCATCGCAGCACACCGTGCTACCAGCCGCGGCGCGAAGGGCGCAGTTATCCGCCGCCCTGGACGATTCCGGATATCGCCGGACTGTCGAGAGCCTGAGTCCAGACCGGCCGCGCGGGTATCGAAGCTAGAGCTGGAACAGCGCGACCGGCAGGACCGCCACGCCGACGGCGAGCACCTGCAGCCCCAACACGCCCAGGCCGCGTGCCGGCGCCTTTGGCATCCAGTGGAAGGCGAAATGCGCCACGAAGGGCAGCTGACCGACGATCAGCAGCTGGAACAGATGGGCCGCGGCGCCCTCGTCCGCCTGGCGTACCGGTCCGGACAGCGCCAGGTAACCGAGCACGATGGCCAATGCGGCCAGCGACATGAGCAGTGGCGCGATGGCGCTGACGTGACGAATGGTTTTCATCGACGTAACCCGTTCAACGCTTCGGTGGATTGTGCGCCGCGCAGCATGCCTGGCCAAGCGGTGCCCGCGATGCCCTCATGTGACGCCGGTGAGCTACTGGCATGGCATCACGGGTGCTCGTCCTGTTCCTGCCGGGCGATCGCTTTCGCCGCGGCCAGCACCACCGAGGCGGGAATGCGCACGCGGTAGTCGGGATGCGAGTACGAGAACTGAAGCTTGCCATGGCCGTCGACGATGAACACCGAAGGCACCGGCAGCACCGGCTGTGCCTCGCCGGTCGATGCCCTCAGATCGATGCCGTAGCCCTGGTACTGCGCCAGCAGCTTGGCGTCGACCCGGTAGCCGATGCCGAAGGCCTTCAGTGCGTTGGCAGGGCTGTCCGACAGCAGGGTATAGCCGAGCTTGTCCTTGCCGAGGGTCTTGCGCAGTTCTTCCGGGCGATCCGGGCTGATCGCGAGGATGCGGTAGCCCAGCGCCTCGGCGTCCTTCTGGATCAGCCGCAGCCGGCTCAGCTGCAGGTTGCAGTAGGGGCACCAGCCACCGCGGTAGAACACCAGGATCGCCGGCTTGCCGGCGACCTGGTCTTTCAGCGTGGTGGGCTGGCCGTCCAGCGTGCGCAGCATCACTTGCGGCAGCTTGGAACCGAGCAGGATCGGGTGGACCTGCTCGGGAGCGTTCGCCAGCGCACCGGCGGTGGCGGAGGCGGTGCCCAGCAGCAGGGCGGCGGAAAGGAGGAACCTGAGCATGGGCGTTTCCATCGGGGGGGACGTATCGACCATTCGCCGGACGAGACTCGCTGGATACGCGGGATGGCCGCGGCAGTGGGGGCCGCTCGAGCGGACCGCCGCCCGGCGAGTGGGAACGGGCCGCGGCCCACTCCCACTCCGCATGACGACAGGGCGACTACTGGGCGACCAGCTCGACCCGCCGGTTCTGCGCGCGCCCGGCATCGGTGGCGTTGCTGGCCACCGGCGCCCACGAAGCGACGCCTTCGGCGGCCATGCGGTTGGCGGCAATGCGATAGCCCATGGCCAGAGCCTGCACCACGGCCTGCGCGCGCTGCTGCGACAGCGCCAGGTTGTGCGCTGCGGAGCCGGTGTCATCGGTATGGCCCACGATGTAGACCTTCAGTGCGGGATGCCCGGTCAGCAGCTTGGCCATCTCCTCCAGCGTGGCCTTCGATGACGGGTCGATCGTGGCGCTGTCGTTGGCGAAATGCAGACCGTACAGGGCCACGTGGCCGCTGCTCGCCAGGCTCTCATTCATCGCCTTGGCGTTCACCGTGACCTCGCCGGATGCCATCGGCTGGTGTTCGCAGATTTCCAGGAGGATGCCGGGAGGGTAGTTGTCGCCCTTGCCCACCAGCAGCACCAGATCGATATCGCCCTGGGGGCGGGAGAGATGGGCGGTCAGGGCATCGATGTTGTCGTTGGTGGGTTCCAGCTCATGCAGCAGGTCGCTAGTGGAGTCGGGATTCAGCGCCTGGAGCACCGGATCGAGCACGGCGCTGGCAAAGCCATAGCCGTCGCCGCACGTGGCGTCACCTTCGCATGAGAAACGGGTGGAGAAGCCCGCCGACTGCAGTGCCGACTGGAAGTTGCGGAAGATCTCCAGCGCGCTCTTTCCGGGGGGAGCCACGTAGCTGATGCGGGTGATGCGTCCTTCGGCCGTGTCCGATTTCGACAGTTTGTCGTCCACGGTCTTGCCCAGTGGCAACAGCATCCGGTCGTAATCGACCGTCTGGTATCCGGTGATCAGCGAACCGGCAAAGCGCGACACGAGCGGATGATCGTGGCTCCCGGGGATGTCCTTGTCGGGCATGTCCTGCGCTGCGGCGACGCCGGCGAGGGACAGGATGACGATGCTCAAGAGCAGGCGAAACGGTTTCACGTGTGCGGATCCTTGCGGGTGTGGTGGAACGAAGTGGGCTTGGCCGATCCATGCGGCTCGTTCCGTGGCCGATGGCGGATTCGGTCGTCCGGCAGGGGCGGAAAGTTTATCGTCCACGCTTTTCTTTGGCACCGCGTGGCATGGGCGGGCGGCGGGTTGGCAAGGCATTGGCGGTGGCGGCCGGCGTGGCCGTGCCGCGGGCCGGGATCGTCGTCGAACTGGCCTCGCGCACCCCGCCAGCGGGTTGCCGATGGATTTGCTGGGATGGTGTGTCCGCTGCCGCTGTCAGTCATCCCTGGCAGGCACCCGCGCAACGGTGAGCGAGCGTTCCACTGCGACGCCATGTGCCACTCGCCGTGTGGCATGTGGCGTCGCTACCCGCCGATCCGGCTCCGGTGCTCACGCTGACCGGCTTCCCTGCGGCGGCCAGCGTGTGTGCGGACACGAACAAGGCACGTATCCGGCGACGCGTGGTGTACGCGTTTCTTGGTCTCGCGCCAAATCCTTCGAATCCACGATGATCGCCCGGGCTGCGGTCCGGATGAAGGCTGGAACACGCCGGATGCCGGGCGCCGCTTTCGTTCGCGTCGGCAATGCGGCGGCTGGTAGCATCGGCGCCCCCCTTTTTGTCACTGGCGAAAACCACCATGGGCAACATCGTCTGGCTGGCTTCGTATCCCAAGTCCGGAAATACCTGGCTGCGCGCGTTCCTCGCCAACCTCATCGCCAACCGCTCCGTTCCGGTACCGCTGAACGAGCTGTCCCGGTACGCCGAAGACGAGGCGAACCCGGACCTCTTCAGCGAGTTGGGGGGGCGGCCCAGCAGCGGCCTCGATATCGAGGAAATTGCCGTGCTGCGTCCGCAGGTTCACATGGCGATTGCCGGGCGGGCCGCGGGGACGTGTTTCGTCAAGACGCACAACATGGCGGGCAGCTTCAACGGATATCCGCTCCACAACATGCAGGTAACGGCGGGAGCCATTTACGTGGTGCGCAATCCGCTCGATGTGGCGGTCAGCATGACCCATCACTTTGGCATCGGCCTCGACGAGGCGATCGAGCGTCTGGGCAACGAAAACGTGGCGACGGCCAACGACGCCCAGTTCGTAAGCCAGATTCTCGGGTCGTGGTCACAGCACGTACGGAGCTGGGCCGACATCAAACATGATCGCGTCCTCGTCGTGCGCTACGAGGACATGATCGACAAGCCGGTCAAGGTCTTTCTGAAAATTGCCAGGCTGGTGACGGCCGGCGTCGACCGCACCCGTATCGATCGCGCCGTCCGCCATGCGGAATTTCGCAATCTCGCCGGAATGGAAAGGCAGGGCGGGTTCATCGAGGCGTCGGACAAGGGCGTGCGCTTTTTCAGGAAGGGCCGCGCCAACGAATGGCGTGCCGCGCTCACGCGCGAACAGGTTCGGCGTGTGGTCGAGGCACACCGCGAACAGATGCAGCGTTTCGGGTACGTCCCGGCCGGATTCTGACGGATCCCGTGATGCCCGGCTTCCAGCCGGCTGCCGATAGGCGAGGGGGCGCTCAAGCCCGGTCGTAGGTGATCGACAGGATCGCGAACCGTGCGGGCCCGGCGGGCAGTTCGGCGGAGACTTCGTCGTCCAGGCGCTTCTTCAGTATCGCGCGGGCCAGCGGCGAGTCGATGCTGATCCAGCCGAGCTTCGCGTCGGTCTCGTCCGGGCCGACGATGCGATAGCGGCTGGTTTCGCCGTTGTCGACGTTCTCCAGCTCGATCGTGGCGCCGAAGAACACCGCGTCGCGGTCGGCCGGCGCGCCTTCGGCCACCTTCAGCGAAGGGATGCGCCTGCTGAGATAGCGCACACGGCGGTCGATCTCTGCGAGTTGCTTCTTGCGGTAGGTGTACTCGGCGTTTTCCGAGCGATCGCCCTCGGCCGCGGCGGCGGCCAGCGCCCTGACCACTTCGGGGCGCAGGGTGTGCCAGAGGTGGTCGAGCTCGGCTTTCAGACGCTCGAAGCCGGCGCGCGTGATGATGGCCGTCGACGACGGCGAAGGAGGGCGCCAACGGCTCATGCGCGGGTTCCGGAATGCAGTTGCTGGATGCGGGCGAGCAGCTCGTCGTGCTGCGGATGGTCGGTCCAGGCGCTGGCGATGCGCCCGAGCAGCACGGCGGCCTCCATCGCCTGGCCTTCGGCTTCCAGTTCGCGCGCGGCGAGCAGGGCGACTGCGGGCGCGCGCCCGTCGCGCGGCCAGCGGGCCAGCCAGCCGCGACAGAGCTTGAGCGCCATCCTGCGCATGCCGCTGCGCGAGGCGGCCTCGGCCAGCGCCCCGGCATTGCCGGGGTCGTCGGGCAGGAAATCGGGGTCGATCGTCAAGCAGTCCTGCACCATGCCCAGCGCCTTGCGCGGCTGGCTGTTCGCCATCAGTGCGGCGATGCGGATCTGTCCGTGCACCAGCAGCGCATCGGTGAGCTGCTGGCGGCGCAGCAGGTCGCGGTAGGCCTGGTGCAGTTCGGCCGGTGCCTCTCGGTCCTGCAGGCGGGGGACCAGCAGCCGCGTCGCAGCCATCGGATCGTTCGTGGCCAGCTCGCGGACATGGTCGAGCAGCCGCTGGTCGTCGTTGCCACCCAGCGCCTCGGTGATCAGTTCGGCCTCGGGCGTCAGGCCGAAATGTTCGTGCCGACGATGGATCATCGCGCCCATCAGGTGGAAGCCGAGCACGATCAGGTAGGTGTAGGCGAACGCGAACAGCGGCAGCGAGAGCAGGCGCGGGAGCCGTGCGCTGATCATGGAGGCCAGTACGGCCAGGATGCCCACGGTCACGTTGATGCCGACAGGCAGCAGGTAGGCCCAGCCGAAGCGCCGGATGATCTCGCCCCAATGCAGCGGGTTCAGCGCCAGCGGCAGGCTCCCGTCGAAGGCCAGCGCCATGTCGATCGCCGGCAGTACCAGGGCCACGGCCAGCAGGGTGGGCCAGAATAGCTCGGGCGAGTACAGCGGCGCCGCCACGCAGCAGATGGCGGCCAGCACGTGCACCGCGGTCAGCCCCCAGGCCGCGCGGTCGCTGTCGCCCAGGCCGACGTCGGGAGGGTCGGCGAAGCCGTTGGCAGTGTGCAGCATGCACTCGGCGGCGTAGCGCCAGGTGGCGCCCCAGACCAGCAGGCTGGCGGCTGTGCCGAGGAACAGCGGCAGCAGGCCGAGGTAGTGGACCAGCGCCAGGCCAACCAGGGTGGGCAGGGCCGCACCGCGCAACGGGTAACCGAGCCCCGTGGCGAAGCGCTCACCCAGCGGCGTGTCCGGGGCGACCGTGCGGATGCGGACGTGCGCTGGCTTCAACGCTTGCCGCCGAAGATGCCGCCCAGCACGCCGCGCAGGATCTGCCGACCGAGCTGGTTGCCGACGGTGCGCACGGCGGACTTGCCCAGCGCCTCGATCATGCCCTGGCGGCGCTTGGTGCCGAACAGCGCGTCGTGCACCGCCTCGCCCCAGGCCGAGCCGGGCGTGCCGGCGGTGGAGGGGGCGCTGGTGGCGACTTTCTCGGCGTCGGCGGCCTTGTCCTGCGCGCGGGCGGCGAGCTTCTCGGCGGCCGATTCGCGGTTCACCGGCGTGTCGTACTTGCCGCCCACCGGCGAGCGCATGCGCACCGTCTGGCGCTCCTCGGCGGTGATGGCGCCGATGCGGCAGCACGGCGTGGTCACCAGCACCTGCTGCACCGGTGCGGGCACGCCGCCGTCGCCCAGCGTGGAGGCGAGCGCCTCGCCCACGCCGAGCTGGGTGATCGCCTCGACCACGTCGAGCTTGGGATTGGCGACAAAGGTTTCCGCCGCTGCCTTGACCGCCTTCTGGTCGCGCGGGGTGAAGGCGCGCAGCGCGTGCTGCACGCGGTTGCCGAGCTGGCCGAGGATCTCGCCGGGCACGTCGTCCGGGTTCTGCGAACAGAAGTACACGCCCACGCCCTTGGAGCGGATCAGCCGCACCACCTGCTCCACGCGCTGGCGCAGCGCGGGCGGGCAGTCGTCGAACAGCAGGTGCGCCTCGTCGAAGAAGAACACCAGCTTCGGCTGGTCCAGGTCGCCCACTTCCGGCAGCTGCTCGAACAGCTCCGACAACAGCCACAGCAGGAAGGTGGAGTAGAGCTTGGGCTTCATGATCAGCTGGTCGGCGGCCAGCACGTTGATCACGCCGCGACCGCTCATGTCCTGGCGCATCAGGTCGACCAGGTCCAGCGCCGGCTCGCCGAAGAACTGGTCAGCGCCGTCCTGCTCGAGCTTCAGCAGGGCGCGCTGGATCGCCGCGATGCTCTGTGGACTGATCAGGCCGTACTGGGCGGAAATGGTCTTGGCGTTCTCGCTGGCGAAGCCCAGCATGCTGCGCAGGTCGGCCAGGTCGAGCAGCAGCAGGCCCTGGTCGTCGGCCACCTTGAACACCACCTCGAGCACGCCCTGCTGGGTGTCGTTGAGCTCCAGCACGCGGCCGAGCAGGGTCGGGCCCATCTCGCTGATGGTGGCGCGCACCGGGTGGCCGAGCTTGCCGTACAGGTCCCAGAACACCACCGGGTTGGCCTGCGGCTTCCAGTCGCTGAGCTTGAGCTTTTCCAGGCGCGCCTTGAGCTTGTCGCCCGGTTCGCCGGCGGCCATCGCCAGGCCTGCCAGATCGCCCTTGGCATCGGCCAGGAAACAGGGCACGCCGAGCCGGGAGAAGCCCTCGGCCAGCACCATCAGCGAGACCGACTTCCCGGTGCCGGTGGCGCCGGCGATCATGCCGTGGCGGTTGCCGTAGCGCGGGTCGAGGCTGACGCCGGTCGTGTCGTTGCGGCCGATCAGGATCTGGCTCATGGGTTCTCGCTCCCTGGGAATGGGCCGATTCTACCCAGCGTGAGCGGTTTCATTGAGTCGGCGGGCGCACACGGCTACTGTGGCGGTTTCGTCCTTGCCGATCTGCCTCATGTCCGTGCGTGTCCCGTTGTTCCGTTCGCTGTCGTTCGCTGTCGCTGTTTCGCTGGCCGGTTGTGCCAGCGCCCCGGACAAGGCACCGGCATCTCCTTCGCTCAATGCGCTTTACGGCCAGCTGGACACGGCCAGTCAGGGCTACGAGAACGCCCTGCAACAGGCGCGGGCGGGTGACGAGGCCGGTTCGGAGAGGACTCTCGCAGCCGCACTCGACCAGCTGAAGCAGGCGGCCGCCGGTTGCGACGCCGCGAGCGGCTGCGACCCCCAGCGGTTCTACGCCGTCTACGATCGCCTGCTGCGGCTGAAGGACGGCAGCGACATCGGGGTGGAAGGTCTGGATACAGCTGGCGAGTCGGCCGGGCCGGACGGCGTGGCGAAAGGAGCGGCCAGTCTGCCTCAGGCGCGCCGCTCGGTGACGCTGCTGCACGGACAGAAGCTGTCCGAGCTGATCGCGATGAACGGTCCGGTCAAGGCGGCGCTGGAGATGTGGCTGACGCAGTGGCGCCCGAACTTGATGGATGCCTGGGTCAACTACCAGTACATGCGCTTCGAAATGTGGCCGCAGTACCGGAAGGCCGATCTGCCGGAAGCGCTGCTGTTCGGCATCATGGCCAAGGAATCCGGCGGCAAGGTGCATGCGGTATCGCGCTCGGGCGCGGCCGGGCCGCTGCAGTTCATGTATTCCACCGGGCTGCGTTTCGGGCTGGGCACGGACAACGGCTTCGACACCCGCTTCGACCCGAAGCAGGCGGCGCGCGCCAATGCCGAGTATCTCAACGAGCAGCTCGGTGCCTTCAACAACAACCTCGAGCTCACCCTGGCCGCCTACAATGCGGGCGAGGGCCGCATGCGCCGCATCGCCGGCGACCGCCCCGGGGTGAGCTTCTACGATCCGTCGGTGTACGACGAGTTGTCGCAGGAAACCCGTGACTACGTGCCGGCGGTGCTGGCTGCGGCCTGGCTGTTCCTGCACCCGGACAGCTACAACCTGCATTTCCCGAAGGTGGATGGCCGGCCGGGGCAGGTGGTGCTCAAGCGCCCGGCCTCGCTGTCGGAGCTGACCGTCTGCCTGGGCAACACGGCGAACCTGCCGGGCGGCTGGTTCCGCACCCTGCGCAACCTCAATCCCCGGATGGATCCCGAGGCGGAGCAGCCGGTCGGTACCACGCTGGCTCTGCCCAAGGCGCTGGAACGAGCCTATGCGGCGCGCTGCGTGGATGGTCCGTGGCCGATTCTCGCCTCCGACCTGCATGATGCAGTGGTGCCTAAGCTGGCGGTCGACCCGTCACCGGACAAGCCGCAGCGCCAAGGCCCCACGCGACATTACCGCGTGCGCTCTGGCGACACGCTGATCGGTATCGTGCACCGGATGCGCTGTTCCAGCGTGCGGGACGTGGTGGAGGCGAACGAGCTGCACGGTCACCGGATCAAGCCGGGCCAGGTGTTGCGGATCCCGGACTGCCGGCGCCGCTGAGCTTCAGGCGGCAGCGGCTTCACCCGCCCAGCCGTGGCTGGCGTCACCGGTTGGCGCCGCTTGGCGCATTTCCTTCAGCTCGCGCAACTGGCGCATTAGCTGGCGGTATACGGACTGCAGGCTGCCGAGCTGCGCGTCCTTGGTCTCGTGATAGGCCACGGCCAGCCACAGTGCAATGCCGCGGATGGCGATCTCGACGTTTTCCGAGCGCGCCCGGGTGTAGCCGATCTCGGTGCCCTGGCCCCACGGCAGATAGCGTTCCTCCGGCGGAGTGCCATAGAGGTGCGGGAAGTCGCAGCGGGTGGCCTGGCCGATCTCGCGCAGGGCGAGCGTGCCCAGACGCATGCGGTTGTGCCGCGACAGCCCCCGAATGGCCTGCTGGATGTCACGCAGCTGGCGATTGAGCTGGCGGGCGCGGTTCAGGGCGATGAGCTGGGTGAGCAGGCGCATGGGACTCTCGAGCACGGCGGCAGCGCATTCATACGCTGTACACCAGAATACTCGGGCTCGCGTCAGTTTTGTACGGTCGTGGTCACAAACTGCCGCGCATGGTCACGAATATGTGCGCCAGCTGCCGTTTTGCGTCACCCGTGCCCGAGGCGCTGGCCCACCTTCACGGGCTGCTGGGAGGTGAGCAGGTCCCATTCGGCCATGCCCGGGGGGAGCAGCAGGATCACCGTCGAGCCCATGTTGAAGCGTCCCATCTCGGCAAAGCGCCCGAGCCGGATGTCCTGTCCGGAGAAGGACTTGCGGCGGATGTCGGAGGCATAGGGAGGGATCACCAGTCCATCCCAGACGGTGGAGACGGACGAGACCAGCACGGCTCCGACCATCACCACGGCGAACGGGCCGTGCTCGCCGTCGAAGTGGCAGACGAGCCGCTCGTTGCGGGCGAACAGGCGGGGGATGGCCTCCACCGCGAACGGCGCCACGCTGAAGATGCGCCCGGGGATGTGCACGGTCTCGCGCAGCTTGCCGGCCAGCGGCATGTGCACGCGGTGATAGTCGCGCGGGGAGAGGTAGACGGTGACGAAGCGGCCACTGCGGTACGGTTCGGCCGCGGCGTCGTCGCCCAGCAATTCGGCGGCGGTGAACGACTGCCCCTTGGCCTGGAAGATGCGGCCATCCTCGATCGTGCCGGCCTGGCTGATGCGGCCGTCGGCCGGGCACAGCACCGTGGCGGGGTCAGGGTCGGGCTGGCGCGCATCGGGCTTCAGCACACGGGTGAAGAAGGCGTTGAAGTGCTCGTAGGCGCGTGGGTCCGGCTGCGCCGCCTCGGCCATGTCGACCTGGTAATTGCGCACGATGGTGCCGATCAGCCAGTCCTTCCAGGGGCGGAAGGTCCAGCGGGTGGCCCAGTAGACCACCCGCGACAGCGCGCGGTGCGGCAGGATGTACTGCAGGAATACCTTGAAAGTCATCCGGTCAGTATAGGGGCGAGGCTCCTATAATGGCCGGCTCGCCTTTGCCGCCCGGAACGCGCCGTGACCGCCGAACTGTCTACCATCATCGACTTCATCCGCTACGGCGCCAGCCGCTTCTCGGCGGCCGGGCTGACCTTCGGTCACAGCCACGACAACCCGATCGACGAGGCGACCCACCTGATCCTGGCGGCGTTGCACCTGCCGCCAGACCTGCCGCCGGCCTACGGTGCGGGCAAGCTCGTGGCCGAGGAGCGCGAGCGGGTGCTGGGGCTGATCGAGCGCCGCGTCAGCGAGCGCGTGCCGGTGGCCTACCTGGTGGGCGAGGCCTGGTTCGCCGGGTTGAAGTTCAAGAGCGACCGCCGCGCGCTGGTGCCGCGCTCGCCGATCGCCGAGCTGATCGAGTCCGGCTTCGCGCCGTGGCTGGATCATCGCCACGTGGAGCGTGCGCTGGACGTGTGCACCGGTTCGGGCTGCATCGGCATCGCGATGGCCGAGTACAACCCGGACTGGCAGGTCGACATCGTCGACATCAGTCCCGAGGCGCTGTCGCTGGCGCGCGAGAACATCGTGTTCCAGCATGTCGAGGACCGGGTCGAGGCAATCCAGTCCGACCTGTTCGCCGGCGTGCAGGGGCGTCGCTACGACCTGATCGTGTCCAATCCGCCCTACGTCACCGAGGACGAGTACGCGGCGCTGCCCGGCGAGTACAGGCACGAGCCGAAGCTGGGCCTGACCTCTGGCGAGGACGGGCTGGACCTGTGCCTGCGCATGCTCGACGAGGCGGCCGACTACCTCACCGAGGACGGCCTGCTGATTGTCGAGGTGGGCGAGAGCGAGCGGGCGCTGGCCGAGCTGCTGCCGCAGGTGCCGTTCGTGTGGATCGAGTTCAAGGTTGGCGCGATGGGCGTGTTCGCGCTGGAGCGCCGCGACCTGATCGAGCACGCCGAGGCGATCCGCGCCGTGGCCCAAGCCCGTCGTTGATCGGTTTCCGGGCGGCCGCCACGGCCGCCGGCTGTGGCAAGATGCAGTGCAGCATGAGGCCGGGCGATCCGGCCCCGGCACCTTCTTCCCAGCGGTAGCGCCCGTGTCCAGCAACTCCTTCGGCAAGCTCTTCACCGTCACTACCTTCGGCGAAAGCCACGGCCCGGCCATCGGCTGCGTGGTCGACGGCTGTCCGCCCGGACTGGCGATCGCCCCGGAGGATTTCCGCGCCGACCTGGAGCGCCGGGCCACCGGCCGCACCCGGCACACCTCGCAACGGCGCGAGGACGACGTCATCGAGATCCTTTCCGGGGTCTACGAGGGGCGCACCACCGGCACGCCGATCGCGTTGCTGATCCGCAACACCGACCAGCGCAGCAAGGACTACGGCGACATCGTCGAGACCTTCCGCCCCGGTCATGCCGATTACACCTACTGGCAGAAATACGGCATCCGCGATCCGCGCGGCGGCGGCCGCTCGTCGGCGCGCGAGACCACCATGCGCGTGGCGGCTGGCGTGATCGCCAGGAAATGGCTGGCTGAGCGTTATGGCGTGCGCGTGCGCGGCTACCTCTCCCAGCTGGGCGAGGTCGCGCCGACCGCCATCGACCTGGACGCGGTCGAACAGAACCCGTTCTTCTGGCCGGACACCGCCCAGGTGGCGGAGCTCGAGGCCTACATGGACGCACTGCGCAAGTCCGGCGACTCGGTAGGGGCACGGGTCACCGCGATTGCCGAGGGTGTGCCACCGGGCTGGGGCGAGCCGATCTACGGCAAGCTCGATGGCGAGCTGGCCGCGGCGATGATGTCGATCAATGCGGTGAAGGGGGTGGAGGTGGGCGACGGCTTTGCCGTCATCACCCAGCGCGGCACGCAGCATCGCGACGAAATTCATTTGGACGGCTTTACGTCCAATCATGCCGGTGGCATCCTCGGCGGGATCAGCACCGGCCAGCCGGTGGTCGTCTCGGTGGCGTTCAAGCCCACTTCCAGCATCCTCGTCCCCGGTGCCAGCGTGAACCTTGCCGGCGAGCCGGTGGAGGTGGTGACCAAGGGGCGCCACGACCCCTGCGTGGGCATCCGTGCCACGCCGATCGTCGAGGCGATGCTGGCCCTGGTGCTGATGGATCAGGCCCTGCGCCATCGCGCCCAGTGCGGCGATGTCGGCGCGGTGTCGCCCCGCATTCCCTGAGCGGATCCGCGCCACGCGCGCCGCTCTCCGACCAGGTTTCCGGCATGAGCAAGCGTTTCAAGGTGTGGGTCTCGCGACCGCTGTTCGCCGACGTGCTGGCGCGGCTCGAACAGTACGTGGACATCGACGCCGAAGCGGTGGAGCGGGTCCATGACGCGCAGGAGCTGAAGCAGCGGCTGGCGGCGGTGGATGGCGCGATCATCGGCCTGGCCGACCGCGTCGATGCCGCGACGCTCGTCGGGAACGACCGGCTCAGGGTCATCTCGAATCTGGCCGTGGGCTACAACAATCTCGACATCGAGGCGCTGACGCTTGCCGGCGTACTGGCCTGCAACACGCCGGAGGTGCTCAACGAGACGACGGCCGACTACGCCTGGGCGTTGCTGCTCGCCGCGGCGCGGCGGGTCGGCGCCGCCGAGCGCTGGCTGCGCGCGGGGCGGTGGAGGGGCGCGATGCGCTTCGACGACTGGCTTGGTGTCGACCTGCACGGCCGCACGTTGGGTATCCTCGGCATGGGGCGCATCGGCCAGGCGGTGGCGCGGCGCGCCAGCGGGTTCGACATGCGGGTGCTTTACCACAACAGAAGCCGCTTGCCGGCGCCGGTGGAGTCCGTGTGCGCGGCGCGCTGGGTGGACAAGGCCGAGCTGCTGCGCGAGTCGGACCATCTGGTGCTGGTGCTGCCCTATACGTCGGAGAGCCACCACATCATCGGTGCCGCGGAGCTGGCGCTGATGAAGCGCGGCAGTGTGCTGGTGAACATTGCCCGCGGCGGCCTGGTCGACGAGGCCGCATTGGCGGCGTCGCTGCGCGAGGGGCACCTGGCGGCGGCCGGGCTGGACGTCTACGAGGACGAGCCGTTGGTGTATCCGGAGTTGCTGGGGTTGGAGCAGGTGGTGCTGAGTCCGCATCTGGGCAGCGCCAGCGCCGACACCCGCCGCAACATGGCCGAGCTGGCCGTCGACAATGTGCTGGCGGGTCTGGGCCTGGGGCCGAAGGCGGGGCGTCCGCCCGCGCCGATCAATCCCCGGGTGCTGGAGGCGAGGAGGCCTGGCAGTAAAGCGTGACCCGTTTCACGGCCGCGCAGTTGGTGCATTTGAGTTGCGTTCCGCCCCGGCTAGATTCCCGCGAATGCGGGAACGTCATCGGCCCGGCGGCCCTTTTCCGACATTCCTGGCAGACAGATCAATCATGAGCAAGAAGAGCAGTTACAAGGTGGCGATGGTCGGTGCGACCGGCGCGGTGGGCGAGGCCCTGCTGTCGATCCTGGCCGAACGCGATTTTCCGGTGAGCGAACTGGTGCCGCTGGCGAGCGAACGCTCGGCCGGAGGCCAGGTCGAGTTCGCTGGCAAGAAAGTCACCGTGCAGAACCTGGCCGACTTCGACTTTGCCGGCGTCGACATCGCGTTCTTCTCCGCCGGCGGTTCGGTCAGCCGCGAGCACGCGCCGCGCGCCGCGGCGGCCGGTGCGGTGGTGATCGACAACACCTCGGAGTTCCGTTACCAGGACGATATCCCGCTGGTGGTCAGCGAGGTCAACCCACACGCCATCGCCGACTACACCGTGCGCAACATCATCGCCAACCCGAACTGCTCGACCATGGGCATGCTGGTGGCGCTGGCGCCGATCCACCGGGCGGTAGGCATCGAGCGGATCAACGTGGCCACCTACCAGTCGGTGTCCGGTGCCGGTCGCTCGGGCCTGGAGGAGCTGGGCAGGCAGACCGCGGCCCTGCTCAACTTCCAGGACGTGGAGCCGGGCAAGTTCCCCAAGCAGATCGCGTTCAACGTGATCCCGCATATCGACGAGTTCCAGGCCAACGGTTACACCAAGGAAGAGATGAAGATGGTCTGGGAGACGCGCAAGATCCTCGAGGACGCGTCGATCCAGGTAAACCCGACCGCGGTGCGCGTGCCGGTGTTCTTCGGCCACTCCGAGGCCGTGCACATCGAGACCCGCGACAAGATCACCGCCGAGCAGGCGCGGGCGCTGCTGGAGCAGGCCGAGGGCGTGGTGGTGATCGACGACCGCAAGGCCGGCGGCTACCCGACCCCGGTGGGCGACGCGGCCGGCAAGGATCCGGTCTACGTCGGCCGCATCCGCGAGGACATCTCGCACGAGCACGGACTGGACCTGTGGGTCGTGTCCGACAACATCCGCAAGGGCGCAGCGCTCAATGCCGTTCAGGTGGCCGAGCTGCTGGTCCGGGACTATCTGTAAGAGGGTGGATCGATGATGCGTACGGGTCCGATGTATAGGCTGGTCCTCGGCGGCATGCTCTCCGTGAGCTCGGCGGCGGCCTGCGCGGCGGCATCGCCGGCGCATGGCGCGGAAGGGGGAAGGGTGGCCCAGACCCACAAGGCCGTGGCCAGCCATGCCGCCGAGGTCGCCAAACTCCAGCGACAGGTGGCCAAGCAGGAGGCGCGCAGCCGCCAGGCAGACCAGCGGCTGCGAGAGCAGGACCAGGCGCTGGAGCGCCTGCGTCGCGAGCTCAAGGCGGCCGGAGTGTCCGACGACGCGGTCGCCACCGGCCCGTGATCGGGCACAATAATGAGAAGCTGGCGCAGAAACATCATGCAAGTGGTCGCCGCGCCTATTGTTGATTGGCTGGCATATAACTAAAGTGGCGCGTCATTCAGGCGGTTGTCGCAACTTGCGGCCACCGGGTTAAGCGTCACGGGGAGTCCGGGGGAAACGCGATGAATCGTTCGTTGAAACTGTCTTTGATGCTGGCGCTGGCGCTGGGGAGCAGCCAGGCGGCAGCGCTCGAGCTGGGCCAGATCCAGGTGAAATCGGCGCTGGGACAGCCGCTGGTGGCGGAAATCCCGGTGACGCCGGAAGGCGCGGGGGATCTGCGCAATCTCAGCGCGAAGCTGGCTTCGGACGCGGATTTCATGCGTGCCGGCATTACCGACGGCCGGACCTCGGTCCCACTGAGCTTTGCCATCGTTAATGGCCCGCACGGCACCAAGCTGATCCGCATCACCAGTGCCGAGGCGATCAACGATCCCTACCTCGATCTGCTGGTCGAGGTGGACAACGCCTCCGGCAAGAGCCTGCGCGAATACACCATCCTGCTCGATCCGCCGGGCATGGCATCGGCACCGCCGGCGGCCTCCGCTGCGGCGCCGGCCCGCAAGGCGCCGACTCGTGCACCGGCTCCTGCCCGGGCTGCTGCGCCGCAGGTGGCGGCGAATGGCCAGATCGGGCCGGTGCAGAGCGGTGAAACGCTTTCCGCCATCGCCGCCAAGGTGCGACCGGACGGTGTCGACCTCAACCAGATGCTGCTGGCGCTGAAGCAGTCCAACCCGGATGCCTTCTATCGCGACAACATCAATGCGCTCAAGCGCGGCGCCGTGTTGCGCGTGCCCAGCGCCGAGGAGGCCCGTGCTACCTCGATCGCCGCGGCGATGGCCGAAGTGCGTCGGCAGAACAGCGATTGGCGCGCGGGCACCGTCTCCGCGCCGACCAACGTCGCCGATGCCGGCACCCGGTCTTCGGCTTCGAGCTCGCCGACGGCGCCTGCGACCAAGGCCAGCGACCATCTCGAGTTGCTGCCGTCCGCCAAGGGCGGCACGAGTGCCAGCGCCGGCGGCGGCAAGGCCGCCGACCTGCGTCGCGACCTGCAGCAGAGCCAGGAGAGCGTGGCCAACCTGCAGCAGCAGAGCGCCGACCTCCGGTCGCGCCTGAAGGACCTGGAAGACATCAACGGCAAGAACCAGCGTCTGCTGGCACTCAAGGACAGCGAGATCGCCGAGCTGCAGCGCAAGCTCGCCGAAGCCCGCAATGGCGCCCCGGCGGGTGAGCCGGTCGCCGCCCCCGCTACGGCACCCATGTCCGCGCCAGCGACCGTGGCAAGTGTCGCCAAGCCGGCTCCGGCGACGGCGCCGCTGCAGCCCGCTTCGGCATCGACAGCCCCTGCTGGCAGCGCAGCTCCGGTGTCGGCATCCACCGCCGGCGCTCCCGCTTCCGCCGCGAGCGCGCCGTCCGGAGCCAAGCCGCAGGCCAGCGAGCCGGTCGCCAAGCCCGTGGAGAAGCCGGCAGCGAAGCCGGTGCCGGCCAAGGTTGCGCCCAGGCCCGTGGCGAGCGAAGAACCCTGGTACATGCAGACCTGGGCTTGGGCCGCCGGTGGCGGTGCCATCGTGCTGCTGCTCCTCCTTTTCCTGCGCGGCCGACGCAGCCAGGCTCCGGCCAAGAGCACGTCCTCGCTGGCCGACCGCTTCGGCTCGGCGCCGCCGCTGGACGATGCTGGCGGCAGCGATCCCGACCAGGACGAACTGCTCGATCAGCTCGCCGAACACCCCGACGACATCAGCCTGCACCTTGAGCTGGTCAGCCTGTACTACCACCGTCGCGACGTGGAGCATTTCGAGGCTGCCGCGGAGGCGATGTACGCCCACATCAGCGATCCGCAGCAGTCCGAGTGGCAGGACGTGGCGGCGATGGGCGAGGATCTGGTGCCGGGCCACCCGCTGTTCGCCGGTGTCGACACGTCGGTGCCCGAGTCCGAGCGCGCCCCGCTGGGCGGCTTCAACCTCGACGAGCCGGCCGAAGACCTGCACGAGGGCGCCCCGGTGCCGCCGCCGATGCCGTCCGGTCCGTCCAAGATCAGCGAGTACCACTTCGACTTCAACCTCACGCCCCGCCCGGGTGCGCAGGGCGACGCCGGACACCACGAGGAGCCGGGCGAGCCGGCTGAAGAGCATCCGCTCGGCGCCATGGACGAGAGCCTGTCGCTGGATTCGCTCGCCAATGAACCGGCGGCGGCTCCGGCCGGCGGGGCGGACGAACTGCCGGCATGGCAGCCGTCCGAGGGCGGCGGCGACTTCGAGATGGGCGAGTTCAGCGACGACCCGATCGACACCAAGCTCGACCTGGCCCGCGCCTACCTCGACATGGGCGACGCCGATGGCGCCCGCGCCATGCTGGAGGAAGTGCTGGCCGAAGGCACGCAGATGCAGCGCGATACCGCGCGACGCCTACTCGACGGCATCGCCTGACCGCTTCGCCTGACCGCTTCGCCCGCGTGCCCCGAGCCCGGATCGACCCTGCGTCGGCCCGGGCTTTTTCTTGCCGGCTGCTATGCTCGGCCCCCTTTTGACCGCAGTTTTCTTCCCGCATGCGCATTGCCCTGGGCATCGAGTACGACGGCACCGACTTCTCCGGCTGGCAGCGTCTGAGCCACCGCGACAGCGTGCAGGGCGCGCTGGAGAAAGCGCTGTCGTTCGTCGCCGCGCGGCCGATCGACGTGACCTGCGCCGGGCGCACCGATGCCGGCGTGCACGGGCGCTGCCAGGTGGTGCATTTCGATACCGAGGTCGAGCGCGACCCGCGCGGCTGGGTGCTCGGCGCCTGCTCCAACCTGCCGACTTCGGTGGCGGTGCTGTGGGCGCAGCCGATGCCCGATGAGTTCCACGCGCGCTTTTCCGCGCGCAGCCGCCGCTACTGCTACCGCATCCTCAATCGCCCGGTGCGGGCGGCGCTGGACGCGCGCTACGTGACCTGGGAGCGCCATCCGCTCGATGCCGCGCGCATGCACGCCGCGGCGCAGGCGCTGGTCGGCGAGCACGACTTCACCGCCTTTCGCGCGATCGCCTGCCAGGCCGCGCACGCGCGCCGCGAAGTGATCGCGGTCTCGGTGCGGCGCGAGGGCGAGCAGGTGATCGTGGAGATCGAGGCCAATGCCTTCCTGCATCACATGGTGCGCAACATCGTCGGTTCGCTGCTGCCGATCGGCCGCGGTGAGCAACCGGTGGCGTGGATGGGCGAGCTGCTGGCCGGCCAGAATCGCGAGGTGGCTGGTCCGACCGCGCCGTCCTCTGGGCTCACCTTCATCGGCCCGCGCTACGAGGCGCACTGGGGCCTGCCGCCGGAGGTGAGCCAGTGAGCCGCACCCGCATCAAGTGCTGCGGCATGACCCGCGTCGAGGACGCGCGGCTCGCCGCTGAGCTCGGCGCCGACGCGATCGGCGTGGTGGTCACCGCGCGCAGCAAGCGTCGGGTGGATGTGGCGCAGGCGCGGGCGATCGTCGCCGCGATGCCGCCGTTCGTCACCACCGTGGCGCTGCTGATGGACGACAGCGTCGAGACGGTGCGCGCGGTGATCGAGCAGGTGCAGCCGGACCTGCTGCAGTTCCACGGCGCCGAGAGCGACGCGTGGTGCGCGCAATTCGGCCGGCCGTATCTGAAGGCGGTCGCGATGGGCGAGGGCGCCGCCGCCCTGCCGCGCCTGCGTGAGTTTCCTCGCGCGGTGGGTCTCTTGCTTGATGGCCACGGTCTGGGCGAACCCGGCGGCAGCGGCAAGGCCTTTGACTGGTCGCTGATGCCCGCCGAGCTGGAGCAGCCGCTGCTCTTGGCCGGCGGGCTACACGCCGGCAACGTCGGCGACGCGATCCGCCTCGCGCGGCCGTGGGCGGTGGACGTGGCCAGCGGTATCGAGGCCTCGCCCGGGATCAAGGATCCCAAGCGCATGGCCGATTTCATCGCGGCGGTGCGCGCCGCCGATCGGGCTTGAGTGGAGCTGATCGGATGAGCCTGCTCATCGAGGAACTTCGCCCGTCCGACCCGCTGCCCGACATGGCCGCGCTGGTCGCGCGCGGTTCGCCGCTGGTGTTACGTGGACTGGCCGCGCACTGGCCGGCGGTGGCGTGGGCGCGCGAGTCCGACACCGCCTTCGCTCGCGGCTTGGCCGCGCTCGACGCCGGCGGCGAGGTCGACACTTTGGTGATGGCGCCGGAGGAAGGCGGCTGCGTCGGCTACAACGCCGGCCTCAGCGGCTTCAACTACGACCACTTCCGCGTGACCGTGACCGAGGGCCTGCGCCGCATCGCCCACGAGGCGCGGCAGGCCCGACCCCACGGGGTGGCGATCCAGAGCGCGCCGATCGCCGACTGCCTACCGGGTTTCCTGGCGGGCCATCCCCTGCCGCTGCTCGATCCGGCCATCGCGCCGCGCCTGTGGATCGGCAACCGGGTGACCACGCCGGCGCATTTCGACGAGTACCACAACATCGCCTGCGTGGCCGCGGGGCGCCGGCGCTTCACGCTTTTCCCGCCCGAGCAGGTGGCCAACCTCTACATCGGTCCGCTGGACTTCGCGCCCACCGGCGCGGCGATCAGCCTGGCCCGGCTGGACCGTCCCGACGATCCGCGCTTCCCACGCCTGCGCGCAGCGCTGGAACACGCGCAGGTGGCCGAGCTGGAGCCGGGCGATGCGATCTACATCCCGCCTCTTTGGTGGCACCACGTGGCCTCGCTCGGCCGGCTCAACGCGCTGGTGAACTACTGGTGGAAGCCGGTGCCGGCCGGTGGCGCCGCCACCGGGACAGCGCTGGGCGCGCTGCTGCACGCGGTCCTGGCGTTCCGCCGGCTCAGCCCTGCCGAACGTGCGGGCTGGAAGTCGTTGCTGGACCACTACGCCTTCAGCGATACCGATCCGGCGGGACACATCCCTGCCAGGCGGCGTGGCGCGCTGGCTGAGTTGACGCCGGAGCAGGCGGCGGCGCTGCGTGAGACGATCAAGCAGTACCTGTAAGTGCGGGGCTGGCCAGTTCGCCGGTCAGCCACTCGGCCAGCGCGGCGGCCCGCGTGGCATTCGCACGAGCGGGTGTCACGAGCACCCAGCTAGCTGCCGTGTCGACAAAGCCCCACGGCGCGATCAGCCGTCCCGCGGCGAGATCGTCGGTCACCAGCGGCTCTGGTGCGATCGCCACGCCCAGTCCGGCCAGCGCCGCTTCCAGCAGGTAGTAGAGATGGGCGAAGCCCTGGCCCATCCGCTGCGGAGTGGTGCGCAGCCCCGACGCCTCCGCCCAGTCGCGCCAGGCCTGGGGGCGCGAGGCGGTGTGCAGCAGCGTCTCGTCCAGCAGTGCGGATGCAGGCGATCCGGCCAGCCGCGCACTGCCGGCATAGCGCGGGCTCAGCACCGGGCCGATCCGTTCCTGCGCCAGCGGGGTAACCCGCCAGTCCGCGGGCCACGGCGCGGTGCCGATCAGCAACGCGGCGTCCAGGCCGCGCAGGTCGGGCGGCAGTGGCGCCTCCTGCGCGGACAGGTGCAGGGTGAGGTCTGGGAGGTCGCCAGCGAGCCGGTCCAGTCGCGGGATCACCCAGCGTGCCAGCACGCTGCCCGGACAACCCAGCACGAACGGTGCCCGCGCGGGGCGCGACAGGTCGGTCCAGGCATCGCGTAGCTGCTCGAATGCGGCACCGGCCGTGTCGCGCAATCGCTCGCCGGCCTCTGTGAGCACTAGGCCGCGTCCCTGGCGAGTGAACAGTGGGCGTCCCAGCGCCTCTTCCAACTGCCGGATCTGACGACTTACCGCACCGTGGGTCACGTGCAGGGCCTCGGCAGCCCGGCTCACGCTCTGCAGGCGGGCCGTTGCCTCGAAGGCCCGCAGGGCGTTGAGCGGAGGCAGGTTACGTTCGGTCATGTGTGATATTTACTCACATGTCGGTGAGAACTTCTCGCTTTTTCCCCCTGGCAGAGGCGCCTATGCTGGGCGTCACCCCGACAATACAGGTCGGTGGATCGCAGTTTTTCGCACAGGACACCCGCCATGGCCACGCCCGCACCGCTCGCCACCCCCGCCGTCACCGACTTCCACGCCTGGCCCGATCCGCACGGCCGCTTCGGCCAGTTCGGCGGCCAGTATGTGGCCGAGACGCTGATGGCGCCGCTGGCCGAGCTGACTGAAGCCTACGAGCGCCTGCGCAAGGATCCGGAATTCCTCGCCGAGCTGGACCGCGACCTCACCCACTACGTCGGCCGGCCCAGCCCGCTGTACCACGCCGAGCGACTGTCGGCGCACGTCGGCGGCGCCCGCATCATCCTCAAGCGCGAGGACCTGAACCACACCGGCGCGCACAAGATCAACAACACCATCGGCCAGGGCTTGGTCGCCAAGCGCATGGGCAAGCCGCGCATCATCGCCGAGACCGGCGCCGGCCAGCACGGCGTGGCCAGTGCCACGGTGGCGGCGCGGCTGGGCCTGAAGTGCGTGGTGTACATGGGCGCCACCGACATCGAGCGGCAGAAGATCAACGTCTACCGCATGAAGCTGCTCGGCGCCGAGGTGGTGCCGGTGACCTCCGGCTCGAAGACGCTGAAGGACGCACTCAACGAGGCGATGCGCGACTGGGTCACCAACGTGGCCGACACCTTCTACATCATCGGCACCGTGGCCGGCCCGCATCCGTACCCGATGATGGTGCGCGACTTCAACGCCATCGTCGGTCGCGAGGCGCGCGCGCAGATGCTCACCGAGTACGGCCGCCTGCCGGATGCGATCACCGCCTGCGTCGGCGGCGGCTCCAACGCGATCGGCCTGTTCCACGAATTCCTCAACGACCGCGACGTGCGCATCGTCGGCGCCGAGGCGGCGGGCGAGGGCATCGGCAGCGGCCTGCACGCGGCCTCGCTGGCCGCCGGCCGCCCCGGTGTGCTGCACGGTAACCGCACCTACGTACTGTGCGACGACAACGGCCAGATCGCCGAGACCCATTCGATCTCTGCCGGCCTGGACTACCCCGGCGTCGGCCCCGAGCACGCCTTCCTCAAGGACGCCGGCCGCGCCGAATACGTCGGCGTCACCGATGCCGAGGCGATGGAGGCGTTCCACCTGCTGGCGCGGATGGAGGGCATCCTGCCCGCGCTGGAGTCCAGCCATGCGGTGGCGCAGGCCATGAAGCTCGCGCGCGAGCTTCCAAGAGAGGGCTTGGTGCTGTGCAACCTCTCCGGCCGCGGCGACAAGGACGTGCACACGATCGCCGCGCGCGAAGGCGTCACTGTTTGAAGGCAGGAGTGAGTGGGGAGGAGTAAGAAGTGAGAGAAAGCCACTCCGCTCCACGTCACTCGAATCTCCCGGACTTGCCACCTCTCACTCCTCACTTCTCTTCACTCACTTTTCGCTGCTGGTTCCCATGTCCCGAATCGATCAACGCTTCGCCTCGCTCAAGGCCGCCGGCCGCACCGGCCTGATCCCGTTCATCACCGCCGGGGATCCTTCGCCCGAAGCCGTGGTTGCGTTGATGCACGCGCTGGTGGAAGCCGGCGCGGACCTGATCGAGTTGGGCGTGCCGTTCTCCGACCCGATGGCGGACGGCCCGGTGATCCAGCACGCCAGCGAGCGGGCGATCGCCAGGGGCGTGGGCCTGGGCGACGTGCTGCGCTGGGTCGGTGAGTTCCGCCAGCGCGATACGGACACGCCGGTGGTGCTGATGGGCTACCTCAACCCGGTCGAGATCCACGGCTACGAGGCGTTCGCCGCGGAGGCCGCGACCGCGGGCGTCGACGGCGTGCTGCTGGTGGATTGCCCGCTGGAAGAGTCCGCCGTGCTGGAGCCCCTGCGTGCCGCCGGCCTCAAGACCATCCGCCTGGCGGCGCCGACCACCGCACCCGCGCGTATGGCGCAGTTGTGCGAGGTGGCCGAGGGCTTCCTGTACTATGTGTCGTTTGCCGGCATCACCGGCGCCGGGCGGTTGAGCACCCGGGACATCGCGTCCCGCGTGGCCGACATCCGCTCGCGTGCCAGCGCGCCGGTGGCCGTGGGTTTCGGCGTGCGCGATGCGCAGAGCGCGAAGGAGATTGCCGCCTTCGCCGATGCGGTGGTGATCGGCAGCGCGCTGGTGGAGCGGTTGGACGGGGCAGGCACGGCGGACGAAGCCGTGGCCCGGGCAAAGGACTTCCTGGCACCGATCCGCGCCGCACTCGATGCACACTGAAACGGTTGCCTGACCGTTTCGGTCAGGAACGTTTGAGGTGTCGCAATGAACTGGTTGCAGAAAATCATGACCCCGCGCGCCCGCACCCAGGGCGCACCCGCCGCCGGCAAGGGCAAGGTGCCTGAAGGCGTGTGGGACAAGTGCGGTGGCTGCGGTGCGGTGCTCTACCGCCCGGAGCTGGAGCGCAACCTGATGGTCTGCCCCAAGTGCGGACATCACCACGCCATCCGCGCGCGCGCGCGCCTGGCCGCATTGCTCGACGAGGGCAGCACGGTCGAGCTCTGGCCGAACCTCGAGCCGACCGATCCGCTGAAGTTCCGCGACTCGAAGAAGTATCGCGATCGCGTCGTCGCTGCGCAGAAGTCCACCGGTGAGAAGGACGCGCTGGTCGCCATGAGCGGCAAGCTCAAGGAGCGCCCGCTGGTCGCGGTGGCTTTCGAGTTCGCCTACATGGGCGGCTCGATGGGCTCGGTGGTCGGCGAGAAGTTTGCCCGCGCGGCGGAAAAGGCGCTGGCCGAGCGCAGTGCGCTGGTGTGCTTCTCGGCCACCGGCGGTGCGCGCATGCAGGAGTCGCTGTTTTCGCTGATGCAGATGGCCAAGACCTCGGCCGCGCTGGCGAAGCTGCGCGACGCCGGCGTGCCGTACATCAGCGTGATGACCAACCCGACCACCGGCGGCGTGTCGGCCAGCCTGGCGATGCTCGGCGACATCAACATCGGTGAGCCGAAGGCACTGATCGGCTTCGCCGGCCCGCGCGTGATCGAGCAGACCGTGCGCGAGACGTTGCCGGAAGGCTTCCAGCGCTCGGAGTTCCTGCTCGAGCACGGCGCGATCGACATGATCGTCGATCGCCGCGAGATGCGCGACAAGCTCGCCGACGTGCTTGGCCTGCTGATGAAGGCGCCGCGCGCGGCCTGATCCGCAGATCGCAGCAGGTATCCGTCGAAGCCGTCGCACCCTCCGGTGCGGCGGCTTCTTCGTTTGCGTGTCCGGCGTTGTCCACAGCCGGTGTGGGTGTCCTGCGGAAAAGCCTGTGGACAAGCACGATTCGCATGTTTGCGATCAGACACTTGCCACGCGTCGCTCATTTTCTGTGCAGTCGCGCGCGTGTTTTCCACAGCGGCTGTGGAGGTCGCTGGGAAAAGCCTGTGGATAGGTGGCCTATCGTGCTGATCGCACAGCACTCGTGCACGTGATGCCTACGATCTGATCACATCGGCAGGGCGAAGTGGCCCAGCCACAGCGCGAGCGAACCGAGCGCGCCGCCGATGCCGATCGCCGCCAGCACGTCGCTGGGGTAGTGCAGTCCAAGGATCACCCGCGAGGCGGCGACCAGCGTGGTGAACGGCAGCAGCAGCGGCGCCAGCATCGGATACCAGGCCAGCGCCACGACGGTGAAGCCGACCGCCTGCAGCGTGTGGCCGGAGGGGAAGCTGAACTCGTCCAGCGGCGGCACGTGCGCGATCACCCCGGGGCAGGCGCGGAACGGCCGCGGGCGCCGGGTCCAGCGCTTGAGCAGGCGGTACAGCAGCAGCGCGGTAAGTCCGGTGAGCGCCATGTGCGCGGCGGCGGTGAGTCCGCGCCGCCCATCCAGCAGCGCCAGCGATGCCATCAGCGCATACCAGAACACTCCATCGCCCAGGCGGCTGATCGCACCGAAGAACACGCCCACCGCGCGGCGCGCGCCCCAGCGGTTGGCCGCCACGCACATGCGGCGGTCGATCGCGAAGCGTGGCCCGATGGCAAGCTCAGGCGTGGGCAGCGGCGGCAGGCGGGACATGGCGCTTCTCCTCGGCGAGCTGCATCAGCAGGGATTCGAAATCGCGGATCACCGCGTCCGGCGACAGTGCGGCAACGCTGGCCTGGGCGGCGCGGCCCATGTGGCGGATCAGGCTGGGGTTGCTGCCCAGGGTGATCGCCGCCTCGATGAAACGCGGCTCGTTGTCCGGCTCGATCACGTAGCCGTTGTGGCCGTCGGTCATGTGCTCGCGCGCGGCGCCTTCGCGATAGGCGACCACCGGCACGCCGGCGGCCAGCGACTCCAGGATCACGTTGCCGAAGGTCTCGCTCAGGCTCGGGAAGGCGAACAGGTCGGCACTGGCCACGTGCCGTGCCAGCGCGTCGCCGCGCTGCATGCCGGCGAAGATGAAGTCCGGGTGGGCCTCCTGCAGCGCTGTGCGCTCGGGGCCATCACCGACCCACACGTAGCGGGCTTCAGGCATCTGCTGCTGCAGCGCGCGGAAACTGCGCACGGCCAGATCGAGGTTCTTCTCCGCGGCGATGCGGCCGACGTAGAGCATCACCGGAGCATGGCCTTCGGCGCCCCACTGCAGGCGCAGCGCCGGGTCGCGGTGCTGCGGATGGAACAGCCGGGTGTCCACGGCGCGACGCAGGATGCGCGCGTTGGCCACGCCCATGTCGTTGAGTTCCCGCCGCAGCGCCTCGGTAGGCACGAGCGTAGCGCCGCCGCGGTTGTGGAAGCGCCGCAGATAGCCGCGGACCGCTTCGGTCAGGAAGCCGACCCCGTAGTGAGCAGCGTAGGTATCGAAGCGGGTGTGGAAGCCGGTGGCGACCGGCAGGTCGAGCTGCTGTGCGACGCGCATGGCCGACCACCCCAGCGGGCCTTCCGTGGCCACGTAGATGGCGTCCGGCCGCAAACGGGTCCAGCGGCGGCGCAGCATCCGTCCGGCGGGCAATCCGAAACGCAGGCCAGGATAGCGCGGCAGCGAGGCACCACGGGTCTCCACCGGCAGCGTGCCCGGTTCGTCGGCGAACGGCTGCGGTTGCCGCGGTCGGATCACCTCGACCGAATGCCCCAGCGACGCGAGTCCGGCGGCGAGGCTGTGCACGGTCAGCGCGACGCCGTTGATCTCCGGCGGATAGGTTTCGGTGACGATGCCGATACGCATGGCGTGCCTCTGTGTGGCTTGGCATAGCGTGGGCAGGGGAGGTTTCGCGGGCATGGCGCGGCTGTGACGTCCTGGTGACGCCCCGAAAGGGCTACCATCAGGTGCGCGCCCGCTTTCCCCCACCTGTGCGGCGCTGAGGAGTCCTCATGAAGCCGATGCTGCTGTGCCTGGGACTGGCCCTGCCGATGGGCTGCCTTGCCGCTGCCGTGCCGCCGCAGCAGGCGGATGTGGGGTTCGTCGCCCCCGACAAGGTGCCGCCCAGGCCACATCACCCGCTGTTCGAGGTGCGTTACGAGCTGGTCAGCGCGATACCGTCCCGGCATGAAGAGGTCTTGCCGGTGATCGACCTGGGCAGCGCGAAGGCCTCGATCCACCCGGTGTCGCTGGAGGGCCCGGGCGCGATCGCGGTGGGTGGCCGGTTCCGCAATCCCAACATGGAGCTGTGCCGCGGTTGGGGCTGCGAGGCGAAACCGCGCCGCTGAGGGCGGGCCGGCTCAGTTGCCGAAGTAGTACGACGCGCCCAGGTTGGCCTGCCAGCGCGAGGCGTTGCCCGCCAGGTGGTGGTTGAAGCCGGCATCGAGCTGCAGGCGCGGCGTGGCCATCCAGGCCAGGCCCGCGCCGGCGAGCTGGCCTGCCTGTGCATGGGTTGGATGCAGCGTCGCCACCTGCAGGTAGGCACTCAGTCGGGGCGTGATGGACACGGAGTCGCTGACTGCGATCGTGCGGCTGTCGCCACCGGCACGCGCATCGGCCACGTAAAGGCCGAGCGATTGCCGCGCGCTGGCCTGCCAGTTCACCTCCAGCGCGAGTGCGTACTGGCGGCGGTCGGCGCGGAACGCGCGGCTGCCATCGGTGAAGGTCACGTTGCCGAGCAGTCCCCAGCTCCACGCCGAGCCGCCGGCCGGCAGCGCGAACTTCAGGCCCAGGCTGCTGCTGCCACGCCCGTGCAGGTCGCCGCCGGGGGCCGCCAGCCGGTTCCACGGCGTGCTGCCGAGCTGCAGTTCCAGCGGTCCGCCCAGACCCAGGCGGAGCAGGGTGTCGGCGCTGCAAAGGCGGGTGGTCGAGGTACCGTTGCGGTCCTCACTGACATCCGGCAGGCCCTGTTCGATGGTGAACGCACCGGCATCCAGCACGACGGGCGAAAAGCCCATGCCGGGCCGGTCGTAGCCGGGATTGCGGGTCTGTGCCTGGACTGTCCCCGACCCGGCCGAAGCGGCCAGCGCGATCGCCCACGGCATCAGCCGGCACAACCGGCCGGATGGTCTAAAATGGAACGTTCCCTTTCGCATCGCGCCAGTATCCCATGACCGTCCGCACCCGCTTCGCCCCCAGTCCCACCGGCTTCCTGCACATCGGCGGTGCGCGCACCGCGCTGTACTGCTGGCTGGAGGCGCGTCGTCGCGGCGGCGAGTTCGTGCTGCGCATCGAGGACACCGACCGCGAGCGCTCCACCGACGCGGCGGTGCAGGCGATCCTCGACGCCATGCACTGGCTCGACCTGGATGCCGACCAAGCGCCGGTCTACCAGACCCAGCGGCTCGCCCGCTACAAGGAAGTCGCCGACAAGCTGCTGGCCGAGGGCAAGGCCTACTACGCCTACGAGTCGAAGGAAGAGATCGAGGCGATGCGCGAGGCCGCGATGGCGGCCGGCGACAAGCCCCGCTACAACGGCTATTACCGCGACCGCAACGAGCCCGGCTTCCATGAGGCCCGTCGCGACGATCCGAACCGGGTGATCCGTTTCAGGAATCCCACCGAGGGTTCGGTGGTGTTCGAGGACAAGGTCAAGGGCCGCATCGAGATCGCCAACAGCGAGCTGGACGACCTTGTGATCTTCCGCTCCGACGGCTGGCCGACCTACAACTTCGCCGTGGTGGTGGACGACATCGACATGGGCATCACCGAGGTGATCCGCGGCGACGACCACGTCAACAACACCCCGCGCCAGATCAACATCTACCACGCGCTCGGCGCACCGGTGCCGGAATTCGCGCACCTGCCGATGATCCTCGACCATGAGGGCAAGAAGCTCTCCAAGCGCACCAATTCGGTGAGCGTGATGGAGTACCGCAGCGGCGGTTACCTGCCGCATGCGCTGCTCAACTACCTGGTGCGTCTCGGCTGGTCGCACGGCGACCAGGAGATCTTCTCGCGCGAGGAGATGGTGAAGCTGTTCGACATCGCCGACGTCAACAAGGCCGCCTCGCGCTTCGACACCGAGAAGCTGAAGTGGCTGAACCAGCACTACCTGAAGACCGGCGATCCGCAGACCATCGCACCTGAATTCGAGTGGCACCTGCGCCAGGCGGGCCTGGATCCGGCGAAGGGTCCGGCTGCGGCCGACCTCATCGTCGCCTTGCGCGACCGCGTGCAGACGCTGAAGGAGATGGCCGAGCGCGCGGCGATCTGGTTCGGCCCTATCCCCGAATGGGACGAGAAGGCCGTCGCCAAGCACCTGAGGAACGACAGCGCGGTCGCCGTGCTGACCGAATCGAAGGCGCTGCTGGCCGACTGCGCGTGGAAGCCCGAGCCGATCCATGCGGTGATCGAGCAGGTGGCGGCGAAACTGGAACTGGGCATGGGCAAGGTGGCCCAGCCGCTGCGCGTGGCGATGACCGGCACCCAGGTGTCGCCGTCGATCGACCACACCATCTATCTGGCCGGCCGCGACGTGGCGCTGCAGCGCATCGACGACGCGATCGCGCGCGCGCAGGGCTGATCGGCCGCGCCATGCATCGTCGCCCCGGCCTCCGGCATGGATGAATTGCTGGCCAAGGCAACGCAGGGCGTGGATCTGGATGCGCCGGGCGCGTTCTGGCACGTCTTTGCCAACCTGATGGCGTTGGTGCCCTGGGCCGCGCTGACCTGGTGGAGCCTGTTCTTCGTCGCGGTCGGTGCCGCGCTGGGATGGTGGCGCGGACGCACCGGGGCGGGCGTGGTCTGGGCACTGCTGCTCGGACCGGTCGGTTGGTGGGTGGTCTGGCGCCTGCCGCCACCCTCGGCCAGCCGTCCGCCGCCCTTGCCGCCACGACGTCCGTCGCGCTGATCCGTACGAACTTTCGTTCCTGCCGTTCGTCCCCATCTGGCGGTATCGGGTGCATGCGGTGCCCGATGTATGATCCCGGTCGAGGTGAACCGATTGAGCAAGCAGGCAGCGGGCAAGTTCCACACGCACCACGAGGAGACCGCGGAGGGTTTCGTCGAGGCGGTTTCGCACGCGAGCGAGGAGCGCGGCCTGCGGCTCACGCCGCTGCGCAAGGAAGTGCTGGAGCTGGTGGCGGCGGCGGGCAAGCCGGTCAAGGCCTACGACCTGCTCGACCAGTTGCGCGAGCATCATGGCAATGCGGCACCGCCCACGGTCTACCGCGCGCTGGATTTCCTGCTCGAGCAGGGCTTTATCCACAAGCTCGAATCGGTCAACGCCTTCGTCTCCTGCCACCATCCGGCCGAGGCACACCAGGTGCCGTTCCTGATCTGCGATGTCTGCTCCAGCGCGCAGGAAGTGTGCGACGAGCGGGTCGCGGCACTGATCGAATCCCAGGCCGAGAGCTTCGGCTTCCGGCCGCAGGCGCAGACGCTGGAAGTACACGGCGTGTGCCGCAACTGCCGCAAGGACTGAACCGACCCACGCGGGCCGCCGGCTCCGGGTTGGCAAGCGGCAGTGTTATAAAGTAACATCCTGATCCAGACAGGCGGTCCTCCCCGCCGCCGTTGACTGGGGCGACCCCATGCAACCCGAGCCTTCTGACAAATCCTTCTGGTGGCACGTGGCCGATCGCATCGGCGCCACGGCCTCGTTCCTCTGCGCGATCCACTGCGCTGCGCTTCCATTCTTGCTGGCGATCCTGCCGTTGGTGGGGCTGGAGTTCCTGGCCAGCCATGCCTTCGAGCGGGGGTTCGTGATGTTCGCCAGTGCGCTTGCCCTGTTCAGCCTGGGGCGCGGCTATCGGCGCCACCGCGTGCCCCAGCCGTTGACGTTCGCGTTGCCGGGACTGACCCTGCTGTTGCTCGGCGTGACCCTGGCCGAGGGGTACTCGATCGTGGTGCACAGCGTGCTGGTGACGATCGGTGGTCTGCTGCTGGCCTTCTCGCACTTCCTTAACCTGCGTGCCGACCGCCTGAACGGGCACATCCACGGCCCCACCTGCGTGCACTGAACGGCGGCGCCGCGCCGTCTTGCGATTTGCGGGTCCACTGCTACGATGGTCGGCCGTACCAGTCATCAACGAATCATCGAGGAGTTCCCATGGGTAAGGGCGATCGCAGGACCCGCCGCGGCAAGATCAATCGTGCCAGCTACGGCAACAGCCGCGCTCATGGCGCCCAGCCGGCCGTGGCCGGCGGCAAGCCGACCGTGACCAAGCCGGCGGCGGCCAAGAAGGCGGCACCGAAGAAGAAGTCCGCCTGAGCCCACGCGCCAGGCGACGCAAGAGAAACCCCGCCGCGGCGGGGTTTTTCGTGTCCGCGGCAGGCGTGACGCGGAATCAGCCGGCGCGGCGACCGCCGACCCAGCGCTGGCGGAGCAGGGTGCCGCCGATCCAGTAGCAGAGTTCGGCCGGCTCGCGCACATTCCACACGGCCAGATCCGCCCTCTGGCCGGCGGCGAGCGTGCCGCGGTCGACCAGCCTCAGCGCGCGTGCGGCGTGCACGGTGATGCCGCGCAGGGCTTCCTCCGGAGTCAGCCGGAACAGCGTGCAGGCCATGCCGGCTGCCAGGCGCAGCGACAGCAGCGGGGAAGTGCCCGGGTTGCAGTCGGTCGCCACGGCCAGCGGCACTCCGGCGGCACGCAGGCCATCCACCGGTGGAAGTTTAGTCTCGCGCAGTGCGTAGAATGCCCCCGGCAGCAGAACCGCGACGGTACCGGCGCTGGCCATTGCCTCGATGCCGGCCTCGTCCAGATGTTCCAGATGGTCGGCCGACAGCCCGCCGAACTCCGCCACCAGCGCCGCGCCACCCTGGTCGGACAGTTGCTCGGCGTGCAGCTTCACCGGCAGGTTTAGTGCGGTCGCCCGCTCGAACAGGCGACGCGTCTCTTCCGCGGTGAAGGCGATCCGTTCGCAGAAGGCATCCACTGCATCGATCAGGCCTGCCTCCGCCAGCGCCGGCAGCCAGTGGTCGCAGACCTCGGCGAGGTAGGCCGCGCGCCGCTCGCGGAATTCCGGAGGCACCGTGTGCAGGCCCAGGAAGCTGGTGCGCACGGTGATGCCCAGTTCCTCGCCGAGCCGGCGCGCCACGCGCAGCATCTTCCGCTCGTCGTCCAGCGTCAGGCCGTAGCCCGACTTGATTTCCAGCGTGGTGACGCCGTCGGCCAGCAGGGCGCGCGCACGCGCCGAGGCGCTGGCCAACAGCTCGTCCTCGCTGGCCGCGCGCGTGGCGGTCACGGTCGAGACGATGCCGCCACCCGCCCGCGCAATGGTCTCGTAGCTGGCGCCGTGCAGGCGCATATCGAACTCGCGCGCGCGCTGTCCGCCGAACACCAGGTGGGTGTGGCAGTCGATCAGGCCGGGCGTGACCAGCGCGCCGCCCAGATCGATCGTCTCGACGGCGGACGGGTGGTCGACCGTGTCCAGTTCCGTGCGTCGCCCCACCCAGGCGATGCGATCGCCGGCGATCGCCAGTGCGCCGTCGTCGATCAGGCCGAACGGCGCATCCTCGGCGAAGGTCGCCAGCCTGGCTCCGGTCAGCAGCACGTCCCAGCGCGTTGCGTTCATCGCGGCGACCTCCGGCTCAGTGGGCGTCGGGTGCGGTGTCGTGCGGCGGTGCGGCCGGCTCCTCGTAGTCGCGCGGAGCGGCTTGTTCGTCGTAGGCGCTGGTCTTGCCGGCGGGCATCGGTTCCACCACCTCCAGGTCGTCTGGTGCGGCGGTGGGGTGGCCGTCGCCATGTGCTTCGGCCTCGGCCTGGGCGGCAGCGTGCTGGCGTTCGAAATCCTGCACCATGCGCTCGGCGAAATCCTTGTAGACCGGGGTCGGGCTGAAGATCGACGCGGCCGCGCGGGCCAGCAGGCAGGCGGCCATGATCGGGATCACCATGTCCTGGTTGTCGGTCAGTTCCATCGCGATCACCGCCGAGGTCAGCGGCGCGCCGGTCACGCCCGACAGGTAGGCGCTCATGCCCAGCAGCACCACCGCCGCAGCCGGCACGCCCGGCAGGAAGGTGGCGATGTTGTGGCCCAGGCCCGCGCCCACGGCCAGCGCCGGCGAGAAGATGCCGCCGGGAATGCCGGCCCAGTACGACACCACGTTGGCCAGCAGCTTGGCGATGCCGAAGCCCTGGCCCGGGGTGGTGGCGGCCTCCTGCACGAAGGCGCGGGCCTGGTCGTAGCCGGTGCCGTAGATGTTGTTGTGGGTGAGCACGCCCAGCACCGCCAGCGCCAGGCCGCAGCCGGCGGCGAACAGCACCGGTGCACGCGAGCGCAGCCGGCCGATGGTGGCCAGCGGGCCGCGACGGCTGAGCAGGATCAGTCGCGCGAACAGGCCGCCGAGCAGGCCACAGATGATGCCGGTGAGCAGCACCGCCAGCCAGGCGTGGCCCAGCGGCAGGCTGGCGTCCACCTCGCCGAAGTAGGCGTAGTTGCCCATGATGCCCAGCGAGACCACGCCGCCGACGATCACCGCGGTGAGCAGCAGACCGCTGAAGCGGTGCTCGAAGGTGCCGGCCAGCTCCTCGATGGCGAACACCACGCCGGCCAGCGGCGTGTTGAACGCCGCCGCGATACCGGCTGCGCCACCGGCCAGGATGAAGCGCGAAGCCGCCTTCGGGTCGGTGAAGCCGAAGCGCCGGCCCAGTGTGTAGAACAGGCCCGCGCCCACGTGCACGGTCGGACCCTCGCGGCCGATCGAGGCACCGACGCCCAGCGCGATCAGCGTGAGGATCATCTTGCCGGCGGCGATCGGCAGCGCCAGCATCCTCGCGCGGAAGCCCTCGTCCTCGATGTGCAGGGTCCCGATCACCTGCGGGATACCGCTGCCGCGCGTGGCGCGCAGCCTGCCCTCGGTCACCCAGGCCAGAGCGGCGAACACGATCGGCGTGAGGATCAGCGGGATCCACACGCCGTAGCCGAGCACCTTCTGGAACAGGTGGAACGACCAGTCGCTGGCCTTGGCGAACACGATCGCCGCCAGCGCCACCAGCACCGCACCGATCCACAGCGCCAGTCGGCGCTTCCACTGGGCCGGGGCGAAGAATTCGTGGCCCAGCAGCGCCTGCAGGCGCGGGTTGGACGAGGGCGGGGGAGGGGATTGCTGGTGGTGGTCGGTCATCGGATCGCGGGCTGGAGGGGAAGGGGTCAGCGCGCCAGCGTATGCCAGCGCGTCTGGTAGAGGTCGAAGCGGCGATCCTTGAGGTTCTGCACCGCGCCGGCGTTGCGGGCTTTGGCCAGGTTCTCCAGGCTGAGGTCGGCGAACAGCACCGTCTCGATGTTCGGCGTGGAGTCGGCGGCGATGCCGTCGCGGGCGAACGGGAAGTCGCTGGGCGTGAGGATGCAGCTCTGGCCGTACTGGATGTCGAAGTTGTTCACGCCGGGCAGGTTGCCGACGTTGCCGGAGAGCACCACATAGCACTGGTTCTCGATCGCCCGTGCCTGCGAGCAGTAGCGCACGCGCAGGTAGCCCTCGCGCACGTCGGTGCAGAACGGCACGAACAGGATCAGCGCGCCCTGGTCGGTGAGGTGACGGGCGACCTCGGGGAACTCCGAGTCGTAGCAGATCATCACGCCGATCGGGCCGCAGTCGGTCTGGATCGTCGCCGCGCTCTCGCCGCCGGTGATGTTCCACACGGTGCGTTCGCTGGGCGTGGGGTGCAGCTTCTCGCGCTCGTGGATCGAGCCGTCGCGCAGGCACACGTAGCAGACGTTGTGGATGTCGCCGTTCGGCTGCTCGGTCGGGTGCGAGCCGCCGATGATGTTGATGTTGTAGCGCACCGCCAGGTGGCTGAAGAGTTCCTTCACCTGCGGCGTGTACTGGCTCAGCTTGCGGATCGCCTCGACCGGCGAGAGCTCCTCGTTCTCGATCGACAGCAGCTGCAGCGTGATCAGCTCGGGGAAGGTGACGAAGTCGGCACTGTAGTCGGCGGCGATGTCGGTGAAGTACTCCACCTGGGTGGCGAACTCCTCGAACGACGTGATCCGCCGCTGCTGGTATTGCACCGAGGCCACGCGCACCGATTCGGGCAGGCGCTGCGGCGTCGGTACCGAGGGCATGTCCGGATGATCCAGCAGCCGCGGATTGCGCCACACCAGGTGGGCGGCGTAGCCGAGCGAGTCGTAGTCCGACGGCACGTAGTTGCGCAGCAGGCCGACCAGTTCGAAATCGTTGTGCAACTGGAAGCTGAGCGTCTGGTCGCGGCGCCGGCCCTCGACCACCGCCTGCACGTAGGCCTCGGCGCTGCCGTAGCGGGCGAGGTTCTTCGCCAGGCCGGGAATGCGTCCGCCGAACACGATGCCGCGCAGCTTCAGGTCCTGGCACAGCCGCTTGCGCGCCTGGTACAGGCGCTGGCCGATGCGCATGCCGCGGTAGTCCGGGTGCACCACCACTTCCATCCCGTACAGCCAGTCGCCGTCCGGCTTGTGTCGCGAGGCCATGCCGCCACCGGTGATCTGCACCCAGGTGTGCGGCGCCAGCGCGGTGGCCTCGTCGATGCGGAAGGTGGCGCAGTAGCCGACGATGCGTCCCTCGTACTCGACCACGAACTGGCCTTCCGGGAAGTGCGTCTGCTGGGAGCGCAGCATTTCCGCCGAATGACCCCACTCGGCGGTATAGACGCGGGCGGTCAGCTCGACCAGTTGGGGCACGTCCGCGGGCACCGCCAGCCGAAGCTGCAGCTTGGGTGCCTGCTCGGAAATCTTCCTGGCCATCCGCCCATTATGCCGCACTGCCGCGAAGGCCGGGTCGACGCGGGCCGCTACACTGCGGCTTTTCGACGGATCGCCCCCATGATGTCGCCGGTTTCGCAAGAATCCCCCAGTGCCGATGTCCACTGGACGCCCCAGGGCTGGCGGGCCGACGGCCAACTGGCCGTCGATGCCACCGGGCATCTGGCCGAGTCGCCCGATGCGGTCGGCGAGCCCCTCGGCCGCTGGGTGCTGCCGGGCATGCCCAACCTGCATTCGCACGCGTTCCAGCGCGCCATGGCCGGGCTGGCCGAACGGCGCGGTCCGGGCAACGACAGCTTCTGGACCTGGCGCGAGGCGATGTACGGCTTCGCCGCGGCGCTCGACCCTGAATCGCTGCAGGCGGTCGCCGCCCAGTTGTACGTGGAGATGCTCAAGGCCGGCTACACCCAGGTCTGCGAGTTCCACTACGTGCATCACCAGCCGGACGGCGCGCCCTACGCGCAGCCCGAGGCGATGTCGCTGGCGCTGATCGAGGCGGCGAAGGAGGCCGGCATCGCGTTGACCCTGCTGCCGGTGCTGTACATGACCGGCGGCTTCGATGGCCGGCCGCTGGCGCCGCGACAGCGCCGCTTCGGCCATGCCGAGGTGTCCGACTACCTGCGCCTGCTCGAGGCGCTGCGCGCGCACGAGTCGGCCGACCTGCGCGTGGGCATCGCGCTGCACTCGCTGCGCGCCGTGCCGGAGAACGCGATGCGCATGCTCTTGGCGACGGGTGCGGCGCAGGCCGGGCCGATCCACATCCACATCGCCGAGCAACTCGGCGAGGTGCAGGACTGCCTCGCCGTGCGTGGCGCCCGGCCGGTCGAATGGCTGCTCGACCACGCCGACGTGGACGCGCGCTGGTGTCTGGTCCACGCCACCCACCTGACCGGCCACGAGACCTCGCGTCTGGCGCGCAGCGGCGCCGTCGCCGGCCTGTGCCCGACCACCGAAGCCAACCTCGGCGACGGCCTGTTCCCGCTGGCCGACTACCTCGATGCCGGCGGCGTGCTCGGCGTCGGCTCGGATTCGCACATCTCGGTGTCGCCGGTGGAGGAACTGCGCTGGCTCGAATACGGTCAGCGGCTGGTCACCCGTCATCGCAACATCGCTGCGCGCAGCGAAGGCGCCAGCGTCGGCGAGACGCTGTGGCGCGCAGCGCTGCGCGGCGGTGCGCAAGCCGCGGGCCTGCCGGTCGGCGCACTGGACGCGGGGCGGCGCGCCGACCTGCTCGTACTGGATGACGAGGCGCCGTTGCTCGCCGCGCGCGATGCCGGTTCGGCGATGGACAGCTTCCTGTTCGCAGGCAACGCGCCGCTGGTGCGCCACGTGATGTGCGGCGGCCGCTGGGTGGTGCGCGACTTCGTGCATCACGACGAGGAGCGCATCGCCGCCCGCTACCGCGCGACGGTGGCGGCGCTGGCCGCCCGCGCCTGACCGCGCGCCGGCAATCGGGCCGGTAGTTGCGCAGGATCAGGTCGGCGGGATCGCGCAGCGTCTAGGGTGCTCGGCACGACACCTCCGCGCGGTGTCACGGAGCCATGCATGGGGACGCCCGCCCTTCCGGACAGCGATGCCGTCTTCCGCGCCCGCGGCCTGACCAAGGTCTACCGCATGGGCGAGGTGGAGGTGCATGCGCTGCGCGGCGTCGACCTGGACCTGTACCGCGGCGAGTTCGTGGTGCTGCTGGGGCCGTCCGGCAGTGGCAAGTCCACGCTGCTGAACATCCTCGGCGGGCTGGACGTGCCCACTGCGGGCGAGGTCTGGTACGAGGGACACCACCTGTCCGGTGCCGACGAGCGCGAGCTGACCCTGTTCCGCCGCGAGCACGTCGGCTTCGTGTTCCAGTTCTACAACCTCATCCCCAGCCTCACCGCGCGCGAGAACGTGGCCATCGTCACCGACCTGGCCGAGGGCGCGATGAGCCCGGAGGAAGCGCTGGCGCGGGTGGACCTGGCCGACCGCATGGACCATTTTCCGGCCCAGCTCTCCGGCGGCCAGCAGCAGCGGGTGGCGATCGCCCGCGCCATCGCCAAGCGGCCGGCGGTGCTGTTGTGCGACGAGCCCACCGGCGCGCTCGACTCGGCCACCGGCGTGCGCGTGCTCGAGGCGCTGGAGCGGGTGAACGCCGAGCTGGGCACCACCACGGTGGTGATCACCCACAACGCCGACATCGCGCGCATGGCGCACCGGGTGCTGTACCTGGGCGACGGCCGCATCGTGCGTGAGTCGCGCCCCGAGCAGCGCATTCCGGCGCGGGAGCTGCGCTGGTGAGGGCGCTGGGACGCAAGGCGTGGCGCGACCTGTGGCACCTGCGCGGGCAGGCGCTGGCGATCGCGCTGGTGATCGCCGGCGGCGTCGCCACGCTGGTGATGTCGCAGTCCACCTACCAGTCGCTCACCGCGACGCGGGAGCGGTTCTACCGCGAGGGCGCGCTGGCCGACCTGTGGGCGCCGCTCAAGCGCGCGCCGGACGCGCTGGCCCCGCGGCTGGCGGCCATCGACGGCGTGCAGACCGCGCAGACCCGGCTGATGGCGGCCGGCACGCTCGGCGTGCCCGGCTTCGGCGAACCGGTGCGGGTCGAGCTGGTCTCGCTGCCGCAAGAGGGCGGGCAGCCGCTGCTCAACCGCCTGCAGCTGCGCAGCGGGCGGCTGCCGAATCCGGACGTGGACAACGAAGTGGTGCTCGGCGAGGCCTTCGCCGCCGCCCACGCGTTGCGCGCCGGCGACACGCTGAGCCTGACCCTGCGCGGGCGCCAGCGCTGGCTGCGCGTGGTCGGCGTGGCGACCTCGCCGGAGTACGTCTACCAGAGTCCGCCCGGCGCGGTGTTCCCGGATTTCCGGCGCTACGCCGTGGCGTGGATGAACCGGCATGCGATGGAAAAAGCGTTGTCGATGGATGGCGCGTTCAACAGCGTGGTGTTGCGGCTGCGGCCGGAGGCGAAGCCGGCCGCGGTGATCGCCGCGCTGGATAGTCTGCTGGCGCGCTACGGCGGCGTCGGTGCATACGGTCGCCACGAGCAGACCTCGGCCCGCTATCTGGAGGAGGAGATGCGCCAGCTGCAAACCATGGCGCGGTTGTTCCCGGCGATCTTCCTCGGCGTCGCGGCGTTCCTGGTGCACGTGGTGCTGATGCGCCTGCTCGGCACCCAGCGCGATCAGATCGGCGTGCTCAAGGCGTTCGGCTACCCGGACCGCGCGCTGGCCCGGCACTACCTGGGGATCGCCGCGGTGATCGCCGGTGCCGGCGCGCTGCTCGGCATCGCCCTGGGTGCAGCGCTCGGCGGCTGGCTGGCCCATGTCTACCAGGGCATCTACCGGTTTCCGTTCCTTGCCTACCGGCTGAGCGCGGTCGCGGTCGCCACGGGACTGGCGGTCAGCCTGGGCGCGGCCGCGGCCGGTGCGTTGATGGCACTGCGCGCCGCCGTGCGCCTGCCGCCGGCCGAGGCGATGCGCGCGCCGGCGCCGGCCCGGTTCGGGCCGAGCCTGGTCGAGCGGCTGGGCCTGCGTCGCTGGCTGACGCCCGCCGTGCGCATGGCGCTGCGCGACCTCGGGCGTCGTCCCGGGCGCGCGGCGTTCACCGTGTTCGGGTTGGCGATGGCCAGCGCGGTGATGATGGTCGGCCGCTTCCAGGGCGACGCCGTGCAGACCATGGTCGACACCCAGCTCGGCATCGCGCAGCGGCACGACTTGTCCGTCAGCTTCGTCGAGCCGGCACCGCGCGGCGTCGTGCCGGAGCTGGCTGCGTTGCCCGGCGTGCGCGCGGCCGAACCGGTGCGGATGGCGCCGGTGCGCCTGGTGCATGGCCTGCACAGCTACCGCACCGTGCTCGAGGGCCTGCCGCCCGGCGCACGACTGCGCCGCCCGCTGGACACCACGCTGCGGCCGGTGCTGCCGCGCAGCGACGGCGTGCTGCTGACCGACTACCTCGGCCAAATGCTCGACCTGCGGCCCGGCGACCGGGTGGAAGTGCAGGCGCTGGACGGCCATCGCCGCCACGTCAGCGTGCCGGTGGCCGGCTTCGTGCACGAGTACATCGGCGCGCAGGGCTACATGGATCTGGACGCGCTCAACCGGCTGCTGGGCGACGGCGACGTGGTTTCCGGCGTGCTGCTGGGCGTGATGCCCGGGGCCGCGCCGGACGTCTATGCCGAGCTGAACCGGCGTCCCTGGGTGGCCGGCGTCGATTCGCGGCTGGCCGCCGTGCGCAGTTTCTACGCGACCATGGGCGAGAGCATGCTGGTATTCGCCTGGGTGGCGGCGCTGCTCGGCGGCGTGATCAATTTCGGACTGGTCTACAACGCCGCGCGCATCAGCCTGTCCGAGCGCGGGCGCGAGCTGGCCAGCCTGCGCGTGCTCGGCATGACCGAGGGCGAGGTCAGCATGCTGTTGCTCGGGCAGCTGGGCGTGCTGGTGCTGGTGTCGGTGCCGCTGGGTTTCGTCGCCGGATACGCGCTGTGCTGGCTGATGACCCAGGGCTTCCAGTCCGAGCTGTTCCGCGTGCCGGTGCGGCTCACCACTGCCACCTACGCGTTTGCCGCGGCGACGGTGTGCGTGGCCAGCCTGCTGTCGGCGCTGCTGGTGCGTCGGCGCATCCACCGGCTCGATCTGATCGGCGTGTTGAAGACCCGCGAATGAGGAACCCGTCGTGCGCATGAAACGCCCGTACCTGATCGCCCTGGTCATCCTTGCCGTCGCGCTCGCCGCGGCGTTCCTCTGGGCATGGCAGGCCTCGCCGCGCCTGGTGGACATCGCCACGGTGCAGCGTGGTCCCCTGGTGCAGCGCTTCGAGGAGGAGGGGCGGACCCAGTTGCCGCGGCGCTGGGTGGTCTCGGCGCCGCTCGCCGGCACGCTGCAGCGGATCAACCTGCTGCAGGGCGATGCGGTGAAGGCCGGTCAGGTCGTCGCGGTGATCGAGCCGATGCACGGCGCACTGCTCGATGCGGCCAACCGTGCCCGCCTGCTCGCCGAGCAGCAGGCGGCCGAGGCCTCGATGCAGGCGGCGCGGCAGCGTCTGGCGGCGGCCAGCGCGGACGCCGAGCTGGCCTCGCGCGACGTGCGCCGCATGCGCACGCTGGGCGCCGGCGGCGTGGTCAGCGCGGCCACGCTGGATGAGGCCGAGGCGCGGGTCGCCCGCGCGCTTGCAGCCGCCGCGGCCGCGCGTGCCGAGCAGCACGCAGCTGCGCAGCAGCGCGATGCGCTGGCGGCGCTTCTGAAGGGGCAGGGCCAGGGCGGCGGTGAGCGGATCGAACTGCGCGCGCCGGTCGACGGCGTGGTGCTGCATCGTTACCAGGAGAGCACCGTGCCGGTGCAGGCCGGGCAGTCGCTACTGGAGATCGGCGACCTCGACGAACTGCAGGTGATGGTGCAGGCGCTGTCGCAGCAGGTGATCGGCCTGCATCCGGGCTCGGCGGCGCGGATCCTGCGCTGGGGTGGCGACCGGCCGCTGCCGGCGCGCGTGCTGCGGATCGAGCCCGGCGCCTTTACCAAGGTGTCCGCGCTCGGCGTGGAGGAGCAGCGCACCCTGGTCTGGCTGCAGATCACCGCGCCGCGCGCGCAGTGGGCGGCGCTGGGCGACGGTTTCCGGGTCGAGGTGCAGTTCGAGGTGGCGCGCCGTGACGACATGCTGCAGGCCCCCTCCAGCGCGCTGTTCCGCGAGGGCCGCCGCTGGATGGTGTTCCGCGTCGCCGGCGGGCGCGCACGCCGGGTCGAGGTCACGCCGGGCATGCAGGGGGACGGTGCGGTGGAGATTCTCGCCGGGCTCAAGGCAGGCGACCGCGTGGTGGCCTATCCGGACGATCGCCTCGTCGACGGCCAGCGCGTGCGGGCGCTGGAGGCCTCCCCATGAGGTCGATGCCCGTACGATGAACGGTGGCCGTCCGCAAGCTTCCGCGGTAGTCGGCCCACGGCGCGTCGGGCCGTTCCTGGCAGCACCATCCACATCGGGAGTGCGCCATGCGCCGATTCGCATCACGTCTGTTGATCTCCACCGCCTTGCTGGGCGCCAGCGCCCTGTTGGCCGGCTGCATCGTGGTGCCGGCCCGCGGTCATGCGCGCGTGTGGATACCGGGCTACTGGGCCGCGCCGCATGTATGGGTTTCCGGCCACTGGCGCGTGCGCTGAGCGCTCAGCGTGACCAGTGCACTCCGGCCAGCGCGGCATGCAGCGCCTGCCACGCCTGGGCCTGGCTGAAGGGCGGCGTGCGCGGCGGGGCGTAGACCTCCGGCCGGGTGCCGTACACCAGCAGGTCGATCGCCACGCAGCGGTCGTCGCGCACCGCCCGGTAACCCTCCACCTGCAGGTAGTGGCTCATCGCCGCATCACCGGCACGGAAGCGCTGGAACGGGGTCCCGTCCAGCGTCTGGCTGGCGATCGAGCCCGGCTTTGCGCTGGCCGGAGTGTCCTCGCAGTGGGCCAGTGCGTCGGCGTCGCCGCTCTCGCTGATGCGCAGCTCGGCGGAGGTGATCCGGTTCGAGCCTTTCAGCACCAGGGCGGCCAGCGGCTGGCCCTGGCCGTGCGGTCCGGCGAATGCCTGCCAGGCGGCGGCATCCAGATAGCTGCGATCGAAATCGCGGTGCAGCGTCATATCGGCCGGTATCGGTATCGACAACCCCAGCGACGGAGCGGTGAACCGGTGGGGTGTCGAGTCGCCCGCCGCGGGTGATGCGGTCGGCGGCTTGCCGTGGCATCCGGCAAGCAGGGCGAAACTGGCGGTGATCAGGCTCAGGCGTCTCATCGGCGGCTCCCGGGTGTGCGGGGATGGTCCGGTGCCACGCATGAAGGCCGCGCCTGCAGCTCGTCGCCGCGGCGTGGATGTCCCGTGAGTGCCACGAAAAAAGGCGCCAGCTCACGCTGGCGCCGGACGCTTCGAGTGGATGCCGGGGAGTTACTGCGCCGAGCTGGCCGACGGCACCGGATGGCTCTGGCGGAACTCCTTCCACTGCTCGCGACGCGCCTCGCGCTGGCTGCGCATGGTCGCCAGCTGGGCCTTCTGCTGCGCCGTCAGCACCGCGTAGATCTGCGCCTTCACCCTGGCGCGCTGCTCGATGCGGGCCTGGGTCGCCTGGCCTTCGGCTTGCGCCAGCCGGGCCGCCGCGGCCTGGTAGCCGACCTGGTCCGGGGTCATCTGCTCGAACGCCTCGCGTTGCGTATGCAGGGCCTGCCACTGACCCTTGTTCTGCTCGCGGCTGGCCTGGGTGATCTGCTTGATGCTGGCCTTCTGTGCGTCGGTCAGGTTGAGCTTGGCGAAGGCCTCGCGCATGCCGTGGTGATCGCGGTGCCCGTGGTCGCCGGGGCGGTGCCCCCCGTCGTGGTTGCCGCCGGCGGCGAAGGCGGCGCCGGTGATCGTCAGGGCCGAAGCGAGGAGGAAGCCGAGGGTGGTCGTCTTGCGCATGGGTAACACCTCTTGCGTGGGTGGAGGACTGGCGATCATTGGACGACACCCCCGCGTGTATGTTCTTTGCGCGTAGGTAAAGATGCGTAAAGCCCGTGGCGTCCGCGCCGCTGCCCCACTGAAATGGCTGCCATGCAACGGATCCTGATCGCCGACGACGACCGCGCCCTCACCGAATTGCTGGCCGAGTACCTGCAGCGCGAAGGCTTCACCGTGGACGTGGTGCACGATGGCGAGGCGGCGCTGGCGCGTCTGCGCGACGGTGCGCAGCGTCCGGACCTGCTGATCCTCGACGTGATGATGCCCGGCCGCGATGGCCTGGAGACGTTGCGCGAACTGCGCCTGCAGCAGCGGTTGCCGGTGATCATGCTGTCCGCGCGCGGCGAGCCGGTGGACCGCGTGATCGGGCTGGAGCTGGGCGCGGACGACTACCTGTCCAAGCCCTGCCTGCCGCGCGAACTGCTCGCCCGCGTGCGTGCGCAGCTGCGTCGGCGGACGCCGGAGGCGGCGGCGAACGTGCAGGTCGGCCACCTGCGCCTGCAGCCGGGCGACCGCCAGGCGTTCGTCGACGCGCGGGAGCTCACGCTGACCGGTGCCGAGTTCTCTCTGCTCCTCGCGCTGGCGCAGCGCGCGGGCGAGGTGGTGGACAAGGCCACGCTCACCCGGCTCGCGCTCGGTCGCGAGCTGGAGCGCTTCGACCGCAGCATCGACGTGCACGTCAGCCGCCTGCGGCACAAGCTGGCCGAGGCGTCGGCCGATGCGCCGCGGATCGAGTCGGTGCGCGGCTCCGGCTACCTGCTGCGGGCGGGTGGCGCATGAACCCGCTGCGCAGCTCGCTCTACCGGCGCCTGCTGGTCGGTTTCTGCCTGGCCAACCTGGTGGTGCTGTTCGTCGGCGGCTCGCTGGCGCAGCGCTTCATCGAATACACCACGGCGGTGGAGATCGACTGGTCGGCGCTGGCCCGGGATGCCAGCCACGCCTACGACACCGGGGGCGGGCGTGGGCTGGCCGAGTGGTCGCGCGAGCAGCACAGGGAAGGTATCGAGGCGACGCTGTTCGAAGACTGCCGGCCGCTGACACCGTTCCGTGCGGGGCCGATCATGCTGCGCGACCTGCCCAGCTGGCTCGCCGCCGGGCACGACGTGCTGGTGCAGCCGCGCCCGGGCCTTTACCTGGCCGTGCAGCCGGTACAGGGCGCCGACGGCCGGACGCGCCAGCTGGTCGCCCTCAGTCGCACCCACACCCGCCTGCACCAGCACACCCGGCAGACCATCCTGCTCGCCGTGCAGGCGCTGCTCTCGCTATTGCTGATCGGCGTGATCGGCTGGTGGATCGCGCGCAGCGTGGCGCGTCCGGTGGCGGCGCTGCGCGAGGCGACCCGGCGCATGGCGGCCGGCGAACTGTCCACCCGCGTGCACTGGAAGAACGGTCGCGGCCGCGACGAGCTGGCCCAGCTCGCCGGCGATTTCGATGCGATGGCCGAGCGCATCGAGGCGTTGGTCGCGCATGATCGCGGCGTGCTGCAGGACCTCTCCCACGAACTGCGCTCGCCGCTGGCGCGGCTGCAACTGCTGCTGGATTTCGCGCGGCGCAGCGAGGATCCGGCCGAGGCCGCCGGCTACTTCGCCCGTGCCGAGCAGGAGATCCAACAGCTGGACCGCATGACCGGCGAGATGCTGGCGCTGTCGCGTCTGGAAGGCGGCCTGCCGGGCGACCAGCGCGAACCGGTGGACCTCGCCGCGTTGGCGCGCGACGGCGCGGCGCGCGCTCAACTGGAGGCCGCCGCCCGCGGTATCGCCCTGCGGCTGGACGCGCCATCGCCGGTCCCCGTTTCCTGCCATGCCCTGCTGCTGGAACGCGCGCTGGACAACCTGCTGTCGAACGCGATCAAGTTCAGCCCGCCGGGCGGCGAGATCGTGCTGGGCGCGCACACCGCGGCAGGGCAGGCACGACTGTCGGTGCGCGACCACGGTCCGGGTGTGCCGCCGGGCGAATTGGCCGCGCTGTTCCGGCCGTTCTTCCGCGGCAGCAACGCGCCTCGGGCGGAGGGAAGCGGGCTGGGATTGGCCATCGTCAAGCGTGTGGCGCACGCACACGGCGGCGGCGTGCACGCGGAGAACGCTGCGGGCGGTGGGCTGGAGGTGTCCCTGCTGTTGCCGCTGGCGCCGGCCGGTGACTGATTCGCCCTGCCATGGGTGCGGGTGACGTCCGGCAGGTGCCGCCGCCGGACGCGTGGCGCTAGCGTGGGCACTGCCCCTCTGTCGCCTCGAAGGCAGGGCCCGCCACCGCTTCCGGCCCGCGCGCCGTAAGGAGTTCCTCCATGCAGGGATCGCCCCGTTCCACCGCCTGGCTGGCCGCGGTGCTGGCCTGTGGCCTCAGTGCCGCCGCCAGTGCGTCCACACCGACCGTGCTGGCAGCCCCGCAGATCTTCGCTCCCGGCGTCGTGTCCGGTCCGGCCAACGACGAAGCCCCCACTTTCAGCCCGGACGGGCAGACCCTGTTCTTCACCCGCAGCGGCGCCGGCGGCGGCACGATCATGGAGTCGCACCGGATCGACGGTCACTGGTCGACACCGACGATCGCCCCGTTCTCCGGCCGCTGGCCGGACCTTGCGCCGGAGATCTCGCCGGACGGCAAGTCGCTGGTCTACGTCTCGATCCGCCGCTCCGCCGGCATACCCGCGCACCAGCAGGTCGGCCTGTGGAAGGTGGACCGCATCGGTCCCGGCTGGGACCGCTGGAGCGAGCCGCAGCGCCTGCCGGCCACGGTCAACCTCAGCGACGCGGTGTGGAAGGCGAGTATGGCGCGCGACGGCAGCCTGTATTTCCTCTCGATCGACCCGGGCAAGGGTAAACGGCTCTACGTGTCGGCATTCGCGCACGGTAGCTACCAGCCGGCGCATCCGCTGTCGTTCAGCCACTACGGCGACAACGACGTGGACCCGGAGATCGCACCGGACGGCTCGTTCATGGTGTTCGCCAGCGACCATCGCCTGCCCGGCGACAGCAAGGACCACCTGTTCATCGTGTTCCGCCAGGGCGACGGCTGGGCCGAGCCGCAGCCGATCCGCTACGCCGGCGACGATGCCGGCGGCTTCAGCACGGACTACCTGCCGCACCTCGGGTCGGACCATCGCACGTTGTATTTCGCCAGCGACCGCGCCGCACCGGTGGGCCACTACCCGCACTCGCCGGCGCAGGCACGGGCCTACCTCGAACGGATCGAGCAGTGGGACAACGGCAACCTCAACGCCTGGTCGGTGTCGCTGGAGCCGCTGCTGCGCGGGCATGACCCGTCCGGTAGAGCGAAGGACTGACCGACGGCCCCGACCGGTCGCCCAATCGCGATGGTCGATCGTCCGGCCCGCTGGCTCTAAGCTTCGCGCTCCCCGATCACCAATCCGGCAGGTCAACCCGATGACGAAGGGCGGTTCCGAGGCGGTCGACACGGCGCAGCCGGCCGAGGTCGAGTCGATCCGCCATGGCACGGCGGCGTTCCGGCGCACCAACCTGGCCTTGTTCGCCGCCGGCTTCGCCACCTTCGGCCTGCTGTATTGCGTGCAGCCGCTGATGCCCGAGTTCAGCCGCGACTACGGCGTCAGCGCGGCGACCAGCGCGCTGTCGCTGTCGCTGAGCACCGGCGTGCTGGCCTTCGCCATGCTGTTCATGGGCGGCGTGTCCGACGCGGTGGGGCGCAAGTCGGTGATGGTCGCCTCGCTGCTGTCCTCCGCGCTGCTGGTGCTGGCCAGCACGATGGTGCAGCAGTGGCCGCTGCTGCTCGCGCTGCGCATGCTGCTCGGCTTCACCCTGAGCGGCGTGCCGGTGGTGGCGATGACCTACCTCGCCGAGGAGGTGCACCACGACTCGATCGGGCTGGGCATGGGGCTGTACATCAGCGGCAACGCGATCGGCGGCATGAGCGGAAGGCTGATCGCCGGCGTGCTGACCGACCACTTCGGCTGGCGCGTGGGCATGGGCACGGTGGGCGCGGTGGGGCTGGTGGCCTGTCTGCTGTTCTGGCGCAGCTTGCCGCCATCGCGGCACTTCACGGCGCGACCGTTCCACCTGCGCAGCCTGCTCGGCCGCTTCGCCGGGCTGTTCCGCGATGCCGGCCTGCCGTGGTTGTTCGCCGAGGGCTTCCTGCTGCTGGGCGCGTTCGTCACCGTCTACAACTACCTCGGCTACCGCCTGCTGGCCGCACCGTACCATCTCAGCCAGACCGCGGTCGGCCTGGTCTTTGGCATCTACCTGATCGGCACCTTCAGCTCGACCTGGATGGGCCACCTGGCCGGTCGGCTGGGTCGGCGCAAGGTGCTGTGGAGCGCGTTCGCGCTGATGCTGGCCGGCGTGGGGCTCACTGCTGCGGCATCGCTGCCGCTGATCCTGCTCGGTATCGTGGCGATCACTTTCGGCTTCTTCGGTGGCCACTCCATCGTCAGCAGCTGGGTCGGTCGTCGCGCCGGTGCGGCCAAGGCGCAGGGCTCGAGCGTGTACCTGTTTTCGTACTACATGGGTTCGAGCATCGCCGGCGCCAGCGGCGGGCTGTTCTACGCTTCGCACGGTTGGAACGGCGTGGTCGGCTTCGTCGGCGCGCTGGTGCTGGCCGGCCTGCTGGTGGCATGGCGGCTGTATCGGCTGCCGCCGTTGGTGAACGTGGCGACGCTGCCGCAGCCGGCCAGTCGCGGGGCGATGCCGTGAGGGGGCTTTCCCTCCGCGCTGCAGCCGCCGCAGAGGGGCAGGGCGCGCGCCGAGTGTTACCGCATACCCAACTGCCGTCATTCCCGCGAAAGCGGAAGGCGCGTTTCAATGGCGGAAGCCGGTCATCCAGTGTCTTTCCGCAGTCCTCGTTGTGCTCAGCATCAGAGCCAAGAGCGGTTTCGTCCTCCTGCGGAGGCCGAGTCACTTTCTCTTGGCGACCCAAGAGAAAGTGACTCGGGCGCCGAAGGCGTACGAAAGCCTTGGCTTTTCATGAGCGCACTTCCCGGCAGCTAGTGGGGACTGCATCAAGCGGTGGGAATTGCAGTGGATGAAGAACAGATAACGATGCGAACGCCCTCCACGGTCACTCGATCAAGCCCAGACCATCCCCGCAACGCGAAACGGCCTCACCGCGCCGCCGGCACCAGCATCTCCTCCACCGGCCGGTAATCGCCGTCGTTGCGCTCGGGCACGATGTGCAGCAGATGCGTCATCAGCGGATAGACGTCCACATTCGGGAACTCCGGCACCACCACGTGACGGCGGAAGTCCGGGCCGTGGGCCAGGAACAGCGCGCGCATCGCCGGGTCGTCGTTGTCGAAGCCGTGTTCGCCCCAGATCGGCTTGCCGTGGTGGAGCATGCTGCGGGTGTTGCTGGTGATCAGCCAGCCGGTCTGCGCCAGGCAGAACAGCGGCGGCACCCGCGCGTTGTGGCCGTAGTGCAGGTGGGCCGGGATGTCCGATTTCTTCCAGCACTGCATGTGCGGGTGTGGGCGCAGCAGGGCGTTCGCCACCTCGGCCTCGTGGCCTGGCGCCGGGATGATCCCGGAGATCGCGCCGGTGGACACCACCGTGGCGTGCCCCGGCACGATCAGGTCGTCGAGGAAGATGCGCTGGTCCGGCGGCGTCTGTGCCATGCCGTGGTCGGCCACCACGATCAGGTCGATGCGGTCGTACAGGCCGCGCTGCTTCAGCCCGGCCACCAGCCGCGCCAGCGCGGCATCCACCTGGCCGATGGCCGCATTGGTCTGCGGCGCATCCGGTCCGTAGTAGTGCCCGGCGGTATCCACGGCCTCGAAATACAGTGTGAGCAGCTGCGGGCGCTGCGCGGCCGGCAGGTCCAGCCAGGACAGCACCTTGTCCACGCGCGCGTCGTATGGCATGTCGCCGTCGTACGGTCGCCAGTGGTCCGGCCGCACGCCGTGGATCGCGGCCTCCGAGCCGGGCCAGAACAGCGTGGCGGCGCGCAGGCCCTGCTTCTGCGCGGTCACCCAGATCGGCTCGGCCTCGTTCCACCAGCGCGCGTCGCCCACCGCCTTGCGGTTGCCCAGGCTGAAGCGACCCAGCGCGGGATCGAACATCGAGTTGTCGACGATGCCGTGGTCGTCCGGGTAGCGCCCGGTCACCAGGGTGTAGTGGTTGGGGAAAGTCAGCGAAGGGAATGATGGCTTCATTGCCTTCGCGCGCACGCCTTGGTCGGCCAGCGCGGACAGAGTGGGCGAAAGGCCGCGGTCCAGGTAATCGGCGCGGAAGCCGTCGAGCGACACCAGCAGCAGCGTCGCCGGCGTGGCCGGGCGCGCGGCAGGGGCGTGGGGCGCGGTGGCGCAACCGGCCAGCAGGGCGACGGCGGCGCAGCAGAGAGATCGGAAGAACATGCGGGTACGGGTCGTGAAAGGGGAAGGGGTGAGCGATGATGGACAGCCATGGCGCACACGCCATGGCCCGATTGGCCTATGGCGCTTTTTCCTGTAGCCGCGCCGTCACGCTCAGCGCGTCGCCGGCACCAGCATGTCCTTCACCTGGCCGTAGTCGCCGTCGTTCGGCCGCGGCTCCAGGCCCAGCAGGTGCGCCATCAGCGGATACACGTCCACGTTCGGGAACGCGCCATGCACCACGCCGCGCTCGAACGCCGGACCATGCGCCACGAACAGCGCGCCCATGCGCGGGTCGGCGTTGTCGTAGCCGTGCTCGCCGCGGGTTCCGGTCTGCGGGTGGCGGCGCATGTAGCTGTCGGTGGAGATCGTCCAGCCGGTGTCCGCCAGGCACAGCAGTTGCGGCACGCGCGGGTTGTGGCCGTAGGCGAACCGGGCCGGCACGCGCGACTTGTCCCAGCACCGCATGTGTGCGTGCGGCCGCTCCATGCGGGCCTCGATCGCGGCGAAGTCGGTACCCGGCTTCGGGTCGATGCCGGCCAGCACGCCGGCGGTGACCAGCTTCACCTGGTCCAGCGGCAGCAGCCCGTCCAGTGTGATCACGTGGCCCATCGGCACCGTGGCCATGCCGTGGTCGGACACCACGATGATGTTCATGCGTTCGAGCATGGCGCGCCGGCGCAGCCCCGCCACCAGGCGGCCCAGCGCTTCGTCGGTATCGCGCAGGGCCTGGTCCACCTCGGACGAGTCCGGGCCGTGCTCGTGGCCGGCGTGGTCCACCGCGTCGAAATACAGGGTGAGGAAGCCCGGGCGCCGGTCACCCGGCAGGTCCAGCCAGGCCAGCACCTGGTCCACCCGCTGGTCGGCGGTGACGTCGCCGTCGTAGGGGCGCCAGTGATCCGGATGCATGCCCTGGATGTCGGCCTCGGTGCCGGGCCAGAACATCGTCGCGGTCTTCAGCCCGTGGCGGTCGGCCGTGATCCACAGCGGCGTCGCCTCGTCCCACCAGCGCCCGTCGCTCACCGCCTTGCGATCGCCCAGGTCGAAATGGCCCAGCTGCGGGTCGTCCATCGTGTTGTGCACGATGCCGTGGTGATCCGGGCGCAGGCCGGTGACCAGGGTGTAGTGGTTCGGAAAGGTCAGCGAGGGGAACGAGGGCTGCATGCTGCGGGCGCGCACGCCGTCGCGGGCCAGCGCGGCCAGGTTCGGGCTGAAGCCGCGGTCGATGTAGTCGTGGCGGTAGCCGTCGATCGAGATCAGCAGCAGCGGGGCGGGGCGATGGCCCGCGGCATCCCGCGCCGGGGTCCCCGCGCAGGCAGCGATGAACGGCAGCAGCGCGAGGGCGAGTAAACGAAACGGGAATTTCATGCGTTGGAACCTACGATCCACATCCATGACAACGCGCCATGATCGCGCACAGGTGTGACAATGACACGCTCCCGCCCGCTCTCCCCCGTGTTTGCCGCCATGGCCGTGGCCCTGCTCGCCGCTGGCGCCGTGCAGGCCCAGTCCACCGCGCCGGCCCCGCGCCCGGTGCCGATCCAGCCGACCGGCTCGCAGCAGCGCTTCCGCGAGGCGGTGCAACAGAGCCAGGTGCGCGACCAGTTGCAGAAGGCCCAGCTCGAACACCAGCTGACCCAGCGCACGCTGGAGAGCACGCGCAGCAAGCCCGGTAGCACCACCTCGAACGACAAGCAGGTCGACAACGCCAAGCAGGCGCAGGACCAGCTCTACAACGCCCAGCAGCGCGATCGCGTACAGCGCTACAGCGACGCCCTGATGGCACAGCCGGTGCCGCAACCCGCCCCCCAGCCGGTGGCCGCAGAGAAGGGTGGCACCGTCGGCCACTGAGCGCCGCGGTCAGCCGAACAGGTCGCCCCGCGCCACGCGCGCTTCCAGCGCCAGCAGCCAGCGCTTGTTCGGCAGGCCGCCGCCGAAGCCGGTGAGGTTGCCGTTGGCGCCGATCACCCGGTGGCAGGGCACCACGATCGGCAGCGGATTGGCGCCGTTCGCCGCGCCTACCGCCCGCGCCGCGCCAGGATCGCCCACGCGCCGCGCCAGTTCGCCGTAGCTGATCGTCTCGCCGTACGGGATGCACGACAGCTCGCGCCATACCGCGAGCTGGAACGGCGTGCCCCGCGGGTTCAGTGGCAGCTCGAAGGCCGTGCGCTTGCCGGCGAAGTATTCCTCCAGCGCCTCGCGCGCGAACGCCAGCGCCTCCGGGTCGAGCACCCAGCCAGCTGGTGCCGGGCCGTGGCCGCGCCGTCCTTCGAAATGGATGCCGCGCAGGCCGTGCGCATCGGCGCTGAGGCGCAGCACGCCGCAGGGCGAGGGCAGGTCGACGTAGTGGATCGTCGTGTCGTTCATCTTGACGGTTTCGTCTTCGGCGCAACGGCCACGCTGCGCCACAGGTGCATCACCGCGTAGGCGCGCCAGGGGCGCCATGCCTCGGCGCGCTGTTCCATCGCCCGTGTGCTCAGCGCCTCGCCATCGGGGGCGGCCGCGCGGCGCAGGATCAGGTCCGCCGCGGGGAACGCATCCGGATGGCTCAAGCCGCGCATTGCCATGTAGTGCGCGGTCCATGCACCGATGCCGGGGAGCGCCACCCAGCGTTCGACGAATGCGTCCAGCGGCTGTTCGGGGCGAAAGTCGATGCGGCCGTCCAGTAGCGCCTGCGCTACGCCACGGATCGTCGCTGCGCGCGCCGTGGTGATGCCGAGCGCGCCGAGGTCCGCCTCGGCCAGCTGCGCGGTGGAGGGGAACAGCTTGGCCAGTCCCGGCCGCGGCGAGGCGGCCAGCGGCGTGCCGAAGCGCTCCACCACCCGTGCGGCCAGCGTGCGCGCCGCGGCCACGCTCACCTGTTGGCCGAGGATCGCGCGCACCGCGATCTCGAAGCCGTCCCAGCCGCCGGGCAGGCGCTGCCCCGGGTGTTTCCTCGCCAGCGGGCCGAGCACCGCATCGCGGCGCAACGCGGCGGCGATCGCCTGCGGCGCGGCGTCCAGGTCGAACATGCGGCGCAGCCGCGTCACCACCGCCAGCAGTTCGCCCGGCGGCACCCCGTGCACCTCCAGCCGCAGCGCATGCTCGTCGCGTGCACCGGCGCTCACCCGCAGCCACGACGGCGCGGCCGGATCGCCGAACACGCGGCTGTAGCTGGCTTCGTCCACCGCCTCCACGCCGGGCAGCGCGCGGCCGCGCAGGAACGCCAGCAGCGCGGCGAAGTCGTACGGCGGGCGGTAGCCAAGCTTCAGCACCAGCGGTGCGCCGGCCGGTGCGCGCGGCAGCCGGCGCAGCTCGCGCGGGGCGATCCGGTTCGCCTGCGCGAACGCGGCGTTGAAGCGGCGCAGGCTGCCGAAGCCGGCCGCCATCGCCACCTCGGTCACCGGCATCGCGGTCTCGGTCAGCAGCTGCTTGGCGAACAGCAGGCGGCGCGTGGTGTGCACGCGGATCGGCGGCACGCCGACATGCTCGACGAACAGCCGCCGCAGCTGCCGCGCGCCCAGGTCCAGCCGCGCCGCCAGCGTGTCCACCGAGCCGTGCTCCAGTTCGCCGTGCTCGATCAGCGTGAGTGCGCGCGCCACCGCATGCTCGCCGCGCTGCCAGACATCGTTGCCCGGCGCCAGCTCCGGCCGGCAGCGCAGGCAGGGCCGGAAGCCGTCCGCCTCGGCCGCGGCGGCGCTGGCGTAGTAGCGCACGTTCGCGGCCTTCGGCGCCGGCGCCGGGCACACCGGGCGGCAGTAGATGCGCGTACTGGTGACGGCGGTGAAGAACAGGCCGTCGAAGCGCGCGTCGCGGCTCAGTCGCGCCTGTTCGCAGGTGCGCGTGTCCAGCGGTCGCGGGAGCAGGGTGGAGGTGTCCATGCCGGCAGGCTAGCACCGCGTCCGCGTTGGAACTCGCCGTTTTCGGACATCAATGCTCAGCGCGATTCGGGGCAGGGAGCGTCGCGGTGCCGGTCGAACGCGGCGAGTGCCGCGGCGTCGGCCGGGCGCCCTTCGTCGCCGCCGTCGAACTGCACCCGCCACGCGCCGTCGCGACCCCGACGCCACGTGGTCGCGAAGCGACCGATCACGGTGTGCGCCTGGCCGTCCTTGCCCGTCGCTGTCATCACGTACGGGCCGCTCGACAGCGCCAGCCGGCCATCCGCGCTCGTCACCACCTGCGCCGGCTGCCAGTCCAGCTGCAGCGCCTTGCCGTCGATGACCGCCTGCCAGGCCGGCAGGATCGCGGCCGGACCGTGCAGCGGGTGTTCGCCGTTCGCGTCGAACACTGCGTCCGCGGCGAGGAAGCCGCGGAATGCCGTCGCATCATGCTCGCGCACGCTGCGCGCGAACGCCTGTTCGCGCTGCCACACCTGGCAGGTCGGCGACGGCGCGGCGGTCGAAGTGATCAACAGGGCAGCGAGCAGGATCATCGATGGCGCTCCGGCAGCGGGTGTGCGGTGGAGCATCCGGTCGGCGCCTGGCCTCCGCCAGTGCCGCTCGTCCCGGGTGATCTCAGGCGTCGATCGCCGCGTCGCGGGTCTCGTTGTCCGGGAATGCCATGAACACGAAGAACGGCACGCCGCGCGCATGCCAGGCGCGCGCCATCTCCTCCAGCGCGCGGCGGCTCGCGGCATACGCATCCGGGGACGCACGGCAGAACGTCACCGCGTGGTCGAACAGCAGCACGCGACCGGCGCCCTCGTCGGCGCGCAGCGCCGCATCGAGCTGTGCCCACGAGCCGGCGGCCGCGGGCGGCAGGCCGGCCTGCGCCGCGATGCGCTCCAGCGCGGCGGCCTCGTTGCCGCAGTCCGCCAGGTCGATGCGCGCCAATTGGAGCCCCGCGCGCTGCGCGTCGCCCACCAGCGTGACCGGGTCGTCCGGGTCCACCCGGTACACCCCGTCGCGTCCGGCATCGTGCAGGTCGATGCCCAGCACCCTGGTCGTCATGGCGATCTCCTCGGCTGGTGGCCTGGCGATGATGCCTCCGCGTGCGGCCGGCCGCCAAGCCGCGGCGCAGCGCTACAGCGCGTCCGCGTCGAGCAGGCGCGGGCCGCTGCCGTCTTCGCTGAGCCGGTCGCCTGCATTGCGCAGCGGACATTTCTTCAACGACAGGCAGCCGCAGCCGATGCAGCCGGTGAGTTCGTCGCGCAGTTGCGTGAGCCGCGCGATGCGCTCGTCCAGTTCCGCGCGCCAGTGGCTGGACAGCAGCTTCCAGTCCGCCACGGTCGGCGTGCGCTCGTCGGGCAGTTCGGCCAGTGCCGCTGCGATCGAGGCCAGCGGCAGCCCGGTGCGGTTCGCCACCCGGATCACCGCCAGCCGCCGCAGCACGTCGCGTCGGTAGCGCCGCTGGTTGCCGGCGTTGCGCCAGCTGCGGATCAGCCCCTTGGTCTCGTAGAAGTGGATCGCCGACACGCTCAGGCCGCTGCGCGCGGCCACCTGGCCCACGCTCAGCGCCGGGACATCCGATGCCTTGCCCATGCTTGACCTCAAGTTAAGTTGAGGTCTTACCGTGCCCGATGCCGCGCGTGCCGACAAGCCGCGCGTTTCCCGCTCCCCATCGAGGCACGATCCATGACCACGCAAGTCGCTTCCGCTCCGCTGCCCACGCTGATGCAGCGCCTCGCTGCCGCCTTCCGTCCGATGCACGCGCGCGGCGCGCTGTTCGCCGGCCCCGCACATCCGCCAGCCGGACCGGGCGCCGCCGCGCCGCGCACCTCCGCACCGCAGCTCGATCGCTTCGTCGCCCAGCTGCGCGAGCTGCTCGCCGCCACCGACGAAACCGCCCGCCGGCGCCTTGAGCGCGAAGTGCTGGAACTGGCCGCGCCGCTGCAGGCCGCCGGCGTGTTCGACCTGCTGCGCATCGCGCACGCACCGCTGGCCGCGATGGTCGCCGACCACCTCGCCGCAAGCGCCGGAGAGCCTCGCCACCCTGCGCTAGGATGAACGCTTTCCCGCCACGGTCCGTGCCCATGTCGTCCGCCGCCACATCGCCCTCCCTGCCGCTCTCGCCCGACCGCGCTGGCAGCCGGGTCGACACCGTGGTGTTCGACCTCGGCGGCGTGCTGGTGGACTGGGATCCGCGCTACCTGTATCGCTCGCTGTTCGACGACGAGGCGGCGATGGAGCGCTTCCTTTCCGAGGTGTGCACGCCGGCCTGGAACCTCGCGCAGGACGCCGGCCGGCCGTGGGCCGAGGCGGTGGCCGGCCTCAGCGCGGAACATCCCGGATACGCCGAACAGATCGCCGCCTACCGCGCGCGCTGGCTGGAGACGCTGCGCGGCCCGATCCAGCCCAGCGTGGACCTGCTCGCGCGGCTGCGTGACGAAGGCGTGCGGCTGTACGCGCTCACCAACTGGTCGCAGGAAACCTTTCCGCTGGCGCGCGAGCGCTTCGATTTCCTCGGCTGGTTCGAGGGCATCGTGGTGTCCGGCGAGGAAAAGCTGATCAAGCCCGATCCCGAGATCTTCCACCGCCTGATCCGCCGCTACGCGATCGAGCCGGCGCGCACGCTGTACATCGACGACTCGCTGAAGAATGTCGCCGCCGCCGAGGCGCTCGGCATGCATGGCTGGCACTTCCAGGGTGTGGACGGCCTGCGCAATCGCATGCAGTCGCTCGGCCTGCCGGTGTAGCGCCCGCCGCCGTGCCCGCCCTTGGGGCCGGACGCGGCATCGGTAATCATGTTGCGCGGGGCCGGCGCGGTGCCGGCCAGGAGATGTCTGCATGGTCGATGCATCCGAAAGCCCGCTGCCGCGCGGCATGCCCGCACTGGGCTGGAGCGGCGTGCTGCCGTTCGCCGGCGCGCTGCTCGCCGCGTTCGCGTGGCCGGCGTGGAGCGGTTTCGCCGCCGCCGTGTTCGTGTCCTACGGGGCGGTGATCCTCAGCTTTCTCGGCGGTGCGCGCTGGGGCCGCGGCCTGGCCGGCGGCGTCGCGCCCGCGCGCTTCGTGGAGGCGGTGATGCCCAGCCTGATCGCCTTCGCCGCACTGTTGCTGCTGCACACGCCGCCCGCCGCGCTGGCGCTGCTCGCCGCCGGCTTCGCGATCTGGCTCGCCATCGACCTGCGCGACCCGCTGTGGCCGCCGGCCTACCGCCGCATGCGGCTGGGCATCAGCGTGGTGGTGCTGGCGCTGCACGCGGGGTGGCTGCTGGTCTGAAAGCTCAGGCCAGCGCCACGCCCAGCGTGGTGGCCACGCACCACGCCACCACCGCCAGCGGCGGCCAGCGCCGCGCCAGCATCAGCACGCCGATCGCGGCGATCACCCAATCAAGCGGCGCATGCAGCGCGCTGGTCGCCACCGGGGTCACCAGCGCCGCGGCCAGCAGCCCGACCACCACCGCATTCACCCCGGCCAGCGCGCGTGCCGCGCCGGCGCGCTGGGCCAGCACCCGCCAGAACGGCAGCACGCCGGCCACCAGCAGCAGGCCCGGGCCGAAGATCGCCAGCACCGCCACCATCGCGCCGAGCGCGCCGCCCATGCCGTCCGGCAGGCGCGTGCCGAGGAAGGCCGCCAGCGAGAACATCGGCCCCGGCACTGCCTGGGCTGCGCCGTAGCCGGTGAGGAAGCTGTCGTTGTCCAGCCAGCCCGGGTCGACCACCGAGGCCTTCAGCAGCGGCAGCACCACGTGGCCGCCGCCGAACACCAGCGCGCCGGTGCGGTAGAACGCCGCCGCCACCTGGCCCAGCGGCGGCATGCCCGGCGCGAACGCCACGCCCAGCCCCAGCGCGAACAGGCCAATCAGCATCACGCCGGTGCCGTGCCCGTAGCCCAGCGCGAAGGTCTCGCCCCGGCGCGCCATTACCCCGCGGCACAACCACGGGCCGAGCAGCGCACCGCCGGCCACCAGCACCAGCTGCATCCACGGCACGCCGAGGACGAGCATCGCGAGCGCCGCCAGCAGCGCCATCGCACGCCGTGTCCAGTCCGGCGTCAACGTGCGCGCCATGCCGTACACGCCATAGGCCACCACCGCCACCGCCACCAGCTTCAGCCCGTGCACCAGCGCGTGTCCCCACACGCCGTCCAGCGCGCGGCTGGCCAGTGCAAAGCCGAACATCAGCAGCGCCGAGGGCAGGGTGAATGCCGCAAACGCGGCCAGCCCGCCGAGCCAGCCCGCGCGCAGCAGGCCGATGGAAAACCCCAGCTGGCTGCTCGCCGGGCCGGGCAGGAACTGGCTCAGCGCCAGCAACTGGCCGAAGTGCTCCTCGTCCAGCCAGCGCCGCCGCTCCACGAAGGCCCGGCGGAAATAGCCGATGTGCGCCACCGGTCCGCCGAACGAGGTCAGCCCAAGCAGCAGGAATGCTGCGGCCACCTCGCCCGCGCGGCCGCGCGTCGACGCCTCGCTCATGCGCAGTCGAACAGGGCCATGAAGCCAAAATCCATGTGCAGCTGCATGTGGCAGTGGAACAGCGACAGCCCGCGCTGGTCGGCGGTGAAATCCACCTCCATCGTCTGGTAGCCGCCGAGCATTGCCACGTCCTTGTGCAGCCCGGCCGTGGGCTGGCCGGCGAGGCGGGTGATCTCGAACGTGTGGCGGTGCAGGTGCATCGGGTGGATGTCGTCGCTCGCGTTGTGCATGCGCAGGCGGTAGCGCTTGCCGTGCGCCAGCGCGAAGCGCGGGGTGCCGGCACGCATGTCGAACGCCTGGTCGTTGATCGTCCAGCGGTTGAAGCCGCCGGCCGCCGCGTTCTGCTTGGCGAACGTCATCTCGATCACTTCGTTGGGCTTGGCAGCCACCGCGCCGGGCAGGGTGAAGAGGCGGTAGTCCCAACCGAACGGCGGCGGTGCCTCCCAGCGCGGCGCGCCGTGCTGGCCGGCGTACTCCACCACGATGCCCATGCCGCGAGAGCGGTCGTCGTCGGCCAGGTCGCCCATCACCCACACGCCGGGGCGGTCCATCTCCACGATCGCGCTGATCCGCTCGGCGGTGCCCAACCACAGCACCGGCACGCGGGTCGGCTTCGGCACCGGGTTGCCGTCCATCGCCACCACGGTGAACGTGTGGCCGGGCAAGGCCAGGCTGCGCAGCTCCGTGGCGCTGCCATTGAGCACGTGGAACAGCACGCGCTCGCCCGCCTTCACGCGCACCGGCTCGCCGTGGCCGAGCATGCGCCCGTTGATCGCGAACGCCTGGTAGCCCACCTCGTAGCCATGCTTGTCGCCGCGCCCCAGCGAGGCCTGCATCGCCTGTTCGCCACGCGCCTTCAGCGCTGCTTCCACGGTGTCCGGGCGCAGGAAATCCATCGCCATGTCGCCGCCCTGGCTGAAGAACGGGTCGAACTCCTTCAGCGTCAGGAACACCTCGCGGTCGTACGCGCCCGGCTCGTGCCGGGGCTCGATGTACACCGGTCCCACCAGCCCGCTGTACTGGCCGCGGGAGAGGTCGTCACCGGCCCTGACATGCGTGTGATAGAAGCGGAACCCGGCCGGTCCCGGCACGAAGCTCAAGCGCCGCATGCCGTGCGGCGGAATGTACGGCGTGCCTTCCTCCGCTGCGCCGTCCACCGCCACCGGCAGGAACTGGCCATGCCAGTGCAGCTGCTCCGGCACGTCGGTGTCGTTGTGCACGTCCACCACCACCCGCCGCCCCTCGCGAAAGCGCAGCAGCGGGCCGGGCACGCTGCCGTTGTAGGTGGTGGTGGAGACGATGTGGTCCGGCGCCAGCTCCACCAGGCTGCGGGCGATGCGCAGGGTGTAGTCGGCGGGTATGGCCAGCTCGGCCGCCATGCGAGTGGCGTCGCTGACGCCGGGCCAGGCCAGTCCACCCGTACCGGCGGCCAGCGCACCAAGCCCGGAGAGCTTGAGAAAGTCACGTCGGTCCAGCGGCATGGCGGTCTCCCGTGGCGGTCATGGCGAAGCCTAGCGGCGCGTTCCGGTGCCGCCTATCCGCAGGTTCTTTCGTGGCCGCGTGCCCGCGCCGGGCAGAGTCATCCGGGAGGCTGGCGGCTCTGCTATGTTCGGGTGCGGGATCACGGGGGCGTTCTCATGGAGAGGAACCATCAGTTGCTGGCCGCGGGCGCGGTGGCGTTGCTCGGCGCCATGGCCGTCACCGCCTATTGCTGGACCCACCGGCATCCTCCGCTGGCCGAGGCCGCCGCACGGATCGCTGCAGACCCGGCGAAGTCCTCCACGGTGGCGAAGCCCGCCAACGCGGAGGCAACCACGGCGCACGTGTTTACCCAGGCCGAGCTGCAGGCGTTCCTCGCCGCGGCGACGAAGGCCGAGAGCATCGACGATCCGCTCAAGCGCTGTCTCGCCTATCCCGATCCGCCCGCCAGTCACTGGAGCCCGGCCGCGGTGCAGGCGTACTGCCGCTACCGCACCCAGCCCATCGTCACGCTGGCGCAGGCGCGCGACCTGATCGAGCACGGCAAGGCCGCCGAGCTGGACCGCCTGCTCGGCGAGGCGTTGCACGCTCAGCTCACCCAGCCCGACGCGCGCGGCCGGCTGGATCGCACCTTCTTCGCCGATTTCGACGACGGCTCGCTCGATCTGCGCTACCTGCTCGACGCCTGGAAGCGCGCCTCGCCTGACAGCGCCTTCGCACTCGCCGCCAGCGGCTTCGCCTACGTGCAGATGGCGGTGGCGGCGCGCGGCGTGGACTACGCCAGCAAGACCCCGCAGGACGCCATGGAGTCGATGCATCGCCTGATGCAGCAGGCGGACGCCGACCTGCAGGCGGCACGCCAGCGCGAGCCGCGCATCACGCCGATCTACATCGCCATGCTGCAGGCCGGCGGCTACGACTTCGGACCGAGCTACGCGACCCGGGCGCTGCACGAGGGCCTGCAGCAGGATCCGGCCGACTTCGCGATCCACGCGCAATACGTATGGCTGTCGCAGCCGCAGTGGTTCGGCAGCCTGGACGTCATGCAGCACGCGATCGACGAGGGCCTGCAGCAGGCCGCAAAGAATCCGCTGCTGCTGCTCGACAAGAACAAGGCGGCCGGCTTCCGGGCCAACATCGAAAACTGGCGCGACCAGCCGGTGCACGTGGCGGACTTCCCCGCGGTGCTCGACGAGGCGGCCGACGCCGGCTCGCTCAGCGCGGCGGGCAACACCGCGGCCGCGCATCGGCAGTTCATCATTGCCGCGATCTACCTCTCCGAGTCCGTGCGCTTCAACCCGGACGCCTTCAGCGACCGCAGCCGGCTGGCAAGGCTGGTGTCGGCCGAAGGCCAGCCCCGCCTGCTGATGCTGCATGCGCGGCAACTGGTTGCCCAGCGCCCGGACGATCCTGACGCGCTGGGCCTGCGCGGACTGGCGTCGCTGCAGCAGGGCGACGTGCCCGCCGGGCGCGCCGACCTTGCCGCGGCGCTGGAGAAAAGCCCGGACAACCCCGCCGTGCTGTCGCTGCTCGCCCGCGTCTACACCTACTCCACGCACGAATGGGACAAGGCCTGGACCCTTTCCAGCCGACTCATCGCCGACTATCCCCAGCTCCCCGACGGCTGGCGCATGCGCGCGAGCATCCAGCTGCACCAGCCGCGCGCCGGCCTGGACGACACGCTGCACTATTTCATCCTGCACTTCGGCAACGATCCGCGGCAGCGCAGCGTGGTGCGCGAGATGGAGCGCATGCTCGAAGCGGAGGCCAAGGGCGGCGACGATCCGCTGGCGCCGTTCCGCGGGCCGCGGTCGGTGCCCGCCCGGCCGGTGTCACATCCGGCGACCCGCTGATCCGGCGGCGGGCCGCCGATATCCGGGATGAAGCCCACGACGAGACACCACAGGCCATCATCCCTTGGTCCACATGGAGGCAACACCATGGCTTGTTGGATACGCACGGCAGGGACGCTGCTCGTGCTGCTCGGCGCCTCGACCGCCGGCAGGGCGCAAACGACGCCGAACTGGATCGTCACCGGTTCGGATCGCATGCACTACACGGTGCAGGGCATCGGCGACCCGCGCGATCCGCAGGGTGCGCGCGTCACCCTGCGCGGCGTCGATCCGTTGCCTGGCCAGTTCGGCGCGTCGGGCCTCGTGCTCGATGCGGTGCCCTACCGCGGCCACCGGCTCACGCTCACCGCGGACCTGTCCACCCGCGACGCGACCCAGGGCGCGATGATCTGGCTGCGCGTGGACGGTGCGCGACCCTCGGAGGCGTTCGCCAACTCGCAGCTGCAGCCGGTGTTCGGCACGACCGCCGCGGCGCACCGCGAAGTGCGGGTGGACGTGCCGGCGGACGGCGAGAAGATCTTCCTCGGCACCGGGTTGATCGGCGCAGGCGAGGTCAGCACCACCGACCTGCGCCTCGCCGGGCACATGTCGCCCGTGGCACCGCTCACTCCGCCGCGCCTGCTCGACGCGGCCATCGCCATCGTGCGCGGGCACGCCCTGCGCGCCGCACAGGTGGACTGGTCGACCCTGGTGCCGAAGCTGCACGCCATGGTGCCGGCCAAGGGCCCGCCGGCCGCGGCGTATCCGGCCATCCACGCGTTGCTCGGCGCACTGGGCGATCACCACAGCCTCATGCTGCCGCCAACGGTCACGCAGCGCTTCGATCACGGAGGCTTTCCCACGTTTCCACCGAAGGTGGAGGCGATGTCCGGCGACCTCGGCTACATCGCCATGCCGGGCTTCAGCGGCGTGCAGCCGGCAGCGCAGCAGGCGTTCGCGCGCCGGGTGATCGACGGCATCACCCGCGTGCAGCCACAGGCGCGCTGCGGCTGGGTGGTGGATCTGCGCCAGGACCCCGGGGGCAACATGCGACCGATGCTGGCCGGCCTGCGCCCCTTGCTGGGCGACGGCGTGGTCGGCGGCTTCCGTCGTGCCGGGGGGCAGGTGTATCCGGTCTACGCCCACCCGCCGTCCAGCGCGGATCTGCCTGACGGGCCGGCGCTGGAGCACGCCCACGTCGCGGTGCTGCTCGGCCCGCACACGGCCAGCTCCGGCGAGGTGGTGGCGGTGGCGTTCCGCGGCCGGCCGGACACGCGCTCGTTCGGCCAGCCCACGGCCGGGCTGAGCACCGCGAATGCGGGCTACCGCCTGCCCGATGGCAGCGAGCTGTTTGTCACCACATCGGTGGACGTGGACCGCACCGGCCACGCCTACGGCGGCCGCTTGCTGCCCGACCAGGCAGTGCCGGACGATCCCGCCGCGAAAGGCGACGCCACGCTGGCCGCCGCGCGCCAGTGGCTCACCGGCGCCTGCGGTGCACCTGCACAACGGGTCGCCGGCAGCCCGAACCTATAATCGGCGCTTGCCTGACCGGAGCCTGCCATGAACGCCCCCACCCGCATCGACACCACCCGCACCATCCGCGCGCCGCGCGGCACCGAGCTCAGCTGCAAGAGCTGGCTCACCGAGGCGCCGTTCCGCATGCTGCAGAACAACCTCGACCCCGAGGTGGCCGAGAACCCGGCCGAGCTGGTGGTGTACGGCGGCATCGGCCGCGCCGCGCGCAACTGGGAGTGCTTCGACGCCATCCTGCGCAGCCTGCGCGACTTGAACGACGACGAGACCCTGCTGGTGCAGTCCGGCAAGCCGGTGGGCGTGTTCCCCACCCACAAGGACGCGCCGCGCGTACTCATCGCCAACTCCAACCTGGTGCCGCACTGGGCCACCTGGGAGCACTTCAACGAGCTCGATAAGAAGGGCCTGATGATGTACGGCCAGATGACGGCCGGCAGCTGGATCTACATCGGCTCGCAGGGCATCGTGCAGGGCACCTACGAAACCTTCGTGGAGATGGGCCGCCAGCACTACGGCGGCAACCTCAAAGGCAAGTGGATCCTCACCGCGGGCCTGGGCGGCATGGGCGGCGCGCAGCCGCTGGCCGCCACCCTGGCCGGCGCCTGCAGCCTCAACATCGAGTGCCAGCAGAAGAGCATCGACTTCCGCCTGAAGACCCGCTACGTCGACGAGCAGGCCAGCGACCTCGACGACGCGCTGGCGCGCATCGCCAAGTACACCGCCGCCGGCGAAGCCAAATCCATCGCGCTGCTCGGCAACGCCGCGGACGTGCTGCCCGAGCTGGTCAAGCGCGGCGTACGCCCTGATGCCGTCACCGACCAGACCAGCGCGCACGACCCGGTCAACGGCTACCTGCCGCAGGGCTGGACGGTGGAGCAGTGGTTCGAGCGCCGCAAGAGCGACCCGGCCGGCACCGCCAAGGCCGCCAAGCAGTCCATGAAGGTGCACGTGGAGGCCATGCTCGCCTTCCATGCCCAGGGCATCCCCACCTTCGACTACGGCAACAACATCCGCCAGATGGCCAAGGACGAAGGCTGCGCCAACGCCTTCGCGTTCCCCGGCTTCGTGCCCGCCTTCGTGCGCCCGCTGTTCTGCCGCGGCATCGGCCCGTTCCGCTGGGTGGCGCTCAGCGGCGACCCGGAAGACATCTACAAGACCGACCAGAAAGTGAAGGAGCTCATCCCCGACGACGCCCACCTGCATAACTGGCTGGACATGGCCAAGGAGCGCATCCGCTTCCAGGGCCTGCCCGCGCGCATCTGCTGGGTGGGCCTGGGCCTGCGCCACAAGCTGGGCCTGGCGTTCAACGAGATGGTGCGCAATGGGGAGCTGAAGGCGCCGGTGGTGATCGGGCGCGATCACCTGGATTCGGGGTCGGTGGCGTCACCGAACCGGGAGACTGAAGCGATGAAGGATGGCTCCGATGCGGTGTCGGATTGGCCGTTGCTCAATGCCATGTTGAACGTGGCCGGAGGGGCGACTTGGGTGTCGCTGCATCACGGTGGCGGGGTGGGTATGGGGTATTCGCAGCACTCGGGGGTGGTGATTGTTTGCGATGGGTCGGCCGAGGCGGACAAGCGGATTGGGAGGGTGCTTTGGAATGATCCGGGGACCGGGGTGATGCGGCATGCGGATGCGGGGTATGAGGTGGCGGTTGAGTGTGCGCGGGAGCAGGGGTTGAAGTTGCCGATGCTCTGATTCACACAAAGAAACGAGAAAAGGGACCGCTTCAAGGCGGCCCTTTGCTTGGTTGAATCTCTGTCGATCTTGGTCACCGTGTCCCCGCGGGTTTGGCTGTCTGACTCTGTGACCAACTGGCTGTAGTTGATAGTCTGCGGCCATGAGATTTCATGCCGATGGACCCGCCATACCTGACATCCTGCTGGAACGCTGCGACGCTGGTCGCGTCGTATTCCTTTGTGGAGCAGGTGTTTCATTGCCATCAGGGATGCCAAGCTTCATCGGTCTCACGCAGCATGTAATCGAATTCTTCGACCCTCCCGAAGGTTCTGAGATCAAGTTGGCCTTCCAGCCTTGGCTGGATGACCCAGCGGGCGCGAACATGCCTTTGGACCAAATCTTCAACCTGCTCCACCAGGAGTACGGGAAGGATGAGGTGAACGCCCTAGTCACTGAACGGCTCAGAGCTCCTCCAATAGCTAATGGGATTGGTCGAGAGCATGGACTGATAAAGCGGATATCTTCGAACCAGAGCGGTGTGCCGCAGATCGTCACCACCAATTTCGATCTCTTATTCGAAACGGGGATGCAGGCTGGAGAAAATATCTTTGTTCCACCGGCATTTCCTGATCTTGCTTTTGGAACGACGATTGAGGGTATCACCTATTTGCATGGTCGGTTGGCATATGCCGGGTCAGTGCATCATTCGTATATATTGAGTAGCGCAGACTTCGGTCGCGCGTATCTTTCTGAAGGATGGGCTACTAACTTCATAAGAAATCTTTTGATCCGCTATACCGTGGTCCTTGTTGGATATCAGGCCGAAGACCCACCTATTAAGTATCTGCTTCAGGGGCTCAACCACGATGGGCTTTATGATCGCTCTCGCATCTATGCATTTGATCGGGGGGTGCCGGAGGAAATTGAAGCTAAGTGGCGTGATCGAGGCGTGACGGCTATTGCATATGCAAGCCACGGTGATCTTTGGAGAACAATAGAGGCTTGGGCAGATCGCGCCGACGATCCGCGTCGATGGCGGGCATCTGTCATATCAGCCAGCCGACAAGACCCAAAGCAAATGGCTCAATATGAGCGTGGTCAGGTTGCCCATGTGCTTCGAACGGCGCAAGGGGCGAGGCTTTTCTCGGAATCCAATCCACCGCCCTGTCCAGAATGGATATGTGTCCTAGATACAAACGTGCGGTCGGCGAAGTCGAGCAGCGGTTACGGAGAGGACGCCGAGACATTCGATCCTAGGCATGCCTATGGACTCGACGACGATCTGGATCACTTTTCGGATGATGATCGTAGACAAGGAGTTAGCAATGACAATTTGCTAGTGTGGCGCGCAGGGGACGACAGTCCGCACGATCCACATCATTTGAGTGGATTGCCAGCCGTTGGCTTTGAGCCGCTCCCTGTCCGGCTCTGGCACCTTGCCAGTTGGGTCAGCAAGTCTCTTGATAGCCCCGTTATGGCTTGGTGGGCCATTCGACAGAACGGACTTCATCCGCGGTTGCTTAAGCTGATTGAATTGCAAGCGCATGGTTCGACAGGCCTACATGAGCGTGCCCGCCATGTCTGGAATTTGATCCAAGAGCACCATCGTAACCCTCGTAACCGGCAGTGGGACGGAAGCTGGTTTGACCTCAAGAAGAGGATCGCTGACGAAGGGTGGACAGCCAGTACGCTCCGCTACTTTCGAAATGTTTCCACGCCCGGAGTCAATATCAGGCCGCCTTTTGGCCTCGGTAGTTCCAAACCACCCACGGCAAGCTGGGACGAGATTCGCCTCAGTGATCTTGGCCAGTTCGAGGTCAAGTTCTTCGAACGGCACAATGAAGAACTAGACGTGCCCGACGAGGCGTTGCCACAGGTATTTAGCATTCTTGAGGATCAGCTCGCCGTTGCTTCCGGCTTGCTAACGGATGTCGAGGCGGTCTATTTCCCAACACCCACCTGTTACCCAGATCGAGAGGTCGATGGGAATGATCGCGTCGCAGAAATAGGAGCGGTCTTGACACTGTTCATCAAGTTATTCGACAGGATTGCAGAAAAACTGCCAGACTTGGCCGGCGCCCATGCGATGACTTGGCAGGAAGCGGACAAATACTTCTATCGTAAACTCAAATTGTATGCGTTCGCCAAAAGGAACGTTTTCGATGCTGGCTACGTTGCCGAGGCCGTGCTTTCCTTCGATCAAGAGGCGCTCTGGGATAATGATGTGGTTCGGGAGCTTCTGTTCCTCCTTGCGGACAGGTGGGCAGATTTTTCGCCGGATAACCAGTGGCAGCTGACCGAGCGTATCTTGGCTGGGCCTGACCAACGCGAGTATTGGTCCGATGATAAATATCCGGGCATCCGAGACGAGCTCGCAGCGCGATACGCCAGGTATCTCGAACTGCAGGGATGTATTTTTTCAGACGACCACCATGCTCGTCTCGCGAGCATCATTAGCCGCATCCCTCGATGGGACGATGGTTGGGCGATCTCGACAGTAACCAAGCGGGGCTCGCATTTTGGTTGGGTCGGCACGGATGAGACGCCGGACGCAGTGCTAGACCTCCCTGTGAATGAAATTGTGGCACGGGCCAAGGATGACTTGGCACGTGACTTCGGGAGCTTTACGGAGAAGCGCCCTTTTACTGGACTAGTGAAGGCCAATCCGCGGAAGGCGTTGTCTGCGCTGACAGTGGCTGGCAAAGCGGGCGAGTACCCGCAAGCGTTTTGGTCATCCATGATCAACGATTTGCCCGAGGACATATCCCCTCGGCTGAAACGCGCATTCCTCAATAGGCTGGCTCGACTTCCGCGCGCCCTGATCGCGGAGTTGAGGCACACCCTGGGTCGCTGGCTCCAAGAGAAGTTCGTCTCCATTCTTGATTTCGACGATAAGCTTGGCTGGGCGATCTACGATCACATCGTTGACAGCATTCTGAGCGGCGGAGCGGATGCGGCAAGGAGTGGGATTGGAGAGGTTAGGCAAGGTGGTGAGCTCGTAGAGCGATCCCGGCGAACAATGGATCATGCGATCAACGGTCCACTAGGCATGTGCGCAGAGGCGCTCTTTCAAGCTGCTTCTGGAGAGGCCCAAGAGGCGGGTTCTTTGATCCCCGATCGCATAAAGAGCCGAGTTGAGCGACTCCTCGTTGTGCCCGGTGAAGGAGGGGATCATGTTGTGTCGATCACGATGAGAAGGCTCAACTGGATCATCTACGTTGATCCCACCTGGACCAAAGAAACCCTCCTTCCGATGTTGGCATTCGATCACCCTGCATCGGAACCTGCTTGGAATGGCTTTCTTCATAGTGGAAACGTGCCCGGGCGTCTTTTGACCGCTTCGATCAAACCGCTACTTTTAGACCTGTTTCCATGGATTTACGGTTTTTCTTGGAATCGTGAACTTTCCGAAATCGCCGGTCAGTGGCTTGGCTGGATGCGGGTTTTTCGCCCTGACCAGCCTGACGGTTTGACGAGGCGAGAGATGCGCTCGGTGCTCCGGTTAATGTCCGATAAAACAAGGCGGCAATTCATTTCCTGGCTCGGAATGGTGGGTCAGAAGAACGAGAATGGTTGGGTCAAGCTTGTCATCCCTTTTATCAACGATGTGTGGCCTAGAGAAAGACAGTTCCGGACCTCAGCGTCAATAAGACATTGGATTGGTCTTCTCGATGATACGGGCGATGATTTTCCCGCAGTGTATGGTGCCGTAAAGCGGTTCTTGGTTCCGGTTGAGACGAACGAGCACCCACTCTACCGTTTTACGAGAGATATTAATGGCGAAAAATCAATTTCGGAATGCTTCCCTGAAACGACACTCGATCTAATGGATACCATCACGCCTCTCGTGCTCACAAAACCTCCCTACGAGTTGCCTAACGTGCTGGTAATAATTGCTGAAGCAGACCCTGAGCTAAGCTCGGACCCTCGTTACTTACGCCTCATCGAGCTTGTGGAGCGAAGCTGAAAATAAAAAAAACAGGGTCATGTTCGATTTTCCTATTGATAAATTGGATCTAACTTCTGTTTTTCCATGATTCAATTGATCACTCGCGTTGGTCGGGACCTGAGTAAGGATATTTGTGTCAGGCTGCAAACCTCAATTTGTAGAGCTTCTTAAGAACATCCTCTACCACCTTGCGAAAATCAGCAAGATCGCCATCGCTCACGGTTGCTGTTGACCGGCGATGAATCAAGTTGTTTCGCATATCGCTATAGTGCTTGATCTTTCCCCACGTGACCGGGTCTATAGTGATGTATTTCTGGATCTCTGTGTGCACTTTGTGCCGAGATCCGAAGATGCCAAGCAACTGTGCATCGCTGTAATGAGTGCCTGAATCGTTGACAAGATATTCCTTGAAGGCAATCTCTAAGGTGCTGTCGAGTACGATCAGCGCGATACGATTTCCTTGCTCGAGGGGCTGTCGAATAATGACATCGGCCGCGATCACCCCCTCGTACAGGCCGCGCGTCCAAGGTTTCTTTTTGGCAACGGTAACGTTGGCTTCTGTGACCTTCTCTGCGTAGCGAGGGCGCGACTTCGGCATCGGAGGTAGATAGGATTTCTTTGCCGCAGGGAAATCGTCTACCGCAACGTCGATGATTTTTCCCTTGTCGTGCTGGAATACCTTCTCGGGCCACTCACCCATCCATATACGTGACAGGGCGGCGTAATCCTTTACGACTTCATTAAGCCAGGTGTGTATTGCCTGGAAGACCTCGTGTTTGGTGCTAATGTCGGACTTACTGCTGTTCCAGGGCATGTCGCGGGCATCTCCATTCAACGCCACGATGACTTTCGTCAGCGACACTTTTGGATGGGGCAGTCCCGCGTAACCTTTCATGAACCCCACGTCGAAGCTCTTGAGTGCTCGTGCCACTAGACGGTCGTTGCAGTAGAAATACACGCCGTATTCGCCCGCTGCAGGGCTGGATTCGTGGCTGAGCCCTGCCGTGACGTCGACTCGAACTGTTCGCCCCTCGGTTAAAGGAAGGTTGCCATGGTAGTGCCGGGGTTCGTAGCCAGGAGGGTACGACCACACGTCGAAAAAGATCGGAGCAAGCCGAACGCCGTTGAGTGATATCGCGACTTTGTCGTTGATTAGGAATTGGGCATAAGTAGCGCGAAGATGATCTGCCAAGTTCTCGACGGATGTTCCGTTTATGGGTACGCGAAGTTTATGCAGCTCCACGATGGTCGTGCCTTCGGAGATTGGGTCGACTTCGTATAGTGGTAGCTCCCAATCTTCTGTTTTTAGCCATCGATCATCGAAATCGATTTCGAAAGTCTTCTCTTTTTGGTGGCGCGTAGTGATTCGTATTGCCTGAGCTAGCGCAACGACAGCGCGCTTTGTGCCGACGCCAAATATTCCAATCGTTTCGTCCTCTTCGCTTGAGCCGGTTTGGCCGGGGCCTACGATGAAGCGAAGTTCTGAGCGTTTTAGACCTCCAGCGTTGTCCCGTACCGTTATCGTTTTCTGATCGGTGTCGAGTTCAACATCGATCGAAATTGGCTTCTTCCGACCTGCTCGTGTCCAGACGTCTAACCCATTGTCTACTAATTCGCAGATCGACCTGTTGAGGTCGTAGTCCGCGATGATAGACAAAAAGAGCCGTTTGGAAGGCACTGCGTCGAGCGTGCCGGCTTCCTTCTTCATGCCTATCTCCTTTAGCAGCCCGAGTCCAGTGGACTAAGTGGTCACCAAATTGGTGCCGGGGTCAATAGGTACGTTGCTCTTCTGAAGCGGCAAGCCGGGGAGGGTATCCCGGTTGCTTGAGGTCTGTCGTCCGCTGCGTTCGATTCGACGCTGGGACTAAAGGGACGCGGCTAATTAAATCCGTTCGTCGTCTGGCGCCCAATTCGCCCGCCAAGCTTTTCGCCCTTATTGCCAAGTCCGCACGATGCTCTAGCGCTTGGCGCGCACGCGCTTCTGCGCCGGAACATCCTGACCTTGTTCCGCCAGCTCGCGTGCAAGTGAAAACACTTCGTCCAGGGACACGGACAGCTCGCTCGCCATGCGCTGCATGGATTTCAACGAAGGATTGCGGCGGCTTCGCTCGATGCCGCTGACATACGTGCGGTCGAGGCCCGCGCTCAGAGCGAGCTGCTCCTGGCTGAGCGAATGTTGCTCGCGCAGAAGGCGAAAGGCAGGGCCGACGTAGGGGGTGATGTCCACCGTTGAACAGTCGCGTCTGGTGGACTATTGATCTACGGACTATAAGTCACGTTATACTTGGGTCGCCCACTGTCTGCAGGCGCATGTGTCGGTGCGCCGGCCGGGGTTGGGGCCGGGTCGCGATGAAGCCACATTTGTGGCCGCGTCCCTCATCGCTTTGGGATCGACGACAGGATGATCACCGCACGACATTGAGATCGACAGCGCCGAAGGAGATAAGCCATGACGCAGGAACGCCTTGCTTTCGGAGTCACGACCAACCAGTTCGACCAGCTCGTTCGCTTGCTCCGCACGATCACGGCCAACGGAGATGTGATGACGGTGGGCGGTGCCGAATCGCTGCATCGGCATACGGTATCGGCGCTGGGAGAGGGTATCTTTGAGGCCGCGCTTGAGGTGCAAGTGGTGCTCGATGAAGTGGAGGAGCAACGCCTGCCCAGAGAGCCACGCACTGCAAACGCCCGCCCTCACCGCGGAGCCGCGTCGGCCAGCTGACCGGCAAACATTTGTGCATCGGCGGCGGGCTCAGCAGAGCCGCGGCCCATCATTGCCCCGTCGCCGCAAGCGAGGGCGATAACGCAGCAAGGAGACACGACCATGGATCGTGCATCGTCCCTTGAGCAAAGAACCGTCGACACGTCCGGCATTGCGCTCTCCCTGAGCAACTACGAGGCCCTGCTCGATCTCTGCGACGAGTTGCAGCTACTGGTGGCACTCACCGCCACTACCCACCCAATCGATGACGAGATTCTCCCGGTGAATCTCAAACGCGCCGCGCTGGCTGGCTATCTGCGCGGGGTGGCCGAGCGCATCGCGAATGCACTGGAAGAGGGCGGTGACTCGTTCGACGCACATGCCGCGCACCGGGACGTGGCGAGCTAGCAAGGACAGTCCACCGCCATGCTGATCAGTGTTGGTACTGAAGGCGTTGCAGCCCCGAAGAGCCACGTATCCAGCTGCGAGGGCTGCAACCTGCGGCGTCATCGGAGGCCAAGCGGCCATGAGCGAGCGCTACCCATATCGAGCCATGGATGATCCACGTGCTACTGAGGAGATCGCGCGGCGTCGCGCCCAGTTCGATGAGGCGGTGATCCGTTTCCGCGGCGAATTGCTCCGGTACCTGCTCCGACGCACCCGCGATGCCGAGTTGGCCGCTGACCTCACGCAGGAAACCTTCTCGCGCATGCTGGTATATCGCGATGCTCCAGATATCGGGAGCCATACCTCACTGATGTACCGCATCGCACACAACTTGCTACTTGAGCGGCAGCGCGCCCGCCATCGGCGCCACGCTTCCCAGCATGTTCCGCTCAGCCTTGCCGAGCCGCTTTGCGCCGACGAGCCATCGGCCGAGGAATGGGCTGACGCACGGTCCTTGGAGCAGTCACTCAGGCGTGCGCTCATCGCTCTTCCACCCAAGCGCCGCTTGGCATTCGTGCTCAGTCGCCACGACGGACTCACCTATTCCCAAGTGGCTGCGACCATGGGGATCTCGGTGAAGATGGTGGAGAAGCACATCAGCGAAGCCTTGCTGGCGTTCCGGTCGGCCGTTGAAGAGTAGGTGCCGGCGTCTAAGCCGGACCCGAATTGAAGGAGGCGTGGCTAATTCATTCAGCGAATAAAGGGGACGTGGCTAATTAAACTCGCCACCGTCAGGTATTGGGGCATGGTCAAAGGGAGCGCGTGCGTTGATGATCCGATTGCTTCTGCTGGTGCTTTGCGTAGTGGGCGTTACGACGGTCCGCGCGAACGCACCTGAAGCGCCGCGGGCGCTGTCGTCGCAGGAGGCGGCAACGCTTCATGCAGATGAAGTGGTGGGGCGAGCCATGTATCTCAGCGACCGGGCCGCCGCTTTGGCGACCGACGCGGCGCTCGAATTGGACGCGTTCCGGAAGGAATTACGCGTGCGTGGCTGGATCACCCAGGCGCACGACGACGCGGTAACGGTGACCTTCATCGACGCGACGCCATCAGCGCTGTATCGCGCCACCGTATCGAATGCCGGCAAGCTGGTCGGCAAGGTGGAGGCGTACGCCACGCCGCAGCCGCTCTCTCCGTTCGAGGCTGGTGCGGCCGCTGCGCGCACGGTTGCACTTGGCGCGAAGTTCCAGCCGTGCAGTGAGCGCTACGACACGGTAGTGCTCCCGCTGGGCGACTCACCCGCGGGGAAATGGCTGGTCTACCTTCTGCCCGCGACGAAGCAGCCAGGCGTCATCCCGATTGGCGGCACGTATCGGGTGACCGTGGACCACGGCACCATCGCGGCGCAGCGTCCTTTCACGAAATCGTGCATCGCCCTGGAAAATGACCCACGTGCGGTTGGACTGATGATCAGCCACCTGCTCGACACCACGCCGACCGAGGCGCACGTCTTCTGGAGCCTGTGGGCGCACAAGGATATGTACGTGAGCACGGAGAGTGCGACGTGGGCGATCCACGATGGGCACATCCGTCTCGTCGAAACCGGCCACTGATCGACAACAGCGTAAACCGCCAGGGTCGGCGTGCACTTTCCAAGGCGCCGCTGCGTTGAAAAGTCGACTCTGCCGCCTGGCTCGCTGCTTCCGGCGTTCTAGGCGGCAAGCTGCACTACGACAGCTGATGGGTTAATCGATGCGGATAGGGACATGAATCGAGTGACGAGAACCCACGGCACCCTTGCAGCCTGGAACGACGATCGGGGCTTCGGCTTCATCGAGTTGCCGGGAAGCGGCGAAAGGGTCTTCGTGCACATTTCGGCCTTCCCGCGGGGCGGCGCGCGGCCGGCTGTCGGTGAGCTCGTTTCGTTCGAAATCGACGCGCGCGAGGCAGGCAAGAAGCGGGCAGTGCGCGTCATGCGGTGCGGCAGCGGCTCGCCGCCGCGGCGCATGCGGCAGCCGGCGGCTGCACACCGGAGCAGCGTCCTCGGTTCGCTGGTCACTTTGCTTTTGCTGATCGCGGTTGGCTGGTACGGCTACCAGCAATTCAGCGGGAATCACGAGCCGGTGGCGACACCACGCGTGAATGCCGCAGGAGCCGTTGCACCGGCGACGGCCTCGCCCTTCAGCTGCGATGGCCGCACGCGATGCTCGCAGATGACCTCATGCGCCGAGGCCAAGTTCTTCCTTAAGCAATGCCCGGGCACACAGATGGATGGCGACGGGGACGGCGTGCCCTGTGAGAGTCAGTGGTGTCCGGCCGAATAGCGGCTCGCTGGCGAATGGGGCCCGGTTCACCTATCCCATGCCCGGAAGTGAACCTGACCCCGCTTGGTTCGATCGCCACGATTGCGGCGACCTGCAGCGCGCCGGGCCGTTATACCTGCGCCAGGCCGCCATCGACGAAAAGCTCGGTGCCGTTGACGAAGCTGGCGTCGTCGGAGGCGAGGAACACGGCCGCGCGCGCGATCTCGACCGGCTCGCCCACGCGGCCCAGCGGCACCTGCGCGGCGAGGGCGTCGAGCAGCCCCTGCTGCTGGGTGGCATCCGGCCCGGCGAGGTCGACCAGGCCCGGCGTGCGCGTGGGGCCGGGGCTCAGCGTGTTGAAGCGGATCCTGCGGCTCTTGTCGACGTCGAGGATCCAGTTGCGGACGAATGCCCGCACAGCGGCCTTGGATGCGCCGTAGACGCTGAAAGCGGGCGTGCCGGTGGTGGCGGCGGTGGAGCCGGTCAGGATGACGGAGGCGCCCTCGCCCAGGATGGGCAGCAGGGTCTGCACGGTGAACAAGGTGCCCTTCACGTTGCGGTTGAAGGTGTCGTCGAACTGTTCTTCGGTGATCTCCCCCAGCGGCAGCATGGAGCCGCCGCCGGCGTTGACGAACAGCACGTCCACCCGCCCGTGCTCGCGCTTGATGCGGTCGGCGAGGTGCTGGAGGTCGCCGAGCTTGGCCGAATCCACCGGGACGGCGATGGCCTGCGGCCCGATGGAGGCCGCGGCGGCATCGAGTTCGGCCTTGCGGCGACCGGTGATGTAGACGGTGGCGCCCTCCAGGGCGAACTGGCGGGCGGTTTCCAGGCCGATGCCGGTGCTGCCGCCGGTGACCACCGCGATCTTGTTTTCGAGCTTGCGTGACATGGGGAGAACCTCATGGGCGAGTGGATGACGGCGAAAGGTTATCGACGGAGCATTGGCAAAGAAATAGAATCAAATGAAATCCATCGTTGCAAAAATGACATGTCCAAGCTGCCGGATTTCGAAGGGCTTGCCCTGTTCGCCAAGGTTGCCGAATGCCGCTCCTTCCGGGCGGCGGCGCGCGAGCTGGATCTTTCGGTGCCGACGCTCTCGCGCGGCATCGCCCGGCTGGAGAAGCGCCTGGGCGCGCGCGTGTTCAATCGGACTTCCCGCCAGCTCGCGCTCACCGCCTTCGGTACCAGCCTGCTGGAGCGGGCGACGCAGCTTTACCGTGATGCCGAGGAGGCCGAGGCATTGGCGCGGGATCAGTCCGCCTCCCCGCGCGGGACGGTTCGCCTTGCCGTGCCGATGACCTTCGGCGTGCATTGGGTCGCCCCGCTGCTGCCGGGATTGCTTGAGCGCTATCCGGACGTGTCCATTGACCTGCATTTGTCCGACGCCGTGGTCGACATCGTCGGCGACGGCTTCGACGCGGCGCTACGTATTGCGGCACTGCCCGACTCGTCGCTGGCCGCACGACTGCTTTGCAAGGTATCGCGGTTTACCGTGGCGGCGCCGGCTTACGTGAAGCGGCATGGCGCGCCGAAACACCCGCGCGACCTGGATCCCACCCACTGCCTTGCCTACGCGTTTCGCGCGGGAAGCGACGTGTGGCGTTTCCGCAACGGCCACAAGGAAGCCGTGGTCCATCCGATGGGGCGGCTGCGCGTGACCAATTCGGAGGCACTGCTGCCGGTGTTGCTGGCCGGTCAGGCGGTCGCCGCGCTGCCTGAGTTCATGGCCGCCGAGTACCTGCAGGATGGACGCCTCCTGCCGTTGCTCCCCGACTGGGAGCAGCCTGGCGGTGGCCTGTATTTCGTTTCGCCGACCACGCGCCATCGAGCGGCGAAAGTGGAGGCGGTGGCGAGCTACTTTGCCGAAGTCTTGAGCGATCCGGTATGGCGGTGGCCCCGCCCAGCAAAGAAGAAAAATAAAGGGGACGTGGCTAATTAAGGCGGCTCGCGAAGGCTGGCTTGCCGGGCCGCCCGCGGGAGCGGCAGACGGTAGGGCGTCCGAGCGTGGTTTCCGGGGCGGGTTGCCTGCCTGGCTTAATTAGCCATGTCCCCTTTTTTTAATAAGGACGAACGCATGCACGGCAATGCCGTGATCGCGGAAAGCACTGCGGAGCAGGCGCCTGAAGTGGTAGCGATCGTCCGCATCGAGGAAGATGGCCCCTGGTTGATGCCGCGTTGCGTGACGTGTAGCGGGATACCTGGCAGTTCCAGACGCGGTCGTCGTGGCATGGTAGTCCCCGGTGCGAGATCAGCTGCCACGGTGCTGCAGATCGGCGGGCATGTCCGCTGCCGGTAGGCTCGGGCTTGATTGGCCACGGCCCTTTTTCCTTTTTTGCTTTTTTGGAAGGCCCTATCTCATGCGAGCTATCAGTGAACGCGACTTGGCGGTGGTGATCCCGTTGCTGGCGGCGAAGATCCGCGACCTCACCCTTGAGTTGCGCGCAAGCCAGGCACGTGCCGGGGAAGTGTCGGACGAGAAGGTGGAGGACCGCATGCAGATACAGGAGATGCTGGAGCAGTACGGCGGCATTCTCGATTCGTTGCGCGAGGAATACGAAGAGGGCTTGAAGGAGGGAATCCAGCTGCCCACGTTCAACACCCTTGTCCGGCCGTTCCAGCTTAAAGGGGACGTGGCTAATTAAATTCAGTCGTCGCCTGGCAGGGCGGAGCGCTTTCCTGGCTTAATTAGCCACGTCCCTTATTTCGCAGGGCGGAAGACCGTGCTGGTGCCGTAACGCTGCGCACCGATCCGATCGTGAAGGATGAAGTCGCGCATCATGGCGAAGTAGCCGTCGGGATTGCGGGTGTCGACGCGCGTGCCGTCCGCCGCGGTTTCATACTCGTAGATGCCGTGTTCGGTGTCGGGGAACACTGCGACCGTGACCGGTTTGCCCCTGGCCTGCAGAGCGCGAAGGCGCCGCACAGTCTCTGCGCTTGGCGCATCGTGGTCGTTGGCGGCGAGAATCCAGAGTTGCGGCGTATCGAGATTGCGCAGCACCGGCATGGGGTCGTAATTCGCCGGGACGCCTGCCAATAGCACGGGACCTTCTTCGCGAAGCTTGGCTTCTGGCGTCTCGAGCATGAAGAAGGTGATATCGCCATGCACGTATTTGAACCATGGCTCCTTGCCGTATTTCGCCTTGACGGCGGCCAGTTGGTCGTAGCCTTTCCGGAAATGGCTGACGATGATTGCCGCCGTGGCATCGGCGATGTGCATCGCCTTGGCAACCTCGCCTGGGCCGTAACCGCGGCTGGTCAGGTCGAACGCGATGGCTTCGCGATCCTCGTCGAGTGGCGACACGGCCAGGCCGAATCCGACGATCACGAAATCCACCGGCTCGATCTTCGCGGCCAGCGGGGCGACCCAGCCGCCCTGGCTACCGCCCTGGTAGCCAATGCGACCGGCACGTGTGCCAGCCAGAAGTCGGGCTTCGTTTTTTGCGGCAATCGTGTCGTCGGCCAGCTCAAGGTAGTTTTGTGTATACACCCCACCCGACTTGCCGGTGCCTCGCTTGTCATACACGAATACGCCAATGCCTTCGGCGGGCAACTGGCGTTGCAGGGAATAGGAATCCAGTGCGGACGAGTGCTCTGAGCCGTGCACCAGCACCACGATCGGCACGCGGGCGGTGCCTTGCGGCATCACTAGCCGTCCGGCGAGCTGCACGCCAGCGCCTTCGAAGGCAACGTTCGTGACCTCCAAAGGGATTCGCTTGCCCGAGACTCCGGCGAAGTCGATCGTGTTTTCGGCGCAATCAAATGAAACGCGCTTGCCGTCCGGACGATTCGTCCAACCCAGCGTGCTCGTCCATGCGCCATCCGGGTTCCGGGTCAGCAAGCCGGTGGTGCCATCCTCCTTGCGCCACCGAAGGTGATCGTCATCGATCACTCCGACATCGACCTTGCTGCCGTCGTCCAGTTGATAGATGCTGGCGCCGCAGTTGCCTGCGCGAACTTGCGGTGATGGCGCGGCAGTCGCTGTTGTCGTGGTCCCCAAAAGGGCCGCCAGTACGAACGGTGCGCCGAGCAGCGCTCTGGCGCCAACGGTCAATGATAAGAACTGCATTGGAATACCTCATCGCGGAAAAGGCTGGGGTCATAGTGCACTTTTGCCAAACCCGGGCCAGCTCAGGGCGCGCTTTTCGTGCGCCCTTTCGTTGTCCTCCAGGATCACTTGCACCTTTCGAATCAAGGGAATGAGACATGGCAAAGCAAGCGTCAGGAAGCAAGGTCGACCCATTCCAGAGGTTCGGCACGCACTCGGTGGACATGCGCGTTGCCCTGAACCAGATCAACCCTGCGTTGGCCTATAAAGCGGGGAACATGGAGTGGCTGAATGAAGTGAAGCAAGGCATACGCTACGAGAATGGAGAGAGCCTTTCGGAGCTCTCGGAGAGGATGTTCCTGGTGGCTGCGCTCGCGGAACTCGCTACCACCCCTGAGCCCTCCAAGTTGCTTGCGACCAACATGACTGCCGCCGGAGACCCGAAGCCGGAGGGTGAAACCGAGGCGCATCATATTGTCGCGTTCAAGGCCCAGGCGGCACATGCATCGCGAAGGCTGCTTTTCAGGTGGCGCATTGCCATCAACGACAAGGACAATGGGGTACATCTTCCCGCGTTCAGGCGTTCAGTGGTGCCCTCTCTTCGTGATGCGCTGAAGCATCGACCGATTCATACCGACGTTTACCACATGGCCGTCTTTCGGCGGCTTGACACCTATGCAAGGACCGGTGCGACGGATACGGCCGTCGGCCGCGAGGCGCTGAGGTCGATCAAGAAGAAGATATTGAACGGCACTTTTCCGTATTTGCGGGAGCACCAACGATGAGCGTCTGGGAAATCACCAATTTCCTCACGAATACCGTTGCCCTGGTCGGCCCTTCGCCCGAGGTGCAGTTCGATCCGGATCTGTCCGAGTCGTTCTGGGCGCAGTTCGAAAACAGGGTGCCCGGGGCGCCTCTTCACTGGAACGCCCGTCCCGAGCTTGCGGTACTGCCCAAGGAAGGACGCAGGAAACTTCCGCCTCGCGCCGACGTCAGTCCGTTTACGGCGACGGGACTGGTGGTCAACGAAAAGGTGCACACCGCCCTCGGCGATCTCCTGGCCCGGTTCGGACAGCTTCTGGAGATCAACGTCGAAGGCAGGACCGAGTACTACTACAACGTCACGAATGTGCTGTCGTGCATCGATCGCGAGCACTCGGAGTTCGATGGGCCGTATGCCGAGGTGCCCGTATTCCTCGGGTCGCAGATCCCATCCGTACCCTGCATCTTCATCGAGCCGGCCATACATGGGCGGATCTTCGTCAATGATGCAGCGAAGAACGCCATGGCTGAGATCATCGCTGCCAACAAGATCAGCGGCATGGACTTCAAGCGCTGGGACACGAGTGACTAGCCGGGATCGTGGCCAGAGTGCACTTTCTTGAAGCGAGTGCAGCGGAACATCGGCTTTGAAAGGGGTTAAAGGGGACGTGGCTAATTTAATTCGTTCGCCATCTGGCAGAGCAGGGCCGCCTGCATGGCTTAATTTGCTACGTCCCCTTTTCTGCAAGGTGGCTTTCATGGGATTGATGGCGTTCAGTGCCGGTCCGCACGCGGAAGACGCGACCGGGTCGTTGACGGTGACGACATACGACGTGCACGGAGCGACTGCCGACGCGATCGCCGACGATATGAAGCGGAGCGGGCCCCTCGATCACGGCCATCGGGTGGATGGCTACACGCGGTGGCGCATCGATACCTCGTACGACTGGCGGTTCGACCCTCGGCAATGCAAGCTGACCCGTTTCGATGCGACGCTAAGCATCGGGATGACCCTGCCGCACTGGATTCCGACCGGACACCCGCCGACGAAGCTTCAGCGGCGATGGGAGCGTTTCAGTGCCGCATTGAGGACGCACGAGGATGGACATGCTGCGATCGGCAGGGATGCACGGCAACAGATCGTGGACCGTGCCCGCGCCCTCGGTCCGGAGACGGATTGCAAGGCGCTGGTCCAGCACATCAACGATTTGGTCGCCGACGTCATCAAGAGCCACCGGCAGATGGATGCGGACTATGACGCCCGCACGAATCATGGCGAGTCGCAGGGGGCGGTCTTTCCCTAGCGAGGAAGGCAGGGGGCCGAGTGCACTTGCGGTCGTACCTTGCTTCGCCGCCCGATCCTGAGCGGTCTGGCGGGTCGGGCCAGCTGGGCCTCGACGGCGGCGGGGAAGCGATCCGCCACCAGCACCTGCACGAGCGAGCGACCTGGCCGCCAGGGGATAACCAGTACCCCCTGGCGACGTCGGGTCGCATCATGGTGATGCGTGTGCGTGTTGACCACAGGCGCAGTGCGGCGGGTGCAGCCTGGCGAGCACCTTCGCGTGGCGCAGTACCTCCGGCGCCTCCAGCGGCCCGCCATGACCCATGTGGAAGCGCTTGGCGCCGCTGTTGACGAGCCGCTCGAGCTCGCGCGCCACGGTCTGCGGGTCGTCCTCGAACGGCGGGCGGATCGCGTGGCCGTTGAAGGCGATGCCGCCGATCAGGATGCCCGAAGCAATCAGGTCGCCGACCAGCGCATCGTGCGAGGCCAGCTCGATGCCGATCGAGCCCGGCGTGTGCCCGGCGGTGTGGCGCACGATGCCGTCGACGCCGAAGTCCTTCAGCGAGATGGTCTCGGCATCTTTCATCAGCAGATCCGGCGCAAAGCCCACGTAAGGCTCGTGCGGCACCGGCGTCTTGACGAAGAGCTTGCCCACCCAGCCGGTGGTGCAGTAGGTCATCGGCACCTTGCGGCTGTAGTAGTCGGTGTCGTCCTGGTGCGCCAGGATCGGCGCGCCGGACAGCTCGCGGATGCGCGCGGCGCTGCCGGCATGATCGGTATGCGCGTGGGTCACCACGATGAGCTTGATGTCCTTGAAGCTCAGCCCGTGCTTGTGCAGCACGCGTTCGATCTTGCGCTCGGAGCCGGGGATGCCGGTGTCGACGAGGATGCTGCCTTCGTCGGTTTTGATCAGGTGGGCGTTGACCATGTTGAAGGGCAGGATGGGGATCTGGATGATTTCTTGGTTAGTCATGGACGTGTCCTCAGTAAATTGAAGGGTGTTGAGGTGAGCCGCTTCAGCGGCAGGTTGCTGATGCGACGCGCGGCGCGCCTGCGCGCGGAGGCCGCGCGTCGGTTGCCGGAGAACGGTGCGATTACGGATGCCGGAGCGCGGTCGTACGGGCCGTCAGGCGCGCCACGCCGCAGTCGCCGCAGCGGGTCAGTGCCACCTCCTGCTGGGTCTCGGGCAGGGCGAAGAACCCGCCCTTGGTCTGTGCCAGCACAAAGGCCTTGATCACGTGGGTCAGCTCCGCCGGCGCCTCCAGCGGCAACAGATGCCCGACGCCCGGGAGCACCACCAGCTTGGCCTGAGGAATGCGCGGCAGCAGCTCGCGAAGCAGCACTTCGGGCGGATCCACCCGGTCGTGCTCGCCGGAAATCACGATCACCGGCACGTCGATCTTCGGCACGTCGGCCGTGATGTCTTCCTGGCTGGTCGCCAACGGCCAGGCGCTTTTGGCCTGCGGGGCGCCCGCCAGACTGTCGGCGATGATCGTGTCGAGATCGGCCTCGGACAAGCCGCCGGGCGCGAGCACCTGCTGCACGGTCGCAACGATGTTCTCGCGCGAGTCGTAGGCATGCACCATGCCCTGGCGAGCGTCGAGCGGAAGCGCCAACGGCGTCGGCGGCGCGGGCGCCACCAGTACCAGCCCGCGCAGTCCGCGGGGGCGCCGCGATGCCGCCAGCTGGGCGACCTTGCCGCCCATCGAATGGCCCACAAGGAGGTAGCTCTCCAGGTGCAGCGCGTCGATCAGGGCAAGCGCGTCGTCGGCCAGGTCGCTCAGCGCATAACCTGCCGGCGGTGCGGCGGACTTGCCCCAACCGCGCTGGTCGATGGAGACGGTGCGATAGTCGGGCGAAAGCGCGTCGACCACATGCTGCCACGTGCGCGAGGAACCGCCCCAGTAGTGCAGGAACACCAGCGCCGGTCCGCCCGCACCCCGTTGTTCCACATGCAGCTCGATACCGTTTGCTTCGATCATCATGAGACATCACTCCTGCGAAGAATCCCGGCGTGGCGTCGATGGAAGATCGGGCACCACGCGATAGCGCCGACGCGGCCAGCAGGCCGCGCCGGGTGTGGCCTCAGGCGGCCGCCGAAACGATGAAGTCCGCCACCGCCTGCGGCTGCGACAGCATCGGCACGTGGCTGCTGTCGACGTGGGCCACGGTGGCGTTCATGCGCGCGGCCATGCGCTCCTGCTCGACGCGGGGAATCGCCTGATCCTGGTTGCCGATGAAGTAGTAGGTGGGCCGGCTGCGCCATGCGGCCTGGGTGAGCGTGCCGCCCAGCGCGGAGGCGTGCAGTGGGCCCTGCGTGGCGTAGACGATGGCCTGCTCGGCCTCGTCCAGATCCTGCGCGAACAGCTTGAAGATGCCGTCGCGGCTGAGCTTCAGGTAGCCCCGTGCATCCGGGCGGATTTCGTCGTTGAGCGGCGCGGCTTCGAAGGTCGCGAACAGCGTGCCCGCCGACTCACCGGCGTCCGGCGCGAACGCGTCGATGTAGACCATGCGAGTGACCTTCGGGTCGTTGCCCGCTTCGCCGATCACGGCGCCGGCATAGCTGTGGCCCACCAGCACCACCTCGCCTTCCGCCAATGCGATGGCGCGCTGCACGGCGGCCACATCGGCGTCGAAGCCAGTCAACGGCAGTTGCACAGCCGTGGCGGTAAGCCCTTTCCGGGCCAGCAGCGGGATCACCTTCGACCAGGTCGAGCCGTCGGCCCAGGCGCCGTGGACCAGGATCACGTTGGGGATGGAAGCGTTGGGGATGGCAGTGTTCATCGATTTTTCTCCGTCGGTAGTCGGCCGTGGCCGTGGGTTGTTTGACGGAGAAATCTTGAGCCCCGCGCGCATGGCAGAAAGGACATAATTCCCACTTATCCTGCCAATCACGGAATCTGCCATGGCGCGGCCAAAAACATCGAAGACGCTCTGGTTCGTGGTGTTCCCGGGCTTCGAGTTGCTCGATCTCGGCGGCCCGCTCTGCGCCTTCACGTTGGCGAGGGACTTTCATCAGGCCGGGTACGACATCCGTGTCGTCTCCGCCGAGGGCGGCCTGGTGCGCGGAAGCTCCGGCATCGCGATCGACACCACGGCGCCATCGCCTCGCGGACATGTCGACACCTTGATGGTGGTGGGCGCGCCGACGCCGGACGCGTTCGACCAGCAAACCGAGACGGTGCACCTCGTCCGCGCCATCGCCCCCCGCGCCCGACGCAAGGCGAGTGTCTGCACGGGGGCTTTTCTCCTTGCGGCAGCGGGTCTGCTGGACGGTCGCCGGGCCACCACGCATTGGCGCTGTGCACCCGAGCTGCAACGGCGCTATCCGGCCATCAAGGTCGAGTCCGACCGCATCTTCATCCGCGAGGACGACATCTGGACGTCCGCCGGCATCACCGCTGGGATCGACCTCGCGCTGGCGATGATCGAGGAAGACTGCGGGGCCGAAACATCCAAGGCCATCGCGCGCGACCTGGTGGTCTATCACCGCCGCAGCGGTGGACAGTCGCAGTTCTCGACCATGCTCGATCTGGAGCCGACTCCGGGACGGATTCGCGATGCGCTGGCCTACGCCCGCGCGCACCTCAAAGAACAGCTCTCGGTGGAGCGGCTGGCCGAGGTGGCGAACATCAGTCCGCGTCAGTTCGCGCGCCAGTTCACCGCCGAGACCGGCGAAACCCCCGCCCGCGCCATCGAGCGCCTGCGCTGCGAAGCGGCGCTGCCACGTATCGAGGAATCCGGCGAGTCGCTGGAGCAGATCGCCAGGCAGGTGGGCCTCGACCTGGAGCGGATGCGGCGCGCTTGCCTGCGCATCTACGGGCTGTCGCCTCAGGCCCTGCGCCGACGCAGCCGCGGCTTGGACAACCAGGATTCCCGCGCGACTCCATGACGTTGCCGGTTTGAGCCGATCCCGTTTCCCCGGACGGCCCGAAGGAGTACCTGGGGCCGGCTTCTTCAACGCCCCGGCGCAGCAGGCCACGTGGCCACCCGTTCGTGACATCCGCCCGGCTTCGATCGGTCCCGCGTGAGGGGGCCCCGACGGGTCGGGCGGGGACAGTGGCAGGGCGGGATGGATGCGGCAACGGCGCCGCAGCCGATGTCGAGGCCTTGCCGCCGTCAATGCCGCCGCCGCCCGCGTGGGCGGCGGCGCAAACCTAATTCGTTTGCACCCAGGTCAGATCGATGGCGTCTTTCACCACGTCGCCGAATTCCTCTGCCGGGATGTCCAGCAGTTCGTTGATGCGCCCGTGGCGCATGCCGAAGAAGATGCCCCTGAGCCGGTAGGTCGCGGTCCAGTTGATGCGGTCGGCATTGGCCTGCTCGTAGTCGCCCTCGTAGGTGTAGCCGTTGGAGGTCGTGCCTGAAATGCTGGTCATGAGTGAGGCCTTGGAGTGGTCGACATATCCGAGCATGCGCTTTTGCAGACTTGCATGCCGGGAAACGGAAGGGTGACGGCGGGGTGGCTCCGTACGATCAGCGCTTGTGGGTGGAGCTTGTGGCGGGGGCGGCGGTGCCCGACCAAGAGGCTGTGTTGGCCGAAGGATTTCCTTCACCCGGTTCGGTGGGCGGCACAGGGGTGGGTTGGGGTGGCTCGGGTACACGCCGCGATGCCACCAACACATGACGCAGCGACCAGTGTCGGTGCTGCTCGCCGTCCTCGCCCGCGAGGACGGCGCAAAGCTGATCTCGTGCGGAAAGAAGCAGAGCGCGTTGGTGTCGCTGGGGGCGTGCGCGGCGGTGGCCCGTGGGGCGGACTTGCTCCCTGCATGTCATGGGCGGGCGAGGCCCGCGGCTCCGGGTGGGGCGGAGGAAGTTTGTTTGGCGGCGGATGGCGAAGTGTCGTCCGGGCGGCATGGGGCAGATCCGGAAGTGCTCCGGCCTGCGAGCGGCGTGCGCGCGCCGATGTGACGCAGCCGTAATCCTCGACCGCCTGCCCGGGGCGTCGGCGAGGTAATGCTCTTCGGCACCGGCATGCACGTGCCCGGCGATGCCAGCCTGACCCCAGCGATGCACAGGACAGGGCAGGCTGCGATCGCATGGCTGCCCGGCAACTCTGGACCGGGGTTGGGGCTTGTGCCATGAACACCGACGTTGCGGTCCGTCACCCGTCCTCCTGGCATGTCGTTCGCTGGTTCGCGCGGATCCATCGTTTGCTGGGCGGGTGGGGCTTGCGGGGGTGGCGGGGCCAACTCGCTGACTGCCGGGAAACAGGCCCGCGCGTATTGCTGTCGGGCCGTTTCCCTTGCACGTGATGCGCCTTGTCGGTGACTACGGGGTGCGGGCGACCCGCTCGCACTTGATCTGCTTGCAGGTGAAGTCCACTTCGGAGCTGCTGCCCACGAGCACCGGCACGTGGATGTACCTGGCGATCGCCTGTCCGTTCCGCGCAAGCGTGACGCTGTACTTGCCCAGTGGAAGGTCCGATGCGGCGTAGCGGCCGTTGGCGTCCACCGTCACCGTTCGACGGGCACTGGTGTGCTCGTTGTGCACGGTGACCCTGTCGCCCGCAGGCGCCTTGCCCGCGACGGAACCCGTGGTGGACTGCGCACTGGCCGTGGAGATGCTTGCCGCGGCCAGGGCACCCATGACACAGGCCGAAGCCAGACCACGGGCGAGACGACGGGAGAGGGAGCGAATCGAGAGGGCATGGTTCATGAGCGACGACCTTCTTGTCGATGGGGAAGGCGTGCAGGTTGCCCGGGGAGGCATGTATCCGTGCACGGCATGTGCGGACCACGCGTTCGATCGCGGCGTGCCGCCGAACGTCTCGATGCACATCGTCCGCTGCCCTCCGGCGGGTGATTCCGCCGGAGGGCGACACGCAGGCGGGTTGCCTGCGGCACTTGCCCGGATGGGCAAGAAATCGTCCGCTCAGGCCAGCAGCATGCTGACGACGCCTATCGCGCAGATCAGCACGCAGCTTCCGAACAGGCTCCGCAGCAGCAGGGTTTCGACTTTGAGTGACATGACGGCTCTCCGTTGAGTGAGGTTGAAGCTTTCAACGGTGGATCTGGCAAGGGCCGTGCCAGCACTCGTATGCCGTCGGAAGGCGCATGGCTACGGCGTTTTCGCCCTCGCTTGGAAAAAGCGCTGTCCGTCCGCGGACACTCGTTGCGGACAACGGACGCGATGCGGACAGCTTCCGCTCGGGTGTCTCCGGGACGCATGTCGTATCGAGCGGCGAGCAGGGCAACAACGGTGCCGCGGGCGCCATCGGCACGTGCACGGGGGCGGTCAATTGCGTGCAAACATGAGCGGCTCGGTATTCCCGCAATCAGATTTCGCGCACGTCCTGCAGATGGCGATGCCGCTGAGATCGGTGCGTAGCCCGCATGCCGGGTCGGCTCCTTGCCAAAGGTCCCCTTGCTTGCGGCCCGGGGTGACGCCGGTCGTGGCAGACCAGGAGGGCACTTCGGAAAAATGCTTTCCGGCCCTGGTCTCTCACTGGGCGATGTGGCCTTGCACGTTCAATGAGGATGGACCGACCCTCGTCTGGGCCGAGTGCGCAAAGCGCGGGTCGTGCAGGTTCGCCCATGCGGGTTAGTCATGGAGGGGGCGAATGAACCACTGGAAATGTTGTGCGGCCATCATCCTGGTGGTTGCCAATGGCGTTGTCGCTGCGCAGAAGATGTCCCAGATGCAGGCCAGCCGGCAACTCCTGGATCTGGCCACCCAGCGGGCCGCGATCGGCCGCGGGATGACGTTTGGTGACCGTTACAACGAGCATTGGCAGAAGGGAATGGTCACCCTGGCCGAGGCCCGCAAGAGTCTGGCCGGGGATTGGCAGAAGCTGGGCCCGTCTGCCGAGCAGGCAAAAGTCGTGGCGGGTGCCTAGTCGGCGACACCGACGGGATGGTGACTCGCCCTCCGCTGGAGGGGAGAAACAAGGTGCGGATCTAGGCCATCATGCGCGGGGCTTTGGCCTCCAACCGCTATCGCGACGCCTACCAGTTGCTGATCGACTATGAGCGGAAACGGCTGCGCATGGAGCCGGTGCCGGCCAAGGCCCCCGCGCATTGAGCCGGGACAGGAGGCGGGTGGACTTTCGGTGGGTGTGCGTTCCGGAAGGCCCGATCCGGCCCTCTGCTGGGGGCACGAAATCACGGATTCCACATGGAGTTGCGTCATGCCCAAGGTGGGCTGGATAGGCGAGCAAACGCTCCGCGGAGACGCGCACAATTGCTATATACGCCGCCTCGATGATCTGGATCCGTTCTGCGGTAGCGCCCGCAGGGCAGATGAGTATTCCCCTATCCATGTGCGGACTGATGGCCCGTCGCGCCATCACAACATTCTCCACATAGGGACGACTTTCGGGCCCCCGTCAGGGCGGGCAAACACCGATATCCCTGACCGAGGCGTCTACAACTATCAGATCGACGGCATATCCGGTCTGATCACGCAATGGTGCACCCTGATCCCGGTCGACCGGGTGGCCGCCCTGGCGACCTTCCTGCGTGGATATGGGTTGCCCGTCTACCACCAATGAATTCCACGGGAAAAGTGCGGAGTGCGTTTTCCCATCGAGAGCGGTGGTCAGGGCGCTCCTTTCATGGCACCGCTCTGCAAATTCGATTCAGACTCCCGCTCCCGCCCCTTCCCCGAAAAAACGCAAACGCCCAATGCCAGGCTCTTGGCCTGGTACATGGCGGCGTCCGCGGCGCGCAGGTAGTCGTCGGTGGTGGCGAAGCCGGCCCGGCTGCTGACCACGCCGATGCTCGCGCCGCAAGTCACGGTATGCGGGCCGATGTGGTAGGGGGCCGCGAGCGCGGAGGCAATCTGGTGGGCACGGTCGGTGGCGCCGTCGTGATCGACCGACTCGAGCAGCACGTTGAACTCATCCCCGCTCATGCGTGCGACAAGATCGATCGCCCGCACGCAGGATTCGAGCCGGCGTGCCACCTGCTGCAGGAGCTGGTCGCCCACATGGTGCCCGAGGGTGTCGTTGACGGCCTTGAAGCGATCGAGGTCCAGCAGCAGCACGGCGAACATGGTGTTGTCGCCTGCGGTCTGCGCCTCGCCACCTCTGGACGACCGGTCCTGATGCAGTGCGATGGCGTGCTCGAGGCGATCGCGAAACAATGGCCGGCCGGGCAGGTTGGTCAAGGCGTCGTAGGAGCTGCCGCGTTCGGCCAGGTCGCTCAGTGACCCGGCCATCCGCACGGCAACGCCGTCCTCGAACTGGGCGACCCCGCGCCAGTTGAGCCACACCAGCCGTCCCGATCCCTGGCGGGCGCGAAAATCCACGGAGAAGTTCGGGCGGTGGCCCGCCAGGTGCCGGCGGTACGCGGCCTGCACCCGCTCATGGTCATCGGGGTCGATGAGCTGTTGCAGGAAGTGCCATGCGTCGTCGTGCAGGGGGCCGGCATCTTCCAGTCCGACGATCTCGTTGAAGCGCGCGGACACGTGCAGCACGCCGGTCTGCAGGTTCCAGTCCCAGATGCCGTCATTGGACCCGCGGGTGGCCAGTGCGTAGCGGTTGTCCGACTCCAGCAGCTCCAGCTCGGTGTTCTTCTGCTGGGTGACGTCGATCATCAGTCCGATCATGCGGTTCGGGCGGCCTTCCTCGACATCCACCCGGCACAGGTCGCGTACCCAGACGACCCGACCGGATTTGGCGATCAGGCGATAACTCATCTCGTACGCATAGCTGTGCGTGGCGTGGTAGGCCGCGTCGTCGATGACCAGCGCAGCCGGCAGATCGTCGGGATGCACATGCTGCCGCCAGAATCCCGGATCGGCCCGCCACTCTTCCACCGAGTAGCCGAACAGGCGCTCGACCTGCGGGCTGAGGAACGTATTGCCGACGCCGAGTTCGGCTTCCCAGACCACGCCGTCGATGGTTTCCAGCAGCCGCAGGAAGCGCTGGCGGACCTCGATCAATACCTGTTCGGTGATCTCGGTGATCTCGATCAGTACCCCCTGGCGACTGATCACCCGGTCGGCTTCGTCGGTCTTCGGCTGCATCTGCAGGCGCATCCAGCGATAGTCCCCGTCCGCCACGCGCAGCCGGAACACTGGCATGCCCGAGCGCAGGGTGCCGGTGTCTTCTGGATGCACGAAGTCGAGCAGAGAGCGGCCGAGCGCGCCATCCACCGAATGGCCCGTGAGCTTTTGCCAGGCGGGATTCAGGTAGGTGATGGTCCACAGCGCGTCCGTCTGCACCACCGCCTCGGGAAGCAGTTGCAGCAGTTCTCCGGGCGGCGTGGGGGGGGCGGCCATTTGTCTTTTATCCTCACCGAAGCGCCGGCATCCAGTCCAGCGAAAGGAGGACGAGCGGGCGCACCGTGGGGTGTGGCCGGTACTTCGCGGCATCGTCCGATCCTGAACGGTTCGTCCGCTGGGGCGAGCGGGGCGTCATCGCGACACGGCGGCGACCGGATCCGCAGCGCGCTGGCGTGGCGGGCCCTGCGGCCCGCGGTGCTGGTCGGCGTCGGTGAAAATGCGGGGGCGGCGATCGTTGCCTTGCGGGATGACACGCTGGGGCATCCGATGCGCTTCCTGCGAGCCATGGGCGGCGGCTCGAAAAAACCGGCTCGTCCGCCGTCTGCTGTTGCGGGCCGATGAATTCATCCGGACAGGTGCAAGCCGATCCGCGCCGAGTGCCGCGGCAGGTCGCTAGTCGCACTCCACGCCGACGTTGTCCAGTTCGAAGACATGGTTGTCGAAGTCGGAAAAATACAGGGCCGTGTCCGATCTCGCCCATTGGTATTGGTGCCCGATGGCAATGAGCCGATCCGCGACCCGGTACAGGGTGGACGGCGAAACCAGGAACGCGACGTGGTCGCCGGTCAGCGGGCGCTCCACATCGGCCTTGACCCACACGAACCGGACCTCGCCGAGCCGCACGAAAGTCTCGTCGTGCCCGTCCTCGTCCTGACGACGAACGGCTCTCGCATTGAATATCCCGCTGAACAGGGCCGCGGTGCGTGCAGGGTCCCGAACGGTCAGGGCGATGTGGCTGAGCTGGCCGAGCATGTCCATGCGGGCGATTCTTCCTTTCCGGCTGAGGCGCTGGCGGGATGCATGCGCGCACGAAAGGGGCCTTGCAAAGCAGACGCCTTGAGCGTCACGCCGGTAAGCCGGCGCCATGTCCGGTCGCGGCTCCGTCAGGCTCCGTCGCCCGGCTTCGCCCGCACCCGCTGCCGGATCAGTTCGGCGATCTCGGCCGGGTGCGAGGTCGGAAGAAAGTGGCTGCCGTCGCCGATCGTCACCATCGTCGAGCCGGGGACGAGTTCATGCAGGAGCCCGGCGATGCGCAGCATGGCCGGATGGCTGGTCGCGCCGCGCACGATGGTGGTGGGCAGGCGAAGGGATTGCAGCGTCTCGACCGGTGGCTCGAAGGGCGTGCCCGAGGTCCAGTCGCGCACGTTGACCCCGGTGGTGGCGACGACGTAGTTGCGTGCGCGGGCCGGCAGGGCCTCGAACGCGCCGGCGCCGCCGTAGAAGTCGATCACGCGACGCACGGCATCGGGCACGCCCCGGACCACTTCCGCGAAATAGGCCGCAGTCATGGTGGTGACCATGGCGTCGCTCAGGCGTGCGGGGGGATGGCGCTGGGATCCATCCACATCACTTCCCAGATATGACCATCGGGATCCTCGAAGCTGCGTCCGTACATGAAGCCGTAGTCCTGCACGGGCGTGGGATCCGCCTTGCCGCCGGCGCTGCTGGCCCTGGCGACCAGGCGGGATACCTCGTCGCGGCTGTCTGCCGACAGGCATAGCAGCACCTGTGCGTTCGCGTGCGCATCGACGATCGGCTTGCTGGTGAACTGGCGCCACTTCCCGTGGCTGAGAAGCATCGCGTGAATCGTGTCCGAGAACACCATGCACGCGGCGGTATCGTCGCTGAAGGCGGGGTTGTTGCCCGCGCCCACCGCCTCGTAGAACGCCTTCGACCGCTCCAGGTCCTTCACCGGCAGGTTGATGAAGATCAGCTTGCTCATGCCATTTTCCTTTGGATGGATGCCGCGGCAGGATCGCCGCTTCTTTGAACCGACGAACGGGGCGGAAGGAAATCGACAGGCGCCGCGGGTCGGAACGGGCACCAGATTCGGCGCTCCGGCCTCCGGCGGATCTGACCCGCTGGGTCGGACGGGTGGATGGGCTCTCCATGGTGGGGCGAAAGCCTTTTCCGGGAGGCGATCGGAAGCCAGGAAATTCGTGCTCCATGGCCGCATGAGAGGGCGCTCCCCGGCCGGGGCCCCGGATCCACCCGGCACCGGGGCCGACTTGTCGGATGAGAGCGGCGAACCCGAGCCCGTTCGGCCCCGCCAGGACGATGGGCCCAGCGCGTCGGCCGGACTCCATCGCGTCCAGCACGCCGGCATCGCGCCGCGTGTCGGGACCGTCGCGGGAAAGGCGATGGGGTTCTGCATGTTGGAGAGAAAGGCAGCGGGCAGGGCGCGCTGTCCCATGGCGCCTGCTGTGAAGCGTCGAGTCCGGTCCCGGCGTTCCGCTCCCGACGCGGGGACCTACCAGATCAGGTCGTCCGGTACCTGGAACCGGGCGTAGTAGGCATCGTCCTCGCTGGCCGGCGCCTCGGATGTGCTGCGGCCGTGATCGAGGACGATGGCGTCGGCATCGCGCTCGTAGATCTTCTCGGCTGCGGTGCGGGGGATCAGTTCGTAGCCCTGGTCGAGCCGCGCGATCACCAGCGTGCCGTTGGCGAGCTGGCTGCGCAGGGCTTCGTTCACAAGCACGCTGCGGATCGCCTTGCCGTCGGTGAAGCGGTAGTCGATCTCGCCGCTGCGCCTGACCTTGTGCGTGTCGATGATCTGCCGCACCTGGGCACGCAGCTCGGCGGCGCGGGCCTGCGCGTTGCGCTCGGCGGCCAGCGCCCGATCGCGTTCGGCGCGCTCCGCCTTCAGGCGCTCGACGTCCACGCTCTCCGCGCTCGGCGTCGTCGCAGCCTGCTTGCCCTGCTTCTGCTTGGCCTGCTCGCGCGCCACCTGGTTGACCCTGGCCTTGTTGACCAGGCCGGCCTTGAGAAGTTGATCCTGCAGGGGGTTGCGCATGGGCGGGGCATGTCGTGAATCGGTCCGCGATTGTAGCGCCGCCGGCGTGGGCGACGGATGCGTGCGCGCGAGGTACCCGCGGCCAACGATCGATGGCCCCTGGTTTCCGCTCCCCCGTGCACATCCACTTCGTGCAGAATCCGCAGGCGGGGCGGTGACCGGAACAGGGAGCAGGCGATGGGGCGGAGGATCGTGCGGATCGGGTGCTGGATGCTGCTGGGCCTCAGCATGGCGGCCGTGGCGGGGGTGCCGCCACGACCGTGGGCCAGCATGCTTCTGTCCGGCACAGTGGCGATCAATCCCGATGGCGCCGTGCGCGAGGTCGCCATGGATCACCCGGAGAAGATTCCGCCGGTGGTGCTCGACGTGATCCGCCAGGCCGCGAAAGGCTGGCGGTTCAAGGTGGACGTGACCGGCAAGGTGGTGGCCCGTGCCCGGATGAGCCTGCGCATCGTGGCCAGGCCGGTGGAGCGGACGAAGTTTTCGATCGAGGTGGAGGGCATGGACTTCACCGAGTACGGGGCGGCTGATGGCGAGCAGATCCTGCGGAAGTTCATGCCGGCGCCGTCCTATCCGCGCGATGCGATCAGCGTGGGCACGTCCGCGACGGTGTACGTTCTGGCGCGCGTGGGCCGCGACGGGCACGTGCTGGATGCCGGCGCCGAACAGGTGAACTTCACCATGGACTGTCCCCGGGACAGCCGCCGGGGCATTGCCAACCTGTTCGCCCATGCCAGCGAGTCGGCGATCCGGCACTGGACGTTCGTGGTTCCCACCAAGGGAGCGCTGGCGGGCGACCCGTACTGGTATGTCCGCATCCCGGTCGCCTTTCATCTCGACTACAACGGCATGGCGCCACGCGCCGACGACTATGCGACGTGGCAGCCCTACCTCCCCGGCAAGCGCCGGCCCTTGCCGTGGCTGAAGGACCAGAGCCTGGTCGCCTCGGCGCCCGACGCGATACCGGACGGGAGTCCCACGGTCCTGGGCGGCACCTTGCAGCTGGTCGCCCCGTGAGGGCGAAAGCGGAAGCGATGGCGACGCCCCCGGCCGCGAAACACAGGCATCCGTGGCGGGTCGTGCGCTACATGCGGTGGGCCGCGTGCGTGACCATGGTCCTCGGTGGCTTTTTGCCCGGGATGGTGCCGGTGCGTGCCGCGGACACGGCGCCACCCGCGGCGGCCCTGCACTTCGACGACACCCGCCTGTTTCATCCGGCCCGTCGCCTTCCGCCGGGCGTGTGGGCGGATGCCGCGCAGGACTCATCGCGCGAGACCGTGATGCTGAAGGCCGCCGATGGCGTGGCGCTGCGCGGATGGTTCTATCCCTCGCCGGTGGCCGATGCGCCATTCGTAGTCACCTTCCACGGCAACAACGAAATCATCGGCGATGCCTGGACGCAGGCTCGCGATGGGTTTTTCTACGCCACGCTCGGTTTCAATCTCATCACCTTCGATTACCGCGGCACCGGCTTCAGCGATGGCACGATCTCGCTGGCGAAGGCGCGTGCCGATGCGCTGGCGATCTACGACCTGGCGGCGAAGAAGGCGGGCGGACGCGCGGTATACGTGGTGGGCTGGTCTCTGGGCTCGATCTTCGCCAGCCACGTGGCGGCGAGCCGGCCGTCGGTGGCCGGGCTGGTGCTGCTCGATCCGCTGGCCGGGGCCGAAGCGCTACCGGCAGTCATCGCCCGTGCCCTGCACCGGCCGGTGGAGGTGGCCGCCAGCGTGAAGGAGGGCATCCTCAATGCCGAGGAGCTGCGGCGCTACCACGGTCCGCTGCTGGTGGTGCATGGCACCGCGGACGAGGTCATTCCCATTGCCGAGGGGCGCGCCGATTTCGTCGCGGCCGGCTCCATCGACAAGACCTTCGTGCCGGTGGAGGGCAAGGGCCACGTCGCTGCGATCTGGTCGGTGCAGGCCGACCACGCGATCGCGGCTTTTTTCGCCCGCCAGCGGCGGTAATCGATGGTGGGCCAGGCCTTCGGATAACGGGCCGGAGCATGCCGACCCGGCCGATTCGCGGCCTGCATGCCAACGGTGACGCCCTGCCGGCCCCCGTTCGGTTGCCGAAGTGAATCGGACTCCGTTTGCTGGCCGCCAGGAATCGCAGCGAGATCAAGCCTCTGTCAGATCATGATCCCGGTGCCGCTATTTCTTCGTAGCCAGTTCTTACCGTTGGCAGCGTGATCGAACCGCCAATGAGCAATCCGATACGCAAGGCCTCGACCATTTCCGTTGCGCTGGTTCCCGCGCTCCTCGCATGACGCAAATGGAAGCGCAGACAGGGTTAGCAACGTTCCACCGCGGAAATCGGGGAGTCAGTCCATTCCTCGTATCTCTTCGGAATTTCCCCCCTCGCCCCAAGTCGTCACGTAAATGTTGTGAGTGTCTTCGGTAAATCCAGGATCGGCCTTACGCATCAGATCTTCCTTCTGCGGCGGCGTTTCGGCCGCAGAGGCGGCACCGAAGGAAGCGAAGAGCATGAGCAGAGCGACGGTCCTGGTCATGACAACTCCACGAAAAATGAGATAACCGGGCAGCTTCAATTGTTCCTCGCAGGGAAGTGAGGCTGCCTCCGTTCGGCTTAATCCGTGGCGCCGTCCCCAAGCCCCTGCTTGGCTGACTTCAGCAGGGCAAGCACCTGTTTCCAGGGCGTCGGCCCCTGATGCATGGCGAACACCGTGCGCACGTCCAGGTGCGCGCGGTCGACTGCCTGCGCCACCTCGGCCATCAGCTCCGGCTGGTACAGCGCGCCGGACTTTGGATCGAGCACCAGCGTGTCGCTCGCGTACAGCAGTCTGGATGCCGGGAAATAGACCATGTACTGGCGGCCCGTATCCGCGCCGCGCAGCGGGTAAAGCTCGATCCGTTGCGTGCCGCTGCCGATCACGGTGCGGCCGGACACGGTGCGCCACTCGGCAGCGGCGGGTTGTTGCTGAAGGTGGTCCGGGTGGATCCGGTGGGGCGCATCCACCAGGCGCTGCAGCAGGGGCAGGTTGAGGTCGAGCGCGTAGATCGGCAGGTGCCGGGCCACCGCTTCGCGCACGCCGGCGGCGTGCGGCCACGAATCGGAGGTGGTCAGCACCGCCTTGATCGGGAGATCGGGATAGCGCTGCCTGGCCAGGTCGAGCAGGCCCGTGGTATAGACCGGCGAGATCGGCGACTCGAGCACCACTATGCCGTCGTCCTGCCTGATCAGCGCGGTGTTCCAGGCGCCGGGGTACAGGTCCACGCCCGGCGCCAGCGTCACCGGATGCTTGCCATTGAACGGCTGCTCCCAGCGACTGGCGATGGTTCCGTCGTCCGGCCTCGTGTGGGTGGTGTCGAAGGTGCCCGCTGGCGTGGTTCCATCGATGGTTACCGTGAGCACCTGGGTCGAGCGCCAGACCTTGCCGTTGCGCTCCTCGATGCGCGTGCTCGGATAGTGGATGCCGTCGACCAGGATCCAGTTGTCGTAGTCGATCTGCTCGCTGACGTCGCCCCAGGCGTACCAGAAGTCGTCGAAGGTGCGTGTGCGCTGCAGCGCATCCGGTAGATGGGTCATCGGATCGAGCAGGACCTGCCAGGTGCGGCCGTCCACGTCGAAAGCCAGGCTCGTGTGCGGTACGCCGTGCAGCATCTGCGGCTTTTCGTAGCGCAGGTGAGTGGCGTGATCTGCAGTGAGCAGCAGGCGCATCGGCTCCATCTGCAGCCGCTCATCCAGAACGACTCGGGCATTCACCGGCAGTGGCTGGCTGTGTTCGCCGCTGCGGTAGTCGCCCCCCTGGGGTGTCATCACCAGGGTGGAGCTGATGTCGGTGGGACTGGTGCCGCCGGCCTGCGGCCAGGTCAGCCTCTGCTCGCTGCGCACGCGTGCGCCGGCGAAGTCCAGCCACTCGTGGTAGCGCTGGTACGAGGCCAGGAACGGCTCCTGTCGATAGGACTGCTCCATCAGCAGCGTGTGGCCCATGCCCTGCCATTCGATGTGCGACACGGACTCGAGCCGGGCCCGCCCGCCCATCGCGGCGATGGCGGTATCCAGACAGGCACGCGGCGCGAGCGTTTCGCAGCCCGGTGCGCTGCCGGCGGTGGCAGCGGGCACGGCGACCAGGAGAGCCAGGGCGATGACGAGGGCGGACGTGCGTCGGGACAAGGCGGGCATGTTCGTTCCGGCAGTGGGGAAGGGGAGACCCTAGCGACCGGCATGCGGGCCTGCCTGTAGCGTCAGTCATGCCGTGACCGATGGCAGGGCTGCGCCGCGCGGGGCGCAGGTCGGCATCTCATGCGTACTGCGCGATGCCGTTGCCGAAGGACCAGTTCTCTCGCGCGGTTTCCACCAGGTTGATGAACACGTCTTCCGGACGCAGCCCGGGGTCGGCGGCGAGCTTCTCAGCGACGCGGCGGTAGAAAGCCTGCTTCTGCACCACCGTGCGGCTGTTGTTGCAGACGATCTGCACGATGACCAGATCGTCGCTGCGCTCGATGCCGAGATAGTGCGGATCGCAGTCGAACTCCGCGGGATCGTGCTGGTGGACCAGGATGAAGCGGTCGTCCTCCGGCACGCCGAAGGTCTCGCGCATGGCTTCGTAGACGCCGTTGCGCAGGGCGGCGAGATGGGCGGCGGGCTTGCCGCGGCGCAGCGAGATGCGGACGAGGGGCATGGGGGTTCTCCTTCGAGCGGTTGTCAGTGCGCGATCGCGGCTTGCGAGACGTGGCCGACGCGGTAGAGGCGGCATGCGTTGTCGGTGAGCCCGGCGCGGAAGTCGGGCCACAGGCGGAAGCGCACCAGCGTCCAGCGGGTGGGCTCGAATGCGGTCACGGCGGCCAGCGCTCCTCCGGTCACGGCCGCATGGGCCATGTCGCTCTCGCGCTCCCGCCAACGTTCCATCCATGCGTCCTCGGGGATGGGGACGATCTCGCGGCTGGCGCAGACCGCCGTGGACAGGTCGCCCGACGACAGCGCCTGCCAGACCGACCACGCCTGCACGACGGGGCGTCCGAAGTCCCGCGCCAGCGGGGCAAAGCCGGCTCCGCCCAGGAAGTCGTTCATGCCTTCGCCGTCGTGCCACAGGTAGAAGGGGGCGTAGCGGTTGGTGCCGCCCGGCAGCACCGGATCGTCGGACATCGAGTAGAGCCAGGCCTTGAATCCGAGGCCGGGAAAGCCGTCGAGCAGGTGACCCTTCTCGGCGATCCGGCGGCGGATGACCGCCATGTCGTAGTCGGCGGGCAGGGTGATCTCGTACTGCATCGCGAGCATGGCGGCGTCCTCAGTGGCTGTCGTCGAGCTGGCGCAGCACGGCGAGGGCGGACATGGCGACCGGCCAGCCGCCGTAGAAGGCCAGGTGGGTGGTCAGCTCGACGAGCTCTTCATCGGTGAGGCCGTTGTCCCGCGCGCGGCGCAGGTGGAACGGCAGCTGCTCAGCGCGGTTGAGCGCGATCAGCGCGGCGACCGTGGCGATGCTGCGTTCGCGTGGGGCGAGCCCGGGGCGTGCCCAGATATCGCCGAACAGCACCTCGTCGGTGAGCTCGGCCAGTTTGGGGGCGATGTCGCCGATGGCCTTGCGGGCGTAGTGGGGATCTTGCGGCATCGTGCGGCCTCGTCGGATGTGGGTTGACGCCGCGTAACGTACCGCCGCAGGATGATCCCTAAAATCGGAATTTCTGGAACATTGAATCCATAAAAACGGGATGGTCAGATGAACCGCGTCTCCTTCGATCCGGATGTCCTGCGCAGCTTCGTGCAGGGCGTGGAGCTGGGCAGCTTCGCCAAGGCCGCGGAGCGGCTCAGTCGATCCACCTCGGCGGTCAGCGCGCAGCTGAAGCGGCTGGAGGAACAGGCGGGCCGACCGTTGCTGCGCAAGGCGGGGCGTGGCATGGCGCTCACCGAGACGGGCGAGGTGATGCTCGGCTATGCGCGGCGACTGCTGGAGCTCAACGACGAGGCCGCCGCCGCGGTGCGCGGGGTGGAGCTGGAAGGCCGCGTGCGGCTCGGCCTGCAGGAGGATTTCGGCGAGACCCTGCTGCCGGCGGTGCTGGGCCGCTTTGCGCGTGCTCACCCGAAGCTGCGCATCGAGGCGCGCATCGCGCGCAATGCCGAACTGCTTCACGGGGTGAACCACGGAAAGCTCGACCTGGTACTGGCATGGGAGGGCGAGGAGACCAGCCCGCACGTCGAGCGCATGGCGCGGCTGCCGATGCGCTGGGTCGGCTCGGCAGATGCGCGCCCTTCGAAGCTGCGCCGGCGCGGCGAGGCGCTGCCGCTGGTGGTGCTCGATGCACCCTGCCTGGTGCGGCGCGCCGCCATCGATGCCCTGGACCGCGCCGGCATCGCCTGGCGGATCGCGTTCACCAGCGCCAGCCTTGCCGGCACATGGGCGGCGGTCACGGCGGGGCTGGGGGTGAGCGTACGCACGCCGCTGGGCCTGCCGGCGGGCGTGCGCGCGTTGACCGCGAAGGAGGCTGGCCTGCCCGCGTTGCCGATGCTGGGACTGGCACTGCATCGCGCCGAGACAGAGCCGCCTGCGGCCGTGGCCCGGCTGGCGGAGATCCTGGTCGGCACGCTGTCGCCATCGCTGTCGGTGTGAGCTCTCGGGTGCCGAAACAGCAGGTCGAAGGCAGGCTCACACCCCGGAGCGCAGCGACCAGAGCGCCGGGACGGATGGCTGCGGGGCCTCGGCTGTTGCGCGGAGGTCGTCGCGTCCCGGTGCACGCGGCGGCTTGGGGCGGGTGCGGCGGCAGAAAGGTCGTCGGACGACATGTTGCGCAGTCGTTGCCGCAAGGCCTGCGGGTGTTCCTCGCATCGTGGATACCAGCGCGGTGCGGTCGGGGGTGGGGCGCGGGCAACATCCCGCTCTTTCGGGAAGCACGCCGTTTTGGCGTTTGAAGGGTGCTTGCGTCCTGCTTGCAGCCAGCGGCGCGTCGAGGTCCAGCCCGAAGGGCTCGGCGTATTCGAGCGCGCAGGGACTCCCTGCGGAGCGTCCGGTCCCGGGCGGTCCTGCCGGTTGCACATGCCGCTTGCATCCCGCAGGCGGCACGGGCGTTGCACGTCGTCCAGGTCACCCTTTGGCGATCCCGATAGTTGATTAACGCGGGGGGATGTATGGTGGACCAGTCAGCATCACCGGCAGGTGCCGGCCGTAATCCCGTACATGGGTCGAGGCATTGATGCTCCAACACAGTTTTCTGGTCGACTGGTGCAAACTCACTGCGCGGCCCGTGCTCGAAGCGGCCGCGTTTGGCCCGCCGGTGTCTTTTTCCGCGAAGCAGGCCATTGTTCGCCTCGACGCACTGCTGTCCGGCGACATCGGTGCTGCCGCCAGAGGGGAGGGCATCGATGCCACGCAATGGTGCCGCCTTTACCAGGCCATCGATGAGCATCCCGAGGCATACGGAAGCTTTGTCGTCGCCCTGAGCCATGGCTCCGATGCCCTGAAAAAACTCGTGGACGCTCTTGCGTCGCAGATGTCGTAACGCATATCCGGCGTGGCCGGGTGTGATTCTTGCCCTCGAGTGTTCCTCTCGGGATCGCCTTTCCATCTTCCCGACCGGGACGCCATCATGAAGTCACCGTTGAAACCGTTGTCACTCACCGACATCCACGACATCTACGGAAGTTCGCCCACGAAACAGGGCGAAGCCGCCAAGTCCCCGCTGGCCAGCTACAAGCGATCGGAGCATTTCAAGCGGGACGCCGGGCATCCGGGAATGCAGCCGGCAAAGCCGGACCCCTTGGGCAAGTTGTCGAGGTTCGGCAAGCGCTGACGCCGGCAGGTATCCCGTCGGCTCGTGTGCCGGGCGCGCCTCCGTCGGGGGCCTCCCGCTCATGCCCGGCCGGTGGGCCGGTGCCGGTACATGGTGCAGCGCAGGATGTCGGAACAGCCCCTTGGCTCGGACCGCATGCTTGGGCATGCGATCCGAGCAGCATGGGCGTGCGGTGCCCCACGACGGCGAAGGCCATGGCGGTCGTGGTCGCCCTGAGGGTGTACGATGCATGCCTGCAACCTGCATCTTCCCGCGCGTTCCGCCCGGCCGCTCCGCGCCCGCACGCCACGCTTCTTTTTCATGTGTGGCCCGCGGCCTGCGGGATGACGCTCCCGGAGAGTCGATGCCAGGTTATTCCACCCGCAGCGAAAAGGTGTATGTCGGAGGACTCACCTATCGGCTGCGCGTACTCAGCGACAAGCAGCAATTCACGGATCCGGACGGCCACGCCCGGCGGCTGGGTATCTCATCGGCACAGTGGAGTCTGTTCGGCCAGATCTGGCCGTCCGGACGTCTGCTTGCCCAGGCCATGCTACGGGAGGACATCGCCGGCCGGCGCATTCTCGAACTCGGCTGCGGCATCGGATTGGCCAGTCTGGTGCTGCAGAGGCGTGGCGCCAATGTCGTGGCTTCGGACATGCACCCGTTGACCGAGCCGTTTCTCGCCTACAACGCGGCCCTGAATGCGTTGCCGGCCTTGCACTATCGGGCGTTGCGCTGGGACGTGCCGCTGCCGTCGCTTGGCCGCTTTGACCTGATCATCGCCAGCGACGTGCTTTACGAGCGCGACCAGGCATGGCTGCTGGCCGGGTTGGTGGAACGGCACGCCGATCGGCAGGCGGAGGTGTTGTTGACCGACCCCGGACGCGCACACTGCGAGCACTTCAATCGCATGCTTGCAGCACAGGGCTTTGCCCTGAACGAAGTGCGCTGCGCGATGGACGACAACGATGCTCCTCCCTTCCGCGGTCGCCTGCTCCGATACCGACGCTAGCCCACCGTTACGCACGACCGGGCAAGCGCACCGTTACATCGAGATCGCTCTCTTTTTTCCCCTCCCAGGACCCAAAGGACCAGCACATTGGCCAAGATCAACTATGCGTTCGAAAAGCGGCAGCGCGAAATCGCCAAGAAGAAGCAGAAAGACCAGAAACAGTCGAAGAAGCAATCCGGGCGCGAGGGCGACAAGTCCGTCGACCAGCCGGGAAAGCCATAAGGGGTTAGTCGAGCCCGGCCATCGGACGTGGCCCGAAAAGTGGCCACCTGCCGGGTTGGACCGCCCGCCGGGGCGGATCCGCAGAATGGTGAGCGGGTCTGCGGGCATGGGCGGCGCTTCCCCGGGTCGCGCGATCTGGCCTGCTCACTGACGCCATGGCCGATGTTGCAGTCTGGCCACACATCTCGGACAGTGCACGCTGTCCGCTGAGTACGCTTGATCGGATCGACATCGAGAGCGAGCGCGGACGAGTACCGGAAGCGGACCGCACAGCGGGCTGGGCGGGTCAGTCGGGGTGCGATAGCCACTAGCCCGCTAGATGTCCGGCGCAAGGGGGGAGCCATGCGCGAAGACTTGCTCGTCGTCCTGGACGCGATTTCTGGTGAAGCCGCGAAGTGGCCGGGGCTGCTCAGCCTTGCATTGGCGGTGTTCTCATTGCTGGTGATCGCCCGCCTGTCGATACTCGACTTTGGTCACTGCTACCGGCTGGTGCGCGGTTTGCGCCGTGGAGGTGCCGGAGCCGGGATGCATTCAGTGCTGGCGTCGCTGCTGCTGTTGGCTTTCACGGACGGGGCGCTGACCAAACGCGACCGACGCACGCTGGTTCGCCGAACGCGCCTGCGCATGGAGCACGAGTTGTTCGATCCCATGCCGGACTTTCGTTGGCCGCTGCCCGACGATCATCCCGACCGCGGTGTTCCGGAGTTCGCCCCGGAGAGAGGTCGGCGCGGCCGTCGGCTGGCCAGGCGCGCCCATCATGCGCGCCTGCGACAGTGGCGCGCGCAGATGCGCCGGTTTGTCGCCAAGGAGGGTGACTGGACGATCTATCTCGACAACCCGGCGCAGATCAATGCGCGCATGGCGGAAGTCCAGCGCTACTTCGATATCCTGCGCGGCGAAGGTATCGAGGAGGGGTATCGCGACCATTTCCTGTGCGCCGTCGAGGTGTCGTCCGGCTTCATCGCGCCGCTGCATCTGTTGACCGGGCTGCTGGTGGAGTTCAACGACAAGTGGGGGCCGATCCTGCGTGCGTTCGATCGCGATGCGATGGATTACGAGGGGATCGCAATGGGCGAGGCATCGCTGGACCTGCGCCAGATTCAGATGTTCATCTACAACTGCTGGCTGCTCTGGGGGCCGAGTATTCCGATCTGTGGATGCCGCCAGTGGGATGCCCGCTACCGCTTACTGCAGTACGGCTTCGGCGACGAGAACAACAGTATCGAGGTGGTGGGCGAGGCCGCTGCCATCGCCGCACAACTACATAAGCTGGCGCATGCCGAGGTCGATTACGACCGCGCCTGTCGAAGTAACGGCGAGAACGATGCACAATCGCGGCCGCTGGAGGCGATGGCCGTTCCCGCCAACGTGCTGGGGCAGCTGCGTCTGTCCGGCAGCCTGCACAGCGAAGACGGTCGCCGCGTGAACGCCTTGCCCAAGGCTGCCCGCGCGAGTTGGGGTGGTGGGCAGGACGAGCGGCCGGTGCTGTTCATCTCGGGCATCGAGTCCGAGGCCTCCATCAAGGGTAGCCTGAAGCGCGAGGAGCGCCGTTATGGGCGCATTGCCCTGGATGATGCCGCCATGCCGTCACGCTACTACTCCGCGTATCTGTGGGTCGGTTTCGTGTTGCTCGGTCGTGCCGGCGATGCCTGGCGCCCGCTCAGCGAAATCCTCGGCAAGTCCTCGCAGCGCTGGAAGGATTTCGTGCCGTTCTTCGAGCACGGCAACCTGGCCGATCGCGAGAGTTGCGCCTTCGGCAAGCGGCAGCTCGCCGCCAAGACCGTCGCCGCATTCTCGCGGCTGGTGGAAGGTCATCCGCCGGGAGAGTTCCGCCACCGCTTCGCATTTGCCTGCGCCATCGACGAACCGGGCTGCGGCTATCCGCTGGCCCATCCCGAATGGGGCGGCGGACCGAGCATGCGCGAACTGATCAAACAGGCGCTGCGGCAGTCCGCGGAGCGCGGCGACCCGAACGGCCGCCGGCTGCTGGAGGAAAATATTCTGCAGTTCGATCATTTCGACGGCCGGCCCGGCCACCACGATTACGCCGCATGCCAACTGCCCACGCTGGTGGCCGCCCACTACGCGACGTTCGACGACTGATGCGCACGGAGCCAGTCGCGGAGCGAGCCCGGACCGGCCTGCACCAGGGCGCGTTCGGCATCGGCATCCAGGGTCTTCAGGGCGTGGCTCGGATCGAGCAGCGGAATCGGCACACGTTGCCGACAGGCCTGTGCGAGCGCGTCCAACTGGGCCGTGACGCTGGCATCGTCCACGAGGGAGGCACCCTTGAGTACGGAGATGCCAAAGAACCCCCGAAGATGGCTGGCGAGCAGGCAGCTGTCGAGCATCGGACCGGATGCGCCGATCACCGAATACACCAGTCCGTCGTCCGCGGACTGGTCGCGCGACAGGGCTGGCTGCACGTACGGGAAATCGACCACGCGCGCGTTGCGTGCCGCCCATATGCGAAGTCGGTCGAACTGGTCGATGCCGGAATGCGCGCTCTCGCTGGCGTAGTCGTCCGGCTCCATGCGCAAGGGGTCGTTCTGCTCGATGAAGACCAGTGCCGCCGCCGCGTCGATCGATGGAATCCGAAGCAAGTCGGGCACTGCCGCGGTCACCGCCTGCAGCAATTGCGGGAACCATCCCCGGCCTCGCGCCGGCGCGGGCACGAAGATGTAGTTGAGGTTGGCGGTGAGCATGGTCTGTCCCGCGAGATCGTGGCGCAGGGCGATGAGGTTGGCGCCTCCCACCATCGTGCCGCCGGGAGTATCGCGGGCAATGATGCAGACTTCGCGGAACGGTCCGTATTCGGCCCGAAGCCGTGCGTGTGCCTCGCCGTGGTTGAGTGCCAGGCAGGCCTGGAAACCTGTCAGCTCCTCGGTCTCGTTGGGCAGCACGAAGGCAAGGCGATAGGCTGCGTAGAAGGTGCCCAGGGCGGGATCTTCGGGGTGGTCGATGATGTCCAGGTGCATGAGCGTATGGCGCGCGTGAATCGTGGCCGAAAGCAGCCTTCAGACCGGAGTGTACCCGTCGTCCGCCATCACACGGCGGGTGTCGGTTCGGGGTGGTTGGCGGGGCGGGCGTGCCACGGGGCGGCGGTTCTTCCTCGGAGACTGGGAGGCGCCGTCGAGGGTGCTCCCGGGAGTCTGGTGGCCGCGTGGCCGCTTGAGTAGGATCGTGTGGCCGTCAGGGGAAATCGGGACGGTATCGTTCTCGCCCGGCGGGCTTTGCATGGAGGCAGCGTGCTCATGGCGCTCTGGAACCATGAATCCCGGTGGGTGGGATGCATCCACACAGGGGGAAATTCATGTTTCGCAAATTGATCGCTTTTGGCGTGATGTCGATGGCTCTGATGATGGGCGGCTGCGCCAGTGTGCCCATGGCCAGTACGTCTGCCGATGCCCAGGCCAAGACGTTTACGCCGTCGCCCGACAACGCAGTCCTCTACATCTACCGCAACGAGACCATGGGGGCAGCCATCAAGATGCCGCTGCTGGTTGACGGCGTGAGCGTGGGCGATACCGCCGCCCACACTTACGTCCGCAAGGAGCTGCCGCCCGGTCAGCACACCATCACGTCGAAGACCGAGAAAGACGCCACGCTTACCATCGACATGCTTGCGGGCAAGATCTACTACGTTTGGCAGGAAGTGAAGATGGGCATGTTTTCTGCCCGCTCGGCCCTGCATCAGGTGGATGCCCAGCAAGGACAGAAAGGCGTAGACGAGTCCAAGCTGATCAACTGATCGCGCCGGCTGGACGAGGGGAGGGCGGCCTGGCCGCCCTTTCTTTTTGCCAGCACGGCATCTGTAACCGATTGACCGCTTCAACGGATGGCGGGTGCGCTGGACGGGGAGCCCGCATGGCTGCCCTCGGTGCTCGTCGATGCGGTGACGCCGGCATCACCCTCGCCGTGCCGCCTCGATCGCCGCGATGTCGATCTTGCCCATCGTCATCATTGCCTCGAACGCGCGTCTGGCCGCGGCGGGGTCGGGGTCGGCGATCGCTTCGGTGAGGGCGCGCGGTGTGATCTGCCACGACAGGCCCCACCGGTCCTTGCACCAGCCGCAGGCGCTGGGCTGGCCGCCGTGGCCGACGATGGCGTTCCACAGGCGGTCGGTCTCGGCCTGGTCGTCCGTGGCCACCTGGAACGAGAACGCCTCGGAGTGCGGATGCCCGGGCCCACCGTTGAGGCCCAGGCAGGGGATGCCCATCACCGTGAACTCAACCGTCAGCACGTCGCCCTGTTTGCCCGCCGGGTAGTCGCCCGGTGCCCGGTGCACGGCATGCACTGCACTGTCCGGAAACGTCTCGGCATAGAAGTTGGCCGCCTCCAGTGCGGTGCCGTCGTACCAGAGGCAGAGGGTGTTCTTGCTTTGCATGGGTGTTCTCCTGTGCGGACGGAACGAGAGACGTCTTCCTCTTCCCGACGAATCACGCTCCGGCGGATCGACACGGTCTGCGGATTCCCTGTCGGCCGTGGGGCCGCCGACGGACGTCAGCCCGGGGTCCGGCTCCGGTCCCGAGCCTGCCCGCTCGCTGCCATATCCGGTCTCCGGCCCGCCGTATCCCGGACCTGCCCGCCGCCGCGCTGCGAGGCCTACTGGGCGCGAGCCGACGGCACGCATGCGTCCAGCGACTCCGGCGCAGGACGCACGTCGGGCCAGCAGGCGGATCGATTCGACCGACACGACACAGGGAGGGAATGAGATGGCAGACCATTCGAACTGGTTCAGGGGCGCGGCGGCGCGCGTGCTCAATCGCAAGGTGCTGGTGCTGGCCCTGATCGCACTGGGCGGGTACGAGCTGTACCGGCATCCGCCGATCGAGACCATCGGGCCGCAGCAGGTCGGCATCCGTCTCAATGCATGGACCGGTTCGGTGACCGAGGTGGGCGAGGGCGTGTGCCTGATGATCCCGGGCATCCACAGCCTGCGCACGTTCCCGCTGCAGGATCAGATCTACCGCCCCGAGCGTAGTGCCAAGGCCAATGGCGCCGCGCCGTTCCAGTCCTCGGAGGGGTTGTCGATCGGCGTCGAGCTGGCGATCCGCTACGCGGTGGATCCGGCCACACTGCCGAAGGTGGCGAAATCCCTGCCGGACCACATCGGCCACGACCTGGTCGAGCCGCTGGTGCAGGGAGTGATCTACAAGGTGTTCACGCGCTACACCGTGCGCGAGATCTTCTCGACCAGGCGCCAGGAGATCCAGGGCGTGATCGAGAGCGAGCTCAAGCCGATGCTGGCGGCCGACGGCATCGTCCTGCGCAACGTGATGATGGGCAACGTCGACCTGCCGCCGGACTACCGCGACGGCATGAACAAGGTGCTGGCGACCGAACTGGAAACCGAGCAGATGCAGTACACGCTGGAACTGAAGGCCAAGCAGGTGCAGGAGTCCAAGCTGCAGGCCGAGGCCGAGAAGGCCCAACGCGATACCGCTGCCGAGGCGGCGGCCGACGAGCAGGTGATCGCGGCCAAGGGTCAGGAAGAGGCGATGAAGCATGTGCTGCCGTTCAAGCGCAAGCAGATCGAACAGCGCGAACTGGAAGCCGAAGCGGAGAGCGCCGCGCGCATCCGTGCCGCCAAAGGTGACGCCGAGGCACGGCGGATCGAGGCGGCCGGCGAGGCCGATTCACGACGCAAGCTGGCCGATGCCGATGCCTACCGCCTGGAGCAGATCGGCAAGGCCAACAGCGAGCAGCTCGAGCGCGACGGCGGCCTGATCGACAAGCACCCGCTGCTCATCCAGAAGACCTTGGCCGACAAGCTGTCGGACAAGATCTCGGTGATCATCGCGCCACCGCCGGCCACCGGCGGATTCATCGGCCAGGCGCTGATCGACGGTGCGCCGCGCAAGGCTGTCGCGGCCGCGGGCAACGCGCCATGAGGGCGCTGCCGTGGATGGCTCTGCTGCTGTGCGTGGGCCTGGCCCACGCGCAGTCCGCGCCGTCCGGATATCCGCTGGCGGTGGTCACCCGGGACGGCATTGCCCTCAGGGCCCAGGCGAGCGACTCATCCGCTCGGCATGCGCTGCTGTGGCAAGGCGAGAGCCTGGAGGTGCGCGGGCGCACGCTGGACTACCTGCAGGTATACGACCATCGCATCGAGCGCGCCGGCTTCGTGCGCGCGAGCCAGGTGCACCTGCTCCCCACGGGCGCCGACGACGCGCCGGCGCTGCTGTCGGTCGTGCGCTTCCTGCGCGACATGCCGGGCAGCGAGGCATTGGGCATCGCCTACACGGCGGCCTACCTGAAAGCCGCGCCGGGCAAGGCGATCGGTGCCGAGCCGTTCGATGCGCTGGGTGTAATGGCCGCGCGACTGGCGCGGCAGGCGTCGACGAACCGGGACAAGTCCGCCGAGCAACGCCTGTCCGGGCAGTTGGAGGTGGTGGCGGACTATGGCGTGGTGATCCACAGCATCGATCACGACGGCCGCATGACGCTGTGCTACGACGGCGAGGCCTTCCGGCGCGTTATGGCGCTGCCGGCCACGGCCATGCAGAAGGCCACCGCGGCGCTGGAGCTGACCGATCCGGGCTGCATCGACCCGGCGCTCACGCCGGTGCAACGGGACGCCCTGGACACCTGGCGCGCCGACCTGCTCGAACGCGTGCCGCACGACGGCCTGCCGCGCTATGTCCTGAATCGCCTGCACATGCGCATGGCGTCGGTATGGGCGCAGGTCGCCTTCGAGCGCTCGCGTCGCCAGAAGCCTGCCCGACCGGCCGCTTCGCGGGCACTGGATGAACTGGCCGCCGTCGATACCCACTCACTGGTCGAGCGCGATCGCGCCGCCTACAACGATGCGGCGATGCGCGTGGGTGCTTCGCGGTGGGCGGCCGAGCCGGCACTCGAGCCCGGCCCGGGGCTGCACGTCGTCACGGCGCCGGGGCGCCCCGGCGAGACCTGCATCAAGCTGGTCGATCGAAAGCATCCCGCGAGTTCGCCGCTGCTGCAGCGCTGCACCTACGGGACGGTCTGGGCGAGTTCGGCCCGTGCCAATCCACGTGGCACGGCGCTGGCGCTGGCGGTGCAACCGATGGCCAGCTGGTGCGAACTGTGGCTGTTCCACCGGGTCGGCCAGCAATGGGCGGTCGACGTGGTGCCGCCGGCGGATGACGATCCGCGGCTCGGCTACATCGAATTTGCCGGCTGGGTACCGGGAGGCCGCCTGATGCTGGCCGCGCGTGAGGCGCGGGTCGACGGGCGCTTCGTCCACCGCTTCGAGGTGCTCGACATGGACACCCTGATGGCCACCCGGCAGGCCGACAAGCCGTCTTCGCTGAGCCTGTTCTATCGCCACGAAGACGCGGTGTGGAAGAGCCAGACGGTGAGCCTGCGCGAATGAGGCGCAGATCCCTGGCCGTGATGGCGGGTCAGGGCGTTCCTGCCCCGGCCCGTATGAGCGGCTCCCCGGTCATGGCGGCAGCAGGCAGAATGATCCTCCGCAGCCACCGGAGGGGACGATGCCCAAGCGCAGTCTTGCCGTACTTCTGCTCGCCATGATCGGCCTGCCCGGATCGGCGATGCCGGCACTGGCCGGGGAGGCCGGCGCAGGCGAGCTGCCGGCATGGACAGTGCAGCAACCCCGCCACGACCGCTACCTCGCCGCGCATGGCCTGCGCGCCTTCGCCGGCGGCTACAGCGAGGACGGCCTGGAAGTATGGAGTTTTCCGCTGCAGATAGCCTCGGGCTACACCCTGGAATTCGTGCGGGGCGACGGCCGCGTGATCCGTGGCATCGACGTACTGGATTCGGCCCGCGTCGATCCCCTGGGTTTCGTGCGCGACTATCGCGGCGAAGGGTTCCATGTGTCCGAGCGGATCGAGACGCGCGGCATGCTGCCTGGCGTGCGGGTGCGCCTGCGCGTGGAGGGCGATCCGAAGCTGCGCGTGCGCGCTCGCTTCGAGCCCTCGCTCAACCTGATGTGGCCGGCAGGCATCGGGGGGCAGGAGTTCGGTTGGGACGCGTCGGCGCATGGATTGTTGTTCAAGGAACCCAGTCGGCATTTCGCCGCGCTGGTCGCGTCGCCCGAAGCCGACGCGCACAGCGAGCCGAACAACGATCGCCGCGGCAGCACCTTCGGGCGCCCGCTCTTCCTGGAGATGGATCCGACGGCATGCGGCGATGCCCGTTGCGCGACGCTGGTGTTCGCCGGACAGAGCGAAACCGGCGAGGAGGTCCACGCCACCGCATCGGCACTGCTGGCGGCCCCGGATGCGCCGCTGGCGTCGGATGTGGTGCGCTTCGACGACGCGCTGCACATGCGCATCACCACGCCGGATGCCGACGCCAACCGCGCGCTGCGCTGGGCGCAGGTCGCGCTGGAGCAGGCATGGAGCTGCAATGCCCGGCTGGGCTGCGGCGTGGTGGCCGGCTACGGTCCCTCGCATGGCGCGCGCCGGCCGCAGTATGCGTGGTACTTCGCCGGTGATGGGCTGGTCGCCACGCGGGCACTGGTGCAGGAGGGCGACTTCGAGCGGGCGTCCGAGGAACTTGCATTCATCCTGCGCTACCAGGATCCGGACAGCGGCATGCTGTGGCACGAGCTGTCGCAGAGCGCCGGATTCCTGCATTGGACGCGCGACTACCCGTTCATGTACGTGCATGTGGATATCGCGTTCGACTTCCTTCCGGTGCTGGCCGCATACGTACGGGCCAGCGGCGACGAGGCATTCCTTCGTCGGCACTGGCCGCAGGTGATGGCCACCTGGCGCTATTGCCTCTCGACCATCGACGCCGGCGATGGCCTGCCGCGGGTGCCCGCCGACAAGATGAGCGCCAACGAACAGGATCGGCTGACCGACGAGCTCACGCTCTCGGCGTCCTGGCTCGAGGCCGCCGACGCGATGGCATCGATGGCACGCTCGATGGGCGATCCGCGGCTGGCGCATGCGGCGGAGGCAGATCGCGATCGGGCGCGGGCGTCGATCCGCAAGCGCTACCGGGACGACGTGCATCAACGCTGGATCAGCGGCTTCCGGCACGATGGCAAGGCGGGCGAGCCCTTCAGCGGAGCGGATCTCGCGGCGATCGGCAGTGGCGCTGCCACTCCGGCGGAGGCGGCTGCGACGTTCGACCGGCTGGCGTCGTCGGATTACCTCACGACCTGGGGCCTTCGCAGCAAGCCGTCGAATGCTCCGGACTACGATCCGCAGGCCTACTCGCGCGGCAGTGTCTGGGGACTTGGCTCGGCGGCGGCGGCCGAGCAGATGTGGCGGGCGGGTCGCCCCCGGCAGGCGGCGGCGTTGTGGCTGCGGCTGGTGCCGTGGGCGGCGCAGGACGCGCCAGGGCACATGCACGAGGTGCAGTCGGGCGAAAGCTTCGAGCCGCAGCGCGAGTCGGTGCCGGAGCAGACCTGGTCGTCCGCGGCGTTTCTCTCGGCCGCCATCCGCGGCATGCTCGGCCTGCAGATCGACGCCTTGTCACACCGGCTGGTGTTTGCTCCCCAGCCGCCCCTGGCCTGGCAGAGCCTGTCGGTGCAGGGGGTGCGCGTGGGCGACCGCCTCGTCGACCTGGCATGGCGGCGGAAAGGCACAGCGGCTGTGCTGGAGGTGGACAACCATGGCGCGCCGTTCGAACTGGACTGGCGGCAGGCGGGTGCCGATGCCGCACATCCGCCCACACGCATGATTCCGTCGGGCCGCAGCCGCTGGCAGGTGCCGACCCGCTGAGCGCCCGGCGGCTGGCGCTGATGCCGCGGAAGGCGACGGGGTGCGGCGTGCGGGGAATGTTCATGCGCAGGACACGCGCGATCGACCACATTGCGAAGTTTGCAGCGAGCGGATCGATCATGGTTCTGGGTGGGGTGAAGCGGCCGGCTGTCGTGCGTCCTGGCGTGTTTGGCAGGCGCTTGCAGTACCTGATGGCGATGCTGGTTGCGCTGTTCGGCATCGCCAGTGTTGCCCACGCAAAAGGAAGCGAGCTACGCATCCGGGTGATCCGCGATCACCTCACGCTCGCCGTGGCCGGGCACCCGCAGGTCTATCTTTACGGTCGCATCGACTCCGGTGCCGCGAGGCGTTTCGAGCAACTGGTGCGTGCGGGGCGCATCTCGCCCGGTTCGGACGTCTATCTGAGCTCGAGCGAGGGCGATGTCGACACCGGCATGGCCCTGGGGCGGATGATCCGCAACGGCGGCATGGCCACCCACCTCGGCGGCCCGCGCAAGACCTGGCCGGGTGCTGGGCATAGCCGCGCGGCGACGTGCGTCGATGCCTGCGCCTATGCGTTCTTCGGCGGACTGTACCGTTGGGCGCCGAGTGGCAGCGACCGCCTCGGTTTCACCCGTGCGGAGGCGGGCAGTCCGCGATTCCATGCCTACCTGCGATCGATGCGGATCGACTCATCCGGTCTCCTGGCCAGGGGCGACTCGGCTTCCGCTGCGATGGCCTGGCTCGATGCGGCCGGGCTCGAGAATACCGGCGCGGTGAACAACGGCCGGTTGCCGCCCACGGCGACGTACGACATCGCCTCGCCGACGCCCTCGATCGATCTGCGCCAGGTGGACCGCAAGGGCGAGCACCGGCTCACCGTCACCTGCCGCCCCGGTCGCACCGAAGTGGCCGCGTACGAGGAAGTGGGCTCACGGCGCGCACGACGGATCGTGGAGCGGGGGGCGCGCTCGTACCTGCAGCTGGATGGTCGCACCGTGTTGCCGTCGAACGACGGTGTCAGTGCGGAGGGCGACACGCTGGTGATCCGCCGCGACTACCCGCCGTCCGGGCTGGTCGATCTGCTGTTTGCCGGTTCCATCGGGGCCTGGGTCGATGGTCGCAGTGCCGCATTCCGTGACGGCTTCGCGATTCATCCGTGGGGCGTCTACGCCAAGCTCAAAGTGTTCTACCACGCGTGCTGGAATGCGGCGCCCTGGTCGCCACGGGAGAGGAAGTCTTCGTAAGCCGGGGCGGCTGTCTGGTCATCCGCATCGCCGATGGCGGCGAAGACGCGCTTGGCCGCTGATTCGGGACCGATGGCCGGGCGTGTATAGTCATCGGATCGCCGTATCGGTCCGATGCGGTCCCGATGCGCCGAAAGTGCATCACCGGTTGCCCGCATCCACGGCGACCCTCGCGTGCCTGGCGAAAGCCGATCGCGCACCCGCCCTCGAGCGTTCCTCTCGGGATCTCCCATCCACACGCCGAACCGGACGCCAGGATGAAGTCACCCGCCAAACCCCTGTCCCTCGCGGACGTCCATTCCGTTTACGCCAGCTCGCCCGTTGCCAAGCCGAAGGCCAGGCGCGACAAGGAGGCTGCGAGCCCTGCGACGCTCAGCTACTCCCGCTCGGACCACTTCAAACGCGATCCGGGTCATCCCGGCATGCAGCCGGAGAAGCCGGATCCCACGGGCAAAGGTTCGGCGCCGCGCAAGCGTTGAGCGGCCCGGGCGCGCCCGTCCGCGCTGGCGCCTGCAGGCGGGTCGACGCCGGCGAGCGTGCTGGCCCGATTCGCCGGCCAGGGCGTTCAGCCCAGCGTGCGCACCCGGAAGTTGCGACCCTTGATGCGGCCGCTGCGCAGGCGCTCCAGCGCCAGGTTCGCCTGCGCGCGGGCAATGGCGACGTACGCGCGGGTGGCGAACACATCGATCTTGCCGATGTCGGCGGCCGACAGGCCGGCTTCGCCGGTCAGTGCGCCGAGAATGTCGCCGGGGCGCAGTTTGTCCTGGCGGCCCGCGTCGATCACGAGGGTCTTCATGGGGGCCAGGTGCAGGGTCTTGCCTCGCGGCGGAGCCAGCTTGAGCGGCCGCCAGGGCAGCGGCCCGCCGAGGGCCTGCTCGATGTTCCCCGCCTTGGAGCGTTCGCGCGGCGTGCAGAGCGTCACGGCAATACCGTTCTGTCCGGCGCGTCCGGTGCGGCCGATGCGGTGGGTGTGCGTGTCCGGGTCGTGGGCGATGTCGTAGCTGATCACCTGCGGTAGCCCCGCGATGTCCAGTCCGCGAGCAGCGACGTCGGTGGCCACCAGCACGCTGCAGCTGTGGTTGGCGAAACGCACCAGCACCTCGTCGCGGTCGCGCTGTTCCATGTCGCCATGCAGGGCGAGCGCGGAGAAGCCGCGGCGGTCCAGCTCCTGCGCCACCGCGTCGACGTCCTTGCGCATGTTGCAGAACACCAGCGCGTGCTGGCCGCGGTCAGCGGCCAGCAGCTGGGCCAGCGCGTCGATCTTGTGCGCCGGTTCCACCTCGATGAACTGCTGCTCGATAGTGGGCACAGCTTCGACCGGCGTTTCCACCGTGACCTCCACCGGTGCGGTCTGCAGCCGTCGGCTGGCCGCGCGGATCGCCTCAGGGTAGGTGGCGGAGAACAGCAGCGTCTGATGATGCCTGGCGATGCGCCCCACGATATCGTCGATGGCGTCGCCGAAGCCCATGTCGAGCATGCGATCGGCCTCGTCCAGCACCAGCACCCTGATGCCGCCGCCGTGCAGGCTGCCGCGCTTGAGGTGCTCCTGCACGCGACCCGGCGTGCCGACGACGATATGCGGGTCGTGGGTGAGCGAGGCCAGCTGGGGGCCGAGCGGCATGCCACCGCACAGGGTCAGCAGCTTCACATTGGGCATGGCCGCGGCGAGCCGGCGGATCGCCTTGCTGACCTGGTCGGCCAGTTCGCGGGTAGGACACAGCACCAGCGCCTGCAGCCGGATCGTGTCGGTGTCCAGCGCCTGCAGCAGGCCGAGACCGAACGCGGCGGTCTTGCCACTGCCGGTGCGTGCCTGGGCGATCACGTCGCGGCCGGCCAGGATCGGCGGCAGGCTCTGCGCCTGCACCGGGGTCATCGCGGCATAGCTGTGCGTGTCCAGGCTGGCGAGCAGGGCGGGCTTGAGCGGGAGCGTGCGGAAGTCGGTCATGGCCATCGGTGTATGCGTGGGCCGGGCCGGGGCCTGGCGAAAAGGCAAAAAAAAGCCCGGCGCGAGGCCGGGCTTTTCCTCAGTCGGCGGATGCCGTCAGAGCGGCTGCACCTGGTCGGCCTGCAGGCCCTTCGGGCCCTGGGTCACGACGAACTGCACCTTCTGGCCTTCCTGCAGGCTCTTGAAGCCCGAGGACACGATCGAGCGGAAGTGCACGAACACGTCGTCGCCGCTCTCACGGCTGATGAAGCCAAAGCCCTTGGCATCGTTGAACCACTTGACGGTACCGGTTTCGGTCTGAGCCATCGTTGTATCTCCTTGGAACGGATGAAAGCCGCATGGCGCGGCGAGGAGCTGGTCACAAGGAGGAAACGGGTACAACGGTGTAGGTGTAACTGCTCACTACAGCATCGGGCCACAGTTCGCGTGACCCTTGAAACTCAGCCAGCGCACAGTAGTGGGTGGCGGGCCGCTTGGCAAATGCTTTGTGAACGACGGGTTCACACGAACCGTGCGTTTCCCGGTTGAAACCGGCCTGGCGCTGGGCGCCGTCTGCCATCCGGGCCAGGCTTCGTGCCATCCCCCCGTCGGCGTCGCGCCACGATTTCGGGGCGCGCGGAACAGGCAGACGAGGGCGCGGTCCCGAGGAGCCGGGCAAGCTGGAAGGCTACGTCGCCCGCGGACGATGGGATGATGTCCGATCGACGAGCCCCGCCGCGGCGGGGCCCCGTAGGGACTCTCAGAAGCGCATGCGGGTGAGGTAGATGCCGGCCCAGCCAGCCTCCTCGTTGGCCATCGAGGCGTTGATCACCAACTGGTCGCCGCGGAAGCCGTCGCGCTCGATGCCAAGGGTGGTGATCGGCAATGCCTCGCCGGTGGCCGGGTCGACCGCCTGCGGATCGAGCACGGTGCCGGGCATGCCGGTGATGACTGCGGCGCGCAACAGGCTGAATACCGGGCCGCTGCTCAGGTAGATGCCATCCACCGCATTGACGTAGGCGCCGTTCTCCAGCGTGCCGGTGCTGGCCTTGAAGGCGACATGGAACAGTCCCTTGGCGGCCAGTCCGCGATTGCCGAGCCGTGACACCGCTATGAACGAGGCTGAGCGCCAGCGTGCAAGCTCGCCGTCTTCCTCGCTCGAGTCGCCGGGCGCCTTGCCGGAAAAGTTCCAGTACAGGAAGGTGCTGAAGATATTCGGCGACTTGGCGATCGCCCAGGTGCGGCCCCTTGCGACGTCGTGCACGAACATGCCCTGGTGTACCGGGATCTGCACGGTATGGCCGCCCGGATACAGCTGGTGGCAGTAGGCGATCAGGTTCGCGTTGCCGTCCTGCGGGCACTGCAGCGTCAACGGTTGGGTTTCGGCGCCCCAGGCTCCCCAGAACGCCACCATCCGGCCATCGAACGAGAGGCCTTCGCCAAGCTGGGTGAAGTGCGCCGATGGACGCTCGCCGGGCACCTGGTCGCCGATCTTCACCAGCGCGCGCAGTGCCGGCTGCGGGGCGCCGATCGGTGCCAGGTAGATGCCGCCGACGGTCGGCTGCTCCTCGTTGTCCAGGCCGAGGAACACGACCTTGCCCTCGGCCGCGCTGGGCGGGGCGGTCGAGCCGAAATGGATGCTGGTGCCGGGGATGTAGCTGTCGGAGCTGGCGATCAGCACTACCGGCTGGGTACCGCTGCCGGGCGACAGCGAGGGCCCGCCGGCCATCGGGAACGGCGCGTTCATCAGTTGGCGGTAGTAGACGCCGGTCTTGCTGACAGTGCCGACGGTGTAGTTGCCCTTGAAAACGATGATGTCGTGGTTGGTGATCGCCGGTGCGCCCGGCACGATGTCGAACGCGGTACCGGGTTCGCCGGGCACATGGAAGAACGGGAAGGCCGCCACGCTGCCGAGGCGGCTCTCGCCGGTGACCAGGTCGCCGAACGGGTTGGCGTACACGCCGTTGGTGCCCACCTGCTCGACCACCTCGCCGGCGTCGTTCGTCACCTGCCAGACCGGCGGGTGGATGCCGCGCGTGACGATCGTCGGCCAGTTCGCATCGATGCGCGGAAACGCCGGCGTTTCCTGGAAGTCCGTGTTGCGATTGGACGGCTGCGGGACCGCCGTGTCGCGATCGATGATGCGCACGATCGGTTCATTCCTGCCGCCCATGTCGCGAGTGTAGACGCCCTGCTGAGGCTCTCCCAGCCCGCCGCCACCCTTGCTGCGCGCACGGAACACGACCAGCCCGGAGGTGTTCACCGAAGGCTGGTTGAAGCTGTTGAACACCCGGCAGGACGGCGAGGGGATGGCGACATAGGGAGCGCAGGTGGCGGAGGGAATCAGGCTGCCGTTGTTCGCCACGGTGCGCCACGTGGCATCGATGGGCGAGGCACCCCAGGCGAGACAGGGTACGAGCAGGGCGAGGGGCAGGGCACAGCGCAGCAGATGGCTGGTTGCCGCGCGGCCGTGTGGGAGTGCAGCTGGCGTACGCATGGAGTGCCTCCGGAATCGGTGAAAAACGCCACATTGGCAAGCCGATTCTCTGAGGCGCGGCCCTCGCCGACTTGATTGCAATCAATGTCCGGTGCAGCGTCGAAAGTCGCAGCCGGGCAGGCTATCTGGGCGTCGTTTCGTGCCTTCTGGGGCACCAGGCATGCAGTCGCGAGGGCATGCGCCTACGACGAGGCCATGGCGTCGACCCACACGCGCGTGCAGTTGCGTCCGGCACGCTTGGCTTCGTACATGGCCTTGTCCGCATGGGCGATGGCCTGTTCCACGACCAGGCCCGGCTCCATCCGGGCGATGCCGAACGACATGGTGACGTGGATCGCGGCGTGCCCATCCAGGGGGATTGGCAGTGCGGCCACGCTCTCGCGCAGGCGTTCGGCCAGCGCATGGCCGGTGGCCAGGTCGGTATCCGGCAGGCTGAGCAGGAACTCCTCGCCGCCATAGCGGAACAGCTTGTCGTAGGGACGCAGCTGCTTCATCAGTTGCCGGGCAGAGGCGGCCAGCACGCGGTCGCCGGCCGGATGTCCCCAGGTATCGTTGACGCGCTTGAAGTGGTCGATGTCGATCATCACCACGCAGCACGACTGCAGCGCCCGGTCCACCCGCGCCTGCTGCTCGCGCAGGACGCCGAGCATGCCGATCCGGTTGCCGGCGCCGGTGAGCTCGTCGAGGCTGTAAAGCGCGTTTTCCAGGTCGCGTCGCAGGGTGAAGATTTCCAGCCGCAGGTTCTCCAGCTCGCGGGCGAACGCATCGAAGTCGGTGACCGACACGGATTGCCCGTTGCCGAGTGAGCCCAGCAGCTTCGCCGCCAGCCCGTGCATGCGCTCGTGCTGCTCCTCGATCGCCGCGAATCCGGGATGCCGATGCAGAACGGCGGGCGCATCCTCGTAGTACCAGCGTCCGAACGGGCAACGGTGATGTGCGTCCGGAGCGACGTCGTCGGGCTCCCCGGGCAGGTCGCATACAAGGGTACGGATGACGGCGTCATACCACTGGTTATGACGCTGCAGCGCCAGGTCGAGCTGCTGCAGGGCGGACTGGATGGAGGCGCGCTCGGCGTTGATGGTTCGTCTCCGCAACGATGACCGCCTCGGCAGACCGGCGGTATCCGGGTGATGTTGTCGGCACCCTCCTGGCGGAGCTGAAGCCCCGGTCGTTGGGCGTCCTCCCGTTGCGGCGCATCCGGCGCCGGAGCCGGTCATCCTCCAGGCAGGCTAACCACCGGCGCGAAGCCCCCGAAGATCATGCGCTTGCCGTCGAACGGCATGTCGCCGCCGGCGGTCACCCGGAGATCGTTCATGAACTTCGCCATGCCGGAGTCACGCGTCGCCTTGTCGGGCCACTCGATCCAGGAGAACACCACGGCCTCGTCGTCCCGGGCCTGCACCGCGCGATGGAAGTCGGTGAGCTTGCCGTGCGGAACATCGTCGGCCCAGCATTCCATGACGCGCAAGGCGCCGTACTCCAGGATGATCGCGTCGAACGTCCCCGCGTGCCGGATGAACGCATCGCGCTGGGCGACCGGAACGGCGATCAGGAATCCATCGATGTAGGACATGGTGTTCTCCGTGGCGGCGCGGCGGATTGCCTGCCCCAGGACGACGGGCGCGCTGGCCGGAATTCGACATGGGTCGGAGGGCGCGTGGGCGAGGTTGGCGGCGGGATGCGACATACTGGCCAGGCAGCCGTGTGCGCGCCGTGGAGGGACGGGCGATGATGACGGGGTCGACAGGGTACGGCTGGACGGTCTTGCGCGGGGGCGCCGCTGTCGGGCTGCTCGCAGGGCCCTGGGTGGCGATGCGATTCACCGCGGAAGTGAACTGGAGTCCCGGCGATTTCGTGGTGTTCGGTGCGATGCTTGCGTGCGTCTGCGGTACCTGGGAGTTCGTTGCGCGTCGCAGGTGCGATGGCGCCTATCGCGGAGCGGTTGGCATGGCGCTGGCAACGACGTTTCTGGCGCTGTGGATCGATCTCGCCGTGGGCATCGCCGGTCCCCCTGGCGCGCTAGCGAACCGGGTGTTCCTGGCCGTGCTCGGGCTGGGCGTCGTCGCAGCGGTCCTCGCGCGCGGTCGGGCCGCTGGCATGATGCGCATGATGCTCGTCATGGCGCTGGCGCAGACGGGCGTTGGCCTGGCGGGATGGGTGGTGGCTGCCAGCCCTGGGCCGGTGGTCGGCCTCTCGCTCGTCTTTGTCGGACTCTGGTTGATCTCTGCCGGGCTGTTTGCCAGGGCCGCGCGGGCGCAGCACTGAGCAGACCGGCCAGCGGGCTACTCGGCGCGCACCCGATAGGTCTCGGTCAGCGAGGAGGCCGCGCCAGGCCATGGCCAGTGCGGACTGGGCGATCGGCACCATGCCCTTGGCCAGTGCCGTTTCGTGGATGCGGTCGGCCTCCTGCATGCCTACGTCACGGGAAAGATCGCCCGGATGATGGAAGATCTTCCCGACGTCGTCTGCGCGGCCGTGCTGAATGCCGTGGGGCCGGTGCTGCGATTCAACGGCCGGCGGGTCTGAGCCGGGTGCGGACGTCAGGGAACGATGCCGGCCGGTATCGGTCGAAGGCGCCTTGAGGAGGATGGACAGATGCAACGGCGAAGCATGATTCGATGGAGCCTGCTGCTGGCGGTGGTGCTGCTGGTGGCGGGCGGGGCGGCTTTCGGCGGCCACTGGCTGGCGGGAGACCTGGCCAGGGCGGAGGCGTTCCGCTCGATCCCTCCCGGTCCCGACGGCATTGCCTGGATCGCCTGTCGCGGCACCCTCGCGGCACAGGCGCCAGGCACGGCGTCGGACGATCCGCAGGGGCTCTGCCAGCGCGTTGCCGAGCGGGTTTGTCACGGGCCGGCGACCTACCTCGACCTCGGCGCCGGCGAACCCCAGGCCAATCGGTTCCGCGAGCGCTTCCGCTGCGCAAGGCACGGCTGATCGGACGGCGCACGACTCGTGGGATGGGCCATGACCTGTGGCCCTTTTCGTGACCTTTGGCGCATCGGGGGCGGGCCGGGGCGCGGTTAGCCTGCGCCGGCCGTCAGTGCGCATGCGGACGGCGCGCGTCGCGGGCACATCGCCAAACCCCTGGTGGCCCGCGCGCATCCATCTCCCCCGATGCCACAAGGAAACAGATCACCATGAACAAGACCCACGCCAATCCGGCGCGCCTCGCTCGCGGCGCGCGCCTCGTCGTGGTCGCTGCCCTCGGTCTCGTCGCTTCCGCTGCCGCTTTCGGGCAATCCACCACCGGCTCGGTGTTCGGCTACGCACCGCCGGGCGACGTGGTGGCTGCACACAGCACCACCAATGGCAACCAGCGCAAGGTGCATGTCCAAGCCGATGGCCGCTATGCGCTGCGCTCGCTGCCGGCCGGCGTCTACAACGTGACGCTGGAAGAGAATGGCAAGGCCGTGCTGACCCACCTGAAGGTGCCGGTCGTGGTCGGTCGTGGCAGCAAGGTCGACTTCGACTGCACGCGGGGCGATTGCGCGAAGGCGGCCGACCGCTCCTGAACCGCCCGGCACCAGGCGTCGGAAGAGCGTCGCCGGATCACGGTGTTGCCGACAGCCCGACGCCCCTGGCGTCGGGTTTTTTTTTGGCCGATCAGGCCGGTGCCAGCTGCGTGCGGTCCACCCATGCATGCCGTGGGAAGTACTGCCGCATCATCCGCTCGACATAGTCCGCCAGGTTGGGGCGGACTTCCATGGCGCGTCGCAGGGGCGTGTCGAAGAACGGTGTGGAAACGCCGGCCAGCATCGCGAAGGCGGTGGCGTCGACGCCAGACGATGCGTCGCCCATCAGATGCCTGCGGTCGCCGAGCAGCCGTGCCAGCGCGTCGATCGAGCGCTCACCGAGCGCGGCGATCTGCCCGGGGGCGTGGCGACCGATGCCCTGGGCGCGCAGGTCCGCCTGCTTGCGATCCTGCAGCAGGCGGCGCATCTGTTCGCGCTCGACCTCCGTCGCGCCGCTGGCGAACTGCGAGGGACCCTTGGCGAAGTTGCCCGGGTCGATCCAGCGGAACCAGACCAGCGCGAAATACAGGTGGTCCTCCAGCAGCCGCTCGATCGCCCACGCTTCCGCACGCTGGCGTGCATCCAGGCCGGCGTCGAGATCGACGCCGTACCTGCGCTCGATGTGCGCGCGGATGAAGGTGGAGTCGCTGATCGTCTCCCCGCCGTCCACCAGGTAAGGCAGCTTGCCGTTCGGCGCCTGCGGGGGAGTCGACGCGACTTTGTCATAGGCGAGCCCGGCCATCTGCAGCTGCACCTCGGTCTTCATCACGAACGGGCTGGAGTCGGGCAGGCCGAAAGCGGGTCGGGTGGCGTACAGCGTGATGTTGGACAAGGCCTTGGTTCCCTGGCGGAAGAGGCGCCATCTTCGAGGTGCCCTGCTGACAGCGTCGTGTCAGCAGCCACCGTCCGAGGCAGATTGGGCGGCGCCTGGGCCGCAACGGCCGGGCCGCTTCCGTCGCCTGCTTCCTGGACTGACAGGTAACCCACCTCGGCCATCGCGATGCTTCGAAGTCCTGCCGCCTGTGGCCTGCAGTGGATGGCCGCGGCGGCGTCATCCTCCGCCACGGCCCAGGCCGCGCTGCCGGCCACGCCGGCGCCGGCCGCCCGCGTCTCGGATGTGTCCTCGCCGGACGCCATCGTGGCCGCGGTCTACGACGTCATCTCCGGTCCCGGGGCCCGGAAGCGCGACTGGAATCGCCTGCGCTCGCTGTTCGTTCCGGGAGCGCGCGTCGTGCACACGGGCAAGGATGGCGTGAACACCGCCCGCGTCATGGGCGTGGAGGATTACATCCAGGCGGCCGGTCCGTTCCTCGAGGGTGAGGGGTTCTTCGAGCGCGAGGTGCATCGCGTGGTCGACCGCTACGGCGACATCGCGCAGGCGTTCAGTATCTACGAGTCGCGCCATGCGACATCCGATGCGAAGCCGTTCCAGCGCGGCATCAACAGCTTCCAGCTGATGTGCGACGGCCGTCGCTTGTGGGTGGTGACGATCTATCGGCGGGGCGAGCGGCCGGACCGGCCGATTCCGAAGCGCTTCGGCGGCTGACGCGTGTCAGACGGGCGTCTCCGGCGTCTGGAACACGCGATGCAGCACGAAGTCGGCGTTGATCTCCTCGCCGGTCATCAGCATCGCCACCAGTTCGCCACCGAGGATCTGCGGGGCGATCAGCACATCCGGCTGGGCCAGCTTCACGCGGCCGAGGTAGCCGGCGTTGTTGACCGCCGCCACCGTGCGTACGCCCTTGGCGATCTCGCGTACGGCGAGCACCACGAAGGCGTTGTCCGAATCGTTGTCCAGCATCGCCATCACCGCCTGTGCCTTGTCCGCACCCGCCTGGTGCAGCACGTCGCCGTCGCTGGGATCGCCGTACACGGCATCCACGTCGGCCGGCAGGGCGGTATCCGGCGCGCGTCGCAGCAGGCGCGTGACGGGCTGGCCGCGGCGGCTGAGTTCGCGCCAGGTGTTGACCGCCAGCGGCGTGTCGCCGACCACGACGAAATGGTTCTCGCGTTTCATGCGGCGTCCCTTGTGATTGACGATGCGTTGCAGGCTGCGGCTGACCATCGGCGCCACCACCGCGGTCAGCGAGGTGGCGAATACCGCCACGCCAAGCACGATGATCGACACCGTGAACAGGCGCGCGTCGGCGGTCTGCGGGGTGATGTCGCCGTAGCCCACCGTGCTCATGGTGACCACGGCGAAGTACAGCGCGGTGGGCAGGTCGGCGATCTGCGGCCGGAAGGCGCTGCCCTGGTAGTAGGCGCCGAAGGTGGCGTAGAGCAGCAGCATCGCCACCGAGGTCAGGGCGAACAGCGTGCCCGAGGTCAGGCTGGAGTGATCGAAGCGCCGCCAGGCCGACAGCAGCAACAGCGGCAACACCGCGAAGTAGACGAGGGCGCGGAGCCCGTGCGGTGCCGGCCCGACCGCCACGCTGGTCAGCGCGGTCACGCTGAGCAGCAGCGCCAGGGTCCATGCCAGCCGCGAGCGCATCAGCAGCCCCAGCGCCGACAGCAGCATGCCTGTGCCGATCAGCAGCGGCGGCAGCGATCCGGGCGGAAGGTCGTGCCGCCCCTGCACGAGGTCGTCGAGCACGGTGTGCAGCGAGCCCGCGGGCAGGACCTGCAACAGCCAGCGGCTGCCCAATGCCAGCAGAACCGCCAGCGGCCACTGCGGAAACCAGCGGTCGGCCCGGGCGACCGCCGCCCAGGCGAGCAGGCGCTGGCGAAGGCGTTGCGTGGTGAAGGGTCGCAGCATCGGGGTCGGCAGTCACGGAGCGGGGTGGACGAACGTTACGGCCTGCGCCCGCCGAATAGAACTCCGACGGGTCCCCTGCCGTGTCGACTCCGCTGCCCGACACCCGCTTCCGGCCGGCGCCGGCGCCCGCCGAGGCGAGGGCGGCTCAATCCTCGCCGTCGTCCCGGGGCAGCTGTTCCGGCTCGGCCCAGCGCAGCTGGTGGATGTCGAACTGCTGCTCCAGCAGCGGCTTGACGATCAGGAAGTAGGGCGAGATGTCGAAGTCGCGCGGAGCGAACAGCCGCGAGTTGCGGATGTGCAGGATCTCGCGCCGCGCCTGCCTTGCGCCCTTGCGTCGGCGGTCGGCCCGTTCGACCAGGGGCAGGATCGGGTAGCGCACGCTATGGAAGGCATCGGCGATCAGCGACGAGCAGATCGCCCGGGTCGGGTCGCCGCTGCCCAGCGCCAGCAGCCGCCGGCGCAGGTGGCCGGGAATCGGCGGGGTGGGCATCAGGTAGCGCAGCAGGTCGATGATGTTCTTCACGTCGTACTGCTGGCCGAGTCGCCGCCGGGCGTGTTCGATCACGGTCGCCAACTCCTCCCGGGAGAGGCCGACCGGTCGGCAGATGCGGGTGTGCACACCCTGGTAGCTGTGCAGCGGGACGGCGCGCACGCCATCGGTCACGTCGGCTTCGATGAGCACGTGCGGCCCCAGCTCGGGCCGCTCCGACAGCAGGGTGTCGCCGACGTACAGCGCCGCATGCGACCAGCTTGACTGGGTGAGGTATTTCACCGCTGTGCTGAAGCGGCTGCTGCCCTCCACCAGCAGCACGTCGCCCTTGCGCAGCGAGAACTGGAGCAGCCGGAAGCCGGACGTGCTGAAGTGCATTTCCACCGGGCGCGGCTTGGCGAGGAAATCCGCCAGGCGGCGGCCGAGCCAGTCCAGGGGATGGAACACGCCGTCGTTCTCCTGCTGTGGGGCGTCGGCAGCTTAGCCGGTTCCGCGGGATCCGGTGCTCGCCCCGGTGCATCGCTCTTGCGGCACATCCCGCGGCTGGCCAGGGGCATGCCCGGTGCAGCGACCGTTCCGGTGCTTGCCGGGCCGGGCCGGGCGATGGCGCGGAAGGGGCTGTCGTCGTGGACGCTCCGCCGGTTTCGTCTTGACCTCGCGTGGCACCGGGCCGATCATCGCGAGGCGCTTCGGGGCGCCCGCGGGTCCGCGCGAAGGACGGAGTCCACCCTGGTCGAACACCGGTGACGGCATCTCGTCTCCGTGCTGGCCAGCCTGCGGACCGCCGGCCTCTGCATGGAGGATTCCGCAATGCCCCACCGCACCCTTCCGCAACATCCCGACATCGGGCAGCTCAAGCGTCAGGCGAAGGAATTGAAGCGCGCCGCCGGCGACGGCGATGTCGCGGCCCTGGCGCGTTTCCGCCAGCTGCCCGCCTACGCCGGCTGGTCCGACGACGCCCTGCGCAACGAACCGCTCGCCCTGCACGACGCGCAATCGGTGCTCGCGCGCGAGCACGGCTTTCCCTCGTGGAAGGCCTTGGCCGAGCACGTGGAAGAAGCAAGCCTGCGCCACGATGACATTCCCACGGCCTTCGTCGAGGCCGCTACCGACGGGCGCACCGATCGCGCGCGGCGGCTGCTGGAGCGCCACCGGCAGCTGCCCGCGGCGAGCTTTCACGCCGCGCTCGTCATGGGCGATGCACCGCGGGTGCTGGCGCGCCTTGCGGAGCAGCCGGCGCTCGCCACGCAGGCCGGCGGTCCGCGCGGCTGGCAGCCCCTGCACTACGTCTGCCACACCTCGTTGGGGCGCAGCGGGCTGGCCGATGCCGCCGGACTGGTCGCCATCGCCCGGCAACTGCTGGCGATGGGGGCCGATGCCCGGCTGCGTTTCCCCTGGGTGCACCACGGCGTCCAGCGGGCCGTGCTGTGGGGTGCGATGCTGGTGACCGAATCGCTGGCGCTGGCCGAGGTGCTGTTCGCCGCCGGCGCCGATCCTAACGACGGCGTCACCCTGCCCATCCTCGCCAGCGGCGGCGACCTCGCCAGGCTGGACTTCCTGCACGCACACGGCGCCTCGGCCAACCAGCCCTGGGCTACCGATGGTTCGGCGACGCTGTACGCGATCCTGCAGTGGTCGAACGCCATCGACGGCGTGCGCTGGCTGCTCGAACACGGTGCCGATGCCGACCCGGTGTTCGCGACCAATGGCGAGAGCCCGCTGCATGTGGCGGCACGCCGCGGCGATGTCGCGCTGGTCGCCTTGCTGGCGGCGCATGGTGCGGACCTCACGCGCCGTCGCGCCGATGGCCGCACGCCGTACGCGATCGCTGCATTGAACGGGAACGACGCAGTGGCCGGCTGGCTTGCCGCGCACGGGGCCGGCGACGTGCTGGCGCCGGTGGATCGGCTGGTGGCCAGCGCCGCCCGCGGCGATCGGGCCGCCGTCGACGCCATGCTCGCGGAAGAGCCGACGCTGCGCGGGGCGATCCGGGCCGACCACTATGCCGCGCTCTACCGGGCTGCCGAGGAGGGGCACGTTGCGGCGATCGAGGCCCTGCTGGCGTGCGGACTGGACGTGGACCGCGGCGACGAGGAGATCGGCAAGACCGCGCTGCACTGCGCGGCGATGCGCGGGCAACCCGACGCCACGCGCGCCTTGCTCGCCCATGGCGCCTCAACCGCAGTGCGCGATCATGAATTCCACGCCCAGCCGCTGGTCTGGGCGGCGGAAGGCAGCCGCATGGCCGAGGGGCACGGCGGTGAGCATGCCGTGGTCGGGCGGCTGCTGCTCGATGCCGGCTCGCCGGTAGACTGGCAGTCGGACGAGCAGCCGGGCGATGCGATCGTGGAGATCCTCGACGAGTGGCAGCGGATGCGCCGTTAGCGGTGCCGCGCGGCGTTCCGGCCGGTGCGATTCCGGGTAGCATCGGGCGGACGGTTGGGGGACCAGGAGCAGGGCATTGGATAGGGAAGACGTGCGCCCCGGACGGGGTGCCGACGCAGTGGGCGGGTGGTTGCAGCGGTGCCTGCTGGTGCTGGTGGCGTTTCTGCCGATGGCTGGCCATGCCGCGGACTACACGACCGGCCCACTGCCCGGATGGGTGGTGCCGGTCGCTCCGGGGAAGGCTGATGGGGCGAAGCTGGGGCAGGGCAGCGATGGCGTGGCCTTCCTGCTCACCGATACGCAGATCCTGGCCGACCGGCACGACCGGGAGCGCTATCACCGGGTGGTCAGCGAAGCGCTCGATGCGCACGGGGTGGAGGCGATCGCCAACATCCAGATCCCATTCGATCCGTCCTACCAGAAGCTGGTGCTGCATTCGCTGGACGTGATCCGCCATGGCCGGGTGATCTCCCAGCTGCACACGGCGAAGATGCGGGTGATCCAGCGCGAGGCGGGGCTGGAGGAGCGCATCTACGACGGCACGCGCACGCTGGCGATCTTTCTCGACGACGTGCGTCCGGGCGACGTGGTCGACTACTCCTACGTCATGAGCGGTCGCAATCCGGTGTTCGGCGGGCGCGACTTCGGCACCTACGAATTGCAGTTCGGCCTGCCGGTGGCCCGCGTCCATGCGCGCCTGCTGGTGCCGGTCGGTGCATCGCTGAAACTGGCGAGCCGGCACACCGCGATGAAGCCGCGCGTGACGGTGCATGACGGCCTGCGCGACTACACCTGGGACGTGGTCGATCCACCGGTGCTGACGGTCGAGGCGGGCGCGCCGGCGTGGTATTCCCCGTTCGCCCAGGTTTCATGGAGCCAGTTCGACGACTGGGGGCAGGTGGTGGACTGGGCGCTGCCTTTGTATCGCACGCCGGACACGCTCGACGCCGCGCTGCAGGCGCAGGTCGATCGCATCGCCCGAACCGAGTCGACGCCCGCCGGGCGCATGCTCGCCGCCTTGCGGCTGGTGCAGGGCGAGGTGCGCTACCTCGGCGTGGAGATCGGGCCGAACTCGCACGCGCCCAATCCGCCGACGCAGGTGTATGCGCGCCGTTTCGGTGACTGCAAGGACAAGACCCTGCTGACCGTGACGCTGCTGCGTCACCTGGGCATCGATGCCTGGCCGGCCCTGGTCAACACCGACCTGCAGCGGGGCGTGGCGGACCAGTTGCCCAGTCCCGGCGTGTTCGACCACGTGCTGGTGCTGGCACGCGTCGACGGCAAGGACTGGTGGATCGATCCGACCCGCAACACCCAGATGGCCGACCTGGCTCACCTGTCGCAGGATCACTTCGACCTGGCGCTGGTGGTGGCCCCCGGCGGCCGGGCGCTCACCGCGATGAAGCGGGCGGCGCCGGACGCCTCTCGGCGCGAGCTGCATGCCACCTACGACGCCAGCCACGGCTTCGACACCCCGGTGCGCTTCACCATGAAGACGGTGGCCAGCGGCGACGTCGGCGAGGCCCTGCGCAACGCCTTCGCCAGCAACAGCCTGGCCGAGCTGCAGAAGAATTTCCTGAATTTCTACGCCGGCTACTATCCGCACATCGGGGAGGCTGGCGCGCTGGCAATGCGCGACGACCCCACGGCCAACCGCGTGACCGTCGACGAGAACTACATGATCCACGCGATGTCCGCACCGGCCGATGACGGCAGGGGACGCGTGGCCCTGCTGCATTTTCCCGAGCTCGCCCGGGCGATGAATGCACCCGACACGCCGATCCGCACGGCTCCCCTGCAGGTCTCCTATCCGCTGGATCTCAGCCAGCAGACCGAGGTGCTCCTGCCCAATGCCTGGCCGGTGAAGACCATGACCACCCGGGTGGACGACCCGGCGTTCCGCTTCGAGCGCTCGATCCGCCGCGACGGGCTGCGGCTGCTGATCACCGATCACTTCCAGTCGCTGACGGACGAGGTGCCGGCTGCGCAGATGCCGCGTTACCTCGACGACCTGGCGCGTGCGCGCAAGGTGCTGGCGTTCCGCTTCTGGTGGAATCCGGCGCTCCAGCCCGGCGCCGCGCGCGGCTCGTGGATCGACCACATGAACTGGCTGATGGCCCTGCTGGCCGTCGGCATGGCTGCCGGCTGGGCCTGGCTGGCGGCGCGGGTGTATCGCTACGACCCCGAACCGGCACCGGCGGGCGACCGTCGCCTGGCCGGCTTTGCCGGCTGGCTGGTGGTGCTGGGGCTGGTGCTCGGGTTCCGCCTGGTCATGGCCACTGCGGCGTTGTGGCATATGGGCGGCGCGCTGGCGATCGAGCGCTGGACGGCACTGACCACCTTCGGCGCTCCCACGTACAACGCGCTTTGGGCGCCGCTGCTGCTGTTCGAACTGGCCGGCAATCTCGGTGGATGGGTGTTCACGCTGCTGGTACTGGCGCTGTTCCTGAAGCGGCGCAGCAGCTTCCCCAGGGTGGCCATGCTGGTGCTGGTGTCGGGTGTCCTGCTGCAATGCGTGGACCTGGCGCTGTCCGCGCAGATGCCTACGCTCAAGGCGACCGAGAAGGACATTGCCACGATCGTTCGCGCAGTGATCGGCGTGAGCTTGTGGAGCGCCTACCTGATCCGCTCGCAGCGCGTGAAGGCAACCTTCGTCGTTCGCCACCGCACGGTGGAACCTCCCGAACTGCCGGACATGGCCGATCCGGCGGTGGCCGGATGAGCGGCTCCGTCACGTTCGCGAAGCAGTCCTCCTGCGGAGTCGCCCGTGCCTCCTGATCGCGGCTCGCCGCCGCCGCTGCCATTACGGCCATCGGCACCACTGGCGGGAGGTTGGTATGTGCTGGCCGGCGCCTCGTTCATCCCGTTGCTGGGCGTGCCGGTGGGGCTTGCGGCCATCCTGGTCGGGCTGGCCTCGCGCCGTCCGGGCGGACGCCGGGTGGCATGGATCGGCGCGGCGGGGATCGCGTTCAGCGTCTTGCTGTATGGCGGCCTGTTCTATTTCGGTTTCGTGCAGCGCGGCGGGGTCTACGATCATCTGCGCGCACGGTTGGCGCAGGCGGAGCTGAATGACCTGGTACCCCGGATCGAGTTCTACCGGCTGCAACACGGCCGTTATCCGGAAGATCTGGATGCCTTGCGGGGTGAGGGCGGTGGGCTGAATCCGGTGATGATCATGGATCCCTCGACGGTGTCGCCGCGTGCGTTCTTCTACCGTCGTGTCGGCGACCGGCACTACTACCTGCGCGGACTGGGGCCGGACGGCGAGCCGTTTACCGCGGACGATCTCGTGCCGACCCTGGCGCCGACCAGTGGGTCAAACATCGGCCTGCTGCTCGATCCGCCGCGGCCACGGTGACTCAGGCGCCGCGGGCAGGCCGCAGGGCTCGCCAGAGCAGCGCGAGCAGACCCGCCAGGTTGAGCCAGGCGAACAGGTCGCCCCAGCGGCTGTAGGGGGTGCGCGTATGGCGCAGCGGCAGGTCGCCGACCAGTTCGGCATCGTGGTGCTCGCTGGATGCCTCGGCGACCACGCGGCCGCGATCGTCGCTGAGCGTGAGCCGGCCCGAACGGGCGGCACGGGCCACCGCGAAACCACCCTCCACGCCGCGTAGGATCGCCATGCGGCCGTGCAGCCAGCCGTCGACGCTGAAGTCCCACGCTGGCACCAGCAGCAGTTGCGCACCCAGCGCGGCATAGGCCTGGCCGATGTCGTGGAAATCCATGTCCTTGCAGATCGCCAGGCCGATGCGCGGCGAACCATCGAGCATCCGATAGGTGCTGCCCGGGCGATAGCGGGCTTCGAAGCCGGGAATCAGGTGGTGCTTGCTGTAGGTGGCCGGGGAGGCATTGTCCGGCTGGAACACCATGGCCATGTTGCGTTCGCCGCCGGCCTCGCCCTGGTATTCCACGCCCACGTCCAGCTGCAGTCGATCCTGTCGGGCCTGCTGGGCGAACGCCGGGATGTCTGCGTCGGCGGTGGCGAACGAAGTCTCCGGGATCACGACCGCGCGTGCGCCTTGTCCGGCCAGTCGGGCGATGACGGCCTGGTAGCGGGCGAGCAGGTCCTGCCCCTGGGGGCTGGCCAGCGGCGGCCGGATCGGCGTCTCCAGCGAGGCCAGTCCGATCCGCAGGGATTCCTCGGCCGGCGCCTGCAGCCGGTACGCGCCGTAGCCGAGCGCGGGCAGCAGGATGGCGACGCACAGCGTCCCCGCCTGCAGGCGCCCGCGGCGCGGGGCATCCGAAGCCAGCACCGCGAGTGTGGCCGGCAGCAGCAGCACGAGGAAGCCGATGCCCCACACGCCGGCCAGCGCCGCTACCTGGATCACCGGCAGCGCGTTCATCTGGGTGTAGCCGATGGCGCCGAACGTGCCGTGCGGCGACAGCAGGCTGTTGAGGTAGCCGATGGTCGTCCAGGTGACCGGTACGGCAAGCGTGGCAGCCAGTGCCCGACCGCGCAGCAGCAGTCGCCGGTGCAGCAGCACCACGAGAGCGAACAACACGGCCGGCAGCAGGATCACGTACACGATCACCGACAGCGGCAGTCCGATGTAATCGTGCAGGTAGCGCCACTGGTTGAGCCCACCCGCGGCAACAGCGACCAGCGCGGCGAGTGCCGCACGCCAGCGTCGGGTGCGCGGCGCGAGCCAGAGCAGCGGCAGGGGCGCCAACCAGGTCAGCCACCACAGCGGGTGCAGGCCGCTGCCGAACCACCACAGCAGGGCCGAGGTCGCCGTGGCGGCGATGATCGTGGCGGCTTCGCGGACATCAGGCTTTGAGGCCATCGAGCAGTCTCCGGATCGATGCGAGGTAGAAGGCGCGGAACTGCTTCGCGTCGTAGCTGAAGCGGCCCGCCCGATACAGCGCGATCAGGCCATGCGCATGCGCCCACAGCGTCATCGCCACGTCCCAGGGATCGTCGTCGCGCCACACCCCGTCGCGCATGCCTTCGGCGAGCAGGTCGGCCACCACGTTGAGGGTCGGCGAGCGGCGCGCGCGGAAATCTTCGGGAAAGCGCCGCGCGTCGTCGCGCTGCACCGAGAACGCGTGATCGAACAGGTGGGGATGCTGCAACGCGTAGTCGAGGTAGTCCTCCTGGGTCGCCAGCAGCCGGGCGACCGGGTCGCGCCGGCGGCGCTGGCTGCGCCAGGTGCTGGCCGCGCTCTGGAAGCTCTCCTCGGAGATCCGCTTGAGCAGGGCATCGCGATTCGGGAAATGGCGGTACAGCGCCATCGGCGTGATGCCGACCGCTTCGGCGATGCGGCGCATGGTGACGGCACCGGGACCCTCACGGTCGAACAGTTCGTGGGCGGCCAGGAGGATCGCTTCGGCGGTGTTCCGGCGGGTCATGTATACATCGTATACATTTTCGGCACGATCGCAAACCGCGAAGCCGCGAAAGGGAGGTGTCGTGCGGATTGACCCCGGTCAGGCGCCCGTCGCATCGACCGACCTAAACTGGACAGCAGGATCGGTCGGAGATGGCGTGATGACGCAGCAATCTTCCGTGACGGTGCGCAACGGCGAGCTGGTGGCCTTGCGGCTGTTCGATATCGCCTATGCGATCGACCTGAGTCGGGCCGAGGCTGCGTGGCTGGCCCGGGCCGGCGCGGAAGGGCGGCGCAGCCGGTTGCTCACCGCGCCACCCAAGGCGGTGGCTTTCGACGTGCCGCCGCTGGAACTGACGCTGGAGCCGTTGACCCTCGTGCTGGACGGCGTCGAGGTCACCGCCCGCGTCCGCGTGCGGCTGTACGACTTCGGTGTCGCCGCCTTCGCCGTGCGCGTTGCGTTGGCCGACGCGCCATGGCCGGCGTTCGCCGCGCGCTTCAACGCGCTGGACCGCGCGGTCGGGCCGGCCGCGCCGGATACCTTGTGGACGACGCTGCGCCAGCATGTGGTCGAAGCCATCGCCCCGGCGCTGGACCGGCCGGCCGTCGACGCCTCGTTGCAGGAGGACTACCTGCTCGGCGTGGTGCAGGCCTTCGACGCGCCGCTGGATGCGGCCACGCTGCGCGAACGGGTCGACCTGGCGGCGTTGCTGTCGGGCGAGTCGCGCCCGCTGTCCGAGGGAGCCCGCCGCGAACTGCTGGCGCACGGTTATTCCTACTACACGGACGACCTGGTCCTGCTCACCTGGGACCGCGCCTTCGTCTACGAACCCCGCGGCGACTCGGACGTGGCCGACGTGCTCGAGGTAGCGAACGCCCAGCTGGTCGAGTTCCGCTACTACGACACGCTGCTCGACAACGAGCTGCCCCGGATGTACGCGCGGGTGCAGGAGGCGCGTGGCACCGGCTCGCTGCTGGCGGCGCGCCGCTTCGCGCATCTTGCGCGCGGGCTGTACATGCTGGTGGCCGAGGCGACCGAGCTCACCGAGAAGGTGGACAACGCGCTGCAGGTCACCGAGGACGTCTACCTGGCGCGCGTCTACAGCGCCGCACTCGGCCTGTTCCGCGTGCCCGCGCTCAGCGCGTCGGTCGACCGCAAGCTGGCGATCATCCGCGACACCTACGCCGCGTTGTACGAGGAGGCCTCGAGCCGGCGATCGGAGTGGCTGGAAATCGCCATCGTGCTGTTGATCGTGCTGGAGGTCGTGTTGTCGCTGCTGCGCCACTAGCCGGATGGATCGTGCCGAACGGCCCGTGCCCCGGCGCCGGTGCCGGGGCACAATGGTCGACTGTTTCCGACCGAGCCGTCGTCCCATGACCGACCCCGCCCTCAAGCATGCCTGCCGGCTGTTCCTCTCCCGCCCACCCGCGCCACCCGTGGCCGACACCATGGCGCGCCTGGCGGCGCATCCGGCGGCGCGCGATGCGGTGGACGAGTACGGCGCCGGGGGTGCCGTGGCGACCCTGGAACAGGCCACTGCAGTGCGGCTGGGCAAGCCGGCCGGGCGCTTCTTCATCAAGGGTGTCATCGCCCAGTTGTGCGTGCTGCAGGCATACGCCGACGCGCGCGGCTGCCGCAACGTGGCGATTCATCCCATGGGTCATATGGACATGGACGAGGCCGGCGCACTGGAGCGAGCGGCTGGATTGAATGCGATCCGGCTGGGTCGCCACCGGCCGTTTTCGCTGGACGCGCTGCAGGCGGTGACCGAGCCGCTGGCGGCGGTGGTGGTGGAGCTGCCGCTGCGTCGGGCCGGCTTCCTGCTGCCGCCGCTGGACGAGCTGCGTGCGATCTCGGCGTGGTGCCGTGAGCGCGCGATCCCGCTGCACTTCGACGGCGCGCGCCTGTGGGAGGCGGCGGCCGGCTACGGCGTGACCGAGGCCGAACTGGCGGCGCTGGCCGACAGCGTCTACGTCTCCTACTACAAGGGATTGGGTGGACTGGGGGGCGCGTTGGTGGCCGGCAGCGAGGCGTTCATCGCCGCGCTGGCGCCGTGGAAGAGCCGCTACGGCGGCAACCTCGTCACTGCCTGGCCCTACGCAATCAGTGCACTCGATGGACTGGACCGGCTGGCACCGCGCATGGGCGAATTCGTCGAGCGGGCCCGCGCGCTGGCCGCGGCACTGGCAGCGGTGCCGCAGGTGCGGGTGCATCCGGCGCGTCCTCACACCAATGCCTTCCAGGTGTGGTTGCCGGGCCGGCCGGAGGTCCTCGACGCGCAGCATCGCCAGATGGCTGCCGCGGGCGAATGGTGGCTGTTCGACGGGTTCGCCGAGGCGCCGCTGGACGGCTGGACGATGGCGGAAGTCCAGATCGGGCCGACCAGCGACCAGTGGGACGTGGAGCAGGCCGCGCAGGCCATCGGGCGCTTCGCCGCGAACGGGTGAGGCGTGCCGCAGCGAGCGGTGGCGTCGTGCGGTCCGGTTCAGCCCATCAATCGTGCGGACGGGCGAGGGGGTCGACGATCACGCGATTCCGGCCTTCGCGTTTGGCCTGGTACAGCGCGCGGTCGGCGCGCAGCAGGAGTTCCGAAGCGCTCTCCCAGGGACCCGAGTGTTGCGCCAGGCCGATCGACACGGTGAAGCCCAGGATGTCGCCGGTGGCGTCTGGCACGCGCACGCCCGAGAGCGCATCGCGCAGACGGTCGGACATCGGCTCGGCGCTCTCGCTCCGGGTCCGCGGCAGGACGATGCCGAACTCCTCGCCGCCCAGCCGGCCGATAAGATCACCGTCACGCAGCTGCTGTCGGCAGGTATCTGCCAGGGCAACCAGCGCCCGGTCGCCGACCGCGTGGCCATGATCGTCATTGATTGCCTTGAAATGGTCGATGTCCAGCATCAGCACGCACAGCGGCGTGTCTTCCTCGCAGCTGCGCCGGATCGCGTTCTCCAGGTGCTCGAGGAAGTCGCGGCGGTTGCTCAGTCCGGTCAGGCTGTCGGTATGCGCCAGGCGCTGCAGTTCCAGCTTCTGGCTCTCCAGTTGGACCGCCTGCTCCTGCAGGGTCACGGTGCGCAGGCGCACCAGTGACTCGAGATGATCGCGGTAGGCCTGCAGCTCGTGCTCCTGGCGGTCGCGCTTGGCCATCTCCTCGACCATGCGCTCGCGCAGTTCGTTGAAGGCGAATACCACCTGGTCGATCTCGTCCGGCCTGCGTCGCCCGGGGCGGTCCAGCGCGAGCGGCGTGCTCAGCTGGGCGATGCCTGCGTTGCGGGCGTAATCGGCCATGCGTTCCAGATGGCGGGTGATCCAGTAGCGGAACAGCAGCAGCAGCATCAGCGAAGCGCTGGTCAGTCCGGCCAGCGTGGTGAGCGCGATGCGCAGCGATGCGCGGAACAGGCGGGTGGTCAGATACTCGCGGTCGACCGCGACCTGCAGCGCTCCCAGGGGGAAATGACCTCCGCGGTCGTAGACCAGGGGGAAGCTGCGGGCGAGGGCGGGCCGCGGCACCGGTCGCCCCCGCTCCACCCGTTGCCCTTCCGAATCGAGACGCGCGTAGGCGACCCCGGGCATGCGCGCCAGGCCGTCCATGAGCAGGTCGACGCGTGCCTGGTCCACCGCCCACAGCCCGGCGGCGAGACTCGGCACGAAGGTGCGACCGATTTCGTCCATCGTCTGGTTGGCGGAGTCGATCTGCTGTCGATACAGCAGATCGAGCTGAACCCCTGCCGCAACGATCGATACCAGCACGCTGACCAGCAGCGTCGCCAGCGCGAGGCGCAAGCTGATCGAGCGGCTGCGCGGAATGGGAGTCTTCAAGGCGATCGCTCCGGCTGGAACCACAGCTGCGGACGATCGGCCGTTGCGTCGGTGGGGAAATCCGGGTTGGCCAGTTCGAGTACCTCCCGGTGTCGCAGGTCCAGCTCGTCCGCCAGCGATCCGTAGGTCTGCCAGAACAGGGCGGCCATGCTTCCGTCGGCGATGGCACGCTCCAGTCCACGCGTGACTGCCTCCGCAAGAGTGCGGTTCCCCGGAGTGACGAAGAAATAGAGTGCCTCCGGGTAGTGCAGCAGCAGATGGCTTTCGATCGCCAGGTCCATCCGCGGGTGCGCCTCCCGCTCGGGGACCACTTCCGCGATGGAGCGGGGAAAATAGTCGATGCGGCTCTTCTGCAACATCACGAACAACCCCTCGTAGGTCGGGCTTGCCATGACCTTCAGTCCATTGGCGCGCAGCACGTCCAGGTCGGGCCAGTCGTGTCCCTGGCCGGCCGACAATCCAGCGAGACCGGACAGCGAATGCATGGCATCCATGCGGGTCTGCTCACTGCGTCGGATCAGCAACACCCGCCAGCCGCTCAGGCCTCGGTCGATCGGGATACGGATCGGCAGCAGTTCGCGCTCACGCTCGCGGGTTGTCACCGACCAGGCGATGTCCAGTCCCTCGCCCCTGGCCAGCTCCCGCAGGCTGCGCGCCTGCTGCATCGGGGCCAGCGAGGGTTCGAGCCGGTAGGCCACGCCGCTGTGCTCAAGCGCAAGCCGAAGCAGTTCGAGCGGGTAGCGGGTGCGGGAATCCTGCGGGGATTCCACCCTCGGATAGATCACGCGCACGGTTGTGTCGGCGCGCGTCATGGCCGGCGCGATAAGCAGGATCAGCAGGGGGACGGCGCAGGCGCAACGGTCGAGCCTCAAGCGGTCGATTCTCCAGCTCAGGCGCCCGGCTCCCTTCAGGCAGGTTTTCGAAAAGCGGCGGCGCTTCCGACGCAGAGGTCGGAGGCGGGTTGCCGCGCGCACTTGATATCACATCTGGCCAGCGCCCCGGCTCATGTCGGGGCAGGGGCCTCCTTCACGAAATCCACGAATGCCCGCAGCGGCGCGGGCAGGTGTCGACGGCCGGGATAGTAGAGGTACGGACCGCTGAAGGTCTGCCACCAGGGCTGCAGCACCGGTTCGAGCTCGCCGCGCTCCACGTATGGTTGCAGCCACGCCTCGAACAGGTGGATGACGCCCAGCCCGTCGATCGCCGCGCGCAGGGCCAGGTCGGCCGCGGCACCCAGACGCACCAGCAGCGGGCCATCCGGGTCGACGCGCACGATCTCGCCGTCGCGCTCGAACTCCCAGGTGGGGATGTGCCCGCTGGCGAACTGGCCGCGGATGCAGGTGTGCCCGAGCAGGTCGCGCGGGTGCTCCGGCAGGCCGCGCCGGTCGAGGTAGGCGGGGGCCGCAGCGGTGGCCATGCGCTGGGTGCGGGGGCCGATCGGGATCGCCACCATGTCCTTTTCCAGCCGCTCGTCGTAGCGCACGCCGGCATCGCAGCCGGCGGCGACCAGGTCGACGAAGCCGTCCTCGACGATCACTTCCAGCCGGATCTCGGGGTAGGTCTGCAGGAACGGCGTCACGATGGAGGGCAGCACCAGCCGCGCCACCGTGGCCGGCACGTTCAGTCGCAGCGTGCCGGCGGGCCGGTCGCGGTAGTGGTTGACCACGTCCAGCGCGGCCTCGACCTCGCCCAGCGCCGGGAACAGCCGTTCGGCCAGCCGTGCGCCGGCCTCGGTCGGCACCACGCTGCGGGTCGTGCGATGCAGCAGCCGGACGCCCATGCGCGACTCCAGCCGCCGCACGCTGTCGCTCAGCCGCGAGGCCGAGTGGCCGCTGGCCCTAGCGCCCTCGCGGAAACCGCCGGCACGTACCACGGCGAGAAAGGCGAACAGATCGCGCAGTTCGGTATCCATTGTCCTGAAATCCGTACGGCCCGTGCCGATTGTGCCGGATTATCGGCACGCTGCCCGGGGCCTAGAGTGTCGGCCCATGCGGCAACCCCGCCGCGATATCCCCAGGAGTCCTCTCATGAGTCTCGCCACGCACGCCGGAACCTTCGCCCTCGGGCATCGCCCCGTCACCCGCATGGGCTACGGCGCCATGCAGCTGGCCGGGCCGGGTGTGTTCGGTCCACCGAAAGATCCCGAGGGCGCCCTCGCCGTACTGCGCGAGGCCGTGGCCAGCGGCGTCGACCACATCGACACCAGCGACTTCTACGGTCCCCATGTCACCAACCGGTTGATCCGCGAAGCGCTGCATCCGTACGTCGATCACCTCACCATCGTCACCAAGGTCGGAGCTTCGCGCGGGGCGGACGCCTCGTGGAACCCGGCGCAGAATCCCGCCGAGCTCGTCTCGGCCGTGCACGACAACCTGCGCAACCTGGGCGTCGACGTGCTGGATGCGGTCAACCTGCGCGTGATGGGCAACGTCCACGCGCCCACCGAGGGCTCGATCGAACCGCAGTTCACGGCGCTGGCCGAACTGCAGCAGCGCGGCCTGATCCGTCACCTGGGCCTGAGCAACGCCACGCTGAACCAGGTGCACGAGGCACGCGGCATCGCCGAGGTGGTGTGCGTGCAGAACCACTACAACCTCGTGCATCGCGCCGACGACGCGCTGATCGACGCACTGGCGGGGCTCGGCATCGCCTACGTGCCGTTCTTCCCGCTGGGCGGTTTCAGCCCGCTGCAATCGGACGCGCTGTCGGCCGTCGCCCGCCGAGTGGATGCCACGCCAATGCAGGTGGCGCTGGCCTGGCTGCTGGCGCGCTCGCCGAACATCCTGCTGATTCCCGGCACCTCGTCGCTCGGCCATCTGCGCGAGAACCTGGCGGCAGCATCGCTTGCACTGGATGCGGCGGTGATGGACGAGCTGGATGCGATCGGTTCTGCCGAGGTGGCGGCGCACTAAAAAAGCATAACGGCCCGCCCGATGAAGGGCGGGCCATCTCCCATACGCGCATTCACGGCAAGGTGCCCGCGACGACGCTTATGGATGCTCTGATTTTGCTCGTCAACCCGGTGGAATCTCGCTGCTGTCCGGCGAGAAAACTACATAGAGCTACCGATCTCTCCAGGCCGTGGGAATGATGGCGGGTAGATCCCTGAGTGTCCGCGAGTGCGACGTGACGGCGGCGAATGCTCCCGCGCGTTGAAGCGCCACGTGCCGTGAAGGCACCGTGCGTCGAGACAGTTGCTCCTTAATAGGGCCACCAAGCGTCCCTTGCTCCAGTACCGGCCGATACTGCCGTCAGGCCGACGATGTCTACAGTCCTCCGCAAACGCCATCTCACCTCGGCGTCATTCCCGCGAAAGCGGAAATCCATTGGCTCTGATGCAAAGATCAAGATGGATTCCCGCTTTCGCGGGAATGACGGCCAGAGGGTTACGGCACTTTTTCCCGCGTGAGCGAAGCGAAGCGGTCGGTCTAGCTCCTTACCGCGCGCCGCCGGCGGCGAACAGGATCTCGCCGTTGAGCCAGTACGAATCGTCCGAGGCCAGGAAAGTGACAATGGACGCGATGTCCTTGGGCTGGCCGATGCGGCCCAGCGGCGTCTTCGCCACGGCGCCCGCCTCGAAGTCCGAACCGATGAAGCCGGCCGAGTGGGTGCCTTCGGTTTCCACCACGCCCGGGTTCACCGCGTTGACGCGGATCTTGCGCGGGCCGAGCTCCTGCGACAGCACGCCGGTGATCGCGTCCACTGCCCCCTTGGTGCCGGTGTAGACGGCGCTGGCCGCCGGCACGATGCGGGTCACCAGTGAGCTGACGTTGACGATGCTGCCGCCTTCGCCCATGTGCCTGGCCGCCGCCTGGGTGACCAGCAGCAGGCCGAGCACGTTGACGTTGAACTGCTTGTGGTAGTGCTCCTCGGTGATCTGCTCCAGCGCGCCGAACTCGTAGACGCCGGAGTTGTTGACGAGGATGTCGAGACGGCCGAAATGCTCGATGGCCGCGTCGGCCAGGGCCTTGGCGTCAGCCGCCTTGGAGACGTCGCCGCGCACGGCGACGGCCTTGCCGCCGGCCTTGGCAATGTCCGCCACCACGGCGTCGGCGCCGGCGCGGCTGGAGGCGTAGTTCACGACGACGGCCGCGCCTTCGGCGGCCAGGGCGCGGGCGATGCCGGCGCCGATGCCCTTGGAGGCACCGGTGACCAGGGCGACTTTTCCGGTGAGCTTGCTCATGACGATGTTCCTTGTGTGTCTGGCAGAGGGTGAACGGGTTCTTAAATGCCGTAGTTCGTAACTTATGAACTTAAGAACAAATAATCAAGGGCTGCTAGAATCGCGCCATGCGGCCCTTGACCCATCCCTCGATCGACGACGTCAGCGTGGAGGCGATCCTCCATGCGCTGTCCGATCCCGTGCGGGTGGCGATCTACGCCGAGCTGGCCGATTCGGGCTGTGCGCAGACCTGCTCGACCTTTCTCACGATCAAGGATCGGGATATCCCGAAGTCGACCCTGTCGCAGCACTTTCGCGTGCTGCGCGAGGCCGGGCTGATCCACAGCGAGCGGCAGGGTGTGGAAATGCGCAACACCTCGCGCTGCGCGGAGATCGAGCAGCGTTTCCCGGGTCTGATCGGCGCCATCATGAACGCCCACAAGGTGCAGTCCGCCGAACGCGCCAAGGCCGCCCGGCGCAGAACATCCTCCCGCTGATCCGGACACGCCGGGCGCAGCACACACGCTAGCATCGGTGGCCAGGCCACCACGGGGAACCGCCATGCACCGTCTCTTTCGCCACGCCGTTGTGGTCCTGCTGCTCGCGGGCACGTTCTTCATGGCCCACGCGGCTGCGTCAGCCGATGACGCATCGGCGATCCGCCGGGTCATGGCCGACCAGCAGGCGGCCTGGAACCGGGGTGACGTCGGTGGCTTCATGCGCGGCTACAAAGACGCACCGGACACCACCTTCGTGGGCAGCTCGGTGCGCAAGGGCTACCGCGAAATCCTCGCCAGCTACCGTGAGCACTATGCGACGAAGGATCAGATGGGGCAGCTCACCTTTTCCGATCTGGACGTCCGCCTGCTGCCCGGTGCGTCCGGCGCCGTGCGTTACGCCGTGGTGACCGGCCACTTCCATCTCGATCGCCAGGCGCATGGCAGCGTCGCGCAGGACGATGGCGTCTATTCACTGCTTTGGGAGAAAACGCCGGACGGCTGGAAGATCATCCTCGACCACACCAGCTGAGCACGACGGCGCGGCGACTCATGACCGCTCGAACCGCAGGGTCAGCGACTCGCCGGCAGCGAGCGGCTCCCAGCGCGCGGTCAACTCGAGCAGACGGCTTCGGATCGCGTCCATGTCGTCCACCCGCACGGGCAGGGGGGGGCGCACGCACGGGCCCGGCAGGTGACCTGGTAGAGATCCAGCATGTCGGCGGGAGGGGTGTTCCAGCCCGACCAGCCATCGGCCTGGAATACCTCGACCAGCCGCTCGACGCCGTCGCTCTCGGCGTCGCCCTGCATCTGGAACGCGACTGGCTCGCCGTCGTGGACCCGGCCGATAAAGCCGCGGCGGTGCAGGCAGGGTGCTCTCCACCGAGTAGTGGACCATGTCGTGCGGGATGATCCCCTGCTTTGGGCAGTCCAGGGTGTCGGCCAGCACACCGGACCTCAGCACGGCCATCCGGTCGTACTTGCCGCTTCCCTTGGTGAATACGAGTTCCATGGTGCTTCCATCCTATGGCGTGCGGTCGTCGCTGGCCGGGCACGGCGTCCCGGTGGTCGCGGCTCAGGCGCGGTCGCGCCGGGGCAGCTTCCAGCCCGGCCGCACGAAGTGGCAGGTGTAGCCGTTCGGATAGCGCTGCAGGTAGTCCTGATGTTCGGGCTCGGCTTCCCAGAAATCGCCGGCAGGGGCCACCTCGGTGACCACCTTCCCGGGCCACAGGCCGGAGGCCTCGACGTCGGCGATGGTGTCTTCGGCGACCGCCTTCTGTTCCGGGCTGGTGTAGTAGATCGCCGAGCGGTAGCTCATGCCGATGTCGTTGCCCTGGCGGTCGCGTGTGGTCGGATCGTGGATCTGGAAAAAGAACTCCAGCAGCGCGCGGTAACTGGTCCGCGCGGGATCGAACAGGATCTCCACGGCCTCGGCATGGGTGCCGTGATTGCGGTAGGTGGCATGGGCCACGTCGCCGCCGGAGTAACCGACCCGCGTGGCGACCACCCCGGGCTGCTGGCGGATCAGTTCCTGCACGCCCCAGAAGCAGCCGCCGGCGAGGATGGCGCGTTCGGTGGATGCGGTCACGGGTTCGTCTCCTTGGAAGGGGGAGCCCCCGATGTAGGGTGGCTCAGCGGGTAATCAACGCCGGCGGACGAGGCACGGGACTGGCCACCTGTCGGCCTCGCGCGGGGTTGTTCATGGCGACGTCGGTGCGCCTGCTTCGCAAGGGGCCCGGGGCAGGCGAAATCGACCTCGGCACCACGACCAACCATCAGCGGGATGTCCCGGCGTGTGTCGGTAACCACTCCGGCCGCGGTCAGGGTCACCGTGTACGTGCCCTTCGGCAGCGCGCGCACGTCATGGCGTCCGTTGTCGCGGACGGTGGTCGAGCGGTGGGCACCGGTGTCGTTGCGCGCCCCGACCTTCGCTCCGGCCGGGCCCTGGCCGAAGATGTGGGCACTGGTGGACTGCGCGAGCGCGGCGGTGGCCGGAGTCGCCACGAGGGTGCGCGAAGCCACGGAACATCATGGGTCTGACTCTCCGTGCCGTGGTTGGATCGGTCGGGGGGCATGGCTGGCACGCTGCCCCCGCCAGGCACCAGGTGAAGGAATGAGTGTGCCTGGCGGGGTTGCCTCGCGCTACCGTCCCGCGGTGCGGGCTCGAGGCACCCACCTGCCGGCGGGGGATCGATCGTGCCGCGGCTCAGCGTGCACGTGGCGGCAGCAGGAACGTCATCGGCCGGGCCAGCCGCGCCGCCCAGGCGGCCTCGGTGTGCGCGGCGCCGGGGAAAACCTGGCTCTGGAAATCCGCCCCGGTGTAGCCACGTGCGCGGAACAGTGGGTCCACCCGTTGCTGGGTCGGTGCGTACATCGCATCCAGCGTGGCCGTGCCATGGTCGAAGTAGATGCGGTGGCCGGCCGGCGCCGGGGCATGCGCCCGCAGGTAGGCGACGAAGGCGTCCGGGCTCGGATTGCCCTCCCGCGGCTTGAGCGCGGTACCTGGCCAGTGCGTGGACAGGCAGCCGGCGGCGCCGAACACCCGCGGGTACTGGCTGATCGCATACATCGCCATCAGGCCACCCATGCTCGAGCCCAGCACCGCGGTGTCGCTGGCATCGCCAGCCACGCGGAAGCGCTCGTCGATGCGCGGCTTCAGCTCTTCCACCAGGAACCGCAGGTAGGCATCGGAATAGGGTTCCACCGGCAGCTTCAGATCCATCGCGCGGGCGCGTTCGCGCTGCGCGCGGGTGAGCGAGCGCCAGACCTTCTGCGGGTAGTACTCGCTCTCGCGCCGGTCACCGGCGTTCCAGATGCCGACGATGATGAACGGGCGCGTGCGGCCTTCGCGGATCAGCGCGGTGGCGGTGTCGGCAGCGCGCCAGGACTGGTGGTTCCAGGTCTGCGTAGCGTCGAACAGCATGTTGCCGTCGAACATGTACAGCACCGCATACGGCGCCTGCGCCGGGTAGCCCGGCGGCAGCCACACGTCCACCGTGTGCGGCGGCACGAAGCGCGAGCTCTCCTGCATCCGCACGATGCGGCCGGCAGTCACGTGCGGCAGCGGCGGTGATCCGGTGGCCATCGCCGGCACGGCGACGGCGGCGATCAGCAGGGCGAGGCGGGCGATCAGGCGGACAGGCGACGTGGGCATCGGAGGGCAGGCGAGGTACGAAGCGTCACGGATAGCAGCAAGCCGGTGCCGCCGGAAGCGCACGGCCGGCTGCATACGTTTGCAGCTGGCCAGGTGTCCCGCTCAGTCCAGCGGCCAGGGCAGCCCGGCATCCTCGCCTTCGCCGACAGGCGGCGCGGGTGGCGCCCCGGTGGCGGCAGCCTTGCCCGCATGCGCCTGTCGCCACCACGGCGAGGCGGGCCGCCGCTCGCCCGGCTCCACCGGCTCGCCCAGCCGCGGCAGCAGCAGGTGCGTGTGCGCCGGGTCGGCCTGCGCCAGCAGGGTTTCCACCGGCTGGTCCCAGGCATGCGTGGACAGTGAGAACGTACCCCAGTGCACCGGCAGCAGTACGCCGCCGCCAAGCATGCGATGGGCCTGGAGCGCGTTCTCCGGACCCAGGTGGATGTCGCCCCAGGACGGGTGGAAGGCGCCGACTTCCAGCATCACCAGGTCGAAGGGGCCGAGCCGGTCGCGGATGACTTCGTACTCGGTGGTCAGGCCGGTATCGCCGCTGAAGAACACGCGGTGCCGCTCGCCGGCCAGCACCAGCGAGGACCACAAGGTCTGGTTGCGATCCTTCAGCCCGCGGCCGGAAAAGTGCTGCGACGGGGCCGCGGTCACGGTCAGGCCGGTCCCGGGGACGCGATGGGTTTCCCACCAGGTCAGTTCGGTGATCCGTTCCGGCGCGATGCCCCAGGCTTCCAGGTGCGCGCCCACACCGAGCGAAGTGACGAATGGCACCTGCGACTTCGCCAGCGCGCGGATGGTCGGGTAGTCCAGGTGGTCGTAGTGGTCGTGCGAGATCACCACCGCGTCCACCTCGGGCAACTGCCGCAGGGTGACCGGCACCGGTTGGAAGCGCTTCGGCCCCATCAGGGTGAACGGCGAGGCACGCTCGCCCCACACCGGATCGGTCAGCACGCGCCAGCCGTCGATCTCCAGCAGCACGGTGGAATGGCCCAGCCAGGTCGCGCGCAGACCGCTGGCAGGCTTGCGCTGCCAGGCGTCGCGCGGATCGTGCGCGGGCAATGGCACCGATGGCCGTCGCTCGGCGTCCTCGCAGAGGAACTCGCGCAGGGTCGGGCGCGGCGTCGCCGGATCGCGCAGGCCGGGCAGCATCGGGTGGATGTTGCGCAGGCGATCGCCGTCCCACAGCGGCAGGTCGCGCAGGCGCTCCAGCCGGGCGCCCTGGGCCAGTTTTCCGAAGGAACGCATGGATACCTCGCGTGGATCGTTGGCGGAAGCCATGTGCATGGGTACGGTGCCCGGCCCGTGCAAGTCACATGTGCCGCAAGGCCTGGATCAGGTCATATGCAAGGCGCGGGCAAACGCGCAATGCTCTGGCCACCTTTTTCCCTCTTCGAGTGCCGCCATGCGCCAGCGCCCCCTGCTTTGTGCCGCAATAATCCCGTTCGCCGCGACGGCTCTGGCCGTCGCCGCACCCGTCTTCGCGGCGGGCACGTCCGCCAGCGGGCGCCAGGCGGTGCTCGCCGTGATCGACCAGACCTTTGCCGCGATGGTCCGGCACGATGCGGCGGCGATGCGGGCCCTGCTCGTGCCGGGGGCGGTGTTCGCGGTACGCAAGCCCGACGGGACGATAAAAATGGAGCGCGATGAGGACTTCCTGCAGGCACTGGCCACCGGCAAGGGCGAGTGGCGCGAGCGCATCTGGTCGCCGAAGGTGCTGCTGGGCGATGGCCTGGCGCAGGTGTGGGCTCCGTACGACTTCCATCTCGACGGCGCCTTTTCGCACTGCGGCATCGACAGCTTCTCGCTGGTGCGCGACGGCAGCGGCCAGTGGCGCATCAGCGGCATCGCCTACAACGTGCAGACGACCGGCTGCCCCACCGGTCCGAAGACCCGCGCCAGGTCGATGGCCACTCCGGGGGCGAAGTCCTGATGGGCTCGGATGTCGATTTCGTCGCCTACGTCTGCGAGCAGGCCGGGCTCGGCGGCGCGCTTTCGTACCGGAAGATGTTCGGCGAGTACGCGCTTTACCTGGACGAGCGCGTGGTCGCGCTGGTCTGCGACAACATGCTTTTCCTCAAGCCGACCACCGCCGGTCGCACGCTGCTCGATACGGTGCAGGAGGCGCCGCCCTATCCGGGGGCGAAGCCGCATTGGCGGATGGATGATGTGCTCGATGACGGCGAGCGGCTCGGCCGTCTGCTCATCGCCACGGCGGCGGCGCTGCCGCTGCCCGGGCCAAGGGCGCCGAAAGCGGCCAAGTCCAGGGCACCGCGCAAGCGCTGACTGCAGCGCTCAGCCCGATGGCGGGAAGGCCTCGATCAGCGCACGGGCGATTGCTTCGGCCGGACCGGTTTGCGCCAGCGGGGCCGCCTCGCCGGCCCACAGGTTGACGAAGTCGTCGATGCCTTCCGGTTCGGTGCGCTGCCGCAGCGGCGCCAGTGCGGTGCCGCCGGACGGAAAGGCGGGCACGTCGTCGCACATCGGCCCGAGCTCGCGCATCAGCCGGTTGACGATGCCACGCGCGGGGCGGCCGGAGAACAGATTGGTCACCGCCGTCTGCGCGGCTCGCGCCGATGCCAGCGCGGCGCGATGCAGCGGTCGGATGCGCGCTTCGTCGCTGAGCAGGAAGGCGGTACCCAGCTGCACGCCCGCGGCCCCGAGCGCGAGTGCCGCGCGGATGCCGCGCACGTCGCCGATGCCGCCGGCGGCGATCACTGGCCGGTCGACCGCATCGACGACCTGCGGCAGCAGGGCGAGCAGGCCCGGCTGCGTCGCGACCGGGGCGTCCAGGAACGAGCCGCGGTGGCCGCCGGCCTCCCAGCCCTGGGCGATGATCGCGTCGCAGCCGTGCGCGGCCAGCCAGCGCGCCTCGTCCACCGTGGTGGCGCTGCCCAGCACCCGCGCGCCGCCGGCCTTCACTCGCGCCAGCAGCTCCGGTGCAGGCAGGCCGAAGTGGAAGCTCACCACTTCCGGGCGCAACGATTCGACCGTGGCGCAGGCCTGTTCGTCGAAGGGGCGTCGCTGCGGGGCCGGGGCCTGCGTGTCGCGGGGGACGCCGAGCGCGTCGTAATAGGGCGCCAGCCGCTCGCGCCAGCGCGCCTCGCGGTCGGCATCCGGCAGCGGCTCGAAGTGACAGAAGAAATTGAGGTTGATCGGCGCCTCGATCGCGGTGCGGAAGCGCGTCACCTGAGTGCGCAGCGTGTCGGCGTCGAGCATGGCGCAGGGCAGGGAGCCCAGTCCGCCGGCCCGGGCCACGGCGACGGCCAGCGCCTCGTCGGCGGCACCGGCCATCGGCGCCAGCAGCAGCGGGTGCTCGATGCCGAGCAGTCGGGCCAGGCGGGGATCGGGACGTGGAGGCATGGCAGGCTCCCGCAGGGTGGGGCTGTCGATTGTCCGCCTCCGGCACGGTGTTGTTCCACCCGGTCAGCGATACAGGCCCAGGGCGCGGCGCGCCTCGGCGAGGAAGCTGTCCTCCTGGTCGCGCGCGGGCAGGTTGGAGGCCAGCTCGACCAGGGCGCGGTCGATGCTGCCGGGGCGGCCCAGCGCCTCCTCGCACAACAGGTCGGCGATCGGGCCGAAGTGGTCCAGCGCGATGCGCTCGATGAGGCTGCGTTGCAGCCCGGTGAGGCACTCCACCCCCGCATGCGCCGATGTGCCGGTTTCCGCTGCCGGCTCCGGCGCCAGCGGTGGCGCCGGAGCCTCCTGTTCGAAGCCGCCGGCGAGCCAGGCCTGCGAGGCGGCCCCCAGGGCGACGGTCACCGGCCCGGAGCGGCCGGGGTCGGCCTGGAACCGGGCGCGGCCGCCCGGCACGCGTGCGAGCAGTTGCACGGCCTCGTCCCCGCGATGGCGGCTGAACACCACGTCCTCCACCTGGCCGTCGTGCAGGCGGATCGTGCAGGAGTGATTGTCCTCGGTGACCACGAAGAAGAAGCCCGATGCCTTCTGCTGCGAAAGCGCCCGGAGGTCGCGGAGGATCTCGATCAGGGGGCGGAGCTCGTTGGCCATGGGGCGACGTGCCTCTGCGTGCTTCGGGGAGTGGCTTCAGCGCTTGCCCAACCGGTCCATCGCCAGGCGGACACTGTTGGCCAGCCGGGTGATCGCCCTGGCCAGCGTACCGATCTCGTCGTGCAGGTCCACCTCGGTGATGGTGTGGCTCCACCGGCCGCGGCTCAGCTCCTCGGCCACGTCCGTCAGGTGCTGCACCGGCTTGAGCACCCGGACCCAGATCAGTGCCGACTGCAGACCCAGCAGCAGGGCGCACACCAGCAGGCCGATCGCGACGATCCACGCCGACTGCCGCACGATCGCGCCGTTCACGTCGCTTGCCGGGTAGGCCGCGACCAGGGTGAAGCCCCAGCCCGGGACCGCCTGGCTGCGGATCACCCAGTCCCCCGGCCGCTCCTTCACGATGCGATCGATGTCGGCCGGGCGCGTGGTGGCGCCGGTTCGCGAATGGAAACGCAGCGTGCCGCGGGCATCGAACAGCGCGACGAAGCCGGAGTCGAGCAGCCGACTGTTGCCGATCACCCGGTCGAGCGCCTCCAGGTCGGTCTTGTAACCGACGTACCAGATGCCGATCGCACGACCGCCCCCGGTCGGAACGATCGGCTCGTAGCCGGTCACGTACGGATTGCCGAGGATGTCGACGACGCCGTAGTAGCTCTCGTTCCGCCGGATTCGTTCGATCACCGGTCCGTGCGGGTCGAGCACGGTGCCGATGGCGCGGCTGCCATCGTCCCTGCGCACGTTGGTGGCGATGCGCACGAACTCGTCGCCGCTGCGCGAGAAGATCGTCGCGGTGCCATCCATGATGGACGTGACGCTGTCCACCAGCGCGACGCGGTCGCCCTGCGGGGTGCTGCCCAGCAGCAGGTCGTTCACCGGTTGCGACTGCCCCGGCAGGGCGATCGGATCGCCGGGACGCGGCGCGCCGAGCGCGGCTCCCTGGCTTTGCAGCAGACGCATGCCGTCGTGTACGCGGTCGAGCATGACGGTGCGGGTGACGGCCAGCAGACTCTGCAGCGCGGCGGTTTCGCGGTCCATGGCGATGATCGCGTCGCGGCGCACGCGCCCGGCTTCGACCGTGGCCAGCACCACGGTGACGGCCACGGTGGCCAGCAGCACGAGCGCCAGGACGGGAAGCAGCAGGCGAACCCGCAGCGAGTGTCGAAGCATGGCGTCCCCCGGGTTGCAGCGCCGGACCGGCTGGCGCAGCATACCTACGACCCGCCCCGGTGCGAAGCGCGCGCGCTGGCCTGGTCCGGCCATACGGCGTAAGGTGCGGGGCCTTGGGCAGGAAGGCCTCGACGACAGGAGTCTCCGCGCATGGCTTCCCACTTCTCTCTGCGGTTCCTCGCGCTTGCGTGTCTCTTGCCTCTGTCGGCGACCGGCCAGACCCGCCTGCCCGGGGTGACGGTCACCGCGCCCTACACGCGCACCCACGGCGGCTACCTCATCTCTGGCAATTTCCGGGTGGATCCACGGATGCCCACCGTGGTGTTCCCGGCCAGGGCGCTGGTGAAGGACGACATACTCAGCGTGCAGCCGGTGCACCTGAACGATGACGAGTACCTGGTGCTGCAGGAGTGCGCCAGTGCGGACTGCCGCACCGCCCACCTGGTGCGGGTGTGGAACGCCGACGGTGCGGTGGGGCCGATCCGGCACAGCGAGTCACGGGTCTGGATACGGCACGAGAACAAGTACTTCATCTGGATGCAGCGGATGCCGGTGATCCAGGGCGGCTGCATGGGCTGTGCCTCGCACTTCGTCGCGTTCAAGCCGTTCAGTCCACCGATGACCCTGGTGCCGGTGGGACTGGAGGTCGCCAACAACCGCGTATCGCTCGAGTCGACGCCACCGCAGGCGGTGCCGGTGGTGAAGGAGGTGCACGAGGGGGCGACGTTCGTCGTGCGTTTCCAGGGCGGCTCCGCAGTGCGCATCAAGCGCATGCACGCAGCCAACTGATTCCGCCGCCCAGGGCGGATCGGACGGGGCGGCGGAGCGGGCGCTTGCGTAGACTGCACGGCTGAACGGAGCGGTCCTCGCCACTCCGGCCCATCCCGTTGCCAGCGAGTTTCTGCATGTCCGCCCAGTTCTACGTCACCCGTCGCCCGGTCTTTCGCCTGTCGAGCCGGAAGGCATGAGGACCGGGACCGGCGGCCCGGCTGACGCCGACAACGGCTGCGTGCGCGTGCGCGGAGCGCGCGAGCACAACCTGAAAGGCGTCGACGTGGATGTGCCGCGCGACGCGCTGGTGGTGTTCACCGGGGTGTCCGGTTCGGGCAAGTCCTCGTTGGCCTTCGGCACGATCTACGCGGAGGCGCAGCGGCGCTATTTCGAGTCGGTGGCGCCGTACGCGCGACGGCTGATCGAGCAGGCCGGCGTGCCGGCAGTGGATCGTATCGACGGGCTGCCGCCGGCGGTCGCCCTGCAGCAGAGCCGCGGTGGTGGCAGCACGCGCTCCACCGTCGGCAGCCTGAGCACGCTCTCCAACGCGCTGCGCATGCTGTACTCGCGCGCCGGCGACTATCCGGCGGGAAAGGCGTTGCTGGAATCGGATGCGTTCTCGCCGAACACGCCGGCCGGCGCGTGTCCGGACTGCCACGGCCTGGGCCGGGTGTTCGACGCCACCGAAGCCTCGATGGTGCCCGACCCGTCGCTGAGCATCCGCGAGCGCGCCATCGCCTGCTGGCCGCAGGGCTGGCAGGGCAAGAACTACAGGGACATCCTCACCACGCTGGGGTACGACGTGGACCGGCCGTGGCGCGAGCTGCCGCGCGAGCAGCGCGACTGGATCCTGTTCACCGACGAGCAGCCGGTGGTGCCGGTCTACCGCGACGTGGCGCCGGACGTGGCGCAGGCCGCCTACGCGCGCGGCGAGCCGGGCAACTACAAGGGCACCTACGTGAGCGCGCGCGCCTACGTGATGCACAGCTTTGCGCAGAGCGAGAGCGCGGCGATCAAGCAGCGGGTGGCGCGCTACATGGTGGCGCGCCCGTGCCCGGCCTGCGGGGGCCGTCGCCTGCGGCCCGAGGCGCTGTCGGTCGCCTTCGGCGGACACGACATCGCCCACGCCTCCGGCCTGCCGCTGCGTGAGCTGGCGCGGCACCTGCGCGCCACACTGGACGGTATGGCGGCAGGCGACGACGGGCATCCGGAAAAGCGGCTGGTCGCCGCGCGTATCGTCGCCGACGTCGGCGCGCGCATCGACACCCTGGTCGAGCTCGGCCTCGGCTATCTCTCGCTGGAACGCAGCACGCCCACGCTGTCACCGGGCGAGTTGCAGCGGCTGCGGCTGGCCACCCAGCTGCAGGCGCAGCTGTTCGGCGTGGTCTACGTGCTGGACGAGCCCTCCGCCGGCCTGCACCCGGCCGACACCGAAGCGCTGCTGCGCGCATTGGCGCGGCTGAAGGCCGGCGGCAATTCGGTGTTCGTGGTGGAGCACGAACTGGACGTGATCCGCGCGGCGGATTGGGTGATCGACATCGGTCCCGGTGCGGGCAGCCAGGGCGGCGAGGTGCTGTACGCAGGCCCATTGGACGGACTCGCCCGGTGCGCAGACTCCGCCACGCGCCGCTACGTGTTCGCTGACGCGAAGCCGGTGGCGCATGCGCCACGCACACCGTCTGGCTGGCTGCGCTTCGAAGGAGTTACCCGCAACAAAGTCGCCGGGCTGGACGTGGCGTTCCCGTTGGGCGCGATGACCGCCGTCACCGGCGTCTCCGGTGCGGGCAAGTCCAGCCTGGTGAGTCAGGCGCTGGTGGAGTTGGTGGGCCGCGCACTGGGTGTGGCTGCGGCCAGCGAGGACGAGGGTGACGAACTGCCGGGCGAGGCGATGGCGCCGGCCGGCGGCCGCATCGTCGAAGGCATGGTCACGATCACCCGGCTGGTCACCGTCGACCAGCGCCCGATCGGCCGCACGCCGCGCTCCAACCTGGCCACCTACACCGGCCTGTTCGACCATGTGCGCAAGCTGTTCGCCGCCACGCCGGAAGCGCGCAGGCGCGGGTTCGACGCCGGCCGCTTCTCCTTCAACGTGGCCAACGGGCGCTGCGCTAGCTGCGAGGGCGAGGGCTTCGTCTCGGTTGGCCTGCTGTTCCTGCCGTCGGTCTACGCGCCGTGCCCGACCTGCCATGGTACGCGCTACAACGAAGACACGCTGGCTGTCCGCTGGAACGGCCACCACATCGCTGAGGTGCTGGCACTGACCGTGGACGATGCGGTGGCGTTCTTCGGCGATGCCGTGCCGGCGCTGGCGCGCTCGCTCGCCACGTTGCGCGACGTCGGCCTGGGCTATCTGCGGCTCGGCCAGCCGGCGACGGAACTCTCCGGCGGCGAGGCGCAGCGCATCAAGCTGGCCACCGAGCTGCAGCGTCAGGCGCGCGGCCACACGCTGTACGTGCTGGACGAACCCACCGCTGGCCTGCACCCGGCCGACGTCGACCGACTGATGGCGCAGCTGCACGGACTGGTCGAGGCCGGCCACAGCGTGATCGTGGTCGAGCACGACGGCCGCGTGATCGGCGCCTGCGACTGGATGATCGATCTGGGCCCCGGTGCGGGCGACGAGGGCGGGCTCATCGTGGCGCAGGGCACGCCGGCCGCGGTGGTGGCCGCGGGCATCGGCGTCACTGTGCGACATCTCGCCGGCTGACGCGCGGCGTTTTCGCTCCACCGGCACCCGGGTTCGTCGCCGATGCGGCGTGTCCGTCGCGCGGCGCTCGCGCCGGGCGCCTGGCGTGCGCAGGATCAGCCTCGTGCCCTGCGCCGGCGTTGCCGGACCGGCACAGGACCCGTCGCTTCCTCGCCGGGTGATTCATGACGTCATCCACGCATGCCCGCAGGCGCGGGCGTGACGGGCGCCTGCATGCCATGCGCGGATGGCCGAGCGGAAGGAACGAGCCATGTGGGACATGCGTCGGTTGATCAAGGTGGGCGTGCTGGTGTGGGCGGTGCTGCTGCCCTGGCAGGTGCGGGCGGAAGCGCCGGTGGTAGTGGCCCATGCCACGGTGCATGGACACGACGTGCCGGTGTACCGGATCGGTGAACTGCGCGCGCCGGACACGCCGGCCGGTATGGATGGCTTCGCCGTGCGCGTCGCCTACGTGCTGCGCGCGTGGACGCGCAAGCACGGCGTGGAGGCGATCGGCAACCTCTGCCGCACGCCCGACGGCTCCGCATGGGGCACGGTGCTGCTGACCGTCGGGGCGCACGTCGCCAGCCCGGTGACCAATGCCTGCCCGGTCGGCATGCTCGCCACCGGCGTGGATATCCACAGCCACCCGCAGCACCAGCACTACCGTGCCAATGCGGTGGACCAGATCTTCCTCGGACGCCTGCCGTGCCGTGAGGTGACGACGCAGCCGGACAGCTTCGGTCCGGACGACTATGGGCGTCCCGGTTACATGGTCGGCCGCCTCGGCCTGCACTTCCAGCACGGCCTGGGCCGGGTGCGCCTGGTGCGCGACATGCGCCTGCCGCCGCCTGCCACGCCGTCCGACGACCTGCGTCGCATCGCCGCCGTGGCATCGCCCGCTGCGCTGCCCGGCAAGGGATCGCACCCGGGTTCCTGACCGGAGCGGGTTCCGCACGCGCCACGACGGTGGCAGTTCTGGCAGGCTGTCGACTCCCTTCCCCCGGAGTGCCCCATGTCGCGCCTTGCCGATTTCCCGATCACCCGACGTTGGCCCGCGCAGCATCCGGACCGCCTGCAGCTGTATTCGCTGGCCACGCCGAACGGGGTAAAGGTGTCGATCATGCTGGAGGAGACCGGTCTGCCCTATGAGGCTCACCGGATCGACATCATGAAGAGCGAGAGCCAGCTGCCGGAGTACCTCGCACTCAACCCGAACGGCAAGATCCCGGCGATCCTCGATCCGGACGGTCCCGGCGGCGAACCGCTGGCGTTGTTCGAGTCCGGTGCGATCCTCATGTACCTGGCCGAGAAGACCGGCCGCTTCCTGCCGGCCGATCCGGCGTGCCGCTGGGAAACGATCCAGTGGGTGTTCTTCCAGATGGCGGCGATCGGTCCGATGTTCGGCCAGGTGGGGTTCTTCCACAAATTCGCCGGGCGCGAATACGAGGACAAGCGGCCGCTCGAGCGCTACGTGGCTGAGTCGCAGCGCCTGCTCGGCGTGCTCGACGGGCGGCTGGACGACCGCACCTGGCTGATGGGCGATGACTACACCGTCGCCGACATCGCCACGGCGGGCTGGGTGCGCAACCTGATCGGTTTCTACGAGGCGCGCGAGCTGGTGCAGTTCCACCGCTACGGCCACGTCGCCGCCTGGCTGGACCGGGTGCTGGCGCGCCCGGCGGTGCAGCGCGGGCTGGCCATCCCCTGAGCCACACCGCGAGGCGGCGCAGGGCCCGGCATCACGGGACTTGCGCCGCCGGCCTGCGGCAGGAGTAGGATCCGCAGCAGTCGCTGGGGGGCGACAGGGCCGGGGGGCTCGACATGGTCTTCAATTCGCTCGCCTTCGTGGCGTTCTTCGCGATCGTGCTCGCGTTCATGGCGATGCCTTTCGCCTGGACCACCCGCAAGATCATCCTGCTGGTCGCCAGCTACCTGTTCTACATGGCGTGGAACCCGCCGTTCGTGATCCTGCTGTGGATCTCCACGGTGGTGGACTGGTACGCCGCGCAGAAACTGGTGCACGCCGAACGCGAGGTGGTGCGGCGGGCGTGGATGCTGCTGTCGGTGGTGGCCAACCTGGGCATGCTCAGCTACTTCAAGTACGGCCACTTCCTGCTGCAGAACTTCAGCGAGCTGGTGTCGGTGTACGGCGTGCACTACGTGCCGCCGACCTGGGACATCGTGCTGCCGGTGGGCATCTCGTTCTACACCTTCGCCACGCTGTCCTACACGCTGGACGTGTACCTCAGACGCGCGCTGCCGGCGCGACGCTTCCTCGACTACGCGCTGTTCGTGACGTTCTTCCCGCACCTGGTGGCCGGGCCGATCATGCGGCCGACCGAGCTGGTGCCGCAGTTCGAGATCGAGCGCCGCGCCACGCGGCGGCAGCTGCAGTTCGGGCTGGTGCTGGTGTTGCTGGGGCTGTTCCAGAAGGTGGTGCTGGCCGACACCTTCCTGTCGAAGGCGGCCGAGGCGGTCTTCGACACCGGCCAGCCGACCGGCGCGCTCGACGCGTGGATCGGCACGCTGGCCTTCAGCGGGCAGATCTTCTGTGACTTCGCCGGCTACTCGACCATCGCCATCGGCGTGGCGATGTGCCTTGGCTTCGCCATGCCGGACAACTTCCGCTTCCCGTATGCAGCGGTGGGGTTCTCCGACTTCTGGCGGCGCTGGCACATCACGCTGTCCTCGTGGCTGCGCGATTACCTCTACATCCCGCTGGGCGGCAACCGGCACGGTCCGGCGCGCACCTACCTGGCGCTGATGGGCACCATGCTGCTGGGCGGCCTCTGGCATGGCGCGAGCTGGACCTTCGTGGTGTGGGGCGGGCTGCACGGCATCTACCTGTCGGTGGAGCGCTTCCTGCGCGGACGCTTCGGCGGCTTCCGGCCGGGCCCGCTGGCGCTGTTCGCGCTGGGCCTGCTGACCTGGATGCTGGTCAACGTGACCTGGGTGTTCTTCCGGGCCAGGACCTTCGGCAAGGCGTGGGACGTGCTGGCCGGCATGGTCGGCGCCAATGGTGATGCGGCGCCGATCCTCTCCAGCATGCTGGTCGCTACCACGCTGTTGATCGTCACCGGCATCGTCGCCGCGCACTGGTGGATGCGGCGACGCACGCTGGAATCGGCGCTGCTGCAGGTGCCGGCGGTGCCGCTGGCGATGGGCATGGGACTGATGACGTTTCTGGTGATCATCGCGCAGGGGGAAGGCAGTGCATTCATCTACTTCCAGTTCTGATCTGCGCGCCGAACCGGCGGCCACGCGCCCCGGGTTCGTGCGCCAGACCGCCTCGGACCGTCCCGGCGTGGCCCAGCCGGTGCCCGAGCGCGACATCCCCGATCGCCCGTGGGGACGCATCTGGTTCGGTGCGCTGGCGCTGGCGTTGCTGCTGACCGCCGGCTGGGAGTGGCACTGGCGCGCGTTCGGCGTCACCCCCAGCTACCGCAACAGCAACGGCCAGTGGGCGCAGCAGCGGCGGCGCATCGACGCGGGCGAGGGCGACGCGCTGGTGTTCATCGGTTCCTCGCGCACGCTGTTCGACATGCAGCTGCCGGTGTGGAAGCGGGTGACCGGCGAGCAGCCGATCCAGCTCTCGCTGGAAGGCACCTCCGCGCTGCCCGCGCTGGAGGACCTGGCTGCCGACCCGGCTTTCCACGGGCGGGTGATGGTGGGGGTCACCAGCTCGCTCTTCTTCTCCGGCTTCGCCTATCGCGGCGACGCGATCCGCGACTGGCGCAAGGAATCGCCGTCCGCGCGCATCGGCACCTGGCTGTCGATGCACTTCGTCGAGCCGTACGTGGCGTTCTACGATCCGGACTACGCGCTGGAAACCGTGCTGGCGCGGCAGCCGTGGCCGGTGCGTCCGGGTACGCACCCGCACATGAGCGTGCGGAAGCTGTCGTTGTCCGGCGAGGACCGCAACACCTACCTGTGGCCGAAGGTGGCCGAGGACGTGCCGTATCGCGACCTGGCCCGCCGGATCTGGGCACAGTCCTGGCAGTTGCCGCCCCCGCCGATGCTCGACACCCCCGCCAAGGTGCGCGCGGTGGCCGACGCGCAGATCGCCCGGGCGGTGGCGGCGGTGAAGCAGTTGCGGGCGCACGGTGCGCGGGTGGTGTTCGTGCGCCAGCCAGTGGCCGGGCCGTACCTTGCGTTCGAGGATCGGGTCGAGCCGCCTGCACTGACCTGGCAGGTGCTGCTCCAGCGTACGGGTGCGCCGGGCATCAGTTTCGCCGATCATGCCGAGCTTCAGGGGTTCGAGCCGCCGGAGTGGTCGCACCTGTCGCGTCCCGACGCCGAGCGGTACACGGCCCGGCTGGCGCCGATGGTGGAACGTGCCTTCGCCGGCGAGCCGTCGGTGCAGGCACTCGCCGCGCAGCCCTGAGCCTGCTGCCGTCCAACCCCAGGGGAGATCTCCGCCGATGAACCTCGCACCAGCGATCCGCCACCGTGCTTGCTGCCTTGCCGTCGCCGTGAGCCTGTTGGCCGCGGGAGTCGCGCATGGCGTCGAGCTGGGCCCGATGACGCGCGCCTATGTGTCGTACGACGCGCCAGTGATCGCCATCGAACACGTGCGGGTGATCGACGGCACCGGGGCGCCTGCGCGCGAGGACCAGGTCGTGCTGTTGCGCGACGGGAGCATCGTCGCCGTGGGCACGGACGTGGACGTGCCGGCCGGCGCCACGGTCATCGACGGCCGCGGCAAGAGCCTGTTGCCCGGCCTGGTCGGCATGCACGACCACATGTTCTACCCGGCGCCGAAGGTGAACCCGGCGGCTAAGGACGCGCTGTATCCCGAGCAGGGCTCGAGCTTTCCCAAGTTCTACCTGGCCGGCGGCGTCACCACCATCCGCACCACCGGCAGTACCGAGCCGTACACCGACCTGGAGCTGAAGAAGGCGATCGACGCCGGCCTGATACCGGGGCCGAAGATGCACACCACCGGGCCGTACCTGGAAGGCAAGGGCAGCTTCACCCCGCAGATGCACGAGCTCACCGGCGCCGACGATGCACGCGCCACGGTGGAGTACTGGATGGACGAGGGCGCCACCTCGTTCAAGGCCTACATGCACATCACCCGCGCCGAGCTGTCGGCGGCGATCGCCGCAGCGCACGCGCGGCACATCATCGTCACCGGTCACCTGTGCTCGATCGGTTTCACCGAGGCGGCGGACCTGGGCATCGACGACCTCGAACACGGGCTGGTGGTGGACACCGAGTTCACCCCGGGCAAGCAGCCCGACGTGTGCCCCGACACCCGCAAGGCCACGGCGAACCTGGCAACCATGCGGATCGGCGATGCGAGGATCCAGGCGCTGATTCGTCACCTGGTCGCGAAGCACGTGGCGGTGACTTCCACCCTGCCGGTGTTCGAGACCTTCGTGCCCGGGCGTGCTCCGGTGGATACCCGCGTGCTCGACGCGATGCTGCCGCAGACCCGGGTGGAATACCTGAAGACCCGCGAGCGCATCGCTGCGCAGAAGGACTCGCCGTGGCCGGCGCTGTTCGCGCTGGAGATGCAGTTCGAGCGCGCCTTCGTGAAGGCCGGCGGCACCCTGCTGGCCGGACTGGATCCGACCGGCTTCGGCGGCGTGATCGCCGGCTATGGCGACCAGCGCGAGGTGGAGCTGCTGGTCGAGGCTGGGTTCACTCCGGTGGAGGCGATCCGCATCGCTACGCTCAACGGCGCGCGCTACCTCGGCGAGGGCGACCGCATCGGTTCGATCGAGCCGGGCAAGGTCGCCGACCTGGTGCTGGTCAACGGCAACCCGGCCGCCGACATCAAGGCGATCGAGAACGTGGTGACGGTGTTCAAGGACGGCGTCGGCTACGATCCGGCCAGGCTGGTGAAGGCGGCCAACGGCACGGTGGGCGTGCGCTGAACGCGATGCCCTGATTGCGCCTTCCGCCGGTCATGGTTTTGCCATGGCCAGCCGCGGCATGCTGGCGCCTTTGCCCACACGGAAAGGACGCCCATGCCACGACTCCCTGGCCTGGACACGCTGCGCGCGCTGGCCATCATCCTGGTGATGGTCTTCCACTCCTGGGTGGTCGGCGGCATGGGGCCACGGTTCGACCCGCTGGTGCGCTACGGCTGGGTTGGCGTGGACATCTTCTTCGTGCTCAGCGGCTTCCTGATCGGCAGCCAGGTGCTGGCGCCGCTGGCGCGCGGCGAGCGACTCGCGCTGGGCGCGTTCTACCGGCGCCGGGCCTATCGCATCCTGCCCGCGTTCGCCGTGGTGCTGGCGCTGTACCAATGTGTGCCGTCGTTGCGCGAACTGCCCGGCATCGCGCCGTGGTGGCAGTTCGCCACCTTCACCATGAACCTGCTGATCGACTACGCCAGCCAGCCGGCGTTCTCGCACGCCTGGTCGCTGTGCGTGGAAGAGCATTTCTACCTGCTGTTCCCACTGCTGGCGATCGGCCTGGCGCGGTGGCGTTCGGGCCGGGCGGTGGCCGCGGTCGCGCTGATGGTGGTGCTCGGCGGCATCGCGCTGCGCGCTGCCGTGTGGTGGCACGACACCGCCGTGCAGCCGGACCGCAACTGGTACATCGAGGATCTCTATTTCCCGACCTGGTGCCGGCTGGACGGGTTGTTCGTCGGGGTGATGCTCGCCGCGTTGAAGACCGTCCGGTTGAAGCTCTGGATCCGCGCGCAGGCCCATGCACCGGTGGCGATGTGGCTGGGTCTGCTGGTGACCGGTGGTGCGTTGCTGCTGTTCCGCGATCGGGCCGGCCTTGTCGCCAACGCGATCGGCTGGCCGCTGCTTTCCGCGGGCCTCGGCCTGCTGGTGTTTGCCGCGGCCGGCCAGAACAGCGCGCTCGGCCGCTGGCGCGTGCCCGGCGCCAGCTGGCTGGCCGGGATCTCCTACAGCCTGTATCTCAGCCACAAGATCGCCTATCACCTGGTGCAGGTGACTTTGGGCGAACGCCTGCACGGGGTGGCGATCTTCGTGGTCTACGCCGCCGCGGCGCTGGCTCTGGGCAGCGTGCTGCACCTGGCGGTGGAGCGGCCGTTCCTGCGGCTGCGCGAGCGGCGCGCAGTGCCGGTGATGCAGCCCGCGACGGGTTGAGCGGAATGGCGCGTCCTTCGAGGAGCGGCTCACCCGGGCGCGGGCGTATCCGGTCTGAGCTAGTCTGCACCCGCCGCACCGGCCGGTGCCCGAGGGGGAAAGCGATGAAAGCCATGAAAGCCATGATCCACGGCGTATGGCTGATGCTGGCCGTCCTGCTGCCGGGACCGCTGCACGCGGCCACCGCCGATGCGCCGGCGCAGGTCCAGGTGCTCGACACCTGGCCGCAGGGAGACGACGTCGCGCTCGGCCCCAGTGCGCACTTCTACCTGCGGCTGGCCTATCGCAGCGACCATCCGGTAGGCATCTGGGTGCAGGGCTATTTCCGCGGCAAGCCGGCGCCGGTCGGCACCAGCCCGTCGATCCGCTACGACGGCGAGGGCGAGGCGCTGGGCTGGCTGTTCTTCCTGAAACCGGACGCGCAGGTGGACGAGATCCGCATCACCGCCGGTGATGGCAGCCTGGACGGCACTCCGGTGGTGGCGACGCTGCCGGTGCACCTGTACGCCGGCGCCGATGCGGCTGACGACGGGGCCGGCACGCCGGCCTGGGTGGACGAGCTGCTGGCCAGGCAGCGCGATGCGCAGCGTGCCGCCGCGGCGCGGAACGCCGCCACGCCGATGGGCGCCGGCGAGACGGTGCTGTTCAGCGGCTTCATGCTGCTGATGTTCGCCATCGCGATCGGCGGCCTGGCGCTGCCGGCCTGGGCGTGCTGGCGCTGGCGCGGCGGCTGGCGCCTGGCTGCCGCGGTGCCGGCGGCGCTGATGGTGCTGGTGGTGGGGCGGATCGTGACGGGGGTGGCCGCCGATCCCACCTCGCACAACCTGTGGCCGTTCGAACTGCTGCAGGCCGGCGTGCCGGCCATGCTGGCGATCGGCGTGATGGCGCTGCTGCGCCGTTCGCGCGGGACGCGCGGCTAGGCGTCGTCCCGCGTGCTGCCGGTGCTCACTGGCCCGGGTGGTAGACGCGCTCGATGTGGCCCTTCAGCTGCTCGGGCCAGAAATACACCTCGCGCAAGTTGCCGGTGGTGTAGCGCTCGGCCTCGTCGTTGAAGTGCTTCGACTCGGGATGGCCGCTCTCGCCGCCGGCAGTGATCGCGCGGGCGCTCACCTTCGGTCCGAACTCCACCACCGCCACGAAGCTGTTGCCGCTGGTGCCGTAGTAGCGCTTCGTGCCCGGCCAGCGGTGCGCGCCGAACGAGGCCAGCGAACCCCAGCGCGAGGAGGTGAACGGCACCGGGATGCTCGGCTTGCTGTCGTCGAACGGCTGCTGGATGGCGCCGTTGATGCGCTGGAAGCGGTTGACCTCGCCCCACGGCACGCCCCAGTGGCCGAAGTCGTGCTGCAGCCGGTCCACCGCCTCGGTCAGCGCGTGCAGGCGCTCCTTTGATCCGGCCTTCTCGGCCATCACGTCGTAGATCGACAGGCCTTCGGCGGTGTCCGCCTTGCTCACCTCGTCCCACAGCGTGTCGCCCCAGAACACCGCCAGCGTGGTCGGCATCGAGGCGATGCCCCAGCGGTAGTCCCACGTGCGCAGCAGGGCGATCGGGCCGCGCAGCTTGTTCTTGAGCGGATCGCTGGCGGGCAGCGCGTCGTAGTCGTGGATCAGCACCGGCAACTGGCGCGCGAACGCCGGGAGATACGAGTCGAAAGCCATGGTGATCAGCGAGGCGCGGGTGACGTCCTTCGCGCCGGTGAGCAGGCGCGTGGCGTGCAGGCCGCGCGGGTTCTCGCCGAAGGTGTCCATGTAGCGCGGGAAGTCGGCCTGCTTCGGGCTGTAGGGGCCGGCGGCGGAGTACGGCCAGTCGTTGGTGTTGAAGGCCCAGCCGTTCGGTGGGTTCACCACCTGCGGCAGCTGGTCGAGCGGGGTGAGGCCGTGCCAGTCGGTGGCCGGGTTGGCGCCGTCCACCGGTTTGGTGTAGTCGAAGCGGTTGTCACGCTTCGGCACGAACTGCGGCATCAGGAAGGCGATCTCACCCTTGTCGTCGGCGAACAGCGTGTTGTTGGACGAGTTGGCCTTCAGCTCGGCCACTTTCATGTAGCTGGCGTAGTCGTGCGTTTTCGTGCGCAGCCAGCTCTGCTCCAGCGCCGGGACCGGCGTGTTCATCAGAGCCTCGGCGATCCACTTGTCGCCATCCTTGCGCACGACCGGGCCGTGGTGGGTGAAGTACGCGGTGAAGGTGCGGCTGGCCATCGTGCCGTCGGGGCGGCGGTAGGGAATGGTGATCTGGCGCGAGGTCACCGGTCGCAGCGCCTTGCCGTAGCGGTAGTAGAGCTTGCCATCCTTGCGCACGATCGTCTCGGCGAACTCGTCCACCGCGTCGACGCCGGTGGAGGTGTGCATCCAGCCGACGTGCCGGTTGAAGCCCTGGTAGATGAAGAACTGGCCCCAGGTCACCGCGCCGTAGGCGTCCAGCCCCTGGTCGCTGGTCATCTGCAATTCGGAGCGGAAGAAGAACGAGGTGTGCGGGTTGATCAGCAGCAGTGCGTGTCCGTCGGCGGTGAGCTTCGGCGCGAGCGCGATGCCGTTGGAGCCGGTCGGCTCGACCCAGCTCGGGCGCATCTCGACCGTCGCCAGTGGCGCGTCGCCGGGCTCGCCGTAGAAGGCCTTCAGCTGCTCGAGGTCGACCCGTTCGATGTCGCCGCCGATGCTGCCCTCGGTGAAGGACAGCGCCATCCACGGTTCGAAATGGGTGATCACCTCCGGGTGCACGTCCGGGTGCGTGGCGAGGTAGTAGTTCAGGCCGTCCGCCCAGGCGTCCATCAGCTGGCGCAGCCAGCCCGGGCTCTGCGAGTAGAGCTGCTTGAGCTTCACCGGGTCGATGAACAGCTTCTGCCGCAGGTCCAGCCAGATCGACGATTCGCCCTTGGCCTCGGCCAGGCGGCCGAGCGAGAGCAGGTAGTTGGTCTCCACGCGGTGGAAGTCGTCCTCGGCCTGCGCGTAGGCCATGCCGAACACCGCATCGGCGTCGGTGGTGCCATGCACGTGGGCGATGCCCCAGTCGTCGCGGGTGATCGTCACCGCCTGCGCCTCGCGCTCGAGACGTGGCGGGAGGTTGGTCGTCGACGCCGCGACGGGTGCGGCCAGTCCCGGCAGGAGCAGGGCGGATACGGCAAGCGACTTGAGCATGTTCCTGGCCTCGATGCGGCGGTGACGATGGGCGGTCTGGCGCACCACGCCCCGTGCAACGCTGGCCCCGGTGCCGACTCGTCGGCCAGCATAGCGGCTCCGGCGATGGCGTCGGCGTGCGCTGCGGAAATCGTCAGGGCCGGCAGCGGATGCCTTCGCAGCCGCCGGGCCGATCACGGCCACGAGCATCGGGCCGGCCGGCGAGGGGCCGCGTGGCGTGTCGTCCGGGCACGCGGGCTTCGCGGGCGCTTCACGCGACTTTGCGCGGCGTCTGCCTAGGGTCGTGCGGCGATGCCGCGCCTTGCCGCGGTTTCGGCAAGGCGACCTTCGGCGGCGGCTCGACTCGCCGTCGATCCAGCGAGGAGCTCAGGTGCAGCACACAGCGACGGAAGGCCACGCGAAGCGCAGCGCGTCGCGCGTCGGGCTGGCGGCGATGCCGGTCCGGGCAGCGATCTTCGCGGTCGCTGCCGGGCCCGTCGCCGCCGCCGAACGGCAGCTGCTGGTCCAGGCAGCCGTGTTGATGCTCTTCGTGGTCGTCCCGGTGATCGTGCTCACGCCCTGGGTCGCCTGGCGGTTCCGTCGCCGCAACCGGCGCAGTGCCTATCGACCCGGCTGGGATTTTTCACGGACGCTGGAAGTGCTGATCTGGGGCGTGCCCGCGCTGCTGGTGGCTTTCCTGGCGGTGCGGGTCTGGACGCAGTCGCGCGCGCTCGACCCGTATCGGGCGATCGACGCCGGGCAGGCCTCGGCCGCCGCGCCGCTGGACGTGCAGGTGGTGGGCCTGGACTGGAAATGGCTCTTCATCTATCCCGACCAGCACATCGCCACGCTGAACACGCTGGTGCTGCCGGTGGGAAGGGCGGTGCACCTGCACCTGACCAGCGACACGGTGATGGAGTCGCTGCTGGTGCCGCGCCTCGCCGGACAGATCTACGCGATGCCCGGGATGATCACGCAACTGTGGCTGCGTGCCGATCGACCGGGAGACTTCGTCGGGGAGAACACCCAGTACAACGGCAGCGGCTTCGCGCACCAGAAGTTCGTGGTGCACGCGGTCGACGCCGGCGACTTCAGCCGCTGGGTCGGCAAGGTGCGTGCAGACGGGGACGTGCTCGATGCGCGTCGTTACCGGGAGCTCGCACGGCGCGGTGTGCCGGCCGCGCCCGAACGCTTCGGGCAGGTCGACGCCGACCTGTTCGGACGCATCGTGGCGAAGTACCACGCATCGGCACAGCTGCGCGCGTCCACCATGGCCTCACGCGCCACCGGGAGGACGAACGATGCGCATTGAGGCGCTCGCGGGGCCGTGGCTGGGCCGGCTGAGCCTGTCGGCGCTGCCGACCGACAGCCCGGTGGCCATGGGCGCTGCACTGGTTGCGGTTTTCGGCGCGCTCGGCGTCGCCGGCTACATCACCGGCAAGGGCAAGTGGCGCTACCTGTGGCGGGAGTGGTTCACCAGCGTGGACCACAAGCGCATCGGCATCATGTACGTGGTGCTGGCGCTGGTGATGCTGGCCCGCGCCGTGATCGAGGCGCTGGTGATGCGGCTGCAGCAGGCCGATGCGGTGAACCGGTCCGGCTTCATTTCCGCCGAGCACTTCGGCCAGCTGTTCTCCACCCACGGCAGCATCATGATCTTCTTCATGGCGATGCCGTTCCTCACCGGGGTGATCAACTACGTGATGCCGCTGCAGATCGGTGCGCGCGACGTGTCGTTTCCGGTGCTCAACTCGATCAGCCTGATGCTGACTGCCGCCGGCGCCGCGCTGGTGATGATCTCGCTGGTGCTGGCGCCGTTCTCCACCGGAGGCTGGTCCGGCTACGCACCGTTCACCGAGCTGCGCTTCAGTCCCGGCGTCGGTGTGGACTACTGGATCTGGGCGGTGACGCTGAGCTCGATCGGCTCCACCCTCACCGGCATCAACTTCGCGGTGACGATCTACAAGAAGCGCGCACCAGGCATGCACCTGTTCCGCATGCCGCTGTTCTGCTGGACGGCGTTGTGCACCAGCATCCTGATGATCTTTGCGATGCCGGCGCTCACCGTGGCGACGGCCCTGCTGGCGCTGGACCGCTACCTGGGCATGCATTTCTTCACCAGCGGCGGTGGCGGCAACATGATGGTCTACGCCAACCTGTTCTGGCTGTTCGGCCACCCCGAGGTGTACATCGTGGTGCTGCCCTCGTTCGGCGTGTTCTCGGAGCTGTTCTCCACCTTCTCGGCGAAAAAGCTGTACGGCTACACCTCGCTGGTGCTCGCGACCATGACGATCGCGGTGCTGTCGTTCACCGTATGGCTGCACCACTTCTTCACCATGGGGCAATCGGCGCACATCAACGCGGCGTTCGGCATCGCCACCATGCTGATCGGCATTCCCACCGGCGTGAAGGTGTACGACTGGATCCTCACCATGTTCCGCGGCCGCGTGCGCTTCACCACGCCGCTGCTGTGGGGGCTGGCGTTCCTGGTCACCTTCGTGATCGGCGGCTTGTCCGGCATCCTGCTGGCGATCCCGCCGGTGGATTTCCTGGTCCACAACACCACGTTCCTGGTGGCGCACTTCCACAACATGCTGATCCCCGGCACGTTGTTCGGCATGATCGCGGCGTACCAGTTCTGGTTTCCGAAGGCGTTCGGCTTCCGGCTGGAAGAGCGCTGGGGACGCGTGGCGTTCGGATGCTGGGTGATCGGTTTCTATCTCGCCTTCATGCCGCTGTACGTGCTCGGCCTGGAGGGCATGCCGCGGCGTAGTGCCGAGGTGTTCGACGAGGCGTTCCGGCCCTGGCTGCTGGTGGCTGCCGGCGGCGCGGTGCTGATCGTGCTGGGGATGGCCGCGCTGGCGCTGCAGCTGGCCATGAGCATCCGGCACCGCGACCGCAACCGGGTGCGGGCGGGCGACCCATGGGATGGCCGCAGCCTGGAGTGGTCGACTTCCTCGCCGCCGCCGGAATACAACTTCGCGAAGCTGCCGGAGGTTCAGGGGCGCGACGCGTTCTGGACGATGAAACGGTCCGGTCGCGCCTACCCGCCGCTGGAGCGCTATGCGCCGATAATGCTGCCGGAGAACAGCGCGATCGGTCCGCTGCTGGGGGCGCTCGGCCTGGCCACTGCGTTCGGCCTGGTCTGGCGCATCGGCTGGATGGCCGGGCTGGGCACGGCCGGCGCGCTGGTCGCGGTGATCGGCTGGAGTTTCGTGCGCCGGCCGGGTCGCACCGTCGACGAACGACAGGTCGAGCGCACGGAGACGCGCTGGCACGCGGTGCTGGTCGCCGCCGTGCCGGTATCGCGCGAGCATGAATGCGATCCACGCAATCGCGGCTTGGCGGACGTGGCGGCATGAGCGCCGGATCGGCCAGCGAAAGACGCCGGCACCCCGGGCTCAACCTGCACGAGTCCGATGCGCATCCCTCCGACGGCGAGGTGGTGTTCGGCTTCTGGGTCTTCATGATGAGCGACGCAGTGCTGTTCGCGCTGCTGTTCGCCGTCTACGCCAGTCTGGGTGCCAACACCGCGGGCGGCCCCGGGCCGCGCGACGTGTTCGAGCTGGACCCGGCGGCGATGGAAACGCTGCTGCTGCTGAGCAGCTTCACCTTCGGCATCGCCTCGCTGGCGATGAAATACCGGCGGGGGATGGCCTTGCTGCAGGGCATGCTGGCGACGACCCTGCTGCTGGGGCTGGGTTTCCTTGGGCTGGAGGTGCACGACTTCGTCGGCATGGAGGACACGGGCGCGCTGCCGCAGGTCAGCGCGTTTCTCTCGGCGTTCTACGTACTGGTGCCGACCCATTTCCTGCACGTATCGCTGGGTTGCGTGTGGATCGTGGTGATGATGGTGCAGCTGCGCATGTCCGGCCTGGACCGCATCACCCGCACGCGGCTGCTGCGGCTGGGCCTGTTCTGGCATTTCCTGGACATCGTGTGGGTGATGATCTTTTCCTTCGTCTTTCTGCGGGGACTGCTGTGATGGGCGGCGATGGCGGCTTCCGTCGCGAGCTTCGCGACTACGTGGTGGGCCTGGTGCTGGCACTCGGACTGAGTGGTGCGGCGTTCGCGCTGGTCGCCTGGGCACCGTGGTCCGCCCGCACCACGCTCGGCGTGGTTGCGGCGCTGGCGGTGCTGCAGTTGGTGGCGCATTTCCGATGCTTCCTGCATATCGACCTGAAGCAGTCGCATCGCGACGACCTGCAGCTGATCCTGTTCACGGCGGCGATCATCGGCCTGATGGTCGCCGGGTCGCTGTGGATCATCCTCAACCAGAACCGGCGCATGATGTGACCGCCCCGGTGGTGCAGGAATCTGCGTTGCGCGGTGCGGACTCTTCACGCGACGGCGCGATCGACTCTCCTAGGCTGCATGGTCGAGGCAGATGCCGGACCCAACCCGCAGATCCCGGAGGCACGTGATGACTGACCAGCGCGACGAATCGATCCAGCATGAAGGTCCGGCCGGTGGCTGGGGATCGCTCAAGGGCATCGGGGAGGTATTCGCCCGCGAGTTGTCCACGCCCGCCGTGCTCGAGACGCTGATGCGCCAGAACAAGGCCGGCGGCTACATGTGCAGCTCCTGCGCGTGGGGCAAGCCGACCCATCCGCATACGTTCGAGTTCTGCGAGAACGGCGCCAAGGCGACGTTGTGGGATCTCACCCGCGATCGCTGCACGCCGGAGTTCTTTGCCCGGCACACCGTCACCGAGCTGCTCGGCTGGCCCGATTACGAGCTGGAAATGCAGGGGCGGCTTACCGCGCCCATGCGCTACGACTCGGCCACCGATTGCTACGTGGCCTGCAGCTGGGAGGAGGCGTTCACCGGCATCGCCCGCGAGCTCAATGTGCTCGACCCCAGGTCGGTGGTGTTCTACGCCTCCGGCAAGGCCTCGCTGGAAACCTCCTACCTGTACGCGCTGCTCGCGCGGATGTACGGGTGCAACAATCTTCCCGACAGCTCCAACATGTGCCACGAGACGACCTCGGTCGGCCTGAAGAAGGTGATCGGCTCGCCGGTCGGCACCTGCGTGATGGAGGACTTCGAGCACTGCGACGCGATCTTCTATTTCGGCCAGAACCCCGGCACCAACAGCCCGCGCTTCCTGCATCCGTTGCAGGAGGCGGTGAAGCGCGGCTGCAGGATCATCGTGTTCAACCCGGTGCGCGAGCAGGGGCTGGTGCGTTTCATCAACCCGCAGAACCCGCTGCAGATGCTGACCGGCGACGCCACCGAGCTGGCGCACATGTACCTGCAGGTGAAGCCCGGTGGCGACATCGCCGCGCTGACCGGTCTGGCCAAGCGCGTGCTGGAGGCCGACGACACGGCGCGCGCAGCGGGCAAGGCCGATGTGCTGGACCGTGACTTCATCGAGCAGCACACCCACGGTTTCGAGGCCTTCGTCGAGACGGCACGCAACACCGGTTGGGACGAGATCGAGCGCGTCAGCGGCCTGGCGCGCGCTGACCTGGAGGCGGCCGCCGACGTCTACGTGGAAGCGAAGAACGTGATCGGCGTGTACGGCATGGGGCTGACCCAGCACGTGCACGGCTCGCAGAGCATCGGCATGCTGGTGAACCTTATGCTGATGCGCGGCAACATCGGCCGGCAGGGCGCCGGCATGTCGCCGGTGCGCGGCCACTCCAACGTGCAGGGCCAGCGCACGGTCGGTATCTCCGAGAAGCCCGAGCTGGTCCCGCTGGACAAGCTCGCGGCGATGTTCGATTTCGAGCCGCCGCGCGACAAGGGTCTCACCACCGTCGATGCCTGCGAGGGCATCTGCGACGGCACGGTCAAGGGTTTCGTTAGCCTGGGTGGCAACTTCGTGCGGGCGATTCCCGATCGCGACGTGATGGAGCCGGCCTGGCGCGAGCAGGCGCTCACCGTCTACATCGCCACCAGGCTCAACCGCAGCCACCTCGTGCACGGCAAGGCGTCATACTTGCTGCCGTGCCTGGTGCGGGCGGAGGAAGACATGCAGGCGAGTGGGCCGCAGGCGGTGTCGATCGAGGACAGCTTCAGCCACATCTACGGCTCGGTCGGCAAGCGCAAGCCGGCCGACGAGCACCTGCTTTCCGAGCTGGCGATCGTCACCGGCATCGCCAAGGCGACCCTGCCGGCCCACCCGAAATGGCGCTGGGACGAGTGGACCGCCGACTACGGCATCGTGCGCGACCTGATTGCCGAGACCTACCCGCACGACTTCCACGACTTCAACGCGCGCATGTTCCAGCCGGGCGGCTTCTACCGCGGCAATCCCGCCCACGAGCGGATCTGGAAAACCGACAGCGGCAAGGCCGAGTTCACCAACCCCTCGGTGATGTCGGCGCTCGGCATCGGCGATGCGCCGGGTCGCTATCATCTGATCACCATGCGTTCGAACGACCAGTTCAACACCACCATCTACGGCCACAGCGATCGCCTGCGCGGGCTGGAGGGCTCGCGCGAGATCCTGCTGATCAATCCTGCCGAGATGGAGCGCGCCGGGCTGAAGGAGGGCGACGTGGTCAGCCTGGTGGGCGATGCTGGCGACGGCGTGGTGCGCGAAGTGAAGGGGCTCAAGGTTACCCCGTTCAACCTGCCCGATGGCTGCCTGGGCGGCTACTACCCGGAAATGAACGCGCTGGTGCCGCTGTGGTACCACGACGAGGCGTCGAAGACGCCGGCATCCAAGGGGGTGCCGGTGCGCATCCGCAGATAGTCCGGCGGGCCGATGGGCACGAGCGGCTAGGATGACGCGACTCCCGATGCCCATGGACCACTGCCGATGCCGCCTACCGTCGCCATGCCGCTGCCGCCGCGTCCCGCCTGCACCGACGCGCAGCGTATCGCCGCAGCCACGGCATTCGCGCAGGACATGGCCAGCCGCCGCACGGTGCGCGACTTCGCCGATACGCCGGTGCCGCGCGCGGTGATCGAGCAGGCGCGGCGCGCGGCGGGCAGCGGGTAGCGCGCCCAGTGAAGCCAACCAGCAGCCCTGGCGGTTCGTTGCGGTGGGGAAGGGAGCGCTGCGTTGGTGCATCCGTGAGGCGGCCGAGGCGGAGGAGCGCGAGTTCTACGAGCGGCGTGCACCGGACGAATGGCTGGAGGCGCTCGCGCCGCTGGGCACCGACGCGGATAAGCCGTTCCTGGAGACCGCGCCCTGGCTGATCGGGATCTTCTACGGACGCTTAGGCTTCGATGCGCAGGGTCGGAAGCACAAGCGCTATTACCCGCAGGAGTCGGTCGGCATCGCCGCCGGGCCGCTGATCGCCGCGCTGCATCGCGCGGGACTGGCCACGCTGATCCACACGCCGAGCCCGATGGGTTTCCTCAACGAGCTGCTGGGGCGTCCGCGCAACGAGATGCCGTTCCTGCTGCTGGTGGTCGGGCATCCGGCCGAGGGCTGCACGGTGCCGGCGATCGATCGGCAGCCGCTGGAGGCCTACGCCAGTTTCGTCGCCTGAGCGCGGGCCGGGTTCAGGTTGCGTTCGCGCCGTCCGGCGCGATTTCGACCACGTCCGCCAAAGCCTCCAGCAAGGTGCGCAGCCGGGCCATCCGGGCCGTCCCGAGCCGTTCGGCGAGCCGGTGCTCGAAGTCGGCGCTGAGCTCAAGCAGGGCGGTCATCGCCTGATCGCCGCGGCGGGTCAGCAGTACGCGCCGGGCGCGGCCGTCTTGGGGATCGGCCGCGGCGGTCAGGTAGCCGGCCTGCGCCAGCGCGTCCACCAGATAGGCCATGCTCTGCTTGGTCATGCCGGCGCGCTCGGCCAGCACGGTCAGGCGTGTGCCGTCGGCGTCGATGTGGCGGAACACCGCGCTGTGCGCGGCGCGGATGTCGTCGAAGCCGCGTTCGGCCAGGGCGCCATACACGGCTGACTGCAGGGCCTGGTAGGGCAGCCGGAGCAGGCTGCCGAGCGTACGCTGGCGGTCGGGAAAGGTCTTAGCCATGAGTCATGTTGACGCATAGTCAGATTGTCTGTCCAATTTAGTCAGCAAGACTGACTAACTGGAGATGTCCATGAACGCCCAGCTTCACCCCGTTTCCGACCCGGTCGCCCGCAACCTGGAGGTGGTCGACCGCCACATGCGCGACGAGGCCCGCGACCCGGACGGCGTGCTCGCGCTGTATACCGAGGACGCCGTGCTGGAGATCCCGGGCCGCGGCCAGCGCTTCGATACGCTCGAAGCGATCCGCGACAACTACGTGCGCATGTTCGCCTCGATGGCCGAGATCGAGATCCATCCGATGGACCGTTTCGCCACCGCCAACCGGGTGGTGGACGAGTGCCTGGTGCGCCTGCGCATTACCGGCGACGGCCTGGTCAACGTGCCGGTGCCGATCGGTGCGCGCGCCGAGCTGCGCCTGCTGCACGTGTTCCACATGCGCGACGGCCGCATCGCGCGCGAGGAAGTCTTCGAGGGCTGGCGCCGCCTCGACGGCTGACCGGGCGGCGCCGGGCATGCCGCCGGCGGCCGGTTTGTGCGACAGTCGCCCCCTGCCGTCCGAACGGCAAGTCGGCGGCGCCGGCTGCCCGGTGCCGGCGCCAAGTGACAGGGGACGCTGATGGTCGAGCTGGAAGTGCAGATCCTTGCCCTCGAACGCGAGGGTCTGCTGTTGGATATCGGTCGGATCGTTGCCGCGAACGGGTTCGTGTTGCATCGGCATCGGCTGGTCGACGACCGCAATGGCGTGCTGCTCTCCCTGATGGTGCGCGGGCATCGGCGTTCCCGGCGGGCGCTCGATGCGGCTCTGGGCAAGCTCGAGCGCGTGGTGAGTTTCACGATCGAGCCCGCTGACGGCGAGGACATGCGCCCCCATTTCGCCGCCGCGCGCCGGTTCGACTACGTGCCGCCGCCACCTCCGGCCCCGCCACCCGTGCCGGGCAAGCGCTCGCTGACCGGGCCGCCGATGCCGCCACCGCCGCGCGTGTCCGACACCGAGGCGATGGCGTTCTTCGACCGGGCCCCCGAGCGCACCACTCATGCCGCGGCGATCGAGCCGCTGCCCGTGCTGGACATCGACGCCGATCCTCCGTGGGCGGCCTGGCCAGCCGAGATGACCCGAATCCCGTCGACGCGCGAAGGGCGCAAGGAAGCCGCGCCGCCGCCGGCGCCGCCCGCACCCACGCCCGCACCGGTCCCCGCGCCAGCGCCGATGTCCGGCGAGGCTACGCCGCTGGATGCCGATCCGGTCGCGGTGGAGCGCCTGATGCGGGCGCTGCCCGGGGCTTATCCGGCGATGCTGCCGCTGGTCCGGGCGATGGAACAGGCGGTTGTTCCGGGGGCCCGGTTGGCATCGCTGGAGCTGGCCGGCACCCGCGTGGGGCGCTGGATCGCCGCCCGGCAGGGAACCCGTGGTCTGCCCCTGAGTCCGGACGAGGCATTGGCCAGGCGTGGCCTGCCCGCATTGGGCGAGCTGCTCGATGCGAAGCTGCAGGGCGGGCAGGTGCATCTCGGAGCCAGCCCGTTGTGCGGCAAGACCGACCAATCCGGCTGCACCTTCTTCGCTGGCCTGCTGCAGGGCGCCATGGAGCCGATGACCGGAGACGGTTCCGCGCACGTGATCGGCCTGTGTTGCCGGGCCCTCGGGGCCGACGAGTGCGTGCTGATGGTGGTCGACTGAGCCGGTCGCCCCGGCGCAGCGGCTATGCTTCGTGTCCCGCCGGGACGACGCGCGCCGCCGGGCTGGCGAACTAGCGCGTTCGGGCCGGGCAGGGGGAGCCCCATCGCATGTGCGGGATAGCGGGATTCGTCGGAGGGCAGGACACGCCGGAAGTCACGCGCGGGACGCTGGGGCGGATGATCCGGACCCTGCGCCATCGCGGTCCGGACGGGTTCGGCTATCACCTGGGCGAGGGCGTCGGGCTGGCCCACGCGCGACTGGCGATCATCGACCTGGCGACCGGGCAGCAGCCGATCCGCAACGAGCGCGGCACCGTGTGGACGGTGCTCAACGGCGAGATCTTCAACTACCGTGAGCTGCGCCGGACGCTGGAGGCGCAGGGGCATGCGTTCTACACGCATTCCGACACCGAGGTCATCGTCCACCTGTACGAGCAGTACGGGGACGACTTCGTCGATCACCTCAACGGCCAGTTCGCCATCGCGCTGTGGGACACCGAGCGCCGCCGCCTGTTGCTGGCGCGCGACCGTACCGGCATCCGCCCGCTGTTCCACGCCAGCGCGGGTGGCCGCTTGTGGTTCGGCTCGGAGGTGAAGGCGCTGCTGGCGGTGCAGCCGAAACTGGGCGTGCTCGACCCGCACGGGGTGGCGCAGGCGCTGACCTACTGGGGAACGATCGATCCCGGTACGGTGTTCCGCGACGTGGCGAGCGTGCCGCCGGGGCATGTGCTGGCGCTGGAGGCCGACGGTCGCCGTTCGCTGCGGCGCTACTGGGACTGGGAGTTTCCCGAGCTCCAGGATGGCCGCCAGCAGCGGCCGTTCGGCTCCATCGACGAGGCCGCCGGCGCGCTGCGCGAACTGCTGGTGGATGCCGTGCGGCTGCAACTGCGGGCCGACGTGCCGGTCGGCGCCTATCTAAGTGGCGGGCTGGATTCCTCCGGCGTGGTCGCCCTGATCCGCCACTACACGAACAACCCACTGCGCACCTTCTCGGTGGCCTTCGAGGACGCCGAGTTCGACGAGAGCGATTTCCAGGCGCGGATGGTCGCCCATCTGGGCACCGAGCACACCACGCTGCGCTGCACCCGGCGCGACATCGGCGAAGCGTTCCCGCAGCTGATCGAGCACACCGAGGCGCCGGTGTTGCGCACCGCGGGCGTGCCGCTGATGCTGCTGGCCGGCGACGTGCAGCGGCATGGCTTCCGGGTGGTGCTGACCGGCGAGGGTGCCGACGAGGTATTCGGCGGCTACGACCTGTTCAAGGAGGCCAAGGTGCGCCGGTTCTGGGCGCGCCAGCCCGGGTCGACCTGGCGCCCGCGCCTGTTCGAGCGTCTGTACGGCTATCTGGCGCACTCGCCGGTGGCGAATGCGGCGATGGCCCAGTCGTTCTTCGGTCGCGGCATGGAACATCGCGATCGGGCGGTGTTCGCTCATCTGCCGCGCTGGACCACCTCGCAGCGCGCGCTGGCCTTTTTTTCGGCGGAGTGGCGCGCCCAGGTGGAAGGCTGGGATCCGCTGGCCACCTTCGAGGCCACGCTGCCGCCGGCGATCGGGCGCTGGAGCCCGCTCGCCCGCGACCAGTACGTGGAGGCGCATTCGCTGCTGGCGTCCTACCTTTTGCCGATGCAGGGCGACCGGCCGGCCATGGCGCACTCGGTCGAGGGGCGCTACCCGTTCCTCGACCATCGCGTGGTGGAGTTCGGCAACCGCCTGCCCGACCACTGGAAGATCCGCGGCCTGACCGAAAAAGATGTGCTGCGCCGTGCCCTGGCCGGCCTGCTGCCGGAGCAGATCCGCCAGCGCACCAAGCAGCCGTACCGGGCGCCGGACCAAGGCAGCTTCTTCTTCGACGGCGAGCCGCTGGACTATGTGGCCGATGTGTTGAGCGGCGACAGCCTGCGCGAGGCCGGCTATTTCCACCCGGACCGGGTCGGGCGGCTGTTCGACAAGTGCCGCCGTGGCCAGGCGATCGGTTTCGCCGACAACCAGGCCTTCGTCGGCATCCTGTCGACCATGCTGGTGCATCGCCAACGGGTCAGGCACGGATCGGGGGTCTGACCGCCGGTCGAGCAGATAACCCGAAAATGTGATGCAATTCACAAAACAGGGGGTGGTGAGTGAGTGCAGAACTGGCGCGGATTACGGCCGACATCCGGACGTACATCCTGGAGAACCTGATGTTCAGCGATGACGGCTCCGTCCTCGCCAACGACGCGTCGCTGCTCGAGAAGGGCGTGATCGATTCCACCGGCGTGCTGGAGCTGGCGATGTTCCTGGAGACGCAGTTCGGCATCTCGGTGAAGGCGGACGACCTGCTGCCGCAGAACTTCGACTCGGTGGACAGCATGGCCGGATTCGTCCATCGCGCCATCAACAGCGAGGTCGCGGCTGCGGCCGCGGTATGACGGCGCGCGAGATCCGTCGGCTGCACGACAGCCTGCTGCAGCACGCCGGCGACCCGGCCACGGCGGACAAGCCGGTGGTGATCGCCGAAGGCCAGCGATACACCTACCGCGAGCTGCTCGAGGCGGCACGGCACCTCGCCGGAACGCTGCAGGCGCGCGGTGTCCGCCGCGGCGACCGGGTGGCGATCTACCTCGACAACGGCTGGCCTGCGGTGGTGGCGATCTACGCGGTGCTGATCGCCGGTGGCGTGTTCCTGGTCGTCAACCCGCAGACCAAGTCGGACAAGCTCGCCTTCATCCTCGATGACTGCAGCGCGCGAGTGCTGGTTACCGACGCGCACATCGGCGAGCAGTTCCTGCCGCTGCTGGACGGCTCGCGTCTGCCTGGCGGGGTGATCTGCTCCGGCGAATGCCCGGAGCATCGCGCGATATCGTCCTTCGATGCGGCCACCTGCGACGCCGCGCCGGAGCCGGTGGAGCCGACCGTGATCGGCCCGGACCTGGCCGCACTGATCTACACCTCGGGCAGCACCGGCACGCCCAAGGGCGTGATGCAGTCGCACCAGTCGATGGTGTTCGCCGGCGGCAGCCTGGTCGAATACCTGCGGCTGTCGTCCGACGATCGCATCCTGTGCGCGCTGCCGCTGGCCTTCGACTACGGCCTATACCAGTTGCTGATGACCGTCAGGCTGGGTGCCACGCTGGTGCTGGAGCGCTCGTTCACCTTCCCTGCGCAGGTCTTCGCGCGGATGCAGGCCGAGGGCGTCACGGTGTTTCCGGGCGTGCCGACGATGTTCGCCATGCTGCTGGCCACGCACCGCAAGTCGCCGCTGCGCTTCGACGGCGTGACGCGGGTGACCAATACCGCGGCGGCGCTGTCCGACGACAGCGCCGCGCGCCTGCGCGAGATCTTTCCGCGGGCGCTGATCTACAAGATGTACGGCCTGACCGAGTGCAAGCGGGTCAGCTACCTCGAGCCGGAGCTGGTCGACCAGCGTCCCGGCTCGGTCGGCAAGGCGATCCCAGGAACCGAGGTGTACCTGCTCTCGCCCTCCGGCGAACCGACCCCGGCGGGCGAGATCGGCGTGCTGCACGTGCGCGGTCCGCACGTGATGCTCGGCTACTGGAACCGTCCGGACCTGTCCGAGCACATGCTGCGTCCGGGGCGGCTGCCGGGCGAGCGGGTGCTGTGCACGCACGACCTGTTCCGCATGGACGAGGATGGCTTTCTCTACTTCGTCGGTCGCAGCGACGACATCATCAAGACCCGCGGCGAGAAGGTCAGCCCGGTCGAGGTGGAGAACGCGATGAGCGCCATCGACGGTATCCGCGAAGTGGCGGTGGTCGGTGTCGAGGACGAGCTGCTCGGCCAGGCGATCCGCGCCTACGTGGTGCTGCAGGACGATGCCTGCCTCAGCACCGGGCAGATCCGTGCGCTTTGCCTGCGGCGACTGGAGAGCTTCATGGTGCCGCAGCAAGTGGTTTTCGTGCAGGAGTTGCCGCGCACGCCTTCGGGCAAGGTCAGCAAGCGCGCACTGCTGGAGTCGCTCGCATCGTGAGGTCGCATCGATGAGTGTGTTGTTCGAGGGCATGCTGTCCCGTCTCACCGATGGCCTGCAGGTGTTGCCCGACAAGCCGGAGGAAACGCCCGAGAGCGCCCTGCGCGCGCTGTGGCATACCGCGGCGGGGCGTCCGTGTTCCGCACACGTGGCGATGCGCCGGCCGCTACCGGCGATCGAGGCCAGTCCGGCCGCGGTCACCGTGCTGGAGCGACTGGTACAGCGGCGCCTGCTCGGCGAGCCGCTGGCCTATATCACCGGGCGGCAGAACTTCATGGGGCTGGAGATGCTCAGTGCGCCGGGTGCGCTGATTCCCCGCGCGGAAACCGAGTTGATGGCGCGGGCGGCCGTCGATCTGCTCGACGGTGTGCGCGGCGAACCGCTGGCGCTGGATGTCTGTACCGGTTCGGGCAACGTGGCCTATGCGATGGCCTGGGGTGTGCCGCGGGCGCGCGTGATGGGTGGCGACATCAGCGAGGAGGCGCTGGCGCTGGCCGGGGAGAACGGGCGCCTGCTCGGCATGCAGGACCGGCTGGAGTTCCGCCGCGGCGACCTGCTGGCGCCATTCGACGAGCCGGGCCTGACCGGCCGGATCGACCTGATCACCTCCGCGCCGCCGTACATCCAGAGCGGCAAGGTGGACGTGATGGCCCCGGAGATCGCCAGCCACGAACCGCGCGAAGCCTTCGATGGCGGTCCGCTCGGGGTGACCCTGCTGATGCGCTTGGTGGAGGAGTCCCCGCGCATGCTGCGGTCCGGCGGCTGGCTGGCATTCGAGGTCGGCAAGGGGCAGGGGCCGGCGATGTCGCGCCGACTGCAGCGCGACACGAACTACGCTGAGGTGCGCGAACTGCCCGATGCCGAGGGCGTGGTGCGCGCGCTGCTGGCGCGCCGGGCGTGAACGGGCGGATGGCGGGGGAGGCGACGGCATGACGGCCGCGCTGGACTGGAACGTGCTGGACATCGATCCGGCCGCCGAGGTGGAGCGCATCGTCGCGTGGATACGCGCCACGCTGGCGCAGACGCTGCATCGGCGCGGGCTGGTGGTGGCCATCTCCGGGGGCGTGGACAGCTCGGTCTGTGCCGCGCTGGCAGTGCGCGCGGTGGGGGCATCGCGGGTTTACTCGCTGATCCTGCCCGAGCGGGATTCATCCGGACGCAGCGCACGCGATGCCGGAGCGCTGGCCGAGTTCCTCGGTATCCGCGTGCAGACGCAGGACATTGCCCCGGCGCTGGAGGCGATCGGTTGCTACCGCTCGCGTGACGAAGCGGTGCGCCGCGTGTTGCCGGACTATCGCGAGGACTGGCGCATCAAGGTGGTGATCGCCGGCGGCCGCGAGGGTGGCATCAACCATTTCCGGCTGGTCGCCGAGGCGCCGGACGGACGCCGCTTCGACGCGCCGATGGCGTTGCCGGAATACCTGCAGATCGTCGCCGCCACGAACTACAAGCAGCGCCTGCGCAAGACCATCGAATACCACCACGCCGACCGCCTGAACTACGCCGTGGTCGGCACGCCGAACCGGCTGGAATACGACCAGGGCTTCTTCGTGAAGAACGGTGACGGCTCGGCCGACCTCAAGCCGATCGCGCACCTGTACAAGTCGCAGGTCTATGCGTTGGCGCGTTACCTGGAACTGCCCGAGTGCGTGGCCACGGCCGAGCCGACCACCGACACCTACAGCCTGGCGCAGGGGCAGGACGAGTTCTATTTCGCCTTGCCGTGGCGCTCGATGGACCTGGCGCTGTGGGCGCTCGAACATGACTTGCCGCCGGCCGCGCTGTGCGGGCCACTGGGCCTGGCGCCCGAAGCCGCCGAAGCGGTCTACGCCGATATCCGCGCCAAGCGGCGCAGCACGCGCTATCTTCACCTGCCCCCGTTGAGCCTGACCTCGCCCCCCGCCATGCCATGAGCAGCGCGCCGTCCTCCCCCGCGTACACGATCGAACCGGCGCGGTTGCCGGACGATGTGGCGGACATCGTCGGGATCTGGGATGTCAGCCGCCTGGGCCGGCCCGAGGCGCACCGTCCGAAGATCGACTGGTTCTACCGGCAATGCCCGTTCGGCGAGCCGACGGTGTGCCTGCTGCGCGACCGGGCCAGCGGTGAGCGGGTCGGGGTCAGTTCGGCCGGGCCTCGACGCATGGTGACCAGCGGGCGGGTGCTTGAAGCCGGCGTGCTGGTGGATTTCGCGGTACATCCGAAACACCGCAGCCTCGGGCCGGCGATGATCCTGCAGGCGGCCCTGATGGAGGCATCCGCCGAGCGGTTCGATCTGCTGTACGGCGTGCCCAATCCGAAGTCGCTCGCCGTGGTGAAGCGGCTCGGCTACGCGGTGCTCGGCGAGATGCGCCGGCACGCGCGGGTGTTGCGCAGCCGTCGCTATCTCGCGCGGCGCATGCCCGGCTGGCTGGCGGCGCTCGCCGCGCTGCCGGTCGATACCGCCGTCGCGTTGACGCTGTTCGCGCGCGGTGCGTGGGCCCGGTCGCTCACTGCCGAATGGAGCGACCGGGTCGATCCCCGCATGGATGCCCTGTGGCAGCGATCCCGACTGGGCGATACGGCCCTGGCCGCGCGCGACAGTGTCTTCCTGCGATGGCGTTTCGACGCGTGGCCGATGGTGGCGACGCGCTACCTGTTGGTATCCGCCCGCGACGGCACGCTGCACGCATGGTTCGCCTGCCAGGCCGAGGGCGGCGTCCTGCACGTGCGCGACTTCTGGTCGGCCGGCGCGATCGACGGCGTGCCGCGCGCCTGTCTGGACCTGCTGCTCCACGCGGCGTGGCGCGAGGGCCTGGGCGCGGTCTCGGTGGAGTGCATGGCCACCGCGGCCTGCCATGCGGCCTGGCAGCAGGCCGGGTTTCGCGAACGCGGCCGCCGTCCGGTCATCGGTCGCTGGCAGCGGGGCTTCGCGGCAGGGACCCCGCCGGCGCTGCACCTGACTGCCGCCGACGAAGACCAGTAGCCGGAACGGCTCAACGCGCGGCCAGCATGCCTTCGCTGCGCATCCATGCCAGCGTGTCGCCGAGCAGCGAATCCAGCGGCGTCTCCACGTAGTCCAGCTCGCGAATGGCCCTGGACGAATCCACCCGCAGGTGATGCGAGGTCAGCGCCGCGCCTTCCGGTGTCACGTCCGGCTCGCGCCCGCTGAACCGGGCGATCGTGTCCAGCACGCGGGCGTAGGCCATCAGTGCCCAGGCCGGCGTGGCGCCCCGCGGCGTGCGGCGTCCGAGGGCGGCGCCGACGCGGTGCACGAAGTCGACGAAACTGGCCTGCTCGCCGCCGAGCAGGTAGCACTGGCCGTAACGCTGTCGCTGCCATGCCCGCAGCTGTGCACGTGCGATCTCGCGCACGTCGGCGAAGGCACCGATGCCGGGCGGGATGCCGGGGAGTTTCTGCGCATCGACCAGGCGAATCAGTCGCGACCAGTTGTGCCGGTCGCCGGGCCCGAGGATGTGCGAGGGATTGAACACGATCCACGGCAGTGCGCTGTCGCGTACCGCCTGCTCGGCGAGGTATTTGCTGCGCTCGTAGTTGATCCAGCTGTCGCCGCCGCGCTGCGGCGTGGCCTCGGTGATCATGCCACGCACCAGGTGCGAGTACGCCGACACCGAGGAGGTGTGCAGGAAGGCGCCGACGCGGGCGCGTTTCGCAGCCGCCAGCAGCTGCCGCGTGCCGTCGACATTGGTGGCGGTCTGTCGTGCGGCGTTGCGCTTCCACATGCTGGTGTCGGCGGCAGCGTGGAATACCGCTTCGCAGCCAGTCAGTGCAGCGGCGAGCGAGTCGGTGTCGTCCAGCCTGGCCCGCACAGGTTGTCCGCCCTGCGCGGCGATGGCCGTGTCCGACGCCTCGCTGCGCGACAGCGCGCGCACCGTGTGGCCGGCGCCGGCCAGCTCGTGCAGCAGGTGGCCGCCGAGGAAGCCGCTGGCACCGGTGAGGAAGACCGTGCTCATGCGTGCACCGGACGAGGGTCTTGGGATGGCATCATCGTCGAACCGCTCCTGGGTTCATTCGCTGCGGAAAGGGACTGCGTCGCACCCGTTGCGACGTTCGCGCTCCAGCATGCCGAAGACGGCAGGGCGCCGCCACGGACACGACGGCCAACGGAGGCATCCTCTCATGCTCGGCACGCTGGCGATCGCCAATTACCGCTCGCTGCGCTCGCTGGTGCTGCCACTGGGGACGCTGACCCTGGTGACCGGCGCCAACGGCAGCGGCAAGTCCAACCTCTATCGCGCGCTGCGCCTGCTAGCCGATACGGCACAGGGGCGCGTGGTCAACGCACTGGCTCGCGAGGGCGGGCTAGGTTCCACGCTGTGGGCCGGTCCGGAGGAAATCACCCGGGCGATGCGCAAGGGCGAGGTACCGGTGCAGGGCGGGCCGCGACGCGAGGTGGTGGCGCTGCGCATGGGCTTCGCCGGAGACGAATTCGGTTATGCGATCGACCTCGGGCTGCCCGAGCCGTCCTCGTCACGGTTCGCCTCCGATCCGCAGATCAAGACCGAGGCGATCTGGGCCGGTCCGTTCCTGCGCCCGGCCAACCTGCTGGTGTCGCGCCGCGGCGCGCTGGCGCGCATCCGCGAGGGGCGCAGCTGGCGGGTGCTGGCCGACGACCTCGACCCGTTCGACAGCCTGTTCACCCAGGTCGCCGATCCCGAGCGCGCGCCGGAGGTGCTGCGCCTTCGAGAGACGGTGCGCGGCTGGCGCTTCTACGACCATTTCCGTTCCGATGCCGAAGCGCCGGCACGCTGGCCGCAACTCGGTACCCGCACGCCGGTGCTGAGCCATGACGGGCATGACCTGGCCGCGGCCTGGCAGACGATCCACGAGATCGGCGATCCGCGCGCACTGGATGCCGCGGTCGAGGATGCCTTTCCCGGCGCCAGCGTCGAGGTGACCGCGAGCGCCGGGCGCTTCGGTCTGGCGTTCCGCCAGCACGGCTTGCTGCGTCCGTTGTCGGCCGCCGAGCTGTCCGACGGCACGCTGCGCTACCTGCTTTGGATCGCCGCCCTGCATACGCCGCGACCGCCGCCGCTGATGGTGCTCAACGAACCGGAGACCAGCCTGCATCCCGACCTGCTGCCGGCGCTGGCGCGACTGATCGTGCAGGCCTCCGCGCGCAGCCAGGTGTGGGTGGTCTCGCATGCTGCCCGGCTGATCGCCGCGCTGGAGCAGGCGCCCGCCTGCCACACGCTGCGACTGGAAAAGGAACTGAGCCAGACGCGGTTGGTCGGCCAGCGCATGTTGGATGAGCCGGCCTGGCATTGGCCGGAGCGATGACCGGGACAGGAGGGAAAGCCCGTGCATCCGCGACTGGCGCAGTATTTCGCGCACAGGGTGCGCTCCTACAGAATGGATGCCTGTAGGAGCCCACCTTGTGGGCGACGGAGGGTGGGGAAAGCTGCGCACGGGATGGTTCATGCCTCGCTCCTGTCGAAGTACAGCATCGTCATGCCTTCGCCCGGTACGGTCTGCCGGCCGGTCAGCGTGGCGATGCCGTTGGTGGACAGGCGCAGGATCCACGCCATCACCCACGGCGGCCGGTCGTCGGCCAGACCGAGCATGCAACGCACTTCGCCGAACAGCGGCTGGCCGGTGTCCGGGTGCGCACCGATCGGCGTCTGGCGGAAGCGGTTCTGCACGATCCACTGGCGCGGCGTGGGCAGGGCGGCGAGCTGCTCGGCGGTCGGTGCCAGCAGCAGGCCGCTGCCGGAATGGCCGCCGACCGCCTTGGCCACCCATCGGTCGGCGGCCTGCCAGCCGTTGGTGCACAGCGGGCTGGCTTCCACCCAATGACAAGCCTCGTGCTCGGCCAGCGCCACGTCGGCCAGGCTGCCCTTGTGGATGCCTTCGTACCAGGCCGGATGGCTGTGCCAGCTGACCCGGTCCGCCGCCATCAACGTGCCCTCGGCGCGGCGTTGGTCGAAACGGTCCAGGTCGGACAGGATCAGCCGGTTCCAGACATGGCCGAAGTGGCGCGCGGTGCCCGGGTGATAGAGCAGTCCGTGCGCGGGCAGCAGCTCGCTCCAGTCGTGCACGGCGATCTGCCACCAGTGGCGCGCGGCATCGAGGTCGGGCCAGGTGGGGCGCTGCCGTGGGCGATCCTCGATCAACACCGTCGCCGGCTTCGGCGCGACCCAGCGGCGCAGATGTCCGACCCAGTCGCTGCCGTGGGGTACCGGGTCGTGCGGCAGCCAGTGGCGGTCCAGCCCGTGCAGGCGGCGCTGCGCCTGGTGCAGGGTGTGGAAAGTCGGCAGCATCGAGGTAAAGGCCTGGATCTCCACCCAGGCCAGCTCGAACGGCTGCTGCGGATGCTCGACGAAGGCCAGGTCCAGCGCCAGCACGTCCGCCTTCGCGCCATGCCAGTGCGGACGCGGCGCGCGCAGTTGCGGGTCGAGCGCTTCGACCAGGTGGGACACCTTGGCCTGCAGCGCGTCGTGCAGGGCGCGGTTGCCGGTCGCGTAGTGGTCGGACATCTGGCTCTGCGGCAGGTGGGGCGCACGCACGTCGGCCAGCGCCTGGCGCAGCGGTTCGGCACCCATCGGGTGCAGGGCGATCCGGGGATGCTCGCTCATGACCAGCCCTCCGCGCGGGCCAGCAGCATCTCGTCGTCCTCGCCCTGGGCGATCATCCAGGCCAGCGTGCTGGACCAGCGTTCGTCGTGCTCGGCACGCTGGCGCACGCGGTCGGCGAAGCTGCCTTCGGCCAGTGCGTCGGCCAGCTCGCGTTCCCAGTAGTGCCGCTCGGCTGCGTGCGCCGCGCGCGGGGCGATGCGCGACCACCAGCGTTCGAAACGGGTGGGCGTGTCGATCACCTCGTCGCGGTCCCAGTCGATCCAGCGGGCGGCCATGCCGTGGCGGCGGGCGCGCCACTTGTTCTCGTCGACGCACGCGCGTTCCCACGGTGGCCCGGCGCGGCCGTGGCGCAGTTCGATCTGCAGAGTCTCGGCCTCCCACTTGAGCAGGGTGGCGATCAGCCCGATGCGCGCCAGGTCCGGATGGGTGTCCATGATGCGCACTTCCAGCGTGCCGTAGCGGTGGTGCAGGCGCAGGTCCTGCCACAGGCCCTGCTCGGGGCCGATGCAACCGGTGCGGCGCAGCCGCTGCACGTGCGCGGTGTAGTCGTCCTCGCTGGCCCATACGTCGGGCGTGCCCATGCGCGGGTAGCGGTCGAGCAGGCTGTGCCGCCACGACTGCAGGCCGGTGTCGCGGCCTTCGAAGAACGGCGAACTGGCCGACAGCGCCAGCGCTTCGGGCAGCACGTGGCGCAGCCGGTTCATGATCGCCATGCGTGGCGCGTCCGGTTCGAATCCCAGGTGCAGGTGCATGCCGAAGCTGAAGGCGCTGCGGGCGATGTCCTGGTACTCGTCGACCAACGAGGTGTAGTGCGGGAACGCCGGCCCCAGGTGCATGGCCTGATCCTGCCAGCGCGCGGTGGGATGCACCCCGGCGATCAGGATCTGCTGGCCCTGCAGCGCGGCGCGATGGCGGGCCTGTCCGCGCAGCGTGGCCAGGGCGGCGACCAGGTCCGGCACGCTGTGGCAGATCCGGGTTTTCAACTCGATCACGCAGCGATGGATCTCCCGGTCCATCGCCCCGTCGCTGCTTGTCGCCAGCTCCCCGTTGAAGTCGTGCGGCACCAGCTGGCCGCGCGCATCCACCACCTGTACTTCCTCTTCCAGACCCAAAGTGATCATGGCGCTTCTCCTGTGTTGGGAAAGCGCATCAGACACCTTTGCAGGGGCCGGCGTCGCGGTCTCCGTCATGCGGCGCCGCGGAGATCCTGGCGGACGGATCGGTGTTGGCCGTCTGGACGGCCGCTCCTGGCCGGTCAGGCCGTGGCGGTGGCTTCCATGGTGTCGCGCGAGGCAAGCCAGGTATGGATCTGCGCCACCACGGTGGCGCCCTCGCCGATGGCTCCGCCCACGCGCTTGACCGATCCGGCGCGCACGTCGCCGATGGCGAACACGCCCGGCCGGCTGGTGGCCAACGGATAGGCGGGGTCGCCGCCGCATGCCACGAAACCGTTGCGGTCGGTGTCCAGCCTGCAACTGTGCAGCCACCCGGTGGCCGGTTCGGCACCGATGAAAAGGAACACGTGGCGGATCGGAGCCTCGCCTTCGGCCTGGTCCGCGCGCTGGCGCCAACGCACCGATTGCAGGCCACGGGCGTCGCCTTCCAGCGCCACCAGCTCGGTGCCGGTCATCAGCTCGATCGCGGGGTTCGCCTCGATGCGGTCGATCAGGTAGCGCGACATGGTGGCCGCCAGGCCGGGGCCGCGCACCATCATCCGCACCCGGCAGCCCTGACCGGCCAGGTACACCGCAGCCTGCCCGGCCGAGTTGCCGCCGCCGACCAGCGCCACCTCCTGCCCCTGGCACAGCTGGACTTCCATCGGCGAAGCCCAGTACCACACACCGCGGCCTTCGAAACGGTCGAGGTGCTCCAGCGGCGGCCGTCGGTAGCGGGCGCCGCTGGCGATCACCACGGTGCGTGCGCACCAGCTGCGGCCGTCTTCGGTGCGCAACCGGTGGATGCCGTCGGCGGCCTCGCAGTCGAGCGATTCCACGCAGGCCGGAATCGCGATTTCCGCACCGAACTTTTGCGCCTGCACGAAGCCGCGCGCGGTCAGTGCCTGGCCGGTGATGCCGGTGGGGAAGCCGAAGTAGTTCTCGATGCGCGCGCTGGCGCCGGCCTGGCCACCGAAGCCGCGCGCGTCCAGCACCAGCACGCTCAGGCCTTCGGAAGCGGCGTAGACGGCGGCGGACAGCCCGGCCGGTCCGGCACCGACCACGGCCACGTCGTAGACGCGGTCGGAGGCGGTCTCGCCGATCATGCCCAGCGCGTGTGCCACGTCGGTGTCGCTGGGATTGCGCAGCAGACGGCCGTCTGCCAGCAGCAGCAACGGCCAGCTGTTCGGGCATTCGCGGTAGGCGGCAACCATCTCGGCCACGGCGGGGTCTTCGGTCGGGGTGAGGGCGCGGAACGGGAAGCCGTTGCGGCGCAGGAAATTGCCGATCCGCGCGCGGCCGCTGTCGTCCGCCTCGGCGATCAGCAGCGGGCCGGCCGCGCACGATTCGATCAGGCTCGCCCGGCGCAGGATCAGCGCGCGCATCAGGCGCTCGCCGAGGTCCGCCTCGGCCACAATCAGCTGGCGCAGCTGCGCCGGCGAGAGGAACGCCGCCTCGACGTCTTCCGCGGCGACGCCGTCCACCAGCGCGGGCTTGCCGCTGAGGCCGCTCACCTCGCCGATGAACTGGCCCGGACCGTGGTGGGCCACGCTCACCACGTGGCCGGTACCGTCGTGCTGGTGGATGTCCACCGCGCCAGACAGCACCAGGATCAGCCCGATGTCGCGCTCGCCGGTGCGGAACAGCGCCTCGCCGGCGGCGTAATGGCGGGGCTCGCCGAATTGGCTCACGCGTGCGATGTCCGCCGGTGCCAGCACCGGGAACATCTGGTCGGCGCGGTTCCGCGCCGTGTTGCTGCTGCCCATGGCGATGTCTCCCCGATGCAATGCGGCCACAGGCGATCCTCGCACTGCCGGGGGCATCGCTGCCACCGCGCCGCGACCGGTCGGCTCAGTCCAGTAGCAGCCGGTGCAGGGCGTCCAGCGACGGCACTTCGTGATGTGGTGCGATCCCCTCGGGCGCGGCGTGGCCGTGGGCGTTGACCCAGCAGGTGACCAGACCCGCGGCGAGGCCTCCGCGGATGTCCGAGTGGGGGTTGTCGCCGACCATCAGCACCTGCTCGCGCGGCGGCTGGCCCATGCGCTCCAGCGCGTGTTCGAAGATGCGCACGTCCGGCTTGGCCACGCCAACCTCCTCGGAAATCACCAGCAGTTCGAAATGGTCCGCCAGTCCGGTGCGCTGCAGTCGCGCCCGCTGCAGCGCGGTGAAGCCGTTGGTGATCACGCCCATGCGCACGTGTCCGGCCAGCGCATCGACCAGCGCGCGGGCGCCGGGCAGCAGGGTGCAGATCTCGGCCATGGCAAGCAGGAAGGCATCGTTGAGCTCGGCTGCCGGCACGCCGATCCGGCGCGACCAGCCGTCGAAGCGGGTGGTCTGCAGCTCGGTCGCGCCGATGCGCCCCTCCTGGTAGGCCACCCACAGCGGCTTGTTGAGTTCCTGGTATTGCGCGTAGTCGGCCTCGGTGAAGTCCACCGCGTGGGCGGCGAACATCCTCCGCAGGCCCTGGAAGGCGTCGAAGTGGAACAGCGTGTCGTCGGCGTCGAAGAGGATCCAGCGGTAGTTCACGGGCGTATGCGTCGGGGAAGGGGCGGTAGACGATACCCGGCCTCGTCCCGGCGTGCTGCGGCCGCCCGTTTCGCCTGACTTGGGGAGTGCGGTGGCATGACGATCGAGTTGACGATGCTGGTGTGGTCGATGGTGCTGGGACTGATCCACGTGGCGGTCGCCGCCACGCTGTCGACGGCACGGCGTGGCCTACGCTGGAACGCCGGCAACCGCGACGGCGAAGTGGCCGCGCTGACCGGGGCGGCGGCCCGCGCCGCGCGGGCCAGCACCAATTTCCAGGAAACCTTTCCGTTCTTCGCCGCCGCGGTGCTGGCGGTCCTGGTCGCCCAGCGGGCCGACGCCCACACCGCGCTCGGTGCGCAGCTCTACTTCTGGGCGCGGCTGGCCTACCTGCCGGTCTACGTGGTGGGCATTCCCTACCTGCGCACGGTGGTCTGGGCGGTGTCACTGGTGGGGTTGCTGATGGTGCTCGGCGGCCTGCTCTGAGCGGGTCGCCGCCACGGGCTCAACGGGCAGGCACGTCGACCCTTGCCAGCAGGGTGTTGCCGTTGCTCTCGCGCAGGTCGTAGTGCAGCACGCGGGCGACGATGCTGCCGCCGCCGGGACCGGGCAGCACCTTGTCGATCTTCACCGTGAGATCCAGCTGCACGCCGCGCCGGCTGATCCGGTCGCGGATGCCCTGGGCATCCGCCGCCGGCACGTGCCAGCTCTGTGCGTCGAGCGCGTTGTCGAAGCTCAGCTCGACCTTCTGCCGGAACGCTTCGAACTCCACCTGCGAGCTGGGTGACAGCGCGCGGATGGTGAACTCGTTGTAGCTGGGGTCGTAGTCGCTCAGGTTGGCCTGCATGGTCAGGTGCAGCACGCCGACGTTCCTCACCGCGCGAAGGCCGGCAAGCAGTTCGGCGCGGACCTCGGCGCGGCGCGCAGCCTTGTCGGGGCCGGCCGCGCTGTCCACCCGCGTGTCCTGCTCGACCCATGCGTCCAGCGGCGGCGGCAGCCCGGCCAGATCGTAGTAGAGGAACACCATGGTGGGGTTGTCCGGGTTGTCCAGCTCGCCGGTGTGCGCGGCGAAATCGCCGGGTTCGGTCGTGTCGGCAGGGGCTCGGGCAGCGGCATCTGCCGGCGCCATCGCGGCGGCGGACCGATGCCGCTCGGGGGCAGGCGACGAAGCGTCGGCCTCGTGGGCGCTGCCGCTGCAGCCGCCGAGCAGAGCGGCGGCGAATGCGATAGCGAAGGCGTGCGTGCCGCGAGGGCGTGGCGAGGTCATGGCATGTGCTCCTACAGGCTCGGTGCCTGGGCGTTCTTGCTGGCGTCCTGGACCTGCCGGGCCCGGCGTTGTGCATCCAGTGCGGCCAGGCCCCGTTCGGTGGTGTCGACCGCGGCGTAGCCGCCGGCCTGGTCGACCACGCCGACCTGCATGCGCTGCGCCAGCGCGAGGTTGTCGCGCAGGCCGTACAGGTAGGCCTGGATCACCACGCCGCAATCGGGGGAGAGGTTCACCGATCCATCGGGGTCGGCGATGCCGCTGCACTGGTTGTAGAGCGGCGAGGTCTCGCTGGCCCGCCGGCCGCGCGGATCGAAGATCCACACCAGTCGACGGTAGTTGCCGCTGCCGTCCTGCTTGCTGAGCGGGCCGTACTTGCCGACCAGTGCCTGCTGCACGCTGTCCATGGTCGGGTTGCGGCCGGCGTCGAACCATTCCTCGCGGGCCACCGCGATCACCCTCTCCTGCCCCGGCATGCCCATGGTGGAAACGAACCACTTGGACTGCCCCGGCTTCAGGTCGTGGCGCACGGCGTTCATGCCGCGCGCGGTGGTGTCGCGCTCCATCTCCTGGATGATCTGCCGCGAGGTCTTCTGCACGCGTGGTTCGGCGAAGCGGGCGGTGAACGCCTGGCGCAGCTTCTGGCCATAGGTGGGAAAGTTGAAGCCGCGGTCGTTTTCCTCGCTGATCACCAGCAGCGGGTTGGCGCACAGCACGAGGTGCGCCGCCTGCTCGTAGGTGAGGCCGGGGCGAACGCCGAGCAAGTCGTCGACCGGCGTCCCGGCCGGAGCGGCGGGCTTGTCGGCGGGACAGTCGACGTCGCCGCGCTGCTCGGCGGCCACCTCTTCGGCACTGGCATTGCCGGTGGGCGAGCGGGCGGGGGTGTGGTCAGCGCTCGGGCTGCTGCCGGTCGGCGTCGGTGTATGGCCCGAGCCGCAGCCGGCGAGCAGGATCGACAGCGCGAGCGCAGTGGTGCGGAACGGTGTGCGGAGATCATCGTGCAAGCTCATGACAGGCTCCTGGCCGGGAAGTAAGGAGGTGAACCGGATCAGCCGCCGACACGGGTGGTCTGGTACCAGACCGGTCCGCGCTTGAGCCGCCAGGCACAGAACAGCGCAACCGGCACCAGCAGCAGGCCGGCCGGGGGAAACGCCGCGGTGATCAGCAGCGGCAGCACGAGGCCGAAGGCGATCACCGAGCCCTTGCCCATCACGCCGTAGGCGTTGGTCGCGTAGCCCTTGCGGGCGCGGCAGCCGGGACAGATCGAGGCCTGCGCGTCGACCACGCTCATGCACCAGGGGCATTGCTCCTGGCCCTGCTTGAGGGTGACCGGGACCGGTGCGCCACAGCGCGGGCAGGCAGCAGCTGCGTCGGAGATGTCGCTGTGGCAATCGGTGCATTGGATCAGGGCCATGACGGGACTCCTGCGGGATCGCGTGGGAAGGAGGGCGACGCTCAGCCGGCGCCCGGGGGCTCGTCGCGGTGGGCGGTGGCATCGGGCGCGGGCGGCTGGGCGCGTGCCGCGCTCTCGCGGGCGAGCCGGACGGCCTTGTCCTGGGCGGCACGAGCCCCCTGGCGGGCGCGCTCGGCCTGGGCGCGCAGACTGGATTCCAGCGCGCGCGGGTCGAGGTCGTGTGCGGTCTCCTCGAAGATCACCACCCAGCCGGCCGCCAGCACCACCAGGCCCAGGCTGATCGCCAGGAAGTACAGCACCGAGGCGGAGGCAGCCACGTCGCGCAGGCTGGCGGTCATCGCCATCAGTCCGGCGACAGGGCCAGCGGCGAAGCCCGCCCCGCCCATGTCGTCGTCGCCATAACCACCGTAGTGGCCGGCGTAGGCCGGTGCGGCATGGCCGATGTGCACCGCATGCTGCATCCCGGCGGCAGACAGTACGCCGGTGGTGACGATGCCGGCTGCCAGCGCCACCACGGCCAGCGCGACCAGGTTCAGCAGCATGCCGCGAAGTGCGGTGTCGAACAGTCGCCGGCGCACCACCAGCAGTACGGTGGCGACGATGCCGGTGATCGAGCGCCCGTCGCAGGCCGCCACGGTGGCCAGCGGCGCGGCGATGAAGCCCAGTGCATACAGCGCGACACCCATCACCACCGCCACCAGCGGAAACACGAGGTGGTCCAGCGCCGGTCCGATGCCCGGGATCTGCGTGAGCAGGAACAGCAGGCAGGCGGCGACCACGATCACCAGCAGGGCCGCGAACAGCAGGAGCAGGGCCAACAGCACCTTCACGGCCACCGCGAGACCGCCGGTCACGGCGGCGACCAGTCCTGGCGCCGCGCCACCGTGGCGGCGTTGCCACTGACGCAGCGAGACGGCGCAGTAGGCCGTGGTGCCGACCAGCCAGGCCAGTAGCAGGGCGATCAGCACGGTCAGCCGGCCGCCATGCACGGCGCTACCGGCGGCCATGGCCATGAGCAGGCCGGCGGCGGCGCCACCGACGGCCATCAGCAGCAGGTTGCCGGGGCCGCGCAGGGCGTCGAGCGCGCCGAGCAGGGAGGTGGGAGCGGCGGGCGTATCGGAGGCGTTCATGGCTTCACCTGGGCGGGTTGGGCGCCGGGCCGCGACAGCCGACCTGGAGCGTGTGGTGGTGGCAGCGCATGTCGTCCGCGTTGGCCGGTGCGCCGTTGAGCGCACAGACCGCGGCCATCCGCTGCACCGTGTCGGGGTCGTGGTTCATCACTTGCACCGAGGCATCGCTGCAGCCGGTCGCGTCCACGTCCACCCATACGGTGCGGGTGCAGCCGCCGACAGCGGCAGTCAATGCGACGGCCAGGCACAGACGAGCGAGACGATGGCGGCAAGGCAGGTCCATCGATGATCCCCGAAGCCCCCGGCGGGAGGCGTGGCCGGATTGCGCCATGGCGCGGGGCGGGAAGTCCTCTCGCCGGTCTAACGGATCGCTAACGGCGGCACCGCGGCGCGCCGCGTCCACTCGCCGCGACTCGCGCCGGGCCGGGCGGTGGCGCATAGTCGGGTGCGGGGGAGGCATGCATGGATACGGGCACACCCAGCGACGAACCACCGCTGTACTGCTACGGTTTTGGCAACGCGCAGTTCGACGAGGCGCGCGCCGAGTTGCGCGTGGGAGGCCTGGCCGTGGATCTCGAGCAGCGCCCGCTGCAGGTGCTGGCGCTGTTGCTGCGCCATGCCGACGAGGTGGTGACCCGCGAGGAACTGTTCGACACCGTCTGGGCCGGTCGGCCCACCGTGGACAACGTGCTGGCCAATGCGGTGGCCAAGCTGCGCAAGGCGCTGGGGCCGGGCGAGGCCGGGCGGGTCGTCAACGTGCCGCGGGTCGGTTACCGGCTGGTCGGCCCGATCCAGCGCACGGTGGCCGGACGTCGCCTGCGCAGCCAGCTGGCCCTGCGGGCCGGCGAGCCGGTGCCCGGGGGCAGCCACTTCCGCCTGCGCGAACAGCTGGCCCCGGCCCACGGCAGCGAAGTCTGGCTGGCCCGCCACGACAAGACCGGCGAAGCACGCGTCTACAAGTTCGCCACCGCCGGTGACCGGTTGGCGGCGCTCAAGCGCGAGGCCACGCTGTATCGCGTGCTGCACGAGGGGCTCGGCGACCGGGACGACTTCGTGCGGGTGATCGACTGGAATTTCGAGGACGCGCCGTTCTTTCTCGAGTGCGCCTGGGCCGGTGTCAGCCTGGCGCACTGGGCCGAGGACCCGGCCGGCCTGCCGGCGTTGGAGGGGGCGGCCCGGCTAGCGATCTTCCTGCAGATCGCCGACGCGGTGGCCGCGGCGCATCGGGTCGGCGTGCTGCACAAGGATCTCAAGCCTTCCAACGTGCTGGTGATGCCCGAAGGCGCGGGCTGGCGCCTGCGTGTGGGCGACTTCGGCAGTGGCCGCCTGATGGAGCCCGAGCGCCTCGACCAGCTCGGCATCACCGCGCTGGGCCTGACCGTGACCCAGGTGCTCGCCGACGACGCCAGCGGCACGCCGTTGTATCTGGCGCCGGAACTGCTGGGAGGGCAGGCGCCGACGGTGCAGAGCGACGTCTACGCGCTCGGCCTGATCCTCTACCAGATCTGGGTCGGCGACCTGCGCCGGCCGCTGGCGCCGGGCTGGGAGTCCGCGGTCGACGACGAGTTGTTGCGCGAGGACATTGCCGCGGCCACGGCCGGCGACCCGGCGCAGCGTCTGGCCAGCGTGGCCGAGCTGGCCGACCGCCTGCGTCGGCGCGACATGCGCCGGCTGGAGCGCGAGCGGCTGCGCGAGACCGAGGCCCGTGCGATGCGCGCGGAGCGGCGGCTCGAGCGCAGCCGCGCGCGGCGTCCCTGGATCGTCGCGGCGGTGCTGCTGTTGATGCTCGGCCTGGGTGTGAGCCTGTGGCAGTACCGCCGGGCCGGACTGGCGCGCGACGAGGCGCAACGTCAGGCGGCCATCGCCAACGCCACCAACCGGTTCCTCAACGAGGATCTGCTCGGTGCCGGCATCGGTGGCGATTCCCCGGCCTGGTACGAGAAGAACCCCAGCCTGCGCGAGATCCTCGATGCGGCCGCCCAGCGGCTCGACGCCCGCTACCGCAAGGCCCCGCTGCTGGCGGCGAGCCTGCACCAGACCTTGGGGCGCGCCTACCGGGCCACCGGCGATTTCGCCAGCGCCAGCACCCAGCTCGGCAAGGCGGCCGAACTGATGCAGGGGGCGCTCGGCCCCGACGACGACCGCGTGCTGCTGGCGCGCTACGAACTGGCGGTGATGCAGGCACACCTGTCGCACTTCGACCAGGCCACCAGCGAACTGGACCGCGCCGACCGCGATGCCGGCGTGCGGCGGCAGTCGGTGTCGGAGATCGGGCTGCGCTCGCACCTCGCGCGCGGCGACGTCGAGTACCAGCGCATGCAGGTGAAGGCGGCCTACGACAACTACCTGGCCGCACAGACCATCCAGCGCATCCTGCATCCGGACGACGTGCCGATGGCGGCACACATCCTGCTCAGCCTGGCTGGCTGCGACCTGCGCCTGGGACGCGCGGCCGACGCCGAGCGGATTGCCCGCCAGGTGCTGGGCGGCGCCCCGTTCACGCGCGAGCGGATCGGCCGGGCGGTGCTAGGGATGGCCCGCTCGCGGCTGGGCGATGCGCTGCGAGCGCAAGGTCGCTACGCCGAGGCGCTTCCGGTGGTCAGCGCGGCGCTGGCGGACTTTGCCGCGGTGCAGGGGCCGGACGGGCAGGGCACGATCAGTACGCTGAGTACGCTGGGTTACCTCTACTCGCTCAGCGGCGACGATCGCCGCGCGCTGTCGATCGAGCGCGATGTCTACCAGCGCACCCTGCACCGCTGGGGGCCGGACAGCCAGTACACCCTGGTCGAGCGGCTGAACCTGGGCACCCAGGAACAGGATGCCGGCGACCTGACCGCGGCACTGGCGGATATCCGTGCCGCCGGGCGGGGCCTGGCCAGGACCTCCGGCGAACACAGTCCGGTGCTGCAGGCCGCGCGGGTGGCCGAGGCCGGCGTGCTCAGCGCGCTGGGCCAGCAGGCGCAGGCACTGGCGCTGATCGACCAGGTCGATCCGGCGGCCTACCAGAGCACCACCTCCGATCCCGGCCGCGCCGCCGTGTTGAGCGCGCTGCGTGCGCAGATCCTGTGGCGGATGGGGCGGATCGGGGAGGCCCGGCCCCGCCTGCGGCAGGCGCTGGCGGACATGCAGCGCGACGGGGTGGCCGAGGCCGAGCAGGCACCGTTCCGCGCCCTGCTGGCGAAGGGACCCGGAACCGCGCCCTGATCGCCGGGGTTCCGCCGGGCCGGCTTCCCACATCGTCCCGACCCATCTCTCTGCGCCGTGCTCGCGGTGACCCCATCCATGCTGTATCAATCGCCTTTCACCCGGACCGCGGCAGGGAGGCTGGGGACCATGACTGAACGGCAGGACGGCACGTGCCTCACAGGATGCGAACGGGATCGCATCATGCACCGTGGCCTGTCCACACGATCTTCCCCGGGGGGATGCGCGCTGCCCGATGCGGCGTCGCGGCGGTCTCCTCCTCTCTTGAGACGGCTTTTCCGCTCCGGCCCGGCCCTGCAAGGGACCGGAGCGACGTTTTCCGGGATCGATGCTGCCCGATCACCGGACGTCCGGACGATGCGCCGGACCAGCCGGCAGCCACAGTCCGTCAAAGGCACTAGAGGAGTTCCGCATGAACAAGCATTTCGAACGCACCGGCCCGCTCACCGAACTGTCCAGCTATCCGCAATGGGCGCAGGACATGATCGCCGACTGCGAGAGCACCAAGGCCCGCGTTCTCGACCACGAGATCTGGAAGCTGATGATGGACCTGCGCCTGGACGAGGAGTCCACGGCGAACTTCATGCTGGGCCTGTGGCCCTTTATCGAGCGCTTTCCCAGCTTCATGGCGCTGAGCCTGCTCAAGACCCGCTACGGACGCAGTCCCGGCGACAACCTGGCCCGGCGCTGGCTGGTGCGCAACATCCGGGTGGAGCAGAACCACGCCGAATACTGGATTCACTGGTCCGAGGGCGCCGGCGTACCGCGCGAGCGCCTGCTCGGCGAGGCGCCCCCGCACGGCACCGACGGCCTGCCTCGCTGGTGCGAGGACATCTGCGCCCGCGGCAGCCTGGCGGCTGGCATCGTGGCCACCAATTACGCCATCGAGGGGGTGACCGGGGAGTGGTCACAGATGATCTATGACAGCACGAAGTACCGGGAAAGCTTTGATCCTTCGGTAAGAACATCCGCGCTAAAGTGGTTGCACCTTCATGCCGCTTATGACGACACTCACCCGTGGGAAGCGCTGGAGATCGTCTGCACGCTGATGGGCACGGACCCTTCGGCCGACGACGTGGCGCATCTTACCGAGTGCATCAAGCGAAGCTACACCAGCATGATTTTGTTGGGGGACCGGTGCATCCAGAACTGCCCGGACCGGTTGTTGCTTAGCGAGGCCGCGGCCTAAAGGATTGTCGCGGAAGGAGAAAACAGGGGAAGGGCGCCCGGTCCGGTGCCCTCCGGCGTAAAGGCGGGCGATGCGGTTTGCGGGTAACAGTCTGAGCGTACAGCGGTCGCTGACACGGCGACTGATGCCGCTCGCCTACGCGCTGGCCCTGGCCATCGTGCTGATCATGGCGATGACCTGGGGCGTACTGCAGATCCAGGTGACTCTCGCTGGTTTCCTGAACAGCGAGAGCATCTGGTCCAAAGCGCAGAAACAGGCCGTGATCGACCTGGGCAACTACGCGTTGAGCGGGTCTCCCGACGACCTGGCCCATTTCCAGACCCATTACGACCTGTTGCAGAGCGACCGCTGGGGCCGCGATGCGATCGCCTCCGGTCACTACCGCAAGCAGGACATCGACGAGGTGTTCCGCAAGGGCAACATCATGCCGGCCTCCAAGCCCGGCATGATCTTCATGCTGCGCCACTTCACCGGGGCGCCGCACCTGCGGGCATCGCTGGATGCCTGGCGCTCCACCGACGCCTCGATCGACGAGCTCGGCCGGATCGCCGTCCAGATCCAGCAGCTCTATGCGAAGGGGGTGCCGACGGCGGACGAGATCGCCCGCATCCGCCAGCGCATCAACACTCTCAACGCCTTCATGGAACCGCGCACCAACCTGTTCTCGGTGGAGATGGTCAAAGGCGCCATCTGGGCCGGTCAGATGCTCTTCTGGTGCGTGATCGGTGCGTTCTGCCTTGCCGCCGGCCTGTGGCTGTGGATGGCCCGCCGGATCGTCGAGAGCATCCGCGGCAGCGAGGAGCGCTATCGCCTGCTGTTCGACAGCGCCGGCGACGCCATCGTCATGGTCGATCGGCGCTCCGGCCGGGTGCTGGACGCCAACCGCACCGCGTCGGCCTGGACCGGCTGCAACGAGCGCGAACTGGTCGGGCGGGACTTCACCTCGCTGTTCGCCCACGACCCCCTCGACCTCGACAACGGCCTGCCGCCGGTCGGCAGCCGCGAGGGTGACATCGCGCTGACCTCGCTGCTCGGCAGGGGCGGCGAGGTACGGCCGGTGGAGACGCGCAGCAGCCTTGCGCGCTGGGGCGATACCGAGGTCAGCCAGGCGATCGTCCGCGACGTGTCCGATCGCGTGGCGATGGAACACGAGCGGCGCATCGCCGCCAAGGCGCTGGGCAGCATCGCCGAGGGCGTGATCATCGCCGACGCCGACCGCCGCGTGGTCACGGTCAATGCCGCCCACGTCGAGATCACCGGCTTCACCGCCCAGGCGCTGCAGGGCGTGCGCTTCGACGAAACCCGATGCCTGGCCGACGACCGCCCGTTGCCGGACAGTGTCTGGCGCTCGATCGAGCTGGGCGGCAACTGGCGCGGCGAAGTGAAGAGCCGCCGTCGCGACGGCAGCACCTATCCCGAACTGCTCAGCATCAGCGCGATCCGCGACGATTCGGGCCAGGTGCTGCACTACGTGGCGGTATTCACCAACATCACCACCACCAAGGCGGATCAGCGCCGGCTGGAGCACCTGGCCACCCACGACCTGCTGACCGGGCTGGCCAATCGCACCGAGTTCGAGCGCCGCTGCGGCGACGCGCTGGAACTCGCCTCGCGCAGCCGCAGCTGCATGGCGGTGCTGTTCATCGACCTGGATGCCTTCAAGATCGTCAACGACAGCTACAGCCACGCCATCGGCGACCGGCTGCTGGCGCGAGTGGCCGAGCGCATCCTGGCCGAACTGGGACCGAACGATCTGGCCGGGCGCATCGGTGGCGACGAATTCACCGCCCTGGTCACCGGGCTGGACACCCGCGACGAGGCGGCGCACGTCGCCAGCCGGTTGCTGGCCGCGCTGGCCGCGCCGATCCCGGTGGACGAATACGATATCGTGCTCAGCGCCAGCATCGGCATTGCCAGCTACCCGCTGGACGGCGAAACCCCGTCGGCGCTGATCACCAATGCCGACGCGGCGATGTACGCGGCCAAGAGCGAGGAGCGCAACGCGTTCCGCTTCTACTCCCCGATCATGCAGGCCGACGCGCGCAAGCGCCTGCAGCTGGCTTCCGAGTTGCGCCAGGCACTGGCCAACGACGAGTTCCGGCTGGTGTTCCAGCCCAGCCTGGACCTGCGCACCGGGCGCGTGGTGGCTGCCGAGGCGCTGCTGCGCTGGCAGCACCCCAAGCGCGGACTGGTGATGCCGGACAACTTCATCCCGATGGCCGAGAGCCTCGGCCTGATTCGGCGCATCGACGAGTGGGTGCTGCGCGCGGCCTGTGCCTGGATCAAACAGTGGGAGCACGAGCGGGTCGCACCGATCCGCATCGCGGTGAACGTCTCGGCCAGCTGGTTCGGCCACCCGGCCTTCATCGAGGGGCTGCAGAGGGCGCTGCGCGACTACCAGGTCGATCCGAAGCGCCTGCTGCTGGAGATCACCGAGAGCGCGATCCTGCGCCTGGGCGAAGGCACCCACCGCACCATGTACGCGCTGCACACCATGGGCGTGGGCGTGGCAATCGACGACTTCGGCACCGGCTACTCCTCGCTGGCCTACCTCAAGCTGCCGGCGGTGGTCTGCCTGAAGATCGACCGCACCTTCATCACCGGCATCCCGCGCAACGCGGACGACGTGGCCATCGTCGAGGCGATCCTGGCGATGGCGCGCAGCCTCAGGCTCTACGCCATTGCCGAAGGCATCGAGGACGAGGAGCAGCACGAGTTCCTGCTGCGCGCCGGTTGCGAGGAAGGGCAGGGCTACCTCTACGCCCGGCCGCTGGAAGTGCCGGACCTCATGCGCATGCTGAAGTCCGGCGGCAACCAGCCGCCGACCCGCCTGCGCCTGGTGCCGCCGCCGCGGGCGGGATGATCATGGACCGCCCGCGCGTCGCCCAGTGCCAGGGTGGGGGTCGTTCAGTGCCCACCGCCGACGTCGGCGTAGCGGGTCCCGGTCTGGTAGAGCTGCGGCATCAGCCGGCGCAGCGCGGCGACCTTGGGCGCGTCGTTGTAGACGATGTACGGGTCGTCGGCATGCGTGCGGTAGTAGTCCTGGTGGTATCCCTCGGCCACGTAGAACGCCGGCAGCGACTCCACCCGGGTGACGATCGGCGCGTCGAACGCATGCGCCGCACCCAACTGGCGGATATAGGCCTGCGCCACTTCGCTCTGTTGCGGTGTGGTGGTGAAGATCTCCGAACGGTACTGGGTGCCGTGGTCCGGCCCCTGCCGGTTGAGTTCGGTCGGATCGTGCGCCACCGAGAAGAACACCTGCAGCAGGGTGCCGAAGCTCACCTGGGCCGGGTCGTAGACGATCTTCACCGATTCGGCGTGGCCGGTGTCGCCCTCGGCGACGCGGAAGTAGTGCGCGGTGTCCGCCGCGCCACCGGCGTAGCCGGCCCACACCTGGCGCACGCCCTTCACGTGCTCGAACACCGCCTGCAGACCCCAGAAGCAGCCGCCGGCCAGCACGGCCACCTGATCGCCGGCCGCGGCTGGCGCCGGGTCGAGTTTCGGTGGTGGCACCACGGCCTGGCTGGCGGGCGCGGCGCTGCAGGCGCCGACGGTCAGGGCCAGCAAGGCGGTGCCGACGCGGAAGAGCAGCACGAGACGGGATTTGCGGGGCATGGGGAGGCTTCCTGGAGTGGCAGGGGGGAAGGCCGCCGGTTCGCGACAGCATCCTCTACGCAGTGGTCGCGGGAAAGGATGCGTCGCCAGGCGTCCGCCCGTCGCTTCGCCGCCGGTCGCCCGGCGGTTACCCCGCGGCAATCGCCGGCAGGGGAAGGCTGAGGTCGTGGGCGCGTGCATGCATCCGGTCATCGACCTCGGTGCCTACGCGCGCCGCATCGGCTTTCTCGACCCGATGCGCGCGGACCTGGCGACCGTCCAGGGCATCGTGCGGGCACACGTGGCGGCGATCGCCTTCGAGAACCTCGATGCGCTGATGGGCAAGCCGATCGACCTCGATCCGCTGGGTATCGAGGACAAGCTGGTCCATCGCGGGCGCGGGGGCTACTGCTTCGAGCACAACCGGCTGCTGGCCGAGGTGCTGCGCTCGCTGGACCTGCGCGTGGATTGCCTGTTGGCCCGGGTGCTGTGGAACCGGCCGGACGGCGCCGCTGCGCCGCTGAGCCACATGGCGCTGCGCGTGGTCATCGACGAGGAGCCATGGCTGGTCGACGTCGGCTTCGGCGGCCTCAGCCTGTCCAGCGCGCTGCGGCTGTCCCGCGGCCTGGAGCAGCTCACCCCGCACGAGCCCTGCCGCCTGCTCGAGCGCGACGACGAATGGCTGCTGCAGGCGCAGGTGGCGGGTCAGTGGCGCAGCCTGTACCGGTTCCGCCAGCAGCCGTGCGAGGAAATCGACCTGGCCGTGGCCAACCACTACGTGTCGACCCATCCCGAGTCGCCGTTCACGCACCAGCTGATCGTGGCGCGCACCATCGCCGACCAGCGGCTGACGCTGCGCAACCACGAGTTCACCATCCACCATCGCGGCGGGCCGAGCGAGCACTACCCGCTGCCCACCACCACCGACATCCGCCGGGTGCTGGAGCGCCACTTCATGCTGGTGCTGCCGGCGCATGCCGGACTGGACCGCCGGCTGGCGATGCTGCCGCGCTGAGCGCGGCGGCTCAGTCCGCCGCGTGGACGAGGATCGCCACCTCGCCGTCCACCACCACGCGCTGTCCCGCGTGGATCTTGCAGGTCTTGCGCAGCTCCAGCGTGCCGTCCACGGTGACCACCCCGGCGGCGACGATGGCCTTGCCCGCGCCGCCGCTGTCGCATAGGCCAACCAGCTTGAGCAACTGGTTCAGCTCCACGTAGTCGTGCGGCGGCTCCAGGGCGAAGTCGATGTGTTCCATGGCGGGTCAGTCGTCGGTGGCGGGCAGGGGGAAGAAGGCAAAGAAGGGCCGGTCGTGTTCCAACGCAAACGTGGCCGCGTCGTCGAGCACGCCGCGCAGGATCGTGAGGTCGTGCGGTGCACCCCGGCGCAGCGGGTCGACGTGTTCGAACAGCAGCACGTGGCCCCAGGCCGGCTGCCAGCCCGGGTCGCGCAGGCAGTCGGCCAGCGCGTCCCAGTTGAAGCCGAAGTCCTCGGGCAACTGCAGCGTTTCGGCGATGCGCGCCAGCAGAGCGGCCTTGCCGGTGCAGCCAGCGAGATCGATCCGGCGCAGTGCCAGTTCGTGCCGGCGCGCCTGCGCGGCGAGCGCGGGGTAGTCACGCGCGTCCACGTCGTAGATGCCGGAAAGCAGCGGCCGGCTGAGATCGAGGTGGCCCTCCGCGTGGCTCATCGCGGTCCCTCGATGCGGCGGAAACTGCGGTAGTGGTCGTCGGTGTAGTAGTAAACCGCTGGCGGATTGCCGCCGGTGATGATGCGCCGCGCACCGCGGGTGCGCGCGCCCGGCGTCTCGACCGTGTACTCGTGGTAGTAGCCGCGTGGCTGTGCCGGCAGCAGACCTTCGTAGTTGCCGAACACGGTGCCGTCCTGCGCGTGGGGGAACGGGCCGCCTCGGGCGATCAGGGCCAGCGTCCGGCGCGCTTCCGGCGGCAGCTGGCCGGTCTCGCTGGTGTGTGGCCCGGCCATGGACGAACGATGCGCGGGCGGTGCCGGATCCGGCAGCGGGGCATGCGGCTGCTGTCGCCAGATCAGCAGGGCGACGACCAGCACGATCACGAGGCCGAGCAGTTTGCGCATGGCGGGCGGGGTCCGGGACGGGCGCGCAGTGTAGCGCCCGTGGCCGGATGGCGTTGACCGGCCGTTGAGCCACGCCGCGGGACGATGCATGGTCGGTGCCCCACTTCAGGAGTCTTCGCCATGCCGCCGCGTCCCCGCGCCGTACCCTCCTTCCTTCGTCCGGCGGCGGCTGACCCCGTACCGTTGCGCGGGCGCGTGGTGCTGGTGACCGGAGGCGCCCAGGGCATTGGCCGCGGCATCGCCCAGGCCGTCCTGGCGGCGGGCGGACGCGTGCTGGTCGGCGATCTCGACGGCGAGGCCGGCCGGGCCTGCCTGGAGGAGTGGCAGGCGGGCGATGCCGCGGCGTTCCAGCGCCTGGACGCAAGCCGCGAGGCCAGCGTGCAGCGCTTCGTTGCGGTGGCGCTGCGCCGCTTCGGGCGGATCGACGGTCTGGTCAACAACGCCGGCATCGCCGATCCGCACACCGGGCCGCTGGAACGGCTCGACCTGCGCGAGTGGCGTCGCCGCCTGGGGGTGAACCTGGACGGCGCCTTCCTGTGCGCCAAGCACGCGCTGCCAGTCCTGCGGCAGGCGCCGGGCGGCGGTGCGATCGTCAATGTCGCCTCCAGCCGCGCGCTGCAGTCCGAACCCGACACGGAGGCCTACGCGGCCAGCAAGGGTGGCCTGCTGGCCTTCACCCATGCGCTGGCGATCAGCGCCGGCCCGGCGGTACGGGTCAATGCGATCAGCCCGGGCTGGATCGCCACCGACGCCTGGCGCAAGCCGACCACACGCCGCACGCCGAAGCTGAGCCGTGCCGACCATGCCCAGCACCCCGCCGGCCGGGTCGGCACGCCGGAGGACGTCGGCGCGCTGGCGGCGTTCCTGCTCTCGCCACAGTCTGGTTTCATAACGGGCGAGAACTTCGTCGCCGATGGGGGTATGGTTCGCAAAATGCAGTACCAGTAGCCGACCGCAGCGGACGCGCGGCCCCACGTCACCGCCTCGCGTCACACCCCTCATGCAGAAGCCCGCACGTCCCGCCACCGAGGCGTCCCGCCTCGACGAACTGCACCGCTACCAAATCCTCGACACCTTGCCCGAGCAGGCCTATGACGACCTGCTGGCGGTGGCCGCGGGCATCTGCGGCACGCCGATGGGCTCGGTCAGCCTGGTCGATGCCGAGCGCGAGTGGTACAAGGCCGCGTTGGGCGTGGATACGCGCGAGGGCGCGCGCGACGTGTCGTTCTGCGGCCACGCGATCCTCGACCCGTCGCAGCTGATGGTGGTCGAGGACGCGCTGGATGATCCGCGCTTCCACGACAACCCCCGCGTGCTCGGCAGCCCGAACATACGCTTCTACGCCGGCGCACCGCTGGTCAGCCCCAGCGGCCATGTCGCCGGCACGCTGTGCGTGATGGATCGCGAGCCGCGCGAGCTGAGTCCGTTCCAGCGCGAGTCGCTGGTGCGGCTGTCGCGGCAGGTGGTGACCCTGATGGAACTGCGCCGGGTCAACCGCCAGCTGCGCCAGCACCTGGAGGAGCGCGAGTGGTACGAGCAGCAGATGCAGGATTACCAGCGTCTGCTTGAGCTGCATAACGAGGAGCTGTCGACCCAGCTCGGGGTGGATCCGCTCACCGGCCTGAGCAGCCGTCGCGCCTTCACCGTGGCGCTGGAAAAGGCGCTCAGCCGTGCCGCGATGGAGCAGCAACCGGTGTCGCTTGCGCTGATCGACATCGACCATTTCAAGGCGATCAACGACGTGCATGGTCATCCGGTCGGCGACCAGGTGCTGGCCGAATTCGGTCAGCTGCTGCGCCGGCTGGTGACGCCGGCCTCGATTCCCGCCCGGCACGGCGGCGAGGAATTCGTCGTGCTGCTGCCGGGCATGGATCGCGCCCGCGCGACGGGCGAGGCCGAGGCGCTATGCCGGGCGGTGCGCGAGGCTCGGCTGAGCCAGCCGTTGACGGTGAGCATCGGCGTGGCCGCCTGGCGCGTCGGCGAATCCACCGCCGAGCTGTATGCCCGCGCCGATGCGGCGCTGTATGCCGCCAAACGCGGTGGGCGCGACCGGGTGATGGTGGCCGACTAGCGGCTGTCCACCCGTCGCTGCAGGGCCATGGCGGCCGCCGGGTTGCGCGCCTTCTCGGCGCTGATGAAGTAGATGAATACGTCGCGCGGACGACCGGTGCCGGGGCCCGGACCGACGACATGCGGCAGCGGTGACGGGACTCCGCCATGGCGCCACTGCGCGGCGTGCCCCGCCCACGCATCGAGTTCGCCGGGTGGGTAGCCGTCCGCTTCGTCAGCGCGGCTGCGCATCAGCCGGGCATAGGCGAAATCGCCGGTGAGGTCGGCCAGTGAAGGATAGTCCGGCGAGTCGGTGAACACCGTCGCCACGCCGTGCGCGCGAGCCAGCTCGACATAGGCCGGGCTGAGGAAACTGACATGGCGCACTTCCAGCGCATGCCGCAGCGGTCGGCCGTTCAGCGTGCGCGGAAGGCGCTCCAGGAAGGCCGCCAGGTCGTCCGCATCGAAGGCACGGGCCGGGGTGAATTGCCACACGATCGGTCCCAGCCGATCACCCAGCGCGTCCAGGTCGTCGACGAAGGGCTTGATCATCCGTGCCGCACCGGCCAGCCGTCGCTGCAGCACGATCAGCTTGGGCGCCTTCAGTGAGAACACGAAGCCGTCCGGCACCTGTTTCGCCCAGTGGGCGTAGGTGGTCGGCTCGGGCGCCCGGTAGTAGGTGCTGTTGATCTCGATAGTGCGCAACTGGCGGCTGGCGTATTCCAGCTCGCGCCGCTGCACCAGGCCGGCCGGGTAGAAGTTGTTGCGCCAGGCAGGGAACACCCAGCCGCCGATGCCGCAGCGGATCGACGGATCGGCGGCAGCCGGGGGCGTGGGTGCGCCGAAGAGGTCGTCGGTGGTGGTCATGGCAGCGCGGCGTCGGGCGGGGCCGGCATCTTGGCACAGGCCCGCACCCATGACCTTCGGACTAGGCGGGGGGAGGCCTTTGCCGCGATAGTGGGGCGATACGCTTTGCACACGATGGGGAACCCGCATGTCCTTCCGACCCTCCCTGCGCGTGGCCATCGGCGCCGCGCTGCTCGTTGCCGCCTCGGGCGTCATGGCGGCCGACGCGCCGCAGGCCACCACGCCGCCACCGGCTCGCGTCGACGACACCGCCCGTCCGGCGCTGCCGCCGGACCTGGCCGACTTCGCCGCCTACGTCGACCGCGCGCGCAAGACCTTCGACGTGCCGGGCATCGCCGTGGCCATCGTCAAGGACGGCAAGGTGGTGATGGAGCAGGGCTTCGGCGACAAGTCGCTGGACCCGAAGCAGCCGGTGGACGCGCACACGCTGTTCGCGATCGCCTCCAACACCAAGGCGTTCACCGCCGCCGCGCTGCAGCAGCTGGACGAGGCCGGCAAACTGAAGATGGACGACCGGGTGATCGACCACCTGCCGTGGTTCCGCATGTCCGATCCGTACGTGACCCACGAGATGCGCATCCGCGACCTGCTGGCGCACCGCAGCGGCCTCTCGCTGGGCGCGGGTGATCTCCTCTACTGGCCGCCGACCTCGTACACCACGAAGGACGTGGTCGAGCGCCTGAAGAGCGTGCCGATCAAGAACGGTTTCCGCAGCGGCTACGCCTACGACAACATCCTGTTCGCGGTCGCCACGCTGGTGATCGAGCAGGCATCGGGCGAGAAGTACGCCGACTACATCCGCCAACATATCCTCCAGCCGGTCGGCATGGACGAGTCGGTCATCGACTGGACCCACCTCAAGCCCGGTGCGGACGTCGCCACCGGCTACGCGCCGGAGAACTTCAAGGACTTGAAGCCGGTGCCGCCGATGGCCTGGCTCAACGACCCGGGCGCCGGCGGCATCTATGCCAGCGTGCACGACCTGGCCAAGTGGATGAACGTGCAGCTGGCCGGCGGCGCACTGCCGCAGACCGGTGCCGACGGCAAGCCGCAGCGGATCTTCTCCGAGGACAGCCAGCGGCAGATGTGGACCATGCTTACCCCGATCGAGGTGGGCAAGCCGCCGCTGCCGGAGTTCAAGCCGGTGGTGCCGAACTTCTACGGCTACGGCGAGGGCTGGTTCCTGTCCGACTACCGCGGCCACCGGCTGGCCTGGCACACCGGCGGCTGGCCGGGCTTCGTCTCGCGCCTGACCCTGGTGCCGGACCAGCACCTGGGCGTGGTGGTGCTGACCAATGCGCAGTCCGGTGCGGCCTTCAACGCGGTCACCTACCGCGTACTCGACGCCTACCTGCACCCGGGTCGGAAGACCGACTGGGTTGCCGTCTACGACAAGCTGGTGAAGAAAGGCGAAGCGCACGCGGACGACAGCTGGGCCAAGCACTTGGCCGCGCGCGCGAAGCACCCGACGCTGGACCTGCCGCAGGCCAGGTACGCCGGCACCTTCCAGGATCCGTGGTACGGCGACGTCATCGTCAGCAACGAGGGCGGCAGGCTGCGCATGCGCTTCGCCCACACCAAGCAGCTGATCGGCACCATGACGCCGTGGCAGCACAGCACCTTCGTGGTGAAGTGGGACGACCGCACGCTCAACGCCGACGCCTTCGCCACCTACTCGCTCGATGCCGACGGCAGGATCACCGAACTGCGCATGCAGCCGATCTCGCCGCTGACCGACTTCAGCTTCGACTTCCAGGATCTGCGCCTGAAGCCGTTGAAGGCGGACAAGGCGGACAAGGCGTCCGAAGACTGACCGACCGGCGTCGTCGCCCGCGGCGACGCCGTCCACCGACAAGGGGAGATACCGCATGCGTCGCTATGCATCGTTCCTCGCCGCCGGCCTGTGCGCCCTGGCGGTCGCTGCCTCGGTCCCGGCGCGCGATAGCGCCCCGACGGCCCCGGCGCTTTTTCGCGTCGACCTGGGTGCGTCCGTGACCCAGCCGCAATCCGGCCGGCTGCTGCTGTTCGCGGTGGACGCCGCCGCCGCCCGTGCGCATGCCAAGGACGGCACGGTCGACGAAGTCGACACCAACCCGTTCCAGCCCACCCAGACCGCCATCGCCGCGCGCGAGGTGACCCGACTCGTGCCGGGCCAGGGGCTCACCCTGGACGCCGACGCGGTGGCCTTCCCCAAGGCCTTCTCGCAGCTGCCGCCGGGCGACTACCTGCTGCAGGCGGTGCTGGACACGCACCACGACTACAACTATTCCGGTCGCGATGCCGGCGACGTGGTGAGTGGCGTGGTCGAGGCGCACCTGCCCGGCGGCACGCCGCGGCTGGTGCTGGACAAGGTGCTGCCGGCGCGCGATCCGTGGGATTTTCCCAGGGGCGCGTTGAGCCCGGTCACCGAGAAGCATCTGGCCGAGGCGAAGGCGCACCTGAAGCCGATCGACTTCGTCAGCCCGGTACTGAGCGCGTTCTGGGGCCGGCCGATCCACATGAAGGGCTGGGTGCTGCTGCCGCCCGGCTACGACGCCTCGGGCAAGATCACCTACCCGGTGCTGTATCACACGCACGGCTTCGGCGGCGGCTATCGCAGCGAAGCGGCGACTGGCGCGATGGCCTACGGCCAGATGGCCGAGAAGACCATGCCGCCGATGATCTGGGTGCTGCTGGACGAGTCCTCGCCCACCGGCACGCACGAGTTCGCCGACTCGGTGAACAACGGCCCGTGGGGGCGGGCGCTCACCACCGAGCTGATCCCGTCGCTGGAAAAGCAGTACCGCATGGACGGCAAGGCCAGCGGTCGCTTCCTCAACGGGCACTCCTCCGGCGGCTGGGCCACGCTGTGGCTGCAGACGCGCTACCCGAAGGTGTTCGGCGGCACCTGGTCGACCTCGCCCGATCCGAGCGACTTCCACGACTTCACCGGCCCGGACCTCTACGCGCCGCATGCCAACGTCTACCATCGACCGGACGGCACGCCGTATCCGCTGGTACGTGACCACGGCAAGGTGATTGCGACCTTCCAGCAGTTCGCCCAGATGGAACGCGTGCTCGGTCCCTACGGCGGGCAGATGGCCTCGTTCGACTGGGTGTTCTCGCCGCGCGGCAAGGACGGCCGGCCGATGCCGATGTTCGACCGCGACACCGGTGACGTCGATCCGGCGGTGGTCGCGTACTGGCACGACCACTACGACATCGCCTACCGCCTGAAGACGCACTGGCCGCAGTTGAGGAAGGACCTCGACGGCAAGATCCATCTCTACGTGGGCACTGCCGACACGTTCTACCTCGACGGCGCCGCGCACAAGCTCAAGGCGGTGCTCGACGGGCTGGGGGCGAAGTCCTCGTTCCACTTCATCCCGGACCGTACCCACTTCGACCTCTATCGCATCGGCGACGATCGCCAGGGCCTGATGAAGGAGATCACCTGGCAGATGTACGCCATCGCGCGCCCGCATTCGACGCTGAAGCCGCCGGCGCAATGATCGGCACACTGGCCGCCGCCTCGTCATGATGCGGCGGTTCGCGGCGATGCGCGGATCGGTTCCGATGTGCGCATCGCTGCAGCCTGCGTGAGTCGCCGGTGTTTCCTCCGCGGCCCGGTTGACCGATATCAAACCCTCCGCGCCATCGCGAGGCAATGATGCATGGGTTTTCGCGCACCTATCCTGCAGGTGGAGGGCGACCCCATGCGCAACCTGACACCGTTCGCCAAGGCATTCGCTGTTGCCTTGGGCGTATCCGCGCTGTTGCCGGGAACACGGGGCGAGGCGACTCCTGCCGCGGTGGCCGGCGACCCGGAGCACGGGGGAGCGCTGGTCGAGGCGCGTTGCGCTGCCTGTCACGGACCGGACGGCAACGGTGGGCAGGCCACGGTCCCGCGACTGGCAGGCCAGGACTTCGTCTATCTGTACCGGCAACTGCTGGCCTTCAAGCATGGTGTGCGCGCCTCCCCCGTGATGGAGGCCATTGCCTCGGCGATGTCGGAGCGTGACATGCGCGATGCATCGGCCTTTCTTGCGGGGCAGGCGCGACGTGGCGGGCAGGCGGGCGATGCCGGGCTGGAGGCCGAGGGCCGCACGTTGTTTCTGCAGGGATCGACGGACGGGCGCGTGCCAGCCTGCGCGGGGTGCCACGATGCGAGCCAGGGCTGGTTTGCCGGAGGCATGCGGGGAATGCCCGGCATGCGAGGCGCAGGTGGCATGCCGATGATGCGCATGTCCGGCCGCAACGGTCCGCGGCTGCTCGGCCAACGGGCCGCCTATGTGCAGCAGCGCCTGCGGAGTTTCGCCCACGGAACGCCCGCGGCCGGGCCGATGAGTGCCGTCGCGGCATCGATGTCGGCGCGGCAGATGCGCGCGGTTACCGCCTACATCGCGGCGCATCCGTAGCGGAGCTGGCCCCGTGGCCGATTCTGCCCAGCGCTTCCGGCGGAGACTGGCCGACCGAGTCGGCCCGCCCCCCGCGCCGCATGGGGGAGCCCGCCGGAGCGCTCCATCGGAAATTCGCGGCCGGCATCCGCGGGCTTGATGTATCCTTGTCGGATGTCTTTGCCCGTTCTTCCTCCGCCCGCCGTTGTTGGCGGGTGCGCGCCTACGCCACCGTAGCGCAGCAACCCCCAACCCCAGCAAACGATCGGTCGCCCAGCGGCGGCCGGAAATTCCTGTGCGCCCTTCCCCGCGAATGCATGCAGTGGGCAGGGCGCTTCTGACCCCGGATGCCTTTTCCCCATGACTCTCCGGACATTCCGCCAGGACTGGCTCTCCAACGTGCGCAACGACGTGCTGGCCGGCACCGTCGTCGCGCTGGCCCTGATTCCTGAGGCGATCGCTTTTTCCATCATCGCTGGCGTCGATCCGAAGGTCGGCCTCTATGCCGCTTCCTGCATCGCCATGACGGTGGCGATCACCGGTGGCCGGCCGGCGATGATTTCCGCGGCGACCGGCGCGATGGCACTGCTGATGGTCACCCTGGTCAAGGACCATGGGCTGCAGTACCTGTTCCTCACCACCATCGTCACCGGCGTGCTGCAGGTGGTGGTGGGCCTGTTCAAGCTCGGCACGCTGATGCGCTTCGTCTCGCGCTCGGTGGTGACCGGCTTCGTCAACGCGCTGGCGATCCTGATCTTCATGGCCCAGTTGCCGCAGCTGATCGGCGCGCCGTGGATGGTCTACGCGCTGGTCGCGGTGGGGCTGGCGATCATCTACGGTTTCCCGCGCATCACCAAGGCCGTGCCGTCGCCGCTGGTGGCGATCGTACTGATCACCGCGTTCACCCTGCTGACCGGCACCCACGTGCGCACGGTCGGCGACATGGGCGCGCTGCCGGCGAGCCTGCCGCAGTTCCTGTGGCCGGACGTGCCGCTGAACCTGCACACGCTGGCGATCGTGCTGCCGTATGCGATTCCGATGACGGTGGTCGGCCTGCTCGAGTCGCTGATGACGGCGGCGATCGTGGACGAGTTCACCGACACCAGTGGCGACCGCAACCGCGAGTGCGTGGGACAGGGCCTGGGCAACATCGTGGCCGGCCTGTTCGGCGGCATGGCCGGCTGCGGCATGATCGGCCAGACCGTGATCAACGTGAAATCCGGCGGCCGCGGGCGGCTGTCCACCTTCAGTGCCGGCGTGCTGCTGCTGGCGATGGTGGTGTTCGGGCGCGACTGGGTCAGCCGCATCCCGATGGCCGCGCTGGTCGCGGTGATGATCATGGTCTCCATCGGCACCTTCAAATGGAGTTCGTTCCGCCACCTGCGCGAGCACCCGAAATCGTCCAGCGTGGTGATGATCGCCACCGTGATCGTGGTGGTGGCGACGCACAACCTGGCCATCGGCGTACTGGTCGGCGTGCTGCTCAGCGCGCTCTTCTTCGCGCGCAAGGTGGGCCAGGTGATGCATGTCGGCTCGGCGCTGAACGCCGACGGCCGCATGCGCGAGTACCGCGTCACCGGACAGGTGTTCTTCGCCTCGGCCGAGGCGTTCGTCGACTCATTCGATTTCCGCGAGGCGCTGGACGTGGTGCGCATCGACGTCAGTCGCGCGCATTTCTGGGATCTCACCGCCGTGGGGGCGCTGGACAAGGTGGTGCTGAAGTTCCGCCGCGAGGGCACCACGGTCGACGTCCATGGCATGAACGAAGCCAGCGCCACGCTGGTCGACCGCCTCGCCGTCCACGACAAGCCGGAAGCCGTCGACGCGTTGACGGGACATTAGGAGCTGCACATGAACCATCTGCTGGTCTGTATCGACGACTCGACCTATACCCGCAGCGTGGCGGACCACGCGGCCTGGGCTGCCCAGCGGCTGCGCGCGGATGTTGAGCTGCTGCACGCCATCGACCGCCACCCGGAGCGCCCGGCGACGGCGGATCTCAGCGGCAGCATCGGCATGGACACCGACCAGACGCTGCTGAACGAACTGGCCGGCCTGGACGAACAGCGCGGCCGACTCGCCATGGCGCGCGGCCACCAGCTGCTGGACGCGGCCAAGGCGGAGCTGCAACGGCACGGCGTCGCCGAGGTGCGCGACAGCCTTCGCCACGGCAACCTGGTCGACCTGCTCGAGGACGAACAGACCGCCCACGACCTGCTGGTGCTGGGCAAGCGTGGCGAAGCAGCCGATTTCGCCCGGCTGCACCTGGGCGGCACGCTGGAGCGCGTGCTGCGCGCCGCGTCGCGGCCGGTGCTGGTAGCCTCGCGCGCGTTCCGGCCGGTCGGCAAAGTGTTGCTCGCCTTCGACGGTAGCCCGAGCTCGCGCAAGGCGGTGGACCTGGTCGCCCGCAGCCCGCTGTTCGAAGACCTGGAGTGCCACGTGGTGATGGCGGCCAGCGAGGACCGTGCCGCCATGGTGCACATGGACTGGGCGCATACGCTGCTGGATGCACTCGAGATCACCCACCGCACCGAGATCATTCCCGGCAACGCCGAGGAGGTGATCGGCGGCTACGTCGAGCGCCACGGCATCGACCTGCTGGTGCTCGGCGCCTACGGCCACTCGCGCATCCGCGAGCTGCTGCTGGGCAGCACCACCACCGCGCTGATCCGCCGCTGCCTGGTGCCGGCGCTGGTAGTGCGCTGAGGCCGCTGCCTAGGGGGCGCCGAGCGGGCCGGGTGGCTCGGCTGGCCCGTCGCCCGGATCGGGACGAGGCGCGTGCGCGGTGTGCACCACCATGTCCTGCGGGCGGATCAGGCGGAGGTTTTCTTCGCGCAGCCGGGCCAGCACGGCGAACAGCAGGTCGCTCTTCACGCCGGAGGATTCGCGCGGGCTGCGGGTGTACGCGTACGCGCTGAGGTTGATGTGGGTGGCGTCCACGTTGTCCAGCTGCACGAAGGGGGCGGGATCCTCCAACGTGGCCGGATGCGCGCGCAGCACCGCCAGGATCAGCTCGCGCGCCCGCGCCGCGTCGGTATCCAGCGGCATCGGCAGCTGGAACTTCACCCGTCCGATCGCATCGGCCAGGGTCACGTTGCGCACGTTCTGGGTGATCAGCTGCGAGTTCGGCACGATCACGGTGGAGCGGTCCCACAGCTGGATCTCGGTGGCGCGCACGTTGATGCGGCGGATGTCGCCTTCCACCCCGTTCAGGCTGATCCAGTCGCCCACCTTCACCGGCCGCTCGGCGAGCAGGATCAGTCCGGAGATGAAGTTGGAGACGATCGCCTGTAGACCGAAGCCGATGCCTACCGACAGCGCGCTGGCGATCCAGGCGATGTTCTGCAGGCTGACCTTCAGCGTGGCCAGCGCCATCACCACCACCAGCACGCCGCCGACGTAGCCGAGCAGGGTGACCATCGAGCTGCGCATGCCCGGATCCAGCCGGGTATTCGGCAGCAGCTCGCGGTCCAGCCAGCGCTTGATCACCCGCACCACGAACAGGCCAGTCACCAGCACCAGCAGTGCCTTCAGCACGTCGACCGGGGTGAGCTTCAGCACACCGAAGTCCAGTCCGACGAGCAGGGTCCCGACGCTGGCGGAGAGATCCTCGGGGCTGGCACCCAGCCGCGACACCACCGCGCCGATCGCCAGCAGCACCGCCAGCGCGCGGGTCAGGCCGGCGAGCACCGCGCGCGCCTGCTCGAGCCGCTCCGGGGTCACCTCGAACGCCCGCTGCAGGCGCTGACCGTAGGCGCCGCGCGGCGACAGCAGCACTTCCCACAGGTCGTTGAGCACGTGCGTGAACAGGTACAGCGAGGTCACCACCACGCCGATCCAGATCGTGTTGACCGCGATGAAAAACGCCAGCGCGATATAACCGGTGGCCACGCCCAGCACGCCCAGCATCGCCGCCAGCAGCAGCACGCCCAGGCCGATGCCGACCCAGAGCGGCCGGCCCGGCGGCGTGTCGCCCTGGGCCTGCTCGGCGCGGCGTGCGCGCGATTGCCGCACGAGCAGCGAAAAGAGCAAGCCGGCGACCACCAGGGTGATCAGTCCGCGCGTCGCCACCGTCGCCGGCAGGCTGGCGCTGATCGCATGGTTGACCAGCTCCATCGTGCCGAGCACCGCGATCGCCGCGGCCAGCCGCCACGGCAGCGGCCGCAGCGCATCGGCCTCGGCGTCGGACAGCGCCGGCATCCGCCAGCTCGGCCGGGTCGCCGAGAGCAGCGCGCGGCCGAGCCCGGCGATGTACGCGCTCAGCAGCACCAGCCGCACCATCTGCAGGCCGAGAGCGCGCAGGTCGTCGTCGAGCAGCCCGTTCCAGTCCAGCGACTGGAACACCAGTTCGGCGGCGAGACCGGTATTGAGCGAGGTCAGCGTGGCGATGGCCAGCGCCAGCGCGCTGCGGCGCAGGTGGCCGGCGGGCATCCGGTTCTGGGTAAAGCGCAGCAGCCCCCGTTCGAGCAGCCAGCGGCCCACGCCCAGCAGCAGCGCCGCGGCGACCAGGCAGGCCAGGAACGGGCTGCGGTTGGGCGGCTGCCAGGCCGCGGCGACCGCCGCGCGCAGATCGTGGCCCAGGCTGCGCAGCCGGCGCAGGTCGGCCGGAAGGCTGCGCAGCGGATCGGACCAGAACGCGCGACTGAAAGGCGTCGCGGTGCGCTCGGCCAGTCGCGCCTGGAACTCGTTGCGGCGCAGGTCGGACAGCTGCGTGGCGAGCTGGTCGGCCTCCTGGCCCATCAGCTGCGCCTGTTTCATCTGCGCATCGACGTCGGCCTGGGCCTTTTCCAGCTTGCGCCGCTGCTCGCGGACTTCCGGCGCTTCGCTGCTGCTCTTGTCCGGCGCCGGGCCGAGCACCGCCAGCTGTGCCTGGGCCGCCTGCACCTGGGGTGCGAGGTTGCCAGCCAGTTGGCTGGCCTGGTCCTCCACCGCCAGCGCCTGGCTGCGCAGGTCGGCGAGGGCGGCGGCGTCCGGCTTGTCGTCCAGCGCTTTCTTGACGCCGTCGAGCTGGTCGCGTATCTGCGCCAGCACCTGGTCGGGCGAGGGCGGCGCGGCCGGGGGCGCCGCCTGGCGGGCGAGGGCCGTCGTGCTCGCGCACAGCAGCAGGAGGGTAAGCAGCAGGCGCAGGCGTCGGGACATCCGGAAATGATCGGAGCCGCCCTCCGGGCGGTCAATGGACGGGCGCGCCGGGCTGGCATCTTCGGCGGCGGGCGTTCAGGCTGGGCGTATGCGCTCACCGTTCGACATCGCCCCGGACCTGCTTGCCTGGGACGGCGACGTGCCCCGCGCACGCCGGCTGCAGCAGGAGCTGGCCGCGCGTGTCTGCCTGCAGGACGCGTTTGCGCCCCTGCGACGCGTGGCCGGCGTCGACGTTGGCTTCGAGGAGGACGGCGCCGTCACCCGCGCCGCTGCCGTGCTGCTCGATGCCGCCACCATGCAGCCGCTGGCCGAGGTGGTGGCGCGCCTGCCCACGCGTATGCCGTACATCCCCGGGCTGCTCTCGTTCCGCGAGCTGCCGGCCGTGCTGCAGGCGCTGGCGCAGTTGCCCGAAGTGCCGGAGCTGATCCTCGTTGACGGCCACGGCGTGGCGCATCCGCGGGGGCTGGGCATTGCCGCGCACCTGGGTGTGGTCACCGACCTGCCCACCATCGGCGTGGCGAAGAAGATCCTGGTCGGCAACCATGACGCCGTGGGTTTGAAGCGCGGCGATCGCACGCCGCTGATGCACCGCGGTCGCATGATCGGCACCGTGCTGCGCAGCAAGGACGGCATCCAGCCACTGATCGTCTCCCCCGGCCACCGCTTGAGCCACGCCACCGCGGTGGAGCGCGTGCTCGCCTACGGCCGCGGCTACAAGCTGCCCGAGCCCACGCGGCTGGCCGACCGGCTGGCGTCGCGGCGGGATCGGCGGACCTGACCGGAACGGCCAGGAACAGGCGAGTCCTCCGGCGATGACATCGACGCGCGCGTAGGCTGCCTTGCGACGTGGCGCGAGCGGATGGCACTTCACGCCCTTGGCGCCGTCACTCCCGCGGAAGCGGGGATCCATCCCGGTGTGATGCATGAAGCAACGTGGATGCCCGCTTTCGCGGGCATGACGGCACTGTCGGGGCATGATGGCACTGTGGCACCAGGGCTTGGCGGCGCGGCCAAGCTCTTCGCCGCCGTGCAGCCCTCAATCGCGCACGACCACGCTCTGCCTCATTCCCTCAACCGCCGTCATTCCCGCGAACGCGGGAATCCATCCCGGCTTGCTGCATGAAGCAACGTGGATGCCCGCTTCCGCTGGCATGACGGCAGGGCGCTGGGGCCGGGGTCCTGGTTGTCGTGCGTTCGTCAGCCACGTAGGACAACGGACTGCCTCTTCCCCTCAACCGCCGTCATTCCCGCGAATGCGGGAATCCATTTTGACCTTCTCCAGCAGTCCCATGGCGGCCACGCGCTCGCGGACACGACGCCGCGATTTTTCCACGCCGCGAATCACGCCGGCAGCACGCAAGCGTCGCGAGCGCATTCGTATACGGTGAGCGCCCCACCCACGTCACGACGACGCGTGCGGGCGCCTGGCCCACCCCGCGCCGCTTGTCCTCCTGCTCTCGCGCCCACATGCTCACGCCTCTGGCGCCGCGCTCCCCGGACACCCCCATGCTCTTCCGCTGGTTCGAAAACCTCATCGACCCGTTCAAGGAACCGGTCGACGCCATGCCGCCGGCCACGGTGGGGCGCTTCTACGCGTTCTACCTGCGCCAGGTCTGGCCGATCTTCGTCATCACCCTGCTGGTGGGCCTGGGCTTTGCGCTGGTGGAAGTGGCGCTGTTCGGCTACATCGGGCGCATCGTGGACATGGCCAACGCCACGCCCGCGGCCCAGTTCTTCCACGTGCACGGCCACACGCTGCTGTGGATGGGGTTCGTGGCGCTGGTGCTGCGGCCGGTGCTGTCGGCGCTGCACGACCTGCTGGTGAACCAGGCGATCGTGCCGGGGCTGACCGGGCGCATCCGCTGGCAAAACCATCGCTACGTGATCCGCCAGAGCCTGGGCTTCTTCCAGAACGACTTCGCCGGGCGCATCGCCAACCGCATCATGCAGACCGGCGCCAGCCTGCGTGAGTCGGCGGTGCAGATCGTCGATGCGATCTGGTACGTGGTGGTCTACACCGGCAGCGCGATCTTCCTGTTCGCGGAGGCCGACGCCTGGCTGGCCGCGCCGCTGGTGGTGTGGATCGCTGCCTACGTGGCGACGCTGGCGTATTTCATCCCGCGTACCAAGCAGCGCTCGTGGGAATCGTCCGAGGCACGCTCCAAGTTGATGGGGCGCATTGTCGACGGCTACAGCAACGTGCTCACGCTCAAGCTGTTCTCGCACACCCGCCGCGAAGAGGACTACGTGGCCGATGCGCTGGGCGAGCAGATCGGCAAGACCCGCCGCATGACGCGCATGACCACGGCGATGGACATCACGATCACCTCGCTCAACGGCCTGCTGATCGTCGGCACCTCCGGCCTGGCGGTGTGGTTGTGGAGCCAGGGCCGGGTGACCGTGGGCGCCATCGCGCTGGCCACCGGCCTGGTGATACGCATCAACAACATGTCCGGCTGGATCATGTGGGTGGTCAACGGCATCTTCGAGAACATCGGCACGGTGCAGGACGGCCTCACCACCATCGCCCAGCCACGCGCCGTGCAGGATGCGCCGGACGCGGTGCCGCTGGTGGTGCGCGAGGGCGGCGTGCGTTTCGAGCGCATCCACTTCCACTACGGCAAGCAGGGCGGGGTGATTGCGGGGCTGGATCTCACCGTGCGACCGGGCGAGAAGATCGGCCTGGTCGGCCCGTCTGGCGCGGGCAAGTCCACGCTGGTCAACGTGCTGCTGCGCCTGTACGACCTGGAGCAGGGCCGCATTCTTATCGACGGGCAGGACATCGCGCAGGTCACGCAGGAAAGCCTGCGCTCGCAGATCGGCGTGGTCACCCAGGACACCTCGCTGCTGCACCGCTCGATCCGCGACAACCTGCTCTACGGCCGCCCGGACGCCAGCGAGGCGCAGATCGCCGAGGCCGTGCGCAAGGCGCGCGCCGACGAGTTCATCCCGACCCTGCTCGACGGCCAGGGTCGCACCGGCTACGACGCCCACGTCGGCGAGCGCGGCGTGAAGCTCTCCGGCGGCCAGCGCCAGCGCATCGCCATCGCCCGCGTGCTGCTCAAGGACGCGCCGATCCTGGTGCTGGACGAAGCCACCAGCGCGCTGGATTCGGAAGCCGAAGCCGCCATCCAGGACAGCCTCGACCTGCTCATGCAGGACAAGACGGTGATCGCCATCGCGCATCGCCTGTCCACCATCGCCCGTATGGACCGGCTGGTGGTGATGGACAAGGGCCGCATCGTCGAGACCGGCACGCATGCCGAGCTGCTCGCGCACGAGGGTTTGTACGCGCGGCTTTGGGCGCGACAGACCGGGGGCTTCGTGGCGGTAGAGGATGCGGTGGGGTGAGGCTCTCGCCGGGGGCGCTCTGAGAGACCATACGGTTTATTTCGCCGGATTCGGAGGCATAACGGATATCGCGGTGAAAAGTGCGATATGCACTTCCCGCGAACCACCGGATTTCGCTTTGCGCCATGCCGCAGGTGTTTGATGCGCAAAGGGGAAGTCAGCGCTTGACGATGCAGTCGCCGCGGCAGACTATCCGTGCATATGCCCCGATGTGGGGTCTACTAAGCGTTAGGCCTAGGAATGACTTCCGACGATCTTGTTCCGCTCTTAGAGGTAGAGGACCGCTTTGCCGTCAACGACACGAGTCTCGTGTTAGTCCCCGATTTTCCGTTGCCGCTAGGTCAAGGATGGAAGGAATTCACGTTCTTCGCAGTGGTGAGAGCCCCCGGGAGGGCAGATGCAAGGTTCCGAGCTGTCGCAAGCCCCATTCATTTGAATGTTCGGAATCCAGAGGTGAAACGGAAAGGTTGGCGTCTTACCATCGTTCTGCATAGGGCAACACAAGATGACGTGCCGATCGGCAGCAACATCTTTTGTTCACAGCAAGCCAAGGAGCGCCTCTTTGAGCGAGCCTAGGTTAGGTAGCACCATCAACTCGGTCGTTAGCAATCATGCCTAACAGTTCGTTCAAGGCGGACGCGCTGACGCGCGCCGCTTAACTCCAGCGTTAGGCCGCAAGAATGTCTCAGTTCTTCGTACACAACGGTTACGCGGCCTGGTCGTACGGGACGCCATCGGACCCGCAGCTCATTTCTGCCAACGATGCGGCCAAGCTCATGAAAGTTGCAGGTCTTTCAGTCGCGCAGGTGGAACGCGTCATACCGCCGGCACAATATGCCGCAGAGGGTGAGCGGCTTTTTCATCTCACGGGTGGCAACCGCTTCCTCTGCTACAGCGACCTAAACGGATGCTTCGACATTAACCAAGCCAAGGCCAGTGAGCCACTGGCCATCGACTGGCAAGTGGCCTAACAACTCGTTCAAGTCGGACGGCTTCGCCGCCGCTTAACTCAAGCGTTAGACACCAATGAACACACTTCAACAATACTTCGATGCAGCGCTTAGAAGTCTCAACCGATCAAACTTCTTGGCATTGAGTGAACCTGAGCGTGTGCTTGCGACCATTTGGTGTCTAGAAGGCGACGTAAACAACGGTGGGTTCGACCAGTACTACTTCAATAGTTCCGGCGATCTTGCCCACTTTGCGCCGACCGCCCTCATGCTTATCGGCGCTAGCAACATGGCCGATATAGTTCATAGAGCAAACTCCCTTCTGGGTCCGGACGGCCCTTCTCGGGATAGGTTTTCTCGTCAAGGGCAACTATCAGCATTAACCGACCGGTTCTCAGCTTTTGATGGGCTAGACAGGGCCTTTTACGCATATCCTGACGAGATCTCGACTTTATTGTCGGCATATCTGAGACGCAACGGATATGATATCTAACAAACCATTCGAGGCGGACGGCTGCGCCGCCGCTCAATTCGAGCGTTAGAGCGCATGAACCCTTTAAAGGCGGCAAACTGGGCATTGGCCTTAGTCATCATTGGATGGCCTTTGTCTTACTACGGTGCCATGCCTAATCAGATCGGCGATCCCGCGCCTCATCAGATCGGCGATCCCGCGCCGATGATTACGCAAGCGATGTATGAGGCTTACCAGCTACGTTCGTTTGCCTTCCTTACCGTGGGGATCCTTTGCCTTCTTGGCTCGGTCTGGCTCTCGGGCCACAGTTTCACAACGGCAAAGGTGCGCTCTACTGTGGCAGTGCTCGCCGTAGTGTTGCCTTCAATCGCCGTTGTCTTGAGCTTGGTGTTGTAGGTTACGGTAGTCTCTAACCACTCATTCGAGGCGGACGGCTTCGCCGCCGCTCAATTCCAGCGTTAGGCCGTATGGACACCACTGGCGAAGACATCGAGTGGGAACAACCTTGGCGGGCGATCCAGTTCGCCGCCGAGATCCCGCATGTTCAGAATCAGCTTGAGCGCGAGCTATCCGCTCAGCACCCTCTATATGGCACTGAGGCTAGAGTTATTGGTCGTCGCATCGACAACGATGACGTAGTAGCTGTTCTAAGAGACGGGACGTACGTCAACGTGCATCTAGTCTGGGCAACAGGCTCAAGCCCAGGCGCGTTTCCCGGTAAGTACCCATCTTGGTTCACTTACGGCCACCAAGATCAGTTCATCCATGCCATGCAGGCCGATGCTGCGGAGTACCGCGGTGAGGCCTAACAACTCGTTCAAGGCGGACGCGCTGCCGCGCGCCGCTTAACTCCAGCGTTGAGGCTGTAGAAAAAGCCCTTTTCGCGGATGGGTAGACAGCCCAGTTCGTGGACGTGGCATGTCGTCATGCGATGAGACCATTCCTGATGGCTCGGCTTTATGGGATGGCCCAGACGGGTCGACGCCGCTGGCGCCCGTGACAGGTTGCGATCTCTCGCCTGATTCCGCCTCACGCCGCCTGGCGGTAGTTCGCCCACTTCTCGATGTTGTAGATCAGCGCGAACAGCTTCCATTGACCATCGACCTTCGCCTGGCCGCGCAGGGTGAAGCGGTTGAGCCGCTTGTTGGCGCGCAGGTTGCCGAAAACCGGTTCGACGGTAGCGAAGCGCCGGCTGTACTGCTCACGACCCAGCGCACTGTCGATGCGCTCGCGCATGCGTTGGCTGTGGGTCGCCTCGGCTTTGCGGGTGAGCACGGCGACTTGGCGCGAGGGTGTGGTGGCCGGCTTACGCAGGCACTGCGCACGTAGGGGGCAGTCCTGACAGGTCGAGGGTGACCCGCGGAACTTGATTGCGGCATAGCCGCCGATGGTGCAGTCCTTGCCGTTGCGATACAGGCGTTGCCCCGCCGGGCAAATGGCGTGTGACTGGTCCGGTGCGATGATGAAGTCGTCGCGGCCAAACAGGCGTGGCTTCTTCGGTGTGCGTGACTTGTCGTGCAACGGATCGGGCTTGGTCCGGTGCCTGTCCTGCCCGGCGAAGCGCTCGTCGCGCTGGCGCATGGCGTTATCGGCGATCAGCGCGTCGATGTGCTTCTCGGCCAGCGCCGCCAGGTTGGCTTCGCTGTGATAGCCGGCATCGGCGGTGATCAAGGTGGTGGCGGTGCACTGGTCGGCGCAGGCGTCCAGCACCGGCAGCAGCAGTTCCTGCTCCGCGCCGCTGCCGTGGGCCGAGGCCTCGACGATGATCTGGTGCTTGGCATCGACCACCGCCACGCCGCAGTATCCCTGGATGACGCCCTTGTCGGTGGCCAGCTTGGCCGAGTCGTTGTCGGTGCGGTTGGACTTGCGGATCTTGCCACGCGATCCGGGCCGATCGTCGGGATGTTCGGCCAGCCACTGGCGGATCTTCGCCGCCTCGCGGGTGAGTCGCTGGATGCGGGCGGTGGCCTTGGCATCAAGCACGTCTTCGGCCATGCCGGCATCGTTGGCCTGGTGGCGTTCAAGCATGGTCGTTGCCGCGCGCTCCATCTTCTGCGCTTGCGCAAGGAACTCCGCGCGCGTGCCGGAGCGATGCTTGGAGGCGTTCGAGGGCAGCTTGACGCCGTCGATGGCGAACATCTCGCGGCCGATCAGCCCCTCAGCATCGAGCAGGGTCAGCACCTGGGCAAACATCGCGGCGATCGCCTCGCGCGAGCGACTGACGAAGTCGGCAATCGTGGTGAAGTGCGGCTTGGCGTCACCGGTCAAGGCGATGAACAGCACGTTGTCGCGACAAGCCCGTTCGATCGAACGCGAGCTCACCATGCCCTGCGAATACGCCAGCAGCACCGCCTTGAGCAGCATGGCCGGTGCATGCGCCGGCGCGCCGCTGTCGTCGTTGCGGTAGTACGCATCGAACGCGGACAGATCCAGCTGATCGACCAGATGGTGCAGCGCGTGGGCGAACGATCCCGGCACCAGCTGCGCCTGCAGGTCCACCGGCAACAGCCGCGGGCTCATGTCGATCTGCCGGTAGCGCGCCATCCCGATTCCCCTTGTTAGCGTCAGGGTATTGAAGCAACATCGGCGGAGGTTTTTCTACAACCTCGTTAGGGCCACATCATCAAGTCAGGGGCAGAGTCGGCTTTCTGCGGTGCTCAATGTCCGCGTAGCGATCAGGGGCGGGGCGAGCCCTGACGGATTCGCCCAAGCTGCGAGGACGACACTCGCGATAGTGCGCACCCGCGGCCACACGTCGCCTCCGCGCAAAAAAAGGAGGCGCACTGCGCCTCCCACCATCAATTTATATCCGCCATCCGGGCTTGCGGCAAGGCGCGCGCCCTGACCTAGCATCGCCGCCCTGCCGATGGGGCAGGAAGCATGAGGCGGGGCGGATGATGCATGACGACGAGTGGATCGCGGTTTCCCACGCGAACTGCGAGCACGTGGCCGGGCCGTTCTATCACGGGACGCGGGCGGACCTTTCCGTTGGCGATCTGCTGACGGCGGGGTTCACCTCTAACTACGACGAGCGGGTGGTGATGAACCACGTCTACTTCACCGCCATGGCGAAGGGTGCGGGGCTGGCTGCTGAGATGGCGCGTGGCGCGGGTCGACCGCGGGTCTATGTGGTGGCACCCACCGGCGCGTTCGAGGATGACCCGAACGTCACCAACAAGAAGTTCCGCGGCAATCCGACACGGTCGTATCGGAGCGCGCTGCCGCTGAAGGTCATGGGCGAGCTGGACAGCTGGGAGCCCTATGACGAGGAGTTCATTGCCGAGCTTCGGCGTCGCGTCGAGGAGGGCATGGGGGAAATTATCAACTGAGGAGGGCGGAGCCCTCGTCAGTGGTGGGGTCGCCTAGAGTTTCGATTCACGGCGGTCGGGTCGAAGCGCGAAGGGGGCCGCAGGTGTTCTGCAGGTGCACGACCGCGGCACGCGCCGAGGCGTTCGAAGTGGGGGGCTTGCCGAAGGCCTCCCACTTCGCGGATTCACCTGCGCCCGCGGTGTCGAGAAGCATCGTGCGATGCCGGGTCGAGGGGGATAAGCGCGGTGCGATTCTTCTCACATTCTTGCCCACCGATTCACACGCGCCGCCGCACGCTGCGGCTTTCCACCGACGCGGAGGATCGAGCCATGCCGAGCAAGAGCGCCATCCAGCGAGCCCGCAAGGACAAGCGTGAGGGCAAGTCGCCGAGCACGCAGGCGGGGGAGTTCGTACGCGAGGAGATCGAGCACGTGCGCGAGGGCAAGCACGGGGCGCGGTCGACCAAGCAGGCGATCGCCATTGGCCTGTCCGAGGCCCGCCGGGCCGGAGTGGATGTGCCGGCCAAGGGCAAGGCCGCGAAAAAATCCTCGGCGAAGAAGTCCGCTGCCAAGAAATCCGCTGCCAAGAAGTCGTCAACGAAGAAGTCGGCAACGAAGAAGTCGGCAACGAAGAAATCTGCCTGCAAGAAGGCAGCCACCAAGAAGACGGCGAGCAAGAAGGCGGCGCGCAAGTCGTCCGAGACGAAGGCCACCCGCAGCCGCGCGGCCACCAAGGCGCTGAAGAAGGAAGGAAGCGCGGCCGCTTCCAAGCGCGCGCTGTCGCGCCAGGGACATCAGGCGGCAGCCAAGCGCTCTGCGGCCGATCGCAGCGCCGCGGCCAAGAAGGCGGCCCGCACCAAGGGGGCGAAGGGACGTTCCGCCGCCGCCAAGAAGGCCGCACGAACGCGCGCGCGTCACTCCGGCGACTAGGTATTCCGCCGCGGCGTACCCGGCGGCGGATCGAAAGCGGCAAAAGGAGGCGCCCCCAGCGAGGGGCGCCACAAGCTGTTACTGGGCCGGCAGCGGGTTGTCGTGCACGTACTCGATCACCGCCCGCGCGTCGTCAGCCGCCTGGGTGAACGCGTCGAGCTGCGTTCCCGTGTAGGTGGTGCCGCCGAACACCGCGTCGATGATCGGTGCCGTCACCGTGCTGTAGGTGCCGTCGCCGTTGCTCTTGAGGTAGGTCACCGTGCCGGTGTAGGTGGCGCTGCGGTCGTAGGTGACGTTGCTGAAGTCGACATAGTCCTTGCCGTCCGCACCCACCAGCGGTGTGGCACCGGTGACGCCGAGGATCGAGTCGGTGTAGACCACCGTGTCCTCGTTGATCGAGCCGGCCTTGTCCGATGCGGCTGCCAGGAACGACGCCGCCTGCAGCATGTCGCTGTTGGTGGCGCTCTTGTCGACCAGGAACGAGAGGCTGCCGAGCGAGACGCCGTCCTTGGGCACGAAGCCGGGCAGGTAGCCGTTGTTCATCAGGGCCTCGTAGAGCGCGAGGTTGTCCAGCGGCGAATCGATCGTCTTGGCCACGCCGTCGACGGTGGTGACCAGGCGACCGGACGAGTCCGTGGTGATGGCAGTGGCGGCATTAAGCGCAGCGATCGCCTCGTCATAGGCCTTGTCGGTGACCTTGGACGGTGAGCGCGACACGCTGAGGCGGCTGAACTCCACCGGCACCACCAGATCTTCCGAGCCGGCCACGATGTCGCCTTCCGGCGTGAGCGGGATCAGGTTGCCGCTCGCGTCCAGCGGTTGAACGTGACCGTACTGGTCGAGGATGGGGATGCCGTTGGCGTCGCGGAGGATCACGTTCAGGTCGCCCAGCAGGTCACCCTTCTTGGTGCCCGCGCCGGCCGGCTTGCCCGTGCTGGCCTTGCCGCCACCGTACTTGGGGCCGCGGCGATCGGAGCTCTCATCCGCGGCCGCCGAGGCGTCGCCCGAGCCGTGCAGAACCTTCGACTCGACCGACTTGCTGCCGCTGTTGCCATGCGAGCTCGAGCCGCTGGCGTCGCCGCTGGAGCTCTTGCCCTTGCCTTGACCCTGGCCGCCCTTGTTCTGGCTGCCGTGCGTGCCCGAGCTGTGGGAGCTGCCGTGCGAATCCTGCGCCGCGGCCGGGGCCAGCGGCGACCATGCCGCATGCGGTGCTGCGAGCGCGGCGAGCATGGTGAGGCCGGCTAGACCCACGATGAGCGGTTTGCGTTGCACTACGTATCGCGTCTTCATCTCGTTCTCCTGTTGCCTGTGAATGCTGTGGCCTGCGCCCGAGCCACGGTGAATCGTCAAGAAGCGAGCGGGGTGTCCGCTCGTGCCAACGGCGCTTAGGGGTTGGCATCGATCCGTCGCTCAGAAGCGCACTCCCACCCCGATGCGCGCGAGGTATTGCCAATGGGTGAAGCGAAGCTGGTCGGCCTGGGCCTGCGTGGTGGTGAAGGCGATGGCGTCGTAGCGGGTGGCTGCGTAGTCGAGGCGGACAAAGGCCGCCTTCCACAGCGGTGCCTCCACGCCCGCGCCGAAGCGGTCGCCGGTACGCGTGTCGTTGCGGTCCACCCACGCGTTGGGGTTCTCGCCCTTCACGTAGATCGTGTGAAAGCGTCCGCGGGCGCGACCGGCACGCAGGTAAAGCAGCGCGCCGTATGGCGTGGCGTAGCCCAGTCGCAGCGACGCGCCGTAGCTGCCCCGCCCTTCAACCGAGAACTGGCGGCCGCCGGGCTGCTTGTCGTGGTACCAGCCGCTGCTGCTGCCGTCGCTCTCCAGCTCCACGCCGGCATAGAGCGGCCCGAACGCGTGGCCATAGCCGCCGAACACGCCGAAATCCGTGCCGTGGCCACCGAAGTCGGTGTGGAAGTCGGTCACCGGCGGCACGTCCGACTGGCGTTGGATCGCGTCGAGCCGGCTGCCGAAGCGGTTGTCGCCGCCCTGCGCGCCGGCGTAGAAGCCGCTGGTGTCTGCCGGGGCGCGCGCCGACTCGGGTACGGCACCCAGGCGCCAGCCCAGCCCCAGCTGGAAGCGTCCGGTGCTGTCGGCAAAGCGGTCGCTGGCTTCGGCATTGGCCACCTCGTAACCGCGATAGCGCACGAGGTCGTACTGGCTGCGCGCAAACAGGTGGCGGCTCAGCGGAATGTCCAGCCCGATGCCGTAGGTGCTGGACCAGCGGCGGTCGGACTGCGCGGAGGCGGTGCCATCTTCGACGGTATACGCGCTGTCGAAGCGCGAGCGGATGCGCCCGGCGCTGACGAACAGCAGGTTGTTGCCCGGCAGCAGCGGACCGGCGCGCAGCGAGAATTCCTCGCTGCGCTCCTGGTCGGTGGAGAACACGCGGCTGCTGGGTGTCTTGTCGTGCAGCCAGTCGACCCGGCTGCGCCCGGCTGCCGCTTCCAGACCCAGGTACCAGCGGCCCAGCGTCTGCCCGTAGCCGACGAACAAGGCGTTCGTCAGGCCGCTGCCGGCGAAGTCGCCGCGATAGGTGCCGTGTTCCCCGCGCGGCCCGGTGACCCGCGTATCGACGTTGCCGTAGCCGGTGCTGGCGCCCACGTAGAAGCCGTCGGCCGCCGACGACCAGTCGGTCGTCGCGGGCAGCAGCCCCGCTTCGCCAGCGATCGCGCGGCCGCTGCCGTCCATGCGCACGCCGAGGTAGATCTCGTTGCGGTAGTACTCCGCGTCGGGCGCGTCCGAGTGGCGTTGCAGCAGCTGGTAGTTCGCCTCGATCTGCCAGTAGCGGTGCACGCGGTAGCTCAGCCCAAAGCTTCCGGCGAACAGGTCGTCGCGGCGGTCCAGGCCACGAAAGTCGCTGCGGGTGGCGCTGATGCCGGCCTGCGCCGACAGGCGCTCGCTGAGCTTGTGGTCGATGCGCAGGCTCACGTGGGTGTCGACGTAGCTCGATGCGCCGGGCAGGGTGGTTTCCTGCGCCGAGCGATCGACCGCTGCGTCGAGCGTGGTGCGGGGCGTCACCCGCCACAGCAAGGTGGCGCCCAGTGTGGGGGCCGTCACCTTCGGCAGCCGCGGGTCGACATAGCGCTGCGACAGCCAGCCGGCGTAGATCTCGCCGCGCACCGTGGTGGCATCGCGACTGGCCAGACCCACCACCCAGCTATCGCCCTGCGAGTCGCGCCGGTAACCGTAGTCGTCGATGCGGCGCCGATAGTTGCGCTCGTCGTAGGTGCCCTGGGCGAACACGTCGACATGCGGCGCGATGCTGTAGCCGAGGCGAAGGCCGACGCCGATCACGTTGCGGTCGCGGTCGCCATTGTCAATCAGCTCGCCGGCCGCGCTCGTTACGTTGCGATAGGAAAGATGGTCGAACGTGCCGCCGGCGCGCAGCGAGAACGGGGCCCAACGCTGCTCGATGCCGAGGTGGGCGTGGGCATCCGTAAACACGGTGGGCCGGGTTCCCAGCACGTCGTCGGGCGAGGTGCGGTCTTCATGCGACCGGCTGTAACCCAGGCCGCCGAACATCGCGCCATAGGTGTTGATGCGCTGGCGGCCGCTGGCGTCGATCTCGTAGTCGGTGCTGTTTTCGCTGGGATGGCTGCGGTAGCGCGTGCCGGTGCCGCTGGCGGTGAGCGTCAGGCTGCGCCCGTCCCCCTGCTTGCGCAGCAGCAGCGAGGGCGACACGGTCAGCAGCACGTCGCTGCTGGGCTGGTTCGGTGTGGCGTAGACGTTGCTGTCGTAGCTCAGGCCCGTGCTCAGGCCGGGGGTCACTTCCAGCTTCGAGGAGGTGTCGGCCGCTGCCGGCGTCTGTGCGTCGGCGGAACGGGGTAGGGGCGGCGGGGTGAGCATCTGCGCGGGCGCCGCGGCGGGCCAGCCGCCCCACAAGGCCGCGCACAGCGCGGCATACAGGCCTCGCTGCGAAAACGTTCGGTTGTGTGGTTTCGCCATGTCGTTTGCACGTGCCATGCAGATGGTTCGGGCATGCAACACCCCTGTTGAAAACCATGCTGGCAGGGCGATCCACGGCCTCATTTGACGCCGGTCAAACGAAACCCGGCGCCGCGGAAATGACGCTCGGCGGTTGATCTGCGTCAACCGCGCGACCGCGGCGAGTGGTGCGTGAAGAAGGTCGCCTGGCACAACCACGCTGCGACGACGGGCGGCATGGGAGGCTTGACTCTGGACCTGGATCAAGGCTCTAGAGTGATCCCATGAACACATCGAGCCCACTCACCATCGGTGCCGTCGCCAAGCGCGCCGGCGTGCCCATCGACACCATTCGCTACTACGAGCGTGAGGGCCTGCTGCCCGTGCCGCTGCGTCGTGCCTCGGGCTATCGCAGTTACGGCGAGAGCACCGTGGCGCAGCTGCGCTTCATCCGCCGCGCGAAGGCGCTGGGTTTCACGTTGGAGGAAATTCGCGACCTGTTGGCACTCTCGTCCGATCGCCAGCGCGGCGTGAAGGCGGTGAAGAAGCGTGCCGAGGCGCGCCTGGCGGCGATCGAGGTGCGCATCGCCGAACTGCAGCGCGTGCGCGACGGGCTGGTGGAGCTGGTTGCCTCGTGCCCCGGTCATGGGGCGCCGGAGCACTGCCCGATCCTGCGCGCGCTCAACGACGAGGAGAACCTCTGATGGAACACGCAGCCTCCTGCTGCCCCGGCGGCCCCCCTTCCGCCACGGCGATCGATCCGGTTTGCGGCATGACGGTGGACACCACGGCCGGCAAGCCGAGCGCCGTGCATGAGGGCCGCACCTTCCATTTCTGCTGCAACGGCTGCAGGACGAAGTTCGAGGCCGATCCGACGAAGTATCTGGCGGCGAAACCAGCCAGCGGCGACTGCTGCGGCAGCAAGACGGATGCGCCGGCGGGGCACGACCACGTGCATGGGCATCAGCACGATCATGCCGGCGACCCCGCACGCGCGGTAAAAGATCCGGTCTGCGGCATGACGGTCGACCCGCACACCGCGAAGCACCGCGCGGAGCACGAGGGGCACACCTACTACTTCTGCGCCGCGCGCTGCCGCGAGAAATTCGTGGCTGAGCCACAGGCCTATCTGGGCGAGCGCAAGGCCACACCGCCGGCGCCGGCCGGCACGATCTACACCTGCCCGATGCATCCGGAGGTGCAGCAGGTCGGCCCCGGCGATTGTCCGAAGTGCGGCATGGCGCTGGAGCCGATGATGCCCACCGCCGAGGACGACGGCAGCGAGCTGAAGGCGATGGCGCGGCGTTTTTGGACGCTGGTGGCGCTCACGGTGCCGGTATTCCTCGTGGCGATGGGGCCGCACCTCACCGGCCTGCATCTGCCGTCACCGTGGGACGGCGTGGCGGCGTGGACCGAGGCGCTGCTGACCAGTGTGGTGGTGCTGTGGGGCGGTGCGCCGTTCTTCCGGCGCGGCTGGAATTTGCTGCGGCCGTGGTCGCCGAACATGTACACGCTGATCGCGCTCGGTACCGGCGTGGCGTGGACTTACAGCGCCGTGGCGTTCCTCGCGCCGAGCGCCTTTCCAGCCAGCTTCCGCGACATGCACGGCCGCGTGGCGGTGTACTTCGAATCGGCGGCGGTGATCGTCACGCTGGTGATGCTGGGCGACTTCCTCGAGCTGCGCGCGCGCCGGCGCACCGGCGAGGCACTGAAAGCGCTGCTGGGGCTGGCGCCGAAGATCGCGCACCGGGTCGATGCGGATGGCCGCGAGGCTGACGTTTCGCTCGACGCCGTGCAGCCGGGCGACACGCTGCGCGTGCGGCCGGGCGAAAAGGTGCCGGTGGACGGCGTGGTGCTCGAAGGCAACAGCCACGTCGACGAGGCCATGCTCACCGGTGAGCCAATGCCGGTGGCCAAGGCGGCGGGCGACGCGCTCACCGGCGGCACGGTCAACCAGGACGGCACGCTGCGGATGCGCGCCGAGAAGGTCGGTAGCGAGACGGTGCTGTCGCAGATCGTGGCGCTGGTCGCCGCCGCCCAGCGCAGCCGGGCACCGCTGCAGCGGGTAGCTGACAAGGTGGCGGCGTGGTTCGTGCCGATCGTGGTGCTGTGCGCAGTGCTGGCCTTCGCGCTGTGGGCCTGGCTGGGGCCGGACCCGCGGATGACGCGGGCGCTGATCGCCGCCGTGTCGGTGCTGATCATCGCCTGCCCCTGCGCGCTGGGTCTGGCCACGCCGATCTCGATCATGGTGGCCAGCGGCCGCGGTGCGCATCTGGGCGTGCTGTTCAAGGATGCCGGCAGCATCGAGGCGATGCGCGACATCGACACGCTGGTGGTGGACAAGACCGGCACGCTGACCGAAGGCAAGCCGGCGCTGCGCGAGCTGGTGCCACTGGGCGGGCGCGCACGCGATCGATTGCTGGTGCTCGCCGCCGCGCTGGAGGCACCGAGCGAACACCCGCTGGCCCGCGCGATCGTGCGGGCGGCCGGGCAGCAAGCGCTGCCCGCGGTGGAGGATTTCCGCAGCATCGCCGGACAGGGCGTGCAGGGGCACATCGACGGCCAGGCCGTGGCGCTGGGCAACCGGGCGATGATGCGGGCGCTGTCGGTCGACGTGAACGCCGGCGCGGTGAACGATGCCGACCGGCTGCGTGGTGAAGGGGCGACGGTGATGTACCTGGCCCTCGAGGGCGCGCTGGCCGGGTTGATCGCGGTGTCCGACCGCCTGAAGGACGGCGCGGCCGAGGCGATCCGTCGCCTGCACGCCGAGGGCCTTCAGCTGGTGATGCTTACCGGCGATCACCTGCTGAGCGCGCAGGTGGTGGCGCGTGGGCTGGGTATCGATGAAGTACACGCGGAGGTATCGCCTGCCGGCAAGGCCGCGGTGGTGCAGTCGCTCAGGAAGAATGGCCGGCGCGTGGCGATGGCCGGCGACGGCGTCAACGATGCGCCCGCGCTGGCGGCGGCCGATGTCGGCATTGCCATGGGCACCGGCACCGACGTGGCGATGGAAAGCGCCCAGGTGACGCTGGTGAAGGGCGATCTGGCCGGCATCGTTCGGGCGCGGGCGCTGTCGCGCGCCACGGTGCGCAACATCCACCAGAACCTGTTCTTCGCCTTCGTCTACAACGGCATCGGTGTGCCGCTGGCTGCCGGCGCCCTGTATCCGTGGCTGGGCTGGATGCTGTCGCCGATGGTCGCCGCACTGGCGATGAGCTTCAGCTCGGTGTCGGTGGTGAGCAACGCGCTGCGCCTGCGTTCGGCGCGGCTGTGATGCGGTGGTGACGGCTGTCACCGGCGGTGGCTGACGGAACCGACTGCCACAGAAGAGGGGGGTGGCCGATCATGCTTCCACGCCCATCGGGGCGAGGGAGCACACACATGAACACCGTCAACGACACCCGCAGCCTGCTGGATCGCCATCTGCCCCTGCTGGTCGGCCTGCTGGCCGCACTGCTGGCCGGCAAGGCCCTGAAGAAGATGTTCTGGACGGCCTTCGGCATGTACTGGGCGCTGCGTGCCAGCGGGATCCATCCGTTCGGCTGAGCGGCGGCGGGAACGGGCGATGGCTTACACTTTCGCGTCCCCGCTACGCCCCGGAGCCGCCCGCCATGTCCGACGCGATCGCCCTGATCCAGCGCTACTACGCCGCGTTCAATGCCGGCGATTGGGAGGCGATGCTGGCCTGCCTCACCGACGACGTGGCGCACGACCTCAACCAGGGCGGGCGTGAGCATGGTCGCGAGGCGTTCCGCGCCTTCCTTGCGCGGATGAACCGCTGCTACGCCGAGCGGCTGGAGAAAGTCGTGGTGATGGCCGCCGCCGACGGCACCCGCGCGGCGGCCGAATACGAAGTGCACGGGAGCTACCTGGCTGACGACGAGGGTTTGCCGCCGGCACACGGCCAGCGCTACGTGCTGCCCGGCGGCGCGTTCTTCGATCTCCGCGATGGGCGTATCAGCCGCGTCACCAACTACTACAACCTCGCCGACTGGATCGCGCAGGTCGCCGGCGGCTGATCCGATGGCCGTGCGCACCATCACCTGCACCGGCGAGGCGGTCGCGCCGTTCCTGGCCGATCTGGCGCGGCTGCGCACCACCGTGTTCCGTGACTATCCGTATCTCTACGAAGGCAGCGCCGACTACGAGAGCGAGTACCTGACCGCCTACGCGCGCTCGCCGCGCAGCGTGTTCGTGCTGGCCCTCGACGGCGACATCGTGGTCGGCGCGTCCACCGGCATCCCGCTGCTGGACGACCAGCCGGCCTTCCAGGCGCCGTTCCGCGAGAAGGCTTTCCGGCTGGAGCAGGTGTTCTACTTCGGCGAATCGGTGCTGCTGCGCGACTACCGAGGGCAGGGGCTGGGCCATCACTTCTTCGACGAGCGCGAAGCGCACGCGCGGCGGCTCGGCGGGTTCGCCCTCACTGCGTTCTGTGCGGTCGAGCGCGCCGATGACGATCCTCGCAAGCCGACCGGTTACCGCCCCAACGACGCCTTCTGGACCAAGCGGGGGTATCGCCGGCAGGACGATCTGTTCTGCACTCTGGACTGGAAGGAGCTTGGCGACGCGGCGGCCAGCCCCCACCTGCTGCGGTTCTGGTTGCGTCCGCTGGAGGCTGAGCATTGAGCGTGAAAGTGGCGGTGGCGCAGTGGCCGATCGGTGCCCCGGCGCGTTTCGAGGATTTCGCGGCCCGCGTGGAAAGCGAGCTGGCCGGCGCCGCTGCGCAGGGGGCGCAGATCGCCGTGCTGCCCGAATACCTGGCGCTGGAGCTGGCGCATGCGTTCGGCCCTGCGGTCTACGGTGACCTACAGCGTTCGCTGTTAGCCGTGGACGGGCTCTATGCCGATTGGCGCGTGCTGTTTTCCGGGCTGGCGCGCCAGCACCGCATGTATATAGTGGCCGGCAGCTTCCTGCGGCGGCAGGGCGGGGCGTTCCGCAACCGTGCGCTGCTGTTCGCCCCGGACGGTCGCGTCGGCGAGCAGGACAAGCTGCGCCTGACCGGCTACGAGAAGCAGGCTGGTTGCATCGAGCCGGGTGACGCGCTGAAGGTGTTCGACACCGAGTTCGGACGCGTCGGCATCAACATATGCTACGACGTCGAGTTCCCGCTGTTCGCACGTGCCCAGGCCGAGGCCGGCGCGGCGCTGCTGCTGGTGCCGAGCTGCACCGACACCGAAGCGGGCGCCTGGCGCGTGCGCATCGGCTGCCAGGCCCGTGCGCTGGAGAACCAGCTGCCGGTGGTGTGCGCCGTGACCGCGGGCAGCAGCGACTGGAGCCCGGCGTTGGACGTCAACACCGGCCAGGCCGCCGTCTACGTGCCGCCGGACCGCGGACTGCCGGAGACGGGCGTGCTGGCCGCGCTCGACGCCGACGCGAGCTGGCTGGTCGCCGACGTGGACGTCACCGCGGTGCGCGAGGCTCGCGCCATCGGCCAGGTCGGCGTTGCCGCGGACTGGCCGGGGCAACTCCTACCCGCCGTGCAGCGCGCACGGCTTGCCGGATTCGAAAGCGCGTGAACACCCGAACCCTCGCCGACTGGCTGAGCTACCAGGAACAGGTCAATCCCCGCGCCATCGAGCTGGGGCTCGAACGCGTGCGCGCGGTCTGGCAGCGGATGGGCGCGCCGCGGCCGGCGCGCCACGTGGTTACCGTCGGCGGCACCAACGGCAAGGGCTCCACCGTGGCCCTGCTGGAGGCGATGCTGCGTCAGGCCGGCCGGCGGGTGGGCTGTTTCACCTCGCCCCACCTGCTGGCCTACAACGAGCGCGTACGCATCGACGGCGCCGACGTGGACGATGCGTCGCTGGTCGCCGCGTTCGAGCGCATCGAGGCGGCGCGCAGTCAGGGACCCGGCGAGTCGATCCCGCTGACCTATTTCGAATTCAGCACGCTGGCAGCGCTGGACCTGTTCGTGCGCGCCGAGCTGGACGTGGCGGTGCTGGAGGTGGGCCTGGGTGGACGGCTCGACGCGGTGAACATCGTCGATGCCGACGCGGTGGCGATCACCACGGTGGACCTGGACCACATGGACTGGCTGGGTCCGGACCGCGACAGCATCGGCCGGGAAAAGGCGGGCATTGCCCGTGCCGGGCACCCGGCCGTGGTGGGCGAGGTCGACCCGCCGGCGGGGTTGCTCGATGCGCTGCATGCGCTCGGTGCGACGGTGATCCGCGCCGGCGTCGATTTTCACGTGGAGCGCCTGCCGTCCGGTTGGCGCTGGATGCATCGCGACGGCACCACGATGGCGCTGCCCGATCCGGCGCTCGCCGCGCCGGTGCAGTACGCCAACGCCGCCGCGGCGATCGCCATCCTGCATGCGCTGGGCCATGGCCTGCTGGGAGCCGCCCCAGAGCAAGCGGTGGCGCTGGCGCTGCGTGGTGTCTCGGTGGCGGCGCGGTTGCAGTCGCTCGGGGGCGACCCCGTGCTGTACGTGGATGTGGGTCACAACCCGCAGGCGGCGCGCGCACTGGCGCAGTGGCTGGATGCCGTGCCGCACGGCCCTGTGCATGCGGTGTTCGGCGCGCTGTCGGACAAGGACGTGGCTGGCGTGATCGGTGCGCTGGGAGCGCGCATCGACCGCTGGCACCTGGCCGGGCTGGAGCGCGATACGCCGCGCGGCCTGCCGGCGCACGCGTTGGCCGATGCCCTGGTTGCCGGCCGGCCCGACGCCCGGTTCGACCTGCATCCCGGCGTGGCGGAGGCGCTGGATGCAGCACGGACAGCCGCGCGCCCGGGCGAGACGATCCTGGCTTTCGGCTCGTTTTTCGTCGCCTCGGCGGTGCTCGCCGCGCATCGCGCCTGAACGAGGACGCCTGGCGGTTTCCGGCGGCAGGGTTACGCCGGGTATAATTCCGCCGCTTCGCGCCGCGCCCGCCACCCCTGGAGCCCGTCTTGAAAACTCGCCTGCTGGGAGCTGCCGTTCTCATCGCGCTGCTGGTCCTCATCGTTCCGATGTTCTTCCCGAGCCACCCGCCGGCGGCGCCGGGCGACCAGTCGGTGAGCCTGGCGATCCCGCCGGCGCCGGATCGCGATCTGCAGACCCGCACGATGAGCCTGAACCCCGATGCTTCCGCGCCGGCGATTCCGGCCAGCACCAGCGCGACGGTGATCCCGGCGGCCAACAACGGCAGTAGCGACCAGCTCGCCACGGTCGACATTCCGTCCCATCGTCCGACCGACGTGGAGGCCGGCGCCGCCGGCGCGTCCACGGCCGCGCCCGCCGCCCAGGCCGCGGCGCAGCCCGCCCCGCCAGCCGCCCAGCAGCCGGTGATCCCGTCGCAGGCGCCCGCCTCCAAGACTCCCTCGACGCCCAAGCCGGTCCCGCAGGCTCCGGCCAGCAAGCCGACCCCAGCGGCGGAGCCGGCGATGCCGTCGGCCACCGCGGCGCGCGGCAGCTACACCCTCAACCTCAGCGCCTACGCCTCCAGCAGCGGCGCAGCCAGCCTGATGCAGAAGGTGCGCGCGCTGGGCTATCCGGTGCGCAGTCAGGCCATCCACCAGGGCGGCAAGACACTCACCGCGGTGGAGGCCGGTCCGTTCCCGTCGCGCACCGCGGCCGAAAGCGCGCGGCTGAAGATCACCCAGAGCATCGCCGGCGTGCCGGCAAAGCTCGAGAGTGGCGCCAGCACCCCTGCGGGCGACGCGCCGGCCAGTGCACCGGCCAAGGGCCGCCGGGCCGGTGGCTGGGCGGTGCAGGTGGCCGCCATGAGCGGTCAGTCCGACGCCATCGCGCTGCGCGACAAGCTTCGCGCGAACGGTTTCGACGGCTTCGTCGACTCGGTCAGCGTGGGTGGCAAGAGACTCTGGCGTGTGCGCGCCGGGCCGCAGACCCAGCGGGACGACGCGATGCGCGTGCGCGAGCAGATCAAGTCCAAGCTTGGCCTGTCAGGCAACGTCGTCAGCGTCCCCTGAGCAGCAGTCGTAACGGAGCGACCGCAGGATGAACTGGGCCGATTACGTCATCGCCGCGGTGATCGCCATTTCGGTGCTGATCGGCCTGTGGCGCGGGCTGGTGGCGGAGGTCCTGTCGCTGGCGATCTGGATCGGCTCGATCTGGGTCGCCTGGGCGTTCGGTCCGACCGTCGCCGGCTATTTCGACCGCAGCATCCACACGCCCGAGCTGCGGCTGGTGGCCGGCTACGGCTTGTGCATCGTCGGCGTGCTGATCGTCGGCGCGCTGGTCAATGCGATCTTCCACCGGCTGGTGGTCGGCGCCGGCCTGTCCGGGCCGGATCGCGCGCTGGGCGTGCTGTTCGGTTTTGCCCGCGGCGTGCTGCTGGTGGCATTGATGGTATTCCTGCTCGGTTTCACCGCCGTGGTGCGCGAGCCCTGGTGGCACCAGTCGCTGTTGCTGCCGCAGTTCCAGGGTGTGGCGATCGCCGTGGGTCGGCACCTGCCGGCCAGCACCGGACGTTATCTGCATCCTTCTCCGGAGGTGAGCGACAGCCTGTCCCGGCTCAAGGCTGGTGCGGGCAGTGCCGATCTCTCCGGCATGCGGCGCCTGCTCGACGCGCAGGCCGCGACCTTGCGCGGACCGCTCGCCGCACCCACATCGCCCGCTCCGGCGACGTCTTCTCCCGCGGTGGCTCCGGCCGACGCGCCTTCGCATCCGTAATCGCAAGACCCCACGCAGGCACCCAACATCATGTGCGGAATTATCGGCATTGTCGGCATCACCGAGGTCGCCTCGGCGCTCTATGACGGCCTCACCGTCCTCCAGCACCGTGGCCAGGATGCCGCGGGCATCGCCACCGTGGATGGATCCCGTCTGCGCCTGCACAAGGGCAACGGCCTGGTACGCGACGTGTTCAACCAGACCTCGATGAGCCGCCTGCGCGGCCGCATCGGCATCGGCCACTGCCGTTATCCCACGGCGGGTTCGGAGGGGGCCGACGAGGCGCAGCCGTTCTACGTGAATTCGCCGTACGGCATCGCCTTTGCGCACAACGGCAACCTGGTCAACACCGACGTGCTGCGCAAGGAGATGTTCGAGGACGACCGCCGCCACATCAACACCGATTCCGACTCCGAGGTGCTGCTGAATGTGCTGGCACACGAGCTGCAGATCCAGGAGCGCATGGCGATCACGCCGGACAACATATTCAAGGCGGTGGCCGGCGTGCATGCGCGCGCCAAGGGCGGTTACGCCTGCATCGGCCTGATCCTCGGCTACGGCCTGATCGCCTTCCGCGATCCCAACGGCATCCGTCCGCTGGTGCTGGGCGAGCGCGTCACCGATGAGGGGCGCGAGTATGCGGTGGCCTCCGAGTCCGTGGCGCTGGACGTGCTGGGCTTCAAGCGCCTGCGCGACATCGCGCCGGGCGAGGCGGTGGTGATCACCGACGACGGCCAGCTGTTCAGCCGCCACTGCGCCGAGGCCGCGGTGCATGCGCCGTGCATCTTCGAGTACGTCTACCTGGCCCGCCCGGACTCGATGATCGAGGACGTGTCGGTGTACAAGGCGCGCCTGCGCATGGGCGAGAAGCTGGCGCAAAAGATCATGCGCCTGCGCCCGGATCACGGCATCGACGCGGTGATCCCGATTCCCGACACCTCGCGCACCGCCGCCAGCGCGCTGGCCGGCGCGCTCGGCGTGCCGTTCCGCGAAGGCCTGGTCAAGAACCGCTATGTGGGCCGCACCTTCATCATGCCGGGGCAGGGCGACCGCGTGAAATCGGTGCGCCGCAAGCTCAACGCGGTGGACCTGGAGTTCCGCAAGAAGACCGTGCTGCTGGTGGACGACTCGATCGTGCGCGGCACCACGTCGAAGCAGATCATCCAGATGGCCCGCGACGCCGGTGCCACGCGTGTGTACTTCGCCTCCGCCGCGCCACCGGTGCGCTACCCGAACGTCTATGGCATCGATATGCCGTCGGCCCATGAACTGGTTGCGGCCGGCAAGACCGAGCAGGAAGTCGAGCAGATGCTCGGCGCCGACTGGCTGATCTACCAGGATCTGGAAGACCTGGTCTGGGCGGTGCAGGACGGCAACGAAGACCTGACGCAGTTCGACACCTCCTGCTTCTCCGGCGAGTACGTCACCGGTCTGGAGAAGGACTACCTGCAGCAGATCGAGCTGATGCGCTCGGACGACGCCAAGGCGGCGCGCCGCATCGCCTGACCCGTCGGGGCGGGAACCCGCGGACGGTTCAGCCGTCCGCGAGCGGGCGTCCGCCGATGTTCTGGGCGATGCGCCAGAGCACGCCGGACGGATCGGTCATGCAGAAATCGCGCATCCGCCAGGGCCGGTCGGCCGGCGTGTCCAGACGGATGCCGTAGCGCTCGGCGATGCCTCGTTCGCACAGGTGCCGGTGCCAGGCATCGACATCGGCAACCAGCAGGTGCATGACGAAATTGCCGGCCAGGTCGGGGTGGTGAAAGTCCTGCAGCAGGAAGCTGCAGTCGCCGGCCGCGAAGTAGGCGACGCCGTTGCCCTCGGATTTCTCCTCGAAGCCGACGTCGGCATAAAAGCGCCGCGACAGCGCGTAGTCGCGGGCGGGAACGAAAGCCTTGATCTCGATGGTGTCCAGGCGGTCCATGCGAATATCTCCAAGGTTGGGGGGCCATGCCTGGCCGGCGACGACCGGCGACGACCTAGACTTGCCACGATGAACGATCTGCACGCCGCCGCCAAGACCTGCCTGGACGCCGCCGACCCGGTCGAGAAGCTGCGCCTGACCCATGAAACCTGGCAGGCCCTGTTGGCTGGGGAACTCGGGCCGGAGGCGGGCTCGCCGCCACCGGCGCCGATCGGTGCGCCGGGCCGTCCGCTGCGTCCCCGGCTGGTGCCGGCCCGCCAGGTGCCGCAGCGTGGCCTGGGTACGCCGGCCGGCCGCGCCGCGCTGGTCCACGCGGTGGCGCATATCGAATTCAATGCGATCAACCTGGCCTGGGACGCGGTCTACCGTTTCCGCGGCATGCCGGCCGGGTACTACCGTGACTGGGCCAGTTGTGCGCACGACGAGGCTCGGCACTTCGCGATGCTGGTCGAGCGGCTGGCCGAGCTGGACCACGCCTACGGCGACTTCGATGCGCACAACGGCCTGTGGGAGATGGCCGAGAAAACCGCCCACCACGGTACCGCCCGCATGGCGCTCGTGCCGCGGGTGCTGGAGGCGCGGGGACTGGACGTGACGCCGGGCATCATCGAGCGGCTGACCACGGTCGGCGACACGCGCACCGTGGCGATCCTCGAGGTGATCCTGCGCGAGGAAGTGGCCCACGTGGCCGCCGGTACGCGCTGGTTCCATTGGTGCTGCGCTCGCGACGGCGTGGAGCCACGCGACACCTTCATCGCGCTGCTGCAGCAGTACATGGGCCCCTGCCTGCGCGGGCCGTTCAACCACGAGGCGCGACTGCGCGCCGGCTTCGATGCCAGGGAAATGGATCGCCTGCTGGAACTGGCGAACGCCTGAACGGGCGCTGCGCTGCACCTTTCTCCGGGGGCGGCAGGCGGGTAGGGTCGGGCGGGTCGCTGCCGGAATCACCGGATCGCGATTCCGTCGCGACAGCCGATCCCCACCGGAGGAGCTGCCATGCTGAGTGTGTCCGAAGCTGCCGAACTGAACGTGCCCGCGGACGTCGTCTGGAAGACGCTGGGCGATTTCGGCGCTGCCGATCGTTACCTCGATCTGGTCGAGCGTTGCGAGCTGCAGCGCAACGGGGGCAGCGTGGAGCGTCTGCTCCACCTGCGTGGAGGAGGTCTGGTGCATGAACGCCTGGTGCTGGCCTGCCCGCAGGACCGCGCGCTGCGCTACACCATCGTCGATTCCCCGCTGCCGGTGGCCGACTACGTGAGTACGGTGCGGGTGGACGCGATCGACGGCGACCGCTGCCTCGTCAGCTGGTCCGCCACCTTCGATCCGCACGGGGCTGGCGAGGAGCAGGCCCGCGACGCCGTCGCCGCGATCTACCGCATGGGTTTCGACGGGTTGCGACGGTTGCATGCCGCGTAGGCCCGCCATCGCCGAGGAGACATCGCCATGCCGAAATTCCTGATCGAACGCGACATTCCCGATGCCTGCGCGCTCACCCCGGAGCAGCTGAAAGGCATTTCGCGGACCTCCTGCGGCGTGCCCGACGCGATGGGGCCGCGCATCCAGTGGGTGCACAGCTACGTCACCGACGACAAGGTGTATTGCGACTACATCGCCCCGGACGAAGCCACCGTGCGCAAGCACGCCAGCCGGAGCGGCTTTCCGGCCAACAAGGTGACCCCGGTCCACGCCATCATCGATCCGGCCACTGCGGAATGACGAAAACAAAAAAGCCGGCGCGAGGCCGGCTTTTTCGTCGAATTTTGGTCGGGGAGACAGGATTCGAACCTGCGACTTCTACGTCCCGAACGTAGCGCTCTACCAGGCTGAGCTACACCCCGTGGGAGCCGCGCATTCTAGCGACCGTCCCCGACCTTGGCAACAGGGGGCGTGACATTTCGGTGCCTCCCATGCGGCCGGGCGCGGGCGGCCATCTGCTAATCTTTCGGGCTGCCGTTTCACGGCCATCCGTCACCGTAAAGCAGAGGATTCCATGGCGCTTACCCCGGCCCGCACCATGCCCGGCGTGCTCGAGCTGCTGCCGCTCGACCAGATCGCGTTTCAGCGCATGCTCGACGTGATCCGCCGCAACTACGAGCGCTTCGGCTTTCTGCCGATTGAGACGCCGGTGATCGAATACTCCGATGTGCTGCTGACCAAGAGCGGCGGCGAGACCGAGCGGCAGGTGTACTTCGTGCAGTCCACCGGCTCGCTCAATGCGGCTGAGAAGATGAACGCCTTGGCCACAAACACCACTGTTCCCGAACTGGCGCTGCGCTTCGACCTCACCGTGCCGCTGGCGCGCTACGTGGCCGAGCACGAGCGCGATCTCAGCTTCCCGTTCCGCCGCTACCAGATGCAGCGCGTGTACCGCGGTGAGCGTGCCCAGCGCGGCCGCTTCCGCGAGTTCTACCAGTGCGACATCGACGTGATCGGCAAGGACAGCCTGTCGATCCGCTACGACGCCGAGGTGCCGGCGGTGATCTACAGCGTATTCCGCGAGCTGAACGTGGGCGCGTTCACCATCCAGATGAACAACCGCAAGCTGATGCGTGGCTACTTCGAGAAGCTCGGCATCAACGACGCCGAGCAGCAGATGCTGGTGCTGCGCGAGGTGGACAAGCTGGACAAGCGCGGCGCCGACTACGTGCGAGACACGCTCACCGGCGAGGCATTCGGGCTGAGCGTCGAGGTGGCCAACCAGATTCTCGCCTTCGTGCAGGTGCGCTCCACCTCGCTCAAGGATGCGCTGGACAAGCTCGATGCGCTGGGCGAAGGCCCCGAGGCGATGGAGCAGGGCCGCGCCGAGCTGAAGGAGGTGCTGGGCCTGATCCACGCGTTCGGCGTGCCGGAAACGCACTACGCGCTGAACCTCTCGATCGCCCGCGGCCTGGATTACTACACCGGCACCGTCTACGAGACCACGCTCAACGACCATCCGCAGATCGGCTCGGTCTGCTCGGGCGGTCGCTACGAGAACCTGGCCGGGCAATACACCAAGTCGCACCTGCCGGGCGTGGGCATCTCGATCGGCCTCACCCGCCTGTACTGGCAGCTGCGCGACGCCGGGCTCATCAACACCGCGCAGAGCACGGTCGACGTGCTGGTGACGCAGATGGACCCGGCGCAGCTGCCGGCCTATCTGGCGGTGGCCAACGAACTGCGCAGTGCCGGCATCGCCACCGAAGTGGTGCTGGAGGCCGGCAAGCTGGGCAAGCAGTTCAAGTACGCCGACCGTGCCGGCATCCGCTTCGTGCTGGTACTGGGCGAAAATGAGCTGGCCAAGGGCGTGGTGACGGTGAAGGACCTGCGCCGCGAGGATCAGTTCGAGGTGGCGCGCGGCGAGCTGATCAAAGCGCTCCGGGTGGAGCTGGAGCAGGCGGCGGTGATGGGGTGAGACCAGGGGCTGGATGATCCTCCGGGCCGTCATTCCGGGACCCTCAGGGTCGTCATTCCCGCGAAAGCGGGAATCCATCTTTGCTTTTGACGGCAAGAGCCCAATGGATTCCCGCTTTCGCGGGAATGACGGTGAGGATAGGTGGAGCAATCGCCGTCAATCGATCGCCAAGGAAGAAGCCACAACAGAACATGAGGAGACACGGATGCCTCCCAAACAACCGGCTGTCTACATCATGGCCAGCAGCGAGCGCGGCACCCTGTACATCGGTGCGACCGGCGACCTGAAGCGACGTGTATGGGAGCACCGCGATGGTGTGGTCGAGGGCTTTACCCAACGTTATGGCCTCAAACGTCTGGTCTGGTTCGAGTTCCACCCGGATTTCCCTACCGCCATCGCGCGCGAGAAACAGCTCAAGAAGTGGGAAAGAGCCTGGAAGCTTGAGCTGATCGAATCCACCAACCCAATCTGGCGTGACCTATTGAACGACCTGCTGGACTGAGGGGCGTTGCTCCCGGTAGGTACCAGCACCCCACAAACGAACAGGCGTCTGCCGGACGCCATGCATCAAACAACTCGTCGGAGCCTTACGTGAGCAAGACCATCACCCTGGACGGCAACAGCCTCACCCGCAAGCAACTGGTCGCCGTTGCCCGCGGCGGGGCATCGGTGGAGCTGGACCCGAACCAGCTCGCGCGCGTGCAGCGCGCGGCGGACTTCCTTGCCGACAAGGTGAGCTGCGGCGAGCCGACCTACGGCGTCACCACCGGCTTCGGCTCCAATGCCGACAAGCTGCTGGGGGCCCATCGCCTGCGCGACGAACTGCCCGGCGGCAACCCGCACCAGCCGGAAGGCACGCTGCTGGACGAGCTGCAGCACAACCTGATCATCACCCACGCGGTGTGCGTGGGTAAGCCGTTCGCCGAGGACGTGGTGCGGGCGATGCTGGTGATCCGCATCAACACCCTGATGCGCGGGCATTCCGGCATCCGCGTGTCCACGCTTCAGGCGCTCACCGCCATGCTCAACGCGGGCATCGTGCCGGTGGTGCCGGAGAAGGGTTCGGTCGGCGCCAGCGGCGATCTGGCACCGCTATCGCACCTGGCGATCGTGCTGCTGGGCGGCGGCGAGGCGTTCTACCGCGGCGAGCGCATGGCCGGCGCCGAGGCGCTCAAGCGCGCGGGGCTGCAGCCGATCCGGCTGTCCTTCAAGGAAGGCCTGGCGCTGAACAACGGCACCGCGCAGATGCTGGCGACCGGCGCGCTGGCGCTGGACACGCTGGAGCGCCTGCTCGACACCGCCGACCTCGCCGCCGCGATGACGCTGGACGCCTTCGCCGGCCGCAGCGGCGCACTGCGCGAGGAAGTGCACGCGCTGCGCCCGCATCCGGGTCAGGTCGAGACCGCCGCCCGCGTGCGCGATCTGCTGGAAGGCTCGACCCTGGTCGACATTCCGTATCACCTGGTGCCGCGCTTCCGGCAGTGGGCTGCCGATGCGTGGAGCACGCCGGAGGATCAGGCGCTCAGCTTCGACATCGGCTGGGAATGGGTGCCGGCCAACCAGCGCCACGGCCGCGAGGCGTTCTACAGCCGCTTCCTGCCGTTCAAAGGCGGCAAGAAGCACCAGCCGCAGGACGCCTACAGCCTGCGCTGCATGCCACAGGTGCACGGCGCGGTGCGCGACGCCTGGGCCCAGGCCTGCCGCGTGTTCGACATCGAGTTGAACGCGGTTACCGACAACCCGCTGATCTTCCCGGACAACGAGGCGGCGCAGTTCATCGAGGAGCAGGTGATCTCCGCCGGACACTTCCACGGCATGCCGCTGGCGCTGGCGATGAGCTACGTGAAGGCGGCGATCCCGGTGCTGGCATCGATCTCCGAGCGTCGGCTCAACAAGCTGGTCGACCCGGCCACCAACGACGGCCTGCCGGCCTTCCTCACCGGCAACGAGGACGCCACCGATTCGGGCTTCATGATCGTGCAGTACACCGCCGCGGCGCTGGTCAACGACCTGGCCACGCGCGCGCATCCGGCCAGCGTGTACTCGGTGCCGACCAGCGCCAACGCCGAAGATCACGTGTCGATGGGCGCCAACGAGGCACGCCACGTGCTCGACATGTGCGAAGACCTCGGCCACGTGCTGGCGCTGGAGCTGTACACCGCTGCCCAGGCGCTGGATTACCGCCAGGAAATGCTCAATGCCGCGCGCCGCCTGGCCGCCCGCGGCGACTGGCGGGCGCTGGCCGCCAAGATTACCAATGCACCGCGCGAGGACAGCCCGCATCACGCGCAGTTCGTCAACGAGGTGAAGGCGCTGACCGCCGCGCTGGCCGAAGTCGGCGACTACCACGCCGGCGCCGCCGTAAGCCGAGCACACGAGCGCTTGCGTCAGCACATCGGCTTCATGCACCGCGACCGCGCGATGGACGGCGACGTGCGCACGGTGTGCGAGCTGATCGCTCGTGGAGCCGTGCTCGACGCGGCCTAGGTGCCGGACGCTATTCTTTTTCCTGATCACCCGGCGCGCCAAGCGCGTCGCCTGTTGCCGGAGTTCCCGATGAGCCTGATCCAGACCCCCGTTTCCTTCGGCGAGCTGATCGACAAGATCACCATCCTGGAGATCAAGTCGCAGCAGATCCGCGACGCAGCCAAGCTGGCCAACGTGCGCACCGAGCTGGACCTGCTCAACGCCACCTGGGCGGCGCATCCCGCCTCGCACACCGACATCGCCGACGAGCGTGCCCGCCTGCTGGCGGTGAACCAGGCGCTGTGGGACATCGAGGACCACATCCGCCTCAAGGAAAAGGCCCAGGCCTTCGACGCCGAGTTCATCGAGCTGGCCCGCGCGGTGTACTTCCGCAACGACGAGCGCGCCGCAGTGAAGCGCGAGATCAACCTCAAGCTCGGGTCGCAGCTGGTGGAAGAGAAGTCCTACCAGGACTACCGCTGAGGGGTTGGTGGGGTCCGGCTCTGTCCAGAAAATTCCTCTAAGTAACTGTTCTAATTGATGTGTTGGACGGGCTTGGACGCGGGCGGACGCGGAGCGACGCTTGATTTTGGGTAGCTGGGTGGGTAGCTTGAGTGCCTAGCTACCCAGCCCGGGTGATCGTCATGCCCACGCGTGCTTCCCGCCGTTTGACCGATGCCACCCTGCGCCGGCTGGTGACCGCCGGCCAGCCGGCCGCCCAGTCCGACGGGGAGGGCCTGACCTTCACCGTCTCGGCGGGCGGCGTCGCCAGTTGGGTCCTGCGCTACCGCTACGGCGGCCGTCGTCGTGAGCTGACCCTGGGCCGCTACCCCGACCTCTCCCTCGCCGACGCGCGCACCGCGGCGGCCAAGGCCCGCGTCCAGGTCGCCGAGGGCGTGGACGTGGCCCTGGCCAAGCGACGGCGCAAGCAGGCTGAAGCCCTTGCCTGGTCGGTCGATCAGCTGTTCCGCGACTTCGAAAAGCGCGTCGTGCCCAAGCTGGCGCCCAGCACCGCCTTCGGGCTCCTGAACTACCTGCGGACGGACGTGCTGCCGCTGCTGCGCGCGCAGGCCGTGCAGGAGGTCACCCCAGAGGACGCCTACGCCGTGATCGACCGTGCGGCCCAGCGCAGCTACTGGGCCGGCGTCAACGCCCGCAAGGCCGGCATCGCGCTGTTCAAGCACGCGGTGCTAAGGCGCCAGATCCTGCGCAACCCGTTCAGTGCTGTCGTCATGGAGAGCGTGGCGCCCCGGCCGGCGGTCCGTCAGCGGGTAGCCCTCATCGACGCCCAGATGCGCACCTTCCTGTCCCACCTTGATCGCCTCCCGCCGCGCGACGCGCTGCTGGCCGAGCTCCTGTTGCGTACCGGCGTGCGGATCGGCGAAGCGCTGACCGCCGAGTGGGCGGATCTGCACGAGGCGGCCGGGGAGTGGCGTATCCCGCGGGCCAAGATCAAGACGCGCAAGGGCATGAGCGAGCCGTACTTCGCCATCCCGCTGACGCCGGCCGTGAAGCGAGTATTTGATCGGCTGCGGGCGCTGTCGGAGGCGTCCCGGTGGGTCTTCCCGGCCCTGTCGGGCGCGCTGGAGGACGAGCGCGGCATGGACCACGAGCGCGCCCTGGCGCGCCTGAAGGCCTACGTGGCGACGTTGGCGCCGTTCCCGGGCATCTCCTTCCACGACCTGCGCAGCACGGTCCGCAGCGGCATGCGCCGGCTGGGGATCCCGGCCGAGGTCTGCGAGCGCGCCCTCAACCACCGCCTGCCGGGCCTGCCGGGGGTGTACGACATCGTGCACCAGGAGCAGTTGAACGTGGCCTTCGAGCAGTGGAACGCGCACTTGGACAGCCTGGGGCGCGCGGGCGTCGTGGTGCCCCTGATGCGCTCGGTCTGAGGCGTTGCCGCCCGGGAGGCGTCACGGCCCCGGGGCGGCCCAGGTTAGGAGCGAGAAGGAGGAGCGCATGATGGGTGCCGAAGAGGATGACCAGGCAATCACCGTCGGGCATCCGGCGATCCAGCAGGGCTTGGAGAGGATGAGGATGTCTTATCTACTTCCGCATGAAAACGACCCCGCCCCGTTGGACACGGCGCGCCGATTTTGGGCGGAAGTGATTCGCGTGCTGGCAGAGGGGCAGGTGCTCCATCCCGACCTCGCACCACATGCCGCCCAGTGCCTCCAAAAGTGTCTGGATGAACCCCGGCGCGCTGCGGTTTGGTTGGGCCTCGCGCGGGATGTGGGGGCCCCGGAGAAGGTGGAAGACCGGACGGAAATCGGTCGCCGAGTGCAGTACTACGTGGACAAGGGGTTGCCACGCAATTCCGCTCCGGACGACGGAGAGGCTCAAGACGCCATCCAGGCTGTGGCGAAAGAGTGGGGATTGAGTCGATCCACCATCATCCGCGCCGAGCGCGCCTATCGACGGTCAGGAGCAGGGCCGGTGTTCCGTGACGCCGTCCCCGAGCCGCCCAAACGGCCCAAGCCTGCCCGCAAAGGCGGTTCCGAAGACAAAAAATAAGTACGCTCTTCGATGGAGCCACCTGGGCTCGATCTGCTGTCAAGTGGCAAACAATTCCTAGGGAATTGTTTGCCCTACCGCATTGGCTAGCGGTGCCTACACTAGGGAACCCGTAGCCGAGCAAAGCTGCTCGGGTTCGGAGATTTCCATGGCAACACCGTTTGCATCCCCCGTTTCACCGCGACTGATCCGGCTGCCCGAAGTCATGCGTCAGACCGGCCTGAGCCGGTCCACAATATACGAGGCCATCAAGCGCGGCGACTTTCCCAAGCCAGTCTCGCTGACTTCGACCGCACGGGCTTGGCACAGCGAAGAGATCGACGCCTGGATCACGGAGCGACGCGCGGCTCGTGACGCCCGGTTCAGTCTCAGCAAGTCGACATCGGACGTGGTTCCGGGAGGTCGTCATGACGAGACGTAACCGCAACGATCAAGAAAGAGCCGAGGTCTTGCTCGCGTCAGCGAACGAGCTACCGCCTCAACCGATCGATTGGCTTTGGGAGGGTTGGCTGGCGACCAAATGTTTGCAGTTGATCGCAGGTGCGCCTGGGGCCGGTAAAACGACTCTTGCCATGACGATGGCAGCCGCCGTCAGTCGAGGTGGCCAAATGCCCGACGGCTCCCATGTAGAGGCTGGTTGCGTCGTGATCTGGTCTGGGGAGGACGATTACCGGACAACGCTCGTGCCGCGCCTGCTAGCCGCTGGGGCCGACATGACGCGCATCACATTCGTGATGGGTGTGCGGCGTGGTGATGAAAAGCTTTCGTTCGATCCTGCGAGAGATCTCCCCGAACTCCATGCGGCGATACGGCTATTACCCGATGTCCGTCTGATCATCATCGACCCGGTGGTCTCAGCCGTTGCGAAGGACAGCAACCAGAACTCGGATGTTCGCCGCGGCCTTCAGCCGCTGGTCGACATGGCTGCGGCTCTCGGTGCCGCAGTACTGGGTATTACCCATTTTTCCAAGGGCACGCAGGGTAGAGAGCCGCTCGAGCGACTGACCGGGTCCTTGGCGTTCGGTGCCGTGCCGCGGCTGGTCATGGTTGCAGTACGTCAGTCACCGAGCGGGGACCGGCTGGAGCGACGAATCCTTGTCCGTGCCAAATCCAACAACGGTCCCGATGGTGATGGCTTCGAATTTCACCTTCGAAATGGCGAGTTGCCGGACCATCCGAATATTCAAGCGTCTTGGGTCGAATGGGGCCCTCCGCTGAAGGGGACTGCTCGAGCCTTGCTGGCTGAGGCCGAGATGGAGGCCTACGCGCAGGCTGGGCCAGTTGGTGAGGTGGTGGCATTCCTGCGCGACATGCTGTCCGGACGGCCGCAATCGGTTGAGGAGCTCAAGCAGGCAGCGGCTGAAGCTGGTGTCGCTTGGCGAACGATCGAGCGTCAAAAGAAGCGGGCAGGTGTCGGCTCGCGTAAGAGGGGCATGGGAGGTGGCTGGGAGTGGTTTCTGATACACGAACCCGAAAGCCGGTTTCCGAAGACCGCCGAAGATACGCACCCTTTGGACTTGGTCCCCTTCGGCGGTCTTCGTGAGTCTCTGCCATCCGAAGAGATTGCCGAGGCCGTTCATCGGGAGGATTTCTGACTATGAACGCTATCGAGACCTTGCTTCTCGTCTGGGCTGCTGGCGGTGTGTTGTCGCGAACGGGAGACACCCTGCATTTGGAGAGCCGAAACAAGCAGCTCCCACCAGAGCTGAAGGAGGCTATTCGAGCGAACAAGACCGAGCTGCTCGCGATGCTTCCCCACCATGAGCTCGGCCGGTCGAATCTGGATAGGTCGGCGCAACAGTTGCGCTGATGATGGTTGAAGGTAAATGGATGAGGAAGCGAGGTCGCATGACCAATCGAGGAGCAGCGCCGTCCTCTTCACGGCGTCACTATGGCAGCCGCCCCCACCTCGAGGACGCCCTCCGGCTGGATCTCAGCGAGCTCCGTCGGCTGGGACTGTTCGAATGCAATGGCGCTCAAGCCATGGTGACCGGCATCGTGGATGGCCGCACGGTCAACGTCTGCCGGGCTGAGGTCAGGCTGAGGTCACACGTAGGTTGGGTCGAGGTGCGTGAGGCGGATTGTCCGGGCATCTTCGGGCCGCCAGGCCTGCAGCGGATCGAGCTCGTAGCCACGCCCACGCAGTTCGATGGGATGCGCTGGTGGTTTTTCTGTCCCAGCACACGTAAGCGAGCCACCAGCCTGTTTCATTTTCCCGGTGTGGAGGGCTTCCACAGCCGGGCGGCATTTGATCCGCCACCGGTGTACCCCTGTCAGCGCACCAGCCGGGGGACTCACGTGTACGAGCGGATAGGAGCTATTCGTCGACGGCTGAGATTCAACGGTCCGGTCTTCGCTGTCCCGCCCAGGCCCCGGTACATGCGCTGGAGTGTCTATCTTGCCCTGGTTGCAGAGCTGTCCCAGCTCTGGGGCTCGCCCGAGCTTCCGCTCGCCCGATTCATGAAAAAGTACGGTACTGGTAGTGCTCTCGAGGCATGCAAATAAGCAAATGTTTTAGGTTTCACAGCTCGATGCCTACCTGGGTCGAAAATCTGCACGGTGCGCCGCCTTTCGCAAGAGACTTGAATGTGCGTGGAAACGTCCGCCACAGGTCTTTCGGTCTCTGCAATTGCGGGAACTGTTGTCGCCACCTACCCCGCATGCCACGAAGCGCCGAGCAACTGAGGATGCTGCGGCTATGGGTCGGGGATGCTGCTGGTAGAGCGATCCCCTTCGACAAAGCCGTGATCAGATGTCGATGGCAGCCGTCTTCCAGACTTCCTGCGCAAGAGCAATGAGCATTGCGTGACGCTTCTCGATGGACGCGGCATTCCATGTTGGAAAGGCCGTTAACTTGGCGTTGATCCGCGAGATGGACGTGTTCTGCCCGACGTCGGTCAGGGCCAGCAGGCTGCGTGTCAGGTAGTTGCCGCTCTTGCCGTATTCGACCTGCTTTGCTGCGTAGAAATCATTGCCTGCAACGATATTGATTGGCTTTTCGAGCAAGGTGAGATTGCCGAGGCGATTCTTGTAGTCGTCGTAGGCCGCATTTGGATTCTCTGCCGCCCACGTCGCACGCAGTTCCGCCTTCGGGTTGTCGGGCAGGATGTGCTCGATTTCCAGCTTGGTGAAGGGCTCCAGACTGCCCGGGGTCTTCAGCCCACTGAATGCCATTTCGACGTGCTGGGTCAGGCGCGCCAGCAAGTAGCGTGTGCGGTACTGTTGCATCGAATACAGCGTGAAGCGCTTGAGCGCGTCGGCCAGTTCCTGCGACTTGCCTGCCATGTTCTTCTCGAAGCGGTCGGCAATGAAGGTGTTGAGCTGCACCTTTTGCTTCACCGGATCGCTGGCCTCGGAAATTGTGCGCAGCTCGTCGGCCCATTGGGAAAAGCTGCGTTCCAGATCTTTGGTCGGTGTCTTGGTGAAGATGTAGTAGAAGAGGAAGCTCTCCAGCTGCGCCACGAAGTGGTCGAACAGTGGCTTCGGAAAGTTCGCCGCCGCCAGCAGCAACACGTAGTGCAAGCTGAACGCGCCGCCTGCCAGCCGCTTGAGGCTGTCCATCGCCAGACTTGGCTTGCCGTCATTGCCCAGTCCGTTGGCAAAGGCCAGGTAGTGTTCGACGTTGCGGATCACCTTGCGAACGAACTCGAAGGGTTTGCCTTCGTAGTCGCATAGCGCCGCGTTGTCCTTGGCGATAAACCAGTCGTAGATCTCGTCCTCGCGCACCACCGCATCGCCACGCTCGTTCTTGATCGTGTAATTGGCCATCAAGAAATAGCGCAGGAAGCGCAGCGGCTTTTCCTTCTCCTTCTCCAGCGGCTTGGTGATCTTCTTCCACTCGTCCTTGAGCTGGGTGAACTGTGTTTGCTTGACCTGCGTGAACAGCAGGTTCTTGAGCAAGTCCATCGGGTTCAGGCCCACGCCGCGCTCGTTGATGGTCTCGAAAATCTTCAGCGCGCTGCTGATATCGGTGGAGATCTGGATGAACACCACGTTGTTGGCCAGATAGCCCCAATACTTCTTCAGCTTGACTGTATCGTCGTAGTTGTCCTTCAGGTAGCGGTACAGCGTGCCATAGGCATTGACCAGATTCTCCAGCGAGCCGAAACTCGTGATCCCCGCAGCCTGGATGCCTGCGCGCACGGCCATAGGCTCGGCGTCCAGCTCCACCAGCTTGGCCATCACTTCGCCCGCGCTCTCATAACGCGGTTCCAGCTTCAGGTTGGTGCGCACCTCGCCGCCGCTGTCCACGTAGCTGGTCGAGATCAATCCGGAAATCATCTGCCATTGCCGCGGCTCGCTCTGGAACAAGTGCTTCAGCGCGCACAACAGCAGGAAGAAGGTGGTCAAGCGTTGCTGACCGTCGATGACCTCATAATGGTTCTTCTGCTCGGTTGGTGATACCAGAACGGTGCCGATGAAATACTGCCGCGTCGTGCCCGCATCGATCTGCTCGCCGATGTCCTCCAGCAGCTGATGCACTTCCTTGTCCGTCCAGACGTACTCACGCTGGTAGTCCGGGACGATGTAGAAGCACTCCCTGAAGGCTTCCTCGATGCTGTATTGGTGGTTTTCGATACGGGCCATGCTTCCTGTCCTTGTCTTCTTCTATGCGCCGCGTGGCGACCTCAGGCGCTCTGCGCCACGACCTCGACGTAGCCGATCAGTTCCGCTGAATAGCTGCCATCGCCATTCGCGGCTCCCTTGTGTTTCAGTTCCCGCTGCAGGCTTGGCTCGACGGCGTAAATGAACAGGTCGCTCCGCTGCTCGGGCCGAAATATCGGTGTGGCGGGCGGCGCTTGCAGGTATTTCTCGCACAGGCGCTCGACCGCCGGAACACGCGTGCCGTCCTGTTTGACGGCGATAGGCTGCACAACCACGCGACGTTCGCCCTTGCCAGCCGATGCTTCAACCATCCACAGCGACAGCAGCACCGGCTCGTCCACGTCGCCGGATACGGCAATACCGACTTCCTCCGGCGGCACGCTGCGCCAGCGACCCAACTCGTCCTGCACCAATGGGTGATCCAAGCCCATCAATTGCAGATCGTCCTGATTGGTCGCGGCTTCGCGGCTCAGGGTGAAGCGAGCGCGGCGCGTGCCTTCGACGGTGACGAGGTCGTAGGTCGCATCGTCCACCTTGACCAGCTTCTGCTGGCAATCCGCGACCGCCGCCGAGAGGAAGCGCACCAGCCGATCCAGGCTGGACGACACGTCCGAGAAGGGCTTGTAGTCGTCGAGGCTGAAGCCGTCGAGGTCTTGGAACAGGTCGAACACCACCTGCCGCGCCTCGCGAGAGTTCGACAGTGCCGCCTCCAGCTCCACCTGCGTGCGTTTCAGCTCCGGGTCGGACAACGCCTCCTGATACAGCCGGTCGTAGTTCAAGCGTTCGGATAACTGTCCAAGGATCTGCGCGCGTAGGTCCTCCGCCACGTTGCCCTGGTCATCCACCTTGCCAACCGTGCGCGCGATCTCGGTGAGCTTCTCGTCGAGCAGCAGGAAGATGCGGCCTTCGATGGTATCCGACAGCACGAGGTTGTAGACCTGCGCGGTATGGCTCTGGCCGTAGCGATGGATGCGCCCTATGCGCTGCTCCATGTCCATCGGATTCCACGGCAGGTCGAAATTGAACAAGACGCGCGCGAACTGCAGGTTAATGCCTTCGCGCCCGGCCGCCGTGCAGACCAGCACGCGCGGGCCGTCCTTCAGGCGGAAGCGCCGCTCCGCCGCCACCTTCGCGCCGTGGTCGCCGCCGCGCAGCACGGCAACGCCCTGGCCGGGGAAGATCTGCTCGATCTCGCGGGCGATCATGTCCACCGTGCCGAGGTAGGTGGCGAAGATCACGATCTTCTCGTGGGGGTTCTGCCGCCACAGCGTGCCCAAGCCGTCGAGCAGCTTTTGCATCTTGGTTTCGCGCTCTGGCGGGAACACGCGCAGCAGGTCGCCAATGCGCAGGCGCTCCTCGGGCAGGTGCAGGTTCACCACCGCCGAAGCGGCTTCCTCGGCGTGCGAGGACGAATACTCGCTGGCATAAGGGTCGGACGCCATCTCCAGCGCCTCTTCGTCCAGCTTCTTCACCAGCCGGTACTTCAGGTCGGCCAGCACGCGGTCTACCTCGCTGCGCCCGACGCTGTCGCGCGGCAAGCCAAACTCCTCGTGGATAAGCTCGCGCGCTTCATCGGTCAGGCGCTCACGGCCTTCGATGTCCAGTTCCTTGTCACGCAGAAACGCCTCGTGCAGCGTCAGCATCAACAGGCGGCGTTTGAGCGTGCGGCGCACGGCGGCAAAGCTCGATGCCGCGATCTTCTGGAAGATCGCCATCAAGAAGCCCAGTGCACGCCCCTGGTTGCCCTGGCGGCGCGCGAGGTCGAAGCCGTCCTCCAAGTACTCGCGTAGCTTCTCGTAGAACAACCGTTCGGCTTGGTTCATCACGAAGGATTCCGTGTGAACCAAGCGCCGCGCGAACAGCGGCGAGCCATCCGGCTGGCAAGCATCGGCCTTGGTGCGGCGGAACATCACCGTGTTGAGCCGGTGCCGCTCCTCCACCATCTCCTCGGGACTGCGGAACAGCGTCGGGTTCAGCAGTTGCGCCAGCATCCAGAACTGGAAGTGATTACCCTGGTGCGGCGTGGCCGACAGCAGCACGAGGTCGCGCGAGTGATCCTTCAGCGCCTCGGCCAGCTTGTAGTTCTCGGTTTTCCTGATTTTGCCGCCGGTCTTGTAGGCCGTGAGGTGATGCGCTTCGTCGAATACCACCAGATCCCAGCGCGGCGCGTCCAGCAGGCGCTTGATGCGCGCCGGGCGCTTCAAAGTGTCGATGCTGGCAATCAGCCGGTCGTGCTTGGCGAAGGCATTGGTCTTGCGGTCGGTGATGTCGCCTTCGGAGCCGAACACCTCGAAGTCGAGGTTGAACACCTCGTTCAGCTCGCGGTGCCAGTTGTTCACGAGACCCGCAGGCACCACCATCAGGGCGCGGGTCAATTCGCCCCGGCTGGCCAGCTCTCGCAAAATCAGCGCGGTTTCGATGGTCTTACCCAAGCCCACCTCGTCGGCAATCAGGTAGCGCCGGGGTGAGGCGGTGGCGATGCGGTGCGTCAGCACCACCTGATGCGGCAACAGGTCGATCTTGGCCGAGGTCAGCGCCGAGGCGCTTTCCATCACCGGCAGCGCGTGCGCCTCGTAGGACAACCATGCCTTGCGCGACCGCTCTGCGCCACCATCCACGGCGCCCAGGATGCGCTCGGTGCGCGTGAGTTCGCGACGCAGCGACGCCACCGGCACCCGCCGTTCGCCGACGCCGAAGAACGCGCGCAGATAGCCGTCACGCGCCGGGTCGAGGACGACACCCTGGCCGTACTCGTGGTGTGTGATGCGCTGACCGGGTTGGAACTGAATCTCTGCCGTCACGCGCCGACCTCAAGTAATCCGCAGGTGGAACAAGCCAGCGGGCTTACCGCTGTCGCGCAGCAGAATCTCCTGCGGGTACTCGTTGGCTTGGCCCCACAAGATGCGGCCGAGGTCGATCTGATGCCCGTGGGGCGCGTGGCACAACCAGCCCACCTCGTCCGTGGCGGCATTCGCCCTGACGCGGTTCTGGCCACCGGGCAGCCAGAACACCAACGCGCCATCGCTTCCCCATTCGTCTTGAAACGACAGCACGGCAGGTTTGATGGTGTCAGCCAACCACGCCTCGGCATCCGTTGGCGCCAGCAGATCGAGACTACCGTCCAGTCCAGCGACCACAAGCGTTCTGCCGCCATTGCTGGGGAGATCATCGGGCCATTGCCCTTTCGCACGCAGGAACTGGCGCAGGCTCCACACTTCGCGGGCTGCGCAAATCTGGTTGCGGGCCTCTTCGTCCCACACCCAACTGGTGCCGCGCCGCTGCCACACCGTGTCGCGCAGTTGTCTCATTGCTCTTACTCCCCATCGTCATCGAACAAGGAACCCTGCGCGGGCTGAGGTGCCTGGCTGGCTCGCCAGGTGGTGAAGATCGACACCGCACGCGAAGCCGCGTTGCGGGTAGCCTGATCCGGGCCGTTGCGTTGGAACCATTCCAGCAGCGGCTTCAGTGCGACGTGCGGCCTGAAATTGTCATTCCTGAGCGTGTCCGAGGCATTAATGCCGCTTCCGTCAAAGCACGCGCCGATCAGCACTAGCGCCTGATCCAGATCGGAGATCAGCCTGCGGCGATGCTTGCCGGACCATTCGCGCGCGAAGTCCAGCGCTTCGGTGCGGGTGAACACCTTGTTCTTCTCCGCGCACCAGCTGCGCTGCACGAACTCGTCCGGCGTGGTGATCGAGCCTTTGAGAAACTTCTGCAACTGGTCACGCTTCAGCTCCGGCGCGCTGCCGAAGGTGCGCAGGAATTGGCGCGTGATCGGCTCGGCGTTGACTGGCGGTGCTTCCTTGCCCTTGTCGGCGTCCTCGTCGATGAGCTGGTTGATGCCGACCAGCGCGTCGCGCACGGAGATGGTGCGTCCTTCGTCGACATACACCTTGCCGTAGTGGCGCGAGAAGTATTCCAGCGCCTTTCCGCGCCGGATGACCTGAATGTCGGCGGCAGGCAGCCCTTCCTTAGCGTGGTTCTCCAGCATCGCCTGCAATTGGCGCACGTCGGCCATCACCTCGCGACGCATGCGGCCCCAGCTCACCGGCTTGGGTTCTTCGGTACGCTTGCGGCAGACGTGGATGATGTCGTACTCGATGGTCTTGGAGCCGAATTCGCCTTCGCCCTTGGTTTCGTCAGAGCGTATGGGGTAGGTCGCTTCAAGGTAGTAGCCCGCATCGAACAGCGACTCCAGCACCGCCACCCACGGCTCGTCCTCGCTGTGGTGGAAGGTGAAGGCCAGGATGCCGCTGGGCTTCAACGCGCGATGGGCTTCACGCCAGCACTGCGTAAGCAGGCGCTGGTAGAAGCCATCCGGGTCTTCTGGCTCGCGCGCGCGGTTGGCAACCGCCTCCAGTGACTTGGGCGTGTAGTCGGCGCGGAAGTAGTCGGGGTACTTGTCCTTCAGCGCGAGGCGCAGCCAGACGTAGAAGAAGTCGGACAGCTCCGAGTAGTGCAACAGGCCGCCGAAGGGCGGATCGGTGATGACCAGATCAAGGCTGGCATCAGCAACTTTCGCCAGCTCTGTGGACGACCCACAGAAAACTTCCGCGCCGTTGACAGGGTCGCTGGGAAACACTTTCTCGCTCTTGCCGCTGATGCCATCGGCAAGCACAGCGTCCTTGCGCTTCAAGCTCTCAGCACTTACTGCCTCCCAAGGCTGCATAGCCCAATCGCGGCTCTCAAGGAGAACAGGGACACAAGAACTCCAAGGGCCATAGCCCATCGGCGAAAAGACACCAACTTCAACCAGCGTTGATTTGGGGTGAAAATTGTTGTTCGACATCGCAGGAACAAAGTGATCCTTGTTGATGTGCCAGAAGGCAAGAACGCTTTGGTTGCGTAGGTAGTTCTGGAATGCGCCAAGAACAAACTCGCGCGTCTTCCAGTCGTAGCTCCCGACGTTCACTATGGCCTTCAGCAGTTGCGCGTGAACGAGCAACTGGCGCGGATGGAACATCGTCCACCAATGCGTGAAGCCGTGGTTCGGGACGCCACCTTGCAAATGGTGGGTCATAAACCCGTATGGAAGCTCGGAGCGCGGCCAGTAGTCCTTCAGGTCGGCATCCTTGCGCGCTTCCCATTCCGCGAACGCGGCGTCGTATTGCTTGGCGTGCGCCGTGTCGTAGGCGGCGAAGAAGCGACCGCCGTAGGGTTTGCCTGCTTCATCTCGTCTGGGCGCGTAGCCCTGCACCGCGTAAGCGGCCATCGGCCCGGTCTTGCCCGTGGCCTTGATGGTGGTCAGCACATCCTGCACCGTGCCGCAGGCCGAACAGGCGTAGTGCGATTTCTTCGGCACCGTGCCTTTCTCGGGCGCGAAGGAGACACCCGTATCCGGGTCGGTCACTTCATCCGCCAGCGCACCGCGCACCTCCAGCAAGCGAATCTTCGCGGCGCGTGCCGCATCCCATCGCGTGGTCGCCGCCACATCGTCCTGCGCCGAACCGCCGTAAGGCTGGCCGTTTGGATCCTGCTTCGCTTCGCCCGCCAGCCATTGCGGATGCACCAACAGGCTCAGTTCCACCTTCTTGTTCTTGCCCTTGCCCAGGCTCACCATCGCGGTGTGGCCGCAGTGCGGGCAGATCACGCCTTTCCTACGGTCGAGCACGGAGTAAGGAGCTTCGGTTGGCGCGACGTAGAATGGTGCATCGGGTGCCATGCGCGCGGCTTCTTCCTCTACGTCGAAGCTCTCGCCACACTCGCCGCAGCTGTGTGCCCAATGCTTGACGGTGAGCGTCTTCACCGCCATTACCGGGCTGGTCATGATCGGCGTGCGATGGCCGCAGCCAGTCACTTGGCAGGGCCCGTGCTTGGCCCAGAAGGTGTAAATGATCTCCGGGCCTTCGTAGCGGTAGTCCTTGCGCTCGTCACGCGGGATGGCGAGCGGGTCAAAGTCGGCGGGCATCGCCTTGTTGCTGGGCAGATGGGTCCACTTGCCTTTCTCGCCTTGCGGGCCGTCGCAGTAGTAGTACGGCATGATCTGCGGCTTGACCTCGGCCTCGATGTCGGCGAGGAGCTTCTTCACTTGCTCCAGATCGACGTTGGCCAGTTCCTGCTTCACCACGAACCACGCGACCGGATTGAGGTCGTTGCCGACCATCTGCATCCCGAGGCGCGAGCCTTCCACCAGCGTGGTGCCGCCGCCCATGAAGATGTCCGCCACCTTCAGGTGTTTGAACGCGCCTTTCTTCTGGTGGTTGGCGTAGTAGTTGTCCCAGACCAGCTTGGCCGCGTGCGAAGGGTCGTCCGGTGCTTTGGTGGCCGCAGCGATCAGCATGGAGCGGAACACGCTGGAACGCCGCCGCGCCCACCACTTCGACATCTGGTAGATGGGCTTGCCCGCATTGCCCTCGATGATCGCCAATTGATTGACCGGCAGGATGGGGAAATCCACCTCCAGGCAGGTCTTAGGGCGGTTGGGGTCGTCGAAGTCCACCGTTTCCAGCGCGACGGCTTTGCCTGCACCTACGGCCTTGGCGACGGCTTCTTGGAGTAGTTGTTTTTTGGTGGCCATTTAAGGTGTTCCCCCAGCTGCACCAACAGCGACTTGAGGCTGGAGCCGGGTACGCAGTTGTTCGTAAATTGGAATTTGGATGCCTTCTGCCACCTCCAGGGTGACAGCCAGGCCATAGGGAATGGCGTCGTCGAGACGTGCCGTTGCGTCCTTCTTGCACGCGATGTGCAGCAAGATGCTGTCGCCGTCTTGAAATGCAGCGATTTGGTCTGTGCCTTCGAGCACTTCATGCTGCACCGTTCCGCGCAGCACCTGATTGTGATCTCCGTCTTGGCGCGCAAGCTTCAGTGGCAAAGTGCCCCAGTTATTGGCTGGCGACAGTTCCAGCTTGGCCTCGCGGAAATTCCGGTGATCGGGATTGACGGCGCTAAACCATGCCAGGGTCACCACCATTCGACGCCATGCCTGACTGCTGGACAGGCCGGGCGGTAGGGGCAGGCGATATTCGTGGATTTCGTTCTCACGGATTTCGCCGCAGCCCAGCACCGTGCCGCGCTGCTCTGTACACGCCAGCACACGTTCGATCTGCACTACGCCATAGCCAAGGTAGCGCGCCATCACCTCTTTGAACTGGCGCGAGTTATCTCGCGTTTTCAGCGCGGCAGTGATGGCCTTGCAGGCTTCATCATCCTGCTTGGCACCATGAACCAGTAGCGCCTTGATGAGTACGGAGACCAACTCCTGCGGAATGTTGTCTTCGTGTTCCCCGCGCAGAGCATCCAGCACTTCATAAATGCGTGCCGCGCTGCGCGTGGCAAGGGCGGTGGCGTTGCTGGTGCCACGCGTATGGACGGTTTGCGACAAAGCGCCAGATTGATTGCTGTCCCAGGCTACTTGCTGTCCCGGCGCTCCGAGTGAGCCATCCAAGGAATATGAGGTTTGGCTATTCAATACAGGCGTGCGATACAACTGTCGGCCACCGGGGAACAGGATTTCCGGCTTGACTGAACGACGGAAGCCATGTCCAAGCCGTCCGGCGGGGCTGAACAACGCTGCACCGGGCAGCAAATCTGTACGCTGCCCCTGGTAGTAGGTTCCGCCGCTGTCAGCGTGGGTTGCGCCAACCGTGATGGCATTGATGGATTCTGCCGGGGACAGGATGCGCCGCCCGGATAGCTGGGCCTGAATGCACTTGAGCACATGCTCGACCTTTTGGGGGTCGGCCAAAGCTAGGTAGTCCGTTCCAGACAAGCCAATGTCGATGGCGTCGTGATAGTTCCCAGCGCTGACGCAGAAAAGCACGCGGTATTTCCACGACAGCCAATCCAGCAGTCTTGCCCAAGGGCTGGGTGTATGGATGAAGGGGCGTGCGGGGTCGCCGATGGAGAGATTGATGACGCAGACGCTGGGGGCCTGTGCAGACACCGCGCCTTCGCCCTCAAACATCCGCCGAATCGCGCGCGCGATGCGATCCTCGAAAAATACCTCGTCGGGGACATGCTCGATTCTGTTTCTTGGATCGGAAAGAGGGTCTGGCTGCATGATGGGCAGCACATACACCAAACGCGACAAGGGCTCGGCTTGGCCGTCGGCCATTTCGCCATGCACCACCAAAGACGCCATTGCCGTGCCGTGCTTTCGTTCGCCCGGTTGATACTGCGCAGAAAGATTGTCCGGGTCGTCCAGCAGCAAACGGCCCTTCAGTGCCTGATGCTGCACATTGGGCACGCCGTCGAGAATGGCCGCGATGGGGGGAAGATCAACAACTCCTTCGGCTATTTCCGTATCGACGCCTTCACCATCTTCCGTGACTGCAAGGCTTTGCCCGGTTGGGCGGAAATACATGACGCCATGAAACTTGAAGAGCTGGATGTCGGTGTCGTGGCTCTCGGATTCCAGATCGTTCAAAAGCTGCTGGATGCGCTCTGCGGGCAATTCAGCCTTCACCGCGTGAAAGGCGATTTCTGGCATATCAATGAAGCCGCCCAGCGCCCGGCCACCAGCCGCTTCCAGCAGTGCAGCAACGTCGCGCTCGTTCTGTCTGCGCCTGTCTTCTGATCGGCGATAGAACAACTCGATCTGAAAATGGATTGCTTGCGCCGGATTGATGGGGTTCAGCAAATCCTGCCAGCGATCCAGCATGCCTGTCTCGCGCAGCGCCTCTTCAAGCCCCCAACGGCGGATTTGTACGGTCTGGTTGAACACATCGCGCCATTTGGTTTTTCCGCTTGGCAGCGTTTTGTTGTCCCGCCACTTCTCCCACAGCGAGAGAAGCTCCCGCATTCCTGCTTCGTTGCCGAGCGAGAGGAACATGCGTCCTTTGACGGCCTTGTTCGTGCGTTCCCCTTTGGAGTTGCGCTCGAAAAAATTCTCATCGGGCAGAATGTCGTCAATATCCCATTCGCCCATCCACTCCAGCCCAATGGCTTCGACAGCCTGCCGAAACTCGTTGACGCTGCCTGCAATTTCGATCACCAAGACCGTCTCAGGCTCAAAGCCAGCCACGGAGCCGCTGACGCTGGCTTTGTAGCGATCAAAGTCTTGTTGCAGCGTGGTCAGTTGCGCGCCCAGGCGCGTCACCTGCTTCCCATGTCCGGGAACATGGGGTTGGCTTGTCGGGAAGCCATTTCCTTTGGGTGGTGCGATGGTTTTTGCCTGCGGAAATACCAGAAGTGGAAGAGAGGTTGCCATCAGCGGTTCGCCCCCTCTTCAGTCACATCGTCAGCGGCCTCTATGCGCTTTTTTGCGGCTGGCTTCAGGCGGCCTTTCCACTGTTCCAGCTTCAGCTTGGTAATTTGTTGGGCGTTTTCCGTTTTCATGTCGAGCACGGCACGACGAACGACACCCAAACAAAACTCTTCGACCTCTGCAAAATTCAGCCCCAGCAGGTGCTTCGCCAACGTTTCGGGTTCATAGCCGAATTTCACGCCGCATCGCTCGCCAATGGAGGCGATGTATTGCGTCAGTTGCTCACGAGTCGGAATCGCCAGTTCGATACGCAGCTGAAAGCGCCGCCAGACGGCCTTGTCCAACAGCTCTGGATGGTTGCTGGCTGCAACGACCACGACGTAGTCGGGCATTTCATCCAGTTGCATCAGCAAGGTGCTGACGACGCGCTTTATTTCTCCCGTTTCATGGGTGTCGCCGCGCTCCTTGCCCAGCGTTTCAAATTCGTCGAAGAACAGAACGCAACGCTGCGTTCTAGCGTAGTCCATCACGCTCTTCAAGCGGCTGGAGGTCTCGCCCAGATAGCTGCCAACCAAGGTTTCGTAGCGAATGACGATTAGCGGGTACATCAGCTCGAATGCCAGCGCCTCTGCCAAGGTTGTTTTCCCATTGCCTGGCGGGCCAGCGAGCAAGACGCGGTTTCTGGCGCGCAGATTGTGGGCGTGTAGCAACTCTGCTCGATGCTGTTCCTCCACCAGCTCTTGTATCTGCGCCCTGATTTTTTCTGGCAATACCAGACTTTGCAGGTTGCGCTCAGGCGTGATTTCGTAAAACAGGTCTTTGTGCGGGCTGTTGCCCATCACCTTGCCAACCGGCGGGCGTGCAGTCTGAAGGGCACTGGGCTGCAATGCCTTGGCGAGCCGCTCCGCAAGCAGCCGGTGCCCCTTCTGCTTCTCCTCCTGGATCAGCCCTTCAGCCGCTTTGCGAAAGGCAAGCTGATCCCCGCTGGTCGCGGTTTTGACCAGATCAACCAATAAATCAGCTTGTGCCATTAGCCCATGCTCCGAAAAATATGCTCATCTGCTTATCTCAATCCAAGGCGACAGCACTTCCAGCAGCGACAAGCCGCCATGCGTGAGCGTCGGGTAGCCGCCTTGGCTGCGCCACTTCCTGCGGCCCAAGGCCAACAGGTGCGCGCCGTGGGGGCTGTTTATCTGCAATGCCACGGGCGGCACGAAGGGGCCGCAATCGTTTTGCGTGAGGCCGGTGCCCGCCTTGTTGCGCCCGCTGGAAAAGGTCTGCTTGAGGAACTGGCCGACCTCGCCATCCGCATCAGGGAAGTAGCCGGTGGCCGCGTAGCCGTGGTCAGATGTGATGACCAGCCGCCGTCCGGTGGCAAGGCGTTCGACGAAGGCCCAGAAATCGTCACTGTTCAGTTGCTCGGCAACGTCCCTCGTGAGCGGCTCCAGCCCCTGGCCTTGGCCCGCAATGTCGTGCAGCTTGGCGTCGGGCCAGTGGTGCCAAAAGATCTGGTTCGGCGCGCTGCTGATCAGGGCTTTGCAGTCCTCCCACGGCAAGTCCACGGTTTCGGTATTGGCGGCTTGCAGTTTGTGCGCAAGGCCGCCACCGTTGTTCTGGAGCTTGCTGCGGCTACTGAAGCCGAGCGCACGGGCAAACTCGTCGGTTTCGCCGGGCAGTTCGGAGGCGCAGGCAGCGACCTCGTGCGTGGTGAAATCGCGCTCCTTCGCGCCCTGCAACAGCCACGGCAGCTCGCGCAGGGAAAGGCCGTCGAGGATCAACACTGCCTTGGCGCTGAAGGGCTCGACCCACCAGCGCACCAAGCGATCCGAGGTGCGCTCCACGCTGTCGCCGAAGGCTCGCCACAAATCCCAGCCGCTGGAGGAGAGGAACAAATCCAGTGCACCGATCTCGCGGTCGCGCTTGACGACCTCGCTGGGCGCATTGCCTGTGGCCAGCGGTTTGCTGGCAATTTCGACCGCGTGGCCGACGATGACGCGCCAAGCATCGGCGTCGGAGCCTTGGGTCAGTGCCTGCAAGGCGCTGGCGGTCAGTGCCATCAGTCGTCCTCCTTCTCAAGGTTCAGCTCGAAGGTCATGCCTTCGGGCAGCTTCTTGAGTAGTTCCTTGAGCTGCGCACCGGTGGCGGCAGAGACCTTGATGGACACCTCCGCCACCTTGGTGGCCGGGCCGATGCCCCAACCCTCGATCTTGCCGATCAGGTTCAGCGGCGATGTAGCCGGGTTCGACAGCGGCGTGCGCGGCCTGGCGGCGCCGCCGTCACCGCCAAAGATGCCTCCGCCGGGCGTGGGGGCTGGTGTGGGAATGGACGAACCGCCCGGTATGGGTTCGGACACACCCGGTGCAGGGGCCGCGCCATCACCTGACACACTACCCGGTGCTGGTGCGGGCGGCGTAGAGCCACCCGTTGCGGGCACTGCCGATGGCAGCATCACGAATACGTCGTCGAGGTGGCGACCCGTGAGCGAGAGCTTGGGACGCAGTCGCCGCCACGCGGTGTCCTCGTCCTCGCCGGGGTTCGTCTGCAGGTACTCCATGCCGCGCACGTTGATGGCGATCTTGCCCTTTGAGCACAGGCGCAGCAGGCTTTCCTTCATCGCCGTTTCGCCCAGCCAAGGGATGCAATCCTGCCCGGCCGGGCGCGGCTCTTGCAGTTCGCGCAGCAACTTGCCGACTGATTCGTTGTTGCTGGCGTATACGAGCACCAGATCCTCGAAGTCCTCTGGCACGAACAGGTCGCCTTTTAGCGCCTCTTCGATGGCTTCGGGGATCTGCGAGCCCTGCTTGTCGAGACGCTCGACGCTGAATTTGCACTGCGCGGGGTCGGCGAAGTTCCAGCGTTGCAGGATGGCGAAGCGGTCGAAGCGCTTTTTGAGGTTGTCGCGCAGGGTGTTCTCGAATTCCTTGTGCAGCTTTTTGTATTCGGGGTTCTGGCCGCTCCATTCCTGCGCCTTCATTTCGGCGCGGGCGAGGATGAGCAGGTCGCGATCCATGAAGGAGTTGGTACTACCCGCGCGCGGCAGCAGGAAGCGCACGGTGTTGCGGCGCTTCTGCAACTGGTCTTTGAGCCAGCGGCCTAGCGTGGCGTCGAGCTTGTCGGCTTCCTCGGGCAGCACGAGGATGGGCAGGCGGTCATCCCATTTGTCGGGCTGCTCGGCTTCATCGAGCGTCGTCCACGGATCGTTGACCCACGACTTGGGCAGTGCGATCACGCGGAAGGTCTTGGCGACCTCGTCGCTGCCGCCGATGACATAGCGCACTTGCTTGGCGAGCTGCGCCTGATCTGCGCCGTCGGCGAACAGCTTGTCGTTGCGCGCGTAGGCCATGAGCTTGGCGCGCGGGTTCTCTTCCTCGCGGAAGATCAGCTTGGTGCCTTCCTGATGGATGTTGAAGCTGTTCTCGACGATGGTCGCCAGCTCGACCTGGAAGGCGTTGTCGTCCACCGGCTTGTCACGGGTGATGTCCAGTTGCAGCGTGGCGGGATCGGCTCCGGCAAGGTTGCCCACGGCAATCGATCGCAGCCACAGTGCACCGATGATTTCTTGCAGGTGTGGCGCGACGCTGGCGTGGTCGTGCCGCGCTTCCTGCACCGAGATGATGTTCTGCTGCGCCTTCTCGCGCAGCGTGCGGTGGTGCTGGTTGGCGACGGCTTCGAGCAGTGCGCCGATGCCCGAGGTGTCGTCGTCAAGCCGGAAGTCGGCAGCGGTGAGCACGGGCACGGCCTCGCCACGGCTCTTGTAGAGGTTGGCGAGGATGCGAATCAGGTCGCGCGTTTCCTGCGCATCGGTGGCGATGAGCACCTGTTCTTCGAGCAGGCGCAGCAGGTGCGGCGCGTAGGGCCACGATTCGGTGAACTCCCGGCGCTTGCGCTCCTGCTCGGCGGACGGCACGTCTAGCAGGCGGAAGGATTCTGCGACGTGCTGCGCGACCAGCGATTCGATGGTGCCATCGGCGATCTGCAAGCGGTTGTCGAACAGACGGTGCAGCAGCATGCGGCGGCGGTCCTGCTGGATGCGCTCGGCACTGCCGCCTGCCTTGAAGTCGATGGCGATCGGGTTGACGCGATGTACCTGCTGGTAGGCGTCGCTGCCGCCGTTGCGCACCGAGATAACCAATACCAGCAGATCGGGGCGCTCTTTGGCGATCTCCGAAAGAATCTGGATGAAGTTGAATGCCCAGTTCTTCCACGGGTACTGCTTGGTGTTGGTTAGACCGTCGTACCACGTCTGGAATTCGTCCAGCAGCAGCATCGTCGGCTTGTTCTCCAGCAACTCGATGATGAGCTTGTCGGACGGGATTTCGGTCTTGGACGCGCCCTGGCCGTCCCACTTACCCTGGATGAAGGTGCCGTGCGGATGGTTCTCGAACAGCACGTCCCACAGAAATTTATAGCGGTGGCGATGCAGGCTCTCGCCGATGACGTGCATTCCGTCGCGCAGGGCGATCTTGCCAATGCTGGCGTCGGCAAGCGTGGTTGCCCATGCATTGAGCCATGAGCTGGTCGAGGACGGGTCGGTCACCGCGTGGTAGAGCGCGGCCATCAAGTGCGACTTGCCGAGGCCGCGTTCGCCGATCACGACCACGGGGCGGCCCTGGTTGGGGCCAACGGCCTCGATGCCTTTCAGCAGGTCGTGCGTCGGATAGGTGATCTCCAGAAACTCTTTGGCTGCAATCTGGGTCGCGCCGGTCTTCTGATCGTTGGACAGCTCGATGGCTGTGCCCTTGAGGCGCTTGCCCCGGAATTCTTCTCGTAGCGTCAGTCCAAGCATTTCCGGTCGGTCCCCTGGTTCGATGTGCCAATCTTTTTTGCGCTTCCAAACACTCTTAGCCGCGATCCTGTGGCCTGGAGCGCGGCACCCTCTTCGTGATGATTTGCGACCAGAGACCGTGTGAATGCCCCAAGGCGTGTCAGGGTCCATCTGGCCTGAGGTCGGAATGAACGGTCATCCTCAGTGGGCGCAATCCTATGCGGCGGGGTGCTCGACCCTACAAGTCTTACAGAATACGCGCGGCTTGGGGACCACTGATAAGGCCTCAAGGCATGTAGCGTTCGTCATGCTTGGCACCCGCCCGCAGGAGCAGACCAAAGAGCCAGTCATCCCCGCAACGGAGCATGTTTCTGCCGTTCGGACGAATACCGGAGCAGGAGGGAGCAAGAAAGGCCGACGTGAATGAACCGAGGAAGGTCGAGGGACAGCCTAGAGACCGTCCCTCGAGACTGCGGCTTGCGATCAGCTCAAGAAATGCACGGCTTCTTCGCGGTCGATGTGCCGAATGACCACGCAGTCCTCGGACGCCACACCGCTGGCCTCGGCGACGCTGACGAGCTCACGATAGGCTTGTTCGGCCGTGTCGTATCCGAAGCGCAGCGTCTGATAGTGCGCTGCATCGCTGGCGGGATCGGGGAAGGTCACGTGGCTGATAGCGTAGGGTCCAGGGATCACAAAGGCCTCCTTGAAAGGGATGGAAAGGACGTGAGCTTGCAAGCGTGGCGGCTCATCGGCTGAGACGCGGTGGCGGCCACGCAAGAAATCACGGGAGGCGCATCCTACGCATCTCGCGCGCGTTGAAAAGAGGGGAGGTCGCAGTGAGGTCGGATGAGGTCGCGGCGAGGTGTGCGCGTGTCCGGAAAGAGGGTGAAGGAGCCCCGTGCCAATGGGTAGCCCGATGGGTAGCTAGAAAGAGCAATGGCCTGGAACCCTGTGCTGCATAAGGGTTCTTATAGTCCTACCAGGATTACCGCGCCGTCTGATCGATTCGAGTCGTGTAGGAGCCCGCTCGCGGGCGATACTCTTCGCTTTGATGCAGCATCAGAGCCAGAGCATCGCCCGCGGGCGGGCTCCTACACGGGGCGGGACAGGTCGAGATGGCTGGCGAAAGCCTCGAAGCGCTCGACCACGTCGTCGACGGTGATCAGGTCCATCACGCCCGGCTTCTCGATCTTTGCGCCCCAGGCCAGTTCGTTGGCCGGCTTGCCGAGGAAGCGGCGTGCGGCGTCGTCGTAACGGTTCACGCACCAGCGACGGTTGGAATAGGGGCCGGAACGGTCCGGATTGCTGGCCGCGTGCAGGCCGAGTACGGCTGTACCCATCGCGTTGGCCATGTGCATCGGTCCGGAATCCGGGGTGAGTAGCAGGTTTGCGCGCTCGAACAGGGCCAGCGCGCGCTTCAGCGTGTCCTTGCCGGTCAGGTCGATTGGCTGGTGCCGGCAGGCGGCGAGCACCGCATCGGCCATCGTGCGCTCGAGGGTGGACGGCCCGCCGACCAGCGCCACGCGCCAGCCTTTGTCCATGGCGTGGTCGATCACCGCCGCATAGCGTTCGGCGCGCCAGTTACGCAGCGCGTGGCTGGATGTGGGGCTGACCAGCAGAGTGGGGCGATCGCCTGGCAATTGCTCGGCGGCCCAGATGCGATCGGCCTCGGGGACGGGAATGTCCCAGCGCACCTCGGTCTGCTTCAGGCCCAGCGGTTCGCAGAAACTGCCGATGGCGTCGAGCACGTGCTCGCCGCTGCGCGCCGGGATGCGTTCGTTGATGACCAGGCCATGCAGGTCTTTCGAGCGCGCGCGGTCGTAGCCGATGCGTCGTTCGGCGCGGATGCCCAAGCTAAGCAGGTTGGAGCGCAGCGCCACCTGCATCTGCAGCAGGGCGTCGAAACGCTCAACTTTCAGCTCGGCATGCACAGCGCGGATGCCGGCGCGGCCGGCGGATTTGTCGAAGGTGACGAAGCGCACGCCCGGCAGGTCGCCGACCAGCCGGCGTTCCAGCTTGCCCACGATCCAGGTCAGGGCGGTGGAGGGCAACGCCCGCTGCAGGGTGCGCACCAGCGGCACCACGTGGGTGACGTCGCCGATGGCGGAGGTGCGCAGCAGGCAGATCGAGGCGGGAACGGTCATCGGCTTGGGCTAGAATCGTCGCGCCATGAATGCAGACAGCGCCCCCGACGTGCCCGGCACGAGCATGCGAGAACAGGTCCGCCGGGGCGCGGAAGGCGTGATTCTGTTCGACCCCGGCGTGTTCCCACAAGTCGACGGCGACTGGTTCGACCCGGACTACTGGCGACGCCACGGCGTGCTCAAGACGCAGAAGGGCGGTCGCGGTGGTGTGGCGGTGATCGAGACGCCGGTCGGCGAATGCGTGCTCCGGCACTACCGCCGCGGCGGCGCCGTGGCCGTGCTGATGGGTGACCTCTACCTGTGGACCGGCGCGGCGAGGACCCGTTGTTTCGCCGAGTTTCGCCTGCTGCAGGGACTGCGCGCGCGGGGTCTGCCAGTGCCCGAGCCGGTGGCGGTGCGCTACCGACGCCGCTCGCTCTGGTACAGCGCCGACCTGATCACGCGTCGCATCGCCCGCGCCGAGACCCTGGCCGAACGGCTCACCGTGAACGGCATCGGCACCGAGCTGGCTGAAGAGGTCGGCGCGCTGGTGGCGCGCTTCCATCGCGAGGGCGTCTGGCATGCCGACCTCAATGCCCACAACATCCTCATCGCGCCGAACGGGCTGTTCCTGATCGACTTCGACCGCGGCCGCCTGCGCGCGCCGGCCGAGGGTTGGCGGCTGGCCAACCTCCAGCGGCTGCGCCGTTCGCTGATCAAGCTCGGCGCGATGGAGGACCAGCCCGATGTCTTCGAGCAGCGGATCTGGGCGCCGCTGCTGCGCGGCTACGAGCGGACTTTCAGCGCGTGAGCTGGGCTCTGCATTTTCTCGGCACCGGCGCAGCGCATGCCGTGGAACTCGGTTCCTCGTCCGCGGTGCTGGAGCGTGACGGCCGCCCGGTGCTGCTGATCGACTGCGGCCCGGACACGCTGGACCGCTACGAGGCTGCCTACCGCGAGCCGCCGCGCGCGCTGTATGTCACCCACACCCACATGGACCATGTGGCGGGGATGGAACGTCTGTTTTTCCGGCTCTGGTTCGATTCGGAACGTCGGGGCCGCACCCGCGTGTTCCTGCATGCCGACCTGCTGCCATGGTTGCAGATGCGGGTGGCCGATTATCCCTGCGCGCTGGCCGAAGGCGGCGCAAACTACTGGGAGGCGTTCCAACTGGTGCCATGCACCCGCGGTTTCTGGCTGGACGGCCTGTGGTTCGACGTGTTCGCCACGCGGCATCACCGCCCGGGGACTTCGTTCGGACTGGCACTGCGCGGCAGTTTCCTCTACACCGGCGACACCCGGCCGATCCCGGAGATGCTTGCCGTACAGGGTGCCGGGGCCGGATGCATTGCGCACGATTGCGGGATGGTGGGCAACCCGTCGCATACCGGCGTGGACGATATCGAGCGCGAGTACGATGCCGCGCTGCGCGAGCGACTGTGCCTCTACCACTACGGCAGTGCGGCAGATGGCGAGGCCCTGGAAGCTCGTGGCTACCGCGTGGCGCGCCCGGGCGAACGCATCCCGCTGGATGCGCCGCCCGCACCGCGTGCCGACGCTGGCTGAACGTCGGGCCGCTTGTCTCGGTCCAAGCGTGCCGCTATCCTTCCGCCTCTTTGCCGGGGCGGGTTCGCCCGGCATGCACGTCGCCCTTCGAGGGTGGTCGTGTGACCGGCGCCACAGGACGCGGCCCGGGGAAGTTTTGCGGAGAGGTGTCCGAGTGGTTGAAGGAGCACGCCTGGAAAGTGTGTATACGGCTTATCCCCGTATCGCGGGTTCGAATCCCGCCCTCTCCGCCAATTCGTGAGGTGCGCGACGGTCGAAAGCCGGCGCGGAGGTAAAAAAGCCGCCGATCCGATCGGCAGCGACAGGGCGTAAAGCCCAATGTCTATGGTGGCCCCGTCGGTCCCCCCGCGACGATAGTCCGCAAACTCCGCCAGGTCCGGAAGGAAGCAACGGTAGTGGATGATTCGGGTGCCGGGGTGTGGCTGGCGGGGCCGCCGCCTTTTCGGGAGCTGCGCGGCTGACTTGCCCGTCCCGACTTGGCACAATCGGCCTTTGCCCCCAAGTCCTCCCGGACCGACCCGGCGCAGCAACACAGGTCTTTCCCGCATGTCCTACCAGGTACTCGCGCGCAAGTGGCGCCCCCGCAAGTTCGCCGAACTGGTGGGCCAGGAGCACGTGGTGCGAGCGCTGACCAATGCGCTCGACACCGGCCGCATGCACCACGCCTACCTGTTCACCGGTACCCGGGGCGTGGGCAAGACCACCATCGCGCGCATCTTCGCCAAGTCGCTGAACTGCGAGCGTGGGGAATCGGCCGATCCCTGTGGCGAGTGCTCGGTCTGCACCGCGGTGGATGCCGGCCGCTTCGTCGACCTGCTGGAAATCGACGCAGCCAGCAACACCGGTGTGGACGACGTGCGCGAGGTGATCGAGAACGCGCAGTACGCGCCCTCGCGCGGTCGCTTCAAGGTGTACCTGGTCGACGAGGTGCACATGCTCTCCAAGCCGGCCTTCAATGCCCTGCTGAAGACGCTGGAGGAGCCGCCGCCGCACGTGAAGTTCCTGCTCGCCACCACCGACCCGCAGAAGCTGCCGGTGACGGTGCTGTCGCGCTGCCTGAAGTTCAATCTCAAGCGCCTGCTGCCCGAGCAGATCTCCGGGCAGATGCGGCATATCCTCGCCGCCGAGAACATCGCCTACGAGGACGCCGCCATCGTCGAGCTGGCGCGCGGCGCCGACGGCTCGCTGCGCGACGGCCTGTCGCTGCTCGACCAGGCGATCGCCTACGGCGGCGGCGCGCTGAAGGCCGACGACGTGCGTGCCATGCTCGGCAGTGTGGCGCGCGGCCAGGTACTGGGCCTGCTGCAGGCGCTGGCCGCGGGGCAGGGCGAGGCGCTGATGCTCGAATGTGCGCGGATTGCTTCGTACTCGCCGGATTTCGGCGGCGTGCTCGATGACGTGGCGGCCGTGCTGCATCGCATTCAGCTGATGCAGCTGGTGCCGGGCTACCAGGCCGAGGGCGACGAGGGGGCCTGCGAGGAACTGGCCGCGCTGGCGCAGCAGTTCGCTCCGGAGGACGTGCAGCTCTACTACCAGATCGCCACCACCGGCCGCCGCGACCTGCCGATGGCGCCCGATGCCCGCACCGGATTCGAGATGGCCGTGTTGCGGATGCTGGCATTCCGGCCGGGCGAGGTTGGCGATGCGCCGGCGACACGTTCGATGCCGGCTCGCGCGATGCCAGCCGCCGCCACGGTCTCCAGCCCGGGGCATCCGGCCCCCGAGCGTGCCTCGCCATCGGAGGTGGCCGCGGCGCCGCGGCCGCCCGCGCCGGCTCCCTCCGCGCCGGAGTCGCGTCGCGCCGTGCCGACGGATGCCCGCGGCCTGCCCGACTGGATCGCACTGATCGACCAGGCCGGGCTGCGTGGCCCGCTCGGCCAGCTGGCGCAGAATGCCGCGCTGCGCGACCGCGATGGCCAGACGCTGACCCTGGTGCTGCAGGAAGCGCACATGCACCTGGCCGTGGAGCCGATGGTCGGTCAGATGGAAGAGCGCGTCAGCGATGCGCTGGGCGAGCGCATCCGCCTGCGCTTCGTCAGCGACGCCCGCGCCGCCACCCAGACCCCGGCCGCCCGCGCCGCCGAGGCGCGCGATGCCGCCCATGCGCGCGCCGAGCAGTCCATCGCGGAAGATCCCCTGGTGCAGGCGCTCAAGCGCGATTTCGGCGCCCGCGTCGTACCGCAATCCATCAAGCCCGTGTCGGGCTGACCCCAAGAGCGACGGAGTACCCCCCATGAGAGGACAGATCGGCCAGCTGATGCAGCAGGCGCAGCGCATGCAGGAAGACATGAAGCGCGCGCAGGATGAACTGGCGAAGATGGAAGTCACCGGCAGCGCCGGTGGTGGCCTGGTCAGCGTGGTGATGACCGGTGCGCACGAGGTCCGCCGCGTGCAGATCGATCGCAAGCTGTTCGCCGACGACCCGGAGATCGCCGAGGACCTGGTGGCCGCGGCCGTGAACGATGCCGTGAACAAGGTGGCGGCGGCCAGCAAGGACCGGCTTGGTGGAGTCACCGCCGGCCTGAACCTGCCGCCCGGCTTCAAGATGCCGTTCTGAAAGCAGGAGTGAGTGTCGAGAAGTGAGGAGTGAGAGAGCGGTAATGCCCTCGACTCCCCGCTTTTCTCTCACTTCTCACTTCTCTCCCCCACTCCCCGCGCCCATGTCCTCCAGCTCCCCCCTCCTCGCCGAACTGATCGACGCCCTGCGCTGCCTCCCTGGCGTGGGCGCGAAGAGTGCCCAGCGCATGGCCTTCCATCTGCTGGAGCGCGAGCGTGAGCGCGGTCTGAAACTGGCCGGCGTACTGGAGCAGGCGATGCAGCGCATCGGCAATTGCAGCCGCTGCCGCAACTTCAGCGAGGAGCCGGTGTGTGCGCTGTGCGCCAGCTCCAGTCGCGACCGCCACGTGCTGTGCGTGGTCGAGTCGCCGACCGACCTGGCGGCGGTGGAGCAGGCGACCGGCTATCGCGGGCAGTACTTCGTGCTGCTTGGCCGGCTCTCGCCACTGGATGGCCTGGGCCCGCGGGAGCTCGGCCTGCACCTGTTGACCGAGCGGCTGGCCGAAGGCGAAGTGGAGGAGCTGATCCTCGCCACCAGTCCGACCGTGGAGGGCGAGGCGACCTCGCACTATCTGGTGCAGCTGGCACGGGCGGGCGGCGTGAAGGCCACACGTCTCGCCCATGGCGTACCGCTGGGTGGCGAACTGGAGTACGTCGATCGCGGCACGCTGGCTCACGCCTTCGGCAGCCGGCAGGCGGTGGAGTGAGGCGATGGAAGCGGAGCTTTCCCTGACGACTCCCGGCGAGGACGAGTACCGCGCACTGCGCGTCGCGGCCGGACTCAGCGCGATGAGTCCCGAAGGTGCGCGGCTGGGCCTGCCGGCCAGCTGGTGCTCGGTGTGCCTGCGCCACGAGGACGAACTGGTCGGCATGGGGCGCGTGGTAGGTGACGGCGGGCTGTTCCTGTTCGTCGTCGACATCGCGGTGACTCCGGCCTGGCAGGGCCGGGGGCTGGGACGGCGGATCATGCAGGCGCTGATGGACGAGGTGCACGCGCGCGCGCCGGCGCGCACCATGGTCGGCCTGATCGCCGACGGGACCGCGCACAGGCTTTACGAGAAATTCGGTTTCCGGCTCGTTGGGCCGGGAGCGCAAGGCATGCTGCTGCGTCTTTGAAACGAGAGGAACCAAGCCATGGGCGACACGATCTTCGGCAAGATCATCAAGCGCGAGATTCCCGCCGACATCGTCTACGAGGACGACGAGGTGCTCGCTTTCCGCGACCTCAATCCGCAGGCGCCGGTGCACGTGCTGTTCATCCCGAAGCGGGCCATCGCCACGCTCAACGACGCCACGCCCGATGACGCGGCCCTGCTCGGCAAGGTGCTGCTGGCCGCGGCGGACTACGCGAAGCAGGAGGGCTTTGCCGAGGACGGCTATCGCACGGTCGTCAACTGCAACACCCACGGTGGACAGACCGTCTACCACCTGCACGTGCACTTGCTGGCCGGCCGCCGGATGACCTGGCCGCCCGGCTGAGGTGCGCCGCCGCGAGCAACGAAAAACGCCGGCCAGGAGCCGGCGTTTTTCATGGGTGCGGGACGCTTACTTCTTTGGCGGCGGCGGGGGTGGCGCGGGCACCACGATCACCCGCGGCTGGTACCAGTACGGGTAGCCGAAGCCCGGTCCCCAGGGGCCCCAGAACGGGTCGTAGAAGCCCGGCGGGTACGGATAGTTCACGGTCACCGGACGACGCGGCCACAGGTACACCACGTCGGCTTCCACGCGCGGATAAGCGTAGTCGTAGTCACCCACCTTGCGGGTGACCATGCCGTGCACGGTACCGGTGACGGTCAATTCGCGACCCTTGGAGAACACTTCCGGATCGTAGAAGCCTGCATGGCAGGCGACGAAGCGGCCATCCTGCCTGTCGTCGCCCCGGCCAGCGCGCGGGCGGGCCTGCGAGTCGAGCGGATGGGCCAGCATGTAGAAGCAGGTCTCCTGCGGGCCGGGTTCGGTCTTGATGATCTCGCCGCCCCAGCGCACCTTGGTGCCGCCGGCTCCGCCCTGCTGGGCGTTGACTGTGCTGACGTCGGCGTAGGTGCCTTCCAGTGGCTTGGGCACGGTGGCGCAGCCGGCGAGCAAGGCGACGGCAGCGGCAAGCGTGAGCGTTCGATAGTGAGCCATGAGTCTCTCCAGCAGGGACGATGGACGTGCCATCGCGTCGATGTTTATTGGACCACGCGAGCGGCCCGAAAATCCCGCACCTTCCTGCGGAAGTCCCGCAGTGATTCATCGGCCGGTTCATCGCCGGCGTAGCGCAATTGCAGATACTGCTCCATCAGCGCTCGCAGCGCTTCGCGTTGCCCGGGCAGGGCGCGCGCGGCACGGCGCAGGTAGTGCTGCGGTCCTTCGCCGCGTCGCCGTGCCACACCCGCACGGGCGAGCTTGCGCTCGAGCCGGCGGAGCGCCGACAGCGCCGGGTCGATCCGCTGACGCCGCGCCATCGCCCACGCCAGCCCTATGCCGCCGAACAGCAAGCTGCCGGCCACCAGCAACCAGGCCAGCGTCTGGTTGTCGGTCTGCTCCACGCCGAATGGCGTGAGCAGGCCACGCTGGCGCAGTGCATCGAATCCGACAACGCCCTTGTCCCACCAGCGGTTGACGATGTCCCAGCGGTTGCGCAGGTTCTGCAGCCAGGCGTCCTGATACCACGGACGTTCTCCGCCACCGGCTGCCGCAGCGCCCAGGCTGACCCGCTCGGGGCGCACCGCGGCGGTGGGATCCACGCGGACCCAGCCGTGGCCTGTCATCCACACCTCGCTCCAGGCATGGGCGTCGGATTGCCGTACCAGCAGGTAGTTGCCCATGCGGTTCCAGAAGCCGCCCTGGTAGCCGGTGACCACCCGGGCCGGTACACCCGCGGCACGCATCAGCACGGTGAAGGCCGAGGCATAGTGCTCGCAGAAGCCCTCGCGGGTGGAGAACAGGAAGTCGTCCATGGCGTCGCGTCCCAGCGGTGCCGGGGTCAACGTGTAGCTGAATCCGCCGTCATGGAACAGGGCCAGTGCGGTACCGACGATCGCCGCCGTATCGCCGTGGAAGTGCTCGCGCCACTCGCGTCCCAGTGCCAGCGTGCGTGGATTGAGGCCTGCCGGGAGCTCCAGGGCGGGTGCCCGTTCCGGGCCGAGCGTGGCCCCTAACCGGTAGTGAAGCGCCGAGGTCAGCCGGTAACGCAGGAGGTCGTCGACGGGCTTTTCGCGGGTCAGGACGCGGCCTGCACGCAACATGGCGCCGTCCGGGACGCCCAGCGGCACCCCCAGCGCCGGAAGGACCCGCTGTCCGTTCGGCAGCAGCGTCACCGCGTAGCTGACGCGGTCCGTCGCGCCGACCGGTTCGGGCTTCGCGTAGGGGGCCGACGCCCGCCAAACCGTGCCGTCGTAATTCCACATCACGAAGGCACGGAAATACAGGTCGCCGCGCGGTGGCGGTGCCGTGTCGAAGCTGACGCGCATGGCCGGGCTGTCGTCGACCAGCAACCGGGTCATGTCGCCGGGCGACATTTCGCTGCTCAGCCCGGTGCGCGCCTGGTCGTCCTGTGGCGCTCCCCACAGCGGCGTACTGAGCCGGGGTACGACAGCAAAGGCGAACAGCGTCAGCGGCAGCGATACCGCCAGCAGGGTCAGCCCCGGCAGCAGCTGGCGCGACAGGGTGGCCGGGGCCTGGGCAGGTTCCAGCGAGCGCAGGGCGGCAAGCACCGGCAGCAGGCCGAGTGCCACGCCGAGCGTGGCTGCCAGTCCCTGGTCGAACAGCAGCGCGGCCATCAGCGCGAAGCAGGCGAAGGCGATGCCGACCCGGGCGTCGCGGGCCGTTTCGGTCTCCAGCAGTTTCAATACCAGCAGGCCGACCGCCAGCGATGCGCCCGGGGCGCGCCCGAACACGGTGCCATAGGTGGTGACGATGGCCAGCGTAAGCAGGGCGATCAGCGGCAGCTTGAGCCAGGCCGGTGTCTTCCCCGGGGCGCGGCGCCGCTGCCACCAGCGCAGCGCCAGCACGCTGCCGAGACCGAAGGTAAGCCACACCTGCAGGTGCGGGGCATGTACCGCGAGCACCATCAGCATGGTCAGCACGGTGAGGTCGAAGCTGCGTGGTGTCAGCAGCGGACCCTCGACGCGTCGACGCCAATGGACGCGCCAACTCATGGCAGCAGAGCCAGCGCGCTCATGCAGCGCGCATAGTGGTCGCCGCCGCTGTCGGTGGCGATCTCCAGCGTGGGCAGCCACAAGCCGTAGCGGCGCCGTTGTGCGTGGGCCTCGCCGACCCAGCGGGCCAGCCGGGCGATGCGCGCCTCGTTGTCGAGCGCGCCGAGTTCGCGCCAGTCCAGGCGCCATTCCTCGTGCGCACGGGGCTGCTCGAAATCCTTCACCAGCAGACCCTCGTGGCGGGCGCTGGCCTTCCACGCCACATGGCGCGGCGGATCGCCGGTGCGGTAATCGCGCAGGGCGGCGAGATCCTCGCCACGATGAAGCTGGCGCTCCGCGGCGTCGCTTTCCGGCAGGCGCGGCGGCGGGCCCTTGGCCTCCGGCTGTGGCCAGACCAGCACCGACTGCTCGGGATACAGCCAGCTCCAGGCGCGGAACATGCCCAGCGGCCAGGTGCTCCATACGCGCATTCGCGGCAACGGCTGCCAGCCGCGGCGGCCCGTGGGCAGCTGGAAGACCAGCTCGGCCTCGCCGGCGGCGGCGAGATGGAATGTCCGCGACTGGCCGGTCAGGTCCACACGGATCGACTCGCGCGCCCGGGCGGCGGCGAAAACCAGATGCAGGTCCAGCGGCTGTCCCGCGATGGCCTGGCCGGCACGCACCGATGCCAGGTTCAGGCCATCCAGCGCGCGGAAAGTCAGCAGCATGCTGGTCATGCTGGCCGCGCCGAGCAGGCAGGTGAGCAGCAGCGCGGCGTTGTTGGTGTAGTTGAGCGCGCCGACCAGCATCACCAGCAGCAGTACGCCGAAACCCAGACCGAAGCCGGTCGGGACGATATAGATGCGTCGTCGGTGCAGTTCGATCGGCAACGACTCCGCGCGCCGGTAGCGGGTGAGCGCAGGCAGGCGCCGTTCGGCCCACTGCTGCAGGCGTGCGAGCGGAGCCCGCATCAGTCCACCGCGACCTCGGCGAGCAGTTCGCGCGCCAGTGCCTCGCCGCTGCTGCCGCGGCTGGGCACCAGGCGGTGGCCGGCCAGCGGTACGAACAGCGCCTGCAGATCCTCCGGCAGCACATGCCCGCGCCCGCTCAGCAGCGCCCACGCCTTGGCCGCGGCCAGCAGCGAGAGGCCGGCCCGCGGCGAAAGGCCCACGCGGATCTCGCCGTGGCGGCGGCTCGCGGTCAGCAGCGCCTGCAGGTAGTCGAGCAGGGCGGTGCTGACGGTGATCGCCTGCGCACGATCGCACAGGGCGACCAGCCCTGCGGCATCGAGCTGCGGGGCGAGCCGGGCCAGCAGGTCCCGGCGATCAGCCCCGGACAGCAGCGCCCGTTCCGCGCCGGCGTCCGGATAGCCGAGCGAGATGCGCAGCATGAAGCGGTCCAGCTGCGAGTCGGGCAGGGCGAAGGTGCCGTGCAGGTCCAGCGGGTTCTGCGTGGCGACCACGTAGAACGGCTGCGGCAACGCGTGGGTCTGGCCGTCGACGGTAACCTGGCCCTCGGCCATCGCCTCGAGCAGCGCGCTCTGTGTCTTCGGCGTGGCGCGGTTGATCTCGTCGGCGAGCAGCAGCCCGGCGAAGATCGGCCCCGGGTGGAAGCGGAACTGCGATGTCTCGCGCTCGTAGACGCTCACGCCGATAATGTCCGACGGCAGCAGGTCGCTGGTGAACTGCACGCGCTGGAAGTCGAGCGAGAACGTGGCGGCCAGCGCATGGGCCAGCGTGGTCTTGCCCACGCCCGGCACATCCTCCAGCAGCAGGTGGCCACCGGCGAGCAGGCAGGTGAAGGCCTGCTTGACCTGGCGCGGCTTGCCGAGCAGCACCTGATTGACCTGCGCCAGCGCCGCTTCCAGGCGCTGCATCAGCGGATCGTCGCGGAGGGGAGTGGCAGACATGGCGATGGGTGGTTTCCTTGCGGCTGGCTGCGCCGTGGCGCATGCGTGACCGGATCAGTGTAGTGGTGCCTGTCGCGCGCTGGCGAGCCGCTTTCCTCACGGTTTTCACCGTGCAGTTCGCCATCAAGGCGTGGCTGGTGGCCACGCTGGAGCCATTCACCGACGAGGCCTTCTACTGGCTGGAAAGCCGGCATCCGGCATGGGGTTACAGCGATTTGCCGCCCCTCACGGCGTGGCTGATCCGGGGCGGTGAGGCGGTTGCCGGACACGGGGTGATCGGCATGCGCTGGCCGTTCCTGGTGCTCGGCGCGGCGCTGCCGTGGATCGTGGTGCGTTTCGCGCGCGAGGCGTTCGATCCGCGCACCGGCTGGCAGGCCGGACTGCTCTGCCTGATGCTGCCGCTGGCCGGCACGCTGGGCGTGCTGGCGGTACCCGATGTCCCGCTGACGGTGGCGATCATGCTGGCCGTGCTCGCGTTGCTGCGGGTGGCGGCGAAGGATCGCTTGCGCGACTGGCTGCTGCTCGGCGGTTCTCTCGCACTGGCGTGGGCGACCCATTACCGCGCGGCGATGCCCATGCTCGTCGGGTTGCTGCTTATGCTGGGCGCTCCGCGTGGACGGGCGCTCTGGCGCCGTCCGGGGCTGTGGCTGGCCATGGCGGTGGCGGTCATGGGTCTGGTGCCGCTGGTGATATCGAACTGGCACCAGCACGGCGCGGGTCTCGCCTTTCAGCTGGTCGATCGCAACCCCTGGCGATTCCGTGCCGGCGCGCTGGTGCAGCCGCTCGAGCAGGCGCTGGCCTGCACTCCGCTGTTGTACGCCATGCTGCTCTGGACCGGCTGGCGTGCCTGGCGTCGTCGCGGGGAGGGGGCGCCATGGGATGTGATCGCTTTCGTCTCGATCGGCTTTCTCGCCCTGTATTTCCTCCTCGGCCTGTTTGCCGACGACGTGCGCTTCCGTGCGCACTGGCCGTTGCCGGGCTACCTGCCATTGCTGGCGGCGCTGCCGGCCCTGGTGGCGGCAAAGACGGGGACGTCGGCCCGTCGTTGGCTGGGGGGAGCGGTGTTCGTGGCTGTGCTCGGGCAGGGCCTGGGCCTGGTCTGGCTCGGCATGGCGGCGACGCCGGGGGGCGCCACGCGGCTGGCGGATCTCAAGGCGTTTCCCTATGCCTTTGTCGGCTGGCGCGAGGCGGCAGCGCGGGTCGAGCCGCTGCGGCATGAAGGCGTGCTGGTGGCGGACAATTTCGCCCTGGCTGCCGAGCTGGCGTTCGCCCTGGATGACCGGCGACCGGTGTACAGCCTGGACAGCCCGTTGAACGTCAAGCACGGCCGCGCTCCACAACTGGCTCTTTGGCATCTGGACGAGGCGGGCCTGCAGGCGGCGCACGCCGGCGAGCCGATGCTGCTGGCGGTGGAGGAAACCGCACAGGGCGAACGCGAGCGCTCTGCCTGGCTGGGCACGATCTGCCGTCGCATCGATGCGCCGAGGGCGGTGACGCGCGTGTCGCTCTACGACGGACGCAAACGGGTGGCCCTGTATCTGGGGACGGTGCCGCTGAGCATGCCGGCGACCGTCGCAGCCACGCCCGTCGAGCGTGGGGCGTGTCCGATCTGGCTGGCGGCCCATGCGGCCGACAGCCCTCGTTGATCTCAGGGGATGGTGTGGCCAGCCTGGCGCAGCAGGCGTGCGAGCGCGATCAGCGGCAGTCCGACGAGCGCCGTGGGATCGTCCGTCTCGATGCGTTCGAACAGGCTGATGCCCAGCCCCTCGCACTTGAAGCTGCCAGCGCAGTCCAGCGGCTGTTCGCGTGCGACGTAGCGCTCGATCTCGCGGTCCGAAAGAGGGCGGAACACGGCACGGGTAACGTCCACGTGCACATGTTCCGCACCGTCGCGAGCATCGAGCAGGCACAGCGCGGTGTGGAATTGCACGGTGCGGCCGGACGAGCGCCGCAACTGTTCCCGTGCGCCCTCGGCCGTGCCCGGCTTGTCCAGGGCGAAACCATCCAGTTCGGCGACCTGGTCGGAGCCGATCACCAGCGCCCCCGGATGCCTGGCGGCCACCGCCCCGGCCTTGGCGATCGCCAGCCGGAGTGCGCGGGCGGCGGGCAGCTCGTCGGGCAGGTGGCCCTCGTCGGTACCGGGGGCGTCCTGGACGAAGTCTTCGCACACACGACGCAGCAGGTCGGCCCGGTAGCGCGAGGTCGAGCCGAGCACCAGCGGCGGCGTCACGCGCCCGGTCCCCGGTGGATGTGTTCGCGCATCGCACTGTCCAGGTCCTGCTGGGCCTGGCTCAGCGCTTCGAGCAGGGGGCGCAGGCGACCGCGGGTGTCGCGCATCGACTGGGCCGTGGCCTCCAATTGCTGCTCGCTGGCCTCGCTGGCGCAATCGCGGATCCACAGCCGCTGCTGCAGCAGCGCCCGCAGTCCGGCGTCGATCGCCTGGCGGGCATCCTTCTCGCTTGGTTGCGGGCTGTCGGGGTTGAGCGACATCACCGAGTGGGCTTTCTGCAGTCCGGTGCGGCAGGTCTTCAGATCGCCTTCCAGTCGATCGGCGAGGTCGAGCAGGGTCTGCAGATTTTCGTGGTGCCGCCGTTCGCGCTGTCGCTGGCGCAGCAGCAGGACCACCACGACAATGGTCAGTCCGAGCAGGGCCGCGCCGCCCGCTATCATCATTTCGGGAGTCACTGGGGGCGTTCGCCGCAAGAAAATCGGGCGACCAGTCTGCCTGAACCGGCACTTTGCAGGCAAAATGCACGCCTTGCCGCCAAGTGGACGCCGGTTTCATGCGTGGTTGACTTGGACCGCCGCCAAACCGATAATTTCGCGATTATGTCCGTGACACTGCCAGAGTCCGTGGACGCTTGGCGCATGGTTTCGGCGCGGCGTTCCTTCGCGGGAACGCTTCCGGTGGCCTCGATGCCCCGCCTCTGCGGGATGCTCGCAGGCGATGCGGGGGAGGTTGCCTACGAGCTGGAGTTCGGCCGCGACGACCTCGGCATGGCTTATCTCGACGTTCGTGCGGATGCGCCGCTGACAGTCACTTGCCAGCGATCGCTTGAGCCGTTCGTGCTGCCGGTGTCGATCAGCAGCAGGCTGGGATTGATCCGCTCGGAGCGCGAGGAGTCCGGGTTGTCGCCCGAGTCCGAGCCGCTGCTGGTGGAAGAGGATGGCAAGCTGGCCATGGCCGATGTCATCGAAGACGAGCTGTTGTTGGCGCTGCCGCTGGTGCCGGTCAATCCGGACAGCGCGTTGCCAGAAGAATTCACCCGTCCGCCGTCGGAATCCGAAGCCGGCGACGAACATACCGAAAACCCGTTCGCGGTGTTGCGCGAACTGAAGAAATAACCCGCTAGCTACAAGCGATTACGTTGGAGATCCGCCATGGCCGTTGCCAAGAGCCGCAAGACCCCGTCCACCCGCGGCATGCGTCGTTCGCACGACAAGCTGAAGACCGTGCAGCTGTCGACCGACCCGACCAGCGGTGAAGTGCACCTGCGCCATCACGTGACCGCCGACGGTTACTACCGCGGCAAGAAGGTGATCGACACCGCCACGGCGGTGGTCGAAGAGGATTGATCGGTCCCGCAAGGGATTCCGGTGGCAAAGCGGCGCGGTGACGCGCCGCTTTGCTTTTGCGCGCGCGCGAACGTACCTTTCCCGGCTTCGGTGCGGTTGCGACATCCAGAGGGGATGCGCGACGCCCGATCGACCGCACTGACTGGATAGTGGAATGACCCCGATCTACTCCCGCATCACCGGTACCGGCAGCGCCCTGCCGGAGCGCATCCTTACCAATGCCGACCTGGAAAAGCTGGTCGAGACCAGCGACGAGTGGATCCAGACCCGTACCGGCATCCGTCAGCGCCACGTCGCCGCCGAGGGCGAGACCACTGGCGACCTCGCCACGCTGGCTGCGCAGCGCGCGCTGGAGGCGGCCGGCGTCAAGGCGTCCGAGATCGACCTGATCGTGCTCGGTACCACCACGCCGGACATCATCTTTCCCTCGACCGCCTGCCTCGTGCAGCATCGCCTGGGCGCGAACGGTTGCGCGGCATTCGATGTCAACGCGGCCTGCTCGGGCTTCATGTACGCGCTGGGTGTGGCCGACAAGTTCATCAAGAGCGGCCAGTCGAAGAAGGTGCTGGTGATCGGCGCCGAGACGCTGACCCGCATGGTCGACTGGACCGAGCGCGAGACCTGCGTGCTGTTCGGCGACGGCGCGGGTGCCGTGGTGCTTGAGGCTTCCAGCGAGCCGGGCATCTACGCCACCTGTCTGCATGCCGACGGCGGCCACAAGGAGCTTCTGTACAACCCGGTCGGCGTGTCGGCCGGTTTCACCGATGAGCCGAACCACGGCGTGCGCATCCGCATGGCCGGGCGCGAAGTGTTCAAGGTCGCGGTCAAGACGCTCGACTCGCTGGTCGACGAGACGCTGCAGGCCGCCGGCATGCAGGAATCGGATATCGACTGGCTGATCCCGCACCAGGCCAATCTGCGCATCATCGAGGCGACCGCCAAGCGGCTGAAGATGTCGATGGACCGCGTGGTGGTCACCGTGGACAAGCACGCCAATACTTCGTCCGGCTCGGTGCCACTGGCGCTGGACTACGCCGTGCGTTCGGGCAAGGTGCAGCGCGGTCAGAACCTGCTGCTCGAGGCATTCGGCGGCGGCTTCACCTGGGCTTCGGCACTGCTGCGCTACTGAGCCGGTCCGGAACCCCGCTTCGCATGGGCCGCCCTCCGGGGCGGCTTTTGCGCTCTACGGCACGTAACGTCGCGATACGGCTGCGTACGTCATCGATTGCTGGCAACATGCCGCTTTTACCTCGACGGTTTTCCAATCCATGACTGCTTCCGCTTCCTCGCTGGCCTTCGTGTTTCCCGGACAGGGCTCCCAGTCGGTCGGCATGCTGGCCGAGCTGGCCGAGTTGCATCCGGAAGTGCAGGCCACCTTCGAGGAGGCCTCCGAGGGGGCCGGCGTGGATCTATGGGCGCTGAGCCAGCAGGGGCCGGAGGAACAGCTCAACCGCACCGAGTACACCCAGCCTGCGCTGCTGGCCGCGAGCATCGCGGTGTGGCGCGTCTGGATGGCCCGGGGCGGCGCCATGCCGGCCCAACTGGCCGGCCACAGCCTGGGCGAGTACAGCGCGCTGGTCGCTGCCGGATCGATCGCCCTGGTCGACGCGGCGCACCTGGTGCGCATTCGCGGGCAGGCCATGCAGGATGCCGCCCCGGCGGGCACCGGCGCGATGGCCGCCGTGCTCGGCGCCGAGGATGCCGTGGTCCAGCAGGCATGCCAAGACGCCTCCGGTGTGCACGTGGTGGTCCCGGCCAATTTCAATTCGCCCGGTCAGGTGGTGATCGGTGGCCACCTCCAGGCGGTGGACAAGGCGCTGGTGCTGCTGGCCGAGCGCGGTGTGCGCAAGGCGATCAAGCTGCCGGTGAGCGTGCCGTCGCATACGCCCTTGATGCGCGAAGCCGCCAATCGGCTGGCCGAGGCGATGACCGCCTACGCGTGGCGCGAGCCGTCGATCCCGGTCGTGCAGAACGTGGACGCCCGGGTGCATGAGGGCGTCGATTCGATCCGCGAGGCGCTGGTCAGCCAGCTCTACCAGCCGGTGCGCTGGACCCAGTGCGTGCAGGCCCTGGCCGCCGGCGGCGCCACCCGTTTTGCCGAGTGCGGTCCGGGCAAGGTGCTGGCCGGGCTGGCCAAGCGTATCGACAAGAGCCTGGATGCACGCGCCCTGGGTACTCCGGGTGATCTCGAAGCCGCCCGCACCGAGTGGGCCTGAGCCCTTTCGATCACGAACCGCAAGGACACATGCATGAACGACGTACTCAAGGGTGAGGTTGCCCTCGTCACCGGGGCCAGTCGCGGCATCGGTGCGGCCATCGCCGACGAGCTGGCGGCGATGGGCGCTACCGTGATCGGCACCGCCACCAGCGAGGCCGGCGCTACCGCCATCGGCGAGCGGCTGGCTGCCAACGGTGGCCATGGCCGCAAGCTCGATGTCACCGACGGGGTGGCGGTCACGGCGCTGATCGACGCCATCGGCAAGGAGTTCGGCCCGGTCTCGATCCTGGTCAACAACGCCGGCATCACCCGCGACCAGTTGCTGATGCGCATGAGCGACGAGGACTGGCAGGCGATCCTGGACACCAACCTGTCCTCGGTCTATCGCACCTCCAAGGCGGTGATGCGCGGGATGATGAAGGCGCGCAAGGGTCGCATCATCTCGATCGCCTCGGTGGTCGGCGTGACCGGTAATCCGGGCCAGGCGAACTACGCGGCGGCCAAGGCCGGCATCATTGCGTTTTCCAAGTCGCTGGCGCGCGAGATCGGCAGCCGCGGCATCACCGTGAACGTCGTGGCGCCGGGCTTCATCGATACCGACATGACCCGCGCCCTCAGCGAGGAGCAGCGTGGCGCGCTGGTCGGCCAGATCGCGCTGGGCCGGCTTGGCGAGGCGGTGGACATCGCAAAAGCGGTGGGTTTCCTGGCCTCGCCCGCAGCGGCCTACATCACCGGCGAGACGCTGCACGTCAACGGCGGGATGTACATGCCCTGAGTTTCCGGGGCGGGGTGCGAGCCCTGTCCCATGCCATTTGGCCGGTTGTCGCCAGCAGACGTTTTTTGGGCGACAATGGCCACTTCGCGCCGGCCGGCTGGCCAGCGTTGCTCCACTGTCCGCGACAAGGCGGCCGGCTCCCAAGGGGGCCGCGCAGCGCCAGACGCGGGCCTCTGCCGGAACAAGCCGGCGCAGCACGAAAATTTCTCCTTGGGAGGTTTTGCAACATGAGCACCATCGAAGAACGCGTCAAGAAAATCGTCATCGAGCAGCTGGGCGTGAAGGAAGATGAAGTCACGGCGAACGCTTCGTTCGTGGACGATCTGGGCGCGGACTCGCTGGACACGGTCGAGCTGGTGATGGCCCTCGAAGAAGAGTTCGAGACCGAGATTCCTGACGAGGAAGCCGAGAAGATCACCACCGTGCAGCAGGCCGTCGATTACATCAAGGCCCATTCCAAGGAGTAATCGCGACGCGGGGGAGTGCCGCTGCGGTGGCGCCGATCTCTCCGCGTTCCGATCACGAAAGCTGCGCCGCACCGGCGCAGTTTTCGTTTCCGCATTTCGTAACCTGCGACCGCGTATGGTTCGCGCGGCCTCAGTGTAAGGAACAGACGCATGAGCAAACGACGCGTGGTAGTGACCGGCATGGGCATCGTCTCGCCGGTCGGCAACGACATCGCCACCGCCTGGAAGAACGTGCTCGAGGGCAACACCGGCATTGGCCCGGTCACCGCCTTCGATGCCTCCGCCTATGCCACTCGCATTGCCGGCGAGGTCCGTGACTTCGATCCGGTCGAGGCCTACTTCGTCGGCTCCGACGCCCCGGACGACGAGCGGCGTGCGATCGCCAAGGACTTCAAGCGGATGGATCCGTTCATCCACTACGGCATCGTGGCCGGTACGCATGCGTTCCGTCAGTCCGGCCTGGTCGTCACCGACGAGAACGCCGGGCGCATCGGTATCGCGGCGGGCGCCGGCATCGGCGGCCTGCATACGATCGAGGGCACGACGCTGGAGCTGGCCGAAAAGGGGCCGCGCAAGGTGTCGCCGTTCTACGTGCCCAGTTCGATCATCAACATGGTCGCCGGCAACCTGTCGATCTACCACGGCATGAAGGGACCCAACATTGCGCTGGTGTCGGCCTGCACCACGGCCGCGCACAACATCGGCATGGCGATGCGGCTGATCCAGTACGGCGACGCCGATGCGATGCTGGCCGGCGGTGCCGAGTTCGCCACCACGCCGACGGCGATGGCGGGCTTCTGCTCGGCCAAGGCGATGTCCACCCGCAACGACGACCCGGCGCACGCCAGCCGTCCCTGGGACACCGGTCGCGACGGCTTCCTGCTGTCCAACGGCGCGGGCATGCTGATGCTCGAGGAGTACGAGTTCGCCAAGGCGCGCGGTGCCACCATCCTGGCCGAGATCATCGGCTTCGGCATGAGCGGCGATGCGTTCCACATCACCGCACCGAGCGGCGACGGCGCCGAGCTGGCAATGCGCAATGCGCTGCACGACGCCGGTCTGAAACCGGAGGAAGTGCAGTACGTCAACGCGCACGGTACCTCGACCCCGGTCGGCGACCTGGGCGAGGCGAAGGCGATCCGCAACGTGTTCGGCGAGCACGCCACGCATAAGGGCAGGTTCGCGGTCAGCTCCACCAAGTCGGTCACCGGTCACCTGCTCGGTGCGGCCGGAGGCGTCGAGGCGATCTTCTCGATCATGGCGCTGCGCGACGGCGTGATGCCGCCGACGATGAACCTCGAGAACGTCGATCCCGAGGTCGAGGCGCTGGGCATGGACCTGGTGCCGAACCAGGCGGAAAAGGCCGATCTCAACGTGGCGATGTCCAACTCGTTCGGCTTCGGCGGGACCAACGGCACGCTGGTCTTCCGTCGCGTCTGAGCGACGGATGGACGGCCATCGCCGCACCCTTGGCGGCCGGCGCGACTTGCTCGCGCCGGCCGCGTCGTTTCCCGGGCGCTATCCGGGCCTGTTGCAGAGCGTGGTCTCCGGCACGCCGCAGGCGCGTCGCGACCTGCTGTTCGCTACGACCGGCGAATCCATTGCGCTGCACGCCGACGGCATCGTCCGCGACGAGTCGGGCCGCGCGTTGCCTGGCCGCTTCCTCGAGCTGCTCGATGCGCGCTGGAGCGAGCATCGGGTCGACCAGTCCACTGACGACACACTGCCGTTTCGCGGCGGCTGGCTGCTGTTTTTCGGTTACGAGCTGGCCGGCGAGATCGAGCTCCGCCTGCGCCTGCATCCGCATGCCGTGCTGCCGGTCGCTCTGGCGCTGCGCTGCCCGGCGGCGGCGATCGTCGATCACGCGCGCGGCGTGACCGAGCTGGTCGCCGAGCCGGGGCATGAGGCCCTGCTCGAACGGATCGCGGTCGACCTCGATGCGGCAGCATGCTGGACGGGTATGGCCGCGCCGCTGGCGATCGAGGAGGACGATCCACAGCGTTTCCTCGATGGCGTGGCGCGCATTCACGAGCACCTCCGCGCAGGCGACATCTTCCAGGTGAACCTGTCGCGTGCCTGGTGTGCGCGCTATGCCACGGCCCCTTCGCCGGCCGCGCTTTACGACGCGCTGCGGCGGGCCAACCCTGCGCCGTTCGCCGGCCTGCTGCAGCAGCCTGGCTGGTCGATCGCCAGCTCATCGCCGGAGCGGCTGGTCGAGTCGCGCGCCGGCCTGGCGCAGACCCGGCCGATCGCCGGCACGCGGCCGCGCCTGCCCGGTGAGGACGAGGCCGCACGCATCCGCGAACTCAGTGGTCATCCGAAGGAGCGCGCCGAGCACGTGATGCTGATCGACCTGGAGCGCAACGATCTCGGTCGTGTCTGCGTGCCGGGCACGGTCGAAGTGGACGAGCTGATGGTGGTCGAGAGCTACGCTCACGTGCATCACATCGTCTCCAACGTGCGGGGCCGGTTGCGGCCGGGCGTCACGCCGGGCGAGCTGATCGCCGCCACCTTTCCCGGTGGCACCATCACCGGCTGTCCCAAGGTACGCTGCATGGAGATCATCGCGGCGCTGGAGCAGGCCCCACGTGCGGCCTACACCGGCGCACTGGGCTACCTGGACCGGTCCGGCGACATGGATATCAACATCCTGATCCGCACGCTGACCCAGGTCGGCGATGAGGTGAGCCTGCGCGCCGGGGCAGGCATTGTCGCCGACTCGATTGCCGCGAGCGAACTGGAGGAAACCCGCGCCAAGGCACGCGGGCTGCTGCGCGCGCTTCGGGCTGCCGACGCATGACCGTGCGCATGCTTGTCGACGGCCGGCCGGGCGACACCGTGTCTGCCCAGGACCGAGGACTCAGCTACGGCGACGGGCTGTTCGAGACGGTGAGCGTGATCGGTGGCCGCGCGCCGTTGTGGTCCAGGCACATGGCGCGGCTGGCCGAGGGCGGTCGCCGTCTGGCCATCCCGTTGCCGGATGCCGAGGTGCTGGCGAGCGAGGTGCTCGCCGTCGCGGCCGGGATGGCTGCCGCCGTGGTACGTATCACCGTTACCCGGGGTGTCGGCCCGCGTGGCTACGCGCCGCCGGTGGCGTCGATGCCTACCCGCATCGTTGCGGCCTTTCCGGCGCCGGACCTGCACCTGGCAAGCGAAGGCGTGCGCCTGCGCGTGTGCGACCTGCGCCTGGCCGAACAGCCGGCTTTGGCCGGCCTCAAGCACCTCAATCGCCTCGAGCAGGTGCTGGCCCGGGCCGAATGGGCCGATCCGTCGATCCACGATGGACTGCTGCTCGATGTCGCCGGTCGCGTCACATGCACCACCATGGCGAACGTGTTCGCGGTGATCGACGGCGCCCTCGTCACGCCCTTGCTTGCTCGTTGCGGGGTGGCCGGCGTCGCCCGCGCCGAAGTGCTGGCGACGATTCGGACGGCGCAGGTGCGTGATCTGGTGCTGGATGAACTGCTTCGTGCCGACGAGCTCTTCCTCACATCCAGCGTTCGCGGCATCCTGCCGGTTCAGGCCGTCGGCGATAAGGTCTTTGCCCCCGGCCCCGTGGCGCGCGCGATGCAGCGACATTGGCGCGGGCTGGGTTTTCCATTGGAGTTGGCATGAGTCGTTTTCTGGTGCGTGGCCGTGCGGCGTGGCGGGCGCTGATCCTCCTGTTGCTGCTGGCAGCGGTCGCCGCGGCGTGGCTGTGGCGTGACCTCGACCGCTTCGGTCGGACGCCGTTGGACATCGCTTCCGCCGGGCAGACGATCGATGTCGCCCGCGGCACCGGCTTCAAGCAGATCGTCGACGAGCTGCGCAGCCGGGGACTGAGTCATGCCGCGCCACTGTACTGGCGTGCGCTGGCCGAGCAGATGCACGTGGCTGGCCGCCTGCATGCGGGCGAATACGCGCTGGTACCCGGCCTCACGCCGCGTTCGCTGCTGGAGAACATGGCTGCTGGCCGCGTGCTGCAGCACGATTTCACCATCATCGATGGCTGGACCTTTGCCGAGCTGCGGGCCGCGCTGGACAAGGCCTCGTCGCTGCGACACCTGACCCGGGGCATGGACAACGCGACGATCATGCAGAAGATCGGCGCGCCCGGGGAAATGCCCGAAGGCCGCTTCCTGCCGGAAACCTACGCCTACGTGAAGGGCGACAGCGACCTCGACGTGCTCAAGCGTGCCTATGCCGCCATGCACAAGACGCTCGACGCGCTGTGGCCCGGGCGCGATCAGGGGTTGCCGCTGGCCACGCCCTACGATGCGCTGATCCTGGCGTCCATCGTCGAAAAGGAAACCGGCCGCGCCGACGAGCGCAAGCGCATCGCCGGGGTGTTCGTGCGCCGGCTCGAACACCACATGCTGCTGCAGACCGACCCCAGCGTGATCTACGGCATGGGGGCGAGCTATACCGGCAACATCCACAAGCGCGACCTGACCACCGACACTCCCTACAACACCTACACCCGCCCGGGCCTGCCGCCCACTCCGATCGCCCTGCCGGGCAAGCCGGCGATCGAGGCCGCGTTGCACCCCGCATCCGGCGACGAGCTGTATTTCGTGGCCAAGGGCGACGGTACGCACGTGTTCGCCAGGACGCTGGCCGAGCACGACCGCAACGTCGACTGCTACCAGCTCAAGCGGTGCCACTGACGATGCGCGGTGTGTTCATAAGCCTGGAAGGAGGCGAGGGGGCCGGCAAGAGCACGTTGCTGGCCGGTCTGCGCGATCACCTGGTGGGGCAAGGCATCGATCTGGTGCAGACGCGCGAACCGGGCGGCACGCCGCTGGGCGAGGCGCTGCGGGCGATCCTGCTGGATCCGACCATGCGCGGGATGAGCGCGGAGAGCGAGCTGCTGATGATGTTCGCCTCGCGCGCCCAATTGGTGCGCGAATGCATCGCACCGGCACTGGCAGCCGGCCGCTGGGTGCTGTGCGACCGCTTCGCCGATGCCAGCTATGCCTACCAGGGAGGCGGTCGTGGTCAGCCTATGGAACGCATCGCCGCGCTTGAGGCCTGGGCCTGCGCCGGGATCGCTCCCGATCTGACCCTGCTGCTCGACCTGCCGGTGGCCGATGGTCGTGCGCGGGCGGCCGGTCGCGGTGCGGCTGACCGCATCGAGGGCGAGGCCGATGCGTTCTTCGAGCGCGTGCGCAAGGCCTATCGCGCGCGCGCGATGGCCGAGCCGGTACGCTTCCGCGTGCTCGACGCCAGCGGGACACCGGAACAGGTGCTGGCTGAGGCGATCGCGGCGGTGACTCCGCTGCTGGAGCGTGACCGATGAGCGCGATGCCCTGGCTGGACGACGCCTGGCGCCGGTTGCAGGCGCGCCGCGAGCGCGGAGCGCTGCCCCACGCGCTGCTGATCTGCGGACCCGAGGGTCTCGGCAAGCGCGACTTCGCCGCACGATTCGTCCGTGGGCTGTTGTGCCAGCAGCCGGAGCTGGGTGAGGCCTGCGGGCACTGTCGCAGTTGCGTGCTGCTGGATGCGGGAACGCACCCGGATCGCGTCGCGGTGGGCTACGGCCTGCGCAAGGACGGCGTGCAGCGCAGCGAGATCGTGATCGACCAGATCCGCGAGCTGTCCGCCCGCCTGGCCATGGCCAGCCAGTTCGGCGGCTGGCAGGTCGCGACCATTGATCCGGCCGACGCACTGAATGCCGCGGCGGCCAACGCGTTGCTCAAGACGCTGGAGGAGCCGGCGGCACAGACCATGCTGGTGCTGGTGGCCGATGCGCCATGGCGTCTGCCGCAGACGATCCGCAGTCGTTGCCAGCGGATCGAGTTCCACCTGCCCGAGCCGGCCCAGGCGTTGGCCTGGTTGCAGGCCCGGGGGGTGGTCGATCCCGCTTCGGCGCTGCGGGCGGCCGGCGGCAATCCCGGCCTGGCCCGGCGTTGGGCGGAGGAGGGGGCGCTGGATCGTCGCAGCGAAGTGCGTCGCGACCTTGCGGCCCTGGCCGCCGGCCGCGGTGAGGCTGCCGATGTGGTCCGGCGCTGGCTGGACAGCGAACCCGCCCAGCGGGTCTGGTTCGCGGCCCAGGCCGTCGCCGACGAGAGCCGTGCGCGGGCCGCCGGCGAGGCCGGGCCGCTGGCCAGCGGCATGGACACGGCGGCGCTGGGCGAATGGTACGACCGCGCCAACCGCACGCGCGACTCGCTGCGCGGTCCGCTGCGCGGCGACCTGGCTCTGCTGGAGCTGCTGGCCCGCTGGCGCTGAGCGCGGCCCGGGCAGCGATCGAACATGGAAACCCTGTTGGCGCGCACGCGGCTGCTGGTGGTCGCTCCCCATCCGGACGACGAGACGCTGGCGACCGGCATCCTGATCCAGCGGGTACTCGCGGCCGGCGGCGCGGTGCACGTATTGCTGCTCACCGATGGCGACAACAATCCGTGGCCGCAGCGTCGGCTGGAGCGGCGGCTGTGGGTCGGGCGGCGGGCACGGGCGCACTGGGCCCTTCGCCGGCGCGGCGAATTCATGGGGGCGCTCGACGAGCTGGGTGTGCCCGCTTCGGACATCACGGCGATGGGGTGGCCCGATCAGGGGCTCACCGGGCTGATCGCCATCGATGCGGCCGCCCGTGTCGAGGCGCTGGATGCGGTCGTCGCTCGGGTGCGGCCCACCCTCGTGGCGATGCCGGCACTGGACGACCGGCACCCGGACCATGGGGCAGCTCATGTGCTCATGCGGCTGGCACTGGAGCGGAGGGCCGAGTTGCCGGCGATCTGGCTCTACCGGGTGCACGGTGGCACGCGAAGGGTGCGCCCATCGTTGGCCTGCGTCGCCGACGCTCCAACCTGGGCGCGCAAGCGCTCCGCGCTCGCGCGGCATGCCAGCCAGCTGGTGCTGAGCCGGCGCCGCATGGAGCGGCTGGCCGCCCGTACCGAACGATTCGAAGTGCTGTCGACGGAATCGCTTCCGCGGGAACTGCCCTGGTTGCCGAGCTGGCCGCTGCGGACCTGTCTGCGGCTGACCGCGGCCACGGCCGGTGCCGGCATCGCTTGGCGGTGGATGCGCGCCCCGCTCCAGCGCCTGCCTGGCGCCACCTTCCGGCTGGCCGAGGGTGTATTGCCAGCCGGGGAGGGGGCGCTATTCGTCAAACTCGAGCTCACGCTGCCCTCGGTCTGGATTTACGATCACTGGGGCTGGTGCGAACTGCGCCGCTAACCGGCCAATCGTGCTTTGCGCAAGCCTGTGCGCATCGCTAGGATTCGGTATCCGATGCGCTCGCGGATAGTCCGCCAGGAGCACGCATGAACCCCGTTGTCGCCCGTCAGGGCATCATCTCGCTGAAGATCAAGGACATCCCGACGCTGTATAGCGCCTACATGCCGTTTCTGAAGAACGGTGGGCTGTTCGCGGCGACCACGCAGCGCTACGCGCTGGGCGACGAGGTGGTGCTGCTGCTCAGCCTGATCGACGAGAGCGAACGCATTTCGGTGGCCGGCAAGGTGGTGTGGATCAGTCCGGTCGGCGCGCAGGGCAACCGCCCGGCGGGCATCGGCGTGCACTTCAACGAGTCCAGTGACGGCGAGGTGGCGCGCCAGCGCATCGAGAACCTGCTCGCCGGCATGACCGCCTCGGACCGCGTGACCAGCACGATGTAGCGCGACGGCGCGCTCGCCGATCGCGCGCCGCTTTCGAAAGTCTGTTCGAAAGCGGCCGAATACTTGTCGTGTCACCTGCCCTCGCTGGTACAATGGCGCGATCCCCGAACCAGACCGTGGTCAATCGGACGCTCGCAAACGGACCGTGAGCGATGGTAATGGCGCCCCGGGCGTCCATTGCTTTCCGCTGATCACTTCCGGACCGTCCTCTTCACGGTCACTGATGCGCCTGCGGGCGCGGAGGTACGCTGCATCGTGCTTGCCGAATACTGGCCCATCCTCCTTTTCATCGGCGTCGCCACCGGGCTCGGCCTGGTGCTGCTCGCCCTCGGCCTGCTCGCCGGCCCGCGCCGTCCCGAATCGGAGAAGCTCTCGCCCTACGAGTGCGGCTTCGAGGCGTTCGAGGACGCGCGCATGCGCTTCGACGTGCGCTACTACCTGCTGGCCATCCTGTTCATCATCTTCGACCTGGAAATCGCCTTCCTCTTCCCGTGGGCGGTGGTGTTCAAGTCGATCGGCCTGACCGCGCTCATCGAGATGGCGCTGTTCCTGCTGCTGCTGGTGATCGGTTTCGCCTACGTCTGGAAGAAGGGAGCACTGGAATGGGAGTGATGTCTTCCATCGACCGGGTGATGCACAACCCGCAGCCGCTGAACCTGGTGGACGACATCCTGCGTCCGGCCGGGGACAACCCGGTGATCCAGCGCGGCTTCGTCACCACCAGCGTCGATGCGCTGATGAACTGGGCGCGCACCGGCTCGATGTGGCCGATGACCTTCGGTCTGGCCTGCTGCGCGGTGGAGATGATGCACGCCGGCGCGGCGCGACTGGACCTAGACCGCTACGGCGTGATCTTCCGCCCGTCGCCGCGCCAGTCCGACGTGATGATCGTCGCCGGCACCCTGGTCAACAAGATGGCCCCCGCGCTGCGCAAGGTCTACGACCAGATGCCCGACCCGAAGTGGGTCATCTCGATGGGCAGCTGCGCCAATGGCGGCGGCTACTACCACTACTCCTACTCGGTGGTGCGCGGTTGCGACCGCGTCGTGCCGGTGGACATCTACGTGCCGGGCTGTCCGCCGACGGCCGAGGCGCTGATCCACGGCATCCTGCAGTTGCAGAAGAAGATCCGCCGCACCAGCACCATCGCGCGTTCCTGAAGGCGTCCGTACCATGACTGATACGCAAGACACCTCGCTCGCCGGCCGCCTTGCTGCGCGCTTTGGCGACACGCTGGCGATCCGCGTCGAGCGCAACGAGACCATCGCCGAGGTGCGTCCGGCCGACCTGATCGCCGTGGCCACCGCGCTGCGCGACGAGGCGCCGTTCCGCTTCGGTCAGCTGATCGACCTGTGCGGCATCGATTATCTCGGCTATGGCCAGAGCGAGTGGGAAACCAATACCGCCGGCGGTGAGGGTTTCTCGCGCGGCGTGGAAGGGGAGGCCATGGGGCGTTTCGCCTGGGCCAACCGTCCGCGTGCCGGACATGATCCTCGCCGTTTCGCCGCGGTGATGCAGCTGCTTTCGATCGAGCACAACCACCGTCTGCGCCTGCGTGTGTTCTGCGAAGACGACACGCTGCCGGTGATGCCGTCGGTCACCGGCATCTGGGCGGGTTCCAACTGGTTCGAGCGCGAGGCGTTCGACCTGTACGGCATCCTGTTCGAAGGGCATCCGGACCTGCGCCGCATCCTCACCGACTACGGCTTCGTTGGTCACCCGTTCCGCAAGGACTTTCCGCTGATCGGCAACGTCGAAGTGCGTTACGACGCCGAGCAGAAGCGCGTGGTGTACGAGCCGGTATCGATCGAGCCGCGCGTGCTAGTGCCGCGCACCATCCGCGACGACGCGGACCTTTTGCAGGCCCAGGCCGAGGCCGCCGACGACTGGCGCAGGAACTGACATGGCCCAGGAAATCCGCAACTACACGATGAACTTCGGCCCGCAGCATCCCGCTGCGCACGGCGTGCTGCGTCTGGTGCTGGAGATGGACGGCGAGACCATCGTCCGTGCCGATCCGCACGTGGGCCTGCTCCACCGCGGTACCGAGAAGCTGGCCGAGTCCAAGCCGTTCAATCAGTCGATCGGCTACATGGACCGCCTCGACTACGTGTCGATGATGTGCAACGAGCACGCCTATGTGCGCGCCATCGAGAACCTGATGGGGATCGAGGCACCGGAGCGTGCGCAGTACATCCGCACCATGTTCGACGAGATCACCCGCATCCTGAACCACCTGATGTGGATCGGTTCGAATGCGCTCGATCTCGGCGCGATGGCGGTGTTCCTGTACGCCTTCCGCGAGCGCGAAGAGCTGATGGACTGCTACGAGGCAGTCTCCGGCGCGCGCATGCATGCCACCTACTACCGCCCCGGCGGCGTCTACCGCGACCTGCCGGCGCAGATGCCGCAGTACCGCGAGTCGCCGTGGCACAAGGGCAAGGACCTCAAGCGCCTGAACAGCTGGCGCGAGGGTTCGATGCTCGACTTCCTCGATGCGTTCACCGCGGACTTCCCGTCCAAGGTCGACGAGTACGAGGAACTGCTGACCAACAACCGCATCTGGAAGCAGCGCACCGTCGGCATCGGCGTGGTGTCGCCGGAGCTGGCCCAGCAGTGGGGCATGACCGGCGCCATGCTGCGCGGCTCGGGCGTGGCCTGGGACCTGCGCAAGAAGCAGCCCTACGCCAAGTACGCCGAGATGGATTTCGACATCCCGCTGGGCGTCAACGGCGACTGCTACGACCGCTACCTGGTGCGCGTGGAAGAAATGCGCCAGTCCAACCGCATCATCCAGCAGTGCGTGAAGTGGCTGCGTGCCAACCCCGGCCCGGTGATGCTGAAGAACTTCAAGGTGGCGCCGCCGTCCCGTGTCGAGATGAAGGACGACATGGAAGCGCTGATCCACCACTTCAAATTGTTCACCGAGGGCTATGGCGTGCCGGCCGGCGAGACCTATGCCGCGGTCGAGGCGCCCAAGGGCGAGTTCGGCTGCTACCTGGTCTCCGATGGCGCCAACAAGCCGTTCCGCGTGCACCTGCGTGCACCGGGCTTCGCCCACCTGTCGTCGATCGACACCGTCGTCAGTGGCCACATGCTGGCCGACGTGGTGGCGATGATCGGCACCTACGACCTCGTGTTCGGCGAAGTCGATCGCTGAGCGCACGGGAGCCAAGAACATGAAAGCCACCGGACATTACGACCAGGTCAAGGACGTCGATCCGCAGGTCGTCCTCAACGACCACACCCGCCAGCACATCGAGGAGTGGGTGGCCCGGTTCCCGCCGGACCGCAAGCGCTCGGCGCTGATCCAGTCGCTGTTTGCGGCGCAGGAGCAGAACCATGGCTTCCTCACCGACGAGCTGATCACCGCCGTCGCCAAGTACCTCGGCCTGCCGGCCGTGTGGGCGTACGAGGTGGCGAGCTTCTATTCGATGCTCGAGACCAGGCCGGTCGGTCGCAACAACGTGGCCATCTGCACCAACATCTCGTGCTGGCTCAACGGCGCCGAGGAGCTGGTCAAGCACTGCGAACAGAAGCTCGGCATCAAGCTCGGTGAGAGCACGGCGGACGGCCGCGTGTACCTGAAGCGGGAAGAGGAGTGCATCGCGGCCTGCGTCTACGCGCCGGCGATGACGGTCAACGGGCATTACCACGAGCGTCTCACCACCGAGAAGCTCGATGCCATCCTGGACGGGCTGGAGTAAGACGATGGCGAACACCACCACCGGTCCGGTCGGACCCGCGCCGCAGGACCACCAGGTCGTCTATACCACCCTGCATTTCGACAAGCCCTGGGCGATGTCGAGCTACGAGCAGGTGGACGGCTACAAGGCCTGGCGCAAGATCCTTGCCGAGAAGACCGATCCGACCGCGATCATCGAGGAAGTGAAGAAGTCGAACCTGCGCGGCCGCGGCGGCGCGGGCTTTCCGACCGGCCTGAAGTGGTCCTTCATGCCGAAGGGCGACATGCAGAAGTACATCCTCTGCAACTCGGACGAGTCCGAGCCGGGCACCGCCAAGGATCGCGACATCCTGCGCTACAACCCGCATGCGGTGATCGAGGGCCTGGCGATCGCCTGCTACGCGACGGGCTCAACCGTCGCCTACAACTACCTGCGCGGCGAGTTCCACCACGAGCCGTTCGAGCACTTCGAGGAAGCGCTGGCCGAAGCCTACGCGGCCGGCCTGCTGGGCAAGAACATCCAGGGCAGCGGCATCGACGTCGACATCTACGGCGCGCTCGGCGCCGGCGCATACATCTGCGGTGAGGAAACCGCGCTGATGGAGTCGCTGGAGGGCAAGAAGGGCCAGCCGCGCTTCAAGCCGCCGTTCCCGGCCAACTTCGGCCTCTACGGCAAGCCGACCACGATCAACAACACCGAAACCTACGCTTCGGTGCCGGCGATCCTGCGCAACGGCGCCGACTGGTTTCTCAACCTTGGCAAGCCGAACAACGGCGGTCCGAAGATCTTCTCGGTCTCCGGCCACGTCGCCAGGCCAGGCAACTTCGAGATCCGCCTCGGCACCCCGTTCGCGGAGCTGCTGGAGATGGCCGGCGGTGTGCGCAACGGCAACAAGCTGAAGGCGGTGATTCCGGGCGGCTCCTCGATGAAGGTTCTGCCGGCCGCGGTGATGATGGAAGCCACCATGGACTACGACTGCCTGCAGAAGGCGGGTTCGGGCCTGGGGTCCGGCGCGGTCATCGTGATGGACGAGACCACCTGCATGGTCAAGGCCTGCCATCGCATCTCGCGTTTCTACTACGCCGAGTCCTGCGGCCAGTGCACGCCGTGCCGCGAGGGCACCGGCTGGATGTACCGCGTGCTCAGCCGCATCGTGGAAGGGAAGGGTACCGAAGACGACCTGCATCGCCTCAAGGCGGTCGCCGGCCAGATCGAGGGCCACACCATCTGCGCCTTCGGTGAAGCCGCCGCCTGGCCGGTGCAGGGCTTCCTGCATCACTTCTGGGACGAGTTCGAATATTTCGTGCGCAACGGTCGCTCCATGACGGACGACCAGCTTGCCGCCGCAAACCAGGGAGTCGCCGCCTGATGAGCGCGCAGCCAACCCCCGCCGCCCCCGATCTGCTGAACATCGAGATCGACGGCAAGCCCACCCAGATCCGCAAGGGCGCGATGATCATCGAGGCGGCCGACGCCATCGGCGTGCCGATCCCGCGCTTCTGCTACCACCGCAAGCTTCCCATTGCCGCCAACTGCCGCATGTGCCTGGTGGACGTGGAGATGGGCGGCCGCATGATGCCCAAGCCGCAGCCGGCCTGTGCCACTCCGGTGGCCGAGGGCATGAAGGTGATGACGCGCTCGGAGAAGGCGCTGAAGTTCCAGAAGGACGTGATGGAGTTCCTTCTGATCAACCACCCGCTGGACTGCCCGATCTGCGACCAGGGCGGCGAGTGCGAACTGCAGGACGTCTCGCTGGGCTACGGCCGCAGCGTGTCGCGCTACACCGAGCGCAAGCGCACGGTGGCCGACGAGAACATCGGTCCGCTGGTCGCCACCGAGATGACCCGCTGCATCCAGTGCACCCGCTGCGTGCGCTTCACCAGCGAGATCGCCGGCACCTACGAACTCGGTGGCATGAACCGCGGCGAGAACCTGCAGATCGGTACCTACATCGGCAAGACGATCGAGACCGAGCTGTCGGGCAACATCATCGACGTCTGCCCGGTCGGCGCGCTGACCAATAAGCCGTTCCAGTTCAAGGCGCGCGCCTGGGAGCTGACGGCGAAGCCGTCGATCGGCTACCACGACGCGCTCGGCTCCAACCTCTGGCTGCACACCCGCCGCGGCGAAGTGCTGCGCACGGTGCCGCGCGACAACGAGTCGATCAACGAGTGCTGGCTGTCCGACCGCGACCGCTACAGCTACCAGGGCCTGTATGCCGCCGACCGCGTCAGCGCGCCGGAAGTGAAGCGCAACGGCCAGTGGCAGGCGACCACCTGGGAAGACGCGCTGTCGTTCGCCGCCGAGGCGCTGCGCAAGGTGCCCGCAGGCGAGCTGGGCGTGCTGGCCAACCCGGCCACCACCAGCGAGGAGGGCGACCTGCTGGTGCGTCTGGCGCGCGGCCTGGGCAGTGCCCACGTCGACCACCGCCTGCGTCAGCTCGACTTCGCCGATGGTGCCGTCGCCGGCACGTTCGCGATGCCGGTAGCCGACGTGGCCAAGGTGCGCGGCGCGCTGCTGGTCGGCTCCAACCTGCGCCACGAGATGCCGCTGCTCAACCATCGCCTGCACCAGGCGGTGAAGAAGGGCGCGAAGGTCTACACGGTCAACCCGGCCGCGTTCGACTTCAACTACAAGCTGGCCGGCGAAGCCGTCGTCGCGCCGCAGTCGCTGGTTGACGCGCTGCTTGGCCTGGCCAGGGCGGCGGTGAATGCCGGTGCGTCCGCACCGGCGGCGCTGGCCGAGGCAATCGCTGCGGCGTCGTCCGACCAGGGGGATGCAGATGCCGTGGCCCAGCTGAAGAACGGCCCAGCGGTGATCGTGCTCGGCGAACTGGCGGTCACCCATCCGCAGGCTTCGTGGCTGCGTGCCATCGCCCGTTTCATCGGCGAGGCAACCGGGGCCGCGGTCAATGAGCTTCCGGTCGGCGCCAATGCGCTGGGCCTGGCCCGCGCCGGTGTACTGCCGGGCAACGGTGGCCTGGATGCACAGGCCATGCTGGCCAATCCGCGCAAGGGCTACGTGCTGTTCGGCGTCGAGCCGCCGTATGACTTCGCCGATGGCGGCAAGGCGCTCAACGCGCTGCTCGGCGCGGACTCGGTGGTCGCCTTCGCGGCATTCGCCAGTCCCACGCTGCGCGACGTCGCCGATGTGATCCTGCCGATCGCGCTGTTGCCGGAGACCGACGGCACGCTGGTCAATGTCGATGGCGTGCCGCAGCAGGTGCAGGCCGGTACGAAGCTGCCGGGGCAGGCCCGGCCGGGCTGGAAGGTGCTGCGTGCGCTGGGTGGCCTGCTGCAGTTCGCCGGTTTCGAGTTCGATGATCTGGCTGGTCTGCGTGCAGGCATGGCCGAGGTGTCGACCCGTCCGGGCGCGGTGGGCCTGGCCACCCGCGAAACGGTTTCCGGCCTGACCCGCCTGGCCAGCTGGCCGATCTATCGCACCGATGCGGTGCTGCGCCGTGCCGAAGCGCTGAACGCACACCCGCTCAATCGCGCGCCGGCCGCCCGCATGAATGCCGACGAGGCCGCCCGCCAGGGGCTCGTCGCTGACGCGGCGGTCAAGCTCGGGCAGTCGGTGTTGCCGGTCGTGATCGACGCTGCGGTGCCCGACGGTGCCGTCTGGATCGAGGCTGCACACGACCTCACCGCGACGCTGCCGGCCTACGGCGCAACCCTCACCCTGAGCAAGGCTTGACCATGGGCGACCAGATCCTCAACCAGCTCGTCTGGCCGATCGTACACATCCTGGCCATCGTGCTGCCGCTGGTGCTGGCGGTGGCGATGTTCGTGTACTGGGAGCGCAAGATCATCGGGTGGATGCACGTGCGGATGGGGCCGAACAAGATCGGTCCGCTCGGCCTGCTGCAGGCCTTCGCCGACGTGGTCAAGCTGCTGATCAAGGAAGTGATCCTGCCGACCAACGCGAACCGCTTCCTGTACTACCTCGCGCCGCTGCTGGCGCTGGTCCCGGCATTGGCCGCCTGGTCGGTGATCCCGTTCGGGACCAAGATGGTGCTGGCCAACGTCAATGCCGGCCTGCTGTACCTGCTGGCGATGACCTCGCTGGGCGTGTACGGCATCATCCTCGCCGGCTGGGCGTCCAACTCGCGCTACGCGCTGCTCGGCGCGATGCGTTCGGCGGCCCAGGTGATCTCCTACGAACTGGCCATGGGCCTGTGCCTGGTCTGCGTGCTGGTGCTGGCCGGTTCGCTCAACCTGACCGACATCGTGATGGCCCAGGCGGGCAGCAAGGGCATCGGCGAGTGGTTCATGTGGCCGCTGTTGCCGGTGTTCGTCATCTATTTCATCTCCGGCGTGGCAGAGACCAATCGCGCTCCGTTCGACGTGGCCGAGGGCGAGTCGGAAATCGTCGCCGGCTTCCACGTGGAGTACTCCGGCTCGGCGTTCGCACTGTTCTTCCTGGCCGAGTACGCCAACATGATCCTGGTGAGCTTCCTCGCCTCGATCCTGTTCATGGGCGGCTGGCTCAGTCCGTTCCCGGAGAGCTGGGGCTGGATCGGCCACGGCAACTTCTTCTGGCTGTTCGCCAAGGCCTTCGCCTTTGCCTTCCTGTTCCTCTGGTTCCGCGCCAGCTTCCCGCGTTACCGCTATGACCAGATCATGCGGCTGGGCTGGAAGGTGTTCATTCCCATCACCATCGTGTGGGTCCTCGTCGCCGGCTGCATGAAGTATTTCGGCTGGGTCACCATCGGCACGGGGGTCTGAAGAAAGCCATGTCCCGCATAACCCACTATTTCAAGAGCCTGCTGCTCATCGAGCTTCTCAAGGGCATGGCGCTGACCTGGCGCTACCTGTTCGCGCCCAAGTACACGATGCGCTACCCGATGGAGCACATTCCCAAGTCGAACCGCTTCCGCGGCCTGCACGCCCTGCGCCGGTATCCGAACGGCGAGGAACGCTGCATCGCCTGCAAGCTGTGCGAGGCGGTGTGCCCGGCACTGGCGATCACCATCGACTCCGCGCCGCGCGCCAGCGATGGCCAGCGCCGTACCACCCGCTACGACATCGACCTGTTCAAGTGCATCTTCTGCGGTTTCTGCGAAGAGAGCTGCCCGGTCGATTCGATCGTGGAGACGTCGATCCACGAATACCACTTCGAGCAGCGTGGCGAGAACGTGGTGACCAAGCCGCAGCTGCTCGCCATCGGCGACCGCTTCGAGGCCGACATCGCCGCCGCCCGCGCGCAGGACGCGGCGTACCGCTGAGGGCAGGGGACACACATGATCAATCCACAACTGTTCCAGCTGATCTGCTTCTACGCCTTCGCCACGGTCACCGTGGCCTCGGCGCTGGCCGTGATCACCTTGCGCAACTCGGTGCACGCCGTGCTCGCGCTGGTGCTGACCTTCTTCAGCTCTGCCTGCATCTGGCTGCTGGCCGAGGCCGAGTTCCTGGCGATCGCGCTGATCGTCGTCTACGTCGGCGCGGTGATGGTGCTGTTCCTGTTCGTCGTGATGATGCTCGACATCGACCAGGAGAAGATGCGCGAGGGCTTCGTGAAGTTCCTGCCGGTCGGCCTGATCGTCGCACTGGTGATGCTCGGCGAGATGCTCGCGCTGATCGGCGTGCGTGCTATGCACGCCAGGGTGCTCGGCGCGAATCCGGCGACCGAGGCGGGCCTGTCCAACACCGCCTGGCTGGGCCATGCGCTGTACACCGACTACCTGCTGCCATTCGAGATCGCCGCGCTGATCCTTACCGTCGGCGTGGTCGCTGCGGTCGCGCTGACCCTGCGTCATCGTGGTGGCGTGCGCTACCAGACCGCCAGCCAGCAGGTGGCGGTCAAGGCCAGCGACCGCGTGCGCATCGTCAAGATGGCCGCGGACACGAACTACGGCCGCACGCCGGCCCCGGCGGCTTCCGAGGAGTCCAAGTGATGCTCACGCTCTCGCACTACATCGTGCTCGGCGCGGTGCTGTTCTGCATCTCCGTGGCCGGCCTGTTCATCAACCGCAAGAACGTCATCGTGCTGCTGATGGCGATCGAGCTGATGCTGCTGGCTGTGAACATGAACTTCGTGGCGTTCTCGCGCTTCCTCGGCGACGTGTCCGGCCAGGTGTTCGTGTTCTTCATTCTCACCGTGGCCGCGGCGGAATCCGCCATCGGCCTGGCGATCCTGGTCCTGCTGTTCCGCAACCGCAGCACGATCAACGTCGCCGAAATCGACAGCATGAAGGGTTGATTGGATGGAACTCTCGACGGCAATCCTTCTCACCATCCCGCTGGCGCCGCTGGTCGGCTGTCTGCTGGCCGGATTCTTCGGCAAGTTCATCGGCCGGGCCGGTGCGCACAGCGTGACCATCCTGGGCCTGCTGGTCGCCTGCGGCCTGTCCTTCTACGTGCTCTACCAGATCACGATGGGTGGCGCGCCGGTCTACAACCACAACCTGTACACCTGGTTCGAGATCGGCAAGTTCAGCGCCAGCGTCGGCTTCCTGATCGACCGCCTGACCGCAATGATGATGGTGGTGGTGACCTTCGTGTCCCTGCTGGTCCACGTCTACACGATCGGCTACATGGCCGACGACCCGGGCTACCAGCGCTTCTTCAGCTACATCTCGCTGTTCACCTTCTCGATGCTGATGCTCGTGATGAGCAACAACTTCATGCAGCTGTTCTTCGGCTGGGAAGCGGTGGGCCTGGTGTCGTACCTGCTGATCGGCTTCTGGTACAAGCGGCCGACGGCGATCTTCGCCAACCTGAAGGCGTTCCTGGTCAACCGCGTGGGCGACTTCGGTTTCCTGCTGGGCATTTCGGCGGTGCTGTACTTCCTCGGCACGCTGGACTACGCCACCGCCTTCGCCGGCGCCGACTCGCTGGTCGGCAAGACGCTGACGATCACCCAGGGCATGCACTGGGACGCGCCGACCGTGATCTGCGTGCTGCTGTTCATCGGCGCGATGGGCAAGTCGGCCCAGGTGCCGCTGCACGTGTGGCTGCCCGACTCGATGGAAGGCCCGACCCCGATCTCGGCGCTGATCCACGCCGCGACGATGGTGACCGCCGGCATCTTCATGGTCGCCCGCATGTCGCCGCTGTACGAACTGTCCGGCTCGGCGCTCAGCTTCGTCATGGTGATCGGCGCCACCGGCGCGCTGTTCACTGGCCTGATCGGCATCGTGCAGAACGACATCAAGCGCGTGGTGGCCTACTCGACGCTGTCGCAGCTTGGCTACATGACCGTGGCGCTGGGCGTGTCGGCCTACTCGGGCGCGGTCTACCACCTGATGACGCATGCCTTCTTCAAGGCGCTGCTGTTCCTCGGCGCGGGCTCGGTGATCATCGCCATGCACCACGAGCAGGACATGCGCTACATGGGCGGCCTGCGCAAGTACATGCCGATCACCTGGATCACCATGTGGATCGGTTCGCTGGCGCTGTGCGGCGTGCCGTTCTTCTCCGGCTTCTACTCGAAGGACGCGATCATCGAGGCGGTCGGCGAGTCGCACCGCTGGGGCGCCCACTACGCCTACTTCTGCGTGATGGCCGGTGCACTGGTCACCGCGCTGTACACCTTCCGCCAGATGTACCTGACCTTCCACGGCAAGGAGCGATTCACGGTCAAGGCCCATCACGGCCACGGTCACGATGCGCACCATGACGACCATCATGACGATCACGGCCACCACGAGCCGGGTGTGCTCGAGCACGCGCCGACCGAATCGCCGTGGGTGGTGACCCTGCCGCTGGTCCTGCTGGCGATCCCGTCGCTGCTGGTGGGTATCTTCACCGTGGGCCCGATGCTGTTCGGCGGCTGGTTCGGCCAGGCGATCCACGTGGACGAGGCCAACAACGTGCTGGGCGAGATGGCGGGCGATTTCCATGGCGCGATGGCGATGGCGCTGCACGGCTTCACGCAGCTGCCGTTCTTCCTGGTGCTGACGGGCTTCGCCATCCAGACCTACATCTACCTGTTCAACCCGGCACTGGCCGGCCGGATCAAGAGCGCACTCAAGCCGCTGTGGACCGTGCTGGACCGCAAGTACTGGGTGGACGACGTCTATTTCGCGGTCTTCGCCCGCGGCGGCGTGAAGCTCGGTCGCCTGTTCTGGAAGGCCGGTGACGCCGCGGTGATCGACGGCGCCATGGTCAACGGTTCGGCCAGTCTGGTGCAGAAGATCGCCGCTGCGATGCGCCGCCTGCAGTCCGGCTACCTCTACCACTACGCCTTCGCGATGATTCTCGGCCTCATCCTGCTGCTTGGCGGGTTCTGGCTGGTCGGGCACTAAAGGGAATCCAGCTCCATGTTCAATCACCTGCTCAGCCTGCTGATCTGGCTTCCCGTGGTGGGCGCCGTCCCGGTGCTCCTCGCGGGCTCCGGCCGTCCCTCGCTGGCCCGCTGGCTCGCCCTGGCCGTCGCCGTCCTCACCTTCGCGGTGAGCCTGTTCCTGATTCCGCAGTACCACCTCGACGGTGCAGTGATGCAACTGGGTGAGGACCACCTGTGGATCGCCTCGCTCGGCGTGCACTACGGCCTGGCCGTGGACGGCATTTCGGTCGCCCTGATCCTGCTCACCACCTTCGTCACCATCCTGGTGGTCGTCGGTGCCTGGGAGGTCATTCAGGACAAGCCGCACCAGTACATGGCCGCCATGCTGGTGCTCGAGGGCCTGATGATCGGCGTGTTCTGCGCTACGGACGCGCTGCTGTTCTATGTGTTCTTCGAGGCGATGCTGATCCCGATGTTCATCCTCATCGGCATCTGGGGTGGCCCGCGTCGCGTCTACGCCACGATCAAGTTCTTCATCTACACGTTCCTTGGCTCGATCTTCATGCTGATCGGGCTGATCTACCTGTACCAGAAGGCCGGTACCTTCGACCTGCACACGCTGGCCGCGCTGCCGCTGTCGATGACCGAGCAGACCTGGCTGTTCTTCGCCTTCCTGCTGGCCTTCGCAGTGAAGGTGCCGATGGTGCCGGTGCACACCTGGCTGCCGGACGCCCACGTGGAGGCGCCGACCGGCGGTTCAGTGGTGCTGGCGGCGGTGATGCTGAAGATCGGCGGATACGGTTTCCTGCGCTTCTCGCTGCCGATCACGCCCGATGCCGCCGCCCACTTCGCGCCCCTGGTCATCGTGCTCAGCCTGATCGCCGTGGTCTACATCGGCTACGTGGCGCTGGTGCAGGACGACATGAAGAAGCTGGTCGCCTATTCGTCGGTGGCCCACATGGGCTTCGTGACGCTGGGCATCTTCATCGCCTTCATGCTGGTGCGGGACGCCGGCAACCTGGATGCGGCCAAGCTCGGCATGCAGGGTGCGATGGTGCAGATGATCTCGCACGGCTTCGTCTCCGGCGCGATGTTCTCTTGCATCGGCGTGCTGTACGACCGCCTGCATACCCGCCAGATCAAGGACTACGGTGGCGTCATCAACGTGATGCCCTGGTTCGGCTTCTTCTACGTGCTGTTCGCCATGGCCAACTCGGGCCTCCCGGGTACCAGCGGTTTCGTTGGCGAGTTCATGGTGGTGTTGGCCAGTTTCACGGCCAACCCGTGGATTGCGCTGTTCGCCGCCTTCACCCTGATCATCGGTGCAGCCTACACGCTGTGGATGGTCAAGCGCGTGCTGTGGGGTGACATCACCAACCCGCACGTGGCGGAGATGAAGGAGATCAACGGGCGCGAGACCTTCGTGCTGGCTGCCTTCGCCGCCGCGGTGCTCGCGCTGGGCATCTGGCCGCAGCCGCTGATCCATCTGATGGACCACTCGGTGGCGCAGCTGGTCCAGCAGCTGGCTGTTCACAAGATCTGATCGGGACCGACCATGCCCTCAATGAATGACATCCTGATCCTTGCGCCGGAGTTCTACCTGGTCGCGGCCGCGTGCTTGCTGTTGCTGCTCGACGCATTCATGAAGCCCGAGCAGCGGCACTGGCTGCACTGGCTCTCCATCGCCGTGCTGGCGGTGGCGGTCTACATGGTGGTCGGTGCCGTGCCGCCGGTTACCGTGACAGCCTTCCACGGCATGTTCGTGCGCGACGGCGTGGCGACCATCCTGAAGGTGTTCGCGCTGCTGACCACGATCCTGGTGTTCGTGTATTCGCGTCCCTACCTGCGCGACCGCAAGCTGTTCATCGGCGAGTTCTACACGCTGATGATCTTCGCGGTGATCGGCGTGATGCTGCTGGTCTCGGCCGGCAGCCTGGTCACCGTCTACCTCGGCCTGGAGCTGTTGTCGCTGTCGTCCTACGCGCTGGTGGCGCTGAACCGCGACGCGCCGCTGCCCTCCGAGGCGGCGATGAAGTACTTCGTGCTGGGTGCGCTGGCCTCGGGCATGCTGCTGTATGGCATGTCGATGGTGTACGGCGCTTCCGGCATGGGCGGGCAGGCCACCCTGGACCTGGCCCAGCTGAAGTCCGTGATGGGTTACACCCAGGCGCCGACGCTGCTGTTGTTCGGCCTGGTGTTCATGGTCGTGGGCATCAGCTTCAAGCTCGGTGTCGCGCCGTTCCATATGTGGATCCCGGACGTCTATCAAGGCGCGCCGACGCCGATCACCACCTTCATCGCCTCGGCGTCCAAGCTGGCGGCCTTCGGCATGGCCTATCGCCTGCTGGCCGGCGGCATGGCCGAGGTGTGGCACCAGTGGCAGCTGATGCTGGCGGTGCTGGCGGTGCTCTCGCTGGCGATCGGCAACCTCGTCGCGATCGTGCAGACCAACCTCAAGCGCATGCTGGCGTACTCGACCATCTCGCACATGGGTTACCTGCTGCTAGGCCTTTCGGCGGCCAACCCCGAGGGCTATTCGGCGGCGATGTTCTACGCGATCAGCTATGCGCTGATGAGCACGGCGTCGTTCGGCGTGATCCTGGCGCTGAGCCGTGCCGGTTTCGAGTGCGAGGAGATCGACGACCTGCGTGGTCTCAACCAGCGCTCGCCCTGGCTGGCCTTCCTGATGCTGCTGGTGATGGTCTCGCTGGCCGGTGTGCCGCCGATGTTCGGCTTCTTCGCCAAGCTGCTGGTGCTGCAGGCGGCCGTGCACGCGAACATGCTGTGGCTGGCGATCGTCGGCGCGGTGTTCGCTATCATCGGCCTGTACTACTACCTGCGCGTGGTGAAGGTGATGTACTTCGACAAGGCGGTCGAGGGCTCGGAACTGCGCATGCAGTCCGACGGCTCGCTGCGCGTGGTGCTGTCGCTCAACGCGCTGGGCCTGCTGGCCATAGGCCTGTACTGGGGGCCGCTGATCGCGTGGTGCCGCAACGCGCTGGCCGGCTGAGTCCCTTTCCCGGGGAAATATTCGCGGGAAAGACTTGCAAGAAACCGGCCATGTCGCTATAGTCTCCGGACTCTGATGCGGGGTGGAGCAGTCTGGCAGCTCGTCGGGCTCATAACCCGAAGGTCGCAGGTTCGAATCCTGCCCCCGCTACCACAGATATCTCACTCGATGCGGCGACCTCAGCGATGAGGTCGCCGTTTTCGCTTTTGAGGGTGATGCGGTCACCGAGCAGGTCACGGATCGCGGCGCGCGCTTCGTGCTTGTTGCGTCCCACGTCGGCCAGTCGATCGATGATGCTCTGCCAGCGCTCGCGGGCACGCGGCAGGAACTGCGCCGGCTGAAACGCCTTCAGCTGGTCCAGGTGCGCGCGAGCAGCGACCACATCGGCCTCCGACTTCACCAGCTCCGCCTTCGTGCTCGCCGTGATGATGCCGGCGCGGATCGCTCCCATCACGTTCTCATGCACGCGCTCTGCCTCGGCCACACGCCGGCGGCCGGAATCCAGGTCCGGCGCGGCGCGCTTGAGCGCTTCGGCTGCAGCCCGCTGGAATCGCGCGAAGGCGGCCTCGCTCAGCAGATCCTTTCGGATGCTCGCCAGCAGGGCATGCTCGAGCGTGGCGCGCGGCACGCGCAGCCGGGAAGGGCATACGCTATCCCCGCGATCCTTGTGCCTGGCGCAGCCGTACCGATAGCGGTCGACGATCACCATCGGGCCACCGCAGTGGTCACAGCGCAGCAGGCCGCTCAGCAGGTGCTTCGGCGGCCGGCCGGCGCCGGCGCCCGGCGTGACCGTACGCGCCGGCGAGGCGCCGCGGATCCGGGCCTGTGCAGCCTCCCACGTCGAACGGTCGATGATCGCCAGCTCCAGCTTCTCGGTGGTGATCCATTCCGACTCCGGCCGTTCCTTGCGCACGCGACGCCCGGTCTCCGGGTGCTTCACCCAGTGACTTCGGTTCCAGACCTGGCGGCCGATATAGATGGGGTTGGCCAAGATGCCGATGCCGCGCCGCACGTCGCCGTAGATCACGGACATGGCCCACTGGCCACCGCGTGGCGAGCGCACGCGCTCGGAGTTCAACGCCGCCGCGATCTCCCGCGGGCTGCGGCCGTCGATGTATTCGGCGTAGATCCTGCGCACCACGGCCGCCTGCGCCTCGTCGATCTCGCGCTGCCCGTCGCCCAGCGCCCGGTATCCATAGGGCAGGCCGCCGGCGCTGGCGCCCGCGAGCGCGCGCCCAGTGAGGCCGCGGTGGGTCTTCTCGGCCAGGTCATCCAGGTACAGCTCCGACATCAGGCCGCGCAGGCCGGTGTCGAGCTTGTGGTTCTTGCGTGCGGTGTCGACGCCATCACTCACGCCGATCAGGCGCACGCCGCGGAAGCGCAGGCGCTTGATCACCATGCCCAGCTCTTCCTTGTCGCGCCCGAAGCGCGACAGGTCATCGACCAGGATCACGTCGAACAGGTCCGCGTCGCGCAGCAGCTGCTGGTATCCGGGGCGATCCAGCCGCGCGCCGCTCACGGCGGCATCCTGGTACACCTCCGGCGCGGCCCAGCCCTGCCGGGCGCAGAAGGCTCGGCAGTTCCGGAGCTGGTCCTCGAGGCTGGCTTCCCGCTGGCTGTCGGAGCTGAAACGGGCGTATGCGGCTGTTTTCATCGGGGCGCAGGCTAGGCCGCTTCGTTCAGCGACGGCAAGGTGGGGTGATTCGGTCGCTGCTCGCCCTGGCCGTTGTGCTGCGCGGCCTCGCCGGTGAGATATTCCTGCACCGCATGCTGCGCCAGGGAATCGATCAGGCGGCAGAGAGCAGGGGAAAGGTCAGGCATGGGAGTCCTCCGCGCGGCGCGCCGCCTCACGCTTCGCATGCCGGCGCTCGATCTTCTCCCGGTTGGCCAGCATGATCTGCTCCAACGTCATCCCGAACTGCGCCGCGATGCGCGTCAGGTAGTGCAGGACATCGCCGAGCTCCAGGAGCAGGTCGTCATGGATCTCGCGGCCGTCCCGCACATGCTTCTTCAGCAGTTCCTGCACCTCGCCGGCCTCGCCGCCCAGGCCGACGGACATGATGAACAGCTCGCGCAGCTCGTTGGTCTCGCGCTCGTAACCGAGACGGTTCCAGTTCTGCTCGACCCATTGCTGGTAGGACGCGGGCATCATGTCGAACAGCCGCAGCACGCGCTCGGGCGAACACATGCCGATGAAGGTCGCGTCCTTCAACAGCGCAGGCATGCCGACATGGTGCTCCAGAATGCCCACGGCCTGGATCGTCGAATACCAGTCGCCGCCATTCGCCAAGCAGCTCTCGGCCGCCTGCTTCAGCAGATCGAGGCCACCTTCATCTGCCGATTCGGAGGCCACCAGTTCGATACTCATTGAGCTACTCCCGTAGTTGTTCGTCCCGGCGCGCCGACCAACGCGCGCAGCCGGTTGCGGGCTTTGCGAAGCTGATCGGCGACAGCCATGTTCACCAGCTCGCACTGGTGGTTGATCGGGTACCGGACGATGGCGCAGAGGGTCCGGAGCCGGCAGTCGCTCTGGTAGAGGCGCCAGGTGATCGTTCCGCTGGCCGATACGGCGCGCGCCCACGAGAAGCAGCCACGGCCGGTGGGGCGCTTGTGGGTGGTAGGGCGGGTCATGCTCGATCGCGCTGAATCTTTCGTAGATCCCTCTCGCGCTCCTCGGGTGAACGTGGACCGTTGGTCTGGTCAGCCGCAGGAAGGAAACCCGTACCAACCTTGGCACCGGTCACCTTCATTGCCTCGACCTCTACGCGGGCGGAATTGATGACCACCTGCGCGACATCGGCAACGGCCTTGGCCCGGGCGATGTCCATAGGGTTCTTCTCGTCGCGCAGAGACTTCAACGTCTCGAACAGGTGATCGCGCAGCTCGTCAATCTTGGCCATTTTCTCGACGCTCCTGTTTTCGGATACGGCGCACCAGAGCGCCGCGCAGTTGGATTGCCTCGGCCAGCGGCTTCGGCAGGTTGTGGACGGTGTTACGCCGCATCATTTCGGCATCGCTGACCAGCTCGAGGCGATCTAGCGTGATCTCGGCGGATACGGCGGTCTTCTGGCCGGGACGGAAGGCGACCTTGTGCCCGTCCGGGATGGGCCCATGAGCGGCTTCCCACACCAGTCGGTGCACGGCGACCCAGCGGCGGGCCGGCACCGGGTGTTCATCGGTGACCTTGCGCTCCAGATAACCGTCCTTGCTGATGCGCTCGGTCCCGATAGGTACGTAGTTGTGCTGGGCCTGGCCGGACATCTGGCCCTTCTTGAACTGAGTCTCGGCCATGCGGCCCGGTGACCATCCGGGCGGACGCTTCACACCTTTGTTGGCCGGCACCAGTCCCTTCCGGAACTGGCTTGCCCGCATGCCTGGGTTCGTGCGCGCCCGGATAGCCTGCCGCTGGCGCTCGCGCTCATAGAACGCCGAGCTCTTGGTCAGACCGAGTAGGTGAGCGCGGTTGTAGATCTGGCATTTCGTGCGCCCAAGATCGCGTGCGATGTCGGCCGTCAGCTCCTCGGGAAAGCGATCGCGCAGGACGGCATCCTCGACTTCCGTCCACTGGCTGCGATCACGAAATTTCAGGCCTAGCGCGGTGGCTCTGGCATGGACCGTCTGCTGGCCGCAGCACATGAACACGGCGATGAAAGTCACGCCGTGGCCGGCGGCGTGCAGCTTTCGCAGCACGTCGTCATCCAGCGCAGACCAGTGGCGCACCTGTCCTTTCACGCCGGACTGCCCTCCGTCTGGCGCTTCTTGCCGACCTTCTTCGCCGCCGGCTTCGGCCGCACTGGTGCCTTCGGCCGGAGCACCTTCGGGATCCAGCCGGCAGGGAAGAACTGCATCGCCTTCGCCGGCATCGTGGCTTTCGGCTCCTTTGCCAGCATGCCCAGGGCGATCTCGCCGCCGCCTGCGTCCTTGGCCATAGCCAGCACGGTCGCCTTCGGCATCGTTGCCAACCACTCCTCGGTGGCCTTCCAATGCTTGCCCAGGTCGACCTTGGCTGCGGTGGCCAACTCGACGACGCCACCCTTCATGCCCGGGGACACGTCGACCACGTCGATCTCGCGCGCCACCAGGTAGGCCAGCAGCTTGCTGATGAACTCGAACTCCTGCTGCAGCAGGAACGGCCGCAGCTCGTCCAGCTTCTTCGGCAGCCGGTCACGCCAGGCCTTCGCCTGCTCCTCCATGCGAGAGGCCGCCGGCGCGCGGCCGCTGATCTGCGCGATGTTGCCCGGCATGCGGCCGGAGGCCTCGCGATGGATATGCACCCACGTCCGCGGGCCGTTCCAGGTGTGGTCGTAAAGCGCGCGGCCAGCCAGCTCAGCAGCCAGCAGCGCAAGCGCCGTGCGCGGCATCGTAGCCACCTCGGCGGCGATGATGTCTCCGGCTTCCGCCTGCAGGCGCTGAATCGCTGCGAAGGACAGGTCGCCGGGCTTACGCGCTGCCTTCGCTTCCTTGCCTCCTGTTACGGCGCCACCGGCTTTCGCTGCGGCCTTCCGGTCCTGCGGCCGCACCAGGCCACGCTCGATCTCCGTCTGGCCGTTATGCGCGATCGACACGACGACGCCCGCATGCGATTTGGCATCGTCGGTCCAGGTCTGCTTTGAGCCCTTCCAGGTCGACTGGGCGGTGCCGAAGGTATACCGGTCGCTATACGGGAACTCGATCCGCGTCTCGACCCACGCCCAGCCCTCCTTGCGGATCTTCTCGGCGGTGCGCTCGAGCTTCTCCTCGGCGAGCTTGTTGGCCAGCTTCACGTCGACCAGAAAAGCATCCGCGTCGCTGCCGAAGATGTCGCGGCGCACCTCTCCGCCAGCCTTCTCGTAAGCATCAATGCCGATGAACTTCGCCAGCTTGGACGTCGCGGCGAGTTCCTTCTGGGTGATCGCGCTGCGCAACAGGTCCGGCCGGCGCTGCCATTCCTGCTTCGCGCCCTTCCAGACGTGCTGCTGCTGCAGCTGGTCGTCGGTGAGGGCCAGCGCCATCATCTGCTCGAGGGTGGCCTTGCCCGCGCGGTACTCGTCCAGGATCGCCGGCGCCACGTTGGCCAGCTTCAGGCGCTGTCGCACGTACAGCTCCGACTTGCCGAAGCGTTCGGCGATCTCTGCCGTGCTGCATCCAGAGCCATCGTTGGCCAGCGAATGAAACGCGTCGAACTCGTCGGCGGGGTGCATCGCCTCACGGATCACGTTCTCAGCCAGGCTGGCCTCGTGTCCTTCGTCACGATCGACGATCCGGCACGGGATGCCATCGACCAGGGTGGCGGGAAGCGCGCCGGCTGCCTGCAGCTTGGTCAGCGCCTTGAGGCGTCGGCTGCCGGCGACTACCAGGTAACCGCCGGTGCCTCCGTTGCCCACGGCCTCGCCCTTGATGACCGTCAGGTTGTGGATCAGGCCATGGTGCGCGATCGAGGCGGCGAGGTCGTCGATCGATCCGCTGCCGGTACGGCGCACATTGAGGCGCGTGGCGCGCAGCTGATCGAGCGGGATGGTGGTGACGGCGTCGGCTTCCATCACGCCACCTCCAGGCAGTTCGCGTTTGGTGCTGCAGCGACCATTGCCCTGTAGGCGGGGAACATGGTCGCGATGGCGATCGCGATATCGTCCAGGGAGGACGCACCCACGGCGTCGAAGTGCTTTGTCAGCAGAATCCTTGCCGCGGCTTTTGCCGACGTCATGTCTTCCTGCGAAGGAACCGGCCATGCAGCTGCTGCTGCAGCGGCAATCTGCTCGTGGCTTGGCTCCCGAGGGACCAGTGCCATGCCTTCGGGAACATTCAGTCGCTCAGCGGACGGCACTGCAAGGTCAGCGCGCACATACTGGATCTCCAAGCCGCCAATGGGCTCGTCGTGCCACGTCACGTCGAACGCGCCAGGCCACCGCTCACCTCGGTCGCTGTTGTCGCCATCGGTATCTATCTGGAGCCAGATGCGCGCCGGGGCCGATCGGTCGAGTTCGCCGGGCACGTAGCCGCAGCTGCTGGCCAACCTCCCGTTCAGAACAGAAGTCATCCGCTCGATCTCCGCCCGCATGGCCTTGAGCGCCTGCGAGGCGATCCACGGCGCCGGCGAAGCATGGTCGGCGAGCTCCAGGGCGCGCTCTAACGTGATGTCTTGCGGTTGCATGCAGTGATCCTCACGGTGATGCGACGCCCGCTCAGTCGATGGCTGAAGCGGCGGCGCGAATTGATCATGGAGGCCAGCCACGGGCGCTGTTGCATCAGGCGATGGCACAGCCGGCGGGCGTTGGCATGGCGGAAGTGGCCGTCGTAACTGGCCCAGATGGCGTCGAGCCTCTGGATGGCCTCTGGCGTGGCACGCACGCCGGCCCGCACCTGGTGCTCGCGGTGCCACGCATCCAGCCGCTCGGCGGCATGGCTGACGACGCGCCGGCGCACCCGGGTATGGGTGGGGAAGACGACATAGCCGAGGAAGTCAATGCCGGCGGACAGCGGGCGCAGCCGGATGTCGTCCTTCAGGCGCAACCGCAGGCGCTGGCCGAGGAACTGCTCGATCTGCGCCTGCCAGCGCTCCAGCACGGCGCGGTCGCGGTGCACCAGCACGAAGTCGTCGACGTAGCGCAGGTAGCGCCTGGCCTTGAGCACGTGCTTGACGAACTGGTCCAGCGCGTCGAGGTAGACGTTGGCGAAGAACTGGGACGACAGGTTGCCGATCGGCAGGCCGAAGCCCGGCGGCGCGTTCTCCAGCCGCTTATGTGCCGGCACCTGCGCGCGCTGCTCTGGCGTGGCGCGGTGGATGACGCCCTGGCGCTGCACAGGATGGCGCAGGAGTGCGTGCACGGCCCGCATGGCGGTGACGGGTAGGCCGGCGCGCGCGAGGCGCGCCTTGAGCATGGCGTACAGCGTGGGCCGATGTATGGCGTTGAAGAAGTTGTGCACGTCCAGCTGCAGGTACCAGCCGCCGCCCTGTCCGCTGTGCACCTGGCGCACGAACTGCTGCAGGCGCTTCACTGCCGCATGCGTGCCTTTGCCCTTGCGGTTGGCGTAGCTGTCGTGGATGAAGGTGGGCTCATAGACCGCCTCCAGCTGCGGCACCAGCCAGTGGTGCACCACGCGGTCGCCGAAGTCGGGCGCATGGATCTCGCGCGCCTTGGGCCGCGTGGCGATGAAACAGGTGGTGGGCGCCGGCGACCAGGTGCCCGCGGCGAGGCGCTCCTGCAGGTCAAGCAGCCGATCGATGGATCGCAGATCGAATGCCAGCTGGTTGGCGCTCGGCTGCTTGTTGCGGCGCGCGGCATGCCACGCCTGGTACAAAGCCCGCAGGCTCACCTCACCCTGACACTCACTGGCCGGCGCCACGCGACGCACCGCCCGCACGAACGCGGTGTTGTTCCGGTGGTTGTTGTTCACGTTGCCGTTGTTGAAGTTGACGATCCACGCGTAGTCCGAGGACCACGCCTCCCCGCGCTCTTGCGATCCGGCCATGCATCCTTGCTGTGGGTAGCGGGGCGTCGTCATCGGTTGGCCTCATCCGTCGAGGCGGCGCGGGTACTCAGTGTCTTGGCACGCTGCCCCTGCGCTCGCGCCGGGGCACTCTGGCCTTGAGGGTGATGCTGCTTGTGCCAGCCACCGATCTGGCGACCCAGTGCGGCGGCGCCACGCGCCAGCGCTTCGAACTGACCGAAGCTGGCGAACACGCGGAGTTGCTTGCCCAGCTGCAGGGCGAGCTTCAGCTCGTCGACCTCCCACACCAGCTGCTCCAGCCAGCTCGCCTGGCGCGCCCGATCACGGGCCGCCCGGTTGGCGGTGAGCAGCACGGCCCAGCTGCAGGCGCGCAGCTTCTCGCCGAACGTGTACCGATATCGGCGCGGGAACCTGGCCGAGGCCTGCTCGATGTCGCGAGCGAGGCCTTCGGCAAGGCGCACGGCGGGTGGGAGGATGAAGGTCATGGTGTGGTTAGGCCAAGAAGCCGATTACTGACTGGCCGGCGCCACGCGACGCACCGCCCGCACGAACGCGGTGAGGCCCCGGTGGCTGAGGTGCACGCTGCCGTCGTGGAAGTGGACGAACCACGCGTAGAACGAGGACCACGCGTAGAACGAGGACCACGCACTATCGGTGCCAGTCCAGTACCAGTCCGCCTTCGCATCCGGGAACAGATCCGTATCGCAGGACGGGCTCTTGCGGCTGTAGTCGACGATCGACACCAGCTCCTGGACGGTGGGCAGGCGCCAGTCATCGAAGCCGGCGTTGTTGAGCTCGGACGTTGCCTTTTCGGCCTCGGCGTGCGGCATGGGATCCGGCAGCGCGCCCACGGCAAACATCAGCCCGAGGTCCAGCAAGAGAATGGCCGCATGGCCTGTGGCGTCAGCGGCGAGATGCTCGCCGGTGTTGCTGATCTTGATCGCATTCATGGCGGTTCCTTGAAGTGGGTGGGGGAGGGCCGAAAGGCCGATTACTGACTGGCCGGCGCCACGCGACGCACCGCCCGCACGAACGCGGAGCTGTCCCGGTGGTTGCCGAGCACGTGGCCGTGGCCGAAGCTGACGAACCACGCGTAGACCGAGGACCACGCCGTCGGCGTGCACGTCCAATACCAGTCGCTCTGGGTGTCGCGGAAGTAGGTCGGGTCGATCGCCGGGGAATGGCGGGTGAGGTCGAGAATCGCCTCCAGCTCCAGCCGCTCCGGAAGGCGCCAGTCGGTGAAGCCGGCCAGGTTGAGCGAAGCGCAGGCCGCCTCGGCATCGGCGAAGTTGAGTTCCTTTTCGCTGATGTCGTCGGCACTGAACATCAGGCCGAGGCCCGGCAGCAGCACGGCATCCCAGGCGATGGCGTCGGCGGGGAGCTGATCGCCGTTGGCGGCGATCTTGATCATGGTTTCCATGGGGTTTCCTCAGAGTGGAAAGGGATGGCCGAAAGGCCGATTACTGACTGGCCGGCGCCACGCGACGCACCGCCCGCACGAACGCGGTGTAGTTCCGGTGGAGGTAGTACACGTGGCCGTAGTCGAAGTCGACGAGCCACGCGTAGCCCGAGGACCACGCCGTCGGCGTGCGCGACCACACCCAAGTGCTGTTGCTCTTGAACACGCTGGTGTCGATGCAGGGCTCGTGACGGGTGAGGTCGCGGATGCCTTCCAGCTCCGGCAGATCCGGCAGGCGCCAGTCGTCGAAGCCGCCCAGGCGCAGCTCGCTGCAGTAGGTTTCGGCGCTCGCGAAATCCATGCGCGCGCCGCTCTCTTCCGCCGCCCACATCAGTCCGGTGCGGTGATCGATGACAGTGGTGCCGTCGTTGCTGAGCTGAAAGCGGTGCGCAGGCTCGTCGACAGGCTCGGGAGCGGAACCAGGCGTCGGCCACGGCATGGCGATCGACATCGGCGGAAGATGGATGTGCAGGTGTTTAGCGCTGATCAGGGACGGTTTCATGGGTTCCTCGCTGGTGATGGGAATCGCGGACGCGATTACTCCTGAACCTCGTGCTCGCGACAGCAGAGGTCGAAGGCGCGATTGAGGTCGTTGATCTGGTGCGACTCAGTGGTGTCGTCGGCCAGGAGCGCGGCGTGCTGCTCGCGGTAGGCCGCTCGTGCTTCGGTGGTGCTGCAGTCGCGCGGCACACCGAGGATCTCGCTCCAGTGGCGCTCGAGCGGCGCCGGCGCTGCGGTGACCTTCACGTCGACACCCAGGCGCTCGCTCAGGGTGCGGCTGAGGTTGTCGGCCACGTTAGCGGTGATCTTCTCGCTGAGCTTCTGCTCCGGCGGCAGGGTGACGGTCGCCTGCAGGGTGGGGCGCTCGAACAGCGCGCGCGGCACCTGCACGGTGATCAGCATCGGGATTTCGCCGGCGGCGCACTTCGGCGGCCGGGCGGTGAGTCGTGCCGCGAGCTTCGGGAAGTGCCGGCCCTTGCTGGACAGCACCAGGTGGAATTCGCCTTCGATGGTGGACATAGCGTGGCCCTGGAAGAGTCGCCGGGATTCCGCCCGGCCGGTGCCCTGCGGGGCAGACGTCACGCGGCGGCGGCCGCCGCGTTGGATGGGTGATCGGGGTAGCTGCCCCACGGCGCGTCCAGCACCGACCAGGCCGTGTCTCCGGTGCCACAGCAGTTCCGGCGCGCATAGCGGCACAGCCGACCGTCCTGCCAGACCTCCCGGCGCTGGGTGCGCTGGTTGTCGAAGACGCCGTCGAACAGGTCGGGGGTACGGTTCGCCATGGTCAGTGCACCGGCGGCAGGCCATCGGGCAGAATCACGCCGGCCTGATCCCAGGCGAGCTGGGAGAGCAAGTCGGCCATGCGGCGCTCGTCGCGCTGGCGCATGGCCAGGCGCACCTCGTGCCAGACATTGGTGCCGCGCATGGCGCCAGGCGTGTCACCCGATCGCGCGCCGATGCGGCAGTAGCCAAGCTCCTGCAGCTCCTGGTCCGACATGTCATCGAGGCAGTCCAGGATGTCGTCGTCGTCGATGTGTACCTCGACCGTCATGTAAGGCATGACGTTTCCTCCTCAGGGCTTGAGCAGTGACGCCGGCTTCGGCACGAACGGCTGGGCGGTGCTGGTCGCCTCCAGCTCGCGCTGCCTCTCGGGCGTGTTGTCGACCTCGGCCAGCACCCGGCAGGCGAGCGCGCCGCGGTCGAATGCCGCCGGCGACTTCTTCCAGTGCTTCTTCGGGGCGCCTTTCGGGTGCGTGGCGCGGCGGCGCCAGTTCTCCTCGGTGGCGTACCAGAGCAGGGCCTGGCGCATGGCGGCGTTCTCGGTACGCAGGCCGCGCAGCTCGCGGATCCAGCGGAGCATCAGGCCTTCCCCATCCGAGCCTTGCGCCGGCGGTTGCGCGCCTTCTTCTGGTGATGGCATGCCTTGAGCTGGCGCTTCTGGGGTACGCCCTTGCGAGCCGGGAGATACCCGAACGGCCTGAAGAACCGGCGCCGCGCCGACCGCGACCGGCGCGCGGCTCCGGGCATGACCGAGGGCGCCACAGCTGGCATCGGTGGCAGGAACCCGCTGGCGCCGAGCGTGGCGAGACCGACAAGAAGCGCGAGAGATCGACGGCGAAACGTCATGGATGGCTCCAGGTAGTGGATCAGGAGGACGATTTGGCGTCGTCGGCGGGAAGGCGTCCGGCCCAGCGCAGGACGTCGATCGATTGCTCAAGCGTCAACGGCGGGCAGACGCCAAGATCAGGACCGGTCAGAACGGATTGCGCGAGATACATCAGCCGAGTGTCCTCGGGATTGATAGGCGCGGAAAGTTCGCCCCACGGAATGAAAGGACGTGCCTGGTCGGTGATCACGGAGCTCATGGACTGATCTCCAGGTGGTCCCCCTTCCCGGCAGTCGCAGCGCTCTCGAGGGGGAGGGAACGAGCCTCACCGCGCTCTGCCGGGTCGGGGGGTAACGGGGGAACGATGCGCAGCGGGTAGCCTTCGAGAGCCAGCAGCTCGAGCAGGTCACCAGCTGCAAAGTCATAGATGTCGGAGACGCCGCTCACGGGGTCCACCCCATCCAGCGGCCGAACAGCACACCCAGCGCGACACCCGCGCTCACCGCCAGCACCAGCCGCTGGATCGACGGCGCGACGGTCACCGGATCCGGTGACATGCCTTCGTCGCACTCGCCGGTGCCGGCATGCATGATCCGGTCGAGCAGCGCCTCAGCCTGGAGGTCCGCATGGGTCTTCTCGAACCGGTCCTGCTCCATGCGCAGCGATTCGACGTGCCCCTCGATCCGCTGGCGCTGGTTGCGCTGGTATTCGCGCACGCTGCCGTGCTGCTGGACCAGGTGCAGGTGCCGGCGCTGCGAGATCGTGCGGCCGATGTGGGGAACTGCGTTCATGGCATCCACCTCAGAAGCGGTAGGTGACGGTCAGCACGTTCGCGCCATTCCAGATGGGCGGCGTGCGGCCGTAGTGCTGGGGGAGGGACATCGCGTAATGGTCGAAGGCGACCGTGTAGTGCCCACGGCTCAGCGACAGGCCGACCATGCCGGCCAGCGCCCACTTGCGATCGGTCTGGACAGTGACCGTGTGCGGATCCATCTGCAGGCTCGGCGTCCAGTTGTAGACGGTCTCGTGCCAGGTCTGGCGGTAAGGGCCAAGGCCAGCCTCGACGCCGAAGCGCATGCCGCGCCACTCACGCCAGGCGTTGACCTTGAACAGCAGTCCGCGCACATGGCCATGGCCGACGAACGTGGCATTCGGCACCGGCACTGCATCAGCGCGCATCCGGTGCGCCCTGGTGTCGTAGTTCGAATCGAGCGGCGTGCAGACGCAGTGCGATGACGCCGGGCCGAAGTCCACGAAATCAGCGTGCCAGTCCAGGCCACGGTCGCCGCGGTCAATCCACGAACCGGTCAGGCCCACCGTGAAGACCTTCGCGGTCAGGCCCAGGTGATGCGGCTGGCCGATCTGGTACCAGGTGCCGTCGCTGTAGGGCGTGTACTGGTTGATGCCGGCGCCGATCTCCGGGCGCACATCGCTGGCGCGGGCGGTCTCGGACAGCGCCAGGCCGACGAGGGCGGCGATGATCAGGGCGTTCATGCTGCCACCCCGTTCACCGCATCCCACACCTGATCGCCAAGGGATGCCGCAAACTCACGCGAGGCAGTAGCGAAACGCGAATCCTCGTTGCACAGACCATCCCCGACGCGATAGAGGAGCGTCAGCCAGTTCTGGCGAACCTTGTCGCAAGCCTGTTCCAGCGTGAGTCCGCGCTGCACATACGGCCGCACCGCGTCGAGGAAATCCATCGCACCAGGCTGGGCGAGAAACTGGTCGAGGCTGAGTTCGTTGCTGTCCATGGTGTCCTCCGTGGGCCGGTGGCCTGTTGGAGAGAGTAAATCACCATTTACCGCAGCAAGTCAACAACAATTTACTGGCCCACTGAAAAGCGGGGCACCGCCGTCCTGAGGGCAAAAAAAAGCCCGCGCGAGCGGGCTTGGTGCTGCTTTTTATCGGCCCTAGTTGCCTAGAAGGAGCGGCATCAGTGCGCTGGTATCCATTTGGTACATCACCTGCTTGCCGTCAGCGGTGACGTCAACCGGAACATCATACGGGTGCCCATTCGCAATCACGGTCGCGATGCCCTTGTATCGGTTTCCTTCGACATGGATCAGGGTCACCTTGTTTACATAGAGGTGATAGCTCGCGATTTGCGGCGTCGAATCGAACTTCTCCTGCATGAGTTGCACCACGGAAGTCTCGAGGTCGGCTTTCGTAGAGAACATCGCTGGTAGCCATCCATCAAGAAATCCCCACGCGCCAATAGCCATCGCGATGAGCAACAGCAGCAGCCGGAGCGACGAACCGCGCTTCTTCTGCTCGTTGCGCGCTCTCGGCCTTGAGGCCAGGGTCATCGGGCTTCCGCAATTGGGACAGCTGGCTGCCTCGGTGCTCACCTTGTGCCCGCATTCCGGGCAGTCCACTAATGCCATGACGTTCCCCTGTGACGAATCAATCGACCCAGCCAGCCACCCATCGGATGCGTCCGGCGATATCGATCCCCTTGGAAGGGTCGAGCCGGCGCGGCTTGCGCCACTTCGGGTCGGTATCATTGTCGCTGACCGCGTACCAGGCGCCGTCGAGCTCCATCAGCCGCTTCGCCAGCAGCTCGCCGTCATAGGTGATGACGTAGAGCCGGCCATCCTTCGGCGTGCGGTCGCTGGTATCGATCAGGATGGCATCGCCATCCTTGATCGTGGGGTGCATCGAGTCGCCCTTGCCATAGATCACGGCCAGCTTGTCGGCGCGCAAACGCTTGCGACGCAGGCTCTCGGCCCGGAACTTGAGCTTATGGGTCTCGGCATATTCATCAGCCATCTGCCCATCCCCCAGGGCCGCCGCCTGGCGGACACCCATGATGTCCGACCAGTCCGAGGCGTCATCCGAAGGCACGGGCGCATTCTTGGGCCCGGCGCCAGAGACAAGCCATCTCAGGTTTACCCGGAAATGACGTGCCCAGCCTTCTAGAAGTTCGGCGTTCGGCTTCTGGTTCTTCCCGCTCTCCAGCTGCGACACGAACTGCTTTGTGGTTCCAACGATCGCGGCGAACTCCGGCTGGTTCATGCCGGCATCGGTTCTTAGTTGCTTGAGGCGGTTTCCAATCATGTCAACCAGCATTGACCGGAAAGCGTAAATAGCGGTTGACGCTGCGGGGTAAACAATGATTTACTGCCGCCATGAACATCACCAAGCGCCTCATCAAGGATCGTCTCGGCTTTACGACCGATGTGCAGGTGGCCGACTGGTTCGGCGTCACGAAACAGGCTGTGGGGCGGTGGGAAGAGGACGAGCCTATCCCCCAGCTTCAGCGCTACCGCGCAGTCGAGAAGCGCCCGGACCTGTTCAGCGACGAAGTGCAGGCGGCCTGAGATGACCGTCTCAGTGCCCCTGCTGATCAAGCAACTGCCGAGCGGCGAACTCGTTTGCATACGCGAGCAAAGCCTGGGTGTCGATGTCACGGCCCGAGAGCCGGCACCACTCACCAAAGGCTTTCGAATCCACGTGAGCTTTGAAGACGCGGACCCCGTGCTTGGCCTCGAGGTTGTCGAGCGTTTGCTGCGCGGCGATCTCCCAATGGTCGTGGGCGGGTGAAGTTCCAAGCCATGAATGAGCTGTGTGTCCATGGCAAAAAAATTTGCCCGAACGGGCTGATAAGCGCTGATAACGATTCGTATCAGGGGTTCCCATGCAGCAGCTTTCACTGACCTTCGAACCCGGCCTGGCCCAGCGGTATGCCAATGTCCGCGAGTGCTTCGCGGCGTGCGTCTACCAGCGTGGGCTGGGCCGGGTGGCGGCCGCTTGCGACGTCGCTCCGTCCAACCTGTCGGCCATGCTCAGCGGTGACCGGAACCTGCCCACGGATGTGGTCGAGCGCTACCAGCAGGAGTTCAAGGACAACACCCCGTCGCTCTACATGGCGGCCAGGTACTGCCAGGACGCGCAGACGATCCAGCAGCAGGCGATGGCCCAGCTCCCCGGCGTGCTGGCCCAGCTGCAGGCACTAATGGCTGCAGCTGGGACGGTCAAGGCATGAACGGCACCCTGATCGACTTCCGCCACTTGGACGCGCCCAAGCCGAAGCCCAAGTGCGATCCCGAGTTCCTGCCGCCCGATCCCGAGGACGTAGAGAAGGCGCGCAAGTTTAAGGAACGGCTTTGGGTGGAGCGAGAGAGCGCGAAGTACAAGAAGACCGAGGGTACACGCTGATGGCATCCCCGAAATCTGATGTTCGATCGTCCGAGCTCGCCATGCGGTCTCTTCTCGTAGTGCAGCAGTTCGCCGAGAAGGATGCGCGTTTCGCGATGTGCGAGGTGGTCGACGAATTGGTCGCTCGGTTCGGTATTTCGCGCGCGAATGCCTACCGGAAGGTGGGTCAGGCCATCGATGTTCTCGCCATTCACTACGACCCGGACAAGACCCGGTTCGGTGACAGGATTTCTGCCGGGTTTTTCCAACGCCGCCTTGAGGATCCCAGCTTCCATCCAGGACGGCAGCGCGCATGAAGTACCTGCTGCTCGCATGGTCACAGGGAAACCTGTCCGCGCAGGCGGGACAGACCATTGCGGCGTGCCCCTACCTGCTCGGCCGCATGCGCGAGGCGTGGCTCTCCGGGTTCTCCGCCTACGTCGCGCCTCGGTGCTGCCGGAGGCGTGGATGAAGCCCTGGCCGCTGGACAAGGAGCTGCCGCGCTGGGTGGTGCGCACCGCGCACCTGGTGGACGGCCTGTGGCTGCATTTCTTTGCGACGCGGGCCAAGCAGCGCGCATTCGCGCAGAAGCATCACGGCGTCCGCTACGACCTCACCCGGAGCAAGCACGGATGATCACGCTGGGAAGCACCGACCGGGGCGCCGTTCGCCTGGCCATGGCTGCCCGGGACGCAGTTGTCGTAAAGGGGCAGTGCGCCGTCTTCGTCTCGCGCAAGACCGGCGAGGCTGTCGCGGTGCCCTACATCGACCCGAGCTACGACTGGCTGCTGCGCAAGCATGCCGAGCACCTTGTCGGCGTCTACACGGACCCGGGCTACAAGACCTCCACGCTGCGCCAGCAGCTGCTCGAGGACATCAACCACCATCTGAAGCCGGCGCGGCAGGGAAGGGCGGCATGAGCAACGCGATGCTCAACGCCTGCAAGCCGCTGCGGATGGCTCCTGCACAGAAGGGCGTTCTGATCGCCCTGGCGGACGCCGCCAATGCCGACGGCCGCACGTGGATCTCGATCCCGACGATCTGCGAGTTCACCTGTTACGGCCGCACCGCTGTGATCGATGCGCTGAAACAGCTGGAAGCCAGCGGAGCGATCGAGGTCAGGAAGGAAATCGGTAAGGCGACCCAGTACCTGCTAACCCCTCAAAAGCATATCGACCAGTCCGCCAGCCGGACGGGTTCGCGAGGCGGACGGGTTCGCGAGGCGAACTGCACCCGTCCGGGAGGCGGACTGGACCCGTCCGGGAGGCGGACCCGTCCGCCAGCCGGACCCGTCCGGGAGGCGGATTCGACCCGTCCGCCAGCCGGACTGGACCCGTCCGCCAGCCGGACTGGACCCGTCCGCCAGCCGGACCCGAACCCTAAAGAACCTCATAACAACAAAAGCACCCCTGTCTCTGGCGCAGACGAGCGCGAAGCAGGCGAGGCGGGTGCACCGTCGGCGCCCGAGCCGCACGTCACCGCTTGCCAGGCGATGGTCAAGGCAGGCATCCCCGCTTCGTTCGTTCACCCGTCGAACTCGACGTTGCACGAGCTGATCGCTGCCGGCCATCCGCCGGAGGAGTTTGCCCGAGCCGCGGCGCTGGCGCTGGCGACCAAATCACCGCGAGACGCCTTCGGCTACGCCATCGGCATCGTCCGCAACGGCGGGGGAAAGGCGCGAGCATCGCCGGGCACAAACGGCACCAGCAGGCCATCCGCAACGGACAGTTTCAAGGACACGACCTATGTCGGAACCCCAGTCGAAAACCTCTCCCCCGAGCTCCGGCGACACCTCGAGCAATCCGCCACAGGGTGAGCCGGACATCCAGGTCCTGCACCTGGAGTGCCCGCGGCATGGTGTCTTCGAAGCGTACGGCCGCACCGCCGGCGCCGGCATGCCGATCGCCCAGGCCTGTCCACGATGCTGCGACGAGCGCTACCACGACGACGAGACCAGGCGCCGGGAAGCAAGACGGCAGCATGCCGAACAGCAGATGCGGTCCCGGCGCATGCGGGAGATCGTCGCTGCGGCAGAGATCCCGGCTCGCTTCCGCGACGACTCGCTGGAGAACTTCAACGCAACCAATGCCGGACAGCGGCTAGTGCACGGCGTCTGCTGCGCTTACGCCAAGACCTGGCCGGAGCAACTGCAGAAGGGCGGCGGCCTGCTGATGACCGGACAGCCCGGCACCGGCAAGACGCACCTCGCCTGCGCGATCGCCCATGCCGTGATGGCCAATCACATGTCGACGGTGAAGTACGGCACGGTCTCAAGCCTCAGCCGGGGGATCAGGGCCACCTATGGTGCGCGGTCGGAGAAGTCCGAGTCCGAGGCCATGGCTGATCTGGTGCGCCCTGATCTGTTGATCATCGACGAGGTCGGTGCTCAGTCGGGCTCGTCGCACGAAATGCAGCTGCTGTTCGAGGTGATCGATAGCCGATACCGGGAGCTGAAACCCACGATCCTGATTTCGAACCTTAACGCCAAGCAGCTCGAGGAGTTCATCGGCCAGCGCGCGATGGACCGATTCAGCGAGTGCGGACCTGTGCTTGCCTTCGACTGGGCAAGCCACCGTAGCAGCCAGGAGGGCATGGCGTGATGGACCTTCCCGAACTCAGCCGCCACGCTCAGGAGCGCTGGGAAGAGCGCTGCGCCGGCCTTAATGTGCCCACCGAATGGGCCACTGTGCGCCGGTGCGGCCGCAAGACGAAGCGCAAGGTGATGCAGCGCTGCCCAGCCCATGCGCACTTGATGCGCGATTTCCATGGGTTCTGGTACGGCATCAGCCGGCACCGCGTGGTGTTTGTGGTCGATCAGAACCAACGCGTGATTACGGTGTTCCGCCTGGAAGCTCAACAGGGGCATCCGGCATGAAAGCACCTGACCTGATGGACCGGGTACTCGGTGCCCTTCGCCTGGAGCCCATGAGCCCGCGCGAGCTTTCGCTGGTGCTCACCACCACTGAGCGCAAGGTCCGCGAAGCACTCCAAAAGCTGCATTCACGCGGGCTGGTACAGCTTCTTTCCAGCCGAAAAGCATGGATCCGTGCACCGAATCATCGGAGGGCAGCCTGATGCGCCGCACCCCGGTTCGCGAGGACGTGAAAGGCATGCTGAAGACGACGGATTACTGCGGGAGGCACAACCGGCGGTATCGGGTCTGGGCGCTCCTGGGCGGCAAGCTGGTCGCACGGCGATGCCCAGAATGCGAGCAGGCTGATGCCGATGCCATCGCCCGGGCCCGGGACGAGGCGGCGCGCCGTGGGTAAGGCCGGCGCCCTCAGGTTCTCGAGCGAGGCGGCCCTCCCGTCCCGCATGCGCGACATGCTGAGCGCGCAGGGGAAGAGCGGCGCGGCCCAGCTCGTGCCAGCGAAAGAGGGGGCGCCGAAGAAATACCGCAACCAGGTGACGGTGGTCGACGGCATCCGCTTCGATTCCAAGCGCGAGGCGCGCTACTACGAGCAGCTGAAGCTACGGAAGCAGGCCGGCGAGGTGAGTTACTGGCTGCGCCAGGTCCCGGTGCATCTGCCCGGAGGCACGAGGTACGTGCTCGACTTCCTGGTGTTCTTCACCGAACCGGGCCGCGATCCCGAATACGTGGATGTGAAGGGCCGCGAGACGCCGGTGTTCCGCCTGAAGAAGCGCGAGGTGGAGCACCACTACCCCTTCCGGATCGTCCTCGCATGAATTCCCGCATCTTCTGCTGCCTCGGGCTTCACTCATGGAAAACGGTAATGCGTGCGACGTATTGGCCACCTGGCAGCTTCGGTGGATTGGTCAGGGCATGGACGCATGGGAAGCCGGTGCAGATTGGCCGCAAGTGCCGACGCTGCGGCAAGCGGGTGGTGCAGTGACGACAAAACCCGCTGCAAAAAATAACCCGTTCCATAACCGCCGGCCGCGCCGGCATCACAGGAGAGAGCTTATGCGTAATCGATCGCTACTACTCGCCATCGCGCTTCTTGCGCTGACCGCATGCACTGACAATGAAACCGCCGCCCGCGCGCTGCATGGCGCCGGGTACTCGGACGTTCAATTGACCGGATACCGGTGGATCGGCTGCGGGAAAGACGATGACTTCTCGACCGGATTTAAGGCCAAGGGTCCGACCGGAGTTCCCGTTACTGGAGTCGTTTGCTCCAGCTGGTTTGGCAAGGGCGCCACAGTCCGCCAGGACTGATGATGGCGACGCCGGACACCTACACCAAGCCGGAACGGGCGACCGAGCGCGGCATCGCCCGGCGCGAGTTGGCCAAGATCCTGCGCGAGGGGCGCGTCTGCGAGTTCTGCACCCACCGCGATTCCCAGACCATCTTCGGCCGCACCGTGTGCCAGAAGTTCGGCCGGAGCTATCCGCTCTGCGCACACACGCCCGGCCTGCAGTTCGAACCCGACCACCAACGCCTGAAGGGGAAATCCACATGCACGTCGGAAAGCTGATGGCGCGCCTGAACGCCAAGACCGTGCGGTTTGATACCGGAAGCGGTGGAACGATCGAGCTGACCCCGCAGGACATCGCCGGCGCCCTGGCGTTTGTCCCCGATGGGCTGGGCCGAGAGCTGCTATGCCGCACCTGGTGGCCGGACGGGGCAGCCTTGACCGAGCGCCAGCTGCGTGACCGCCTGCTGTCGATGATCCGGGAGGAATGGGCTCGGCGCGAGTCGGCGATGCTGGACGGCATGCTGGCCGTGGCCATGGGCGGATCCCGTGGGCGCGAAAAGTACGCCACGGCGCATGCGAACCGCTGGCCGGCGATGATGCGGATCGAGTCAGGACTGCCGATGGCGGATGATCGCTACTTCCGCCTGCGCGACGCGGTGATCGACGAAGCCTGCGGCCGTCATCTGTGCCCGGGCTGCTCTGGCCGCGGCAGCGTGATCGGCGGGGACGGGGTGCACCGGCACTGCACCACCTGCAACGGCGACGCCAGCGCGAAGGTCAGCGAGCGTCAGCGGGCGGAAGCCTGTGGGATCAGCCAGGCCACCTTCAGGCAATGTGGGTGGGATCGGGTTTACACATGGGCTATCGACCGGTGCGCGGCCGCCTACCAAGAGGCATACGACGCCATGCGCGAGGCCGTTCGATAGTGAGTTGAGACAACCACTCACTTTCCATGCGATTTTGTCACCATCGCAGAACCCAACCCCAAAGCCTCGCCGTCGCCGGCGGGGCTTTTTCGTTTTCGGAGAACGCCATGCACTACCGCAACGGCCGCGAGGCCAAGAACGGCGACAAGATCGTTTCCCTGGCTGGCTATGGCAGTGGCCCGGTGAATATCAATGCGATCGGCATCCTGTTCGATGCCACGCCGGGAAGCGATTATTGCAACGGAAGCATCGCTTCGATCATCGGCGGCCCGGTGGTTGGCGCTTGCCTGTGCGACTGCCTCCATGTCGATGACTTGGCCGCGCTGCTGGTCGAGAAGGGCCTGCATCAGCGGCCGGAAGGCAAGTAACCGTTTCAGCGGGCTAGATCAGTGGCAGATCGCTGGGCTCATAACCCGGAGGTCGCTGGTTCGAGTCCAGCGCCCGCTACCACTTTGCCGTACCGCTTCACCGGGACAACGCCCACAAAGGCCCTTGTGGCGGCGATGGGCTGCGGCAAACCAGACCCAGCCACTGCGCACTGACCCCGCCAGAGAGGCGCCGTCGCGCTGCGGATTTACCCGGATCCGGTTGATACACCCGTCCGCTCGCTGGCTGGGCTGGACCCTATTTTCGCGAGGATTGAACCATGGCCTTCCAAGATTCCGTCGCAGTGCAGAACGCGATGCTCAACGCGTTCGCCAGCACCGTCGGGGCAAGCCCGAAGCTTGACCTGTGGAACGATGGCGGTTCTGGTCGGCCGGCGAATGACGCAGCCGCAGCCACTGGCACCAAGATTGCCGAGGGCACGCTGCCGGCCACGCCGTTCACCACCTCGACCGCGAACGCCATCGCCAACAATGGCACCTGGACGGTGACCGGTCTGCCGGCGGCTGGCACCGGAACGAACGCCACCTACTACCGCCTGATGGACAGCGCCGGTACGACCTGCCATCAGCAGGGCGCGGTGCATCCGCTGGGTTCGAACTGGGCTGCGTCCACGGCCTATGCCCTGAACGCCATCGCCTACGCCAACGACAACGTCTACAAGTGCACGACCGCAGGCACGTCGGCATCGTCTGGCGCCGGCCCGAGTGGCACCGGCACCGGTATCACGGATGGCACCGCAGTCTGGGCCTACGTGTCGGACATCGGCATTGGCCTGAGCAACATCAGCGTCACCAATGGCGAGAGCATCAGCCCGGTCACGTATTCCCGTTCCCGCGGCAACTCGTAAGGCGCTAGACCGTGGCTATCGCAGTCGGCGCGTCGGCGTCGTGCAATGGCCCTGGCGTCACTACCAGCGCGGTCACCACGGCCGCGACGGGCTCAAGCTTCGCGGTCGTCACCGGCGAGTACCGGGCGGCTGGATTCAGCGGCGTCGCCGATATCACGGCGCCGAGCGACAGCAAGGGCAACACCTACACCAAGGTCTCCCAGGTCGTCTCGGGGAGCTACCGGCTGACGGTCTGGGTCGCCACGAACGGCACCGGCGGCGCTAGCCACACCTGGACGAACCACGACACCAAGAGCTACGGCACGCTGACGGCGGCCGAGATCACGGGCGCGGCGACCAGCTCCATCACGGATGGCAGCAACACCGGATCGGGCAGTGGCACCGGGCCATGGTCTACCGCCAGCTTCACGACGGCGAACGCGAACGACCTGCTGCTCGGCTTCTGCGTCTACGACTACGCGAGTTCGAATAGCGGCATTACGGCGGTCGCCAGCGGTTACACGCTGAAACACGACACGCCGACGTCGGATGACATCTGCTCGGCGATCAGCAGCAAGGTCGTCAGCGCCACCGGGGCGCAGACCACCAGTTTCACGTCGAGCACGGCCAGTATTGGCCTCGTCTCGCTGGTGGCGTTCAAGCAGGCAGCGGCAACGGGAGCCACCGGATCCGCGGCGCTCACGGACAGCGCCGACACGCTGGCTTCATCGGGCACCGTTTCGGTTTCCGGGTCTGCCGGACTGACCGACTCGTCCGACGTCTTGATCGCAGCTGGATCAGTCGCGGTGACGGGTTCGGCCGCGCTGGGTGATAGCGCAGATGCCCTGGTTTCGTCTGGAAACGTCGCAGTCACAGCCGCCGCCAGCCTCACGGATGCGGGCGACACGCTCGCTGGCGCGAGCACAGTATCGATCACCGGCGCGGGGGCGCTGACGGACGCGCTGGACAGTCTCACCGCTGCCGGTGCGGTCGCCGTCTCGGGCGCCGTTGCGCTGGTCGACGGCTCGGACGACTTGACGGCATCCGGCTCGGTCAGCGTGATGGGTTCGGCCAGCCTGCAGGACAGTGGAGATTCGCTGACCGCTTCGGCGGGTGGTGGAAACTTCGCCGCGGCTGCTCTGACCGATAGCTCGGACAGCCTGGCGGCTGCGGGCGCGGTGATCATCGCCGCTGCGATGGCCGTCACGGATTCGCCCGATTCGCTGTCTGCGTCCGGCCTGGTGGCGATCACCGGGCAGGCGGTCCTGACCGATGCCGGCGACACGCTCGCAGCCGCGGGTGGAACGCCATCGGCAACGATCACCGGCAGTGCGGTGTTGGTTGATGCGGCAGATTCACTGGTTGCCTCCGGCATTCTCAGCACCACTGGGCCGAGCGTCATCGTGAGCGCCGAGTTCCCGGCGGAATTGCGGGCCGTGGATTTTGCGGGCGAGGTTCGCTCCCTGCAGTTTCTGCCTGAGGTGCGAACCGTGGAGTTCGAAGCATGATCACGTCGCCGCCTTATCCGCCCACCTTCGGGCCGAAGAATCCGGCGGATGTCGGGCTCATCCTCGAAGTCGATTGCACGAAGCTGCTGGCCACGCTGGCGGAGCCCAACGCGAAGATCGCCACGGTGCAAGGCGTTTCCGCATCGCCCAGCGACGTGCAGCTCGGCACTCCCTCCCCGACTTCGGATGCCCTCAAGATCCGGGTGCCGAGTACGGGAGGGACGCTTGGTCAGGTCTATCTGCTTGCGTTCACATTCACGACCACAGGCGGCCAGACGCTCACGCGCTCCGCTTATCTGCCAGTTCGCACGATCTGACATTCAACAACCACCCCGCTGCGCGCGGGATACAGCACGCGGAGGCGAGATGGACCACAACACCGGAACCGAGATTGTGAAGGCTACGCCCGCCGCGGCAGCCCTCACGGCAAAGGTGCTTGGGATCCATCTTCCCGACGTGGTGCAGCTTCTCACAGCGATCTATCTGTTCTGCCTGTGCGTGCAGTTCGGATATCGGTTCGTGAAGTGGGTGCGCAACCGTAGGGCCGTCCCATGAGCCGAATCACGCCTGAGCAAGCGGGCGGACAGAATGTCTGCGCCTTCCTGGACATGCTGGCGTGGTCAGAGATCGGACCGGATCTCTTGGCACATAGCGATGACGGCTATGACGTGCTGGTCGGGTCGACGGGTCGAGATCCGCTTCTGTTCGACAGCTACGCGACGCATCCGAACATCTACAACCGCCGCTTCAAATCGACCGCGGCGGGCCGGTATCAGCTGCTAGGTCGGTACTGGGAGTCCTACAAGGCCCAGCTTCGGCTGCCGGATTTCGGCCCAGTGAGCCAGGACCGCATCGCCATCCAGCAGATCCGCGAGCAGCACGCGCTGCCCGACGTGATTGCTGGGCGCCTGGTTGATGCCATCGGCAATGTATCGAACATCTGGGCGAGCCTGCCGGGCGCTGGCTATGGCCAGCACGAGCAACACATCAATGATCTGCGCCAGGCCTTCCTGGCTGCGGGAGGAACGCTCGCATGACCCTGCAAACCGATATCGCCGCAGTCAAGCGCTGGTGGCGCAGCCGCACGATCTGGCTGGGCGCTCACCTGATGGCTGCCGCGCCGGTGCTCGAGTACGTGCGCGACCACTCGCAGATGCTGCACCACTACATCGGGGAGGCGGACAGCGCCGTTTCGTTCGCGCTCGGTGCGCTGATCGTCTACCTGCGCAACAAGACGACCACGCCGATCGGCAAGCGGTCTGATCCAACTAACCAAGCGGGAGCCTGACATGAACACCTTCGACTGGATCGTGCTCGGTGTTGTGGTAGTCATCGCGCTGGGGTATGGCGTGCTCTGGCTTCTGGCCAAGGGCATGAGCGACAAGGTCGACTGACCATGCCACGGGCAAAATCTGCCAGTCCAGGCAGGTTGCAGATCGACTGTCCTGGGTGCAACGAGGTCCATGTGGTCAACATCGCGGGCGGCCATCCGGCCTGGTCGTTCAACGGCAATTTTGAGCGGCCAACGCTGTCCCCGTCGTTGCTCGTGCGCACTGGCCACTACTGCAATACCCCTCCCGTTCCTGGCAATTGCGCATGCGACTTCCAGCAGAGGTTTCCTGACGAGGAGCCGTGGGACTGGCCGTGCAGCATCTGCCACAGCTTCATTCGTGATGGACGTATCGAGTTCTTGGCTGACTGCACTCATGTTCTCGCTGGCCAAACGGTCGACCTCCCGGAGATCGAGTGATGTTCGGCTCTCTGCAGCTTAAGCTGATCGTCGCGCTGGTGCTGGCACTTGGCCTGTCCGGTGCCGGCTTCTGGCTGCATCACTCCGGCGTTGTGTCAGGCCGCGCAGAGGTTCAAGCACGATGGGACGAGGCGAAGGACCAGCAGGCGGCCGTGGTGGCCAAGGCCGACGCCTCAAATGCCGAGCAGACGCTCACCTGGACCAAGCAGTTCGCCGCAGCCGCATCCGTCTATGAAGGGGTGAACCATGAAAAGCCGCCGTCTGTTGCTGATTCCGTTGCTGCTGGCGTTGCCCGCGGCGATCTCCGGCTGCGCGACGAACCCGCCGCAGGCTGTCCCGGTTCCGTGCCCGCAGCTACCGCCCGTTCCCGCGCCGCTGATGCAGCCGCCGCTGCCGCCGCTACACAGCGCCTCGCAGATTCGGTCGCTGCTGTTCGAGTCGGCGACGCCTGCGACATCCGGGACCGACAGCAAAGCGCACAGATAGTCGGCCTGCAGGAAATCCTGCGCGCCGAGCGTGCTGGCCCGTGAACGGCATCGAGCTTTCCGTTCGCACGAACGTGAAGGACATCAGCAAGAAGCTGTCCAACCTGGCCAACAAACAGCTCGACTTCGCGACTGCGCAAGCGCTCACGACGCTCGCGAAGCAGGTGCAGCAGGGCGAGAAGGACAACATCCGAAAGACGTTCAAGCACCCGAAGCCTTTCACGGTGAACGCTGTGGGAGTGCGAGGTGCGACCAAGCGGACCCTGACCGCGACAGTGTTCGTGCGTCCAATTGCTGCCAAATACCTCAAGCCCTACGAGGAAGGCGGTCGGCACGTGCTGCCCGGCCGCGCGCTGTTGAACCCCAAGGACATCCGGTTAGACCAATACGGTCAGCTGACGCGTGCGACGCTAAAGCGTCTCAAGGCGCGGCGCGACGTTTTCATCGGACCCATGCAGACGAAGCACGGAACGATCAACGGTGTGTGGCAGCGCGTGAAGGCATCGAAGGGTCAGCCGGGAAAGCTGAAGCTGCTGATCCGGTTCGGCGACGCGCTGCCCGTCACCAAGCGGCTGGGGTACGCCCAGCGAGCACGGACGATCATCGACCGCGGCTTCAACCGGGCGTTCGGCGCGGCGATGGGCCGGGCCCTCGCCACGGCCCGGTGACCATCGAAGCTGAACGAGATGTTAAGATAGCCGGTCGGTCACATACATGAACGGAATGTTAAGCGGGTCCTTCCTGGCCGATCGACGATCGTGGGCATTGCGCGCCGCATTGGGGCACCAGCTACGGGTGCTGAAAGGTGTTCGCACCCCTCTGAGGTGATCGTTCTATTCCATGAACAACGGCATTTCGATCCGCGAGTTCGCTCGGCGCGAAGGCGTGTCCGACACACTGGTGCGTCGTGCCGTAAAGCAAGGCAGGCTAACGCTTTTCGCGGACAAGACGATCGATCAGGGTCTGGTCGGTTCGGCTTGGCGCGAGGGAAATGTTGGTCGCGCTGCGGCGCCACCGGCAGGTGCGAACACCGGTGCGAACACCTGCGAACAGGTGCGAACACCCCCAGCCGATGCTGGCCTCTGTTCGCAGCCAGATGAAGAGGCGGCCGACGAAGGCCTGGAGGCCGAGGCGCAGAGGCTGCTGGAGACCGGCGCCGTCGGGCTGCTTCCCTACGAGGCGGCCCTCACCAAGAAGGAAAACTACCTCGCGCTCCTGCGTCAGCTCGAGTACTCGCAGAAGTCGAGATTCCTGATCGAGCTTGCGAAAGCGGAGAGGGCGCTGTTTGAGGGTGCGCGTGCGGCGCGGGATGCCTGGCTCAACTGGCCGGCGCGCGTCGGCCCCCTGATTGCCGCTGACCTCGGGCTGGAGGCCGACAAGGTGACCGAGGTCATAACCGAGCATGTCCACAAGCACATCGCCCAGCTCGGCGAGCCCGACGTCCACTTCACCGAGGAGTAAGGAATCCCGCCTGGCACTGGCGTGGAGCCGCGGATGGACGCCGCCGCCGCGGATCAGTGTTCCCGCCTGGGCGGACCAGTACCGGAAGCTGGCCAAGGAAGCGGGCAGCACATCGGGGCAATGGTCGACCTCTACGGTCGAGGTGGCGCGCGGGCCCATGCTGGCGGTGACGGAACCAGGGGTTCACGTCATCACGGTCATGGTGAGCACCCAGCTACTCAAGACCGCGCTGCTGGAGAACATCTTCGGCTACTTCGCGCATCTGGACCCCTGTCCGATGTTGCTGCTGCAGCCGAAGGAAGACGCCGCCGAGCAGTTCAGCAAGGAACGCATCACGCCGCTGATTCGCGTGACGCCTGTCCTGCGGGAGCTTATCGGCACGAGGAAGACCCGGTCGTCCGACGAGACGCTGCTCTACAAGTCCTTCCCGGGCGGCTTTATCGCACTGGCCGGCGCTGGCAGTCCTGACAACCTGGCGCGCCGCCCGATCCGTGTCGTGCTGGCGGACGAGGTCGACAAATACCCGATCACCCGCGAGGGCGACCCGATCGCCCTGGCGGAGGAGCGGACGGCCAGCTTCGGAGCCAACTGGCTGTCGGTGCGTGCCTGCTCCCCCACGGTGGAGGACGAGAGCCGGATCGCCGACAGCTATGCCGAGTCGGATCAGCGTCGGGCCTCGGTAGCGTGTCCGCACTGCGGGCACCGCCAGTTCCTGGACTTCTTCAAGCACGTCGAGTGGGACAAGGAAGGCGGCCAGCACCAGGCCAAGGGCGCGCGGATCTTCTGCGAGCAGTGCGGATCCATGTGGTCCGAGGGCGAGCGGCTGCGGGCGCTTTCCACCGTGCGGTGGCACCAGACGCGCCCGTTCACCTGCTGTGGTCAGCGCCACGTGCCGATGGACGCGTACGACGAGGCCTGGAAGGCACAGGAGGCGGGGTCGATCGACAAGGTCTGGCAGTGGTGGGCCAGCGAGCGCTTCGCCGTGTTCCGGGCCATCTGCCCCGACTGCGGGAAGTTCGGGGTAGAGAACGAGCATGCCGGCTTCCAGGCCAGCAAGCTCTTCAGCCCATGGTCCAAGGACAAGCCGGCCGACATCGCCAGGAAGTGGCTCGCGGCCAAGGACGACGAGGACAAGAAGCAAACCTTCTGGAACACCCAGCTCGGCCAGCCGTATCGCCGCCACTCCGGCAAGGAAATCCAGATCGAGGCGCTCGCCGCGCGCTGCGAAGTGTGGCCGGCCTCGGTGCCGGACCAGGGCGCAGTGATCACGGCGGGCGTCGACGTCCAGGACTACCGCGTCGAGGTCGAGCATGTGGTGTGGGGCCGGAACGAGGAATCCTGGTCGATCGCGTACCACGTCATCGATGGCGAATTTTCGGACCCGAAGGTGCAGGTCCAGCTGGACATGTACCTGAAGCGGGTGTGGCAGCGGGCTGACGGCCGCGGCTTCGAGGTGATGGCGGCATGCATCGACTCGGGTGGTCACCACACCCAGGCGGTGTATGACTTCTGCAAGGCCAGGATCGGCCGGCGCATCTGGGCGGTGAAGGGTGAGTCCGCACGCAACGGCAAGCGGTCGCCGGTCTGGCCGACGGCGCGGCCGACGTCCAAGACGAAGAAGTCGTACCGGCCGGTGATCATCGGCGTCAACGCCGCCAAGGACACGATCGCCAGCCGACTCCGGAAGGAGACGCCGGGACCCGGCTACATGCACTTCCCGACGGATCGGGACATCAACTACTTCGCCCAGCTGACGGCCGAGCGTTCCGTGCTCAAGACCACGGCAGGGCAGCGGTACCGGGTGTGGGAGCTGAGGCCAGGGCGGGCGAATGAGGCGCTGGACTGCCGGGTCTATGCCTATGCAGCGCTCTGCAGCCTGTTGCACATGGGGCTGAAGCTGAACCGCCGCGCCGATGAGCTGGAGGCCTCGCTGGGGCCGCCCATCGAGCACAAGCCAGATGGCGAGGAAGCCGCAACCGACCAGGCGCCGGCGCGGAAGCCCGGGCCGACGGTGACGAAGGTCGAGACCACCAAAAAATCATTCTCGTCGCGGCTTGCGTAGCCGGGACATCCACTGCCGGCGCGCCGGCTCGGGAAAGTCATGCGATACGCCAACCCCTACAACCCGGCAACCAGCTTGCTGGCGGGGATGCCGACCGCGCAGCTGCAGCAGGCGCTGGCCGCTGCGCAGCAGGCATACATCGACCTGTCGACCGGCGCGAAGGGCGAGTCCTACAGCTACACCCAGGGTGACGGCTCCAAGTCGGTGACCTATACCCGAGCCAACCTGCCGGCGCTGCAGAACCTGATCCAGACCCTGCAAGCCCAGCTCGGCATCGTCTGCCGGCCGCGCCAGCCGGTCCGTCCGGTGTTCTGGTGATGGAGAGCCCAGTGCGCATCATCGGCCTCGACGGGCAGCCGCTGCGGCCCAACAAGGCCAAAGCCCTGGCGCCCGGCGGCAATGCGCCTTATGACGCCGCGGACATCTATGGGGAAAGCGTCGCCGCATGGCGGCCCTATCTCTATTCGCCGGACGGCGAGATCAACCAGTACCGGGACCGGATCGTCGCGCGTGTGCGCGACCTGGTGCGCAATGATGGATGGGCATCCGGTGTCGTCACCAGGATCCTCGACAACGCGATCGGTGGACACTACCGACCGCTCTTCCGGCCGGATTACAAGGCCCTGGCGGCATACACGGGAAACAAGGCGTTCGACGCCACCTGGGCGCACGAGTTCGCTCGCGTGGCCGAGGCGCACTACCGTTCGTGGGCCTACGACTCCAACCACTACTGCGATGCGGCCCGCAAGCTGAATTTCCCGCAGCTGATGCGGCTGGCGTTCCGGCACAACCTGGTCGATGGCGACGGCCTGGCCCAGATGGCATGGATTCCCGAGCGCATCGGCCGCGGGCGGGCGCGCTACGCGACCGCGATCCAGCTGATCGACCCGGACCGCCTGTCCAACCCTCAGCAGCGATTCGACCAGGAGTCGTCGCGCGGCGGCGTGCAGGTCGACAAGTTCGGTGCGGCCTATGCCTACTGGATCCGGCGTGCGCACCAGGGCGACTGGTGGGCGGCGGCTGACAGCGTGCGCTGGGATTCGATTCCACGCGAGACCGACTGGGGTCGGCCCATCATCGTGCACTACTTCGACCACGACCGCGCCGCGCAGCATCGCGGCGGCACTGGCATCTTCGCGCCGATCCTGCAGCGCATGAAGATGCTGGCGAAGATGGACACCGTCGAGCTCAATTCGGCGGTAATCAATTCGATCTTCGGCGCCTACCTCGAAAGCCCGTTCGACCACCAGTTGGTCGAGCAGGCCATCGGCGACAGCACGGATCTCGGCGCCTACCAGGACGCGCGCGCCTCGTTCCACCAGGACCGCAAGACGATGATCGGCGAGTCCCGCGTGCCGATCCTCTTCCCGGGCGAGAAGATCAACACGGTCAAGGCTGAGCGGCCCAACGCCAACTTCGCCAGTTTCGAGAAGGTCTTTCTGCGCAACGTGTCGGCGCAGACCGGCCTGTCGGCCCAGCAGGTCAGCCAGGACTGGTCCGACACCAACTACAGCTCCGCCCGCGGCGCGCTGCTCGAGGCGTTCAAGACGCTCAAGCGCCGCCAGACCGATTTCAGTCACGGATTCGCACAGCCCGTCGTCGGGTGCTGGCTGGAAGAGTCGATGGATGCGGACGACTACCCGCTCCCGGCCGGCGCGCCTCCCTTCGAGGAATGCCGCGCCATGTATGCCCGGGCGGAGTGGATGGGCCCGGCCCGCGGCTGGATCGATCCGGTCGCCGAGAAGCAGGGCTCCGTGCTCGGCATGGATGCGGGTCTGTCCACGCTCCAGCTGGAGTGCATGGAGCAGGGCCTGGACTGGGAAGAGGTGCTCGACCAGCGCAAGCGCGAGATCGAGAAATTCAACGAGCTGGGCATTCCGGTACCGACCTGGGCCGGCATGCAGGTGCCCGGCTACACGCCGGCCAGCGAAGTGACCAAGAAGCCGGAGGCCACCTGATGCAGTTCGCCCATCTCGCCCAGCGCATGTTCAATCGGCCGCTGGCGATTCACCCGGACAAGGCCGAAGTCATCATGGCGGCGCTCGGCGAGCGCTTCGGCATCACCCGCATGGTGCGGGTCGACGGCCAAGCGATTGATGTAAGCGCATCGATGTTCGACGACGAGCCCTACGAATACCGCGATCGCGACAACGGCTACGACATGGCGGGCCCGGTGGCCGTCATCCCCGTGCACGGCACCCTGGTGCAGAAGCTGGGCACCCTGCGCCCGTTCAGCGGCATGACCGGGTATGACGGCATCCGCCAGGCCTTCCTGACGGCGCTGAACGATCAGGCGGTCGAGGCGATTGTGCTGGACGTGGACTCGCCCGGCGGCGAGGTGTCGGGCTGTTTCGACCTGGTCGACACCATCTACGCAGGCCGCGGAACGAAGCCGATTCAGGCCATCCTGACCGAATCGGCCTATTCAGGCGCCTACGCCATCGCCAGCGCGGCGGATCGGATCTATGTGCCGCGCACCGGCGGCGTCGGGTCGATCGGCGTGATCTGCATGCATGTCGACTTCTCCAAGGCGCTCACGAGCGCCGGCGTGCAGGTGACCTTCATCACCTACGGCGACCGGAAGGCCGACGGACACCCGGAGATCCCGCTCTCCGCCGAGGCGCTCGAGCGCTTCCAGGCGGACATCGACACCATGGGCGAGCTGTTCGTCGAGACAGTCGCCCGCAACCGGAATATCGCGGCCAGCAAGGTTCGCGATACCCAAGCCGTGACGTACCTCGGAGCCGCCGGTGTGGCCCAGGGTCTCGCGGATGCAGTGGCGGCGCCTGATGCCGCATTTCGGGCGCTCGTTGCCGAGCTGGCCTAATCCCACACCTGGAGACACAACGATGAGCATGCGCAGCAAGCTGGTCGCGCCTTTCGCGCACCTTCTCGGCTTCCGGGCCTCCGAGGACGACGACGACACCCGGATGGCCGAAGACGACAAGCAGTGCGACGGCGAGTCCGACGAGGACTATGCCAAGCGCATGGAAGAGAAGGACAAGGCCAAGAAGGCCAAGAAAGCCGAGGATGGCCAGGATGGCGACGACGAGTCCGACGACAGCGACGAGGAGATGCGCGGCAGCAGCGCGGCGGCCCAGGCGCGTCAGCGTGAGCGGGCCCGCTGCAAGGCGATCTTCTCCTGCGCCGGCGCCGGCGTGCGTCCCGATGTGGCCGCCACGCTCGCCTTCAACACCTCCATGTCCCGAAAGGAGGCGATCGCCGTGCTCAACTCCACGGCCGCGGTCCATACGGGCGTGCTCGCCACTACCACCACCGAGGCAGCCGGCGCGACGAGTCGCGGGAATCTCGATCGCCGCATGGCCAGCCTGAAGGTCCCGCAGGCCGGCGCCGATGCCGGACCAGAAGCCCCGGCCGGGATGAGCGAGGTGGCCCAGGCCATCGTCGCCGCCGGCGAAAAGGCGCGCGGCAAGTAATCGCCGCCGCCATCCCACCACCCAGTCAGGAGTACCACGATGTCGCTCACTCCCAGTTCCATCGGGGACAACCCCCAGCAGCCCGGCGTGCAGGCCCAGGTGTACATCCCCGATCAGCTGATCGCCGATGCACGCAACCTGGTCTCCCAGCCGATCATCCTCGGCGCCGGCACGCTCAAGCGCGGCACGGTGCTGGGCCAGCAGACCGCCAACCCGATCGAGGCGACGGCCACGGCCGGCAATACCGGCAACGGCACCATCGGCTCGCTGAGCACCGGCGCCGCTCCCAAGATCGGCAACTACACCCTGACCGCCACGGACGCGACGCACTTCGATGTCGTCGACCCCGAGGGCGTCGCGGTGGGCGCCGCCACGGTCGGCACACCCTTCACCAGCACCGGCATCAACTTCACCCTCACCGCGGGCGGCACCGCCTTCGCAGCGGGCGATTCGTTCACCGTGCAGGTGTCCGATGCCGTCGGCGTCTACATCGAGAGCGTCAAGACGGCCAGCGATGGCAGCCAGAACCCGGTGGCGATCCTCGCCGATGACGCCGATGCGTCCGCCGGCCCGGTGAGTGCCGGCGCCTATCTGGCCGGCGAGTTCAACCTGGCCGCGCTGACCTACGACGCGTCCTGGACGCCCGCCACCCTGACCTCGGCGCTCCGTCCCTACGGGATCTTCGCCAAGGCCTCGATCTCCGCCGCGCCGCCGTCCAACAACAGCGCCCCGTAACCACCCGCCGTCCTTCGGCCCAGAGAAGCCCCGCGAATGCGGGGCTTTTTTTGTGCCGGTTTTCGACCATTCCCTTGGAGAGGCCCGATGACTGCCGCCAGCTCTTTTCCGTTCAGCACCACCGACCTCATCCAGGTCGTTCCCACCCTGAAGCGCGCCCAGAAGTTCCTGCTGGACACCTTCTTCACCAACATCAAGATGAGCGACACCGAGTACGTCGCCATCGACATCGACGTCGGCCTGCGCCGCATGTCGCCGTTCGTCAGCCCCCTGGTGCAGGGCAAGCTGGTCGAGCAGCGCCGCTACCAGACCAACATCTACAAGCCGCCCTACATCAAGGACAAGCGCGCTCCGGATCTGCGCAAGCCGGTGATGCGCCAGATCGGCGAGCGCATCGGCGGCGGCGAGCTGTCCGGTGCCGAGCGCGAGATGGCCAACATCAACTTCGAGATGGCGGACCAGATCGACATGCTCGATCGTCGCCTCGAGTGGATGGCCGCGCAGGCCCTCTCCACCGGCAAGGTCACCGTGTCGGGCGAGGGCTTCCCGACCGAGATCATCGACTTCGGTCGTGACTCGTCCCTCACGGTCGCGCTCACCGGCAACAACCGGTGGGGTGTGGCGGCCAATTTCGACGCGGATGGCCGTGACCCGGTGCCCGCCGCGAACATCGAGGTCTGGCAGCACCAGATCCTGAAGCTCTCGGGCGCCCAGGTGACCGACATCGTCTTCACTACCACCCCGTGGCAGTACTTCCTGAACGCCAAGGGCGTGCAGGGCGCCATCTACTACCCGAAGCTGGGGCAAGGTGGCAACGCGATCGATCCGGGCGCGCAGATCGCCCCGGGCGCGGTCTACAAGGGCCGCTGGGGCCAGTACAACCTGTGGGTCTACAACGACTGGTACATCGACGAGAACGGCGTCGAGCAGCCGATGCTGGTGGACGGCACCGTGCTGATGTCCGGCCCGCAGCTTCTGGGCACCCGGGCGTTCGGCCAGATCCTGGATCCGAACTTCAACTACGCCGCGCTTCCGTATGCGCCGAAGACCTGGGTGGAGAATGACCCGGCCCAGCGCATCCTGCTGATGCAGAGCTCGCCGCTGGTCATCCCCAGCCGCGTCAACGCGTCGTTCTCGGCCAACGTCTGCGCGCCGCAGGTGGCGTGATGAGCGCCGATCCGTCGACCACCTCCAAGACCGTGGAGGTGGTCGTTGCGGCCGGTCGGTCCGTCGTCGATGCCGACGGCGCGTTGTGCAGGGCGGGCGAGACGGCGAAGGTCGTCCACTCCGAGCTGAAGCGGTTGCGGGCACTCGGGTTCATCGCTGAAAAGGGCGAGAAGGTCGATGCCGGCGCGTCGGGTCCGAAGCTTTCGGCATCCGAAGGCCCCACCGTCAGGCTGGCCTGATGGCGATCGACTGGGACAAGGCGGTGCTCGCCCCCACGGAGGGCGTCTTCGGCGAGGCCGCCACCTACCTCCCAGCCGCCGGCGGCACGCTACCGATCGTTGGCGTGTTCGACGAGGCCTACCGGGAGGTGGATCTCGTCGATACGGGCGTCGGCGCCACGAGCGTTACACCGGTAATCGGTGTGCGCCTGGCGCAGTTCGTCGCCACGCCGGTTCAGGGTGACCAGGTGCGCGTTCCTTCCGTCGGAAAGCTCTACGTGGTCCGCGAGGTCAGGCCCGATGGTCACGGCTGGGCCAAGCTCATGCTCGGGTATACGGGGCAGGCATGACCACGTCGTCCGATCTGCGCCTGCTCGCTGCCGCCATCCTGAAGAACGCCACCGATGCGGGCACCAACGTCTTCGCCGCCCGCGACTGGCCGACATGGAAGGGCGGCTATCCGGTGCTCTACCTGCACACGCCGGTCGAGGAAAAGGAATCCCTCGGTCCCAACGGCGCGCCTCAATTCACCGTCACGTCAACCCTGCGCATCAGTGCACGCGTGCAGAAGCCGACGGCGGCTGATGGCTCCGGCGCTGCCGCCGCCGTGGTCGCCCTGGAGGTCATCCAGAGGCAGATCGAGGTTGCGCTGATCAACAACCCCGAGCTGATGAACCAGCTGCAGCAGTTCCCCTTCATCCGCACTGAGATGAAGGTCGACGACGATGGCGACCAGAACATCGCCGAGCTGGTGGTGGACGTCGGGATGGAGTTCTACCAGGGACCGGAGGACTTCTATCCCGTGGACGCGGTGCAGCTCGAGCAGATCACTGTCGACGCCGACCTCACGAACGTCGCCGACCCCCAGGGCACTTACGCCAACCCGCCATTCCCGCAGTCCGTGAACCCGGCCCCGCGCACCTCAGGGCCTGACGGGCGCGCCGAGGGCGGCCTCGACATCACCCTCCCGCAGTAGGAGCGGAACCATGCACATCTACCCCGCGCCGGGCCTCTCCGTGAGGGATCCGGTGAAGAAGGACCTGTTGCCGGACAAAGGCCGCACGGTCGACGAAAAGGATCCGTACTGGCTCCGCCGGCTCGCCGATGGCGACGTCGTGAAGGAGCTCCCCAAGCCCCCGCGTGCTGCCGCCAGCTCGCGCACTCGGAGTGACGCCGAATGAGCACCGTCCCCTTCAACACCATTCCCGCGAACCTCCGCGTCCCGCTGTTCCATGCCGAGGTCGACAACTCGCAGGCGAACAGCGGGCAGCAGAACCAGCGCACCCTGGTCATCGGCCAGATCACCTCCAGTGGCACTGCCGCGGCCGGCGTGCCGGTGATCAGCCAGGGCGTGTCCGATGCCATCGCGCTCGGCGGCCCCGGCTCCATGCTGGCCCTGATGACGGCGGCCTATCGCGCTTCCGACAACTTCGGCGAGGTCTGGTATCTGCCGCTGGCCGACGATGGTGCTGCGACGGCCGCCGCCGGCTCGGTTGCCTTTGCCGGCGCGCCGACCGAGGCCGGCACGCTATCGGTCTATATCGGCGCCTCCAAGCTGCTGCCGCCGGTGCGTGTTCCGGTGGCGACCACCGATACCCCGGACACGATCGCCACCGCCCTGGCTGCGGCCATCAATGCCGCCACCAACCTCCCGGTGACGGCGGCGGTGGATGGCACGACCCTCAGCAAGGTCAACGTCACCGCCAAGAACAAGGGCGAGGCCGGCAACGACATTGACCTCCGGCTCAACTACCAGGGCAGCGCGGGCAATGAGGCGACGCCGGCGGGCATCACGGTCACCATCGTCGCCATGTCGGCGGGTGCTACCAACCCGTCGCTCACCACGCCGCTGGCCAACCTGGGCGACCAGCCCTTCGACTTCATCGTGTGCCCCTACACCGATACCACGTCGCTGGACGCGCTGAAGGCACTGCTCAACGACCAGACCGGTCGCTGGAGCTGGACCTCCCAGCAGTATGGCCACGTCTTCGCGGCCTACCGCGGCACGCTCTCCGCCCAGACCACGTTCGGCCTCGCCCGGAACAACCAGCACGAGTCGATCCTCGGCTTCAACGATTCGCCGACCCCGAACTGGATCTGGGCCGCCGACTACGCCGGTGCGTGCGCCGTCGCCCTGCGCGCCGACCCCGGCCGGCCCATGCAGACCCTGGCACTGAGCACGACCTATGCTCCGCCCATCGCCTCCCGGTTCACCCTGAGCGAGCGCAATACGCTGCTCTTCGACGGCATCTCCACCTTCACGGTGGCGCAGGACGGCACGGTCGCGCTGGAGAACGTCATCACCAGCTACCAGAAGAATGCCTTCGGCCAGCCGGATGACAGCTATCTGCAGATCGAGACGATGTTCCTGCTGATGTACGTTCTGCGCGACCTCATGGGCGTCATCACGTCCAAGTTCCCGCGCATGAAGCTCGCTGCCGACGGCACCCGGTTCGCACCCGGATCGGCCATCGTCACGCCGGCGATCATCCGCGCCAACCTGATCGCCGAGTTCCAGCAGCTGGAATACCAGGGCTACGTGCAGGACAGCCAGGCCTTCGCCCAGGGCCTGATCGTCCAGCAAAACGCGACCAACCCCAACCGGGTCGACGTCCTGTGGCCGGGCACGCTGATCAACCAGCTGCGCGTCTTCGCCCTGCTGCTGCAGTTCCGCCTGTAACCCGCCCCACTATCCCACCTCTAAGTCGCCTTCGGGCGGCTTTTTTGTTGCCCGGAGACTGCAATGGCAAACAACTCCAACCGCCTCGCCGGCACGGTGAACCTGTCCGTCGACGGGGCCACCTACATGTTGGCCGGAGACTTCGAATACAGCCCGTCGGAGGTAGCCCGCGAGACGCTGGTTGGCCAGGACACGGTCCACGGCTACAGCGAAAAGCCGATCGCTCCCCACATCGGCGGCACCCTGCGCGATTCCGGCGGCCTCAGCGTCAAGGCGCTCAACGCCATGAGCAACGTCACGGTGGTCGCCGAGCTGGCCAACGGCAAGGTGATCATCGGCCGGAACATGTGGGCCGTCGAGCAGCAGGCGGCCAAGGCGACCGACGCCACCATCGAGATTCGCTGGGAAGGACCGCAGGGCAGCGTAAGCGAGACCTGATCGGGCCCGGCCGGATCCATCCCCTCATTCCTGGAGCACTACCCGCATGTTCGACGAAGAAGAAAAGACCATCACCCTGCGCAAGCCGGTGACCCTCGGCTCCGGCGACGGCGCCATTACCTACACGGAGCTGAAGCTGCGGGAGCCTCTGGGCCTTGAGCTGGAAAAGGCCTCCCGGGCGGATACCAATTTCGGGCAGATGATCACCTTGATCAGCCTCATCGCCAAGGTGCCGCGCGCAGCCGCTGAGCGTCTTTGCCAGCGTGACCTGCAGGAGGCAAACGACTACCTGCAGGGTTTTTCGGAGCGTGGTCAGCCCGCGGAAACGGCTGGCCAGAGCTGATCGCCGAGCTCACCCGCTTCTACCACTGGGGGCCGCGGGAAGCGTGGTCCCTGACCCTGACCGAGCTTGCCTGGTGGAACGACCAGGCGCACCGGATGACGCCCCATGAGTAACGTCTTCACCATCACGATCAGCGCGGTGGACAAGGCGACGGCGACCGTCCGCAAGGTCAACGATGCCATGGGCCGGATCACCCGGCCCTTCGAGCAGGCGGGGAAGTCATTCAAGGGACTCGGCCGCGAGCTGGGCTTCGAGAAGATCGGCAAGAACCTGGCCAGCATCGGCCAGTCCGCCGGGCGCGCGGCGCGCGGCATCGGGTCGATCGTCGCGCCGATGGCGGCAGTCACCGGTGTCGCCTCGGTCGGCGGCGTCATCGCGCTGGCCGATGGCTGGGCCAAGCTCGGTCGCAACGTCACCTACTCGGCGCAGAATATCGGCATCGGCACCGATCGCCTGCAGGCCTTCCAAGGCATGGCCAAGCTGGCCGGCATCTCTTCGGACACGATGACCCAGAGCCTACAGACGCTCGGCGACACCATGGAGGACGCACTCTATGGCCGCAACCAGCAGGCGCTGATGCTGTTCAACCGGTTGGGTGTCGGCATCAAGCGCACCTCGGACGGAGCACTGGACGCCGCCGGCGAGTTCCGCGCCCTCGCGTCCGCCATCTACAACATCAAGTCGCCCCAGCAGCAGAACCTGGTTGCTGGCCAGTTCGGCTTGACCGGCCTGCTCCCGCTGATCCGGCAAGGACCTGCGGCGATGGACAAGCTCATGGCACGCGCTCGGGCGCTCGGCCTGGTCATGGACGGTCCCGCCCTGAAGGCGGCCAACAACTTCGCCATGAGCATCGAGGGTCTGAAGGCGTCCGGCGAGGGCCTGCGCAATGCGATCGGCAACGCGATCATCCCCGCCATCAAGCCGCTGGTCGACCAGCTCACCGGCTGGATCTCGAAGAATCGTGAGCTGATCTCGGCCAAGGTCGGGGAGTGGGCGCGCGATTTCGGCAAGTGGCTCAAGAGCATCGACTGGCAGAAGGTGGGCGCCGGCATCACCGGATTCATCAAGGGAGTCGGCGACCTGGTCGACTGGCTCGGCGGCTGGAAGAAGGCAGCGATCGGAGTGGGCATCGTCATGGGCGCCGGCTTCATCTCGAACGTGGTTTCGCTTGGCGCCAACGTGGTGCTGCTCGGCGTGCGCATCGGTGGCCTGATCACCAAGATGTGGGGCCTGAAGGCCGCCGCAGATGCGGCCAGTGCCGCCTCAGCAGGCGGCATGGCATCGTCGCTCGGGATGCTTGGCAAGGCTGGCCTATATGGTGCCGCCGCAGCCGGCGGCATCTACCTCGGCAGCAAGATCAGCGACGCGATGGACGGCACGACCTTCGGTGACAAGTTCTCGCACTACAACACCAAGTATCTCGGCGCCGCGCTCAGCCTGATCGGATTCAAGAACAACCAGTTCTCGCGCGCCGCGCGCTACGACGGCTACGACCAGAAGTACAGCGGCGCCGGCAGCGCTGCGGGCATCGATGCCGGGTTGAGCGCTCGCGTCGTCAGCTACTTCGAGAAGCAGGGCTGGTCGCTGGCGCAGGCCAAGGGCATCGCCGCCAACCTGATGAGCGAGAGCGCGCTGAACCCCAATGCGCGCGGCGACAACGGCCGCGCCTACGGACTCGCGCAGTGGCATGCCGATCGGCAGGGCGCGTTCGCCAAATGGGCCGGCAAGCCGCTCCAGGGGTCCTCCCTACAGGACCAGCTCGGCTTCGTGCAGTACGAGCTGACCAAGGGGTCCGAGCAGCGCGCCGGCGCGCTCCTGCGCGGCGCGCAGACCGCCGACATGGCCGGCCGCATCGTGTCCAACTACTACGAGCGCCCGGCCTCGCCGGCCGAGGCGGCACGCCGTGGCGCGCTTGCCCAGCAGCTGGCCGCGCCCGCCGGCCCGTATTCGTCGGGTTCGGGCCAGTCCGGCAAGGTGCATGTCGAGGTCGAGCTGAAGAACGCACCCCCGGGAACCAAGGCCACCGCCAAGTCGAGCGGCGCGGCCGAGGTCTCCCTCCCCCGCATCGGGTATTCCCAGGTAGGTGACTGGTGAGCTGGCAGGATCAACTGCGGCAGGCCTCCTTTCGTGGCGTCCCCTTCGCCGTGCTCGGCGGGGATGCCAGCTTCGGGCGCCGCGTCGCAGTGCACGAATACCCGAAGCGCGACAAGCCCTACGTGGAGGATCTCGGCCGGGCAACCAGGCGCATCCACCTGGTGGGATTCCTGGTCGAGAACAGCCTCGTCTATGGCGGCGGCAGCGTCATCGCGCAGCGCGACGCCATGGTCGCAGCCGCAGAATCGGCGGGGAAGGGGACGCTGGTCCACCCGACGCTCGGCGAGCTGCAGGTCAGCATCCCGGATGGCGGACTGGTGGTCAGTGAGCGCTGGGACACCGGCCGGTATTTCGAGCTCGGCTTCAGCTTCATCGAATCGGGCGACCGGATCTTCCCCAGCGTCGCTCAGTCGGGGCAGAGCCTGCTCGGAAGCCTGGCCGATGCTTTGGACCTTTCGGCTGCGCTCGACTTCGTCGGCCGCATGACCGAATCGATCAACCTCGGACTCGGCATCGTCCAGGGCGTCATCAGCATGGGCGACGCCATCGTGGCGCAGGTGGTGAGTACGGCGGCCGGCTTCCAGGTGATCATCGGCCAAGCCTCCCGAGACGCCACCAGCCTGGCCAACCTCGCCAGCCTGCTCACCGGCAATTTCGGGCGATATACCCAGGCCAACGTGAGCTCGGCGTTCGCGGCCGCGCGGACGTCCTCCGGTAGCACGGGCCCGACCATCGCCTCGCTCACGGCCAAAGGCGCGCAGGACCGCCAGGCCGTGGCGACCGCGTCGGATGCACTTTCGGCCGCGGCCAGCGGCATCGATTCGTCCACCGTCTCCGCCTTTCCGATAGCTGCGCAGGCGCTGCTGCAGACCCTGCAGTCCTCGATCGCGAACCCGGGCGATGCGCTGCGGCTGCTCGGTGGCCTCGCAGGCTATGTGCCCGCGGCGGTTCCCGGGTCTGGGCAGACGGTGGCAGGCATGCAGGTCGCCCAGGACGCTGTGAGCGCGCTGCTGCGCCGCGCGGCCATCGGTGCGCTGGGGCGATCCCTTGCTTCCTTTGTGCCGTCCTCCTACGACGATGCCGCCGCGACGCGCGAGACCGTCACGGAGATCCTCGATGCTGAGATCCTGATTGCCGGCGATAGCGGCGACGACGGAAGCTTCACTGCGCTGCGCGCGCTCCGCCAGAGCGTGGTGAGCTACCTCACCGAAGAGGGCGCCAACCTAGCCAGGCTCGAGACGTTCACTTTCGCCGCGCCGCAGCCTTCGCTGGTGCTCGCCAACCGCATCTACCAGGACGCCAGCCGGTCGGATCAGCTCATCTCGCAAGCCGATCCCGTGCACCCGGCTTTCATGCCGCGCAGCTTCCGCGCCCTGGCCAACTGAACCATGGCCACGGATGATCTCACCCTGACCGTCAACGGCCAGGCCATTTCCGGCTGGACCGATATCCGGGTCACCCGAGGGGTCGAGCGCCTTCCCTCGGACTTCAGCATCGGGATGACGGAGCTCTACCCGGGCGAGCTGGCCCATGTGATCGTGCGACCCGGTGACTACTGCACCGTGGCGCTCGGCAATGACCTGGTGATCGCTGGGTATGTCGATCGGTTCATTCCAGGCATCAGCGCCGGGCGCCACAACATCCGGGCCGTTGGCCGGTCGAAATGCAGCGACCTGGTCGACTGCGCAGCCGAGTGGGAAGGTGGCCAGATCAGCGGCTCGTCCGCGCTCGGCATCGCCCAGAAGCTGGCAGCGGTCTACGGCATTGGCGTGGAGTGCTCGGTCAGCGGGTTGCCGGTGATCCCGCAGTTCAACCTGATGCTGGGCGAATCCGCATTCGAGGTGATCGAGCGGATCTGCCGCTATTCGGCGCTGCTCGCCTACGACCTGCCCAATGGCAACCTGCAGCTCGCGCAGCTCGGCACCGTCAGGGCAGCCAGCGGGTTCATCGAGGGCGAGAACGTCCAGGACGCCTCTATCGAATTCTCGGCGGACCAGCGCTACAGCACCTATCAGGCCTTCCTGCAGTCGGTCGATGTGCTGACGGACCTGGGCGATTCGGGAAACCTGCTTTACACCGTCACGGATCCCAACGTTACCCGGCACCGCGGACTCATCCTCATCGCGGAGGCTGGCGGTGGCGGCAATGAGATCGCCAAGAAGCGCGCGATCTGGGAAATGGCCCGGCGTGCTGGACGTTCGTGCATGGTGAGGGTGCGCTGCGACAGCTGGCGCGACAGCACCGGCAAGCTGTGGGCTCCCAATACGGTTGCCCCGGTGATTCTCCCTTCCCTCAAGTTGGCGTCGCCGGACTTCGTGATCGGCGAGGTCACGTTCCTGCGCTCGAACGACGCTGGCACCGTGGCGGATCTCGTTCTCATGCCGCCCGACGCGTTCCGGCCGGAGCCGATCCTGCTGCAGCCGGTGTTTGGAGACATCCCGGCGGTGACGCCATGAGCACGCCAGAGGCAGGCATGCTCGCGCGCTTCTGGCGACGCATCCAGCTGGTGATCGGCCGCGGTCGTGTTACCACCAGCAACGACAGTGGGGCCGTCCAGATGCTCCAGGTGAGGCTGGGGGCGCTGGAGACCCGCGATAGCACGCCGCGCCTCGCCGAGTTCGGCTTCACCTCGCGGCCGCCGGTCGGTTCGGATGTCGTGGTGCTCTTCATCGGCGGCGATCGCTCCAACGGGGTCGCCATCGCGACGGGCCACCAGTCGAGCCGTCCCATCGACCTCGAGGAGGGCGAGGCGATGGTCTACGACCTATGGGGAAAGTCGATCCGGTTCACCAAGGCCGGGGGCATCGTCATCGACGCCAAGAACACACCGGTGACCGTCAATAACGCCACTACCGTGACCATCAACGCATCCACCGAGGTCGTGATGAACACGCCGACGCTCAGTGTCAGCGGCGATATCGTCGCCGGCGGCAATGTAAGCGACAGCGTGCGCAGCATGGCCGCCGATCGGGTGATCTTCAACGCGCACACCAACGGAACCGGCACGACCACGCCGACGCCAACGCAATGACCGATATCACCACCACCTGGGACGTCGCCAACTCCCGCGGCGACTGGTCGATCAGCGGCGGCGCGCTGCAGAGCGGTGACGACATCACGACCGCCGCCCTTATCAGCCTGTTCACCGATCGCCAGGCGACTGCGTCTGACCCGCTTCCGGACGCTTCAGGCGACCGGCGCGGCTGGTGGGGCGACCTTGATGAGGACGTGCCCATCGGATCGCGCCTGTGGATCCTGTCCCGTTCGAAGCTGACGCAGCAGGTTGCGCTGGCGGCCAAGGGGTACATGGCCGAGGCGCTCCAGTGGCTCATCGATGACGGGGTGGCCGCCTCGGTCGAGGTCACCACCGCGATCCAGGGGCGCAGCCAGCTCGCGGCCGTGGTGGTGATCAAGCAATCGAACGGCCAGCTCCGGACGCTCCAATTCAACTGGGCATGGGATCAGCTCGCCTGATCGACCTCTCCAGCTGAAACCCACCATTCCAGAAGGCCGCCTCCGGGCGGTCTTCTGCTTTTCGGGACCTCACGATGCCGTATCAGCGTCCAACGCTTTCCGAACTGCGTGCCCAGGTGGCTGCCGACATCTCGTCAGGCATTCCGGGCGCCGACGGTCTGCTGCGGTTCTCCAACCTCAAGGTGCTGGGAACGGTGCAGGCCGGCCTCTCGCACCTGCATTACGGATATCTGGACTGGATTGCCCTGCAGGCCACGCCGTACACCGCGACGGATGAGTTCCTGGAGGCCTGGGCCGCCCTCAAGGATGTCTTCCGAGAGCCGGCGACCGCCGCCACGGGCACGGCCACCTTCTCGGGTGTCGTCGGCACTTCGCTTCCATCGGGCACGCGCATGGTGCGGGGCGATGGGTACGTCTACCAGTCGACCGCCAGCGGAACGGTGGGGTCTGGTGGGACAGTGACGGTGCCGGCGGAAGCCGTGCTTGACCCGATCGACCCGATCAACAACCCCACTGGCAATGGCGCTGCCGGCAACACGCCCACCGGAACGGTGCTGACGCTCGAGTCGCCGATCACCGGAATCCAGTCTGGCGGCACGGCCGCTACAGCGTTCACCGGCGGCGCGGACGTCGAGAAGGACGACGCGCTGCGCACGCGCATGCTGCTGGCCTACCAGAACGCTCCCCAGGGCGGAAAAGCCAGCGACTATGTGCTGTGGGCGCTCTCGGTGCCAGGGGTCACGCGTGCCTGGGTCGCTCCCAACGGCTTCGGCACGGGCACGGTCGTCGTCTACATCATGCTCGACATCGCCGAAGCCGGGAATGGCGGCTTCCCGGTGGGCACCGATGGTGTCTCCCAGCATGACAAGGGGGCCGATGGCACGCCGCGCGGTACCGTAGCCACGGGCGACCAGCTCACCGCGGCCGACGTGATCATCGATCTGGAGCCGGTGACTGCACTGGTTTATCTCGTCGCGCCCACGGCCAACACGATCAACTTCACGATCAGCGGCATCGGGACGCCGTCGGCCGACACCCAGGCGGCGATCGCCTCTGCCATCGACAACATCTTCCTGGGCCACGGCTCGCCCATCGCTGGCACTTCCGTCGCGCTCTCGTCGATCGAGGCCGTGATCGCAGCAATCGCTGGTACCACCGGCTTCGTCATCAACTCGCCCACCGGGAACATCGCGAACGTCACCGGCCAGCTGCCGGTGCGCGGCACGATGACCTACAACCCATGAGCGCACCCGTATTCAGCGTGGATGATTTCCACGGCGCCCTCCGGGCTCTCATGCCGCGCGGGCGCGTCTGGAACAAGGATCCCGACTCGGTGCAGGACCGCACCATCGGCTGCTTCGCGCCGAGCTACCAGCGCAACAGCCTGGCGGCCCTCAATCTGGTCGCGGATGCGTTCCCGGCCACAGCATTGGACCTGGTGCCCGAATGGCAAGCAACGCTTGGGCTGCCTGATCCATGCGCTGGCAATGCGCCGACCCTGATCCAGCAGCGGCAGCAGATTGTCGCGCGCCTGACCGACAGCGGTGGCCAGTCGGCTCCGTACTTCATCGGCCTGGCCGCGCAGCTCGGTTACACGGTCACGATCACCAACGATGCGCCCTTCCGCTGCGGGCAAAGCCGCTGCGGCCAGCACCTCGGCGACCAGGACTGGTTCTTCTTCTGGACCGTTACCGCTCCGTCCTACACCACCACGCCCTTCCTCGCCGGCCAATCGACGGCTGGCGATCCGCTCGGCAGCACGGGCAACGCAGTCCTGCAGTGCGAGCTGCAGGAGCGCCAGCCCGCGCACACGATCCTCCAATTCAGCTACGTGTGAGGTCCCATGTATCAAATCGACAACTCCACCGCTGCCGCCACCCAGCCGGCTAGCACCGCACCCGGGACTCCCGGCTATTTCACCGACGGAAGCCCGGGCACCGTTCCCGCCACGATCGTCCCGGCGGAATGGCTCAATGCCGTCCAGATGGAGCTGATCAATGCAATTACTGCGGCAGGACTGACGCCGTCCAAAAGCACTTTCGATCAGCTTGCCACCGCGATGCAGGGACGCTTGATCAACATCCAGACGTTTACCAGCTCGGGCACGTATACCCCGACCGCGGGCACAAAGTCGGTCGTCATTGAGGTGCAGGGCGCAGGTGGTGCTGGCGGCGGCACGCCAGCCGCGTCGTCAACGCAATACGCCGTAGGCGGCCCGGGCGGAAGCGGCGCCTATGCAAAATCCCGATACACGTCCGGATTTTCGGGCGCCGTAGTGACAGTCGGCGCGGGCGGCACAGGTGTTTCCGGTGCAAATGGCAATTCCGGCGGCACGACTTCGTTCGGCGCGCTGATTTCCTGCCCCGGGGGCACCGGTGGTGGCGCATCCGTTGCGACGGCCTCGGGCGTCGTATTTGGACAGGTAACAGGGAATCCTCCGGCAGCCTCGGGAGGAAACGTCGTCAATGCCTCGGGAGGCACATGCGGCTTCGGGCTGGGAACGGGCGTTGGGGCATTCGTTTCTGGCGTCGGTGTACCTAGCCTGTTTGGCGGCGGTGGTCGATCGGCCGTTGGAACTTCTTCAGCTGGAGCAACCGCCTTGACGACCAGTTATGGAGCAGGTGGTGGTGGCGCAGGGGCGAGCGGAACGACAAGCGCCCAGGCTGGCGGTAATGGAGCCCCTGGCGTCGTGATCGTGTGGGAGTACGCGTGATGCCTATCTACGCGATCGTAAAAAATGGCATCGTGGAAAACATTATCATGTGGGATGGTGATGCCAATACATGGAGCGAGCCTGAAGGATCATCTGCAGTGGAAATTTCCAGCGATACTCAGGCATGCATGGGTGCAACCTATGCCAATGGAGTCTTTACTCCGCCACCTTCCTTGGGTGGCGGCTGATAAAGCAAAAATATCGGTCTTGCAGCTTCGCATGCATCAATGCATAGGTGATAGGATCTGCCTCCCGCAGTATGCGTGGAGCTGGCATGACGAACTACTCCATCTGGCCATCGATCGCCCTGATCGGCCTGTGTGTTGCCATGTTGTCTGTGCGACGAAGAAACGGCTTTGCGCGCTCACCCGGCTTGTCCACGGATGGGCGATTGGAAGTCCTGGACGGCCTGCGAGCATTTCTTGCGCTCGGGGTATTCTTCCATCACATGTCGATCCGTCGCGGCGCCGTGGCAACCGGCGTCGTCGCGCTTCCACCATCAACCTTCTACGCGATGATTGGGCCGGGCAGTGTATGCCTGTTCTTCATGATCACGGGCTATTTGTTCTGGCTGCGCATAATCGATTCTACGCAGGGCATTGCGTGGCGCAGGATTTATGTTAATCGGTTCTTTCGAATCGTGCCACTTTACTTGGTCGCGGTATTTGGCTATTTCATCGTCGTCCTGTTGCGCGCACGTTTCCAAACGTCGCAGCCAGCTACTCAGACAGCATCACAGATAGCGCAATGGCTGTCTTTCGGGATATTGTCACGAGCTGACCCATTCCTAGGTGACAGAAATAGTCTTTCGGCAATCGGTGCGACGTGGAGCCTGCATTATGAGTGGCTCTTTTATTTTTCGCTTCCTATGCTCTGGGTGGCCTCCAAAATAGCCAAGCACTTGTCTGTCGTATTGTCCGCCATAGCTTTACTTTCGATCTTGTGGAGATTGATCGGTCAGCCGGAGTGTTATTTCATCGCCCATTTCTTGGCTGGGATGCTTGCTTGCTCCCTGATTAAAGTTGCGCCAAAAATTCGTGGCGATGGACCGGCAAGATCCGCACTGGCCATTTGCCTGTTACTCGGTGCAGGGCTTGCTGGTCCGCAGACATACGACTGGACCGTCGCGGTGCTTCTAGGCGCATTCTTCATGCTTGTTGCTTCCGGAACCTCCCTGTTTGGACTGCTGTCCACGCGTGGAGCGCAGCGCCTGGGGAAGGCAAGCTACAGCATCTATCTTCTCCATGGCCTGGTGTTGACTGTTGTCCTATCACCTCGCGTGCTGGGCAATTTTGCTGTGCAATCACCCTATGCATTCTGGATCACCGGCGCCATATGCACCATGCTCCTGATTCCCCTGTCCATGGTGAGTTATACCTTCGTCGAGGAGCCCGGCATTCGGTTAGGTAAGCGGATATGCAGACTGCTTCCGGACGTTAATGGGCCTTCCAATGCGATGAATCTCCTTCCCCCGGGTCATTGATCTTAGGTTTTCGAAATGCGACGTCAGGCGGGGCCGGCGTCGGGGCGACCGCCCATCCGCAAATACTGCGCCAGCCTCCAGTCCGGCTGGTGCTCTGGCCCGCGCTTCGATGCACGCCATCCCTTCGACTCCAGCGCCGCGACCCGCGGGTTCGCCCTGAGCCACCGCTCGAGGTATCGCTGGGCCTGCGCTCTGGTCGCGCAATACGCGCCCACAGGCGCCTTGGCGCCAGGCGGCCATGCCTCGGCCCGGTACCACCCCCTCTCGCGCCACACGCCCCCGCACGCCGGCCGCTCCGGCATGGCCACGAACCAGCGATCGTCGCGCCGGCCATCGGCCGAGCGGTCGGGATGCCAGAGTAGGGCGGGGCGGTCGGACATGTCGGCAGGGTACGCCAAGGCCTCCTGGGCGCCATAGATCCACCATCCCGAGCCCAGCGCAATTGCAAATCCTGCTACTCATGTGTAACCTTTGCGGACTCTGAGCGGGGAATGAGGACGCGCAGCGGTTCTGTTAGATAGAGCTCGAAGCGCGCCCCCGCTACCAGATCTTTCTTAGAACAAGAAAGCCTCCTCGTGAGGCTTTTTTGTTGGGCGCAAGGAAGCGTCGCCGGTCGGCCGAGGGCAGCGCCCCATGGGCGCCGCGGCTCGGGAAGGCTGGATGAGCCGGCACATCGGCGAGTTTAGGGAATGGGCCACTTGAGCCCATTTTTTGTTTCTGGCACCGGAAAAACCGACCATGGATACCCTGGCACTGGCAAATCGGTTCAGCGAAGTTCTGGCGGAACTCCAGTTGGAATGCCTCGGCGTGGAGTTCACCCCGTCGCAGGGGCAGAGTACGCTTCGGGTTTACCTGGACGTCCTGGACCACTCGGGTGGGCGCGAGGTCGGCATCGACGACTGCGAAGCGGCCAGCCGCGAACTGTCGGCCCTGCTGGACGTCGAGGATCCCGTGCCAGGCCATTACGTGCTGGAGGTGTCCTCGCCGGGCATCGATCGGCCGATCTTCACGGCCGAGCAGTTCGGGCGTGTGCTCGGCCAGGAAGTGAAGGTGTTGCTGAAGGCGCCGATCGAGGGTCGCCGCCGCCTGCGCGGCAAGCTGGTGCAGGTGGACGGCGAGCGGATCGTGCTGGAGGCGGAAGGCAAGTCGTTCGAATTCGACCAGGCGGACATGGAAAGCGCCCGCGTGGTACCGGACTGGGTGGCGCTCGGTTACGTGCCGCAGCCCAAGCCGGGTGGCAAGAAGCCGGCCAAGAAGGCCAAGTAAGACCTATCCCTAGCGAGCGGGCGCCGGAGAGCGGCGACCCACGGAGTAGCTGCAATGAGCAAAGAACTGTTGCTGGTCGTCGACGCAGTCGCCAACGAGAAGGGCGTGCCGCGCGAGGTCATCTTCGAGGCGATGGAAGCCGCGTTGGCGTCTGCGGCGAAGAAGCGCTACCCCGATGAGGATCCCGACATCCGCGTGGAGATCGACCGCCACTCCGGTGAGTACGAGACCTTCCGTCGCTGGGAAGTCATCGCCGACGACGGCGAGATGGAGTCGCCGTTCTACCAGGTGCGCCTGATGGACGCCGTGGACGATCGCGAGGACGCCCAGGTCGGTGAGTTCGTCGAGCAGCAGATCGAGAACGCCGAGTTCGGCCGCATCGCGGCTCAGGCCGCCAAGCAGGTGATCGTGCAGCGCGTACGCGAGGCCGAGCGCCAGCAGGTGGTCGATGCCTTCCGCGATCGCGTCGGCGAGCTGGTGGTGGGTATCGTCAAGCGCGTCGAGCGCGGCAACGTCTATCTCGACCTCGGCAGCAATGCCGAGGCGTTCATTCCCCGCGACAAGACCATCCCGCGCGAGTCGCACCGCGTCGGTGACCGCGTGCGCGGCTACCTCTACGAAGTGAAGTCCGAAGTGCGCGGACCGCAGCTGTTCGTGTCGCGCGCCGCACCGGAATTCATGATCGAGCTGTTCAAGCTCGAGGTGCCGGAAGTCGGCCAGGGCCTGGTCGAGATCAAGGGCTGTGCCCGCGATCCGGGCGACCGCGCCAAGATCGCCGTGCTGGCCCACGACAGCCGTACCGATCCCATTGGCGCGTGCATTGGCATGCGCGGCTCCCGCGTGCAGGCGGTGTCGAACGAGCTCAACGGCGAGCGCGTGGACATCATCCTGTGGCACGAGAACCAGGCCCAGTTCGTGATCAACGCGATGGCGCCGGCCGAGGTGCAGTCCATCATCATGGATGAGGAAAAGCATTCGATGGACATCGCGGTGGCCGAGGACAAGCTGTCCCAGGCGATCGGCCGCGGTGGCCAGAACGTGCGCCTGGCCAGCAAGCTTACCGGCTGGCAGCTCAACGTGATGACGCAGGACCAGGTCACCGCCAAGAGCGAGGCCGAACAGCAGGCCGCGCTTGCGCTGTTCATGGAGAAGCTCGAGGTCGACGAGGAGATCGCCAATATCCTGGTGCAGGAAGGCTTCTCCAGCGTCGAGGAAATCGCCTACGTGCCCAGCGCTGAGCTGCTGGCGGTCGAGGGCTTCGACGAGGATATCGTCGAGGAGTTGCGTGCCCGTGCCCGGGACGCACTGCTGACCGAGGCGCTGGCGGTCGAGGAAGGGCTGGAGGAACACCAGCCGTCGGAGGAACTGCTCGCGCTGGAAGGCATGGACGAGGCCACGGCCTACGCCCTGGCCGCGCGCGAGGTGAGCACGGTGGACGATCTGGCCGACCTCGCGGTCGACGACCTGATCGATATCGAGGGCATGGACGAGGAACGTGCTGCGGCGCTGATCATGGCTGCACGCCAGCCGATGATCGAGCGCCTGGAGAAGGGCGGCTAACCGCGAGCGGCCGCGCCCTGGGACGGGCGCGCCGGGGAGAGTCCACGCGGACTCTCCACCAGGGACGGTGGTGGACGTGCAGGCATGGCCGCACGGACGTGAAGCGCGGGAACGGCGGAGAAAGAACACGATGTCGGATGTCACGATCAAACAACTCGCCAAGGTACTTGGCATGCCGGTGGACAAGCTGCTCGGGCAGCTTGGCGAGGCAGGCATGAAATTCTCCGATCCGGAGCAGGTCATCAGCAGCACCGAGAAGGTGAAGCTGCTCGGCTTCCTGCGCCGTACCCACGGCAAGAACGAGGCGGCGCCGGAGGTCGACGATGCGGCGCCCCGGCAGATCACCCTCAAGCGCCGCAAGGTCAGCGAGCTGAAGGTCGCGACCCCGGGCGGGCGTGGCGCGGCCAGCAGCGCCAAGACGGTCAACGTCGAGGTGCGTGCCAAACGCACCTACGTCAAGCGCAGCGTGATCGCCGAGGAGACCGCGGTCGACAGCGAGCGCGAGGACGCCGCACGCAAGCTGGCCGAATCGCAGCGCCAGCGCGAGCAGGAAGAGCAGGACCGTATCGAGGCAGAGCATCGCCGCGAGGAAGAGGCGCGCCAGCGCGCCGCCGAGGAAGCAGCCCGCTCCGCCGAGGAAGCGCGCCGGCAGGCCGAGGCCGAGCACGCGCGCCAGGCCGCCGAGGCCCAGGCGTCGAGCGAACCCGAGGTGGCCCCCGAGGCGCCCGCTGCTGCACCGGTCCAGGACAAGCCTGCCGAGGCCGTGGAAGCGTCCACCCAGACCACGTCCGGTGGCAGCACCGACCACAGCGCCTTCGGCCTGATCGTCCCCCGCATCCACGAGCCGCGTCGCCGCGAAAAGAAGGTCGTGGCCGCACCGGCGCCGGCACCGGCGCCAGCGCCTGCCCCCGCGCCGGCGGCAGCACCGGGCTCGGATGCCGCGCGCGGTGCGAAGGCGCGGCATGGTCGCGATCGTGACGACGTCGCCGGTGGCAAGCGTTTCGCCTCGGGCGAGCTGCATCTGTCCGATGCCGACCGCGCCCGGCGTTCCAGCAAACGTGGCAAGCCCGGCCGCTCCGGTCGCGATTCCGGCCGCAGCGCGTCGGCGTCCACCAGTGGCGGACCGCATGGCTTCACCCGTCCGACTGCCGCGGTCGTGCGCGAAGTGGTGGTCGGCGACGCCAACCTGGTCGCCGACCTCGCCCAGAAGATGGCGGTCAAGGGCTCGGAAGTGGTCAAGGCGCTCTTCAAGATGGGCGTGATGGCCACCATCAACCAGACCATCGACCACGACACCGCGGTGCTGGTGGTCGAGGAGCTCGGTCACAAGGCCGTGGCCGCGAGCGAGGACAACGCCGAGGCGGCACTGGCCGCACACACCCAGAACGCCGAACTGGAAGGCGAGAAGGTGTCGCGTCCGCCGGTGGTCACCATCATGGGCCACGTCGACCACGGCAAGACCTCGCTGCTGGACTACATCCGCCGTGCCAAGGTGGCGGCGGGCGAGGCCGGCGGCATCACCCAGCACATCGGCGCGTACCACGTGGATACGCCCAAGGGCGTGATCACCTTCCTGGACACCCCGGGCCACGCGGCGTTCACCTCGATGCGTGCCCGCGGCGCCCAGTCCACCGACATCGTGGTGCTGGTGGTCGCGGCCGACGACGGCGTCATGCCGCAGACCAAGGAGGCCGTGCAGCACGCCCGCGCCGCCAAGGTGCCGCTGATCGTCGCGCTCAACAAGATGGACAAGTCCGACGCCAACCCGGACAACGTCAAGCAGGGCCTGGCGAACCTGGAAGTGGTCCCGGAAGACTGGGGCGGCGACACCATGTTCGTGCCGGTGTCGGCCAAGACCGGCATGGGCGTGGACGAGCTGCTCGAAGCAATCTCGGTGCAGGCCGAGGTGATGGAGCTGAAGGCGGTCGAAGACGGCCCGGCGTCCGGCGTGGTGATCGAGTCCAGCCTGGACAAGGGCCGCGGCCCGGTCGCCACGGTGCTGGTGCAGCAGGGCACGCTCAAGCGCGGCGACTTCGTCGTCTGCGGTATCGAGTATGGCCGCATGCGTGCGCTGGTGGACGAGCGTGGCAAGACCGTGCAGGAAGCCGGTCCTTCGATCCCGGTGCAGGTGCTCGGCCTTTCCGGCGTGCCGGAGGCGGGTGACGACTTCGTGGTCGTGGCCGACGAGCGCCTGGCCCGCGAAGTGGCCGCCGAGCGCCAGCAGAAGCGCCGCGAGACGCGTCTGGTCAGCAAGGCCAACCGCCTCGAGGACATCATCGCCCAGATGGGTCAGGGCGCCGAGCAGCAGACGCTCAACATCCTGGTCAAGGCCGACGTGCAGGGTTCGGTCGAGGCGCTGCGCGAGTCGCTCAGCGCGATCGGCAACGAGAACGTGAAGGTCAACGTGATCGCCGCCGGCGTCGGTGGCATCACCGAGTCCGACGCGACCCTGGCGGCGGCCTCCAAGGCGCTGGTGATCGGCTTCAACGTGCGCGCCGACGCCTCGGCGCGCAAGGTGATCGATACCGCCGGCCTGGACGTGCGCTACTTCTCGATCATCTACGACGTGATCGACCAGGTGAAGCAGGCCGCGTCCGGTCTGCTGGGCGTGGAGATCCGCGAGGAGATCATCGGCATTGCCCAGGTGCGCGAGGTGTTCCGCAGCTCCAAGTTCGGTGCGGTGGCCGGCTGCATGGTCACCGAGGGCTCGGTCAAGCGCTCCAAGCCGATCCGCGTGCTGCGCGACAACACGGTGGTGTTCGAGGGCGAGCTGGAGTCGCTGCGCCGCTTCAAGGACCTGGTCGACGAAGTGCGCAACGGCATGGAATGCGGTATCGCCGTGAAGCAGTACAACGACGTCAAGGTCGGTGACCAGATCGAGTGCTTCGAGCGCATCGAGGTGGCCCGCACGCTGTAACGGACCGTCCGGGCCGGCGTTTCCCGCCGGACCCGCGGCCCGCGAGACGGAGCCCGGGCAGGCCTGCCCGGGCTTCCTGTTTTTGTGAACATCCGGCGCGCTGCGCCCGAAGGAGGCCCCCATGCCCTCACGCGATTTCAAACGGACCGACCGGGTCGGCGCCGAACTGCGCCGCGAACTCGGCCTGCTGGTGCACGCCGCCGTGCGCGACCATGCGCTGCCGTCGGTGAGCGTGTCCGACGTGGAGGTGACCCGCGACATGGATTGGGCCACGGTGTGGATCACCGCCCTGCAGGCCGACCAGGCGCCGGTGGCGCTGAAGGCGCTGAAGGAGCTGGCCGGCGAGTTCCGTCGCTCGCTCGCCCGCGGCATGCGCCTGCGGCGGGTGCCGGAGTTGCGCTTCAAATACGACGACTCGGTCGACAAGGGCGAGCGCATCGACCAGCTGCTGCGCGCCGACGAGCCGACGGCGGCCGACGGAGCCGACGAGGACTGATGGGTCGGATCGCTTTCCGCGAGCTGCACGGCCTGGTGCTGCTCGACAAGCCGCTGGGACTGAGTTCCAACCAGGCGCTGCAGGAAGTGCGCCGGCTGTTCCGTGCCGCCAAGGGCGGTCACACCGGTGCGCTGGATCCGTTGGCTACCGGCCTGCTGCCGCTGTGCTTCGGCGAAGGCACCAAGCTGGCCGCACACCTGCTCGGGGCGCGCAAGGCGTATCGGGCGACCTGCCGGCTGGGTGTCACCACCACCACAGGCGACCTTGAGGGCGAGGTCGCGAGCCAGCGCGCGGTGCCGGCACTGGATGACGCGATGATCGAGGCGGCGCTGGTGCCGCTGCGCGGACGCATCCGGCAGGTGCCGCCGGTCTACTCGGCGATCAAGCAGGGCGGCGAGCCGCTCTACGCCAAGGCGCGCCGCGGTGAGGCCGTGGATGTTCCCGCCCGTGAGGTCGACGTTTACCGCCTGGTGCTGGTCGGCCGCGAGGGCGACCTGCTGCACCTGGAGATCGAGTGCGGCACAGGCACATACATCCGCAGCCTGGCCGTCGACCTTGGCGAGGCACTGGGGTGCGGTGCGCACCTGACCGCGTTGCGCAGGATCTGGGTCGAGCCGTTCACCTCGCCGCGGATGTATCCGCTGGACGAACTGCGTGAGCGGGCCGGGCAGGGCGACGAAGCCCTGCTCGAGGCCTTGCTGCCGGTCTCCGCGGGTGTGGCCCACCTGCCTGCGCTCCGTCTGGATGCCGCACAAAGCCAGGCGATCGCCCAGGGACGGCAGATCGCGCTGGACGAGGTGGACGTTCCCGCAGGGCTTTGCACGGCGTTCGCCGACGATGGCACCCTGTTGGCCCTGGTCGAATGCGGCCCGGATGGACTGCTGCGGGTCCAGCGCGGCTTCAACCTGCCGCCCGGTGGCTGAGGTGTCGATGGCGTTCGGCGACAGCCCGGTGGCGGCGGGATGACGGTCTTGTTGTGGCGCGGCTCCCCTCGCTACAATAAGGAGCTTGATTCAACCGTTCCAATCAACCAGTCGAAGCTTGCGCAACATCATCGCGTGGTGATGTTGCGCAAGCTTCGCATTCGCTTTTGAGGAAGAAACACTCATGTCCCTGACCGCAGAACAGACCAGCAAGATCATTGCTGAATTCGGCCGCGTGCCCAACGACACCGGTTCGCCGGAAGTGCAGGTGGCCCTGCTGTCGGCCCGCATCGAACACCTCACCGGCCACTTCAAGACCCACAAGCAGGACCACCACTCGCGTCGCGGCCTGCTGCAGCTGGTCAACCGCCGCAAGAGCCTGCTCGCGTATCTGAAGGATCGCGACCTGGCTCGCTACCAGAGCCTGATCGAACGTCTCGGCCTCCGCCGTTAATCTTCCGAGGAGACCAACGTGGCGAAAGTAACCAAGTCATTCCAGTACGGTAATCACGAAGTCACACTGGAGACGGGCGAAATCGCCCGGCAGGCATCCGGTGCGGTGATGGTCAGCATGGGCGGCACCGTGGTGCTGGTCACCGCAGTCGCGGCGGCCAAGCCCCGCGAGGGCCAGGACTTCTTCCCGCTCACCGTCGACTACGTCGAGAAGTTCTACTCCGCCGGCCGTATCCCGGGCGGCTTCTTCAAGCGCGAAGGCCGTCCGACAGAGAAGGAGACGCTGACCTCGCGCCTGATCGATCGTCCGGTGCGTCCGCTGTTCCCGGAAGACTTCAAGAACGAAGTCCAGGTGATCGCCCAGGTCGTCTCGCTGAACCCGGAAATCGACGGCGACATCCCGGCGATGCTCGGTGCCTCCGCTGCGCTGTCGCTGGCCGGCATCCCGTTCCAGGGCCCGATCGGTGCCGCGCGCGTCGGCTACGTCGACGGCAAGTACGTGCTGAACCCGTCGTCCACCGAGCTGAAGACCTCCGACCTCGACCTAGTCGTCGCCGGTACCTCCGGCGCCGTGCTGATGGTGGAGTCCGAGGCCAAGCTGCTGTCCGAGGAGGTGATGCTCGGCGCGGTGATGTTCGGCCACCAGCAGATGCAGGTGGCGATCAACGCCATCGCCGAGCTGGCCGCCGAAGCCGCCAAGCCCTCGTGGAACTGGCAGGCGCCGGCCCGCAACGAGTCGCTGATCGCCGCGCTGAAGGGCGCCGTGGGCGACAAGCTGGAGCAGGCTTTCCAGGTGCGCGACAAGCTGCAGCGTCGCGACGCCATCTCGGCAATCAAGGCCGACGTGATGGAGTCGCTCAAGGCGCAGGCCGAACAGCACGGCTGGACCTCCGCCGAGCTGGGCAAGGAGTTTGCGGAGCTCGAATACCGCACCATGCGCGACAGCGTGCTGAAGACCAAGGTGCGCATCGACGGCCGCAACCTCGACGACGTGCGTCCGATCTCGGTGCGCGTGGGCGTGCTGCCGCGCACGCACGGCTCGGCGCTGTTCACCCGCGGCGAGACCCAGGCGCTGGTCGTGGCCACGCTGGGCACCACCCGCGACGCGCAGATCATCGACGCGCCGGAAGGCGAGTCGAAGGATCCTTTCCTGTTCCACTACAACTTCCCGCCGTTCTCGGTGGGTGAGGCCGGTCGCTTCGGCGCGCCGAAGCGTCGCGAGATCGGCCACGGTCGTCTCGCCAAGCGCGGCGTGCAGGCAGTCAAGCCGAGCATCGAGGAGTTCCCGTACGTGGTGCGCGTGGTCTCGGAAATCACCGAGTCCAACGGCTCCTCGTCGATGGCCTCGGTGTGCGGCTCTTCGCTGGCGATGATGGATGCCGGCGTGCCGCTGAAGGCACCGGTGGCCGGCATCGCCATGGGCCTGGTCAAGGAAGGCGGCGACTTCGTCGTGCTGTCGGACATCCTGGGCGACGAGGATCACCTCGGCGACATGGACTTCAAGGTGGCCGGTAGCGCCGACGGCATCTCCGCGCTGCAGATGGACATCAAGATCGACGGCATCACCGAAGAGATCATGAAGGTGGCGCTGGAGCAGGCCAAGCGTGGCCGACTGCATATCCTGGGCGAGATGGCCAAGGTGATCAGCACGCCGCGGTCGGAGATGAGCGAGTACGCCCCGCGCCTGCTCACCATCAAGATCCATCCGGACAAGATCCGTGAAGTGATCGGCAAGGGCGGCGCGACCATCCGCTCGATCACCGAAGAGACCGGCACAACCATCGACATCAGCGACGATGGCACCGTCATCATCGCCTCGGTCAACCGCCTGGCGGCCGACGAGGCGAAGAAGCGGATCGAGCAGATCGTCTCCGACGTCGAGCCGGGCCGCATCTACGAGGGCAAGGTCGCCAAGCTGATGGACTTCGGCGCGTTCGTCACGATCATGCCGGGCAAGGATGGCCTGGTGCACGTGTCGCAGATCTCCTCCGAGCGCGTCGAGAAGGTGTCCGACAAGCTGAAGGAAGGCGACATCGTCAAGGTGAAGGTACTCGAGGTGGACAAGCAGGGCCGTATCCGCCTGTCCATGAAGGCCGTGACCGAAGACGAGGCCGCTGGCGCCTGAGTCAACGACTCGCGCTGAACGCATCGAAGGCCCGGCGGCGACGCCGGGCCTTCGTCGTTTTATCGCCGCGCCCATTTGCTACGATGCCCGGTGACCCGCATCCGGAGACAGGCATGGCCGATCAGGCAAGCGAATTCGTGAGGCAATCCCAGGCCATGGCCGAGCAGTCGTGGTCGCAGTGGATGCGCTATCTGCAACAGGCAGCTGGCCAGCCGACATCGCCGATGACCGGGTTCGGGATGCCCGGCATGGCGGGTTGGGCGGGTATGCCGGGCATGTCTGCACCGGCGGCGCCAATGAGCGACATGCTGGAGCGCAGCCTAGCCGGCATTTCCTCCTATCTTGAATGGATGCAGCGGGCCGCGACCGCACAGGCCGCCCCGGTGGCCCCCAGCACGGATTGGCAGGCGGCGATGAAGGATATGTTCGGTGCGGCAGGGCAACCTTTCGCTCAGGCTTTCGAAGGTATCGACAGCACCGCGGCCCAGGGTTTCGTGCAGCAGTGGCAGGCCTGGCTGGCGGCGGCTGGCCAGGCCGGGGCGACCGACTGGCGCACGCCGTCGTACATGCCGGGGTTCGGGCTGCACCGCGAGCAGCAGTCCAAGCAGCAGGCACTGGTGGCCGCGATGATGGAGAGCGCCGAGCAGCAGCGTCGCTACCAGGCGCTGATTCTCAAGGCCAATGCCGCGGGGCTCGAACGCCTGCAGGACCGGCTGGCCGATCATATCGAGCCCGGGCGTCAGCTGGAGTCGCTCAAGTCCCTGTACGACCTCTGGGTGGATGCGGCCGAAGAGGCCTACGCCGAAATCGCGCTCAGCGACGAGTTCCGCGAGGTCTATGGCGCCATGGTCAACGCGCAGATGTGCGAGCGCCAGCTGGTGCAGGCGCATCTGGAGGATCTGTGCAGGCAGCTGGGTCTGCCCACCCGCAGCGAGATCGACAGCCTGGGGCGTCGGCTGCAGGAAGTGCGCCGGGAGCTGAGGGCGATCGAGGGAGGCGCGGTCAACGGCGAGCTGGCGGAGTTGCGTGCGGAGCTGCAGGCGCTGAGGAAGGCACAACCGGTGGCCGCACAGACCCATTCGGGCGGGACGCCCGCGGCCCGTGCGGGATCCGGGAAGTTGAAGGAAAAGACGAAGGTCGGTGCCCGTGCGACTCCCGAGGCTGCGCCCAAGAAGCGCGCAGCCCCGAAGCGCGCCTCGGCCAAGTCCGCGACCAAGGCTGCTTCGGCCGAAAAAGCCCGGTCGGGCAAGGCGGCCGCGAAGCCGTCGACGGCCTCGCCGGTAGCGGCCAAGGACAGCCGCAAGAAAAGGACGGCATCGCGGGTTCGGCGCGCCGCCGCCGTGAAGTCGGGCGCCGGCAGCCGTCGAACGCTGGTCAGCCCGGGCATTCCGGCACCGCATCGTGCACGGCGCAAGTAAGGAATGATCATGGACACGCCACTGCGCATCGACCCGGCCGAAGCCCTGGCCGAGATCAACCGTTTCCAGCGCAAGCTCGCTGCGGGCCTGCAGAACCTGCCCGGGATGGCCGAGCCGGAATACGCCAATACACCGCGCGAGCTGGTCTACGCCGAGGACAAGCTCAAGGTCTGGCATTTCACCGGCACCCGGCCAACCGCGCGGACGCCGGTGCTGATCGTCTACGCGCTGGTCAACACGGTGTGGATGACCGACCTGCAGGCCGACCGATCGCTGGTGCGCAACCTGCTCGAGCAGGGCGAGGACGTCTACCTGATCGACTGGGGTTATCCCGACGGCGCCGACCGCTGGCTGACCCTGGACGATTACCTCAACGGCTACCTCGACCGCTGCGTCGACGCCGTGCGCCACCGCCACGGGCTGGACGCGATCAACCTGCTGGGCATCTGCCAGGGCGGCGCGTTCTCGCTCTGCTACACGGCGATGCACCCGGACAAGGTGAAGAACTTGGTCACCATGGTCACCCCGGTGGATTTCCACACGCCGGACAACATGCTCTCGCACTGGGTGCAGCAGCTGGACGTGGACCGCTTCGTCGACGTGATGGGCAATATCCCGGCGGCGCTGATGAACTGGGTCTACCTCACGCTCAAGCCGTTGCGGCTGAACCAGCAGAAGTACATCGGCCTGGTGGAGATCCTCGACAACCCGGCCGAGCTGGAAAACTTCCTGCGCATGGAGCGCTGGATCTTCGACTCCCCCGACCAGGCAGGCGAGGCGTTCCGCCAGTTCATCAAGGACTTCTACCAGGGCAACAAGCTGGTCCGGCACGATCTTTCGATCGGCGGCCGCCCGGTCGACCTGGGCCTGATCCAGCAACCGGTGCTCAACATCTACGCGCAGCAGGACCATCTCGTGCCGCCGGACGCCTCGCGGGCACTGGGCAAGCACATCGGTACGCAGGACTACACCGAGATCGCCTTCAAGGGCGGACATATCGGCATCTACGTATCCGGTCGCGCGCAGCGCGAAGTCCCACCGGCGATCCATCGCTGGCTGCGCGCGCGCGATTGACGGCAAAGGACACGCCATGAACGAATCCAAGCGACTGACCCGCTCCCGTACCAACCGCAGCATTGCCGGGGTGTGCGGCGGCATCGCCGAGTACTACGGCTGGGACCCGACCATCGTGCGGGTGGCCTGGATCGTGCTGACCCTGCTGGGCGGCTCCGGCATACTGCTCTACCTGATTTTCTGGCTGGTGATGCCCGACGCTTCCTGAGTCGGCGTTTCGCACGGCCCCAAGCCCCGGCGCGATGCCGGGTGCGGCTTTTTCCTTTCCTCGAAGAACGAACCCGATGGACTACGACCGTTACGACCGCGTCCGTGCCGTGCAGTGGCAGGGCGACCATCTGCGCCTGCTCGACCAGCGCCTGCTGCCGCGCGAGGAGCACTGGATCGACTGCCGCGATTCGGCCGACGTGACCCGGGCCATCCGCGATCTCGTCGTGCGTGGCGCACCCGCGATCGGCATCGCCGCCGCCTGGGGCGTGGTGTTGGCCGCACGGCAGGGCGAGGCACTGGATCCGGCACTGGCCATGCTGCGCGCCGCCCGTCCGACCGCGGTGAACTTGATGTGGGCGCTTGACCGCATGAAGGCGCGGATCGCCGCAGGTGCCGACGCCGAGGCACTGGCCGTCGAGGCGCAGGCGATCCAGGACGAGGACCTGGCCGCCAACCGCCACATGGGTGAACTGGGCGCGGCGCTGATCGCTCCCGGCTCGGGCGTGCTGACCCATTGCAACACCGGCTCGCTGGCCACTGCCGGTTTCGGTACGGCGCTCGGCGTGATCCGCGCCGGCGTTGCCGGCGGCCGCATCGATCGCGTGTATGCCGGCGAGACCCGGCCATGGCAGCAGGGCGCGCGCCTGACCATGTACGAGCTGGTGCGCGACGGTATCCCCGCGAAGCTGATCGCCGACTCGGCCGCGGCCCACCTGATGAAGTCCGGCGAGGTGCAGTGGGTCATCGTCGGCGCCGACCGTATTGCTGCCAACGGCGACACCGCGAACAAGATCGGCACCTACCAGCTGGCCATCGCCGCGCGCCATCACGGCGTGAAGTTCATGGTGGTGGCGCCGTCGTCCACGGTGGACATGGCCACGCCGGACGGCGAGGCGATCGAGATCGAATTGCGCGATCCGGCCGAACTGCTGACCACCGCGGGCCAGCGGACGGTGGTCGAAGGTGCGCAGGCGTTGAACCCGGTGTTCGACGTGACACCCGCCGGGCTGATCGACGCCATCGTCACCGAGCGCGGCGTGATCGAGCATCCGAACGCGCTGGCGATGCAAGCGGTGTTCGGACGGTGAGGGAGGTGCGCACCATCGGCCTGTTCGCCATTGGCGGCGTGATCGGCTTGGTGGTCGACGCCGGCATCTCGCAGGCGCTGGTGAGCTTCGGTCACTGGAATGCCTACGTGGCGCGCATCGTCTCGTTCCTTGCCGCGGCCGTCGTGACCTGGTGGTGGAATCGCCGGCATACCTTCGCCGGGCGTTCCAGCGGCCGCACCGCGCATGCCGAGTTGCTGCATTGGCTGGCCCTGATGAGCGTGGGCGCAGTCGTCAACTACGGCATTTTCGCCGCCTGCCTGATGCTGTTCCCGGCGCTGCATCGCTGGCCGGCGGTGGCCGTCGCAGCCGGTTCGGCGGTGGCCGCGCTGGTCAATTTTTCGACAGCCCGAGGACTGCTTTTCCGGCACCCCAAGGCTGCGCGCTAAGTTATTGATCTAAAAGATCAAAATACTGTCACGAAATGGCCATTCGTGATACACTCCGGTAGTTGATTTCAGGGCCGCTTGCGCACGCACCTGAGGTGTTGGCGGAGCGGCCTTTTTTCGTCCCATGGGAAGCCGATTGATGGCAGAACTCGCCAAAGAAGTCATCCGCGTCAACATCGAAGACGAGATGCGCCAGAGCTATCTCGATTACGCCATGAGCGTGATCGTGGGCCGCGCTCTCCCGGACGTGCGTGACGGCCTGAAGCCGGTCCATCGCCGCGTGCTCTTCGCGATGAACGAACTGGGCAATGTCTGGAACAAGCCCTACAAGAAGTCGGCCCGCGTGGTCGGTGACGTCATCGGTAAATACCACCCGCACGGCGACTCGTCGGTCTACGACGCGATCGTGCGCATGGCCCAGCCGTTCTCGCTGCGCTACATGCTGGTCGACGGCCAGGGCAATTTCGGTTCGGTCGATGGCGACAACGCCGCGGCGATGCGATACACCGAGGTGCGCATGTCGCGCCTCACCCACGAACTGCTCGCCGACATCGACAAGGACACCGTCGACTTCGGCCCCAACTACGACGAGAGCGAGCACGAGCCGCTGGTGCTGCCCACCCGCGTGCCGAACCTGCTGGTCAATGGCTCGGCAGGCATCGCGGTGGGCATGGCCACCAACATCCCGCCGCACAATCTCAGCGAAGTGATCAGCGCGACCATCGCGCTCATCGACGATCCCTCGCTGGGCATCGACGAGCTGATGACCTACATCCCGGGGCCGGACTTCCCGACCCACGGCATCATCAACGGCGCCGCCGGCATCGTCGAGGCCTACCGCACCGGTCGCGGCCGCATCCTGGTGCGCGCCAAGACCGAGATCGAGACCGAGCCGAACGGCCGCGAGACAATCATCGTCCACGAGCTGCCGTACCAGGTGAACAAGGCGCGGCTGATCGAGAAGATCGCCGAGCTGGTGAAGGAAAAGAAGCTCGAGGGCATCAGCGAACTGCGCGACGAGTCCGACAAGGACGGCATGCGCATGGTCATCGAGATCCGTCGCGATGCGATGGCCGACGTCGTGCTGAACAACCTGTTCCAGCAGACGCAGATGCAGGTTACCTTCGGCATCAACATGGTCGCGCTGTCCGACGGCCAGCCGAAGCTGCTGAACCTGAAGGAGATCCTCGAGGCGTTCATCCGCCACCGCCGCGAGGTGGTGACTCGCCGCACCATCTTCGAGCTGCGCAAGGCACGCGCCCGCGCGCACATCCTGGAAGGTCTCACCGTCGCGCTCGCCAACATCGACGAGATGATCGATCTGATCAAGACCTCGGCCTCACCGGCCGAGGCGCGCGAGCGCATGCTGGCGCGCAAGTGGCAGCCCGGCGTGGTCGGTGCGCTGCTGTCGGCGGCCGGCGCCGACGCCTCGCGCCCGGAGGACATGGATCCGCGCGACGGCCTCAAGCCCGAGGGCTACCAGCTGTCCGAGACGCAGGCGCAGGAAATCCTCGCCATGCGCCTGCACCGCCTGACCGGGCTGGAGCAGGAGAAGCTCAGCGACGAGTACCGCCAGATCCTGGAAACCATCCGCGGCCTGATCGAGATCCTCGAGCATCCCGACGTGCTGTTGCAGGTGATCCGCGAGGAACTGGAGGCGGTCAAGGCCGAGTTCGGCGACGCCCGTCGCACCGAGATCCAGGCCTCGCAGGAAGACCTCAACGTGCTCGACCTGATCGCCCCGGAAGACGTGGTGGTCACGCTGTCGCACACCGGCTACATCAAGCGCCAGCCGGCCAGCACCTACCGGGCACAGCGCCGTGGCGGCAAGGGCCGTTCGGCCTCGGCGCTGAAGGACGAGGACGTGGTCGAGCAGCTGTGGGTGGTCAACACCCACGACACGCTGCTGACCTTCTCCAGCACCGGCCGCGTCTACTGGCTCAAGGTCTACCAGATGCCGGAAGCCGGCCCGGCCGCTCGCGGCAAGCCGATCGTCAACCTGTTGCCGCTGGCCGAGGGCGAGAAGGTGCAGGCGGTGCTGCCGGTGCGCGAATACGACGAGGATCGCTTCGTGTTCTTCGCCACCAGGAACGGCACGGTGAAGAAGACCCCGCTGACCGAATTTGCTTTCCAGCTGCAGAAGGGCAAGCAGGCGATCAACCTCGCCGAGGGCGACGCGCTGGTCAACGTGGCGCTCACCGACGGCAACAGCGACGTGCTGCTGTTCGCCTCCAACGGCAAGGTCAACCGCTTCGACGAGAACACCGTGCGCTCGATGGGCCGCACCGCGACCGGCGTGCGTGGCATGCGCCTGGCGGATGACGCCGAGGTGGTGTCGATGATCGTGGCGGCCGAGGGCGACATCCTCACCGCCACCGCCCGCGGCTACGGCAAGCGCACCGCGCTGGACGAGTTCCCCAAGAAGGGACGTGGCACCCAGGGCGTGATCGGTATCCAGTGCTCGGACCGCAACGGCGCGCTGGTGGCTGCGGTGCAGGTGACCGAGGCGCACGAGCTGATGCTGATCTCCAACCAGGGCACCCTGGTGCGTACCCGCGTGGCCGAGGTCTCGCAGCTCAGCCGCAACACCCAGGGCGTCACCCTGATCAAGCTGCCGGCCGACGAAGCCCTGGTCAGCGTGGTGCGGCTGGACGCGGAAGAGGAGAACGGCGAGGAGAGCGAGGTCGTGACGACCGACGGCCAGCCGCCGCAGGGCGAGGGGGATGCCACCGTCGCCGAGCCGGCGGGTGGCGACGAGGCCTGATCGGCCCCTCCGCGCACGAAAGACCCCGGCTCCGGCCGGGGTTTTTCGTTTCCGGAGGCGGCGTCAGCCGCCGACGGCGTCCAGCATGGCCTCGGCCGACGACACCCGGAATTCGCCCGGTGCCTCGACCGCCAGCGAGGTCACCACGCCATCCTCGGCCACCAGCGCGAAGCGGCGTGCGCGCAGGCCCATGCCGTAGGCGCTGCCGTCCAGCTCCAGGCCCAGCGCCCGGGTGAACTCGCCATTGCCGTCGGCCAGCATCTTCAGGCCGGGCGGCACGCCCTGTGCCAGCGCCCAGGCCTGCATCACGAAGGCATCGTTGACGGACAGGCAGAACACCTCGAAGCCACGGACGCGGAAGGCGTCGAACCGTGTGACGAAGCCGGGCAGGTGTTTTTCCGAGCAGGTGGGGGTGAAGGCGCCGGGTACGGCGAACATCACCACCTTGCGTCCGGCGAACAGTTCGCCGCTGCGGGTGTTCTGACGCTCGCCGCCGTCGACGACGGTGAGGGGCACGTCGGGCAGCGGCTGGCCAGTCTGGATGGTCATGGCGTCTCCATGCTGAAAGGTGGGCAACCGCCGGATGCTAACCCCCGCCGTGGCGTTCTGTCGCCTTGAATCGCCGCCGCCTGCACCTACTTGTCAGGGCAAGCGGCGACCGCGCCGTAACCGATTCGAGGAGTCCGACATGAGCAACCGCAATCCGACGCACTGGAGTGCCACCCGCATGTTTCCGGAGGAGGTGCGCCAGGCCTTCGACCGTCTGTTCCAGAACGAGGAAGGCGACGCATCCAACGTGGTCACGAGCCAGTGGGCGCCGCGCGTGGATATCCGCGAAGACGAGCAGCGCTTCGTGATCCTGGCCGATATTCCGGGCGTGGATCCGGCGCAGATCGAAGTGAGCATGGACAAGGGCATCCTGACCATCAAGGGCGAGCGCCAGGCAGTGAACGGCGAGGGCGGCAAGTACACCCGGGTCGAGCGCGCGCATGGCGTGTTCCACCGTCGCTTCACCCTGCCGGACAGCGCCGATGCCGAGGGCATCACCGCCACCGGCAAGTTCGGTGTGCTTGAGATCGCTATCCCGAAGAAGCCGCTGGCCACGCCGCGTCGCATCACCATCAACGCGGCCGGGTAAGCTTGTGGTCCATGGGATCGTGGCAGGCGCGGGCCTGCCACGATCCAGTGACGTATCGGTCGGGGGAAGGTGAGTGGAGTTCAAAGACTATTACGACATCCTGGGCGTGAAGCCCGATGCCAGCGAGGCGGACATCAAGGCCGCCTACCGCAAGCTGGCGCGGCAGTACCACCCGGACAAGAACAAGGAGCCGGGCGCCGAGGAGAAGTTCAAGGCCGTCAACGAGGCCAACGAGGTGCTGCGCGACAAGGAAAAGCGCCGCGCCTACGACCAGGTGCGTGCCGGCGGCTACCGTGGCGGCGAGCAGTTCCGCCCGCCACCGGGCTTCGGCCAGGGTTACGATTTCGGCGAGGGCGGTGGCGACGGCGATTTCAGCGACTTCTTCGAGAGCCTGTTCGGTCGCGGTGGTGGGCACCGGGGTCAGCCACGGGCGCGGCGCGGTCGCGACGTGCAGGCCCAGGTGCAGATCGACCTGCAGACCGCCTTCGACGGCGGCCGTACCCGAGTGGCGCTACACGATAGCCACGGCCACGAGCGCGTGCTCGAGGTGAAGATCCCGGCCGGCATCCAGCCGGGGCAGGTGATCCGCCTGTCCGGGCAGGGCCACGCCGGCTCCGCCGGCGGGCCCAGTGGCGACCTGCTGCTGGAGGTGGCGATCCGCGACGACGCCCGCTTCAGGCTCGACGGCCGCAACGTGCTGCACGTGCTGCCGATCACTCCATGGGAGGCGGCGCTGGGTGCCACGGTGCCGGTGCCGACGCTCGGTGGCGCGGTCGACCTGCGGATCCCCGCCGGTTCGCAGTCCGGTCGCAAACTGCGCCTGAAGGGGCGCGGCATGCCGGGGGCGCATCCGGGGGATCAGCTGGTGGAGCTGTCCATCCGTACGCCGCCAGCCGAGGACGACAAGCAGCGCAAGGCCTACGAGGTCCTGCAGAAGCATTTCGCGGACTACAACCCGCGCAGCTGATCCGTTTTCGGAGTGAGATAGCAGAACGGCGCCCTGGGGCGCCGTTCTGATGTCCGGGAGCGGAAAAGCTCAGCCCGGGAGCAGCTCGGTCAGCGTGGCCACCAGCTCGTCTTCCTTGATCGGCTTGGTCACGTAGGCCTTGGCGCCCTGGCGCATGCCCCAGACCTTGTCGGTCTCCTGGTCCTTGGTGGTCACCAGCACCACCGGGATGTGCGCCGTGGTCGGATCCTTGCTGATCGTGCGGGTGGCCTGGAACCCATTGAGGTTCGGCATGACCACGTCCATCAGGATCAGGTCTGGCAGTTCGCGCTTGGCGGCTTCCACGCCGGCGGCACCGTCCTCGGCGGTGAGTGCCTCGTGGCCAAGCTTCTCCACGACGCGTTTGAGACCGAGCAGCTGCGACGGGGAGTCGTCGACGATGAGGATGCGGGCCATAAGGTGGGGATCCCTTGTTCGAAGTGAATGGATTCTAAGGCGCGCCCGACGTGCTTCCAAGTCGAGGCGGCGATTGAGGTCAAATGTCGGCGTGGCGCACGATGGTACGACCAAAGGAGCCGCCGGCCAGCATGGCGGGGAACACCCCGGGCAGCTCCTCCAGCGTGACCTCGCGCGTGGCGATGCGATCCATGTGCAGCGGCTTCCACGGGGCGGCCAGGTGTTCCCATACCCGCAGGCGCTGGTTCCGCGCGGTTCCGGCGGACGCAACGCCCAGCAGGTTCACGCCGCGGATGATGAACGGCATTACGGTGCTCTCGAAGCCGATGCCGCCGGCATTGCCGCACAGCGCCACGTTGCCATAGGGGGCGATCAGCGGCAGCAGGCCGGCGAGCATCGCTCCGCCGACGTTGTCCAGCGCGCCGCCGAAACGGGCCGAGTCCATTGGTTTGCCACTGAAAGCCAGTTCGTGGCGGTCCAGGCACTGCGCCGCACCGAGCTGGCGCAGAAAATCGAAGTGGTCGGCCTTGCCGCTGATCGCGTGGACTTCGAAGCCGGCACGGCTGTAGATGTCGATCGCCAGCATGCCCACGCCACCGCTGGCACCGGTCACGGCGAGCGGCCCCTGTTCCGGGGTCTGGCGGTTGTCGAGCATCTGCAGCAGGCCCAGCGCGGCGGTGAATCCGGCAGTGCCGAGGATCATGCTCTCGCGCAGGCTCAGGCCTGCGGGCAGGGGGATCGTCCAGCGCGCGTCCAGCCGCACGTATTCGCCGTAACCGCCGTCGCGCGTCTCGGACAGGCCGGAGCCGGTGCACAGCACGGCGTCGCCCTCCCGGAACGCCGGATCGGTCGAGGCGACCACGTGACCGGCGACGTCGATGCCGCCGTTGAGCGGAAACTGGCGCAGGATCCGCCCCTTACCAGTGCACGCCAGTGCGTCCTTGTAGTTGACCGAGGAGTAGGCCGCCTTGACCAGCACCTCGCCGGGCGACAGATCGTCGCTGTCCATGGTCTCGATGCCGGCACGGTAGCCGGCATCGTCCTGGCGGATGCGAAAGGCGCGCAAAGCAGTCATCGGCATGTCCTCGGATCAGGCCCGGATGCTGGCCGGGCCGATCACACGGGCTGCCTGGCCTCCGTCGTAGTCGACCATCCAGTCGAACAGATCGGGCATCGAAGAGCCGAACCATACACTGTCGCGCTGCCCCGGTTGAACGAAACCCTCGTCGACCATGTGGTTCATCAACGTCTTCAGTCCCGCGTAGTAATCGTGCACGTCCAGGAATGCGCAGGGATAACGGTGCAGGCCGAGCTGGGCCCAGGTGAGCATCTCGAACATCTCGTCCATGGTGCCGAAGCCGCCGGGCAGGGCGACGAACGCATCGGACAGCTCGTACATGCGGGTCTTGCGCTGGTGCATCGTCTCGACCACCACCAGCTCGGTCAGGCCGGTGTGCGCGACCTCCTTCTCGACCAGCTGGCGCGGGATCACGCCCACCACCTTGCCGCCAGCGGCCAGTACCGCATCGGCCACGGTGCCCATCAGGCCGACCTTGCCGCCGCCGTAGACCAGGGCGACCCCGCGCCGGGCCAGCTCCGTGCCGAAGTCGCGCGCCAGCCCGAGGTAGGCCGGGTCGTTGCCGCTGGCGGAGCCGCAATAGACGCAGAGGGAGGTGATATGGGGCATGGCGTTGCCTGTTGCGGTGAGCAGAAGCCCGTCATTCCGGCCTGCGCCGGAATGACGGCGGAAAACGAACGGCCCGCCCATGTCGCCACGAGCGGGCCGAAGGCACTGGATCCCGGAACGTTCGCCCATCCATGAGCTGTCCGGGATGAGGCCATCCCGGCCTCAGTTGCCCTTGTGGATGGCGCGCTTGTCGACCGACAGGGCGGCCTCGTGCACCGCCTCGGACAGCGTCGGATGCGCATGGACGATGCGGGCGAGGTCCTCGGACGAACCTTTGAACTCCATCGCCACCACGCACTCGGCGATCAGCTCGGACACGCCCGGGCCGACCATGTGCACGCCGAGGATGCGATCGGTCTCGGCGTGGGCCAGCATCTTCACCTGACCGAACGCCTCGTTCATCGCCACGGCGCGGCCGATGGCGGCAAACGGGAAGGTACCGACCTTGTAGGGCACGCCCTCGTCCTTGAGCTGCTTTTCGGTCTTGCCGGCCCAGGCGATCTCCGGCTCCGTGTAGATCACCCACGGGATGGTGTCGAAGTTGACGTGGCCCGCCTTGCCGGCGATCCACTCGGCCACCGCCACGCCTTCCTCGGAACCCTTGTGCGCAAGCATCGGGCCGCGCACCGCGTCGCCGATCGCCCACACGCCGTCCACGCCGGTGTGGCAGTGCTCGTCGACCACGATGCGGCCGCGCTCGTCCAGCTTCACGCCGGTGTCTTCCGCCAGCAGACCGTCGGTGTAGGCGCGGCGGCCCACGGCCACCAGCAGCTTGTCGACCACCAGGCTCTGCTCGCCGTCCTTGTCGGCGTAGACCAGGTGCACGCCATCCTTCTTCACCTCGGCCTTGGACAGCTTGGCGCCCATCTTGATGTTGAGGCCCAGCTTGGTGAATTCCTTGAAGGCGATCTTGGCGATGTCCGCATCGGCGGCGCCGAGGAAGTCCGGCATGGCCTCGAGCACGGTCACTTCCGCACCCAGGCGACGCCACACGCTGCCCAGCTCCAGGCCGATCACGCCAGCGCCGATCACGCCCAGGCGCTTGGGCACCTCGGTGAAGTCGAGCGCGCCGGCGTTGTCGACGACGTGCTTGCCGTCGAACTTGGCGAACGGCAGCTCGATCGGCACCGAGCCGGAGGCCAGCACGACGTTGGTGGCGCTGATGGTCTGCTTGCCGCCGTCCTGGGCGGTGATCTCCACCTGGTTGCCCTTGAGCAGCTTGCCCATGCCGTAGAACGCGGTGACCTTGTTTGCCTTGAACAGCTGGCCGATGCCGCCGGTGAACTGCTTGACGATCTTGTCCTTGCGGCCGATGAAGGTCGCAAGGTCGACCTTGGCGCCATCGACGGTGATGCCGTGCACCGGTAGGTTGTGCGCGATGTTGTAGAACTGCTTGGACGAATCCAGCAGCGCCTTGGACGGGATGCAGCCGACATTGAGGCAGGTACCGCCGAGGGCCTGCTTGCCGTCCTTGCCGGTGAACGCATCGACGCAGGCCACTTTCAGTCCGAGCTGCGCGGCGCGGATCGCGCCGACGTAGCCGGCAGGGCCGGCGCCGATGAAGATGACGTCGAATTTCTGGTCGCTCATGGCGGGTTCCTTGCGGGCGAGCATCGGGCTCGCTGGTGAAGCGGAAGGTGGGCTCGATTGCCGGAAAGGCAACCGGCAAGGCCGTGGTTTCAGGCGCTTGCCGGCATCAGAGCCTCGTTACCTATTTTCTGATGGCGGGGGCCGCCATCAGAGACCAAGAAGCATGCGCTGCGGGTTCTCGAGCTGGTTCTTGATGTCGACCAGGAACAGCACCGCGTCCTTGCCATCAATGATGCGATGGTCGTAGGACAGCGCCAGGTACATCATCGGCGCGGCGATCACCTGGCCGTTCTCCACCACCGGGCGCTCCTTGATGGTGTGCATGCCCAGGATCGCGCTCTGCGGCGGGTTGACGATCGGCGTGGACAGCAGCGAGCCGAAGGTGCCGCCGTTGGTGATGGTGAAGGTGCCGCCCTGCAGGTCGTCCAGGCCCAGCTTGCCGTCGCGCGCCTTCCTGGCGTAGCCGGCGATGCCCTTCTCGACGTCAGCGAAGCTCATGTCCTGCACGTCGCGCAGCACCGGCGTCACCAGGCCCTTGTCGGTGGACACGGCGATCGAGATGTCCTGGTAGCCGTGATAGATGATGTCGTTGCCGTCCACCGAGGCGTTGATCACCGGGTGGCGCTTCAGCGCTTCGGCCGCAGCCTTCACGAAGAAGCTCATGAAGCCGAGCTTGATGCCGTTCGCCTTCTCGAACGACTCGCCCAGCGTCTTGCGCATCTTCACCACCTCGGCCAGGTTCACCTCGTTGAACGAGGTCAGCATGGCGATGGAGTTCTTCGACTGCATCAGGCGCTCGGCGATGCGGGCGCGGATGCGGGTCATCGGCACGCGCTCCTCGGGACGGGCACCCGGGGTCGGCTTGGCGGCCGGTGCGGCCGGCGCCGGGGCGCTGCCGCCCTTGGTGTAGTTGACCAGGTCTTCCTTGGTCACGCGGCCGTCGCGGCCGGTACCGGCGACCTTGGACGGGTCGATGTGCTCTTCCTCGGCGACGCGGCGGCCCGCCGGAGACAGGTCCGCGGTGCCCTTGGCGGGGGCGGCGGCCGGAGCGGGCGCGACCGCCTTCGGCGCTTCCGCCGCCGGGGCCGGAGCGGCAGCCACGGCGCCTTCCTCGATGATCGCGATCACCTGTTCGCTGTTCACCGTGTCGCCTTCGGCGTGGCGGATCTCCTTGAGCACGCCATCGACGGTGGCGGGCACCTCGAGCACGACCTTGTCGGTCTCGAGATCGACCAGGTTCTCGTCGCGCTTGACCGCGTCGCCGACCTTCTTGTGCCAGGTCGCGATGGTGGCGTCGGAGACGGACTCGGGGAGAACGGGGACTTTGACTTCGATGGACATCACAGGGTCCTTGCTGGGGTTGGCACCCGTCCGTGGGTGCAGGAGCAAAGCGGCCGTCCCGGCCACGCTATTCGGAGTAGGTTACTCGGCCGAGTGGTCGGTGCCGATCGGGGCGACCAGCGCCTGCTCGACCAGTGCCGCCTGTTCGGCGTTGTGCTCGTTGAGGTGGCCGGCGGCCGGTGCCGCCGAGCGCGCGCGGCCGGCATACGACAGCGTGTGCTTCGGACCGATACAGGCCTGCAGGTGATGGCGGATCTGGAACCAGGCACCCTGGTTCATCGGCTCTTCCTGGCACCAGATCACCTCCTTGGTGGCGCTGAAGCGGGCCAGCTCGGCCGACACCTCCGGACGCGGGAACGGATACAACTGCTCCACGCGCACCAGCGCCACGTCCTCGAGGCCGCGCTTCTCGGCTTCCTCGAGCAGGTCGTAGTAGACCTTGCCCGCGCACAGCACCACGCGCTTGACTTTCTTCACCGGCAGCTCGCGGTGCTCGCCCAGCACCAGCTGGAACGAGCCGTTGGCCAGCTCGTCCAGGGTGGAGACGGCCAGCTTGTGGCGCAGCAGCGACTTGGGCGTCATCACGACCAGCGGCTTGCGCACCGGGCGCAGCATCTGGCGGCGGATCATGTGGAAGTCCTGCGCCGGGGTGGTCGGCACGCAGACCTGCATGTTGTTCACCGCGCACAGCTGCAGGAAGCGCTCGAGGCGGGCGGAGGAGTGCTCCGGACCCTGGCCCTCGTAGCCGTGCGGCAGGTAAAGCGCCAGGCCGCACAGGCGGTTCCACTTCGACTCGCCGGAGCTGATGAACTGGTCGATCACCACCTGGGCGCCATTGGCGAAGTCGCCGAACTGGCCTTCCCAGATGTGCAGCGTGTCGGGGTCGGTGGTGGAGTGGCCGTACTCGAAGGCCATCACCGCCTCCTCGCTGAGCAGCGAGTCGATTACCTCGACGTTGGCGCCGTCGCGGAGGGTAGCCAGCGGCATGTAGGTGTGGCCGTCCTTCTGGTCGTGCAACACCGCATGGCGGTGGAAGAAGGTGCCGCGGCCGGAGTCCTGGCCGACCAGGCGCAGGTTGTGGCCGCCGTCGATCAGCGTGGCGTAGGCCAGGTTCTCGGCGAAACCCCAGTCGGCCGGAACCTCTCCGGCGGCCATCTTGCGACGGTCGTCGTAGATCTTGCCCACGCGCGACTGCAGGATCAGGTCGCCCGGCAGGTCGAGGATGCGGTTGGCCAGTTCCACCAGCTTCTTCTTCGGCACGGTGGTATCGGCCGGGGTCGACAGCGGGTTGTTGGTGAAGCGGGCCCAGTCGATCTCCAGGTCGCGCACCGGCGTCGGATTGAACTCGGCCAGCGGTGCACCGGCCTCCAGCCGGTCGCGGTAGGCGTCGAGCCGCTTCTGGCCGTCGCCATCGGCGATCACACCTTCCTTCTGCAGCGCCTGTGCGTACAGGTCGCGGGTGGTCGGGCGCTTGCGGATGATCTGGTACATCAGCGGCTGCGTCGCTGCCGGCTCGTCGGCCTCGTTGTGGCCGTGGCGGCGGTAGCACACGACGTCGATGACCACGTCCTTGCGGAACGTCTTGCGGAACTCGTAGGCCAGGCGGGTGACTTCGATCACCGCTTCCGGATCGTCGCCGTTCACGTGGAACACCGGCGCGTTGACCATCTTGGCCAGGTCGGTGCAGTACATCGTGGAACGGGCGTCCTGCGGGTTGGAGGTGGTGAAGCCGACTTGGTTGTTGACCACCACGTGCAGGGTGCCGCCGATCCTGAAGCCGCGGGCCTGCGACATGTTGAACAGTTCCATGTTCACGCCCTGGCCGGCCAGCGCCGCGTCGCCATGCACCAGTACCGCCATCGACTGGTTGTGCTCGGTGTCATGGCGGCGCAGCTGGCGCGCGTGCACGGAGCCGGCCACCACCGGGTTGACGATCTCCAAGTGTGAAGGGTTGAACGCCAGCGCCACGTGCACGCCGCCCTTGGGCGTCTTCAGGTCGGACGAGAAGCCCATGTGGTACTTCACGTCGCCGGAATACGACGGGTCGTCGATGTGCTCGAACTTGCCCTCGAACTCGTCGAACAGGGTCTTCGGCGGCTTGCCCAGGATGTTGACCAGCACGTTGAGGCGGCCGCGGTGGGCCATGCCGATCACCAGCTCCTTGATGCCGTTGTCGCCGGCCATGCGCACGACGTCGTCGACCAGCGGGATGAGGCTGTCGCCGCCTTCCAGCGAGAAACGCTTCTGGCCGACGTACTTGGTGTGCAGGTAGCGCTCCAGGCCTTCGGTGGCGGTGAGCACGTCGAGCAGGTGGCTCTTTTCGGACTTGTCGAGGCCGGCGCTGCCGTTGGCCTGCTCCAGGCGGGAGTAGATCCAGTTCCGCTGGGCGTGATCGGAGATGTACATGAACTCGGCACCGATGGTGCCGGTGTAGATCTTCTTCAGCCGCGCCAGCAGCTCGCGCAGCTTCATCCGCTGGCCGCCGCCGGCGTAGGTGCCGCAGTCGAACTCGGTGTCGAGGTCCGCGTCGCTCAGGCCGTGGAAGGCCAGGCCCAGGTCCGGCGCGTCCATCTTCTGGGCCAGGCCCAGCGGGTCCAGGTCGGCGGCGAGGTGGCCGCGCGAGCGGTAGGCGGTGAGCAGGCGCAGCACGCCGGCCTGCTTGCGCGCATGGGCGTCGTCGACCGTGGCGACGGCACTGCGGCGCTGCTTTTGCGCGGACTCAATACGCGCAATGGCCGCGGTGTGGGAGACATCTCCCGACGCGCGGCCATTGAAGGTCTGGAAGTAGCTGTTCCACTCGGCGGGCACGGAGCCCGGATCGCTCAGCCACGCCTCGTAAAGTGCTTCGACATAATCGGCGTTGCCGCCTGCGAGTTGAGAGGACTCGAAGAACTCGCGAATCAGGTTTGTGCTCACGTTACCACCGGTTGGGGGGAGGGTGCCGTCGACGCTGCCCGTGGCGCAGCGGAGGGCTGGCAAAAATCTTGTTAATTATAGCGCCGGGCTGCTGCGTCGCGACAACCCGGGCGTGGGGTTGGACGATGGTCTATGCAAGGGGGCTGGCCGCCCCGACCGCGGACCGGGCGGGACTTGTGCCGGAACCGCGGCCCGGATCGGGCGGACCTGCTCGTTCAGCCACCGTCTAGAGGCCAAGCGCGAGCAGCTCGGTAGCCGGCACCGAGCGCTCCCAGACCTCGTCGAACTGCTGCATCAGCGGCGCCTGCCCGGCGCGGTCGTGGCGCGAAGCCCGACCTTGCGGGCGGTCGTGGTCGGGCAGGAACAGGTAGCCACCGGCATCGTTGAGCAGCCAGCCGGCGCGATTGGCCAGGTCTACCTCCTCCACCGGGCGACGGATCTGGATCACGCTCGACAGGCGCTGCGCCAGAGCGACCAGCCGGTGTCCGTCGCGCAGGGCAGCCCCGGTGTCGTGCAGCAGGATGCGGATGCGGGCACCGCGGCCGGAGGTGGCGATACGGCGGAGTTCGGCCAGTTCCTCGGCGCTGCTGTAGAGCTCGCTGTCCAGCCGGGGCAGGTGGATCGCCAGGATGTGTCGGGCATCGGCGAGCAGCAGGCGCCGGGTGGCGTCCACCGAGGCTCGATCCTCGGCCGGCAGCAGGCCCGGGTCGCGGGCGGGGCGCGCGCCTGGGGAGGCAGGCTCCAGCGCGCGGCGCAGCGTCTGGTGCATGCGCCCCGCCGCTTCGAACAATTCACCGGCCGGTACGAAGCCTTCCCGGGCGTAGAACGGCACCAGCTCCACCGGGGCATCCAGCCGCAACTCGTTCCAGCCGAAGCCGCTCGCCCGCCCGACCAACTGACGCAACAGGGCGGTGCCGACCCCGTGGCGCTGCCAGGTGGGCAGCACCGCGACGCGGCTGATCCGCTGGTCCGGCGTGAGCCTGGCGGCGCCGATCGGGCAGTCCGTATCGTCGCGGGCAATCAAGTGCATGGCCTGCGGGTCGGCGTCGTCGAACTCCCATGCGGCCGGCAGGCCCAGCCCGTCGATCAGCACCATCCGGCGCAGCTGCCGGACCGCCTCGCGGTCGCCATCACGGGCCCAGTCGGCACTGACGACGTGGAAGTTCTCCAGCTTCACCCGCGTTTCGCCCTGCGCGGAACCAGGTGGCCGTCGTCGAGCAGGGCGACCAGCAAGGCCTGCTCGATGGCGTCGGTCGTGCCGGCGATCGCGATCTCCCGTTCGGCACAGAGCCGCTGGGCCAGCGTCGGCGTCGCCGGGTGGGCCTGGCCGTTGACGAATAGCGTGCAGTCGTTGCGGGTGCGTGCCCAGGCCATGCGCGACCAGGGGTGGCGCACGAACGACACGCCTTTGGCCAGCAGCTTGTCCAGGGCCGCGGCCGTGACCGGCCGTTCGGCCGGCGCCGGTTGCTGGGCCAGCCGGTAGCGGGTGATGAAGCGGCCGAACCAGTCCAGCAGCGTGGCGTCGTTGTAGGCCCCGGCGAACGGAAGCACGGAGCGCAGTCGTTCCAGCGCATTGCGGTCGATCTCGCCCGGGTTGCGGGCAGCCGCCAGGTCCGGGTCGGTATAGCGGGCCTCTTCGGGCAGGCGGTCGGCCAGGTAGTCGGCGAAATCGCCGATCAGCTCGGCCTGGGACGGCGCGCGCATGCCGACCGAGAAGGTCATGCAGGGTCCGCCGAAAGCTACCCCGTCGTGCGGCACGTTCGGCGGCAGGTAGAGCATGTCGCCCGGGTCCAGCAGCCATTCGTGGTTGGGCTCGAACTGCGCCAGCTGCTTGAGCTCGACGTCGGGGCGGAAATCCTTCGGCGCGTCGGGGGCGGTGCTGATCGCCCAGTGCCGCTGGCCCAGCCCCTGCAACAGGAACACGTCGTACTGGTCCACGTGGGCGCCCACGCCGCCGCCGGGCTCGGCGTAGGAAATCATGACGTCGTCCACGCGCCAGCTCGGCAGGAAGGCGAACGGTTCGAGCAGGGCGGCGACGTCGGCATCCCACTTGTCCACGTCCTGCACCAGCAGGGTCCAGTTGGCGTCCCCCGTGGTGGCGAAGTCGGTTTCATCGAGCGGACCGGTCTTGACGTGCCAGCGGTCGCGTTTCTCGTCGTGGCGGATCAGTCGCGACAGCGCGCCGTCCTCGCAGGCAAGGCCGGCGAGGTCTTCCGGCGCGATCGGCGGTTCGAAGCCGGGGAAGGCGTTGCGCACCAGCAGCGGACGTTTTTGCCAGTAGTCGCGCAGGAACTGGGCGGTGGACATGCCGAGCGGCTGGCGGGCGGAACCGCGTACCTCGATCGGCAGCGGCTTGCGGGAGGGGGAGGAAATGGCCATGGGCGCAATTGTAGCCATGGCCGGGGGCACCATGTCCGGTCGGCATAAGGACATCGCCAATGATCCTTTGGGTGGGGCGCCCGCGCGGGGGCAAGCTGATGCAATCCCGGTTTGGACGTCCAAAGGATTTGCCCGTGAACGCTACGCAGCCCGCCCTCGCGGCGCCGCCCGGTCTGGGCGAAGAACGCCAGGCACTGCTGCGCCAGCTGGTTGACGGCCTGGAGCCTGCCCAGCTGTACTGGATCGCCGCCTACGCCGCGCAGCAGGCGGCGCACCCGGTCGCGCGCCAGGCGCAGATGCCGGCCGCGCGTCTCACCGTGTTGTACGGCAGCCAGACCGGCAATGCCCGCCGTGTCGCCGAGCGCTTTGCCGCCGGGGCCGAAGCAGCAGGCCTGCCGGTGCGACTGGTGCGCGCCGGTGCCTACGCCGCCCGCGAGCTGTCCGGCGAGCGCTACCTCGCCGTGGTGGTCAGTACCCAGGGCGAGGGCGAGCCGCCGGACGACGCGCGCGGCTTCGTCGAATTCCTGGCTTCCCGCCGCGCGCCCAGGTTGCCCGCGCTGCAGTACACGGTGCTCGGCCTGGGCGACTCCAGCTACCCGTTGTTCAACGCCATGGGCCGTGCCATCGACGGACGGCTGGCCGAGCTCGGCGCGAAGCGGCTGGCCCCGCTGGCCGAGGCCGACGTGGACATCGAACCGGTGGCCGGACCCTGGGCCGACGGCGCGCTGGCTTTGGTGCGCGAAAAGCTCACCCGCGAGCTGCCCACCGCCTCGGTGACGCCGCTGCGGCCAGCACCGGCACGACCGCAGTTCCATCGCGAGCGGCCATTCCCGGCGCCGGTGCTGGCCAACCAGCGCATCGTCTCGCGGCATGCCGACCGCGATGTGCGCCATATGGAGCTGTCGCTGGAAGGCTCCGGCCTGCGCTACGCGCCGGGCGATGCACTCGGGGTGTGGCACCGCAATCCCGCCTCGCTGGTGGATGCCTTCCTCGCCGTGCTGGCACTGGACGGCCAAACCGAGGTCACCCACGACGGCAAGGGGCAGCCGCTGCGCGAGTGGCTGGTCCGCGAGCGCGAGTTGACCCGGCTCAGCCGCCCGCTGGTACAGGCCATCGCGGAGCGCGCCGACAGCGCCGTGCTGCGCGCCGCGCTGGAGAACCCCGAGGCGCTGAAGGAGCTGCTGACCAGCCACCAGCCGATCGACCTGCTGCGCGCGTATCCCGCCGACTGGGACGCCGGGGCCCTGGTCGCCGCGCTGCGCCCGCTGACACCGCGGCTGTACTCGATCGCCTCCAGCCCGCAGGCGGTGGGCGAGGAGGAGGTGCACCTGACGCTTGCCGTGGTGGATTACCGCGCGCATGGCGAACCTCACCTCGGCGCCGCCTCGCGCTGGATCGCCGATACCGGCGAGGACGCCACGCTGAACGTATTCATCGAGCCGAACGAGCGCTTCCGCCTCCCTGCTGATGGTGCCCGCGACGTGATCATGATCGGCCCAGGCACCGGCGTGGCGCCGTTCCGCGCCTTCGTGCAGGAGCGCCAGCAGGCCGGCGCGACCGGCCGCAACTGGCTGGTGTTCGGCAGCCGGCACGTTGCCGACGACTTCCTCTACCAGCTCGAGTGGCAGCAGGCGCTCAGGGACGGCGCGCTGCACCGGCTGGACGTGGCCTTCTCGCGCGACCAGGCCGAGAAGCGCTATGTGCAGCACGTGCTGCGCGAGCGTGGCGCGGAGCTGTACGACTGGCTCGCCGGCGGCGCGCATCTGTACGTGTGCGGCGACGCCGCGCAGATGGCGAAGGATGTGCACGCCGCGCTCGCCGAGATCGTCGCTACCCACGGCGGCAAGACCCCCGAGGCCGCCCAGGCCTGGCTTTCCGAACGACTGCAGGACGGGCGCTACGCCCGCGACGTGTATTGAGATGAGCGAAACCACCTCCTTGCCCCTGTCCGAGATGGAACGCATCAAGGCGGCCAGCCGGCTGCTGCGCGGAACCCTCGTCGAAGGGCTGGCCGATCCGGTCACCGGTGCGATCAGTGACGACGACAACAAGCTGCTGAAATTCCACGGCAGCTACCAGCAGGACGATCGCGACCTGCGTGACGAGCGTCGCCGGCAGAAGCTGGAGCCGGCGTATTCCTTCATGATCCGCGCGCGCCTGCCGGGCGGCGTGGTGACCCCGGCGCAGTGGCTGGCGTTCGACCGCATCGCCACCGGGCACGGCAACGGCTCGATGCGCATCACCACGCGACAGACCTTCCAGTGGCATGGCGTGATCAAGCGCCGCCTGAAGCCGACCCTGCGCGCCATCCACGACGCACTGGCCACCACCATCGCCGCCTGCGGCGACGTCGTGCGCACCGTGGTCTCCAGCGCCAATCCGCAGGTGCCCGAGACCCACGCGCTGGCCTACGCCTGGGCGGCGAAGCTGTCCGAACACCTGGAGCCGCAGACGCGGGCGTACCACGAGATCTGGCTGGACGGCGAGAAGGTCTCCGGCGAGGAACACGAGCCGCTGTACGGTCCGACCTACCTGCCGCGCAAGTTCAAGATCGGCCTGGCGATCCCGCCGCTCAACGATGTGGACGTGTTCGCTCAGGACCTGGGCCTGATCGCGATCATCGAGGGCGGCGAGCTGCTCGGCTTCAATGTCGCCATTGGCGGTGGCATGGGCGCCAGCCATGGCGACCCGACCACCTATCCGCGGCTTGCCAGCGTGATCGGCTTCGTCACCCCCGAGCAGCTGATCGCGGTCGCCGAGGGCGTGGTGGCGGTACAGCGCGACTGGGGCAACCGCAGCGAGCGCAAGCACGCGCGCCTGAAGTACACGCTGGACCACCGCGGCCTGGACCACTTCGTCGCCGAGCTGGAATCGCGCCTGGGCTTCGCGCTAGCGCCGGCGCGGCCGTATGCCTTCGAGCACAACGGCGACCGCTACGGCTGGACCGAAGGCGAGGGCGGTCGCTGGCACCTCACCCTGCTGATCGAGGCCGGACGGCTGATCGATGCCGGCGCGGTGCGTTCGCTCAGCGGCCTGCGCGAACTGGCGAAGGTGCACAGCGGCACGTTCCGCATGACCTGCAACCAGAACGTGATCGTCGCCGACGTGGCTGCGGCCGACCGCGCCCGCATCGACGCACTGGTCGTCGAGTACGGGTTGGACGACTACCGCAAGGCCAGCCCGATCCGTCGTCATGCGGTGGCCTGCGTGGCCCTGCCCACCTGCGGGCTGGCGATGGCCGAGAGCGAGCGCTACCTGCCGGAGCTGCTGCCGAAGCTGGAGGCACAGCTCAACCGCCATGGCCTGGCCGACGCGCCTATCCTGCTGCGCCTGTCCGGCTGCCCGAACGGCTGCTCGCGGCCGTACCTGGGCGAGATCGCGCTGGTCGGTCGCGCACCGGGCCGCTATGACCTGCGTCTGGGCGCCGACTTTCGCGGCCAGCGGCTCAACCGCATCCACCGCGAGAACATCGACGAGGCCGCCATCCTCGCTGCGCTTGACCCGCTGTTCGCCCGCTACGCCGCCGAGCGCGTCGAGGGCGAGGGCTTCGGCGACTTCCTCGTGCGCAGCGGCGAGGTCAGCGTGCTGCAGAGGATTCCCGCACAGGTGACCGCATGAATCCGGCCTACCTCGACGCCGCCGCCCGCGATCCGGCCGTGCTTGGGCGGCTCGATGCGTGGCTGGGCCGGCTCGACCCGCCGGAGCGGGTGCGCTGGGTGCTGCGCAACGTGCCCGGTCCGCTGGTGCTCTCGTCCAGCTTCGGTGCGCAGTCGGCGCTGATGCTGCACATGGTCACGCGCGAACAGCCGGACATCCCGGTGGTGCTGATCGACACCGGCTACCTGTTCGCCGAGACCTACCGCTTCGTGGATCAGCTGGTCGACCGCCTCAAGCTCAACCTCAAGGTCTACCGCCCCGCAATGAGCCCCGCGTGGATGGAGGCCCGCCACGGCCGGCTGTGGGAGCAGGGCGAAGCGGGCATCAAGCGCTACAACGAGCTGCGCAAGGTGGAGCCGATGCAGCGCGCGCTGGCCGAACTGGGTGCTGCGGGCTGGTTCTCCGGTCTGCGCCGCGTGCAGTCGCGCAGCCGCGAGCAGATTCCGTTCGTCCAGCGCCGCAACGATCGCTGGAAGTTCCACCCGATCGCCGACTGGCGCGACCGCGACGTGGGCCAGTACCTCGCCCAGCACGGCCTGCCGTATCACCCCCTCTGGGACAAGGGTTATGTCTCGATTGGCGACGTGCACACCACGCGCCCGTGGGAGCCTGGGATGGAGGCAGAGGAGACGCGGTTTTTCGGGCTGCATCGCGAGTGCGGCCTGCATGAGGCGGTGTAGGCAAGAAGGCGGGGGAAATTCCTGACGGCGGAAAAGGCCAACGGTGCGGCGGCCGCTGGGTAGGCCCGATCCGGGTCCTCTGCCCACCTGTCATTCCGGCAGGCGTCCGCACCCAGCGACTCCTGGAATGTCCCCGGCTCGGGCGATATCCCGTCGCGCCTGCCATGCGGGCCGCGCGGGTTCGGCATGAAGCGCCCGTCAGACCTTCGCAGTCACCTGCTTGCCCACCACTCTCATCGCCCGCTCGCGCCACGTCGGTGCCGTCGGCCATTCCACCGACTCGCCGGTGGACAGATGACGGGCCAGCGACTTGCGGTCGAGCTGCGGTGCGAAGTCGGCGATGAAGGCGAGCGCGAACTCCCGGGGTACACCGTCCCGGCGAAGCACCACCCACGTGGTGCACGGAGCAAACAGTGCGTCGGCGGAAAGGGTGCGCAGATCCGAGCTGTCCGAGGGCAGCAGGGCCATCTCGGCCAGCACGCCGATGCCAAGGCCGGCGCGCACGTAGGTCTTGATCAGGTCGGCATCCGCTGCGGTCATTGCGATCTGCGGGGTCAGCCGACGGGCCTCGAAGGCGCGCCGCAGCGAGGACTCCGGTTTCAGCGACGAGTCGTAGCTCACCAGCGGGTGGGCGGCCAGCTCTTCCAGTGTGGGGGCGCGGTCGAGCGCCGCCAGCGGGTGATCCTTCGGCACCACTACGCGACGTTGCCAGCGGTAGGCGGGCAGGGCGATCACGCCGGCCGGCGGCGCGCCGGCAGTGCTTACCACGGCCATGTCCACACCGCCGCCGGCGAGCAGGTCCATCAGTTCGGCGTCGGCGGCCGGCTGCAGGTGCACGCTCACCTCCGGATATTGCCGGTTGAGCGCGGCAATCGCGCCGGGCAAGGCGAAGCGCGCCTGGGTATGGGTGGTGGCGATGCGCAGCGTGCCGCGGGCCTCGTTGCGCAGGTTGGCGGCTACCGACTGGATGTTGCCCACTTCGGCGAGGATCGTCCGCGCGCGCTCGAGCACCTTGCCTCCGGCGTGGGTGATTGCGTCCAGGCTCTTGCCCTTGCGGTTGAACAGCTGGAAGCCCAGCTCCTCCTCCAGTTGCTTGAGCTGCTTGCTCAGGCCTGGCTGGGTCGCGTGGACGCGTTCGGCGGCGAGGGTGATGTTGAGCCCGGAGTCGGCGATCGCGATCAGGTAGCGGAGCTGGGTCAGCGTCATGCGGATGCCCCCGGCGGGCGCGGGCGGCGGCCGGGCTGTACCGGCGGGAGGTCGGCGGGGGTGCCGGCAAGCGGAGTGATCTTCATTTGGACGTCTATACATCCATTTGCTGCGATGCGTCAAGCGGACGTCGCCCCGGCGCGTTTATAACCAAGCGGAATAAACACCTTTCCACAAATCATTTGTGGACGAGGGGTTGCGTTCCTAGCTTGGCCGGATGCGCCGCCCGGCGCACCCTCCTAGCGAGTAACCGGCCGCGATGAAGCTGTATCCCCTGTTCGCCGATCTTCATGACCGCCCCGTGCTGGTGGCGGGGGGCGGTGCCGTGGCCGAGCGCAAGGTGGCGATGCTGCTGGAGGCCGGTGCCCGGGTCACCGTCGGCGCACCGCTGCTGTCGCCGGCATTGCAGGGCTGGGTCGAGGCGGGGAAGGTCACCCATCGCGCCGGCGCATTTGAGCCGCACTGGCTCGACGGTACATGGCTGGTGGTTGCCGCGACCGATGACTCGCGACTGCACCAGCGCATCGCCGGGCTTGCTGCGGAACGGCGGATCTTCGTCAACGTGGTGGACGACGCGGCACGCTCCAGCTTCCACGTGCCGGCGGTGATCGATCGAGCGCCCATCACCATCGCCATTTCCAGCGGCGGCGATGCACCGATGTTTGCCCGGCTGATCCGCGAGCGGCTGGAGACGCTGCTCGATCATTCGCTGGGCCGCCTCGCCATGCTGGCGTCGAAGCTCCGCAAGCGCATCCGCCTGCGCTTTCCCGAGTCATCCACGCGACGGCGCTTCTACGAACAACTGTTCTCCGGAACGGTGGCCGACCTGGTCCGCCGTGGCCGGCCGGCCCAGGCGCAGGCCGAGGCCGAGCGCCTGCTGGCCTCACCGGTCGACGCGCCCCGTGGCAGCGTGGTGCTGGTCGGCGCCGGTCCCGGCGATCCCGGACTGCTCACGCTGCGCGGTCTGCGCGCGTTGAACGAGGCTGACGTGATCCTGCACGACCGGCTGGTCAGTGCCGAGGTGCTGGCGCTGGCGCGCCGCGACGCCGAGCGCATCGAGGTGGGCAAGCAGTCCGGTCACCATCACACCACCCAGGACGGCATCCACGCCTTGATGCTCGAGCACGCAAGCAAAGGCCGCCGTGTGGTGCGCCTGAAGGGCGGTGATCCCTTCGTGTTCGGCCGCGGCGGCGAGGAGCTGGAGTTCCTGCGCGCCCACGGCGTCCCCTATGAAGTGGTGCCCGGCATCACCGCTGCGGTGGCCTGCGCGGCCTATGCCGGCATTCCGCTCACCCACCGCGATCACGCGCAGTCGGTGCGCCTGCTCACCGCGCACTGCAAGGCTTCGCACGACACGCTGGACTGGCCGGCACTGGCCCGCGAACGGCAGACCCTGGCGGTGTACATGGGCGTGGCCCAGCTCGAAGCCTTCCAGCAACGGCTGATTGCGCACGGTCGTGCCGCGTCCACCCCGTTCGCCCTGGTCGAGAACGGCTCGCGGCCGGAACAGCGGGTGGTCAGCGGCGCCCTGGGGCAGCTTGCGCGGCGCGCCACCGAGCAGGCGGTGAAATCCCCGGCGCTGCTGATCCTGGGGGAGGTGGCGGCGCTGGCCGGATCGCTGGCCTGGTTCGGTGCTCCTCCGGTGGACGAGGCGCTGGGCCCACCTCCGGGGCGTGTCGACCGGGTGGCCGATGCCGAGCGCCTGTTCGCCGCCATTCACCACGCCTGAACACCTTTCCCCCGGGATCGGCGCACCATTGCCGATTCCGTTCCCACCTTCCGGTCACAGGAGCGATCCATGATCTACGACAACATCCTCGACACCATCGGCAACACCCCGATCGTGAAGCTGCACCGCCTGGCGCCGAAAGGCGTGGACATCTACGTGAAGGTAGAGGCGTTCAACCCCGGCGGATCGGTGAAGGACCGCCTGGCGCTGGCGATCATCCTCGATGCCGAGAAACGCGGTGTGCTCAAGCCTGGCCAGACCGTGGTGGAGGCCACCTCGGGCAACACAGGCGTCGGCCTGGCGATGGTATGCGCGGCGCGCGGCTATCCGTTCGTGGCGGTGATGACCGAGACCTTCTCGATCGAGCGCCGCAAGCTGATGCGCGCTTACGGGGCGAAGGTAATCCTCACCCCTGCCGCCGAGCGCGGCACCGGCATGGTGAAAAAGGCAAAGCAGCTGGCCGAGAAGCACGGCTGGTTCTGGGCCAGCCAGTTCGAGAATCCGGCCAATCCCGCGTACCACCGCAGCACCACCGGTCCGGAGATCCTGCGCGACTTCGCCGGCAAGCGGCTGGACTACTTCGTCAGTGGCTGGGGCACCGGCGGCACGCTCACCGGTGTGGGCGAGATGCTCAAGCTGGCGCGCCCGGAGGTGAAGATCATCGCCGCCGAACCGGAGGGGGCGGCCCTGCTCGCGGGCAAGGAGTGGCAGCCGCACAAGATCCAGGGCTGGAACCCGGACTTCATCCCGGCCGTGCTCAACCGCGAGGTGTTCGACGAGATCAAGCTGATCCCCGACGAGCGCTCGCGTGAGGTGGCCCGGGCGCTGGCCGCGCAGGAAGGCATCTTCGTCGGCCTGTCCTGCGGCGGCACGCTGGCCGCGGCACTGGAGGTGGCCAAGGATGCGCCGCAGGGCTCGGTGCTGCTGGCGATGCTGCCGGATACCGGCGAGCGTTACCTGTCCACCTACCTGTTCGAAGGCGTCAACGAGGGTTCGGACGAGGTCGAGTAGTTCCCGTCAGCCGTGCTTCGGGGGGAGTCAGTTCGTCCCGATGTATGGCTTTTCGCCAGGTTGCGGCTTGCGGCCTGCTTCGATGTTCAGGGGTTTCCGTCGCGTTTCACCGCCAGGTCGCCCTTGCGTGTGCCGGGGACGACAACCCAGCCCGGTTTCAATGTGAGCGTCCAGCCGTGGCCACGACGGTCGGACGCGTCGACGCCTGCGGCTGACACCGTGGCGATCTTCGCGCGCTGGTCGACCCGCGCATCGCCATCCACCTCGAGCACGCCCCAGTCGTCGTCCAGGCGCAGGGTCGGATAGACGGTGCCGAGGTCGTCCAGTGGCACCAGGGTCTGCGGATTGAACTGGAAGCTGCTGTGATCGAGCGGCAGCACCAGCACCGGGCCGTCGACCAGCTTCGCCTTCAGTTCGGCGAGATGGGCACGACGCACCTTGTCGCGCTTTACTTCGCTGGCGCGTAGCGTTCCGTCGTCGTAGATCGACTCCCGCGCCTCGAGCGTGGCGAATGCCGGTGGCGGCAGGTGCAGGGCATGGCCCAGCAACTGATCCAGCCGCTGGCCGGGGACAAAGCGGTGGTGCCAGCCCGGATCGGCGTGGTCCAGAAGCAGCCCGTAGGCCGGGCCGGTGGCATAGGCGAACGAGCGCACGAAGCTCGGCGCGTTCACGAAGGCCGTCAGGTCGTGAAGGGCATAACGGATGCGCGCCTGCGGCGTGACCAGGCCGAGCCGCGTGCCGGTGTATTCGGCGATGCCCTCGTTCGATTCCAGGTCGTTCTCGCTGGCCGCGGCTCCCGGGAACAGCCGGTACCGTTCGCGCCGGAACAGCAGCGCATCGGCGATGGCCTGCCGGCGAGCGGCGATGGTCGGTGCGCGCAGCGCGGTCGCCAGTGCCCGCCACTCCAGCTGAATCAGGTAGCGACCCTCCAGAGTATCCAGATGCCGGTTGTCGCCCTCCACCAACATCATCTTCAGCGCTGGCTGGATGCGGTGGAACATCTCGTGGGCGAGCATCACGTGCCGCTGGTCGGCGTCGACCGGGACGGGCCAGAGGATCTCGCTCCAGCGCATGCCGGACCACCCGATCGAGGTGTTCGCCAGGATCACCGACGCCGGCAAGGTGCCGGTGAAGAGTTCGCCGGACGGTTTCAGTACGCCGTGGCCGTCGGTGCGGTTGGCGACAACGCTGCGGTCGACCGGGTCCACCAGCAGCATCGGTCCGCACAGGCTGTGCCCCCAGAAGGCGCCCGCATCCCTCGTGCAGATGGTCTTGGCTTCGCCGAGGACATGGGCAGCAGCAGCCGGATCGATGGTGCCGAACGTCGGCTCTGCGGCGAAGAGGGTGGAGGTGGCGAGGCCGAGTGCAAGCGCCTGCCGGAAGCGTCGCGAAGCGAAACCGGATGCCATGGCCGTCCCTCTACGATGGATATCGTAGCTTGTACGACGAGTATCGTAGCAAGTCAACCCAGTAGAAGGCCTGTTACGGGCGACCGTCCCATTCGATGCGGTCCTGTGGGGTCACCGTCAGCGCCAGGATCGGCTGCCGCGCGGCGTCCAGCAGGGTGACGCGGTCGCCGTGCTGGCGGATGCGGTCGCGGGCCAGCGGTTGCTGCCCCACGGTGGCGGCGAGCACCTGTCCGCGTCGGATCCGCAGCGCGAACGAACCCGCGTCGTCATGCGCAAGGACGGATACCGTCGGCCCGAAGGTGCTGGCATGGCAGAGGTCGGCCATCGAAGTGTCCGTCCGCCCCAGCCGCCCTCCGGCCAGCGCCAGCAGGCTCAGCGCCGAGAGTGCCAAGGCCACTGGGCGTGCGCCTGCTGCCGGCGTCCCTGACGTGGCGCCGACGCCGAGCAGGCGGTGGATGCGCGCGACGAAATCGCCGTCGCCGGTGATCGCCATCGCCAGCGCCGCCGGGGCGCGGTGCTCGGCAAGGCGTATCAATGCCCGGGCCAGCGCCAGCGGCGACGCCCCGTGGCGAAGGGCCAGCGCGTCGCAACGGATCTCGCGTTCGCGCATCACGTGGCGATAGAGCATCCACGCGGCGGGGTGGAACCAGAGCGCCGCCAGCGCGATGCGCTGCAGGAGATTCCAGCGGAAATCGCGCTGCTTCACATGGGCCAGCTCGTGCAGCAGCAGGGCGTCGCATTCGGCCCGTGGCAGATGCACCAGGGTGTCAGGCACCAGCACGACTGCACGCCACAGGCCGACGACCTGCGGCGAGGCAACCTGCGCCAGCTTCATGTCCGGTGCGGTCATCCCCATATGCCCGCGTGCCAGGCGATGCATGGCCCGCCGCAACCCGCTCGGCGCCGGTCGGCAATGCAGGCGGACCAGTTGCCGGGCTTCCCGCGCAAGTCCCGACAGCGTGGCAAGGCCACCGATCATCCACAGGCCGGCCAACAGCATGGCCAGGGCGAGAAAGCTGCGATAGCCGGCCATCTGCCGCGCCAGTTCCGCGACCGGGGAGCCATGCGGCGGCACGATGCCCATGCGGCTCACCGTCCAGTGCAGCACCCCCACGGTGACTGCCGGCAACACGGCAAGCGCTGCGAGATGGATGCAGGCCAGGTGATGGCGCGCGGTCGGAGACGACCGCCGGGTGACGCGCTCCCAGCCGAACCACGAGAGCATCACCAGCACGCCTTGCAGGCACGCGGCCGCCAGTCCCCACACTTCCAGCCGGGCGAGGTAGGCGACGGTGAAGAAACTCACGATCCGCCCTCGAGCTTCTCGATCATCGCCTTGAGCTGGGCCAGCTCTTCCGGCGCCACTGGGCGTGCATCGAGCGCCTGCATGGCCAGCGCCAGCGAGGAGCCGGCGAATGCGCTGTCCATCCAGCCTCGCACCAGCCGGTTGAGGGTGGGGCGCTCGGACACCGCCGCCGCGTAGACGTGTTGACGGGCGTCCTCGCTGCGGCTGACCAGGCCCTTGGCCAGCATGTTCTGCATGATCTTCAGCGCGCTGGTGTAGCCGGTATCGGTATCCGCATAGACCGCCTCGTGCACCTCGCGCACCGTCGAGGGACCGCGGCGCCATAGCACCTGGAGGACTGCCAGTTCCGCGGTGGTGGGTGCGGCGGTTTTCATCCGCGCAGCATGCGACGCGGAATGGAGCCAGGCAAGCGAGTTCGCCGGCAGGCGAGCACCAATGCTAGGGTCCACAAGTGACGACCCCAGGGACAGGCGAGCCCATGCCCCACATCAGCTACCAGACCCTGATCTGTGCCATCCAGGCGGTGGCCGCGGAGATCCGCAGCCTGCGCGCGGCGCTCGCCGAAGGTGACGCCATGCCGGAGGATTACCAGCTGATCGAGGACTGGCAACGTGCCGCCGACGACCTGGAGCGGGCCTACGACGAGGCCGCCAGGACAGTGCTCAACCTGCCGCCCTACGATGAACTGGTCAGCGGATAGCGCCAGTTCTCTACATACCCTCCCGCAGCGCTAGCATGCGTGTCTTCCCTCAGTACGGAGACCCTGCATGAAGCTCTATTACCTCCCCGGCGCCTGCTCGCTGTCGCCCAACATCGTGGCTCATGAACTCGGTATCGCGCTCACCCTGGACAAGGTGGACGGCAAGACCAAGCTCACTGCATCGGGCGAGAACTTCCTCGAGGTGAACCCGAAGGGCTACGTGCCGGCGATCCGCCTGGACGACGGCGAAATACTCACCGAGGGGCCGGCCATCGTGCAGTACCTGGCGGACCTGAAGCCGGAGAGCGGGCTGGCGCCAGCGAACGGCACGCTGGCGCGCTACCGTCTGCAGGAGATCCTCACCTACATCAACTCCGAACTGCACAAGACCTTCAGCCCGCTGTTCAACCCCGCCATTCCAGACGAGACTAGGGCCGAGCGCGTGGCGTATCTCAAGCGCCGTTACGGTTACATCGAGGGCATCCTGTCGCGCCAGCTGTACCTCATGGGCGAGCACTTCACGGTGGCCGATGCCTACCTGTTCGTGGTCACCCACTGGTCGCGCGTGATCAAGCTGGACCTGAGCGAATTTCCCGCGCTGCTGGCGTTCCAGAAGCGTGTCGCCGAACGGCCTGCCGTGCAGGCGGCCATGCGCGAGGAGGGCTTGATCAAGTAAATGCGGAGGCGCAACGGTCGCCGCTGGGCGGCGCCCTTGCTCAACCAGCCTCGCACCCTACTGGGCAACATGCACAGGCGCATTGGTCCTACTGCCGGGCTGGGTGATCGTCGGCCTGGGTGATGTCGATTCGCTGGTGATTCCTTGCGTTTTCGAGCACCGCCAGGTCGAGCCTCCATTGGCCCAGCGCTTCAGTGGCCCTGACGTACACCGTCCCTTTGCCCTGTGGTCCCTCGACGTCGAACGAGAGGTTGGCCTCACCGTCGGGTCCGGAGACCCGGATGTTGCCGGTGGGAAAGCTGCTGGTGATCGGCTGGCCAAGGATCTGCACGGCCTCGGAGTTGGCCTTGACTGCCTTGACCGCCATCTCGTAGGCCGTCGAGTTCTTCAGCACGGCGATGATGCTCACGAACAGGCCGGTCATCAGGACAACGAAGATGCCCAGCGCGACCACGCCCCCCAGTGTCCATTTGCGCTGAGTGGCCTTGAATGCCTCGACGCTCTCCCAGCGCTTGTTCTGCCAGGCCCAGGTGCTGCCCTTGGCACCGAGCACGAAGGGCATCGCCATGTTCACCAGCGGCACGAACATCAGGAAGGCGATGAACGTGTTGTTGCCGATGCCCCAGATCCAGCTGAGCAGGAACGCGCCCCAGTTCCAGCGCTTGATCTCGGCCGGCACCGTCGCTCCGCTGCCGCCTCCAGAGGTGTTTTCCATACCGCTCCCTTTTTGCTTGCCTATCGCTTGGAGATCACGCCACCAATGGTGCCCGGAAATCAGCTGTCCACGCCCTTCGATGTCCGGTGGTCGGATGGTTCGGGCCGGGCGTGCATCGCCAGCCGTCGCGGGACGGGGCCATGCCCTCAGTCTCTTTGGATCGTTCTCGGGCCGCACCTGACCAGTCCGGAGTCGGTTTTGGGGGGGCTTCTGGAATGACGGATGCGCAGCACCATGGCGCATCCGGGTTTCCCATGCTCACCGGACCCATGCCTAGGGAAGCATCTGGATATTCGACGGAAGGCTGCTGTTGAAGAGTTTCTGGCCCGACGGGACAGCCGCAGAACTGGAGATGTCGAACCCACAGCCCGAGGCGTCGGCACAGGTGCCCTGGTTAGACCAGAGCTGGGTGTCGGTCCCATTGGACCAGAGGATGTCAGTCAGTCCGTCGCCGTTGTAGTCAGCGGTTCCGGAGATGACATAGCCAGCGAGACCGGCTGGCTGACTTATCACCTTGATGGCCTTTGGCGAGGTGCCATTCATCAGCCAATAACCCCACTGGGTGCCGTCCGTATACGACCAGACGAGATCGTCCTTGCCGTCTCCGTCCAGGTCTCCGCGTCCCGAAATTCGCCAGCCAGCGGGGAACGTCGTGACGTATTTCGACGTGAAGCCCGATCCGGTTCCCTGCCAGATGTAAAGGTCGTTCTTGCTGCTGGTCCAGGCGATGTCCAGCTTTCCGTCGCCGTTGAAGTCTCCGGTCGCAGCAGGGTAGTAGCCGGGCGCGACCGCAATGATGCGCGATCCGATGCGTGTCGCGCCGTTCATGAGCCAACAGGCGAACTGTTTCGTGGACGAATTCAACCAGATCAGGTCATCCATGCCATCACCGTTGACGTCACCGGCGGAGATGAGCGTCCATCCCGCCGGATATTTCCCGAGGGCCTTCGGCGTGAACCCGCCGGGGCCACCGAACCACACGTAGAGATCGTCGTTCGGACTGGTCCAGACAATGTCGGCAATGCCATCACCGTTGAGGTCTCCGATCGCCGCAGGGTAGTAGCCCGAGGCGATGGTCGTGGACGAGTCGAGTGCACTCGTTGTTCCGGTGGTCAATGCGCCCGGGCCGCTGGCAATCAGCGACGACTGTCCCGTGCCATTCAGGTCGTCCTGGATCGGCACGACCAGTTTGAAGATGGCTCCGTTACCAGTGGGGCCACCGTCGACCACCCCGGAGAAGGTTCGTGGCCCGGTCTGGATCAGCGACCGTGCATTGCTGCCGTCGGCCTGCGGCAGCCCGACCGTATGCAGTACGGAATAGATGCCGGAAGGACCGATCCTGAAAATGGTGCCATAGGGATGTGTTGCGTCACCGCCGGTACGCGCCACGCCGTAGAGATTGCCATCGGAACCTGCAACCAGCGAGTTGGGCCAGTAGCCATTCTGACTCTGGCCGGCGAACCGGCTGAAACTGTGAAGCACAGTGAAGTTTCCGGACGAATCCACCTTGAAAACAATGCCGTCTCCGTTGCCCGAGGTGCCGCCCTCCAGCGCCGAGCCGAAAATATTCCCGTGGGTATCGGCGACGAGCTCGTCGATGCCCGCACCGTCGGTATTTCCGTTCAAGGTGTAGACGGCGCTGCCGACTCCCGCCGGGGTCACCTTGTATACGACGTCTCCGGAAGAAGCCGCCCCCCCGCTTCCCGGAAGCACCACGCCGCTGGGGAGGGATACGTACATGTTGCCGTCGGAGGCCACTGCGAAGCTGGTCGGGGAATAGCCGGTAAAGCTGAAGAGATTGCGGTTCCCCGAGCCGTCCAGATTCAGGCTGAAAAGATCCCAGTCGCTGGTCCTGGTTCCGTTGGACCAGGTTCCTCCCGCTGCGTAACCGTAGATATGTCCGCCGGCATCCTGGCCAATGCTCAGAGGTTGGCTGAAGTCGCCGATAGCCGGATAGAAGGTTTGAAGTTGGAAGCCACTGCCATCCAGAGCTTGCACATATGCGACGCCGTCCGGGGTGGAGTAGCTGGTGAAGTGGTTGCCCCCGTGGTTGGACACGCCGACGAATCGACCATCTGCCAGCAATGTCAGCGGCGTGAAATTGTCGGACGGGAGCGAAGGGGGCGTCACGAAGCCGTTGTAGCCACTATCAATCTGACTGTCGAAGTCCCTCATCGAGTCGACCAGCCCATCCGGTCTGACCGAGAACAATCCCCCGAATCCGTAGGAGCCACCAGCAGTGGATACGCCAAACATGTAGCCGTTCTGGCCGAGGATGATGGCCTGCGGGGCGTACTGCGTGTTCGCGCCGCTCTGTGCCTTGGTCTGGAACTGGGCGTAGATGCTGTAGTGCGAAGCGGCGGCCTGAGCGCTTGTCGAAGCGATCAGGACGCAAGTGATCAACAGAGCGGTGGCCGCCCGATCTGCCCGATGAGCGACGCGGCGCGGGGCCCTTGATGAAAAATGCCAAGACATGACTTCCATTCCCCCCCTGTGGCAATCCGAAAACCGCTTCAAGCTTGGCGGCGCTTTTGCGCGGACCGAAGCAGATGCTGCGTTGTGGGTGATCAACTTCCTGAGGCAAGCGCAAAGGCCATGAGCATCCTGCGCCCGAGGGTGGCCCGCACTACCGAAGCCGGCGAGATTGCCCCCCCGATCCGGCAACCCGCGTGCGTGACACCCGGACTAGGTTAGCGGGTTTCTCAGGATTGGTTGTGTCGCAATTGCATGCGATTTCGGACCGGCAGGGTCGCAACCGGGAGCGGGCAAGGCGGGCTGCGTGTCAACGTTGCCGAGCGGGCGCCCACGGGATTTCGTGGCGACAAAGCGGCCTGTTGCGTGCGAAGTGCACAGCGGTCTACGCGAGATGCTCCGCCTCCAGGGGCGGCGTCACCCACGCATGCATGCGCGATTCGTAGACCGAGATCGTCGGCGGCGGAAAGTGCGGATCGGCGAAGGCACCCACCGGGATGCTGACAAAGCCCGGCATGGCCTGGGGTTCGTAGTACACGGTGACGCCGCACGCCGGGCAGAAGTGGAAGATGCAGGTCGTTCCCTCGTCTCCGGTTCGCGCGTACGGGGTGGACCGAACACGCTGACATCCTCGCGCCGAAATCGCGCCTGTTCCGAGAATGGACTGCCGGTGCGTCGCTGGCACGCCAGGCAATGGCAGATCGAGATGCGTACCGGATCACCGCGTACTTCGGCGGTGAGCTGACCGCAGTTGCATGAGGCATGGCGTGTTGGCATGGTCGGTTCCTGCTGGGAGACGTCCGCGGGAGCGGTGGACAAGCTGTGCTGCCGTGTGTGGGTTGCTCGCGCATGTTATTGCGACTGTCGCGAATGGTCCCGAGCGGCTGGAAGAGGATATTGTCATCGGCATTCCTGGCACACGGAGGTGTATTTCGATGCAGGACGCTCCCTTCTCGCGTCGTTTCATGCATGGACTGTTTGCCGGGCCCCGGCCGATCGAGGTCGTGTCCTTCAGGTGCGACGTCGCCGAGGGTGTTCCGGCAGCTGGGACCGGTCGTTATCCGAAAGCGCACCGAAGGGGACGGATTTTCGGCATCCGCTTCCGCTCTCTGCAGGCACGCAGGATTCGATCCACGCGGCAACCGGCGCATCTTGCCGCCATCGTGCTCCTGATCCTGCTGGGGTGCCTTGTCGGCCCGGTCGGCGCGCAGTCGTTGCACGTGGATATCGTCGGAGGCACCAAGACGGCGATGCCGATTGCCGTGGTGCCGTTTGCCGTGGATGGCAGTTCGCCCTTGCCGACCGACGTCGCCGACGTAATCCGCAACGACTTCAACCGGTCGGGCACGTTTCGCGCGCTGGACAGGAGTGAGATCGTCGAGACGCCATCGCAGGGCGCGGATATCCATTTGGCCACCTGGCGGCTGCTCAAGCAGGACTACATCGTCGTCGGCCGGGTGAAGAATGCCGGCAACGGCATGGTGCAGGTGGCCTACGAGCTGTGGGACGTGAACAAGGGGCAGCGCCTGCTCTCCCTGTCCACGTCGACGGTTCCCGCGGCCGGGCTGCGCGGTGTGGCGCACCAGATCGCCGACGCGATCTACGAGAAGATCACCGGCGTGCGTGGCGCGTTCTGGACACGCATTGCCTATGTCACCGCCGTCGGGTTGGGTGACCACCGCAGGTACTCGCTGATCGTGGCCGATTCCGATGGCTTCGATCCGCAGGTGGTCTTGGGCCACGCGAAGGAGCCGCTGCTTTCGCCCGCGTGGTCGCCGGACGGCAGCAAGCTGGCCTATGTGTCCTTCGAGAGCGGCAATTCGGCGATCTACGTGCAGGACCTCACCACTGGCGCGCGCACTCTGGCGTCCGGTCGCGTGGCGGGCATCAACGGCGCGCCAGCGTGGTCGCCGGATGGCACACGGCTGGCCATGTCGCTTTCCTACCCGGGGAACTCCGAGATCTTCGTGATGAACCTCGCCACGCATCGCGAAACCCGGCTGACCGACAACCTGGCGATCGACACCGAGCCGGTATGGGCTCCCGATGGAAAGAGCCTCTACTTCACCTCCGACCGTTCCGGTCAGCCGCAGATCTATTCGGTCCCGGCGACGGGTGGCGCGCCGACCCGCGTGACCTTCCAGGGCCAGAGCAATTACGACTGTGACGTGAGCTACGACGGCAAGCTGCTGGCAATGGTGCAGGGGAACGACAACGTGTACCGGATCGCCATCCTCGACCGCAGCCTCGGCGATCAGGTGCGTTTCGTGTCACCGGGGCCGTATGAGGAATCCCCAAGCTTTGCACCGAACGCCAGCATGTTGCTGTATGCCTCCAACGACGGGTCGCATGGTGTGCTGTTTTCCGTCTCGACCGATGGCTACGTCCGCCAGCGCCTGATGTTGTCCGACGGCGATGTGCGTGAGCCGGCCTGGGGGCCGTTCCGCCCGCGTTGAGCGGCTGGCCAAAACAAAACGCCCCGGCGGATGGCCGGGGCGTTCTGCAGGCAACGGGGACCAGTGACCGTCAGATGTCTTTGGCCAGCCCCTCGGCCAGGCCGATATAGCCACCTGGCGTCAGGTCGAGTAGGCGCTGCTTGTCGGCGGCGGGCAGGGCCAGGCCGTCGATGAAATGGCGCATGGAATCCTTGGTGATGCCCTGGCCGCGGGTCAGCGCCTTGAGCTGCTCGTAGGGCTCGGGCAGGCCGTAGCGGCGCATCACGGTCTGCACGGCTTCGGCGAGGACTTCCCAGCTGGCGTCCAGATCCGCGGCGAGGCGGTCGGGGTTTACCTGCAGCTTGCCCAGACCCTTGGCCAGCGATTCCAGCGCCACCAGCGTGTGGCCGAAGGCGGTGCCCAGCGCGCGCAGCACGGTGGAGTCGGTGAGGTCGCGCTGCCAGCGGCTGATCGGCAATTTTTCCGCGAAGTGGCCGAGCAGCGCGTTGGCGAGGCCAAAGTTGCCTTCGGCGTTCTCGAAGTCGATCGGGTTGACCTTGTGCGGCATGGTGGAGGAGCCGACTTCGCCAGCCTTCAGCGCCTGCTTGAAGTAGCCCAGCGAGATGTAGCCCCAGATGTCGCGGGCCAGGTCCACCAGCACGGTGTTGGCGCGGCGCACAGCATCGCAGTACTCGGCCACGCCGTCGTGCGGCTCGATCTGCGTGGTGTAGGCGTTGTAGCCCAGGCCCAGGCTCTCGACGAAGCGCTGCGAGAACGCGCGCCAGTCCAGCTCCGGGTAGGTGATGGCGTGGGCGTTGTAGTTGCCCACCGCGCCGTTGATCTTGCCGCTGATCTCCACCTCGGCCAGCTGCTTGCGCTGGCGCTCCAGACGGGCGACCACGTTGGCCAGTTCCTTGCCCAGCGTGGTGGGCGAGGCGGTCTGGCCGTGGGTGCGCGAGAGCATCGGCAGCGCGGCGTGGGTGTGCGCCAGCGTGCGCAGGGTGGCGATGATCTTGTCGAACGCGGGCAGCAGCACCTGGGTGCGCGCGTCGCGCAGCATCAGCGCGTAGGACAGGTTGTTGATGTCCTCGCTGGTACAGGCGAAATGCACGAACTCCTTGGCCTGGGCCAGCGCGGCGTCGGCACCGATGCGCTCCTTGATGAAGTACTCCACCGCCTTGACGTCATGGTTCGTGGTGGCCTCGATCGCCTTGATGCGGGCGCCGTCGTCCACGCTGAAATCGGCGGCGATGGCCTTGAGCGTGGCGATCTGCGCCGGCGCGAAGGCGGGCAGCTCGGCGATCGCCGGCTCGGCACCCAGCGCCAGCAGCCATTCGACTTCCACGTGCACGCGCCGGTGCATCAGGCCGTATTCGCTGAAGATCGGGCGCAGCGACTCGGCCTTGCTGGCGTAGCGGCCGTCCAGCGGGGACAGGGCGGTGAGGGCGTGGGTGGACATCGGGGCGTTCCGGCAACGGGAAAACCGCCATTTTACATGGCTTCCCAAGGTGGCGGCTCACGCGCTGCCGCCGTTGTAGGAGCCCGCTCGCGGGCGATGCTCTTCGCTTCGATGTGGATCAGGAGCAGAAGCATCGCCCGCGAGCGGGCTCCTTATGTCTCGATTCTGGTCCGGCAACGGACGAGAATCCCCGACTGATCATCGGAGGGGACGAGGTGACGCCGACGGGCTCCCGAGGCTTTGCGCCTGCCG
>NZ_JAMZEK010000005.1 GCF_024158035.1 Dyella lutea
CAAGCTGGCCTTGGGCGCAGCCATGCGCAAGCTGCTGCATATCGCTTGGGGAGTGGTGCGTTCCGGCCTGCCGTTCGATCCCAATCGTGCCCTTGTCGGGGGGTAAGTAAGACGGTATCTACCTCTGCGGCAGCAGGCCGCTTGCGCCGCTGCGCGCGGTGCCCGACGCTTACGCGATGGATATCGTCTTTATCGAAGATCTGCGCATCGACACCGTCATCGGCATCTACGACTGGGAGCGGCGGGTGCGCCAGACGCTGTCGTTCGACATCGAGATGGCGTTCGACAACACGCGCCCGGCCGCCAGCGACGACATCGCCGACACGCTCAACTACAAGGACGTGTCCAAGCGGCTGATCGCCTACGTGGGCGAGTCCAGCTTCGGGCTGGTGGAAACGCTGGCCGAGCGCTGCGCGGCGATCATCCGCGAGGAGTTCGGCGTAGCCTGGGTGCGGCTGAAACTGTCCAAGCCCGGCGCCGTGCGCGGCGCGAAGGCGGTCGGCGTGCGGATCGAGCGGGGCGTCCGGCCGCAGTAGGGCGGCCTGTTAGCATGCAAGGCTGCCGCGCGCGCTGAGGCCGGGCCTCGCGTGCTTGCCCGCGACTGCCGCTGCGCCATACGCCTATGGGCCCTGGCGCGGCCTGCACGAGGAGACCCTTCGTCTTGGATTCCCTGCCCGACTGGGCCCGCACGCCCGTGATGCATACCGCCATCGCCGCCGTCGCTCTGCTGCTGGTGGCATGGCTGGCCGGCCTGCTGGCGCGGCTGATCCTGTTCCGCGTGGTACGGGCGATGGCCGTGCGTACGGCGTGGAAGTGGGACGACGAACTGTTCCGCGCGGGCGTGTTCCGCTGGATCGCGCGGCTGGTGCCGGCGGTCGTGGTGCAGTTCGGTCTGCCCCTGGTGCCGGGTCTGCCGCCGGAGGTGGAGCGTCTGGTCGGCAACCTGGCGCTGGGGCTGATGGTGCTGTTCCTGGTGCTGGCGCTCAGCGCCTCGCTCACCGCGATGGAAACCATGTACCGCGCCACGCCGGGCAGCGCGCAGCGGCCGATCAAGGGCGTGATCCAGCTGGGCAAGCTGCTGCTGCTCATCGTCGGCGTGCTGGTGATCATCGGCACCGTCACCGACAAGAAGATCGGCCTGCTGCTGTCGGGCCTGGGCGCGATGTCGGCGGTGCTGATCCTGGTGTTCAAGGACACCATCCTGGGCTTCGTCGCCGGTATCCAGCTGGCCTCCAACGACATGCTGCGGGTCGGCGACTGGATCACCATGCCCGGTGCGGGCGCCGACGGCGACGTCATCGACATCACGCTGTACACGGTGAAGGTGCGCAACTTCGACCGCACCATCGTCACCATTCCCACCTGGAAGCTGATCTCCGAGAGCTACCAGAACTGGCGCGGCATGGCCGAGTCGGGCGGGCGGCGGATCAAGCGCGCGCTGCTGATCGACGCGGCCACCGTGCATTTCCTCGATGCCGAGGGGCTCGAGCGGCTGGGCCGCTTCCGCCTGCTGCGCGAGTACCTGGGCGCCAAGCACACCGAGCTGGCCGAGTGGAACCGCAGCCTGGGCGAGGCCGGCGAGCAGGCGGTGAACCGGCGCCGGCTGACCAACCTGGGCAGCTTCCGCGCCTACGTCACCGCTTACTTGAGCGAGCACCCGCGGATCCATCACCAGATGACCTGCATGGTGCGGCAGCTGGCCAGCGACGCGCACGGCATCCCGCTGGAGCTGTACTGCTTCACCAACACCACCGACTGGGCCGCGTACGAAGGCATCCAGAGCGACATATTCGATCACCTCTACGCGCTGCTGCCCGAGTTCGGGCTGGCGCTGTACCAGCCGCCGACCGGGAACGACCTGCGCGTGGGGCTGGGCGCGGCGCCGCGGGGCGGCGATCATCCGCTACCCGCCCTTGCCCGAGACTGATTCATGGCCCGTGTCTACCTGAGCCTCGGCTCCAACGTCGAGCCGCAGCGTCATCTGACCGCCGCACTGGACGAGCTGCGAGAGCGCTTCGGCGCGCTGGCGGTGTCGCCGGCGTACCGCACCCGATCGGTGGGTTTCGATGGCGCGGATTTCGTGAACCTTGCGGTGGGTCTGGATACCGACCTGTCGCCGCAGGAGCTCAACGACTGGCTGCACGCGCTGGAAGATCGCCAGGGCCGCCGCCGCGACGTGCCGCGGTTTTCCGATCGCACGCTGGACCTGGACATCGTGTTCTACGACCGCCTCGTCACCGAGGGGCCAGGCCACCTGCAGATCCCGCGCGATGAGCTCAAGCACGCGTTCGTGCTGCGGCCCATCGCCGATATCGCGCCGCAGTTCGTGCACCCGGTGACCGGCCGCACCATGGCCGAGCTGTGGGCGGCGTTTCCGGCCGAGACTGCGCCGATGACGGTCGCGTCGTGGCTGGAGTCGTCCGCGGGCTGATCTTCCCCATGCGGCCGCGTTGCGCCACCATGGCGGCATCAACCGGGGAGGGGAATCCATGGGCAAGTTTGCGCGCAGCTGGGACCTGATGAAGGCCAGCGCCGGGGTGTTGCGGTCGGACAAGTCGCTGCTGGTGTTTCCGCTGCTGTCGGGCATCTGCAGCCTGGTGGTGATGGCCAGCTTCCTGATCCCGGTGGCGGCGATGACGATCGAGGGCGAGCGGCTGGGGGTGCACTACCAGCACGGGCTGTCGACGGCGTCGTGGACGCTGCTGTTCTTCTTCTACCTCGTGCAGTACTTCGTGATCTTCTTCTTCAACACCGCGCTGGCCGGCGTGGCGCTCAAGCGCCTGCGCGGCGAGGCGGCGGGGGTAAGCGACGGCCTGGCGCTGGCCGGTTCGCGCTTCGGCGCCATCCTCGGCTACGCGCTGATCGCCGCCACTGTGGGCCTGCTGCTGCGCATGGTGCAGGAGCGGCTGGGGCTGATCGGCCGCTTCATCGTGGGCCTGATCGGCCTGGCCTGGACCGTGGCCACCTTCCTGGTGGTGCCGGTGCTGGCCGGCGAAGGCGTGGGTCCGGTGGATGCGGTGAAGCGCTCGGTCGAGCTGCTGCGTCGCACCTGGGGCGAAAACCTGATCGGCAACGCCGGGCTCAGCGTGGTGTTCGGCGTGATCGGATTCGTGTTCGTGCTGGTGTCCATCGTGCTGGTCGGCGGCGCGTTTTCCACGCACTCCATCGCAGCCGTGGTGGCGGCGATCGGCATCGTGGTGCTGGGCTTCATCACGCTGGCGCTGGTGCAGTCCTCGCTGCAGGGCATCTATGCCGCTGCGCTGTATCGCTATGCGGAGGAAGGCGAGGCCGGCGACGGTTTCCCGCCGGCCCTGCTGGAGCAGGCGTTCCGCACCAAGGGCTGAGCGTCACACCGAGAGCGTGCGGCCGCGGGTCGGACGCACGAGCGGCCAGCCACAGGCACCGGCGAGGCGGCGGCGATCACACCAGTCACGATGGTGCCCACCGCCGCAGCGCCGAGGCCATCGATCATCGATGGAGCGGTTGAGCGCCTTCTGCGGATGCGCGGCCGCCGGTGGCTGAAGGCGGATAGGAGGGCGCGGTAAGGCAGCGCGAGAGCCAATCTGGATCCTCGTCGCCGGTATCCAGATCCGGATCCACCTCCAGCCGCGGTCCGTCGCCATAGCCGGACTGGAACTGCTCTGTCGTCGGGCGGGTGTTCCACGCCTGGAGCCGATCGGCATCGTCGTCGGGGCAGCTTTTGTCGCTGCCACCGAAATCACAGGTGGCCACTGGTTTGAGATGGCCGTTCTCCACGCGGCCTACGGCACGCGTTGTCACGACGGTATAGCTGGCGAAATCCTCGCTCTGCGAGCAGACCCGGTCATCTTGCTGGTAGGCGTGGCCGCCGAAGCAGCTGTAGTACATCTTGTGATCATCGCGCTGGCTGGGGATGAAACCGCACTCCACCCGGTATCCGGCAAACGGGCCGCCGGAGTAGGCGCTCGTCAGTGCGCGCTGACGCAGCGCGGTGGCCACAGACTGCGGTTGACCCTCGGTACGCGCCTGCAGATCGCGGGTGCGCTGGCGCGTCACCGCAAGCAGGATGCTCCGCTGGGTCCGCTTGTCCATGCCGTCGGCCCGGTCCAGCTCCCCCAGATCGCGCTCGCGTGCCGCCAGCCAGCGCCGTTGGCTGGCGATCAGGCTGGTGCGGATGGACGGATCATCGACCTTGTGCAGCAGCGTGAAGTAGGCCTTTGCCATGGCCCGGTCGGCGGCGGCGAGTTGCCCGTCGCTGCAGAGAGTCTTCTCGAGCGGGGTGCTGGCCCGGGCACATTGCATGGCCGCGGCGGGCGTGGCGGCCATCCACAGGCAAAAGATCGCCGTAGAAACGCGTTCCTTCATGGTGTCGCTCCTTGAGTTGTCCCGGCACGGCAGCTGTGCCGGGGCAACAAACCTATCCGCTCGGGCAGCAGGAGGCGAGCGGGGGCGTCCGTGGTGATGGATACGAGCCGGCCGCAAGGAGCCGCCGTACTCCGGCCCGGGCGCTACACCGACAGCGTGCGCCCACCGTCGACGCGGATCACCTGGCCGGTGACGAACGGGGCGTCGCGCAGCAGCCACAGCACGGCGCTGGCGACGTCCTCCGGTGAGCCGGCGCGCTTGAGCGGGGTGCGGTCGAGCATGGCCTGCTTGTCGTCGTAGGACTTGCCTTCGCTGGGCCACATTACCGCGCCGGGTGCCACCGCATTGACCCGCACCTGCGGGCCCAGGTCCAGCGCCAGCGCGCGGGTCATCGCCAGCAGCGCGGCCTTGGCCATGCAGTAGATCGGGTGGTTGGCCAGCGGCCATTCGGCGTAGATGTCCACCAGATTGACGATCGCCCCGCCGGCCCGGCGAAGCGCCGGCGTGGCCGCCTGGGCGAGGAAGAACGGCGCCTGCGCGTTGGAAGCGAACAACTCGTCCCACTGTGCCTGCGTGGCACTGCCGACCGGCGTCGGGTAGAACGCCGACGCGTTGTTGACCAGCGCATCGAGCCGCCCGAACCGGGACAGTGCGGCGGTGACCAGCTCGGGCAGCATATCCACTGCCGCCAGCTCGGCGTGCACCAGTTGCACGCTTTGCTCCCGCTGCTGCTCGAGTTCGGCGGCCAGCGCCTCGGCCGCGTCAGCCGAATGGCGGTAGTGCAGCACCAGGTCGTAGCCGGCGGCATGCAGGGTGCGGGCGATCACCGCGCCGACGCGACGACCGCCGCCGGTGATCAGCGCAACCGGACGGGGAAGGGGTGGACTCATGGGCGCTTCCGCTCAGCTGGATCGCACCAGCTTGCCGCAAACCGCGTGACAGTTCATCGGGTCGCGGCCTCGCTCGCGTCCGTCGCATCGACGAAGCCCGCATCGGCGGCAAACAGCGCGATCGCCGTCGCCGCGACCTGGCGAGTGTCGTAGTAAGCGTACGCGCCGACGCCGACCGCACCGACCACCGGCAGCCAGCGCGACACGCCGGCGCCGACCGCGCGCTGCCCCACCTTCACGCCGACCTGCTTGGCGATGCGCTCGACCACGGTGTAGGTGACGCGGCGGAACAGCAGGCGGTCGCCCATGCGCACCACCAGGTCACGGAAGGCCTGCGCGGCGGTGTGGCGGAACAGGCACCACAGCATCTGCTCGCGCCCAAGCGAGGCCTGCTTGCCGAAGCTGGCGGCGATGTCGCTGACCATCTGCGCCTGGATCCGCCAGATCGCGATCAGCTCCGGCAGTACGGTCATCCAGCCCAGCGGTCCCGGCGGCAGGGCCAGCGAACCGGCGGTGACCGCGGCTCGGCGCGCCGCTCGCTGACCGAGCGCACGCGCGTCGGCGAGCGGGTCGGCGCTTGGCTCGACCTCGGCCGCCGGAATGCGACTGACGAAGTCGAGCAAGGCCTGGGCGACCCGGTCGTGGGCGCCGGGCTGGTAGGGCACCGGCAGCGAGCGGTCGGGCGTGTTCATCGTGCCTCCTCGGACTTCGGGCAGGACGCAAGTGTCGGCACCCGCCGATGAAGCGCCGCCAACGACATTGCCCGGAGCATGACTTCCGGGATGTAAGGCTTCCGCTCCACCTCGCAATGTTATAACGTATCAATTGCGCATAGCCGCTTCCTTCCCTTCCGCTTACTGGACGTTTGATGACTCCTCGCCTGCTTGCCCTCAGCCTGGCCTGCGCCCTGGGCGCATCTTCCGCATTCGCCGCCGATGCCCCCGCTGCGCCGGATGACGCGCCATCGAACACGCCGGCGGCCCGCAACCAGCCGGTCCAGGTCAAGCAGCTCGGTTCGGTGGACGTGAGCGCCGCGCTCGACCAGGCGCGCAACGCCCTGTCGCCGGATACCGGCTCCAGCCAGTACGTGATCGACCGGAAGGCGATCGCCCAGCTGCCGCTGGGCGCGGCCACGCCATTGAACCAGGTGGTGCTGCAGGCGCCGGGCGTGGTGCAGGATTCCTACGGCGGGCTGCATGTGCGTGGCGACCACGCCAACCTGCAGTACCGCATCAACGGGGTGATCATCCCCGAGTCGATTTCCGGCTTCGGCCAGACGCTGGATACGCGAACCATCGAGAACGTGAAGCTGCTCGATGGCGCGCTGCCCGCCCAGTACGGCCTGCGCACGGCCGCGGTGGTCGACATCACCACCCGGAACGGCCACGACCTGGGCAATGGCGGCAGCGTCGGTATCACCGGTGGCTCGTTCGGCACGCTCAACCCGAATGCCTCGATCTGGGGCAGCAAGGACCGCTGGAGCTGGTTCCTCACCGCGAACTATCTGGAGAGCGACGTCGGCGTGGAGAATCCCACGGCCAGCCGCAAGCCGATCCACGACCACACCAACCAGGTGAAGGCGTTCGGCGATGTTTCCTACCTGATCAACGACGATACGCGCCTGAGCTTCATGTTCGGCGCGGCGAACAGCCGCTTCCAGATCCCGAACAACCCGGACCAGCAGCCGAGCTTCGGCTACCTCGCCCAGACCGATTTCAACTCCGCCAATCTCAACGAGCGCCAGCGCGAAACCACCCGCTTCGGCGTGCTGTCGCTGCAGGGCAGGCTGGGCCAGACCGACTACCAGGTGGCGCTGGGCCAGCGCTATTCCAGCCTCGAATTCACGCCAGACCTGATCGGCGACCTGATGTTCAACGGGGTCGCCTCGACCATCGACCGCAGCAATCGCGCCAGTACCCTGCAGGCTGACTTCTCCACCCCGCTGGGCGACCATCACACCCTGCGCTACGGCGTTTACGGCAGCTTCGAGCGGGCGCCCAGCAGCAACAACGCGTGGGTGTTCCCGGCCGATGCCAACGGCAACCCCATCAGCAACGCGCCGATCAACATCCTCGACGGCAACCGCATCACCGCCAAGACCTGGTCGGCCTATGTGCAGGACGAGTGGAGCATCGGCGACAGGCTGACGGTGAACTACGGCCTGCGCGGAGACCAGTACAAGGCCTTCCGCACCGAGAGCCAGCTCAGCCCACGCCTGGGCGCGGTCTACCAGGCCAGCGACTCGACCGTGCTGCACGCCGGCTACGCGCGTTACTTCACGCCACCGGCGACCGAGGCGATCACCACCGCCAACATCGCCAAGTTCAACGGCACCACCAACCAGTTGCCCGACAACGGCGACAACACGCCGCTGTCCGAGCGCGCCGACTACTTCGACGCGGGCATCTCGCAGAACGTCGGCGCCCACCTCACGCTGGGCCTGGACGCCTACTACCGCAGGGTGCAGCGCCTGCAGGATGAGGGCCAGTTTGGCGCCGCACTGGTGTACTCCACCTTCAATTACGCCAAGGGCCGCATCAAGGGCGTGGAGTTCACCGCCAACTATGACAACGGTCCGCTCAGTGCGTACTTCAACCTCGCCGCCAGCCGCGCGATGGGCACGCACGTCATCACCAGCCAGTACAACTTCGCGCCGGACGACCTCGCCTACGTTGCCGACCACTGGATCTTCCTCGACCACGACCAGGCGTACTCCTCGTCCGGCGGCGTGAGCTACGCCTTCGGCGACGACACCCGGGTCGGCGCCAACTATCTGTTCGGCAGCGGCCTGCGCAGGGACGGTGCCGTCCCGAACGGCGCCTCGCTGCCGGCCTACTTCCAGCTCAACCTGAGCGTGTCGCACGACTTTGACTTCGCCAGCACCGGCAAGCTGCATACCCAACTGGCGCTGATCAACGCACTCGACCGCGTGTACGAGCTGCGCGACGGCAGCGGCATCGGCGTGGGTGCGCCGCAGTTCGGTCCGCGGCGCGGACTGTACCTGACGCTACAGAAGGACTTTTGACGCGATCCGGTCGCCCCGCCACACCCGGAGCGGGGTGCCAGATGGTCGCGGCGCACCCCTCGCCGCGATCCGTTCCGGCCCGACCGACCCGGTATCCTTGCGCGCTCAACCAACCGACGACGCGCCCATGCAGGACCGACTCCCCGAACCTTCCGCCGACGAACGCGCGCACTCCGCGCGCCTCGTCGCGATGCTGCGTGACGAGATCGCCGCGCACGGCCCGATGCGGTTCGACCGCTACATGGAGCGCTGCCTCTATGCCCCCGGGCTGGGCTACTACAGCGCCGGCACCACCAAGTTCGGCGAGGCCGGTGACTTCACCACGGCCCCCGAACTGGGCGAGCTGTTCGCCCGCTGCGTGGTGCAGGCGATGGCCCCGGTGCTGGCCGCGTGCGGCGACGCGGCCGACTTCCTCGAGCTGGGCGGCGGCAGCGGCGCGTTCGCCGAGGTCGCCCTGCGGGCGATGGACGAGGCCGATGCGCCGCCCCGTCATTACCTGATCCTGGAGCCCAGCGCGGACCTGCGCGAGCGCCAGCGCGAACGCCTGTTTGCGGCGCTGCCCGCCGACGTGGTCGCGCGCGTGCAGTGGCTGGACCGGCCGCCGTCCGCGCCGTGGCGCGGCGTGCTGTTCGCCAACGAAGTGGTCGACGCGCTGCCGGTGGTGCGTTTTGCGATCCGCGACAGCGCCGTCTTCGAGGAGGTCGTCGCCGTCGATACCGATGGCCGGCTGGTGCGCCAGGATCACCCGGCCAGCGGGGGCACCGAACAGGCCGTGCGCGCGCTGGAGCACGAGCTCGGCGCACCGTTCGCTGACGGCTATCGCTCGGAGCTGCTGCCGCAGCTCGCCGCGTGGATCGCCGCGATCGCCGCCCCGCTGGAGGCCGGGGCGATGCTGCTGGTCGACTACGGCTTCGCCCGCCGCGAGTACTACCTGCCCGGAAGGCGCGACGGCACCCTGATGGCGCACTATCGCCACCGCGCCCATGCCGACCCGCTGTACCTGCCGGGGCTCAACGACCTCACCGCATCGGTCGACTTCACCGCGCTGGCCGAGGCGGGTGAGCGGGCCGGCTTCACGCTGGTGAACTATCTGCCGCAGTCCGCCTTCCTGATGGCGTCGGGCCTGCCGCGGGCGTTCGAAGCGGCATTCGCCGCCGCACCCGACGAGGCCGCGCGCTACCGGCTGGCCCAGCAGGTGAAGCGGCTGACCCTGCCCGAGCAGATGGGCGAGCGCTTCCAGGCAATGCTGTTCGCGCGCGGCCTCGTCCCGCTGCCCATCGACGAGGACCTGGTCGGCGAGCGCCCGGCCGCGCGGCTGTGAGCGCAAGCCCCGCGCACCTGCGCTGGCATCGCCGCTGGGTCGCGCTGGGCCTGGCGATCATGGCCTGGACGCTGTGGATGGCGTTGCGCCCCGATCCCGGCATCACGCTGGCGGTGCCGGACGGCGACAAGCTGCTGCACGCGGTCACCTTCACCTGCCTGATGGGTTGGTGGGGCAACGTCTACGCCTCGCGCGGCGCGCGGGCCTGGGCGGCGCTCGGATGTCTCGCGTTCGGCGTCTTCATCGAGTTCGCGCAGTGGCTGGATCCACCGCGCGACGCCGATGCCTTCGATGTGCTCGCCGATGCCGTGGGCATCGGCGTGGCCGCACTACTGCTGCGCACGCCGCTGTCCCGCGTGTTGGCCCGGGTCGAAGCCTGGTCAGTGGCCCGCCGGCGCGCTTGAGGCGCTTGCGGGCGTGTTGGCCGAACCGGTTGCCGCCGGCATATCGCCGCTTGCTGCCGGGGTCGGCGGCAGCGGCTGTACCGGCGTGCTGTCCTCGGGGCGCCGCGCCAGCTCGCCGTGCTTGAACAGGTTCGCGGCCACCTGGTAGTAGGCGATCGCTTCGTCCACCAGCGCCTGGTCGACCGGGTGCGCCGCCGTCGCGTCGCCGGTGGCGAAGTCGGGGACCAGTTGCTCCATCTTGCGGCCGGGTTCCAGCGCGGTCAGCAGGCCGTGGCGCAGGTAGCCGAGCTTCTCGTAGGTGGCGGGGAAGGCGCGCTCGCGGCCGGGCTCGAGCTGGAACACGTCGTAGCCGAAGAAGCGGCTGCGGTAGCTGAAGTGCAGCAGGCCCAGCAGGGTCGGCGGCACGTCGATCTGCGCGGTGAGGCGCTCGACCTTCTGCGGCGGGATGTGCGCCGGCGAGTAGATGTACAGCGGGATGTGGTAGCGGTTGATCGGGATGCTGGCCTTGCCGGCGCTGGCCGCGTCGTGGTCGGCGGTGATCACGAACACGGTGTCCTTGAAGTACGGCTTGTCCCTGGCGCGCTTGAGGAAGTCGCCGATCGCCCAGTCGGTGTAGGCCACCGCGCCGGAGCGCGAGCCCTGCGGGAAATCCACGCGCCCGGCCGGGAAGGTGTATGGCCGGTGGTTGGAGGTGGTCATGATGTGCAGGAAGAACGGCTTGCCCTGCGCATGGATCCGGTCCATCTGCGCCAGCGCCATGGTGTACAGGTCCTCGTCGGACACGCCCCATACGTTCTCGTGGTGGATGATGGCGCCCTTCGGGTAGTCCTTGCGGTCCACCGCCAGGTACCCGTTGTGGCTGAAGAAGTAGTTCATGTTGTCGAAGTAGCCGTAGCCACCGTAGACAAACTCGGACACGTAGCCCCGGTCGTTGAAGATGTCGGCCAGCGAGAACAGGTTCTCGTTGCCCTTCATCTTGATCACCGAATCGCCCGGGGTCGGCGGGATCGACAGCGAAAGCGCCTCCAGCCCGCGCACGGTACGGGTGCCGTTGGCGTAGGCGTTCTCGAAGAACATGCTCTGCCGGGACAGCGCATCGAGCTGCGGTGTGAGGTGCTGCTTGTTGCCGAACACGCCCAGGTAGTCCGCCGACAGGCTTTCCACACTGATCAGCACGACGTTGAGATGCTCCTCCGGACCGTTGTGGCGGATCTCGCGGGTGAGATCGTGCGGGCTGTCGTTGAGATAGGTGGCTTCCGGTGTCTTCAGCAGCTTGCGCACGCGCGCATAGGCCTCGTCCTGCGGCAGCGTGCGGTAGAACTTGGCGTAGTCGAGGTGGCTGGAGCGGAACGCGGCGAAGAACTGGAAGATGCCGTTGCCGGCCAGCTCGTTGACGTAGTTGTTGTCGGTGCGGTCTTTCATGTCGGCGGTGAAGCCGGCGGTGACCAGCACGCTCAGCACCAGCCACGTCAGCGCCAGCACGCTGCGGGTGCCGAAGCGCGAGCCTTCGTCGCGGCGCCACACGCGCCGCCGGCTCAGCCACAGAACCAGCACCGCGCCGACGGCCAGCAGGGCCAGCCAGGTACCGATCGGGTAGGACTCGCGGATGTTGCCGATCACCTCGGTGGTGTAGACGAGGTAGTCCACCGCGATGAAGTTGAAGCGCACGCCGAACTCGTTCCAGAACACCAGCTCGGCCGCGCCCACGAACATCAGACCGAACAGCATCGCCAGGGCCAATCCGTACAGGTAGCCGCGACCGCTGCGCCGGTTGTACGCCAGCGCGGGCAGCGGCAGCAGGTAGATCGCCAGGATCGCCAGCGGCCACACCTCGTGCAGGCTGGCCTGCCACTTCAGGTACAGCAGGCCCCAGCACAAGCCGAACCCGGCCAGCAGGGCGGCGATCCAGCCGAGCCAGCCGGCCAGGCTGCGCACCGCGGGGCGCTCGGTCGGCACGATCCACAGGAACAGCACCAGCGGCCAGGCGACGTAGACGAAGGTCACCAGGTCGGCGATCGCGCCCACGCCGAACGCGTAGAGGTAGTTGAGCGGGTTCGGGCTCACGCCCTTGCCGGTCATCACCAGCAGCGCGATGCGCGTGATCACGCCGATCACCAGATACGTGGCGGCCAGCCAGCCCAGTGGGCGCAGGCGCTGGCGCAAGGGCGAGGAGGAAGGATGGCTCAGGGACACAGGCGACTCCGGAACATGGACCGCCGCACCAGCGCGAAGGCGTTGGCGTCGGCGCGAAAGGTCAATTGTTATATTGTTTCACATCGCCGATGGCGCTGACGCGCGCGGCATCCATCGCGGCGCCAACGGCCGGGCCGCGCAGGCCGTTCTCGATGAAGGGGGCGGCGGTCACCGCCGCGGCCGCCGCACGGGCCTGTCGCAGGTAATCGCCGGCGGGATACGGATCGTCTTCATGCCCCAGTCGCCCGCGCTTGTCGGCCCAGCAGGCGGCCAGAAAGGTCTCCAGCCGCTCCGGTCGGCGCAGGGCGTCCAGCGCGGTGAGCAGCCTGAGCACGGTCGCCGGCTTGAGCTCCAGCGCGCGATGCGCGTTGAGGTGTTCGCGGCAGACGTGTTCGGCCAGCGTCGCGTGCTCGGTCGGTACCTTGAGCCTGGCCGAGAGCGCGCGCACGAGCGGTACGCCGGCATGCTCGTGGCCGATGTGCCGTGGCAGCGCCTCGGTCGGCGTGAGCGCCTTGCCCAGGTCGTGACAGAGCGCGCAATAGCCGACCAGGTCATCGCCGGTCGCGATCGTGGCAGCCGCGTCGAGCACCAGCTCCATATGGGTGCCGGTGTCGATCTCCGGGTGGAACTCGGGGCGCTGCGGTACGCCGTACAGTGCGTCCACCTCGGGAAACAGGATCGCCAGCGCGCCGCTCTCGCGCAGCACGCGCAGGAAGGCCGACGGCCGCGCTTCGGCCAACGCGCGCCGGGTTTCGGCCCACACGCGCTCGGGCACCAGATGGTCCACCTCGCCGTTCGCCACCATCTGGCGCATCAGCGCCATCGTCTCGGTGGCGACAGTGAAGCCGAGCGGCGCGAAGCGCGCGGCGAAGCGTGCCACGCGCAACAGGCGCACCGGATCCTCGACAAACGCCAGCGAGACGTGGCGCAGCACGCGCGCCTCGATATCCTGCCTGCCGCCGTAGGGGTCGACCAGTGTGCCAGCCTCGTCCCGCGCGATGGCGTTGATGGTGAGGTCGCGCCTGGCCAGATCCTCTTCCAGCGTCACCTCGGGATCGGCATGGAACGCGAAGCCGTGGTAGCCGCGGCCGGTCTTGCGTTCGGTGCGCGCCAGCGCGTACTCCTCGCCGCTGTCCGGGTGCAGGAAGACAGGGAAGTCCTTGCCGACGGGTCGATAGCCGAGCGCGACCAGTTCGTCCGGCCGCGCGCCGACCACGACATGGTCGCGGTCGACCACGGGCCGGCCGAGCAGTTGGTCGCGGACGGCGCCGCCGACGAGATAGATACGCATCGGGGCATTCTGCCATGACGTTCCTTCACGCCCCCGCAACGGCATCGCCGGACGTCGGGCGTTATCCTCGTGCGATCCGTCCGCCGCCCGAGGGAACGCCGTGAAGCGTCGTAGTCTCCGCCCCGTCCTCGCCGCGATGCTGCTGCTGGCCAGCACCGCCGTTGCCGCCGCCCAGGCCGATCCGGCCGCGACCCGCGCCTATATCGACAAGGCTTGGACCACGCTGACCCGGGCCACTGACGACTGTGCGTCGCTGGTCGATCCGAAGGTGGCCACCGAGCCGGTGTTGTACCTGCCCGCCGACGTGCCGATGCCCGGGTCGCTCGAGGCCACGCGGCATCGCTGCAAGGTCGACGTGCGGCGGCTGCCGCGGGTGGTGACCGCGCTGGGCCAGATCGACGCGCGCACGCTGCCGGTGCAGGGTCTGCTGTACCTGCCGCGTCCCTACGTGGTGCCGGGCGGCATGTTCAACGAGATGTACGGCTGGGACAGCTATTTCATCGTGCTGGGCCTCATCGCCGATCATCGCGTGGACCTGGCGCGCGGCATGGTCGAGAACTTCCTCTACGAGATCGACCACTACGGCGGCGTACTCAACGCCAACCGCAGCTACTACTTCAGCCGTTCGCAGCCGCCGTTCCTCGGCGAGATGATGCGCGCGGTGCTGGACGACCCGGCCAGCTTCCCCAGCGCGGATGCCGCCACCGCCTGGCTGCGCAAGGCTTATCCGCTGGCGGTGAAGGACCATGCGATCTGGCTGAGCAAGCCGCATCAGGCCGGCGACACCGGCCTGGCACGCTACATGGATCTGGGCGCCGGTCCGGTGCTGGAGATGCGCAACGCCGATTACCTCAAGGGCGTGATCCGCTACCTGGAAAAGCATCCGGCGAAGAACCGCGGCTACCTGGTGAAGGCGTCGGAGCATCCGGATGCGACCGAAGCGGCGCGCCTGAAGACCCGCAGCTGCGATCTGGCCGCCTCGCCCATCTGTGCCGACGCCTGGGCCGACGGCTACCGCCTCAGCGCCGACTACTACGCCGGCGACCGCGCGATGCGCGAGTCCGGCTTCGACACCAATTTCCACTTCGGTCCCTACGGTGCCGCGACCCACCACTACGCCGCGGTGGGTCTCAACAGCCTGCTGTATCGCTACGAGCGTGACCTACACGATTTCGCCCTGCGCCTGGGCAAGCCCGCCGAGGCGGCGCACTGGGCGGCATTGGCGGCGCTGCGCAAGGCAGCGATGAACAAGTACCTGTGGCGGGCCGACCGCGGCCTGTTCATGGATTACGACACCACTACCGGCCAGCCTTCGGATGATCCCTACCTGACCACCTTCTATCCGCTGTGGGCCGGGCTGGCGACGCCGGCGCAGGCGAAGTCGGTGCGCGACCGCTTGGCGCTGTTCGAGCGCAAGGGCGGCCTGGCGATGAGTGATGATGCCAGTGGCGCGCAGTGGGACCAGCCGTTCGGCTGGGCGCCGACCAACTGGCTGGCGGTGAAGGGGCTGGACGACTACGGCTTCCACGACGACGCGCGACGCATCGCCGCGAAGTTCGCCAGCACGGTAGATCGCAGCCTGGCCGCCGACGGCACCATCCGCGAGAAATACAACATGGTCAGCGGCAATGCCGACGTGCAGATCACCGCCGGCTACACCGAGAACGTGATCGGCTTCGGCTGGACCAACGGCGTGTGGCTGAAGCTGCATCAGCTGCTCGACCGCGCGCCGGCGGGCAAGGACGAAACCGCCGCCGTCACGCCCTGATCGCGGCGGTGCTCAGCGTGCGTGGCGGCGGGCGGCGTCCAGCCGCCGCTGCCGCGGCAGGCCGCCGACCAGCCGCGGCAGCCACGGCGTGAACGGCTGCGGCACGATGCCCAGCGCGGCGTAGCCGTCGGTCTTCGCCACCGAATCGGTGCGCAGCGAGAGGAAGTTGTCGCGCGAGAACGGCTTGCCCGGCAGCCACTCGGCGACCTGTGCCTGCAGCCGGCCCAGTGCATCGGGCAGCGGCAGGATCCGGGTGTGCAGGCCGGCCGCGTCGCGGATGGCGGCGACAATCGCGCCCAGCGTGAGCACCTCGGGGCCGTACAGTTCGAAGGCGCGCTGGTGCGACGGCGCTTCGCCGGCGACGCAGCGGGCGATCGCCTCGACCACGTCGCCGACCCAGGTGGGTGCCATCTTCGCCTGCGCGCGGGCCAGCGGCAGTAGCGGCGTCATCTTCAGGATCTTCGCAAAGCGCCCGACCAGGCCGTCGCCGTCGCCGAAGATGACGCTGGGCTGGTAGATCGTCCAGTCCAGTCCGGACTGGCGCACCCGCGCCTCGGCTTCGCCGCGGGTCTTCAGGTACTCGCTCAGTCCCTGGCCCGCCTTGAGCGAGCTCATCTGATGCAGGCGTGCCACGCCGGCCGCGCGGCAGGCTTCGATCACCTTGCCGGTCAGCTCCACGTGCACGCGCTGGAAGGTCTGGCGACCCTGGCAGTTGAGGATGCCGACCAGGTTGATGACGGCATCGGCACCGGCGAACGCGGCACGCAATCGGTCCGTCTCGTGCACGTCGGCATTCACCAGCCGCACGCCCGGCGTCACCGCGAGGGCACGGTGCTGTTCCCGATTGCGCGTCAGTACGGTGATGCGATGACCGTCACGGGCGAGCCGGGGCAGCAGATGGCTGCCGACGAAGCCGGTGCCACCGAGAACGACAAGGGCCTGGACGGTCATGCGGGAGTTCCTTGAATGATCAGGATGAGCCGGGGCTGGGCGGTGCCGCGACCGTGGCGCTATCGGCCGGCGACTCCGCCGCCGTGGTAGCCGGACAGCCGACCGGTTTGCGCACCGTTCCGGGGCCGGGCGGTACGTAAGCCTGTCCGATCGGCGTCATCCGCGCATCCAGCGGCACCGCGCGACCGGTCAGTCGCCAGTCGTAGATCACGCTGAAGGCCATCACCCGCGCCACGTATTCGCGGGTCTCCTTGTACGGAATGGTGGCGGTGAACAGATCCGGCGGCAGCGAGCCGCGCTCGCCCAGCCACTGGTCCACCTTCATCGGGCCGGCGTTGTAGGCCGCGCTGGCCAGCCACGGCGCGCCGTTGAAGCGCTGCGCCATCTGCGCCAGGTAGCGCGTGCCCAACTGCACGTTCACCACCGGGTCGTACAGCGATTCGCCGCCGGCCCATGGCAGTCCATAGGCGCGGGCGACCTGCGCGCCGGTGGCCGGTAGCAGCTGCATCAGGCCGCGTGCGTCGGCGCCGGAGTGGGCGTCGGTCATCCACGCGCTCTCGGCACGGGCGATGGCGTAGGCCCAGGCCGGATCGATGCCTGCCTGCGAGGCCTGCTCGACCATGTGGTCCTGCCGCGCCAGCGGGAAGCGCAGGTCGTACAGGCGCAGCGCGTCGCCGCTGGAGAAGGTGAACACGGCGCGGTCGTACCAGCCGCGCTGGTTGGCCAGCAGCGCGGCTTCGCGCCGAGTCGCCACGCTGCTGCCAGCCAGCGCGCGCGCCCACTCGCGCCGCGCGTCGCGGGACAGGCCCACCGCATAGAGCTCGAAGGCGCGCTGCATGCCGGGCTCGGCGAGCAGGCTGCGGGCAATCGCGGGATCGTCGCCGATCGAGTCCGGACAGATCGCATAGGCATTGCCGCTGCGATCCGCGGCGAGGAAGCCGAAGTAGGTGGGCTCGGTAGCGAGCTGCGCAAACAAGGCGTCGGCCTGGCGGGTGCGTCCCAGCGCGGCCAGCGCGCGTGCCTTGAAGTAGTCCCACTCGCCGTCCTGTCGCTGGTCCGGTGCCAGCGCATCGATGGCCTGCAGCACGGCGCGCCAGTCCTGCCGCGCCAGTGCCACGCGCACGCGCCACTCGCGGGTGGCATCGGTCTGCGCGTCGGACGGCAGCTCGCGCAGCCGCTGCAGCGCGTGGTCGTCGAAGTCGGTGGCGTGGAACAACGCCAGTGCGGCGAGCACGTCGTCGCGCTGCGACTGGCTGAAGTGGAAGCGCCGCTGCAGGTGCAGCCAGCCCGTATCCGCCGCGTTCGTATCGCGCCGCGCCAGCCGTTGCAGGGCGCGCGCGGCAGCCTCGCGATGACGCGGCGTGTCCGGCCAGTGTGCGGCCTCCTTCACGGCCTTGGCGGGATCGCGCAGGGCCAGCGCGAGGCGTTGCGCGGCGACGGCGTCGCGCTTCGGCAGCCAGGCCGCCAGCGAGGCGATCGTGCCGCCGGCACCTGCCGCCATGGCGCGATCGATCCGCGCCCACAACCGGGTCGGCGTAAGCAGGCCGGCGTCGTGTGCGGCCTGCAGCAAAGGATCGCAGGCACTCGGCAGCGAGGCCTTCTGCCACAGCGCGTCGAGGTCCTTGTCGAAGTCCAGCCGATGCCCCTGCGCCATTCGTGCCTGCAGTTCGTCGCAGGCCAGTGCATCGCCCAGGCCGTCCCGGTACAGCGCCATGAAGCCGGTCCAGTCCTGCCGGCGCGCCAGTTCGCCGAGGAAGGCGCGGCGCAGGTCGTCGGCGGGAATCAGCCCGGGGTACCGTTTGAGGTAGTCCTGCACGCGGGATGTATCGAGCTGCTGCAGGTCGTGCTCGAGGGAAGCCGCCTCGAGGTAGGGGTACAGCATGTAGTGCTGCAGGCCGCGTGCCTGCGTACGCCAGGCATCGCCGCCCTGCTGGGCGGTTGCATAGGCCTGCCTGAATGCTTCGCGTTGGGCGTCGGCATTCGGCGCGGCATCGCTGCCCCGGGCGGCGGCGAGGAGCAGGATCAGGGCGACAAGGCGGGGAGCGAGGCGGAACGGGCGCGACGGGGGACGGGCGGCGTGCATTGGATCTCCTGCGTGCAACGTTTCGAGTGTAGTGCAGCGCTTACGAACGGCGGCCAACAGCGTGAAGGGGCGCCTGCGATGAGTGTGTGCATGGCGCTGATACACTCGCGCGCTCGTCCCTCTCCCGGATCGTCATGACCTCCGCGACCACGTCTTCGACGCGCCCGCACTGGCCGGTCTGGCTGGGGCTCTGGCTCGCTGCCGCGGCGGGCCTGTGGTGGTGGTGGGCGGCCGGCCGGCCGGTGGCGCTGCCGGATGCGCCGTCCGCGCGCATCGCTTGCGTGTCCTACTCGCCCTATCGCCGCGAGGGGCAGACACCCTACGACCCGGCGACCTTCATCTCGCCCCGGCAGATCGATGCCGACCTGCGCGCGCTGTCGCGTCGCTTCGACTGCGTGCGCACATACTCCGAAGGCCAGGGCCTGGACGCCGTGCCGGCGATCGCCGGGCGCTACGGCATGAAGGTGCTGCTGGGCATATGGATCGGTCGTGACCCCGTGGCCAACGAAAGGGAGATCGCCCTGGCAGCGGCTGCGGCGCGGGCGCATCCCGAAGTGCTCCGTGGAGTCATCGTCGGCAATGAGGTGCTGCTGCGCGGCGAGCAGTCTTCCGCGGCGCTGGCCGGCTACCTGCGACAGGCGCGGGCGTTACTGCCGCCGGCCGTGCCGGTGACCTACGCCGATGTGTGGGAGTTCTGGCTGCGCCACCCGGAACTGGCCAGCTCGGTCGACTACATCACCATCCACGTGCTGCCCTACTGGGAGGACGATCCGGTGCCGCCGCAGCGCGCCGTGCAGCATGTGGCCGACGTGTATGCGCGGGTGCGCGCGGCGTTTCCCGGCAAGCCGGTGATGATCGGCGAGACCGGCTGGCCCAGTGCCGGCAGGCCACGCGAGGCGGCCACGGCGAGCCTGGTCAACGAAGCGCGTTACCTGCGCGAATTCCTGCGCTATGCCGCCACGGTGCAGATGCCGTACAACGTGATCGAGGCTTTCGACCAGGCCTGGAAGCGCGAGCAGGAAGGCACGGTGGGCGGCTACTGGGGCATCTTCGACGCCCACGCCCAGCCGAAATTTCCGATGCAGGGGCCGGTGACCGAGATCCCGTGCTGGTGGCTGGGCCCTCTGGCGGCGCTGGCGATGGCGGGACTGTTCGTCATGGTCGGCGGCTGGCGTCGCCACTGGCGCGGTGGGCGGGGCTGGCTGGCCCTGAGCGGCGCGGGACTCGGATCGGGCACGGCGCTGGCGTGGCAGGTGCGGCAGATGATCTATGCCTGCGGTCCCTGGTGGGAGTGGGCGATCAGCCTCGTGGCCTGCCTGCTGGCGCTGGGCACCGCACTGGTGCTGGCCCGCGCGCTGGCGGCATGGCTGGCCGGCGCGGCGGCGCTGCCGGCGGGCGCTCGCTTGCGCTTTGGCTGGCTGTTCGCGCTGGCTTACTACGGCCTGCTGCTGGTGTTCGACGGCCGTTATCGCGACTTTCCGCTCGGCCTGTTTGCCCTGCCGGCAGTGGGCTACGCGTTGCTTGCGCTGCTCGGTCGTGCGGCCCTGGTCCCGTCCACGCGCGAGGAGCGGTTCCTGGGAATGCTGCTGCTGGTGCTCGGTGCGGCGGTATTGGCGCAGGAACTGGGGCTCAGCCCGGCAGCCTGGCTATGGTTCGGCCTGAACGTGCTGCTGGCCGCGCCGGGCTGGTTCGCCCGTCCGCGCCGGATCGTTCGCCCGCACCAGTAGCAGGGCGCCGACCAGCAGGGCCAGCGCGCCACTCTCATAGCAGTAGAGCTCGATCGCCAGCAGACCCAGCGCAGCGGCGAAGGCGGCACTCCAGCGGCGCCGGTACAGCAGGGCGAGAGCTGCCGCGAGGAGCGCCGCTGCACCGTAGACATCATGCAGGAAGCCCTGTACGACCAGGTCGCGCAAGCCGCACCAGGCCGGCGCCCCCGGGCCGCCGGCGGCACATCGGTCGCCCAGACCGGGCGGTTCGACCAGGCCGTAGCGCAGCGCAGCAGCGATCGCGCCGGCAAACAGGACGACGATCCAGGCGAAGGCGGCCCGACCCCGCTGAGCGCGCATCAGCGTCGCACCCGCTGCAGCCGCGGCGCCACGTGCGCGGGCAGACGCACCTCGGCGGCGATGGGCAGGTGGTCGGAGAACGCCTGCGGCAGCGTCCAGACCTTGTCGAGGTGGATGTCTGCGGAGGTGAGAATGTGGTCGAGCGCCCGGCGCGGCTTCCAGCTGGGGAAGGTGGGCGTCGGTTGCTCCGGTGGCTGCAGCCGGCACTTGGCGAACAGGTGCCGCATTTCCGTGCTGTGTGCCTCGGTGTTGAGGTCGCCCATCAGCACCGCGTGCGGGAAATCGGCCAGCAGTTCGCCGATGAAGGCCAACTGCCTGGCACGGGCCGGGGCGCTGAGCGAGAGGTGCGCGATCATCACGGCGAGCGCATCGTCGCCTTCGCCGAAGCGCGCCAGCATGGCGCCGCGACCGGGGATGCGGCTGGGCAGCGGGTAGTCGTAGACGCTGTGCGGCTCCATCCGGCTGATCAATCCGTTGGCCGAATGCGCGAGCTTGGCCACCGGGCGGTTCGGCTGGTGGCTCCAGAACGGCATGCCGGCGGTCTCGGCGAGGTAGCGCGTCTGGTTGAGGAAGCCCGATCGCAGGCTGCCTGCGTCGGCTTCCTGCAGGCCGATCACGTCGAACTGCGGCAGCAGTTCGGCGAGGCGATCGAGGTTGTCCAGCTTGCTGCGGCCGGGCAGCACCGCATTGAGGCTGCGGGTGACGTATTCACGGTATTTCTGCACGCTTCCGCCCGCGAGGATGTTGCAGCTGAGCAGTCGCAGGCGACGCTCGGGAGCAGGAGGGGCGGATCCGGTCATGGCGGGGTCGGGCACTGCGGCGGGAGGGAAAACGATCGACAGCATGCCGCGCGCCGCGTGAACGTCACGGCAGCCGCCTGGCGACTGCCGTGACGCAGGCTTACTTGGCGGCCAGTTCGCGCTTGGCCAGCCACTGGGTCAGTGCCGACAGCTGGTCGAAGTTGTGGACGTCGGCGCTGCGGTACTTGCCGTCCACCACGATGGTCGGCGTGCCTGTGACGCCCCATTTCTGGATCAGCGCCAGGTCGCTCTTCATCTGCTGGGTGACTGCATCCGAGGTCGCGATGCGCAGGAACTCCTCGCGGTTCACGCCCTCACGGGCATAGAAATCGGCCAGCTCGTCCAGCGTGTTCATCGGGTAGTGCTGGTCGAATTTCTCCTTGAACAGCTCCAGGTGGGTCTTGTCGACCACGCCCAGCTTCTTCGCCGCGTAGAAGGCGCGCGCGAACGGCAGCCATTCGGCGCTGAACGGCGCCGGCACCAGCTTGAACACCACGCCCTTGGGCAGCGCCTGGCGCAGCTTCTCGGCATAGGGGGCGAAGTGGTCGCAGTGGATGCAGCCGTAGGAGAACACCTCGACCACTTCGACCTTGCCCTCGGGGCTGTAGCGCTGCGCCGGGCCGGGAATGGTGGCGTACTCGACGCCGTCGGTGTAGGGCGCCGACGGATCCCGGCCGGATCCGGCCGAGCAGGCGGTGGCCAGCAGCAGGCCGCCGACCAGGGCGAACAGCCGGACACGGGAGAGGTGCTTGAGCATGGAACGACTCCGCAACGAAACAGGAACAGGCAAGACCACGCCGGGCGCGAAAGGTGCCAACTAGGACTTACTTGCCAGCCGCTTCCTTGGCCACCAGATATTTCGCCAGTTCGACCATCTGCGCATAGCCGCCGGCGGCGCGCAGGTCGATACGGTACTTGCCGTCGATCACGATGGTCGGCGTGCCTTCCACGCCGTAGGCCTTCACCAGCTCGTCGGCGCGCTTGACCTGGGTATTGATGCTGAAGGAGTTGGCCACCGCCAGGAATTCCTTCGGGTCGGCGCCGTACTTCGCGTAGAACTTCGCCGCGTCGGCCAGCGTGGGCAGCTCGGACATCGGCTTCAGGCCCTGGCCGCTGGCGTTCTCGGAGCTGAGCTCCTTGGTCTTCCATACCGCGTCGTACATCGCGTCATTGGCCTTGTCGGCCACGCCCAGCGCCTGCGCGGTGAGGAACGCGCGTTGGAACATCGGGAAGTTTTCCTGCGGCATGAACGAAACCGGCAGGTAGGCCATCACCGCATCGGAGGGCAGGCTCTTGGCCAGCCGGTCGACCATCGGGTGGAAGGCATTGCACGAGGGGCAGGCGTAGGAGAACACCTCGGCCACTTCGATCTTGTCGGTGTTGGAGACCTTCGGCTGCGCCGGCTCGATGCGGAAGTAGTTCTTGCCTTCCACCCACTTCGGATCCTCGACGAAAGCGCTGGCTTTCGTCGGGGCCGCGGGAGCAGCCGCGGCAGTGGCGGCGGAGACGGGCGCGCTCGCCGCCGGTGCCGGGGTCGCCGCTGCGCTGCCGGTGGTGGCCGGTGTCGTTGCCGGTGCCGAGGTGGCCGGCGCCGCGGTCGGCGCGGGAGTGGAGGGGGCCGTCGGCGTGCTGCTGTCGTTGGAGTGGCTGCAGGCAGCCAGGGCGAGCAGGGCGGTACACAGGAACGGCAGGCGCTTCAGCATGGGGATGTCCTTCTGATCAGCAGCGGGCGCAAAAAATCGCGAGCTGGAAACGATCACGCCGACCCGGGGGTCGGCGTGAGGGGGATCACGGAGCCGAGGCGGCTGCCGTGTCGCCGGTATCGGCTGGGTGCAGGCCCTCGATGTAGCTGGCCAGCGCCGTGATGTCCTTGGCGTCGAGCTTCTTGGCGATCGCCGGCATGATCTGCGCGTGGGCGTCGGTACCCCAGACGGTGCCGTCGTGCCAGGACTTCAGCGTGGCCTCCACATACTGCGAGTGCTGGCCGGCGAGCTGCGGGTAGATCGCGCCGGGGTTGCCGCGGCCGTCGATCAGGTGACAGGCCATGCAGGCGGGGATGCCGCGGGTCGGATCGCCCTCGCGGTACAGCGTCTCACCCTGCTTGACCACCGCATCGTCGGCGACGCCCGGACGCACGGTCTGGGACGCGAAGTAGGCGCCGATGTCGTGCATGTCCTGCTCGGACAGCGGCGTGGCCATGCCGAGCATGATCGGGTTCTGGCGCTTGCCCGCCTTGAAGCTGGTCAGCTGGCGCGCGATGTACGACTCGTGCTGGCCGGCCAGCTTCGGGTACTGCGGATCGGCGGAGTTGCCGTCCATGCCGTGGCAGGCGCCGCAGACGGCGGCCTTGCCCTGGCCAGCGGTGGCGTCACCGGGCTTCACCTCGGCGGTGGCCACTGGGGCGGAAGCCGGGGCGCTGGACGCTGCCGGAGCGGCGCTCGCAGCCGCTGCGGGCTTGGCTTCCTGGGCGGTCACCGCACTGGCAGACAGCGCGAATATGAGGGCAGCAGTCGCCCCAAGCACAGCGTGCCGAAAATCGGCGAGCCGAAAACTCATACACTTGTCTCCCGAAAGACCTTGCAGATACTGCCGCCAAGCCAGCCGCACCTCGCGCGCGACTGGCAGAAACCGCAGGATTATCCCCGTGGCACCCTGACCGGTCAAACCGCTCCCATGTCCCCGAATCCGCTCCAGGGCGCGCAGTTCACGCTCGCCGCCCATCGTGTCCGCCAATTGCCCGCCGACGAGGGTGCCGAGGTGGCGTTCGCCGGTCGATCCAATGCCGGCAAGTCCAGTGCGCTCAACGCGCTGACCGGCCATCGCGGCCTGGCCCGCACCTCCAAGACGCCCGGCCGCACCCAGCAGATGGTGTCGTTCGCATTGCCGCCGCTGGCCCAGGGCGAGGGCGAGTCGCCGCTGGAGGCGCGGCTGATCGACCTGCCGGGCTACGGCTACGCCAAGGTGCCGGAGGAGTTGCGCGAGCACTGGAAGCTGGAGATCGATGCCTACCTGCACCACCGCGCCAGTCTGCGCGGCGTGGTGCTGATCGCCGATATCCGTCATCCGCTGAAGGAGTTCGACCGGATGATGCTGGAGTTCTGCTTCACCACCGGGCTGCCGTGTCATCTGCTGCTGACCAAGGCAGACAAGTTGTCGCGCGGCCAGGCCACGCAGGCGCTGGCGGCGATGCGCAAGAGCTTTCGCGATGGCCTGCATGCCACCGCGCAGGTGTTCTCCTCCACCGCCGGCACCGGTGTGGAGGAGGCGCGCACACGCGTGGTCGAGCTGCTGCGGACGCCGCGCGAACGCTGACGCCCGGGCGGACGCTCAGGCGTCGACGGCTTGCATGAACAGCGCACACAGCGCCTCCATGCCGTCACGGTCCTCGTCGTCGAAGCGGCCGGTGAGCGGGCTGTCCACGTCCCACACGCCGAGCAGGGTGCCGTCCGCCTTCACCAGCGGCACCACGATCTCGGAGTTGGACGCGGCGTCGCAGGCGATGTGGCCCTCGAACGCGTGCACGTCGACCACCAGCTGGGTCTGCCGCGTCTGCGCCGCGGTGCCGCACACGCCGCGCCCCAGCGCGATGCGGATGCAGGCCGGCTTGCCCTGGAACGGGCCGACCACCAGCTCGGTACCGTCGAACAGGTAGAAGCCGGCCCAGTTGAGGTCGGGCAGGCTGTGGAACAGCAGGGCGCTGAAATTGGCGGCATTGGCGATCAGGTCGCGCTCGCCGGCAAGCAGGCCCTGCGCCTGCTGCAACAGCTCGGCGTAGTGCTCGGCCTTGCTGGCGGGAGTGGAGGAAGCGAGTTCGAACATGGGTCTTCCAGGGTGGCGGGCGCATTATTATGCGCCCGGATCGCCCCGCGCCGTTTCCACCCCGCCAGTCGAGGATCGCCGTGCCCGCAGACGCCCGCATCGACGACGAGACCGCCGGTTTCATCCAGGGAGCGGTATCGATCATCGCCGCCACCCGCAATGCCGAGCACCGGCCGGCGCTGGTGCGCGCGCAGGGGTGCCGGGTGGATCCCGGCGGCGCTGGCCTCACCGTGCTGGTGGTGGCCGACCAGGCCACCGAATTGCTCGATGACATCCGCGACAACCGTCGAGTGGCGGTGGTGTTCACCCGGCCGAGCACGCACCGCTCGGTGCAGGTGAAGGGCGAGGACGCGCGGATCGTTGCCGCGTCGGCGCAGGACCTCGCACTGGCCGCGGGCTACCGCGACGCGATGGTGGCCGAACTCGCCCTGATCGGCGTGCCCGAAGCGCGCGTGCGCGCGCTGCTGGCAGGGGTGGGCGAGCTGGTGGCGATCGCGTTCTCGCCGACGTCGGCGTTCGTGCAGACGCCGGGGCCTGATGCCGGCCGCGTGCTGGAGATGCCGCGGTGACGCCGGGGCTGGATGCGATCCGCGACTGCCTGGATGGCAGCCAGCCTGGCGTGATGGCCACCTGCGCGCCCGATGGCACGCCGAACGTCGCCTACCTGTCGCAGGTCGAGTACATCGACCCGGCCCATCTCGCGTTGTCGTTCCAGTTCTTCAACAAGACCCGGCAGAACATCCTGGCCAATCCGCAGGCGCGGCTGTTGCTGATGCATCCGAAGACCGCGGCGATGTACCGCCTGACCCTGCGCTACCTGCGCACCGAGTCGGAGGGGCCGCTGTTCGAGCGGATGCGCGCCAAGCTCGCCGGCATCGCCTCGCACACCGGCATGAGCGGTGTGTTCCAGCTCAAGGGTTCGGACGTCTACCGGGTCGAGGCGATCGAGCCGGTACCCGGCCAGCCGCTGCCGGTCACCCCGCCGCGCCGCAACCTGCTGGAGGCGACGCGGGCCGTCGCGCTCCGGCTTGCCGATGCGGCGGATCTCGATGCTGCGCTGGAAGCGCTGCTGACCGGCCTGCGGCAGGATTTCGACATCCACCACGCGATGGTGCTGCTGCTGGACGGCGGCGGCCAGAAGCTGTTCACCGTGGCCAGCTGCGGCTATGGCGAGTCCGGCATCGGCTCGGAGATCGCCGTCGGCGACGGCGTGATCGGCGTGGCCGCGCGCGAACGCACGCCGATCCGCATCGCCCACATGACCGGCGAGTACGCCTACGGGCAGGCCGTGCGCGAGGCGATGGCGCATGGCGCGCTGGCCGATCGCCTGGAGACCGCGATTCCGCTGCCGGGGCTGCCCGAGTCGCGCAGCCAGCTGGCGGTGCCGATCGTCGGCGGTGGCCGCCTCTCCGGGGTGCTGTACGTGGAGAGCCCGCAGGATCTGCGCTTCGGCTACGACGACGAGGATGCACTGGTCGCGCTGGGCGCCCAGCTCGGCATGGCGATCTGCGCCTTGCGTGCCGATGCATCTGGCGATCTGCCACCGGCCGAGCCGATTCCGCCGCCGGACGGCGCGCCGGTGATGATCCGTCACCACCCCGGCACCGACAGCGTGTTCGTCGGCGAAGACTACCTGATCAAGGGCGTGGCCGGGGCGATCCTGTGGACCCTGCTGCGCGATCACGTCGAGCACGGCCGGACCGTGTTCGCCAACCGCGAACTGCGGCTGGATCCACGGATCCGGCTGCCCGAGCTCAGCGACAACCTGGAGGCGCGGCTGATCCTGCTGACCCGGCGGCTGGCCGAGCGCGATGCGTGCATCCGGATCGAGAAGGCCGGTCGCGGGCGCTTGCGCCTGTGCGTGCGGCGTCCGCTGAAGCTGGTCGAGATGCCGAGCGAGCGCGCCGGCTGATCACGCCGCGGCGACCGCCGGCCGCAGGGCGCGTTCGAGTTTCTGCCAGTCGCGCTCGGCGAGCAGGCTGCGCGCCAGTGCAAGCGCGCCTTCGAAGACGGCGGCGGGGGCGTGGGCGCGCATGCCGCCGAGCAGCTTCACCCGCTCGCCGTGATCCAGTGCGCCGAGCATGAGACGCAGGCCCTGCGCGCGTTCCGTCGGCGACAGCGCCGTTTGCAGCCCGGCCTCGATCCCGAACAGCTCGGCATCGCTGTAGTGCGTCCACAGCACGGCATTGTGCTCGTGCTCCTCGTAGTCCATGTGCTCGAAGTTGATGCCGACGAACACGGCGAGCTGCCGGTACAGCCGGTTCGCTGCCGCGGTGCGGGCCGCACCTGCCGAAGCCATCGCCAGCGCGTCGGCCATTTCGTCGAGGGCATCGATATCCGCTTCGTGGTGGACGTGCTCGCCGGCGACCTGGCTGCTCGAGCCGGGGGCGCGCGCCTCCATTGCCGGGTGCACGAAGCGATTCTCGTGCGCCAGGTGATGGCGGCACAGGTCGAGCAGCTCGCGCAGTTGGTCGAGGCCGGCTTCCACGTCGACGGGGTCGTTCGCGTCGAGGCGGCCGATGCGTACCAGGGTATCGGCCATGAAGGCGCGCATCGCCTTGTGGATGAAGCCGTACATGTTGTGGCGGGGGGCGGTCGCCGGACCGGCTGCGTGCTCGAGGGAATGCATGATGGTTCCTGTGGGAGTGGGGTGGCTGGCATCTTAGAAAGCCCCCGCGCGCGCGTTTGCTAAATCCCTGCTCGGCGTTTCCTAATTTCTTGCTAAAGGCGCGGGAGGCTTGCCTGCGATGCCCTGCGTGACGACCATGCACCCCCCGTAGTTCCCAGGACGGCTTCGATGACATCCCTCGATCGCGTGTTCATTGCCGGCACCGATACCGGCATCGGCAAGACCCATGTCTCGTGCGCGCTGCTGCACGCGCTGCGCGCGGCGGGCCGGGATGCGGTGGGCATGAAGCCGGTCGCCAGCGGCTGCGAGCAGACGCCCGCGGGACTGCGCAACGAGGATGCACTCGCGCTGCAGGCAGCCGGACCGGCCGGCGTGCCGTATGCGGCGATCAATCCGGTCAGCCTGCGGGCGCCGCTGTCGCCGCACCTGGCAGCGGCCCGCGATGGCGTGACTGTGACGCTGCCACCGCTCACCGAGGCGTTCGAGCGGTTGCGCGAGCAACACGCGCCGGTCGTGGTGGAGGGTGTCGGTGGCTGGCTGGTTCCGTTGGCGCCCGGGTTGGTGACGCCCGCTCTGGCCCAGGCGTGGGAGCTGCCGGTGATCCTGGTGATCGGACTGCGGCTGGGATGCCTCAACCATGCGCTGCTCAGCGCGCGGGCGATCGTTGCGGACGGCTGCCGCCTGCTCGGCTGGGTCGGTAACCGCATCGATCCGGCGATGGAGGCCGTCGAAGACAACCTGGCGACGCTGCGTGCGCTGATTCCGGCGCCCTGTCTGGGTGTCTTGCCGCATGGCGAGCCGGCCGCATCTGCCGCAAGGCATCTGGCCGCCGCGGTGGCCGCGCTGGGATGATCGGATCGCCGGGCGTGTCATGCTGCGCGTTCCGGCACCCTCCAGCAGAGGAACCGCATCCATGCCGCTGCGCAACCATTACTACCTCTCCATCGACGATCTGGCCCATGCCCGCGGGCCGATTGCCGAGCTCGCCTACGACGGTGCCGGTCCCAACGATTTCGCCGCTGCATTGCGCGAGGCACTGCAGACGCCTGCGCTGTTCGAACGTTGGCGCGCCATGCAAAGCGAGCCGGACGAGGTCGATCCCGCACTGGGCGAGACCGATCCGGCCGCCACGGTGCGCGCCGTGCTCGGCGACATATTGCGTGTCGACGTCGACCTGGTGACCTCGCTGCCGATGAGTGTCGTGCGTCATCGCATGAACTTGCTGATCGGCGCGAACTGGACCTTGCGCGACATGCGCGCCGCCTGAGCATGGCGCACCGCCGCTTGGAAGCGGTGGGGCGGACTCGGTAGAGTCGGAAACTGTCACTTTTGTGCGCCTGCCCCAGGGCGCGTTCTCCAGGGAATCTGCATGCTCCGACTTCGAACCCTCGCCATGGCCACCACCATCGCTCTCGCCGCCTGCTCACAGCACGGCAACGAACCCGCCAAATCCTCCGCACCCGCACCCGCACCCGCATCCGCACCCGCACCCGCGCCGGCCAGCACGGCGCCGGCCAAGGCGGCCAGCACGGCCAGCACGGCGCCGTTCACCGACGCCAACCCGTTCGCCAAGGCCAGCACGCTGGACTTCCAGGCGCCCCCGTTCGACAAGATCACCGATGCCGACTACCAACCGGCGATCGAGGAGGGCATGCGCCAGCACCTCGCCGAGATCCAGAAGATCGCGGACAACCCGGAGCCACCGACCTTCGACAACACCTTCGTGGCGATGGAGAAGTCCGGCGCGCTGCTCAGCCGGGTGATGATGGTCTTCAACGGCGTCACCGGCGCCAACACCGACGACACCCTGCAGAAGGTGCAGGAGGACGAGGCACCGAAGCTGGCCGCCCACGAGGATGCCATCTACCTCAACAGCAAGCTGTTCCAGCGGGTCGAGGCGGTCTATGACCAGCGCGCCTCGCTGAAGCTCGATCCGGAATCGCTGCGCCTGGTCGAGGTGGTCTATCGCAACTTCGTGCATCACGGCGCCAAGCTGTCCGACGCCGACAAGGCCAAGCTCAAGGCGCTGAACGAGGAAGAGTCCACCCTCAGCACCAAGTTCACCAATACCCTGCTTGCCGCCACCAAGGACGGCGCGCTGGTGGTGGACGACAAGTCGAAGCTCGCCGGTCTCTCCGAGGGCGATATCGCCGCCGCCGCGCAGGCGGCCAAGGCCCGCGGGCTGGACGGCAAGTGGGTGATCGCGCTGCAGAACACCACCCAGCAGCCGGCGCTGCAGGACCTGACCGACCGCGCCACCCGCGAGGCGTTGTTCAAGGCTTCCTGGGATCGCGCCGAAAAGGGCAATGCCGACGACACCCGTGCCATCATCGAACGGCTGGCGCAGATCCGTGCCGAGCAGGCCAAGCTGCTGGGCTTCCCGAGCTACGCCGCGTGGAAGCTCGACGACCAGATGGCCAAGACGCCCGAGCGCGCGATCAAGTTCATGCAGGACCTGGTGCCGGCGGCCACGGCGCGTGCCGAGCGCGAGGCGAAGGACATCCAGTCGGTGATCGACCAGCAGAAGGGTGGGTTCAAGCTGCAGGCCTGGGACTGGGAGCATTATGCCGAGCAGGTGCGCAAGGCCAAGTACGATCTGGACGAGAACCAGATCAAGCCGTACTTCGAGCTCGACAATGTGCTCAAGAACGGCGTGTTCTACGCCGCCAACCAGCTTTACGGGCTGACCTTCAAGGAGCGCAAGGACATCCCGGTGTACCAGCCGGACGTGCGCGTGTTCGAGGTGTTCGACAAGGACGGCAAGTCGCTGGCGCTGTTCTACTGCGATTATTTCAAGCGCGACAACAAGGGCGGCGGCGCCTGGATGGACAACTTCGTCGGCCAGTCGAAGCTGCTGGGCACCAAGCCGGTGATCTACAACGTCGCCAACTTCACCAAACCAGCCCCGGGCCAGCCCGCGCTGCTGTCCTTTGATGACGTGATCACCATGTTCCACGAGTTCGGCCATGCGCTGCACGGCATGTTCGCCGACGAGGAATACCCGACGCTCTCCGGCACCAATACCGCGCGCGACTTCGTCGAGTTCCCCTCGCAGTTCAACGAGCACTGGGCCACCGATCCGAAGGTGTTCGCGCACTACGCGGTGAACTACAAGACCGGCAAGCCGATGCCGCAGGAACTGGTCGACAAGATCAAGAAGGCCCGCAACTTCAACAAGGGCTACGACATGACCGAGCTGGTGTCGGCAGCCCTGCTGGACATGGGCTGGCACTCGCTGCCGGCTGATGCGCCGAAGCAGGACGCCGATGCGTTCGAGGCCAAGACCCTGAAGGACGACAAGATCAACCTGAGCTACGTGCCGCCGCGCTATCGTTCCAGCTATTTCCAGCACATCTGGGGCAACGGCTACGCCGCCGGCTACTACGCCTACCTGTGGACCGAGATGCTGGCCGACGACGGCTTCGAGTGGTTCAAGGAGCATGGCGGCCTGACCCGCGCCAACGGCGACCGCTTCCGCGCCATGGTCCTGTCCCGTGGTAATACCGAAGATCTGGAAAAGATGTACGAGGCGTGGCGTGGCAAGGCGCCGAGCGTGGAGCCGATGCTGATCGACCGCGGCCTGAAGGATGCACCGAAGGGCAAGTAAGCGCGCTGCGTGCAGCGACGAAAAAGGCCGGCGCAAGCCGGCCTTTTTCTTGCACCTCATCGCCAACGCCGCCCCGGTAGGAGCCCGCTCGCGGGCAATGCTTTTGGCTCTGATTTGGCATCGGAGCAAGGAGCATCGCCCGCGAGCGGGCTCCTACGACAATCGGTCAGTAGGCGAATTCGCGGAACACCGGATCGACGCTGCCGCCCCAGGCGCCGTGGAACAGTTCCAGCTTGCGCTCGGCCGGGGTCTGGCCGGACTCGACGATCTCCAGCAGCGGCTCGAGGAAGGTGCGCTCGTCGGCACCGCCGGCATTGAGCCGGCCGCGACGCTTCAGTCCGTGGGCGGCGATCTTCAGCGTCTCGCGGGCCAGGTCGCGTACGGTGCCGCCGCGGAACGGCAGCTTCAGTGCCTCCCTCGGCACGCCGTCGCGCAGGGCATGGCGTTCGGCCAGCGAGAAATCCTTCACCAGATCCCAGGCGGCATCGAGCGCCTCGCCGTCGTACAGCAGGCCCACCCACAGCGCCGGCAGCGCGCACAGGCGGTTCCAAGGGCCGCCGTCGGCGCCGCGCATTTCCAGATACTGCTTCAGGCGCACTTCGGGGAACGCGGTGGTTAGGTGGTCGGCCCAGTCCTTCATGGTGGCGCGGGTGCCGGGGACAGCGGGCAGTTTCCCCACCATGAAGCGTTTGAAGTCCTGGCCGGCCAGGTCGATGTAGCGGCCGTCCTGGTAGCTGAAGTACATCGGCACATCGAGGATGTAGTCGACGTAGCGCTCGTAGCCGAAGCCGTCATCGAACACGAAGTCGAGCATGCCGGTGCGGTCGGCGTCGGTATCGGTCCATACCTGGGAGCGATAGGACAGGTAGCCGTTGGGCTGGCCGTCGGTGAACGGCGAGTCGGCGAACAGCGCGGTGGCGATCGGCTGCAGGGCGAGGCTGGTGCGGAACTTCTTCACCATGTCCGCCTCGCTGTCGAAGTCGAGGTTGACCTGCACCGTGCAGGTGCGGGTCATCATGTCTAGGCCGAGGGAGCCGACCCTGGGCATGTACTCGCGCATGATCTTGTAGCGGCCCTTGGGCATCCACGGCATCTCGTCGCGGCGCCACTTCGGCTGGAAGCCCATGCCGAGAAAGCCCAGGCCCAGTTCGTCGGCGACCGAGCGCACGTCGGCCAGGTGGGCGTTCACTTCACGGCAGGTCTCGTGGATCGTTTCCAGCGGTGCGCCGGACAGCTCCAGCTGGCCGGCCGGCTCCAGCGTAATCGAGGCCTTCTCGCGCGACAGCGCCACCGGCAGCTCGCCTTCGCGGGCGACTTCCCAGCCGTAGCGCGAGGCCAGCTGTTCCAGCAGTACGCGGATGCCGCGGTCGCCCTCGTAGGTCGGTGGCCGCAGGTCATCGGTGCGGAAGCCGAATTTCTCGTGCTCGGTGCCGATGCGCCACGCCTCGCGCGGCTTCTCCCCGGCGGCGAGGTAGTCGACGAGCTGCTGGCGCCCCGTGATCGGGGTGCCCTTGACGGCACTGGGGATGGACACGTGGGAGGACCTTGATTCGTTCGAAGCAGCGGTTATGGGGACGGTCGCCCGCGCCCCAAGAGGAGTGGAGAGGATAATTGTACGCGATGGTTCAATAGTTCGGCGGGCAGGAACTCGCCGGTGCGGCAGGCGTCGGCCCGTATCCGGTTCCGTGCCGGCAAACGCAAGGGGCCGGCTTGCGCCGGCCCCTTGTTGCGTTCTGGCTTCCGGAGGAGGCTCAGCGCTTCATCGAGTTGAAGAACTCGTCGTTGGACTTGGTGCTCTTCATCTTGTCGAGCATGAACTCCATCGCGGCCAGCTCGTCCATTGGGTGCAGCAGCTTGCGCAGGATCCAGATCTTGGCCAGCAGATCCGGGTCGATCAGCAGGTCCTCGCGGCGGGTGCCGGAGCGGTTGATGTCGATCGCCGGGTAGACGCGCTTCTCGGAGATGCGGCGGCTCAGGTGCACTTCCATGTTGCCGGTGCCCTTGAACTCCTCGTAGATCACCTCGTCCATCTTCGAACCGGTGTCGATCAGCGCGGTGGCGATGATGGTGAGCGAGCCGCCTTCCTCGACGTTGCGCGCGGCGCCGAAGAAGCGCTTCGGCCGCTGCAGCGCGTTGGCGTCGACGCCGCCGGTGAGCACCTTGCCGGAGCTCGGCACCACGGTGTTGTAGGCACGCGCCAGGCGGGTGATCGAGTCGAGCAGGATGATCACGTCCTTCTTGTGCTCGACCAGGCGCTTGGCGCGCTCGATCACCATCTCGGCGACCTGCACGTGGCGCACCGCCGGCTCGTCGAACGTCGAGGAGATCACCTCGGCGCGCACGGTGCGGGCGATCTCGGTCACTTCCTCCGGCCGCTCGTCGACCAGCAGGATGATCAGGTGCGCCTCGGGGTGGTTGTACTGGATCGCCTGGGCGATGTTCTGCAGCATCATCGTCTTGCCCGACTTGGGCTGGGAGACGATCAGGCCGCGCTGGCCCTTGCCGATCGGCGCGACCAGGTCGAGGATGCGGCCGGTGATGTCCTCGCTCGAGCCGTTGCCGCGTTCGAGCTTGAATGCCTTGCGCGGGAACAGCGGGGTGAGGTTCTCGAACAGCATCTTGTTCTTCGACGCCTCCGGCGGATCGCCGTTGATGTCGTCGACGCGCAGCATGGCAAAGTAGCGCTCGCCTTCCTTCGGATGCCGCACGCGCCCGGTGATGTAGTCGCCGGTGCGCAGGTTGAAGCGGCGGATCTGGCTGGGGCTGACGTAGATGTCGTCCGGGCCGGCCAGGTAGCTTTCGTCGGCCGAGCGCAGGAAGCCGAAGCCGTCCTGCAGGATCTCCAGCACGCCCTCGGCCCAGATGCCGCCGCCGGCGCGGGCGTGCGCCTTGAGGATGTTGAAGATGACGTCCTGGCGGCGCTGGCGGGCCACGCCTTCCTGGATGCCCAGCGATTCGGCGAAGGCCAGCAGCTGCGGCGCCTTCATGCGCTTGAGTTCGGTGAGGTTGATCAGGTTGTCGTTGCTGCCGACGTCGCCCGTCTCGTCGTCGTCCATCGGCAGGCCGTTCGGATTGCGCTGGCCGCCGCCCTGGTTGCCGCGTGGTCCGCGCTCGTGGCGCCGGCGCCGGCCGCGGTCGTTGCGGTCATTGCGACGTTCGTTGCTGCCCTGATTGCCGCCGCCTCCCCCATTACCGCCCGCCTGGGGCGCCTGGCCCTGCGACTGCCCGCCACCGTGGGGGGGCGGCGCGGGACTCGTGGCCGGAGCGGCCTGGGACTGCGCCGAAGGGGTGGAGTTCGCTGACGCCGGGCGATCCACCGGCAGGCTGGCCTGGACCGGCGCGGCCGGGGCCGGTGCCGCCGGTGCGGGCGCGGGTGCGGCAGACGCCGGTGCGTTCGCCGATGCTTCGGCGGCTGCGGACTTGGCGGCCGCATTCTTGCGTGGTGCACGCTGGCGGGGCTCGCTGGCAGGCCGGTTCTCGGCGCCGTCGGCGTCGTTCGGTGCTTTGCTTTCGATATCAGACACGGGCAAACCTCGTCGGGGCGCCGTTGGTACAGGAAGGAAGGGAAGGCATCGCGCGGTGCGCGCGGCGGAACGGGACCGTTCCGTGCAGGGCGACGAATCTAGCACCCGCCGCGCGGCCCCGTAAAGCGCGGCGGCGGGTGTCGGGGGCGCGTCAGAGCGCCTTGTCGATCATCTGGGTCAGCTGGCCCTTGCCGACGGCGCCGATCTGGGTCGCCTCGACCTTGCCGTTCTTGAACATCATCAGGGTAGGAATGCCGCGCACGCCGTAGGTGCGGGGGGTCTGCTGGTTCTGGTCGATGTTAAGCTTGACCACCCGCAGCTTGCCTTCGTACTGCCTGGCCAGCTCGTCCAGCACCGGCGCGATGGCCTTGCAGGGGCCGCACCATTCGGCCCAGAAGTCCAGCAGGACGGGGGTGTCGGACTGGAGCACTTCCTGCTCGAAAGCAGCGTCGCTGACGTGGGTAATGAGATCGCTCACCGGGGGTTCTCCGAGGGTAGACGGTGGGGTGAGGGCGACCGCGCGGCCTGCATCGGCTACACTGGGGCGCCCATGAAGCGCGGGTCGTTCCGTAATGGGGAAGCTGGATCGCCGTTGCGGCGCATTTCCATTCCAGCCTAACTCGGGGCGCGATTCAAGCGATTCAAGGCACCGGCCAGCAGGCGGTTCCGTTGACATAGGCAAGGGTCTGGCACACCGCCCACCCTTGCCTATGCCAGCGGAGCTGCCGGCCCGGGCCACCCCACGCCGGCGCCCGCCACGGTGCGCAACGGCGCTGCGCGCACCTCAGGTCCGCCCGGCGCCCGCGCCCCCCTCCCGCGCCGTACCACCACCTGTCCCAAGGCCACGCGGCGGCGGGACCGGGCTGGCGCCCCGCGCCGCCCGCCAGAGACTGCTATCCGACATGTCCGAAACCGTTCTCACCGATACCTTCTTCACCAACTTCGACCTGCATCCGCTGCTCAAGCAGGGCCTGGACGAAGCCGGCTTCACCCGCTGCACGCCGATCCAGGAGCTGACCCTGCCGGTCGCCCTGTCCGGCCGCGACGTCGCCGGCCAGGCGCAGACCGGCACCGGCAAGACCTGCGCCTTCCTGGTCGCCATGATGAACCGCCTGCTGACCCAGCCGGCCGCGGCGGACCGCAAGGATTCCGACCCGCGCGCGCTGGTGATCGCGCCGACCCGCGAGCTGGCGATCCAGATCGACAAGGATGCCCGCGCGATCGGCAAGCACACCGGCCTGCGCACCGCGCTGATCTACGGCGGCGTCGACTACGACAAGCAGCGCCAGCAGCTCAAGGACGGTTGCGACATCATCATCGCCACGCCCGGCCGCCTGCTCGACTACTACAAGCAGAACGTGTTCGGACTCAACAGCGTCGAGGTGATGGTGATCGACGAGGCGGACCGCATGTTCGATCTCGGTTTCATCAAGGACGTGCGCTTCATCTTCCGCCGCCTGCCGGCGCGCGAGCAGCGCCAGGTGCTGCTGTTCTCCGCCACGCTGAGCCACCGCGTGCTGGAGCTGGCCTACGAGCACATGCACGAGGCCGAGAAGCTCGTGGTGGAGACCGACAACGTCACCGCCGACCGCGTGCGGCAGGTCGTCTACTTCCCCGCCAAGGAAGAGAAGATGCCGCTGCTGCTCAACCTGCTCGAGCGCACCCAGGCCGAGCGCAGCATCGTGTTCGTCAACACCAAGGCTGCGGCCGAGCGCATCACCGACCGGCTCAAGCGCCAGGGCTACCGCGTCGGCGCGCTGTCCGGCGACGTGCCGCAGCTGAAGCGCCAGAAGCTGCTGCAGCGGTTCCAGGACAGCCAGCTCGACATCCTGGTCTGCACCGACGTGGCCGCCCGCGGCCTGCATATTCCAGCGGTCAGCCACGTCTTCAATTACGACCTGCCGCAGGACGCCGAGGACTACGTGCACCGCATCGGCCGCACCGCGCGACTGGGCGCCGAGGGCGATGCGATCAGCTTCGCCTGCGACCTCTACGCGATGAGTCTGCCGGACATCGAGGCCTACATCGGCCAGAAGATCCCGGTGGCCACGGTGGAGCCGGAGCTCCTGGTGATGCCGCAGCCGAAGGCGCTCGATCCGCAGTTTGCCGCCGATGCTGCGGCCGACAGCGCCGCATTCGGCGATCGGGTCGAATCGCGCGATGGCGACAAGCGGTCTTCGCAAAGTGGTCGTGGTGGCCGTCGCGAGGGTGGTCGCGGCGAGAGCCGCGGGCCGCGTCCGCCGCGGCAGGCGCGGCCGATAGTCGAGACGCCGGCCACGGACGAAGTGCAGACCCCGGTCGATGCCCAGCCGGCTGCCGCTCCGGACGGCACGCCGACCGATGCCACCGGTGCGCCGCGCAAACGTCGGCGTCGGCGCGGCGGGCGCAACCGGCGTCGCGATGGCGAGGCGGCGTCCGCCGAAGCCGCGCCGGCCACCGCGCCTCCGAAGCCGGGTGCCGGTACCCATGGCGAGCGCGGCAGCCGCCGTCCGCCGCGCGAGCGACATGGCAACGAGTCCACGCCGCGCCCGTCGCGCCAGGTTGCGCTGCAGTCGGGGGTGGCGAGCGAGACGCCGGTACAGAAGAAGCCCGGCTTTTTCCGTCGACTGACCCGGTTGTTCACTGGCCGCTGAGCGTGCCCCGCAGGCGGGCTACCCCGGTTGTCCGGGGTGCCCCAACTTGCGCTGCGCATCCCGTATCCTTGCTGCTTGGTGGGACGGCAACGTCGGGGAATGCGGTGATCCGCTTTGACCAGGTAAGCAAGCGTTACGAAAGCGGCCACGAGGCCATATCGCAGCTGTCATTCGAGGTGGGCGACGGCGAGATGGCCTTCGTCACCGGGCACTCCGGTGCCGGCAAGAGCACCCTGCTCAAGCTGCTCGCGCTGATCGAGCGTCCGTCCCACGGGCAGATCCATCTCGATGGCCAGAGCCTGGGCACGGTCGGCCGCGGGGCTATCCCGAAGCTGCGCCGACGCATCGGCATGGTGTTCCAGGATCATCGGCTGCTGATGGATCGCACCGTCTTCGACAACGTCGAGCTGCCGCTGGTGATCGGTGGGCTGGCGCCGGCCGAACGCGCCAAGCGCGTGCGTGCCTCGCTGGAAAAGGTTGGCCTGCTGGCCTACGAGCGCCAGTTGCCAGACACGCTCTCCACTGGCGAGCAACAGCGCGTGGGCATTGCCCGGGCCATCGTGGCGCGCCCAGCGCTGCTGATCGCCGACGAGCCTACCGGTAACCTCGATCCGCAACTGGCAGTGGAGATCATGGGGCTGTTCGCCGAATTCCAGCAGGTCGGCACAACCGTGCTGGTGGCCAGCCATGACCTGCCCCTGATCAAGCGGATGAAGAAGCGGGTGGTCGTGCTCGACCACGGTCGCCTGGTGGCCGACGTGCCGGCGCAGGAGGTGCTGTGAGCCGTCGTTCCGACGTCGCGGCCGAGGCCGCCGTGCGCGATGCGCGCAGTCGACGCAGCGAAACCCGGCGCGTCGGAGGCTGGGCCGAGCACCATCGCTGGAGTGCCGCGGCGAGCCTGCGCCGATTGCTCGGTCGTCCTTTCGGCACCCTGATGACTGTCACCGTGATCGGCCTGGCGCTGGCCCTGCCATTGGCCTTCTATCTCCTGCTCGGCAACGTGCAGCGGATGGGCGATGCGATGGGGCAGCGACAGGCGGTCAGCGTGTTCCTCAAGCCCGGGCAGGGCGAGGCGGTTGCGCAACTGCTGGCCAAGGATATCGGCGAACGGGCGGATGTCGCCGGGGTGGTGGTCAAGACCCCACAGCAGGGGATGGACGAACTGGCCGCGATGCAGGGCTTCAGTGGTGCACTGCATGCGCTGGATGACAACCCGCTGCCCTACGTCCTCGAGGTCATGCCCAAGGACTCGCTGGATGCCGGTGCGGTGCAGGATCTGGTCACTGCCCTGCGCGAGCAGCGCGGTGTCGACATGGTGCAGGACAGCGGAAGCTGGCGTCAGCGGCTGGATGCCCTGCTGGGGCTGGGCAACCGCATCGTCGCCGTGCTCGCCCTGTTGCTCTCGCTGGCGGCCGTGTTGGTGGTGGGCAACACGGTACGCGTGGATATCGCCGGGCGCGTCGATGAAATCGGCGTGCTGATGCTGGTCGGCGCCAGCCGGCCGTTCGTGCGACGTCCTTACCTGTATGCCGGCCTCTGGTACGGGCTGTTTGGCGGCGTTGTCGCGTCGCTGGTGGCGGTGGCGATCGAGCTCTCGCTGGTGGCGCCCGTCGAGCGCCTGAGTGCCGCCTATGCCGGCAAGCTTTCGATCGGCGGACTGCCGCTGTGGCTACTGCTGGCCACTCCGGTCGCGGCAGCGCTGCTGGGCTGGATTGGCGCACGGCTGGTCAGTGCATGGCAGTTGCGGCGGGTGGCCTGATGCGCCGGTGTCGCACTGCGGTGATGGCGGTCGCAGCCAGTAGATGCATCGATAAGGCAGGATCGGTGGCTGCGACAACGGCGACGGGGGCGGGAAAGATCGTGAGTGGGAAACCGTGGACGACGACCCGGTGGCGCGGAGTGTCCGCATGAATACCAGTATCAGCACCCGCAGTATCGGTGAGGCGCCTCGCGTGCTCGTCGTCGACGGCTCCAAAGTGGTTCGCCAGCTGATCACCCGGGTTCTGGCCGCCGAGCTGCCGGCCGCCGAAGTGGTTGGTTGTGCGACGGGCGAGGAAGCCCAGCGCGAACTGCAGTCCGGCGCCTTCGATTTCATCACCGTTGCCCTGCGCCTGCCCGACATGGATGGCCTGGAACTGGCGCGCTACGTGCGCGAGTCGGCGCCGCAGGCCTATGTACCGATCGTGGTGGTTTCCGGCGACGTCGACGACCGACTGCATCGTCGGGCGCTTGGTGAACATGTCACCGACTATTTCGACAAGTCGCTGGGTTTTCCCGCCCTGGGAGCCTTCATTCGCGGCTATGTCAGTCCGGAGGCCACGGCCACGGGCACCGTGCTTTACGTGGAAGACAGCCGCGTCGTGGCCCTTGCTACCCGTCGCATGATGGAGCGTTGCGGGCTGACCGTGCGCCACGTGGTCAGCGTGGAGGATGCGATCGCGTTGCTCGAGGCCGACCGGGAATTGGGCTGGGTCGGGGCGGACGTCGTCCTTACCGATGTCAGTCTCAAGGGCAAGCTCACCGGAGGTGATCTGCTCGAGCACATCCGCACCGTCTTCGGTTACGGCAAGGGTCGGCTGCCCGTGCTGGTGATGACCGGTGACGAGAATCCCGCCAACCAGGCCGCCCTGCTCAAGGCGGGCGCCAACGATCTGGTCGAGAAGCCGGTCGAGGAAAGCCTGCTCATCACCAAGCTGCTGTTCCAGCTGCGCGTGGCCCAGCATATGCGCTCGCTCAACGATCCGTCGCATGAGCGGTGACCGTGTGCGCCTGGAGCCGGGTTGGAAAGCCCGTATCGGCGACTATCTGGAGCGGCCCGAGATGCAGGCGCTGGCGGCGTTCCTGAGGGAGGAAAAGCGCGCCGGGAAGGTGATCTATCCCCCGGGGCCGGAGATCTTCGCGGCGTTTGACCACACCCCGTTCGGCGCGGTGCGCGTGGTGATCCTCGGTCAGGATCCGTATCACGGCCCCGGGCAGGCCCACGGCCTGTGCTTCTCGGTGCGTCCAGGCGTGCGGATCCCGCCGTCGCTGGACAACATCTTCAAGGAAATCAGCCGCGACCTCGGGCTGCCGCGGCCGGATCATGGCTGCCTGACCCCGTGGGCCGATCGCGGGGTGCTGCTGCTCAACGCGGTGCTGACGGTCGAGCGAGGCCTGGCCGGTTCGCATCAGGGCAAGGGTTGGGAAGGTTTCACCGACGCCGCGATCGATGCCCTCAACCGGGAGCGCGACGGGCTGGTGTTCATGCTCTGGGGCAGCTACGCCCAGCGCAAGGGGCGGCTGATCGATACCCGGCGCCATCGCGTGCTGACCGCGGTACACCCTTCCCCGCTGTCCGCGCATCGCGGATTCATCGGCTGCGGGCACTTTTCCGCCGCCAACGCCTGGCTGGACCAGCATGGCCAGGCTCCGATCGACTGGTCGCTGCCACCAAGGGCCCAGCTGGGCGCTTACGCTTAGTCCGGTTTCACGGGCGCCGCACACCGAGCGTGCACAATGGCGGGCCTGCCCCGGAGCACTGGACAGTGCGGCGCAGTTTCTGTACCATTTGGTTCATTAAGTCGACGCGGCGACCGATTCGCCGCGCCGGAACTTTGCGGTGGCTTTAGCACTCCAATGATGCGAGTGCTAAGCTGCCCCTCATCAGGAGGTTCCGTCCATGTCCCAAGCTTTGGTCACCGCCAACATCCCGGTTCCCAGCGTCGTCGGCAGCCTGGATGCCTACATCTCGGCGGTGCACCGCATCCCGGTGCTCAGCCAGGAAGAGGAGCAGGCGCTTTCGCGTCGCTACCTCGAAGAGAACGACCTGTCGTCCGCCCGCAAGCTGGTGATGTCGCACCTGCGCTTCGTCGTACACGTGGCCCGCGGCTACAGTGGCTACGGCCTGCAGCTGGGTGATCTGATCCAGGAAGGCAACATCGGCCTGATGAAGGCGGTGAAGCGTTTCGATCCGGACCAGGGCGTGCGCCTGGTCAGCTTCGCCGTGCACTGGATCCGTGCCGAGATGCACGAGTTCATCCTCAAGAACTGGCGCATCGTCAAGGTCGCCACCACCAAGGCGCAGCGCAAGCTGTTCTTCAACCTGCGCAAGAGCAAGAAGCGCCTGGGCTGGATGAATGCCGAGGAAGTGCGCACGGTGGCGAAGGATCTCGGCGTGCCCGAGGCCACGGTGCGCGAGATGGAGTCGCGCCTGTCTGGCCGTGACGTGGGCTTCGAGGCCCCAGTCGATGCCGACGAGGACGCCAAGCCGGCCCCGGCTGCGTTCTTGGTCGACGACGGTGCCGATCCGTACGACACGGTGTCCGACGCAGACCAGTCCGACAACGAACTCGAGACGCTCTCCGCGGCACTGGAGAAGCTGGACGACCGTTCGCGTGACATCATCCAGCGGCGTTGGCTGAACGACGAGAAGGCAACCCTGCAGGATCTGGCCGACGAGTACGGCGTCTCTGCCGAGCGCATCCGCCAGGTCGAGGCGAACGCGATGAAGAAGATGCGCGGCCTGTTCGCCGCCGCGGCCTGATCCGCCGGTCGGGCGAATCGGGAGAAAGAAAAAACGGCCCCTCAGGGGCCGTTTTTCGTTGCGTCGTCCGGGGCCTGTGTTAAAGCTTGTCGGCGAGCAGCTTTTCCAGCTTGAGCTGATCGGCGGCAAACTTGCGGATGCCATCGGCCAGCTTGTCCGTGGCCATGGGATCTTCGTTGTGGCCCCAACGGAAAGCCGGTTCGCTGAGGGGATCCGGCGGCGTTGCCTGCTGCCCGCCGTCCTCAAGCACGCGCGGCAGCGGATCGTGGCTGGCATCGAGCTTCTCCAGCAGCTCAGGGCTGATGGTGAGGCGGTCGCAGCCGGCCAGTGCGCGGATCTGCCCGGTGTTACGGAAGCTGGCTCCCATCACCACGGTCCCGAAGCCGTGCCGCTTGTACCAGTCATAGATGCGGCGCACCGATTTCACGCCGGGGTCTTCGTGCGGCTCGAAGCCATTCGCGTCGGTGTTGGCGACGTACCAGTCGTAGATGCGGCCGACGAACGGCGAGATGAGGAACACACCGGCCTCGGCGCAGGCCACGGCCTGCTCGAACGAGAACAGCAGGGTCAGGTTGCACTGGATGCCGCGGCGCTCCAGTTGCTCGGCGGCGCGGATGCCGGCCCAAGTGGATGCGACCTTAATCAGGATCCGGTCGCGCTTCACCCCGGCATCCTCGTACAGGCCGATCAACCGCTCGGCCTTGGCGATGGTTGCGTCGGTATCGAAGGACAGGCGTGCATCCACCTCGGTGGAAACGCGACCCGGCACCAGGTCGAGGATCTTGCGCCCCACCGCGACGGCGAGGTGATCGCTGGCGTCGGCGAGCTGCCGCTCGCGGTCATTGCCGCGGTCCTTGGCGAACGCCACGGCTTCGTCAAGCAGGGAAGCGTAGGCCGGGATGCCGGCAGCTTTGAGCAGCAGCGACGGATTGGTCGTGGCGTCGACCGGCTTGTAGCGGGCGATCGCCTCGATGTCACCGGTGTCGGCAACCACGGTGGTGTACTGGCGGAGTTGTTCGAGCTGCGATGCCATGGAGCCTCCTTCGGGTTGACCGCAAATTATAAGGCCCGCTGGTCGTTCTGCCGTGAGGGCAAGGTTCAGTAGAGGTCGATGGGGTCCACGTCCAGCGACCAGCGCACCCGCCGTGATGACGGCAGGGCGCCGAGCCGGAGCCGCCACGGCCGTGCGGCCGAATGCAGTCGGGCACGAAGGGTGGACTCCAGCAACAGCTGGCCGCGATGCCGGCCTGCGCGCAACGGCATCGGGGCCGGCATCGGCCCTGCCAGTTGCACCTCCGGATCGTTCGGTAGCGCCGCGGCTGCAGCGGCGAGGAAGGTATCCAACTCGTCGCAGCTGTGCGCATCGGCGCGGAGCAGGATCTGATGGCTGTAGGGAGGCAATTGCACCGCCTGGCGCTCGGCGAGCAGCGCCGCCGCCGCCGTGCCGTAGCCCGAAGCGAGCAGGGTGCGCAGCAGCGGATGCTCGGGATGATGGGTCTGCAGCAGCACCCGGCCGGTCCGGTCAGCCCGGCCGGCCCGCCCGGCAACCTGTACCAGCAGTTGGGCGAGCCGTTCGCCGGCGCGGAAATCCACGCTGTGCAGGCCTTCGTCGACGCCGACGATGGCGACCAGCGTCAGCCGGGGCAGATCGTGTCCCTTGGCCAGCATCTGCGTGCCCACCAGGATCGCCGGTCCGTCCTGCTGCAGCTCGTCCAGCAGATGTTCGAAGGCATCGCGGCGACGGGTGGTCTCCCGGTCGATGCGCCTGACCGGCACGTCGGGGAACAGCGCGCCGAGCGCCTCCTCCAGTCGCTCGGTGCCGTGGCCCTGCGGCCAGAGGGCCCCGGCGCCACAGGCCGGGCAGTACGACGGCACCGGTGCGTGGAGGTCGCAATGGTGACATCGCAACTGGCGCTGCCCGGCGTGCAGGGTCATCGGGCGCTCGCAGCGCGGGCAGTCGGCGTGCCACCCGCAGGCGTGACAGAGGAGCACCGGCGCATAGCCGCGACGATTGCGGAATACCAGCACTTGCTCGCCCCGTGCCACCGTCTCGCTCACCGCAGCGAGCAGCGCGGGCGACAACCCATGGTCCAGATACTGCGCGCGCACGTCGACGATCTGCACCTGCGGCGCCGGGCGCGCGGCACCCGGTCGGCTGCGAAGGCGCAGCGTCCGGAACCGGCCGCTGGCGGCATTGGCCAGCGTCTCCAGCGAGGGCGTGGCGCTGCCCAGCACGATCGGTACGCCCATGTCGCGGGCACGGACCAGGGCCAGATCGCGGGCGTGGTAGCGGAAGCCCTCCTGTTGCTTGTAGGAAGCGTCGTGTTCCTCGTCGACCAGGATCAGGCCGGCGTTCGGTAACGGTGTGAACACCGCCGAGCGGGTGCCCAGCACCACCTTGGCCTCGCCGCTGCGTGCGCGCAGCCACGCCCGCGCCCGGTCGCCCTCGGCCAGGTTGGAGTGCAGCACTTCCACCGGCACGCCCAGCCTCTCGCGCAGCCGGCGCAGGGTCTGTGGCGCCAGGCCGATCTCGGGCACCAGCAGCAGGCTCTGCCGGCCTTCGGCGAGTGCCTGTTCGATCAATGCCAGGTACACCTCGGTCTTGCCGCTGCCGGTGACGCCATCGAGGAGGAACGGCTGGAAACGTCCGAATGCCTCAGCGACGGCGGTCACCGCATCGCGCTGCTCAGCGCTCAGCGGCATGGGAGGTGGCGGCTGTCGCCGGGGTGGTGCAGCTGGCGGGGGGCAGCGCTCGACCAGATGGGCGGCGGCCAGTCGACGTGCCGCGGTCCGCCACGCGGGCAGCGCGGCGGTCAGCTCGTCCGCGTGGCGCGGCCCTTCGATCAGCAGGCCAAGCAGGTCCCTGCTGCCGCCTCGCCGGCGGCCGGCGCCGTGCTCCTGTTGCCCGGCCGGTGTGAGCTGCCAGTATTCCTCGGCGATGTCCGGCAGCGGTCGCGGCTCGCGCAGCGCCAGCGGCAACGCCTGGGCGAACGCTTCCCCCGGCGCTCCCAGCCAGTAATCGGCGGCCCAGGTCAGCGTGCGCAGCAGCTCGCCGTCCAGCAGCGGCTCGTGATCCAGCACTTTCAGCACCGGCTTGAGCCGGGACTCATCCCGTTCCGATGTCACGACCGCGTCGACCACGAGGCCGACCTGCTGCCCCCGCCCGAACGGGACCAGCACGCGCTGGCCCGCCACCACCACCTGGCCGTCGGCCGGTGGCAGATAGTCGAACAGGGTCGGGAGGGGGACGGGCAGGGCTACGCGGACGGCGGTGGACATGGCTACCTCGGGGGGCGCCAGTGTAGCCGGCCGGCGGCCGGACCCCGCTCAGGCCGCATCGTCGGCGGAAGCGATCGTGGGTCCGTTCGTTGCCGTGGATTGCTTCGCCCGACTCTAGGAAGGCGGGATAAGTGCCCCCTATCCGGGCATTTTTCCGCTTATCCACAGCTGCTGTGGATAACTTTGTGGATGGAGCGGGGAAGGGGGCCCCTGAGGCCCGTCACGGCGGCCTTCACGACACTCTGCGCAAGATTTGGCCATCAGAAAAACATGATGTTTTTCAGTGATTTGTATTGACCATTCAACTGTGCTTCACGCCGATGCCATGAAACCGTCGCGCGGGTTGACACTCCGATGACGCTGTGCAAAACCCGCTGCCGCCGCTCGCGTCATATGACCGGATGTGATGAGCGTCACGGTTGGCGGCGCACCGCGGTCTCAATGCCCGGCACCCAGTACCAGGGCAACGCCGAGCACCGTGGACAGCAGCCAGAAGTAACACCAGCCCACGAACCAGTACTTCACCAGCGTCATCCCCCAGCCCTGCCGATAGATGCGCTTCTGCATCACCAGCAAGTAGGCGAACATCCACACGATGAGCGCGAACCGCACGACGCCGAGTGGATAAGCCATCCATGGGGCCACGGGGTGCAGCCAGGTCGACAGCATGCCGACCATCAGGACCAGCAGGAGGGCCACGAACAGGAAGGCGTGGCTGTGCAGGGCGACGATCACGTGTTCCATGTAGAGCCTGCGCCGGAACAGGTAGAACACCTTCAGCAGCAGCGCGAACAGCGGGATCATCACCAGCATGCTCTGCGGCAGCACGCTGAAGAAGCCGGCGACCATCCGCTCGCGCGCCTCCTGTCGCTCGCTGGCGTCGCGGCTGTGGAATGCCGTCTTGAGGTTGAGCTTGAGGTGGCGCGTGAATTCGGTCAGGCGCGCGTTGGCGAATTCCGGCAACCAGGCGATGTGGACCGGTTCGACCCGGTCCCACTCGGCCTCGTCCGGGTCGGCGGAGCTCTGGCTGCGGTTCGGCACGGGTGTCGTACCGGTGCTGCTGGACGATGCCGCGCCGGCAGCAGAGCCCCCCTTCAGCTCGACCAGTCGCTTGTCGGCCGATCCGCGCAACCTGCGCTCGGCGACCTCCAGCCCCTGGTCCACGCCCGGGATGCCTCCTGTGCTGGCCTGGGCGGTGTGCAGACTGGCCAGTTCGCGGTCCAGGTGCCGGCGCACGTCCGCCGCGGTGGCGTCGGCGGCAAACGGATTCGGTGTGTCTTGGTGGCCCCGCTTGCCGGCGACCGCCGGGTTGCCGGCGTGGTCGAGCAGCCTGTCGGCCACGAGGTGGAAGGCAAAGAAGCTCAGCAGGCACAGCACGAACATCAGGCGGAACGGTGCCACGTAGCGCTGGCGGCGTCCGGCAAAGTATTCCAGCGTGAGGAACCCCGGCCGGGTGACCAGTGGCGGCAGGGTGTGCAGGATGCGGCCGTCGACATGCAGGAACATGTCCAGGCCGTCCTCAAGCATGTGGTGCACCGGCTTGAGCACACTGTGGACCGATTGCCCGCAGTGATGGCAGAACTCACCCTCCATCACGGTGCCGCAGTTGGCGCAGTGCACGACGCTGGCGTGGTCGAGCTGGTCCATCGATGGCTCCTCCCCTGGAAGCGGGGGATGGTGTCACAAGGGCGCGGTCGAGGCAGCCCTGCGGTGAGGCCCGGTCCGCTAAAATGCGCAGCCGATCCGAACGAACTCGCCATGACCGCTTTCCGTCCCGACCGCGCGCGCGTCGCGCACGAAGTCGGCGCCACCGTACGCCTTGCCCTGCCGCTGATCGCCGCCCAACTGGCGGCGATCGGCTCCAACGTGATCGATGCGGTGCTTTCCGGTCACTACAGCACCCACGTCCTCGGTGCGGTGGCGGTGGGCGCCAACGTGTGGTCGTTGGCCATCGTCACCGGAATCGGGCTGATGATGGCCGTGCCGCCCTCGGTGGCTCAGCTCGACGGCGCCCGGCGTCGCCACGAGGTCGGCGCACTGTTCCGCCAGGCGCTCTGGCTGGCGCTGCTCACCGGGGTGGTGCTGTGGTTCGCGGTGCGGCATGCCAGTCCCCTGTTCGCCTGGATCGGCGTCACCCCGGACCTGCGCGCCGACGTGGATGCTTTCCTGCACGCGATCAGCTGGGGCGCGCCGGCGCTGACCTGCTATTTCGCCCTGCGCGGTCTGTCCGAGGGCCTGTCGCTGACCCGGCCGTCGATGTTCTTCAGCCTGGCTGGGCTGGTGCTGCTGGTGCCACTGGGCTACGTGTTCATGTTCGGCAGGCTGGGCCTGCCGCCGCAGGGCGCGCGCGGTTGTGGCATGGCCACGGCCCTGGCGCTCTGGCTGGAGCTGGCCGGCTTCGCGATCTACGTGTTGCGCCATCCCAACTACCGGGGGCTGGGGCTGGTCGATCATTTCGAGTGGCCCGACTGGCGTCGCATCGGCGAGCTGCTACATGTCGGCGGGCCGATGGCGGTGAGCCTGCTGGCCGAGGCCGGCCTGTTCGTCGCGGTGGCGCTGGGCATCAGTCGGCTAGGCGACACGGTGATGGCCAGCCACCAGGTGGCGATCAACGTGGCTTCTCTGTTCTTCATGGTCCCGCTGGGCCTCGCCATGGCAATCACCGTGCGGGTCGGCAACGCGGTGGGGCGCGGCGATGCGGTCGGTGTGCGCTATGCGGGCTTCTGCGGGATCGGACTGAGCCTGGTCACGCAACTGGTGTCGGCGGCGGTGATGTTCGGCCTGCCGCATCGCATTGCCGGGCTCTACACGCACCAGCGGGAGGTGATCGACCTGGCTGCGCAGTTGCTGCTGCTGGCGGGCGTGTTCCAGTTTTCCGACGGCGTCCAGGTGGCATCCAACGGTGCGCTGCGCGGGCTGAAGGACACCCGGGTGCCGATGGCCATCACGTTGTTCTCCTATTGGGGCGTCGGCATGCCGGTCGGTTGGTGGCTCGCCTTTCACCAGGGACTGGGCGCGCGCGGCATGTGGATGGGACTGATCGCCGGACTCAGCGCCTCGGCCATCCTGCTTTTCACCCGCTTCTGGCGCAGCGCCCGCCGTGGCCGCTGGGTCGGCGCGCGGCAGCCTGACCAACCACACATGACCGCGCCGGTGCAAGCCGGTACGCTGCCCCTCGACCCGTGACTTCCCACTTTCCGAACAGGACGGCTGCATGACCGCTTCGCGCCCCAATGGCTTCTGGGCCTTTCTTCGTGTCTTCGGGCGCGGCCTCAACGTGGTGCGGCTGGTCATCATCAATGCGGTGTTCTTCACGCTGCTGTTTATCGTGCTGTTGCTGGCGATCGGTGTGATGGCCGGGCGACATGCCGGCATGGGCATCGATGCCGACTCGGTGCTGGTGCTCAAGCCCGAAGGGCGACTGGTCGAGCAGTACAGCGTGGCGCCGCTGCAGCGGGTGCTGTCCGGACTGTCGGGCGACGAGCCGAAGGAGGTGCAGGTGCGCGACCTGGTGCACGCGATCGACGCCGCGACCACCGACAAGCACATCACCCGCATCCTGCTGCTGCCGGACCAGTTGCAGGCCGGCGGCTTTGCCGCGCTGCGCGAGGTGGGTGCGGCGCTGGACCGCTTCCGCGCCGCCGGCAAGCCGGTGATCGCCTGGGGCGTGAACTACGACCAGGGCCAGTACTACCTCGCCGCGCATGCCGACCGCCTGCTGGTCGATCCGCAGGGCGGGGTGATGATCACCGGCCTGGCCAACTATCGGCTGTTCTACAAGGACCTGCTGGACAAGCTCGGCGTGCAGGTGCACCTGTTCCGTGTCGGCCAGTTCAAGAGCGCCGCCGAGCCGTACATCCTCGACCACGCCTCGGATGCGTCCAAGGAAGCCGACAGCTACTGGATGGGCGGGCTGTGGGACAACTACCTCGATACCGTCGCCAAACTGCGCAAGCTCGATCCGGCCACGCTGCGCGACGACGTCGACCACCTGCCGGACCACATCGCCAGCACCCAGGGCAACCTGGCCCAGCTCTCGCTCAACGAGCATCTGGTCGACGGCCTGGCCACCGAGGCCGATGTGGAGGCCATGATGCGTCGCGAGGGCGTGCCGGCCGGGCGCCAGGGCAAGGGTTTCCGCTCGGTCGGCCTGTCGCGCTACGTCGCTCAGCTGCCGGACGACAGCGGCGCGCTGTTCAAGCCCGGCGTCGCAGTGGTGGTGGCCGAGGGCGAGATCAGCGGCGGCAAGCAGCCGCAGGGCTGGATCGGTGGCGAGTCCACCGCCGCCCTGATCCGCGCCGCGCGCGAGGACAAGAAGACCAAGGCGCTGGTGCTGCGGGTGAACTCGCCCGGCGGTGAGGTGTACGCCGCCGAGCAGATCCGCCGCGAGGTCGAGCTGACCCGCAAGGCGGGCATCCCGGTGGTGGTGTCGATGGGCGACGTGGCGGCCAGTGGCGGCTACTGGATCTCGATGGACGCCGATCGCATCTTCGCCGAGCCGAACACCATCACTGGTTCGATCGGCATCTTCGGCATGTACTACTCGATCCCCGACACGCTGGCGAAGCTCGGCGTGCAGAGCGACGGCGTGGCGACCGGGCCGATGGCCGGCGCGTTCGACATCACCCGCCCGCTCGATCCGAAGGTGGGTCAGGTGATCCAGGCGATCATCGACAAGGGCTACCGCGACTTCGTCGGCGGCGTGGCCAAGGCGCGCGGCAAGGATTACGACGCCATCGATGCGATCGCCCAGGGTCGCGTCTGGACCGGAAAGCAGGCGCTGGACCGCGGGCTGGTCGACCAGCTCGGTGGCCTGGACGAAGCGGTCGCCTACGCGGCGAAGAAGGCCGGCCTGGCCAAGGGCTATCCGGTCCGCTACATCGAGCAGCCGCTGGGCGGCTTCGAGCAGTTCGTGGTCGGTCTCAACCGGACCGCGATGGTGCAGGCGGCCTTGTCCTACGGCGTGCATCTGCCGCGCTGGATGGCCGAGCTGCCGCGGGCGATGCCCGAGCTGCAGTTGCTGCGCGATGCGCGGCCGGGCCGGCCGAACGTCTACGCCTACTGCTTCTGCACGCCGCGCTGACCGTTCAGGCCAGCGCGGCGCTGTACCAGCCGTCGCGCCGACCGACCGATACCGCCGCCTCGAATGCCGCGCTGAGCGGCTCATCGCGCAGCACCCGGTCGCACGGGCCGTCGGCCAGTACGCGGCCGCGGTGCAGCAGCACCACGCGGCCGATCTCGGGCACGATCTCCTCCACGTGGTGGGTCACCATCAGCAGCGTCGTGCCACTCCGGGCCAGCCCACGCAGCTGCTCCAGGAAGGCGCGCCGGGCGGTCATGTCCAGGCCGGCGCAGGGCTCGTCCAGCAACAGCGCCACGGGGCGGTGCACCAGGGCCCGGGCGATCAGCACCCGGCGCGCCTCGCCGGTGGACAGGCTGGCCAGCGGACGACCGGTCAGTGACGAGGCGCCTGCCCGTTCCAGCGCCTCCAGCGCGCGCCGGCGCATGGTCGGGGTCACCATACGGTCCCACGTGTCGTGGGCGGCGAAGAAGGCCGATTCCACCGAGGTCAGCACTTCGCTGCCGGCTTCATTCCCCAATTGCTGCTGCAGGGCGGGCGAGACGATCCCCAGTTGCCCGCGCAGCTCGGCAATGTTCCAGCGGTCGCGCCCCAGCACGCGCACCGGTGCCGACGGTCCGTTGCGGGCCAGTGCGTGCAGCTCGCGCGCGACCAGGCGCACCAGGGTGGACTTGCCCGAGCCGTTGCGGCCGAGGATGGCGGTGTGCTCGCCGCGGTCGATGCGCAAAGTCAGGCGATCGAGCGCCGCATGATCGCCCCGCAGCACGGTGGCGTCGTCGATCTCCAGCAGGGATTCGCGCTCGATCTCCGTGGCCGCCCCGCTCACTGGCTGTCGGCTTCGATCTGCTTGCGCTGCTCGGCGGCCTGCTCGTCGACCACCTTCTGGACGTCCTTGGCGCGCTGCTCGTCCTTCTTCATGCCGTCCCACGGCGTGGCCACACGCTTGGCGTGGGCGTCCTGTGCAGCGCGGGGCGCAGGCGGTTTGCCCGAACAGGCAGCGAGCATCAGTGCTGCCGACAGCGCAACGATCATCGGACGTAGTTTCATGGCATCGACTCCCGGCGTGGATGCGATCAGTGTCCCGCCCATCGGCGACAGCGGCAAGGTCGCTGGCACGGCGTGCGGACCGCGCTTTAAGCTCGCCCCATGAACGCACGTATCGACGCCTGGCAATTGCACGGACACACGGCGCTGGTCACCGGGGCCAGCAAGGGCATCGGCTATGCCACGGCTCGGGAGTTGGCCGGTCTGGGGGCCGACCTGTTGCTGGTCGCGCGCGACGAGGACTACCTGGAGCAGGTCCGGCTCGACCTGGCCGACGATTTCCCGGACATCCAGGTCCTCGCCTTCGCCGCCGACCTGGCCGAGTCGGAGGACCGGCTGGCCGTGTTCGACTGGGTACGCGACCTGGAGGTGCCGTTGTCGCTGATGGTCAACAACGCGGGCGGCAACCAGTCGAAGCCCACGCTGGATTATGCGTCCGGCGACTATCGAACGATCTTCGAGCAGAACCTCTTCTCCGCCTTCGAGATGTGCCGGCTGGCGCACCCGCATCTGGCCGAGCATGGCAACGCGGCGATCGTCAATGTCGGCTCGGTGTCCGGGATGACCCATGTGCGCACCGGATCGCCGTACGGCATGACCAAGGCGGCGTTGCACCAGCTGACGCGCAACCTGGCGGTCGAGTGGGCCGCCGACGGCATCCGCGTGAACGCGGTTGCGCCGTGGTACATCCGCACCCAACGCACCGACGGGCCGCTGGCCGATCCGGATTACCTGGAGGAAGTGCTCGATCACACGCCGCTGCGGCGCATCGGCGAACCGGAGGAGGTTGCCGCGGCGATCGCCTTCCTGTGCCTGCCCGCCGCCAGCTACATCACCGGCCAGGTGCTGGCGGTGGACGGGGGCTTCGTCAGCTACGGCTTCTGAGGCCGCGGTTGTCCACAGCGGCTGTGGATAGCTTCCGGACAAGCTTGTGGACGGGCTCGGCAACACCCCGTCACACAAGGTTTTTCAGCGGATCGACGATGTTCTGACCAGCGCCGGTCGGCGTTTTCCACAGCTTCTGGGGATCGCCTGTGGACAAGCCTGTGTGTCTGCGTCGGCAAAGGCCCGCACAGCAGCGACTTGCATCACCTTGCGCAGGAATCGCTCAGCGCCCGCTGCAACTCGCCAGTTGTGCCTCGAGTTCGGCCTCGCGCTTGACGAAAGGCGCCTGCTCGCTTTCGAAGGCCTGGTGGAGCTTGTGTTCGTTCTCCTCGTACTGCTGCTGCAATGCCTCGCAGGTTTCCCGGGCGTCGAGGGGGCGGCAGGCATCGCGCACCCACACGTAGTTGTTGGCGACCAGGCCCGCGGTCACCTTGCCCCTGTTGAGCTCCGGCGCCGAGGCACCCGCGCCGCCGAGTCCGTAGACCGACCCCAGCGGCTGGCTTGCCGCTCCGAGCACTCCGAACGGAACGGCATAGGCTGCCGGCTGGCCACTCGCGCTCGTGTAGATGGTGCCGTCCGTCGCTTTCTGGCAGCGGTACAGCATGGGCAGGGGCGCGGCAGGTGGCGGTGCCGCGGCAGGCGTCGCGGCGGCCACCGGAGGCGGCACCGGGACCGCGGCATCGGGCGGTGGCGGAGCGGTCGGTCCGGGGGCGGCGAGCGTGATCGCCTGCTGCCTTGCCCGGGCAGGGCACGGTGCGTCCTGGTAGCTCACCCGGCCGTTGGGGGTCGTGCACTTGTAGGCGGTCTCCGCCGTGACCGATGCCGGCAACAGCGCGGCGACCAGGATCAGCAGCGAGCGGCGGGGGACCATGGCGAATGCCGTGCAGGCGCGGGTCTGGGTCGGGCGGTGTCGGGTCAGAACTCGACGACGTGCTCTTCCGCGGCAAAGCCGACGGTCAGGGCGCCCTCACCGACGTTGACCATGCCGGTGATGCTCATCGGGGCGATCATCAGTTCCACCTTGCATTCCTCGCAGGCGGCCTTCAGCGCCTCGAAGCCGGGCAGTTTCGGCACGTCGGCGAGGTCGCCGCCGTAGCTGATGCAGACCACCGGTACCAGCAGGCCGGCATGCACCCGCTTGCTCACATAGTCGAACAGCGTCTCGGCGCCATGTTCGAAGCCACGCACCTTGCCGACCGGGGCGGTCTCTCCGCGATAGCCGCGCAGCAGCGGCTTGATGTCCAGCGCCGAACCCATCACCGCGCTGAACAGGCCGACGCTGCGGTCACCCTTGGTCTTGGCGCGGGCGCGCAGGTAATAGAGGTCGCGCGGCAGCATGTAGCCGTAGGAATTGTTGGCGACGTAGGTCAGTCGTTCGCGGATCGCCGCCGGCGCTTCGCCGCTCTTGAACAGGCGGGTCGCCTCCACGATCGCCGGGGCGGCACCGGCGAACAGCGTGCGCGTGTCGATCACCCGCATCAGGAACGGGCCGGGCATGGTGGTCTGGTCGCGCACGTCGCGGTAGTGCTTGAGCACCGCGAAGCTGGCCTTGATGACGTGGTCGTTGATCGGGCTACGCGTGGCGGTGATGGTGAGGCAGAACACGCAGTCCTTCTCCAGCACCAGCTTCTCGAGGAACAGTTTCTGCACGTCTTCCACCGAACAGGGCTCGGTCGACGCGGAGTGACTCCGGCTACCCATCTTCTGGTCGAGGAAGCGCTGGATCTCCGCCGGGTTGCGGTCGTCCTTGAACGTGTCCTTGTCGACATGCACGGCAATCGGCATTACCGCGATGTCATGTTCTTTGATGAACGCCTGCGGCAGGTCGCAGGATGCGTCGATTGCAAGACCCATGCGCATAGTCGTGATAACCCTCCCGGAAGGCGCGCCGAACATAACACGGCCCCCGGTACCGTGACGTACCTCGCATCCATGCGCCCGGTGGGAACCTCGTCTTCGGAATATCGGCTCAGCTCCGGGCGTCTTGAGCGGCCCCTCACTGGCGGTCGCGGTGGCCGCCCGCCTAGAATGCCGCGCCATGACACTTGGCATCTTGCCGGCGTGGCGTCGCCGGTAACGCGCAGCCGTCCTGGCCGTGCCGACCTCCCGAGGTCCCATGAAAAACAAGCAAGAAATCGTCTCCAACTGGTTGCCACGCTACACCGGCACGCCGCTGGAGGAGTTCGGCCAGCACATCCTGCTGACCAACTTCGGCCACTACGTGGACCTGTTCGCACAATGGCACGGCGTGGAGGTACGCGGCCGCGACCGGCCCATGCCCAATGCCACCGCCGACGGCATCACCCTGATCAACTTCGGCATGGGTAGCCCGAACGCCGCCACGGTGATGGACCTGCTCGGTGCCATCGGGCCCAAGGCAGCGCTGTTCCTGGGCAAGTGCGGTGGCCTGAAGAAGAAGAACCAGATCGGCGACCTGGTGCTGCCGATCGCCGCGATCCGCGGCGAGGGCACCTCGAACGACTATCTGCCGCCGGAGGTGCCAGCCCTGCCGGCGTTCCAGCTGCAGCGCGGCGTGTCGACGATGATCCGCGACCTCGGCTACGACTATTGGACCGGCACCGTCTACACCACCAACCGCCGGGTCTGGGAGCACGACGACGGCTTCAAGGATTACCTGCGGCGCACCCGCTGCATGGCGATCGACATGGAGACTGCCACGATCTTCGCGGCCGGATTCGCCAACGGCATCCCCTGCGGCGCACTGCTGCTGGTGTCCGATCAGCCGATGATCCCCGAGGGCGTGAAGACCGAAGCCAGCGACCAGAAAGTCACCGGGCAGTTCGTCGAGCGGCACATCCGCATCGGCGTGGAGGCGCTGAAACTGGTGCGCCGGCACGGGCGCAGCGTGAAGCACCTGCGCTTCGAGGAAGATATCGAGCCCTGAAACGCCGCCAGAATGGCGTTCTGGCGCGGTTTTCGGCAGGGTCGCTCCCCCTCCTGCCTCGTCCGGATTCACAAATCAACCGTTGACCGGATGTAAGAAAAACGTGATAAAGGGGAGTCTCGAACTTCAGAAGGAGACTGTAAGTTCTTGCGCAACCATATGTATCCCCACGTAAAACCCCTTTTTTTTGTGTTGCCTTTCTTGGGAGGGTTGTTGTGAATATCAATACGAACAAACTGGCCACGTCCGTGCGGACGGCCCTGACCATCGGCGCCGTGATTGCGGCCGGCGTCGCCATGCCTGCGTTTGCGCAGGATGCCAACCAGAAGCCGGCGGACCAGAAGGACGCCACCACGCTTCAGACCATCACCGTCACCGGTTCGCACATCCGTCGCGTGGACCTGGAGACCTCCAACCCGGTGGTCACCATCGATGCGGCCCAGATCAAGGCCACCGGCAAGCTGACCCTGGGCGATATCGTCCAGCAGCTCCCGGCGGTGACCGGCGGCAACGTCAACCCGCAGGTGAACAACGCCGGCGGCACCGGCGGCAGCAGCGTGGGCCTGCGCGGCCTGGGCAGCCAGCGCACCCTGATCCTGATCGACGGCAAGCGCATCATCAACGGCGATCCGAACTCGATCCCGGCCGACATGATCGAGCGCATCGAAGTGCTGACCGACGGCGCGTCCTCGGTGTACGGCTCCGACGCGATCGGCGGCGTGGTCAACTTCATCCTGAAGAAGGACTACCAGGGTGCCCAGTTCACCGTGAACTACGGCCAGTCCGGCCATGCTGACGGCCGCTCGAAGGGTTACACCTTCACGTTCGGCCAGACGTCGGACAAGGGCAGCATCATGGGCGGCATCGACTACAACAAGACCGAGGCGGTGCTCGCGAAGAACCGCGACTTCTCGAAGAACTCGGTGTCGGTGTACGGCAGCAGCCAGACCCCGGTCTACAGCTACGTCGGCGGCTCCAGCTACCCGGCCTACGGCAACATCCAGCTGCCGGCCGGCCTGCAGGCCCAGTACGGCTGCACGAACGTTGCGCTGAACCCGGGCGCCAGCGGCCAGAACCCGGCGACGGATTACCACTGCTTCACCAATGCCGACAAGTACAACTACGCGACGGTCAACCTGATCCAGACCCCGCAGGAACGCACCAGCATGTTCCTGAAGGGCACCTACAACCTGGGTGACCACGTCCAGGCCTACTTCGACGGCTACCACAACAAGACCAGCTCGGGCTTCCAGCTGGCTCCGGCGCTTCTCGGTGTTTCGTACGGCGCGGTGATCTCGAAGGATTCGTACTACAACCCGTTCGGTGTCGATTTCTCCCCGGCCGGCAATGACTACCGCGCACGCCTGGTCGCGGCCGGCAACCGCTCGGCCAACTACGGCACCAGCACCGACCAGATCCACACCGGCTTCAAGGGCGACTTCACCTTCCTTGACCACGACTGGAACTGGGACGTGGGTATGGGTTACGGCCACTTCTCGCGCCAGACCATCACCCGCGGCCTGCCGAACCAGACCATGCTGAACGCCGACCTGGGTCCGTCGCACCTGGATCCGGCCACCGGCAAGGTGGTCTGCGACTCCGGCGCCAACGGCTGCACCCCGTTCAACCCGTTCAACCTGTTCGATCCGAACTCGGTCGCCGCCCTGCAGGCCGCCGCCGTCCCGGCGATCAGCAATCAGTTCTCGATCGAGCGCACCTACTCGGCCGACGTCAACGGCGGCCTGTTCGAACTGCCGGCCGGCACGGTCCAGCTGGCGGCGGGCGTGTCCTACCGCAAGGAGTACACCCGCTCGGAGATCGATCCGCTGCTGCTGATCGACCCGGCCACCGGCAACTGCACCCTGGGCAGCCAGTGCTCGTCGCCGCTGCGTGGTGGCTACAACGTCAAGGAAGGCTACGCCGAGGCGTTCATCCCGGTGCTGAGCGACCTGCCGGGCGTGCAGGCGCTGAACGTCACCATCGGTGACCGCTACTCCAAGTACAGCACCTTCGGCAGCACCAACAACACCAAGTTCGCGGTGGAATACCGCCCGATCTCCGACCTGCTGCTGCGTGGCACGGTCTCCAAGGTGTTCCGTGCGCCGACCATCGGCGACGTGTACAACTCGCCGATCAGCGATGCGCCGAAGCTCGCCAGCGATCCCTGCGACCACACCACCACCGCCGGCAACCCGGCCTGCGTGGGCGTGCCGACCGACGGCAGCTTCGTCAATCGCGACGTGGCCCTCGGCCAGCAGATCAAGGGTGTGATCTCCGGTTCGCAGTACGCGAACTTCCCGCTGGGTCCGGAGCGCGGCAAGTCGTTCGACTGGGGCTTCGTGTACTCGCCGAGCTACGTGCCGGGCCTGTCGTTCAGTGCCGACATCTGGAAGGTCTACCTGAACGATACGATCTCGGCGATCGGCGCCCAGACCGTGCTCGACCTCTGCTACAACGGTGCGACCCAGTACTGCCCGCTGATCACTCGTAACGGGGCCGGCAGTTCCAACGCTGGTCAGATCGCGCAGATCGTCGAGCCGACCGGCAACCTCGGCCGTACCGACGTGGGCGGTGTGGACATTTCGGGCCGCTACAAGCTGCCGCAGTTCTCCTTCGGCACCTTCGTGGTGGGCCTGGATGCGACCTACCTGTCGCGTTACGACCAGCAGACCGCACCGGGTACCTCGGCGAACACCGTCTACCACGACGCTGGTCACTTCCAGCCGTTCGGTTCGGGTGCGGCCTCGACCTGCCCGAGCGGCGGTGGCGTGTGCCTGTTCCCGCGCTGGCGCGGCAACACCTTCGTGAACTGGAACCTGGACAACTGGAGCGCCTCCTGGCGCATGCGCTACATCGGCGCGTTCCGCAACGGCTCGAAGAGCCCGTCGCAGGACACCAACCCGGTTCAGGGCATCGCGGGCTACGAGTTCAAGTACGGCGCCACGGTCTACAACGACGTGCAGGTCGGCTACAACTTCGAGCCGCTCAACACCCGCGTCGACCTCGGCATCAACAACGCGTTCGACAAGAAGCCGCCGTTCCTGTACGCGAACAACACCCTCAACGCCAACACCGATCCGAGCGATTTCGATCTGCAGGGCCGCTACTACTGGGCTCGCGTGACCGTGACGTTCTGATTGACTGGAACGCATTGAGTAGCTGAAGCTGGAGGGCCGCGCGGGGCAACCCGCGCGGCCTTTCCTTTTTTGAAAAGCGTTTCCCGTGATCAACGATATTCTCAGCGCCCTGCAGACCGGCCGGCCGGAGCTTGCGGAGCGACTGTCCCGCGAAGCCCTGGCCGCTCGTCCCGGCGATCCTGACCTGACCCTGTTCCTGGCGATCAGCCTGCAGCAGCAGGCCCGTCTTGCCGAGGCGGTACCGCTGTACGCGGCGCTGGCCGAGAGCCATCCCGACAGCGGAGTGCACTGGGGCAACTACGCGACCGCGCTACGCAGCGCGGGGCGCGAACAGGAGGCCGAGGCCGCCTATCGACGAGCCCTGCAACTCGATCCGGACAACGTCGAGCAGCTGCTGAATTTCGGCCTGCTGCAATTGCATCGCCGCGAATTCGTGGCTGCGCGCGACACGTTGCTGCGCGCCCACGTGCTCGATCCGATGTCCCTCTCCGCGCGCATCCATGCCGCGCGCGCATGTGCCGTGTGCCGTGATTCGCGGATCGAGGACCTGCTGCGCCCCTGGCGCGAATGGAAGGATCTGGACAACGACCTGCAGTTCGAACTCGCCGATCTGCACCTGGTGCTGGGCGAGGCGAACATCGCCCGCGTGTTGCTGGAAGAGCTGCTGGAGCTGATGCCCGGACACCTGCCCACGCGGATGCTTCTGGCCGCGGTGTACGAGCGCATCAACGACCTGGATGCGTCCGACGCGATGCTTGCCGCGATAGAGAGCGAGTACGCTCAGCTGGACGGCGACATGCAACTGGAGACCCTGCGCCTTCGCGCCAAGCTGTGCCTGCGTCGTGGTTCTCCCGATGAGGCACGGTCCCTGCTCGAGCGCGCCGGTCCACGGGCGGACGACGACTACGGCCACTTCTTCGTGCTCGCCGAAGTCTGCGACAAACAGCGCGACTACCCGGCCGCGGTCGCCGCACTGCAAGAGGCGCACGCCCGGCAGCTGGACGAGTTGCGCATGGCAGTGCCCCAGCGCTTTGCCCCGGGCGCCCCGATCTTTCCCGCCGCCGAGGGGCACATCAACGTCGAGGAGTATCGGCGCTGGCCGGAACTCCAGGCTCCCGATGCCGCCCACTCGCCGGTCTTCATCGTGGGCTTCCCGCGCTCGGGTACCACCCTGCTCGAGCAGATGCTGGATGCGCACCCGGCCCTGCAGTCGATGGATGAGCGACCGTTCTTCACCATCCTCGCCGACCAGCTTTCCGACTATGGCATCCAGGTGCCGCGTGATCTGGACAAGCTCGATCAACACATCTGCGACGAGCTGCGCAAAGGCTATGTCAGCCTGGTCTGCACCAAGATCCAGCGTCGCTGGGACGCCCGGCTGGTCGACAAGAATCCGCTGAACATGCTGTGCCTGCCGCTGATTCACCGGATGTTCCCCAACGCGAAGATCATCCTTGCGTTGCGCCATCCCTGCGACGTGCTGATCAGCAACTACATGCAGAACTTTCGCGCCGCGCCGTTGGCCGCGGCCTGTGCGTCGCTGGAGAAGCTGGCCGAGGCCTACGTCACCGCGATGCGGTGCTGGCTGCACGATGTGGACGTGTTCGAGCCGGACGTGTTCGTCTCGCGGTACGAGGATCTGGTGGCCGATCCGGAAACCCAGACGCGGCGCATTGCCGACTTTCTCGGGCTGGAAGACGCCACGCCGCTGCTGCGCTTCGATCAACGCGCACGCGACAAGGGCTTCATCGCCACGCCGAGTTATGCACAGGTGACCCAGCCGGTGAACCGCAAGGGCCTGGATCGCTGGCGTCGCTACCGGGAGGCGCTGGCGCCGGCGCTGCCCGTGCTGGAGCCGATGCTCCGGCACTGGGGTTATCCGGTGGACCTGGACTGAATCCGGTTCAGTCCGCGCGCAGGCGCTCCAGCTCCGGCATGACCGGCGCGTAGCGCCGCCAGCGCTCCACCGAGCTGCGGTAGACCGGCTGGCGTGCCTGCCACAGGCTGGCGGTGCTCAGTGCCGCGGTGTCCGCGCTGGTGTGCGGCGTGGCCTCGGGCAGGCCCAGCCAGCGGGCGAGCGATCCGACGCACGCGTCCGGCTCGGTCACCAGTGCCTCGTAGTCCACCGTGCGCACCGCGTGCGGATAGCGCGCCTGCCAGTGGGCCATCATCCGTCGGGCGTCGCGCATCACCGTGGCGATATCGCCGAGGTCGTAGGCGAAATCCTGGCTGCCGGGGTGGAAGCTCTGCATCCAGAGCGACAGCGCGTTGTCGCGCGCCTCGCGTCGACAGTGGATGATCCGCGCATTCGGAAAGAGCGCGAGGATCAGGTCAACGTGCAGGAAGTTGTGCGGCTGCTTGTCGACATACCAGCCCACTGGCGTGTCGTCCTGCAGCAGCTGTCGGGCATAGCTACCCGCGGCGTCGCGCATCGCGGCGACCATGCCCGCATCGCCACTCGCCGCGCCGACGCGCGATGCGAGCACCGGTAGCCAGGGCAGCTCGCCGCGATGGCGTACCTGCGGGTGCCGCGCCAGCCGCTCGGCGAGCAGTGTGCTGCCCGCGCGCGGCATGCCGACGATGAACACCGGCGTCCATGCCGGGGGCGCGAGTGCGGGATCGGGCAGTGGGCCCCGGCCCAGTCGCATCTCCACGCCTCGCCGCCACGCCTTGCGCTGCCAGCGCAACTGGCTATGCATGATCGCGTTGGCCTCGCGCAGCAGGTCTGCCGCGCGCTCGATTTCGCCAACGTCGTCGAATGCCTTGCCGAGCGCGAAGAGCAGGCTGCTCCGCGGGTAAGGTGCGAGGTCGTCGCGCTCCAGCCAGTGCTGGAAGCGGGCGAAGTCGGGATGATCGGTGGACCGATAGCGCTGCAGCGACGACAGGCCGAGCGGCACGTGCCAGTCAGCCGCATGCCGGCTGCGTGCGAGCACCGTCTCGTAGTGCTCACGGGCCACTTCGAAACGGCCCAACTGGGCCGCCAGCGCAGCGGCGTGCACGTGCAGCCGGGGATCGTCCAGCCCTGCGGCGAACGCCTGTTCGCAGAGCGCCATCGCGTCCTGCTGCCGGCCGCCGTCGTCGAGCAGTTCGATCGCGTCGATCCGACGTTCCACCTCTGCGGGGGCGTGGGCGAAGGCTCTGCGCAGCAGCGCGCCTGCAGCGAGCAGGCGTCCCTGGCCGCGCAGCGATCGGGCCAGTTGGAGCGCCGCGGCCAGGTGATCCGGCTCGCGCGACAGCAAGTCTTCCAGTTGCGCATCCGCCGCCACGGCGTCGCCCGCCTGGCGCTGCAGGCCGGCGAGCGCGAATTGCAGCGCGCCGGAGTCGGGGTGCTCGGCAAGTGCCTGCACGAGCAGGGTGTGCGCGCGGCTTGCATCTCCGGCCAGCAGGCGCTGTTGCGCCCGCTCCAGCCACACGTCCGCCGGCGTGGGCCGGTGGTTCATCCCGGAGCCCGGGTGGACGCCTCGTCCTGCCAGCTCGGCAGGCCGAGGGCGAGGCGCAGCGGATCGAGCAAGGCCCCGTAACGAGTGCTGTGCCGGGTATCGCGGCGCAGCGGCTGGCGCACCTGCATCGCACTGGGCGAGCGGACCTGCCGGGTGTTTTCGTGGAATGCGAGGCAGGCCGGATCGAACGGCAGTCCGCAGTGTTCGAGCAGGGCGCGGATGCGTGGCTCGGGATCCTCTAGCAGTGCCTCGTAGTCGTGCAGGTAGATCTTGTCGGGATAGGTCCGGGCAAGGCGGTGCAGGTGCCGGTCGCAGTCGCGCCAGAAGCTGGCCAGGTCTTCGAAGCTGCGCGTGTACTCGTTGTTGTCCAGCTTCTGCCGATAGCAGGAGAAACAGGTCTCCAGCGGATCGCGCAGGCAGCCGACGATGCGCGCGCCCGGCAGCATGGCCCGGATCGCATCGCCATAGATCCAGTTGCTCGGCAGCTTGTCGGTGAAGCGCGGTCGCTGGCGGCGCCAGTGCCGGGTCCGCTCCAGGTAACGTTCGCCGAGCCGCTGCCAGTCGGCGGGCTTCATCTGCGGTACCCAGCGTGGAAACGGCAGCCCGCGTCGCCGCGACTCTTCCGCCAGCACCTGCGGCAGGTCCGGCAGCTCGCCGGAGCCCTCGACCAGGGGGTGCGAGGCGAGGATCTGTTCGGCCAGGGTCGAGCCGGAGCGTGGCAGGCCGACGATGAAGATCACTTCTTCGCCCAGTCGCGGATCGGAGGCACCGCCCGGCGGTGGAGCGAAGAAGCCCGCCAGTGCATCGACCGCCTGGGAATAGCCGACCGCGTTCCAGCGCTGGCGGTGCCGCGCGATCGCGTTGGCCTGCTCGAGCGTCTGCAGCGATTCGGCGTAGCGACCGTGATCGTCGAGCGCGCGGGCCAACGCGAAACCCATGGCGATGCGATCGTCGTCGCTGGCTCGGGGCGAGCGCAGCGCCTGCCGCAGGTCGCGGATGTCGGATTCGGCCATCTGCACCGTCTTGAGGTCCGCCAGGCCCCACCAGGCCATGCCCGCCCAGGGACGCTCGGCCAGCACCTGGCGATAGCTGTCGGCGGCTTCCTGCGACTGTCCGTGCATGCGCAGCAGGTCGGCGAGCAGGGCGCGGGCGTCGACCGAGTGCGGGTCGATCCGGATTGCCTGTTGCAGCGCGTCCGCGGCTTCTTCGTTGCGCACGCTGCGGGTGAGCATCACGCCCAGGTTGTACCAGGCCAGCGCCATGTTCGGTTGCAGTCGACAGACCGCCTGGAGCATTTCGATCGCGGCGTCGAAATCGCCTGCCTGGCCGAGCAGGGTAGCGAGGGTATTGAGGCCGGGAGCGTGCCCGGGGTGCCGGCGAACCACCTCGCGCATGAGTGCGATGGCGTCCTGGTGTCGCCCCTGCATGCCGAGCAGGCCGGCCTGCATCCGCCGCACTTCGGGATGGTCGGCGTGGCTCTTCAGCAAGGTGGGCAGCAGTTGCTCGGCGTCGTCGATGCGGCCGGCATCCAGCGCCTGGCCGATGCGCGAGAGCAATTGGGACTGGGCCGGATCGAGCCCGGGCTGGAACGATGACATCGTAGGTCGCTTTTCCATCGAGCGGGCGACGCACTGCCCGAGGCAGCTATTATGCCCGGCGATGGCAAGCCGCCGCGTCCGCGGCGGAGTGCGGCAGGGCCGCTATCCGGAGTATCACGATCGATGAGTACGCAACCCCAGCCCGGTTCCGCTCCGCTGCACGAGCAGGCGCGCGGCCACCTGCAGCGCGGCGAGATGGCCGCCGCCGAGACAGCCTACCGGCAGTTGCTGGAGCAGGCGCCGGACGACGCCGAGGCGCTGATGTTCGTGGCCAACCGCGAGATGGCCCGCCGCAATGCGCCGGTTGCGATGATGATGCTCAGCCGCGCCGAGCGCGCCCATCCGGAGCACGCGGGCGTCGCCCACCAGATCGGCAGTGCACACCTGGCAGCAGGTGATTTCGAGGCGGCGGCGGTCAGCCTGCAGCGTGCGCTCACGCTGGCCCCGCGCCTGTTCGTCGCGCGCCTGCAGCTCGGTATTGCCCTTGAACAGCTGGGTCAGGCCGATGACGCGCTGCTGGCCTACTTCATCGCCGTGCGTACCGCGCAGGAGCAGGGGCGCTGGCTGAGCGATGCGAACACTGCGCCCGGGTTGCGCGATACGGTGAGGTACGCGATGGGCTATGCCAACGCCGGTCGGCGCCGCCTGTTCGATCAGGCGCTGGAGCCATTGCGTCAGCAATATGGTGCGGATGAGCTGCGCCGCGTCGAGCGTGCGCTGGCGATCCATGTCGGACTCGAGCCGATGCCCGCGATCGATCCGCGTCAGCGGCCGCTGTTCCTGTACTTTCCGGACATCCCGAGCCAGCCCTACTACCCCCGCCACCGTTTTCCCTGGCACGAGGCATTGGAGGCGGCGACCTTCGCGATCCGCGAGGAGCTGCTCGCGGTGCTGGCCGGCGAACAGCCGCTGGACTCGTTCCTGGGCGTGGACAGCCCGGAACAGGCCGCCAAGATGCTGCGCGGTTCGGGCGCCGAGGCGCCGGCCTGGGATGCATATTTCTTCCACCGCCACGGCCAGCGCTACGACGATCACGCGCGGGCCTGTCCACGCACCATGGCGGCGCTCGATGCCGCCCCGCTGGTACGCATCCGCGACCACGCGCCCGAGGCGCTGTTCTCGGTGCTGCGTCCAGGCACCCACATCCTGCCGCACACGGGGGTGACCAACACACGCCTGGTCACCCACCTTCCGCTGATCGTTCCCGGGGAGTGCGCGTTGCGCGTGGGTGGCCAGGAGCACCACTGGCGCGAGGGAAGCTGCGTCACCTTCGACGATACCTTCGAGCACGAAGCGTGGAACCACAGCGATGCGACCCGGGTGGTGCTTATCCTGGACAGCTGGAACCCGGACCTGACCGAGGTCGAGCGGGCCGCCGTGACCGACCTGGTCGCCGCGATCGGCGACTTCAACACCCGCTGCGAATTGCCGCCGGCGAGCGCCTGAAAAAAGCGCGCGGCCGATACATGACGGGCCGTCGCTGTGGGGCGACGGCCCGTCGGATCCGGAGGGCCGGAGTGTCCCGGCGGTACCAGGACACGAGTGGGTCAGCGGCTGCAGGCTTCCATGCCGCCTTCCACGTTGAAGATCTGGCTGAAGCCGTGCGAGGCGAAGCGCTCGGCGACCCCCCGGCTGGAGATGCCCCGCTGGCAGACGAAGGCGATCGGCGTGTCCTTGGGCAGCGCGGCAAACGCGTCGTAGCCCTCGTCTTCCAGGATGCGCGCTTCCGGCAGCGAGGGCAGCATGGCGCGTGCCGCCGCCGGGCGCACGTCCACCAGGACGAGGCCGCCATCGGCCAGCCGCTGGCGCAGCTCCTGCACGCTCATGTCGTGCACCTGCTGCGCGCCGGGGAACTTCAGGCTCAGGCCCTCGCCCTGCACGGTGGATACCCAGTCGATCACGATGCCCTTGGCGCGCTGTGCGCTGGCCGGGTCGAAGTGGATACGCAGTCCATTGGACTCGGCCACGATGTCGAAGTCGCCGGCCGGAGCCAGCTGGAACCCGGCGCTGAAGTCCGGGCCGATCTCCAGGTGGATCACCACGCCCTGCGCATCGGCAGTGCCCTGGCGGATCATCTCGGCGGCCTTGTCGGTGATGGCGATCTCCGGCGGCGTGCGGTCCGGCTGCACCGCGCCGAACAGGCTGTGCAGCTCACCGCTGGTGTACATCTGGCGGATGATGTCCGAGCCGCCGACCAGCTCACCCTCGACATAGAGCTGCGGGATGGTGGGCCACTCGCCGTAGATCTTGATGCCCTCGCGGATCGCCGGATCTTCCAGCACGTTGACCGTGTGGTAGTCCTCCAGCAGCTCGTTCAGCGTATTGGTGGCAGCGGCCGAGAAGCCGCACATCGGCTGCTGGCGGGTGCCCTTCATGAACAACACCACGCGGTGCTCGCTGAGCAGGGACTGGATGCGTTCGCGGGTGGCGGGATCGAGGGACATGAGCGCGTTTCCGGTTTGGGAAGGTGAGGTAGCGCTACATGGTAGCGCGCGGGCCAGGGGGCAAGTCGCGCTTGAAAAATGACCATGGGTCATTTATAAATGACCCATGGTCATTAAAAAGACATGTCCGCTGGGGCGGGGGCGTCGTGCCGTGGACGAGCCGACGAAGGAGCGCCGTCGGCGCGACCTGCTTACCGCCGCGCTGCGGCTGCTCGAGCGCCAGCCGTACGAGACGATCACGATGAGCGCGGTGGCGGCCGCAGCGGACGTCGCCAAGGGCACCACCTACCTGTATTTCCCCACACGCGAGGCGCTGTTCCTGGCGCTGCTGGCCGAGCACTACGCCGCCTGGTTCGACGCCCTCGATACCTGTCTGCGCGAGGGGCCTGCGAGTGCCGAAGCCTGGGCCGCCTGGGTCGCCGCCGAGCTTTCCGGGCGGCCGATGTTCCTGCGCCTGGCGGCCCTGCTGCACGTCGTGCTGGAGGCGAACGTACCGGTGGCCGAGGTGGTGGCCTTCAAGCGATCGCTCGCCGGGCGCCTGGCTGCCAGCGGCGCCGGGCTGGAAGCCGCCCTCGAGCTGCCCCCGGGCTGCGGGGTGCGCCTGCTGCTGTGGCTGCAGGCCGTGGTGCCCGGTCTGGCGCAGATGGCGGCGCCGGCGCCCGAGTTGCATCAGGCCTTGCGTGGCGACGCGATGCTGGCGGGCCTGCTGATCGACTTTCCCAACGAATTGCGCGCCTTGCTGGGCGCTCTGATCCGCGGCCTCGAGGCCGCGAAGGAGCCTACGCCATGAGCATTTCCCCCTTGCAGGGCCGAACGGCCCTGGTCACCGGCGCCTCCAGCGGGCTCGGCATCGAGTTCGCCCGCGAGCTGGCCCGACGGGGCGCCGACCTGATCCTGGTCGCCCGCAGCGAGGCGCCGATGCAGGCGCTCGCACAGGAGCTGCGCGCGTCCGGTCACACCGTCCACGTCAGGCCGGCCGACCTGACCGACCCCGCGGCGCGCGAGACGTTGATTGCAGGCCTGGCGGCCGAAGGCGTTGCGATCGATGTACTGGTCAACAATGCCGGTTTCGGCGTGTTCGGCGAGTTCGCCCAGACCCCGTGGCCGAAGCTGGAGGGCATGCTGGAGGTCGACGTGGTGGCCCTGACCCACCTCACCCGGCTGGTGCTGCCTGGTATGCGCGGGCGCGGATTCGGACGCGTGCTGCAGGTCGCCTCCACCGGGGCGTTCCAGCCCACGCCCTACTACGCCGCCTACGCGGCGGCGAAAAGCTACGTACTGGAATTCAGTTACGCGATCGATGCCGAGCTGCGCGGCAGCGGCGTGCGCTGCACCGTGCTGTCGCCGGGGGTCACCGCGACCCGGTTTTTTGCCGTCTCCGGACAGCGGCCCACGCTGTATCAGCGGGTGACCCGCATGCAGGCGCCGACGGTGGCGCGGCAGGGCGTGGCGGCAATGCTGCGGGGGCGCACCGGAGTGATCGCTGGCTGGTCCAACGCGCTGATGGCGCAGGGCACGCGCTTCATGCCGCGCCGGCTGGCCGCGCGGGTCGCGGGCCAATTGATGCGTAACTGATCACGCCGCGGGCCGGAGTTCGTCCAGGCTGCGCTGGCGTCGCGCCAGCGGGGCCAGCGCCAGCGCCGCGTCGGGCGAGGGCAGCACCAGCTCGCGGCTGGCGCGGCCCAGCGCAGTGGGCTGCTCGCTCCAGTGGATCAGCTCCATGGCGCCGGTGTGGTCCTCCACCAGCGCCGTGCAATGCTCGACCCAGTCGCCGTCGTTGAGATAGAGCAGGCCGTCCATCTCGCGCACTTGGCCGAAGTGGATGTGGCCGCAGATGTGTCCGTCGAAACCACGTTCGCGGGCGTCCGTCGCCACGCGCTCCTCGTAGGCGCGGATATAGGCCAGCGCCTTGCCGACGTGCGATTTCACGATGATCGACAGTGGCAGGTAGGGCATGTCCATGCGCCGGCGCCATGCATTCACCCGGCGATTGCTCCAGCAGATGAAACGGTGCATCGCCTCGCCCAGGTGCAGCATCCAGCTGCGGCCGACGTGCTCGGGGTCGTACTCGTCGCCGTGGCTGACCCGGTAGCGGCGGCCGTCGGCGCCCTCGTGCACGGCCTCCAGCGCAATGTGCACGCCGCCGAAGTCCTGGCCGGCCAAGCCGCGCAGGGCGGCATCGTGGTTGCCGGGGATGTAGGTCACCTCGACGCCGCGCCGGGCCAGGTCGAGGATCTCGGCGATCACCGCGCCGTGGTCGGCATGCCACCACATGCGCTTGCCCAGTGCCTCGAGGTCGATGATGTCGCCGACCAGGTAGAGCCTGTCGCAGCGGAGCTGGCGGAGGAAGTCGAGCAGGTAGCGCGCCTTGCAGTCGGGCGTGCCCAGGTGCACGTCGGAGATAAAGGCGCTGCGGCAGCGGAGTGTGGCCATGGCGGCGGTTCCCGGTGGTTGCCCGGGGCGCCAGTATTCGTCGCGCGGATCACCGCGCGATGGCGGCGAGGTTGCAGCGCGGTTGCGGCGTCAGGCGGCCAGCGCGGCGCGGGCCGCCGGAGCGATGCGCGAAATCCAGCGAGCGTACTGCCGCGCATCCGGGTGCAGGCCATCGTCGGCGAGCTCGTCCGGGTGGGCCCGCGTGAGGTCGGTGATGTCGACGAACGCCGCGCCTGCCGTGTCGGCCTCGGCGCGCGCGATGGCGTTGAACCGGTCCAGCGCCGCACCGACCGCCGCGCGGTCGCGTGCCGACTCGCGCGCGAAACGCGTCACGCCCCAGTCCGGGATCGACACCACCACCACGCGGCCCGCCTGTCCGTCCGCCAGCGCCACCGCGCGCGCGAGCAGGCTGGCGAACTCCCGCCGGTACTCGTCCTCGCCGCGACCGCGGTACTGGTTGTTCACGCCGACCAGCAGGGTCACCAGGTCCCAGCCCGGCGCCAGTGCGGCGGCGTCCATCCCGGCGGCCAGCTCATCCGTGGTCCAACCTGTTACGGCGACGATGTGCGGTGCCTCCACCGGGATCCCGACGGTGGCGAGATGGGCGACCAGCTGCACCGGCCAGCGGCCGGCCTCCGGCACGCCCTCGCCGATGGTGTAGGAGTCGCCCAGGGCGAGGAGTCGCGAGGCCACCGTCAGGCGACGGCGGATGCGCGGGCCGGCTGTTCGGCGGCCATCGCGGCAAGCACGCGCTCGATCCGCACGAACACCTCGCGCAGTTCGGCCGGCTGCGGCAGCAGGGTGAGGCGGAACTGCCGGCTGGCCGGCACGTTGAAGCTCGCGCCTGGCACCACCAGCACCGATTCCTGCTCCAGCAGGCGCAGCGCGAACGCGCCATCGTCGAACACCGGCAGGCGGTCGGCACGCACGCCGGGGAACGCGTAGAGCGCACCTTCGGGTGCGGCCAGTTCCAGGTAGTCGCTGGCTGCCACGCCCTCGATCACGGCGCGGCGCGCTTCGTGCAGTCGTCCGCCCGGCGCGGTCAGCGCGTGGATGGTCGGCGCGCCCTGCAGTGCCGGAACCACCGCCCATTGGGCAGTGGCGTTGGCGCACAGCCGCAGCGCAGCCAGCAACTGCAGCGCGTCGCGGTACTCCGCGGTGCGCGCAGGCTCGCCGGAAAGGCTCATCCAGCCGACGCGATAGCCGCAGGCGCGATGCACCTTGGACAGGCCGCCGAAGCTCACGCACGGCACGTCGCCGGCCACTTCCGCCAGCGGCTGGAACACGGCGCCGTCGTAGAGAATCTCGTCGTAGATCTCGTCGCACAGCAGCAGCAGTCGGTGCCGTGCGGCGATGGCGACGATCTGCTCGAGCAGTGCGCGCGGGTACACCGCACCGGTGGGATTGTTCGGGTTGATCAGCACCAGTGCGCGGGTGCGCGGGGTGATCAGGCTTTCGATCTCCGCCGGGTCGGGCTGGTGGCCGTTCTCCGGCAGGCAGCGGTAATAGCGTGGGCGGCCGCCGTTGAGGATCGTCGCGGCGCTCCACAGCGGGTAGTCGGGGCTCGGCAGCAGTACCTCGTCACCCGGCTGCAGCAGAGCGCGCAGGCTGATGTCGATCAGCTCGCTGACGCCGTTGCCGATGAACACGCGGTCCATGTCCACGCCGCGTGCGCCACGGGCGCGCTGCAGGTCCGCAATGGCAGCTCGGGCTTCCTCCAGGCCCTGCTCGTGACCATAGGCTTCGCTCTCGGTGAGCTTGGCGGCGATGGCTTCACGCAAGTGGGGCGGCGTCTGGAAGCCATAGCGGGCCGGGTTGCCGATGTTGAGCTTGATGATCGGCAGGCCTTCGGCCTCCATCTCGCGGGCGCGGCGGGTCAGCGCGCCACGGATCTCGTAGCGCACGTTGGAAAGATGCGGGCTGGGTTTGATCGGGGCCAACGACGTAGGTTCCTGTGCTTTGCTGCACCGGCGCTTGCGGCCGGCAGTGCGGGCATGCTAACAGCGACCGGGCGGCCCGTGTGGGCCGGCCAAGAGTCGGATATCGGCCCGATCGGGGGCCGGGCATAATCGGGCCCCATGAGCGAAGCCACCCTAATCGACCGACTGCGCCGTATCGGCTGGCGCGGCGAATCCCTCCCCTCCGGTGGATTGCGGCTGGCCCGCGTGGTGGCCCAGCACCGTGCCGGCTACGAGCTGCACGATGGCGAGCACCTGTTCGGTGCCCAGCCGGCCGGCCATTTCCTCAAACGCGGACTGGATCCCGCCGAGCGCCCGGCGGTGGGTGATTTCGTCGAGTTCGAGCCGGGGGCCCCGCCGCACATCCAGAAAGTGCTGGCGCGGCGCACCGTGCTCTCGCGCGCGGCCGCTGGCGAGCGCTACGAGCGTCAGGTGATTGCCACCAATATCGACTACGTGCTGGTGCTCACCGGCCTGGACGGCGACTTCAATCCATCGAGAATCGAGCGCTACCTGTCGCTGATCGAGGACTCCGGTGCCCGTCCGGTGGTGCTGCTGAGCAAGCTCGATCAGACCGAGGATGCGGCTGATCGAGTCGCCGAGCTGCGTGGCCGCCTGCCCGGCGAGGTGCCGGTGCACGCCATCAACGGCAAGGACCCGGCCAGCATCGCCGTGCTGGCGGAGTATCTGCGGCCGGGCGACAGCGCGGTGCTGGTCGGCTCTTCCGGAGCGGGCAAGTCCACCCTCACCAACACCCTGCTGGGCGTGGACCGCATGGCGACCAGCGCCGTGCGCGCCCACGACAGTCGGGGACGCCACACCACCACCCATCGCGCCTTGCTGCAGCTGCCGACCGGCGGCTGCCTGATCGACACGCCGGGCATGCGCGAGCTCAAGCTCACCGGCGACGAGAACCTGGACCTGTTTTCCGATATCGACGAGCTGGCCGAGCTGTGCCGCTTTGCCGACTGCGGCCACGGCAGCGAGCCGGGGTGCGCGGTGCAGGAGGCATTGGACAACGGCGGGCTGTCCGCCGAACGCTGGCGCAACTACCTGAAGCTGCGCGACGAACGCGAAGACCAGGCCGCCACGCTCGAGGCGCGCCTGCGCCGCCAGCGCGGCGGCCGGCCGATCGACCGCCCGCATGGCCACCGCGGCCAGCGCGAGCGCGACTGAGCGGGCGTCGGCGGCGCGCCTTCATGCAGCGACTCTCCTCCGCCGGCACCGTCTGGTACAAGCGGGCCTTCCCGCTGCTCTGGTTCGGTCTGCTGGCCGTGTTCCTGGCGATCGCCTGGCTGCAGCCCGGCGGTCCCGGCAAGGCCCCGCCGCGGGTCATGATGATCGTCCCGCTGGTCATGATGGGCTTCGGCTACGTGCTCATGCGCAAGCTGGTGTTCGACCTGGTCGACGAGGTCTGGCTGGACGGTGACCAGGTCGTGGTCGTCCAGCGCGGCGAGCGCACCCGCATCCCGCTGGCGCAGGTGATGAACGTGAATGCGACCACCATGGTCAACCCGCCGCGGGTCACCCTGATGCTGCGTCAGCCGAATACGCGACTGGGCGACTCGGTGAGCTTCATTCCGGCCGGGCCGCGCGGCCTCTTCCGCAGCTTCAGGCCGAATCCGGTGGCGATGGACCTGATCCGCCGCATCGACGACCTGCGGCAGCGCTCGCCATGAACCTGCCGCCTGCGGAGGTTCCGCCCGGGCTGGCGCGCTATGCCGCGCTCGACCAGCGTCTGCTGGCCGCGGTGCGGCCGATCCGCATCCTGCCCACGGTCGCCTGGCCGGCGTCGCTCGAGGACCGCATGATCGGCGACTACGCGGTCGGTCGGCTGGCCTTGCCGGAGGTGCGCTATGTACCACCAGACCTCTCGGCCGCCCGTGCGGAGCTGGTGGCGATCGAGCGTGAGGCGGGACATGAGGATCCGCTGGGCGACTACCTCTGCCGCACCGCCGAGTCGTGGCGGATCGCCGCCGAAATGCTCGAGGCGGCAGGCACGGCAGGCGTCACCGCGCCCTCGATCGTCCTGTATGGCCATCCGGGTGACCTGATTCCGGGCAGCAGCAAGAGCAACCTCGACGCCGCTCGCTACTTCGTCGACCTGGCCGACGAACTGGGTGCCGATCTGCTGGCCGACGAGGTTGCCGGGACCATCGCGGCGGAACAGCTGCGCGGCGACCTCGCGCAGACCCTGGATGGCTTCTTCGGCGCGGGCGTGATCGCGGTGGAGGTGGATCCGGAGCTCACCGCCAAGGCGGCGGCCGGGGCGACCCGCATCCGGCTGCGGGGCGGTACCACGTTTACCGATTACGACCGTCACCAGTTGCTGGCACATGAGGCCTATGTCCACTCGCTGACTGCCCTGAACGGCCGTGCGCAACCGTTGCTGGCTTCGCTGGCGCGCACATCGCCGCGGGTCACGGCCACCCAGGAGGGCCTGGCCGTGTTCGCCGAGCTGATGTCCGGCGCCATCGACATCTCGCGGCTGAAACGCATCAGCCTGCGCATCCTGGCGATCGACATGGCCCTGCACGGGGCGGATTTCGTCGAGGTCTATCGCTTCTTCCTGGAGCGTGGCCAGTCGGTGGCTGACAGTTTCCACTCGGCCCAGCGGGTGTTCCGCGGCGTGCCGCCGACCGGTGGCGCGGTGTTCGCCAAGGACAACGTGTACCTGTCCGGCCTGCTGGCCGTGCACACGTTCTTCCGCTGGGCGCTGAAGCAGCGCCGGATGGACCTGCTGCGCCACCTGTTCGCCGGCAAGCTGGCGCTGCACGACGTGATCGCGCTCGAACCGCATTTCACCTCCGGCGCAATCGTCGCGCCGCGCTGGCTGCCGCCGTGGATGCAGCACGTACACGGCCTCGCCGGCAAGCTGGCGTTCTCGCTGTTCGTCAACCGCATCCACATGGGCCGGGTGCAGGCCGAGGAGCTGTCGCTGGGCCTGTGACCCGCCGTCCCGGTGCGGCGCCGCACAGCGGGCGGCAAGGAACGCGGTGCTACCATGCGCGCCTCTTCGTCCCCCGGAAAACCGACCCGCTCACATGGCCAATCCCCCCGAGGAACTCAAGCACGCCGCGCTCGAATACCACCGGCTGTGCCCGCCCGGCAAAATCAAGGTCAGCGCGACCAAGCCGATGGTTACCCAGCGTGACCTGGCGCTGGCCTACTCGCCCGGCGTGGCCTACGCCTGCGAGGCCATCGTGGAGAACCCGAACGCGGCCAGTGAGCTGACCGCGCGCGGCAACCTGGTGGCGGTGATCACCAACGGCACCGCGGTGCTGGGCCTGGGCGACATCGGTCCGCTGGCCGGCAAGCCGGTGATGGAAGGCAAGGGCGTGCTGTTCCAGAAGTTCGCCGGCATCGACGTGTTCGACATCGAGCTCAACGAGCGCGACCCGGACAAGCTGGTCGAGATCATCGCGGCGATGGAGCCGACCTTCGGCGGCATCAACCTCGAGGACATCAAGGCGCCGGAATGCTTCATCGTCGAGCGCAAGCTGCGCGAGCGGATGAAGATCCCGGTGTTCCACGACGACCAGCACGGCACCGCGATCATCGTCGGCGCCGCGGTGCTCAACGCGCTGGAAGTGGTCGGCAAGCAGATCGGGGAGGTGAAGCTGGCCACCGCCGGCGCCGGTGCGGCCGGCATCGCCTGCCTGGACATGCTCGTGGCGCTGGGTCTCAAGCCCGAGAACATCCTCGCCTACGACCGCGAGGGCGTGCTCTACACCGGCCGCGACCACCTTGATCCGGACAAGGCGCGTTATGCCCGCGACACCGACAAGCGCACGCTGGCCGACATCGTCGCCGGTGCCGACGTGTTCCTGGGCCTCTCGGCCGGCGGCATCCTGAAGCCGGAGATGGTCGCCACGATGGCCGACAAGCCGGTGATCCTGGCGCTGGCCAACCCGAACCCGGAGATCTCGCCGGCCGACGCCAAGTCGGTGCGCCCGGACTGCATCGTCGCCACCGGCCGCTCGGACTACCCGAACCAGGTCAACAACGCGCTGTGCTTCCCGTACATCTTCCGCGGCGCGCTGGACGTGGGCGCCACCGGCATCAACGAGGCGATGAAGCTGGCCTGCGTGCGGGCCATCGCGCAGCTGGCGCGCGAGGAGGCGGCCGATCTCGGCGCCGCCTACGGCGAGGACATCCCCTCGTTCGGCCCGGAGTACCTCATCCCGCGCCCGTTCGATCCGCGCCTGCTGGTGATGCTGGCGCCGGCGGTGGCGCAGGCGGCGATGGACTCGGGCGTGGCCACCCGGCCGATCGACGACATGGACGCCTACCGCGAGAAGCTCGGCCAGTTCATTTACCGCACCAGCCTGATCATGAAGCCGGTGTACGAGCGCGCCCGCGCCGACCGCAAGCGTGTGGCCTACGCCGAGGGCGAGGAAGAAGTGGTGCTGCGCGCCGTGCAGACCGTGGTCGACGAGAAGCTGGCCCACCCGATCCTGATCGGCCGCCCGGACGTGATCGAGGCGCGCATCCAGCGCCTGGGCCTGCGCCTGCGTCAGGGGGTGGATTTCGAGCTCACCAACATTCATGACGACCCGCGCTTCAACGACTACTGGCAGCAGTACCACACGCTGACCGAGCGTCGTGGCGTGACCCCGGCGGCAGCGAAGAACCTGATGCGTTCGCGGCACACCCTGATCGCCGCGATGATGGTCGAGCGCGGCGAGGCCGACGCGATGATCTGCGGCCTGGTCGGGCGTTACCACAAGAAGCTCGGCTACTTGCGCAGCGTGTTCGGGCTGGACCCGGGCGTGCAGTGCACCTCGGCGATGTCGGCGGTAATCAACGACCGCGGCGCCTGGTTCTTCGTCGACACCCACGTGCAGTGCGACCCGACCGCCGAGCAGATCGCCGAGGCCACGCTGCAGGCCAGCTACCGCCTGAAGCTGTTCGGCATCGAGCCGAAGGTGGCGCTGTTGTCGCATTCCAACTACGGCAGCCACGAGAACGCCAGCGCGGCGAAGATGCGCAAGGTCTACCAGATCCTCAAGGAGCGCTATCCGAAGCTGGAGATGGACGGCGAGATGCAGGCCGACACCGCGTGGGACGAGGTGCTGCGCCGGCGGATGTTCCCGCATACCACGCTGACCGGCCGCGCCAACCTGTTCGTGCTGCCCAATCTCGACGCGGCCAACATCGTCTACAACATGGTGCGGGTGATGACCGACGGCGTGGCGATCGGCCCGATCCTGATGGGCGTGGACAAGGCCGCGCACATCCTCACCCCGGCCTCCACCGCCCGCCGCGTGGTCAACATGACCGCCGTGGCCGCGGTGGATGCGCAGATCCGCGCCGCCCAGGGCGAACGACGGGGCTGAGCGCCTTGCGTTGCCTGTCCCGGCCCCGGTCGCCCGCGCGGTGACCGGGGCCTTTCGTTTCCAGTGCGACCGTCAGACGGGGGCGGCCGGCACCATGCGGCACAGCTCGACCGGATGGATCGGTGGGCGACCGCGCCGGTCCCGCTCGAGGTTGCTGGTCACGGGTCGGCAGTCGTCCAGCCGGTAGCCCGGCAGGAGCTGTCCGAGCATGCCTTGATCCTGGGTGGTGGCATCCGGGCTGAGCAGCGCGTAACGCGGCCCGTTGTGTGCCCGTACCGCCTGCTCGATCGCGTCATACAGGCGGTAGCCGCGTGTCGCATCAGTGAACCAGTTCAGGCCCACGTAGCGCGCGTGGGAATCCTGCGGCAACAGCGGTGGCAGGTAAGCCAGCGGCATCCCCACCAGCATCACCAGGCTGTGCGCCGGCAGGCGGGGGGCGCTCACCTCGACCGGCTGGCGCGAAAACGGCACACGACCCCAGTTCGGATAGTGCGTCAGCGCAAGGCAGAGCAACGCGCATGCCCCGATGGCGCGGCGAGCGGTTCTGGAGACGCCTCCATCGGGATCGGGCCAGGCACGGCGCAGGACGCCCAGCGCCATCACGCCCGAAAGGGATTCCAGCGGAATCGCGTAGCGCAGGATCGAGAACAGTCCCAGCCACTGCAGGTAGGCCAGTGCCCAGAACACCGCTAGAAATCCCAGCGCGGGTCCACCCGGCGGGTCGCGCCTGCTCCACAGGCGCAGGGCTGGCAGCGCCAGCACCGCCAGAAAAGCCAACGCATAGCGAGGATCGGCGAACCGAGCCTCGGTCACCAGCGCCTGGTTGCGGCGAAGCCAGTAGAACGGATAGGCCAGCCATTGCTCCGGACTGCGAGGCAGAAAGCGGGTATCGGTCATGCTGGTGGCAGGCGCCCAGGGCGAGTGGAACCATTGGTTGAACATCGGGAATGCCGGGTTGCCGATGCTCTGGTACAGGTGCCAGCCCCACCATCCGTAAGCCAGCAGGAAGCCGCCGCCGCTACCCAGCGCCAGCGCGATGAAGCCGCGTCCGGCGCATCGCCATGGACGCAGCGTGGCCGCTGCGGCGAACCCGGCAGCCACCGGATAGACGATCGCCGTCGGCTTGAGTCCGGCGGCCAGCCCGGTGCAGAGGCCGGCCAGCAGCAAAGTTCGCCAGGGTGGCCCGTCGGGGTTGCCGAGCGCGTGCAGCAGCAACGCTATGCCGGCCAGGACCAGGCAGGCAGTCGGCAGTTCGTTGGTGGTCAGGCCGGTCTGCGATACCGCCATGGTGCCGGTGACGCCGATGGCCACGGCGATCGCGTCGGCCGTACCGAAGCGCCTTCGCTGCAGGCGCGCGAAAGTGGCGGCGATGCGGAACACCAGAAACGCCAGCAGGCCGAACCACAGCCCCTGCAGCGCCGCCAGCCAGCGCGGAGCATGCTGCAACGGACCGGTTGCTAGCAGGTAGTAAGGCAGATCGAGCGCGGGATTGAACCAGCTCTGCAACCCCGCCGCGGCGATGTCGATCGACTCTCGCCCGTTCAGCCAGGCCCAGGCGTTGTACAGGTGGTAGTTGCGCAGGTCCCAGCTCGCATCCTGCCCGAGGCACAGGGCGAGCAGCGTGCCCGCGGCGAGGCAGCCGCCGAGCACCCAGGGCCAACGCTCGTCCAGACGCTTCCGGCGTGGCGCGGTCATGCGGCGTCGGTGACCGCAGGGACCCGGTCGCAGGCCAGGTAGGCCAGCCATTTTTGCTCCCGCCGCCCGACGGTTACGGTATCGAGGATCAGGCCGCAGGCCAGGAACACCGAGCCGAGCACCACCAGCGAAGCGCACAGGATGGCGGTCGGGAAGCGTGGCACCAGTCCGGTCCGCACGTAGGTGGTGATCAGCGGCACGGCCAGCACGACGGCGGTTGCGACGGCCAGCCCGGCAAGGCTGGAAAAGAACAGCAGCGGCCGGGCGTTCTTGGCCAGCCGCACGATCGTCATCAGGATCCGCCAGCCATCCCTCCACGTGTTGAGTTTGCTGTGCGATCCGGCCATGCGGCTGCCGTAGCGGGTAGGGACCTCGGTCACAGGCAGTCGCAGCTCCAGCGCATGGACGGCCAGCTCGGTCTCGACCTCGAAGCCACCCGACAGGGGCGGGCAGGAGCGCACGAAGCGTCGTGAAAACACCCGGTAGCCGGACAGGATATCGCTGAAGGATCGGCCGAACAGCCATGAGGTAAGTCCGGTCAGCAGGCGGTTGCCGAAGCGGTGACCCTGCCGGTAGGCCGTGGCCTCGTCGGTGCGGCGGCTGCCCACCACCATGTCCAGCCCGTCGCTGCGCAGCAGCCCGATCATCGCCGGTGCAGCGGCAGCGTCGTAGGTGGCATCGCCATCCACCAGCACGTAGATGTCGGCCTCGACGTCGGCAAACATGCGGCGCACCACATGCCCCTTGCCCTGCAGCCGCTCCGTGCGCACGACCGCGCCCGCGGCGGCGGCCTTCGCCCGCGTGTCGTCGGTGGAATTGTTGTCGTAGACGTAGACCGTGGCCTGCGGCAGCGCCTGCCGGAAGTCGGCGACGACGCGCCCGATCGCCACGCCCTCGTTGTGGCAGGGCACGAGAACGGCGATGGTCGGCGAGACGGGGTTTCCCATGTCATTCCCTTGATGGCTGTGTTCCGGCGAGCGGGGAAGTATCGCAAATCCACGAAAACAACCCGCCCTCCCGGTTTTCATGCGGGTTTGGACGGCCATCCGCTGGCGTATCGCATTGGCGCGCTGCGTCATTGGCGATAGACTCGGAAGGCTATTGGCCCGTCCGGGCGGCGTTCATACCCCCTACGGCGGCGTATCCCCTGACGCTGCGGAGACACAATCCCCATGGATCAGCTCGACGACATCCTCCATCAGGACATCGATCCCACCGAAACCAACGAGTGGATCGAATCGCTCAATGCGGTCATCAGCCACGACGGCACCGAGCGCGCGCATTACCTGCTGGAAAAGATGGTCGACTCCACCCGGCGCGCCGGCGGCTACCTGCCGTTCGACCCGACCACCGAGTACGTCAACACCATCGCCCCGCAGAACGAGGCCAAGAGCCCGGGCGACGCCACCATGGAATGGCGCATCCGCACCCTGATCCGCTGGAACGCGATGGCGATGGTGGTGCGCGCCAACCGCAAGCCGGGCGAGCTGGGCGGCCACATCGCCAGCTTCGCCTCCTCGGCCACGCTGTACGACGTCGGTTTCAACCACTTCTGGCGCGCGCCCAGCGCCGACCACCCGGGTGACCTGGTGTTCCATCAGGGCCACTCCAGCCCGGGCGTGTATGCGCGTTCCTTCCTCGAAGGCCGCATCGCCGAGGAGCAGATGGACCTGTTCCGCATGGAAGTGGTGGGCAAGGGCCGCGGCCTGTCGTCCTACCCGCATCCGTGGCTGATGCCGGACTACTGGCAGGTGCCGACGGTGTCGATGGGCTTAGGTCCGATCCAGGCGATCTACCAGGCGCAGTTCTGGAAGTATCTGGAGCACCGTGGCCTGATCCCCAAGAGCGACCGCAAGATCTGGTGCTTCCTCGGCGACGGCGAGACCGACGAGCCGGAGAGCCTGGGCGCGATCGCGCTGGCTGGCCGCGAGGGCCTGGACAACCTGATCTTCGTGATCAACTGCAACCTGCAGCGCCTGGACGGCCCGGTGCGCGGCAACGGCAAGATCATCCAGGAGCTGGAAGGCGTGTTCCGCGGCGCCGGTTGGAACGCGATCAAGGTGGTATGGGGCAGCTACTGGGATCCGCTCCTGGCACGCGACACCTCCGGCACGCTGCGCAAGCTGATGATGGAAACCGTCGACGGCGAGTACCAGGCGTGCAAGGCGTTCGGCGGCAAGTACACGCGCGAGCACTTCTTCAACAAGTACCCGGAGACCGCGCAGCTGGTCGCCAACCTGTCCGACGACGACATCTGGCGCCTCAACCGCGGCGGCCATGACCCGCACAAGGTCTACGCGGCCTACCACCAGGCGGTGAACACCCAGGGCATGCCGACGGTGATCCTGGCCAAGACGGTCAAGGGCTACGGCATGGGCGCGGCCGGCGAGTCGCAGAACCCGACCCACCAGCAGAAGAAGCTCGACGCCGATGCGGTGCGCCACTTCCGCGACCGCTTCAACATCCCGGTGCCGGACGACAAGCTGGCCGACGTGCCGTACTACCACCCGGGCAAGGACTCGCCGGAAGTGCAGTACATGCTCGAGCGCCGCAAGGCGCTGGGCGGTTCGCTGCCGCAGCGTCGCCGCAAGGCCGACCAGAAGATCACTGCGCCGGAGCTGTCGGCCTTCGAGCAGATCACCAAGGGCTCGGGCGAGCGCGAGATCTCCACCACCATGGCGCTGGTGCGCGGCATGAACCTGTTGCTGCGCGACAAGCAGCTGGGCGAGCGCGTGGTGCCGATCGTCGCGGACGAGGCACGCACCTTCGGCATGGAGGGCATGTTCCGCCAGATCGGCATCTATGCGCCGTTCGGCCAGAAGTACCGCCCGCAGGATGCCGACCAGCTGCTGTACTACCGCGAGGACATCAAGGGCCAGGTGCTGCAGGAAGGCATCTCCGAGGCCGGCGGCATGGGTGCCTGGATGGCCGCGGCCACCAGCTACAGCATCTCCAACGTGGCGATGCTGCCGTTCTTCATCTACTACTCGATGTTCGGCTTCCAGCGCATCGGCGACATGTGCTGGGCGGCGGGCGACATGCGCGCGCGCGGCTTCCTGGTCGGCGGCACCGCCGGCCGCACCACGCTGAACGGCGAAGGCCTGCAGCACGAGGACGGCCATTCGCACCTGATGTCCGGCGCGATCCCCAACGTCAAGTCCTACGACCCGACCTTCTCCTACGAGGTGGCGGTGATCCTGCAGGACGGCACGCGCCGGATGATGGCCGAGCAGGAGGACGTCTACTACTACCTGACCGTGATGAACGAGAACTACCAGCACCCGGACATGCCGGCCGGTTGCGAGGAAGGGATCATCAAGGGCATGTACCTGTTCCGCGACTGCGGCGTGTCGACCAACGGGAACGGCAAGGGCAAGGGCAAGGCGAAGGCGCCGTGCGTGCAGCTGCTGGGCTCGGGCACGATCCTGCGCGAGGTGATCGCCGCGGCCGAGCTGCTGGAGAAGGATTTCGGCGTGCACGCCGACATCTGGTCCTGCCCCAGCTTCATCGAGCTGCGTCGCGACGGTTTCGACGCCGAGCGCTGGAACCGCCTGCATCCGGAAGCCGAGCAGCGCGTGCCGTATGTCACCGGCCTGCTGCAGGACCGCGCCGGTCCGGTGGTGGCCGCGACCGACTACGTGCGCGAGTTCGCCGACCAGATCCGCGCGTTCATTCCCGAGGGTAAGCGCTACACCGTGCTGGGCACCGACGGCTTCGGCCGTTCGGACACCCGCGCCCACCTGCGCGACTTCTTCGAGGTGGACCGCTACTGGATCGCCCACGCCGCACTGGCGTCGCTGGCGAAGGACGGCCTGGTCAACGCCAAGGACGTCGCCCGCGCGATCAAGGAGTACAAGCTCGATCCGGAGAAGCCGAATCCCATCACCCAGTGACGGAGTCGTTCTTCGCAAAAAAGCCCGCCTTCCAGCGGGCTTTTTTGTTTGTTGGGCGCGGAGACTGCAGCCGGCGGCGCGGTCAGTCCTCGTCGCGGCTGGCGAAAGCGCGACGCAGCAGCAGGAACGCACCGACCGTACCGGCCACGATGGCCACGGTCGCAGCCGGATGCCGCTTCACCTGCCGACGCAGCCGCCGGTACTGGTAGTTCGCCTCGTCGGCGAAATCCTCGGCGGCGCGGGTGATCTGCCGGCCGTAGTCATGGCTCTGGCGGCCCAGCCGGCTGGTGGCGCGGCGCCCGCGCTCGACCAGGTCGTGGGCGGTGCTGGCGGCACCATTGGCGTACTGGCGCACACGGTCGCCGGCATCGTCGAGATGGCGTTCGATATCGCGGGTTCGGCTCATGGTCCTGGACTCCTTGAAGGGTGCCGCGGGAGACCGCGGCCAACGGCGGAGTCCCTACTTTGCGCCCGATCGCGTGACTGGGGCGTGGAAGCGACAAATCGCCGCCCGGCGACCGTTCAGCCAGATCAGCCCAACCGGTAGTCGCCGCCCCTCTCGATGGCGCGGCGGTAAGCCGGCATGGCGTGGATGCGGTCGAGGAAGGCGGACAGGCGAGGCCAGCGCGCGTCGGTCAGCCCACCCCGGGCAGCGGCGGCCTCCAGCGGGAAGCTCAGCTGGATGTCGGCGACGCTGAAGGCCTCGCCGGCGAACCACGCCGCCTTGCCCAGCTCGCCTTCCATATAGTCCAGATGCGTGGCGATCTGCGGGTCGACGAAGCCGCGCTGTGCCTTGGCCGCCACGTCCCTGACGATGGGGCGGGCGAAAAAGGGCGCGGGCGCCCTCCCCACGCGTTGGAACACCAGTTTCAGCAACAGCGGCGGCATCGCCGAGCCCTCGGCATAGTGCAGCCAGTAGGTCTGGCGCCGTCGCTCCGGCGTGGCCGGCGCGGCCAGCAACCGGCCGTCGCCGTAGCGGTCGGCCAGATACTCGACGATGGCGCCGGACTCGGCCACGACGAGCTCGTCGTCGGCGATGACCGGCGACTTGCCCAGCGGATGCACGGCACGCAATTCGGGTGGCGCCAGCATGGTCGTGCGGTCGCGGGCGTAACGCTTGATCTCGTAGGGCAGGCCGAGCTCTTCCAGCAGCCACAGGATGCGCTGCGAGCGCGAGTTTTCGAGGTGGTGGACGGTGATCATTTGCGCGATCAGAGCCGATTGGCCCCGATCCCGCAAGCGCGGTCGTCGACGATGGCTAGGGATCGAGCGTGATCGTGCGCGACAGCGTGGACACGCCCCGTTCGTCGAACGCCTCCACCGCCACCACATAGCGCACGCCCCTACTCAGCGCGCGCAGCTGCAGGCTGGTCGGCTGGTCGGCGAAGCGCTGGTAGGTCTCGTGCAGGCGATCGGCGGTGAGGCCCCAGCGCACGTTGTAACCCACCGCGCCCGGCACCGGCTTCCAGGTGATGGTGGCGTCACGGGTGTCCTTGTCGCGGGTTGCCGAGACCAGTACCGGCGCCGGCGGCGGCGGACCGTCTGCATGGCCGAACACGCGCAGGTCGGAGATGGCCAGGTGCTTCGCACCGACGTGCCGATGCACATAGCGTACGTAGCGGATGTGGGCGGGGGTATCGAGTTCGACGTAGGCGTTGGCGTGGTCGCGCGTCTCGTGCGAAAGGTCGGCCAGGGTCTGCCAGTGGTTGCCGTCGCCCGAGCCTTCCAGCACGAACTGGGTCACGAGGTCGGGCGCGTCGCCGTAGCGGTCGGACTGGTAATCGGCATAGTTCACCTGGATCGCGTCCACCGTGCGCGGGCCGCCGAGGTCGAGCGTCAGGGTCTGGCCGGGGGTGTTGGAGGCGGCCAGCCAGAAGCTGCGCGGGTTCTCGTCGGTGACCTGGTCCGGACCATGGCCGGGCACTTCCGAGGACGCGGTGGCGTGCTTGTGCCAGGACAGCAGCATCCAGCCGGTGAAGGTGCTCTCGCCGGGCTTGAGCCGGTGGTCGGGCATGCGCTGCGGGAAATCGCCAAAGCGGGTGTCCACCCACATCTGGCCGTCGTCGTGGAAGCCGGCCGGGTAGAGATCGATGCGCCGCTCGAAGTTCCAGTTCAGGCCGATCCAGTTGGTGCCAGTGTTCCACACGTTGCCGTAGGCGTCATCGAAGGTGGAGCCGTGGCCGGCACCCTGCACGAAACCGCCCGGCTTGTAGCCGACCGGGTTGTACGGCGCGTAGGTGAAGGGACCCAAGGGGTGATCGCTGGTGTAAACGCCGGTGGCGTAGGCGTTGTACTCGGTGCCGGGTGCCGCGTACTGCAGGTAGTAGCGGTTGCCGTGGCGGTTCATCCAGGCGCCTTCGATGTAGGGCTTGGTGGTCTCGTCGGTGTGGTCGCGACCGAAGCGTTCCCAGCCGTGCTGCTCCGGGTGCAGCCGCAGCAGCGATTTCGCCGCGCCGAGCCAGGCCAGCCGCTTGCCTTCGCCTTCGGTCTCGTCGCCGAGCTTGAGGTCGATCTGCTGCCCGTACATCGGATAGACGTTGGACGAACCCCAGTACAGGTAGACCTTGCCGTCGTTGTCCTGGAACAGGCCCGGATCCCATGGTCCGGGCGGCAGCTGGCCGGGCTTGATCCGGTATTCGGTGGAAGAGCTCACCGCATTCGGCAGCGGCGGCATCAGCCGGGTCCAGAACTTCCAGTGCCCATGCGCTGGGTCGGTGGAGTAGAGCAACGGTTCCGGGTCGGTGGTCGAGCGCATCAGGAACAGCTTGCCGTCGGCGACCAGGGTGGCCGGTGCCACCTCGCTGTCGAATGGCCACTTGTCGGGCGTGACGAAATCCCAGTGCACCAGGTCGGTGGAGTGCCAGTAGCCGTCGGCCAGGGTCTGGAACAGGTAGTACGCATCGCCGTAGCGCACCACGGCCGGATCGGCGCCGGTGCGGTAGGAGATGCCCTGGTTCATCTGCTCGAAGTTGTAGCGGTAGCCCACGTCCACCGGGTTGGCCCAGGTGCGGCCATGCGGGTTGATCGCGGCGCTGGCGGCCGGGGCGATGAAAACCAGGGCCAGCGCCAAGGCGCGAGAGAGGCGGAAGCGAAGCCGTGTCGTCATGCGAAGCAAGGTCCGGAGGGGCGGCCGGGGCGGGGTCTCCGTGACCCTTCGGCAGCTGGTACCAGGCGCGGCGACCATCCGTCGCCGCGGCATCGGCGGGCGCGCATGCGGGGCGCCCGGTCGGGCGGGATCAGTAGATCCAGTCGGTAGCGGTCTTCGGTGCATGCTCGCGCATGTCGCCGGTCATCAACCCGTAGAGTGCCTCGCCGTCTGGCCCCCAGCAGTGCGGCGCCATCGGCTGGTAGGTGATCGAGCCCTCGAAACGCGGATGGCTGGCGGTCTTCAGGAACGCGTCCATCGCATGCACGCCCATGTTGAGGTTGAAGGTGTCGGCATCGCCCACGTAGATGTGCAGCTTGCTGCTTACCAGCGGACCGAGCGTGGCCCAGTGCGTCTGGAGCCTGTAGCGCAGGTCGAAGTGCTGCTTCCAGTACTCGGCGACCCGGTGGTCGATCACGCCGGTGCGCTTGTCCCAGAGCCGTTGCGGATAGCCGTCAGCACCGATCGGGCCCCAGGCGGCCTCCCAGATATCCCACTGGCCGCCCGAGCGGGAGTGGTCGCCGACCGCCAGCTCGTAGTGGTTCTCGTCCTTCATCATCGCGTCGACGTTGCCGTCCGGCTGGCGCGTGTCCACACGCTCGACCGTCATCCAGCCCTTGTCGACGTAGTACGCGTTGGCGTCGTCGTAGATGTTCACCACCTGGTGATGGCGGAAGTCCAGCGAATCCGGGCACATCGCATAGGTGCCGCCGTAGAAGCGCGGATGGAACAGCTGCTGCGCCACCGCGATCCAGCCGCCGGTGGAACCACCGGTGAGGATGCGCGCCCAGGGCTGCTCGATGGTGCGGAAGCGGCGGGCGATCTCCGGGTACAGCTCCTGGTGGATGGCGTCGTCGAACGGGCCTTCGTTGGGCGAGTTCACCGCGTAGGAATCGTCGTAGAACGGCGAGGGATGTTGCAGCGTCACCACGATCACCCGCGGCCGCTTCGCGTCGTCCAGCCAGAACGCGCGCATCTTCGAATCCTTGCGCTCGAAGCCGAACGGCGCATCGGTGGAGAAGTGTCCCTGGTCGTAGACCACCGGGTAGCGCACGTTCGGATGCTCGGCGTAGCCCTTGGGCAACAGCACGGTGGCGCCGAGGTAGATCGGGTGGCCCCAGAACTTCGTCAGCAGCTTGCTCTGGATGCGGAAGCGCTTGACGTACTCGCTGTCCTTGGGGAACGGGATCGGCGCGATCACCTGGTCGGCGACCAGATGGATCGGCGTGGCCGCGGCCGGGTCGTAGTGCACCTTCACCGGCTTGCCGTAGAGATTGCCCGGCGACTGCTTCCAGTTCTGGCCTTCCCACTGGTCCATGTGCATCCACAGCGTGTGGCCGTCGGCGCGCTTGAACTCGGTGTAGACGTTGACGAACGGCTGCATCCAGTAGTCGCCGGCCGGCAGGTCGCGCAGGCTGGCGAGCGGTGCGCCGTAATCGTTTACATCGATAGTCGCGAAATGACCGGGTTTCAGGCCGGCGACGTCGTGCCCGAACAGCGGCACGCCGGTGATGTCGGTCTGCTCGATCGGCGGGGCCTTGTCGTCGCGGCTGACCGCCACGTAGACGCGGCCAGTGACCGGCTGGGCGTGTGCGTCGGCGGCGAAGCTCACCTCGATGCGTGGCGTGGCGGCCGCCGTAACGGCGGCGGATGCGTGGAAGGGCGCGGCGGCCAGCAGGCAGGCGGCGGCGAGCGAGGTCAGCGGCAGGTGGGCACGGGTCATCTCCCGATGCTAGCCGCCACCGTGGCACCGACGCCACTGCCGGTCGATGGATCGGCTACGCAGGTTCCTGCAGCTGCTCGCGGCGTCGCAGCGAGGGGAACCAGGCCATCCACAGTGCCACCACGACCAGCGTGCCGATACCGCCGATCAGGGTCGCCGGCACCGCGCCGACCCAGGCCGCCAGCAGGCCCGACTCGAACTCGCCGAGCTGGTTGGAGGTGTTGATGAAGATCGCGTTCACCGCGCTGACCCGGCCGCGCATGTCGTCCGGCGTGTCCAGCTGCACCAGCGCTCCGCGGATCACCATGCTGACCATGTCGAACGCGCCCAGCGCGAACAGCGCGGCCAGCGACAGCCACAGCGTGGTCGACACCGCGAACACCAGGGTGGCCAGGCCGAAGCCCGCCACCGAGGCGAACATGATCATGCCGACGCGCTGCTGCATGGTGTGGCGCGCCAGCCAGAGCGACATCAGCAGCGCGCCCACCGCCGGCGCCGCGCGCAGCAGGCCCAGACCCCACGGGCCGGTGTGCAGGATGTCCCTGGCGAAGATCGGCAGCAGCGCGGTGGCGCCGCCCAGCAGCACGGCGAACAGGTCCAGCGAGATCACCCCGAGTACGTCGGGGCGCCGACGGATGAAATGCACGCCGGCAAACACGGTCTTCAGCGTGGCCGGTTCGCGCCGCGGCGGCGTGCGTTCGTAGCGCAGCCAGGCCATCAGCCCGGCGGCGACCAGGTAAAGCGTACCGGCCACCACGTACACCACGCCCGGCCCCGCCACGTAGAGGAAGCCGCCCAGCGCCGGACCCATGATCATCGCCGCCTGGCCGGCCGATGCGCTCATCGCCATCGCGCGCGGCAGGATCGGCGCCGGCACCAGCGCCGGCAGCATCGACTGCATCGCCGGGAATTCGAACGCCTTGGCCACGCCGATCGCGAACACCAGCGCAAGGATCGTCGCCTCGTGCACGGCACCGGCCAGGGTGACTCCGGCGAGCACGGCGATCGCGGAAAACTCGACGATTTGCCCAAACAGCACGATGCGGCGGCGCTCGAACTGGTCGGCCACGTGGCCGGCCGGCAGCGCCAGCAGCACCGAGGGAATGAATTGGGCCAGGCCGATCAGGCCCAGGTCCAGCGCGCGTCCGGTGATCGCGTAGACCTGCCAGCCGACGGCCACCGAGAGCATCTGGAAACCGAAGCCCGAGGCGATGCGGGCGAACCAGAACGCGACAAAGGCGCGGTGCCGGAACAGCGCGTGGCCGGCGGGAGCGGGGGAGTCGGACATGGGGAATCCTGGCGGGAGCGGCGATTATCGGGGCGCCCGCGGCCGCGGCCAAGCCGTCGCGGTTGCGCGCGCGGCTCGGCTCGTTCCACTCTAGGGATCTGTCCTGCCACGCGGATGCATTCCATGACTGCCGGTTTCCTGCGCAACTCGCTCTTCTTCGTTGGCCTGGCCCTGCTGGCGGCCGGCTGCTCGCAGCAGGGGGGCGTCAATGCGCCGGCACCTGCGGCCTCCGCAGCCAAGGCGCCGGCCATCGACCAGGCGGCGCAGCGGGACCTGGACACCTACCGCCAGCTGGTGCGCATCCACAACGACGAGATGGCCACCACCTTCGGCGAGCAGATCGTGCACGACTACCCCGGCAGCGCCGCGGCGAAGGAGGTCCAGCAGACCTTGCCGGAGATCGCCAAGCGCTACCACGAGAACGCCGAGAAGAACCGTCTGGCCGGCCTGTGGCTGTACCAGGTGGCACCGATGGCCGGCGGCACGCAGTCCACCGCGGTGATCTACAACAGCGAGCCGGCGGTGGGCGACAAGGTGCGCATGGTGCTGCGCCGGCATACCGAGTGGGGGCAGAGCGCGTTCCTGTTCGGCAGCGGCAAGGGCTTCGTCTGCAAGGGCACCTGCACGCTGCCGGCCACCTTCGACGGCAAGCCGGTCGGCATCAAGGCGTTCGCCCCGCCCTCGGGCGAGCCGGCGCTGATGATCAAGGACGACAGCGCCTTCATCGCCATGTTGAAGAAGGCGAAGAAGATCACTCTCAAGGTCACCCTCAAGGACAACGACCGCAGCGAGGAGCTGCTCTACGAAGTCGGCGGGTTCGACCCGGCGAAGTGGCTGCCGCTGGAGAAAAAGAAGAAGTAAACCCCGTGGCCGCCGATGCGTTCGCATCGCGTGACCGTGGTCGACGCATCACGGAACGAAGGAGAACGGCGATGAAGCACCTGCGAATGTTTGCCTGGCTTGCGCTGCCGATGGTCCTGGGCGCATGTGCCAGCCTGTCCGGTCGCCCCAGCGAACAGCAGCGTCGGGCCGACTACGAGGCGGCGGCCGGCCCGGCACAGACGAGTTTCCGCTTCTACAACTCGCTGTGGTCGTGGGAGCCGCTGGGCACCGATCTCGTAGTGGTCTACGCGCGTCCCAATCAGGCCTGGTTGCTCGATGTGCCGGGCTGCATCGACCTGCCGTTCACCAACGCGATCGGCCTCACCTCCAACCTGCACCAGGTCAGCGTCGGCTTCGACAAGGTGCTGACCGGGCGACGCGACTTCCCGTGCACGATCACGCGCATCCGGCCGGTGGACGTGGCCAAGCTGAAGCAAGCCGAAGTGGCACATCGCACCGTGCAGGAGAAGCCGCGCGACACGGCAACCGTGCCGCCGCCGGCGAGCCGCTGACCGGCGGCCGCTGCGCCTGCCTCAGTGCAGGAACAGCTTCTCGGCCAGCTTGGCCAGGGGCTTTTCCAGCGCGTTCTGCAGCCGTGCCGGGAAGTCCAGCGGCTTGAGCAGCATCTTCACTGTCATCTCGGCCGGGATGTTGCGCTTGAGGCGGGCCTGGGCGCGGGTGTTGATGCGGCGGAACTCAGCCTCGTCGCCAGCGTGCTGCGGGTAGCAGCGGTTGAATACGTGGCGCATGGCCACGTCGCCGTCCTCGCTCTTGATCTCGTTGACCCGCCGCAGGATCGCGCGGAACACCTGGTAGCGACCGAAACCCTCGCGTTCGCGGTACTGCCGGTAGTGCTGGTAGAAGTGCTTGTAGTGGCGCACTTCGTCGCTCTTGATGTGGTTGGTGAGCTGCTTGAGCACCGGCTCATCGGTGAGGTCGTTGAGCGCCCGGTAGAGGCTGGCGGTGCCGGTCTCGACCACGCAACGGGCGGCCAGCTCCAGCCCGCGCGAGGACTCGAGCTGTTCGCTGGTGCACATCGCGCCGTATTCGTCCCAGAACGCCTTGAAGCCGGCTTCCCAGTCGAACTCCGGCCACACCGCCCGCACGTAGGTGGCTAGCGCACGGCCGTGCTGCAGTTCCTCGTGCTCCCAGTGCTGGCTGAGCCAGGTCTGCAGTTCCTGGTCGCCGGCGAAATGGTCGACCAGGTTGTGGGTGTACAGGTCCGATCCGCTCTCGACGAACGAGGCGCTGCAGAGCAGGAAGAACAGGTCCTCGTCGTGACGAACGCGGGCCTTGTCGATGCGGCTGAAGTCGATGCTCTCCAGCGTCCAGGGAAGCGATTGGGTGTAACTCAATGGAGGATTCCTTGCCGGGGCCGCGGGCACCGGGGTGCGCCGCATGACAGATCGATGACGCCAAGCATACGGCGTGGAATGGCCGCTGGAATTAACCCCTGCCGACCCCGGCCCACACGAAGTTGCCCCGTGGCCCCGACGCGGAGGCGGAACGGCCGCGGGCAAACCTTTCCGCCGGCCCGGCGGCGATGATGCCTAGCGTACGACCGTAACGGGTACGTGGGCGCGCGCGAGCACGTCCCCGGAAACCGAGCCGAGCAACCAGCGCGCCAGCGCACCGCGCTCGGTGTGCCCGATCACGATGTGGTCGCAACCGTGTTGCTCCAGCTGGCCGATCAGCACGTCGCCCGGGCTGCCATGGGTGAGTTCCACGTCGACCAATGCCTCGGCGTCCGGCTGCAGCGCCTTCAGCTCATCCAGCAGTTCGCGCGCCCGCGCCATGCCCGAGTCGGCCATCATCAGCGCGCAGGCATCAGCCCCGGCCTCGGTGACCTGCAGCACCGACACCACGCGCACGCGACCGTCGAATGCGCGCGCCACCGCCATGGCCAGCTCGAATGCGCGCTTGGACGTGTCCGAGCCGTCATAGCCGACCAGCGAATACTTGAACATCCGGACACCTCCGCGACCTGCCATGGACAACGGGTCGATCATGCCACGGCTGCCGCGTGGGAGAGACCCGGATCGCTCAGCGGCGATCGACCCAGTGGCAGCGCCGCTCGATGTGCGTGCCGGCGTGTTCGTCCTGATGGTGCTCCTGCACCTTCTTGCCGGCGTAGCCGCCGGCCACGGCGCCGCCGATGGTTGCCAGGGTCTTGCCCTTGCCGCCGCCGACCTGGTGGCCGAGCAGTCCGCCGGCCACGGCACCGATCGCCGTGCCGGCGATCTGGTGCCGGTCTTTCGGCGTGTTCTTCACCCGGACGTTCTCGCAGACCTGGTGACGGCCCTCGTGATGGTGATCCTGTGCGTGCACGGGCGAGATCCCGGCGAGCAGGCTGCCGGCGAGTACCGAAACCAGCAGGCGACGAATAGTTGGCATGGCGGACTCCTCTGGCGTGACCGGAACGGAGTGCACAGTCTTCCGGTCGCATCGTGAGCGGACGGTGCAGCGGGCGTGCTCAGGGCGTCTCGGGATGTCGATGACGCCAGACCGCATGGGGCCGCGGCACGATCGGGTGGCCGCGCACCTCCGCGACCGCCTGGGTGAGCTCCGCCCCCAGCAGCAGGATCAGCGCCGAGTAGTAGACCCATACCAGCAACACCACCACCCCGCCGGCCGGCCCGTACGCACCCCCGACGTCGCTGCGGGAGAGATAGACGCCGATGCCGAACTTGCCTATGGCGAACAGCACCGCGGTCAGCGCCGCGCCCACCAGGGCGTCGGGCCAGGCGATCCGTGCGTCCGGCAGCACCTTGAAGATCGCCGCGAACAGTGCGCTGAACAGGGTGAGGGAAATCAGCGTCTCCAGCGCCTGCCAGGCCAGCGAGTCGCCGCGGACGAACATGGCGATCAGCGCGCTGGCGGCGAACGAAACCACCATCAGGAACGCAAGCGACAGCAGCAGTCCCAGGGCCATCATGCGTGCACGCAGCCAGTCCTTGATCGCTCCGCCCGGCCGGGGGGGCCAGGTTCCAGACCCGGTTGATCGCGCCCTGCAACTGGGCGAAAACAGCCGAAGCACCGGCCAGGGTCACTCCTAGGCCGATCAACCCGGCCCAACTGCCTACCGTGGGTCGTTCGCGGGCATTGGCCAGCACCAGGGTCACCGCGTCGGAGGCGCGCGGGCCGACCAGTTGCTGCAGCGAGGCGGTCAGCTGCTGCTGCCATTCCGGCCGCAGCGATGCGGCGATCCACAGCAGCAACACCAGCAGCGGCGCAAACGACAGCGCCGAATAGAACGCCAGCGCCGCAGCCCGCGTACCGAGTTCGTCGTGGGCGAAGCCGTGGATCGTGCGTCGCAGGATCTCGCGGCCCTGGGCGAGGGCCGGTCGTGACGGGGCGCTGGGCTCGATACGGGACGGCATGGCGCGGCTCCGTGTGCTCTCGTGACTGGGCGGTGTCGCCCGGAACATGAACGACAGCGTAGCTGCATCCACGGCCCCATTAGCGGATCACTGAACGCTCGCTTCGGCTGCACGCCTCCATCACGCCGGCGTCCCGATGCTGCCACCCCACCGCGGCCCGGCGACGACCCAAGCGAGGCCCGCCGCGGCCGGGGCCCCGACGGGGCGTTCTTCCAGACATCAACAGGAGATCACCATGATCAAGCGCAATCACGCTCTCGCCGCCCTTCTGCTGGCCACGGCTGGCGCGATGGGCGCCACCGGCGCCCAGGCCGCCGAAGCCAGCGTCAAGTGTGACCTCACCTACAGCCTTTCCGGCTGGTCGATCCTCTACAAGCATGCCGAGGGCGCGGGCACGATCACCTGCGACAACGGCCAGTCCGCCCGCGTCAAGATCACGGTGGTCGGCGGTGGGTTGACCGCCGGCAAGTATCACGTCGACAACGGCAAGGGCGAGATCAGCAAGGTGCACAGCATCGACGAGGTGTTCGGTTCCTACGCCCAGGCGGGCGCTGAGGCCGGCGTGGTCAAGAGCGGTACGGCCCAGGTGCTGACCAAGGGCACCACCTCGCTGGCGCTGGCCGGCACCGGCGAGGGCGTCAACCTCGGCGTCTCGGTGGGCAAGTTCACCATCACCCGGGAGTAAGCCGTCGCTGCGCGGCTGGTCTGGCCCGCGAGCTTCGCCAGGGGCGCCCTCGTGGCGCCCTTGCGCGTTGTGGGGGATACACTGCGTGGTCTGTTCCAGAGGAATCCATCCATGCGCACGTCGTCTGCTTCGCCCATCCGTTCCGCCTCGAGGGGGCGCGCCTGATGGACCGCATGCGCGATCCGGGACGAGGCTTTGCGTTCTGGCGTATCGGCCTGTGGCTGGTGCTGATGCTGTCGGCGTTCGGCGCGCTGCAATACGGCGTGCACGCCCGCCGGGTCTGGCTCGTGTTGGCCCAGCCCGCGCTGGCGGACGAGGCCCGGGCGGTGTTGCACGGCATGCTGGCATGGGATCTTGGCTATTTCGTCGCGGCCGCGGCGCTGGTGGTGTTCTGTGCCGCCGGCATCCTGCGCCAGGGCTGGTCGCGTCCCGTGCTGCGCGTCGCGCTGGGCTTGCTCGCCCTGGGCCTGTTCGCCAGCGGCGCAACGTTGTTGCGCCGCTGGCATGCCTGGAACAGCGCGCCGCACGACGTGCCCGCCACGCCGGCGCTGCTGGTTGAGCAGGCGCGCACAGTGCACCTGTCACTGGGGTTCGATGCGGTAGCCATCGTGCTGCTGGCCTGGCTGATCTGGCGGCTGGGCAGGCCGCAGGTGCGGGCGCAGTTCCGGCGGCGGTGATGGTGCCATCCGCGCAGGCATAGACTGCAGTGACATCCACAGGGAGGTGTGAGCATGCGTCGGATTCTGGCGATCGGTATCGTTGCAGGCTTGGCATGGGCTGGCCTGCTCCTCGCTCCCCCGTCCGTGGCAGGGACGACAAAGATGCAACGACCCCAAGCGAGCATGCTCGTGCTGGGTTCGCTCACCGTCGGCAGCGATGGTCGGGTGGTTGGCCACGCGCTGGACAATGCGGCACAGCTGCCTGCGCCGGTGGTCGATGTGATCGACCGCAATATGGCGCGCTGGCAATTCCAGCCGGTGGTGCGTGACGGACACGCAGTGACGGCGCGCTCGCAGATGAGCCTGAGGGTGGTGGCGCAGCCCTCGGGCCAGCACGACTATGTGCTGTCGATCCGCGGTGTGCATTTCGGTGGCAGCATGAACGGTCGTGGCGGGCTCGTCCGCAATATCGACCCGGAGTATCCGCCCCAGGCCGTCGCCGCGCAGGTGGCCGGCACGGTCTACCTGGCGTTGCGTATCGATGCGCAGGGCCGGGTGCAGGATGTGGCGACCGAGCAGGTCGATCTGCGCTACCTCGGCAACCGCTGGCAGATGGAGCGCTACCGCAAGCTGCTCGGCCGGGCGGCCGAACGTGCGGCGCAACGCTGGTTGTTCAAGCCGCTGCCGGCCGGGCAGGCGGCGGCCGAGCGTTATGCGATGGTGCCGGTGGTCTTCGGCATCCACGTGTTCGGCGTTCCGGGCATGCCTTCCGATGGACCCGGGCACTGGGTCAGCTACATGCCGGGTCCCGTGCAGACCGTGCCCTGGTTCGATGCACCGCGCATGCTCCCGGGCCTCACCGGAAATCTCGACGCGCTGCCCGGCCAGGGCGTCTACATGGCTAACCCGGACGGCAGCCTGCACCTGCTCAGCAAGCTTGGCGGAGGCTGACCCGTCGCCGGTGCGGTTCAGGGTGGGTTGACCCCACGCCGGTTATCGGTGAGCGCTTTGACCCCGGCACGGATTCGATGCGCACCCGACTCCTTCTCCTCGCGATGTCCGCCGTTGCCGCCAGCGGTGCGGTAAAGGCAGCGCCCCTGGCGCTGCACTGCCCGGCCAGCAGCAGTTACGACCTCACCGTGCAGCCGGATCGGCTGGTGTTCGACCGCGCCGGTCCCGCGCCGACACGGGTGGTGATGGGCCGGAGTTCGCTGGTCACCGACGGCGTGCCGGTGGCGCTGAATGCCGAGGACCAGGACCGCGTGGCGCTGTTCGACCGCGATCTGCGCGCGTTGCTGCCGCGGGTGCGCCGGGTGGCCGGCCACGGAGTGGACGTGGCGGTGCAGGCCATCCGCGACGAGGCTTCCGGGTTGTCGCTGGCGCCCGCCACGCGACAACTGCTCGACCAGCACCTGGCGACCGATGCCGATGCGTTGCGCCGGCGTATCGACACCAGCCAAAGCACGCACGACTGGCAGGGCGACACCGCCCGCCAGCTGGGCGACCAGTTCGCTGCCGATCTGGGTCCGATCGTGGCCGGCGACCTCGGTCAGCAGGCGCTGCAGGCGGCGATGAGCGGAGATCTCGATACGGCGGCCCGTCTGCGCGACCAGGCGACCGATCTGGCGGCCACGCTGCAGCCCCGGATTGCGCGTCGGTTGCAGGTGTTGCAGCCGCAGATCGATGCGCTGTGTCCTTCGATCGAGCGGCTGGCCGGGCTGCAGCAGGGCCTGCGTGATGCACAGGGACGTCCGCTGCAGCTGCTCGACGCGGGTGGGAGATAGGCAAGGCAACCGCAACGGCAGCTAAAGGCCCGGATGGCGGCATCGGCAGGGTTAATGCGTGGCTAAGCGCGGGCTGACGACCATGGTTGGCACCCCTTTCATCCCGGAGGCCAGACGCCGTGGCGCTGGCAACACAACCGCTCTACAACGCGCTGATCCGCCGCAGCATCGATCTGCAGCGGCTGTGCCAGCTGGCGGCGCAGCAGGTAGCCGAGCCGGGGTTGCGCGTGGTGCTGCTGGAGAACGCTTCTGCGCTGGAGCTGTTCGTGCTCGACCTGCAGATGGAGCTCAGCGCCCGCGGTGGCCGGCCGGCCACCACCGGGCAATGGCGCGGGCCGCTGCAGCGGCGGTTGGCCAGCTGGTGGGCGCGCGGCATGCCGCTGAAGGACACCCAGTGGATCCGGCTGCTCTCGCGCCGGGAGGCGGTGCTGGTGCGGCTGTTCGAGGAGACCGTGGCGCTGGCCCCGATCGACACCGCGCAATGCCTGCGCCGGCTGGCGCCGCGCCTGCAGGCGATCCACCTCGACATGGGCACGCTGGCTGGCGCGACCCACTGAGCGTATCCCCGCTGCAGTGACTGATGGCATGGCATGACGGCTGGCCCATGGCCGCCCGGTGCCACCGGTGCATCGTGATGCCGCAGGGTCGGCACTGTCGCCGGCCGCCACGGGGAGGCGCAGCATGCGCACGACGATCTTTAGGCTGGCATTCGCCGCCGCTCTGGCGCTCACGGCGCCGCTCCAGGCACACGACTTCCACGGCTCCATGGGCCACTGCAGTTTCAACACCGATTACGACGTGCGCATCAGCGACGCCGGCATCGCGTTCAGCCGCGACGACGGCGAGCCCACCCGGGTGTTCATGCATGACGGCAGCCTGCGTATCGACGGCAAGCCGGTGGTGGTCGACGCTGCCGATGCCGCGCGCCTGCGCAGCTACGAAGGCTCGGTGCGCGCCCTGGTGCCCGAAGTGGCGTCGATCGCCCGCGAAGGGCTGGACATCGGCTTCGATGCGCTGACCACGGTCGCCACCACCTTTGCCGAGGACGGCGATGCGAGGAGCCGCCTGATCGATCGCCTCAACCGCAGCCGCACCCGCGCGATGGCACAGCTCGACGCGGGCATCGGCAGCGGTGTTTGGACGCGCCAGGCGATGGAGGATTCGTTCGAGGGCGGCATCCAGGACGCGGTCTCCGAACTGGTCGGTACGGTCACCGCCGGCGCGGTGAAAGCGGCGCTCAGCGGCGATCAGGCGAAGATCGCCGCGCTGGAGGCGCGCGCCGATTCGCTCGACCAGGCGATCGACAAGGAGGTGAACGCCCGTGCCGACCGTCTCGGGGCGCGCGCCGAAATGCTCTGTCCGAAGCTGCGCGAGCTGGACCAATTGCAGCGCCAGTTCACTTTCCGTCTGACGGATGGATCGCCACTGCGACTTATCGGCGAGGATAAGGATCGCGTCGCGGACAAGGACAAACTCGCGACCCGCTGAGGGTCGCGCCATGCGCCCACGAGCGCCGCCGATGCACGGTATCGGCGGCGTCTGCGTAAGCGCAGCCTGCAAAATCTTGATCTGCCGGCTGCTAGGCTCCTCGCGATTTCATTGCGAGAGAGCACGCCGATGCGATTTTCCAGCGCCCTTGTCATCGACCCGACGTCTGCCGGCAGCGCCACCGGGCGCGCATCGCGGTATCTGATCGCGAATTGGGACAAGTACGCCGACCAGGCGGTGCAGATGGGCCTGAGTCTGCTCGAGGCGTTGCTGGTGCTGCTGATCGGCCTTTGGGTGGCCAGACGGCTGGCCAATGTGGTGGAGCGCGCGCTGGGTCGGGCCAGTTTCGACGTCACCCTGTCCAGCTTCCTGCGCAACCTGCTCTACGGGGTGCTGATCACCTTGCTGATCGTCACCGCCTTGCAGGTGGCCGGCGTGCCGTCGGCACCGTTGGTGGCGGCGCTCGGCGCCAGCGGCCTGGCCATCGGCCTGTCGCTGCAGGGGTCGCTGAGCAATCTCGCCTGGGGCGTGTTGCTGGCGGTGTTCCGGCCGTTCCGAGTGGGCGACTTCGTCACCGTCGGCGGCGTGATGGGCACGGTCGAGTCGATCAACCTGATGTACACCCAGCTGCTGCTGCCTGACGGCCGTGAGGCAGTGGTGCCGAACGCCAAGGTGGGCGGCGATGCGATCACCAATTTCAATCGTCGCGGCACCCGGCGCTTCGAGCTGACCGTGGGCATCGGCTACAAGGACGACATCAATGCTGCCAAGGCCGAGATCCGCAAGCTGTTCGACGCCGACGAGCGCATCCTGAAGGATCCTGCGCCCGGCGTGTGGCCCACCACCCTCAACGAGAGCTCGGTGGACCTGGTGATCCGCGCCTGGACCGTGACGGCGGACTTCTGGGCCACGCAGACGGACTTCCTGCAGGCGGTGAAGGAGGCGTTCGACGGCGCCGGCATCAGCATCCCGTTCCCGCAGCGCGAACTCACCGTGGTGCAGGGCAGCCTTCCGGCATCGGCCGGTAAGCCAGGCTGACGACGGCGAGGCACGGGCCGGCAGCCCGCGCCCCCGGAGTCATTCCACCGTCACCGCATGGCGGTTGTCGGAGGGAATCCGGTCGATCAGTTCGTTGTACGGATCTACCCCTGCCTCGGCCGGCACGCCGTCCACGGTCACGGTCACCGTGCTGTCGCCGGCCGGGAGCACGCGCTTGGCCAGGTACAGCGGTTTGCCGTCGAGGCCCTTGCCGGGGGACTTGGCAAACACGCCGATCTCCACCGGGATGTCCGGCGTGGCCGGGGTCTCCTTGCCGTGCTCGTCCACATACGACTTGCCGGCATGCACCTTCATCGTCACCTCGTAGCGCCCGTCCGGCAGTTTCTTCGCGGTGGCCTCGGTGGTGCGGTTGTCGAAGAAGGTGATTTTCCAGAACAGGTCGTCGATCAGGTGGTGCCACTTCGGATCGACACCGCGCTCCAGGTAGCCCATGAACTCCTGCGAGGTGGTGTACGGCGGGTTCTGGTACGCCTTGTCGTGCAGGAACTGCTTCAGCACGGCGTCCACGGTGTCCTCTCCGACGTAGTCCTGCAGCGCATAGAACACCAGCGACGCCTTGCGGTAATGGATGTAGAGCTGGTTCTGCTCGACCTTGGCCAGCGGCTCCTCCCGGGCCGGATCGCCGGCGCGGCTGGCCAGGTAGTTGTCCAGCTCGTACCGGAGGAATCGGCGCATCTGGTGCTCGCCATAGCGATGCTTCATCACCATCAGCGCCGAATACTGCGCCAGCGATTCGCTGAGCATGGTCGAGCCCTGCATATCGGCACCGATCACCTGGTGCGCCCACCACTGGTGCGCCACCTCGTGGGCGGTGACGTAATACGGGTAGTCGATCTTTGCCGGGTCGCGCAGGTCGGCAATGAAGCCCACCGACTCGGAGAACGGGATGGTGTTGGCGAACGACTGCGCGAAGCTGGCGTAGTTCGGGAACTCCAGGATGCGCAGCTGGCGGAACTGGTAGGGTGAGAAGTGCGCGGTGTAGTAGCTCAGTGCATCCTTCGCGCCCCGCAGCATGTCGTCCACGTTCCAGTCGTGATCCGGGTTGTAGTAGACCTCCAGCGCAACGTCGTGCCAGCGATCCTTCCTCACCGCGTAGCGGCCGGATATCCACGAGAAGAAGTCCAGCATCGGCTGGTCCATCACGTAGCGGAAGTAGTGTCGGCCGTTGGCGCGCCAATCCTTCTGCAGGTAGCCCGGGGCCATCGCGATCTGGTCGTCGGCGGTCGAGACGGTGGTCTCGAAGTGGATCCAGTCCGAGTCGTTGCTGATGTAGGTGTCGGCGCGGGCGGCCTCGTCGCCCAGCGGCGGCATGCGCGGGACGTCCTCTTTCAGGCCGTACTTGCGACGGGTGTTTCGGTCCGTGAGCCGGTTGTCCGGCTGGTAGCCGAAGCGCGGCAGCACGGTGCTGTTGAAGAAGGTGCCGTTATGGGCCAGGAACTGGCCTTCCGGCGCGTTGGTGAAGCCCTTCGGGTCGTAGTCGAGGGTGGCATCGAATGGCATGGATGCACCTGGCGCCAGCGGCGTCTTCAACTTGTAGATGGCGTAGCCGAGGCGGCGGTCCATCGACACCGTGTCGTGAGGGGCGAAGGCGAGTGTGGTCTTGAAGTCGGTGTCGGTGTTGACGTGCAGCTCGCTGATCGGTGCGTCATGCCGGTTCACCAGGGTCATGTGCGCGACGATGTGCAGGTGGCGTTGCATCGGGTCGATATCGACGTCGGCGTTCACAGCAGTGATGCGCGGCTGCGCCAAGCCGGCGTAGCGGGCGTACTGCTTCTCGTAGTCGGCGCGCTGCTGGTTCAGCTCTTCGCTGTTGCGATACGTGTTGAGCACGTTGGTGTTGTAGAAGATCCAGGCGCCGGTGGCGACGAAGGCCAGCAGGGCGACCGTGATCAGTATCCGGACCGTGCCGCGCAGCCGCGCGCATGCCTCGCGCCAGCGACCGCGCCAGCCATCCGGTGTGCCGCGCACCCAGAACAGGGCGGCGATGCCGGCCAGCGCCACGGCCAGGCAGGTCCAGTAGCCATCGAACCAGAGCACCGCCGGCAGGAAGTGACCGAAGCCGTTGAGATCCGAATAAGGCAGCGCCGGTGTGGTGCCGTAGTTGTACAGGTGATGTTCCCAGTGCAGCAGGCCGAAGCCGATCAGGCTGGCCACCAGCCACAGCACGGTCAGCAGATAGCCGAGGAACTTGTTGTTCGCCAGCGTCTGGAAGAACACCGCCAGCACCGCCAGCAGAAGATAGGGCACCGCGTCCAGCAGGAGGGTCGCCAGGTACAGGCCGGGCTCCAGATGCGTGTAGCCGTGGGCAAGCTGCCAGCCGATACCGACCAGTGCTCCCAGGCCGAGGAAGCAGCCCACCACCGCGAACAGCGCCAGCAGCTTGGCCAGCAGCGGTACGAGGTCGGGTACGGGAAACGCGTCGCTGACCTGGGCTACGCCGACACCGCGCTCGCGCCACACCAGCTCGCCGGCATAGAAGGTGATGATGATGTACAGCATCACCTGGAACCCGCCCTCCACCGTTTCCACCATGCGATGGGTCACCGGATACGTCGGTGTGCCATAAAGCTGCCCCGACAGGGCGAGGATCGCCAGCACGTTGACCAGGGCCAGCGCCGCCATGACCACGAAGGGCACGCCGCCGAGCACCGCGCGGGTGTCGAAGGTCCATTGCGCCCGCAACTGCGCCATGGCGGCGCGCAGTCCGCTGGCCGGTTCGGTCGGGACGGCAACGGCTGACGGCGGCGCCAGCACCGGTGGCTCCGGGCGATGCCTGCGCAGCGTCGGTTGCCAGCCGGTGCGGTCGGCGCGGAAAAGGAGCAGCGAGGCGACCAACATCGCTGCACCGACGCCGCCCCAAAGCAGCCGGTTGAACAGCAGCACGCCGGATACCGCCGGCAGGTCGTGGTTGAGCTGGTCGGCCGACCAGTAGCGCGTGACGATCGCCAGGGTGCGACCGCCAAACGGGTCGAGCATGGCGGCCAGCCAGTGGTTGTTGACGTCGCGGGTGAGCAGGCCGGTGACGATCTGGAGCACGAAATACACCACCACGCCGATGTAGGCAGCGAGCAGCGAACGGGTGGTGGTGGCGATCAGGTACAGCAGGCCGGCGATGAACAGCATTGCCGGCGCCACCATCACGCCCAGCGACCACAGGTAGCCGGCCCAGCGCGACGGGCCCAGTCGGGCGGCGTCGACCCAGGGCATCAATCCACCCAGCCACAGGCCTAGCGCGCACACCACGAGGATCCCCAGGCAGGCCAGGTAGCCGGCCACGAAGCGTCCGCCCACGTAGGCGCCGCGCGAGACCGGCGTGCTGAACATCAGCTCGGCCGTGCGCGCCTCGAAATCGCGCAGCGCCGCACCAGCAACGAACAGCGTGACCAGGAAGATGCTGAAGACCGTCAGCACCGACATCAGCTTGACCGTCACCATCGGCGCGTTGCGCCAGACGTTGCCGGCGGCGCCACCGAGCGCGACCGCGTCGGTGCTGGTCAGGGTGAAGGCCATCGCGCCGAATACGGCGGCGACCAGCCAGAAAAGGGGCGAGCGCAGCTGCTGTCGCCATTCGAAGCGGAAGATCTCGAGAAACATGTGCGTGTCCTGTGCGAGGCGTGGCGTCCCGCGCTCAGGCGGCGCGGATGGTGGCCTGCGCGCGCAGGCGGCCGAAGTACACGTCTTCCAGGTCGGGCGCCACGGCGACGAAGCCTTCGCCGGGCGACTGGTCGGCCAGCACGTGGATCTGCGTGCGGCCAGCCAGCAGGCGGGTGGACAGGATGGTCATGCGGGCGCGATAGCCGTCCAGCTCGGACTTGTCGATGGTGCGGCGCCAGACCCGGCCCTCTAGGCTGGCGATCGCTTCCAGCGGCTCGCCGGCCAGCAGCACCTGGCCCTGGCCGAGGATCGCCATGCGCGGGCACAGGTCGGTAACGTCCTCCACGATGTGGGTAGACAGGATCACCACGCAGCGCTCGCCGATCTCCGCCAGCAGGTTGAGAAAGCGGTTGCGCTCCTCCGGATCCAGGCCGGCAGTGGGCTCGTCCACGATCACCAGCTTCGGCTCGCCGATCAGCGCCTGGGCGATGCCGAAGCGCTGGCGCATGCCACCGGAGAAGGTGCCGAGCTTGCGCTTGCGCACGTCCCACAGGTTCACCTGGCGCAGCAGCGCCTGCACCAACTCCTGGCGCGGCCCGCGCGCGGTGATGCCCTTGAGTACCGCGAAGTGCTCGAGCATGGCCTCGGCCGTGACCTTGGGGTACACGCCGAATTCCTGCGGCAGGTAGCCGAGCAGGCGCCGGGTGGCCGGTTTGTCGGCCAGCAGGTCCTGGCCGTCGAGGGTGATGCTGCCGCTGTCCGGATCCTGCAGCGTGGCGATGGTACGCATCAGCGAGGACTTGCCCGCGCCGTTGGGTCCCAGCAGCCCGAACATCCCGCGCGGGATGTCCAGCGACACCTCGCGCAGGGCGCGCACGCCGTTGGGATAGGTCTTGGACAGGTCGCGAATGGCCAGCATGGGGTCCCTCCTGCGCTGCGGATGCGGCGCCTGCGGGGCCAGCTTACGGTGGAAGAGCCGGGGTGGCATGCGCCCAAGGTCATGCCCATACGTCGGCGAACGGGTGTTGTGACAACGTTTTCAGTGCCGTCCGCGGCCCGGCTTGGTTATCATGGAAATCTTGCCGCGGTCGCATCCCCGCGCCCCGTCCCCATCTGCAGGAGTCCCCATGGCCGACCTCAAAGAAGCACGCGTTCCGGATATCGGCGGCGACAAGGTGCCTGTGATCGAGGTGCTGATCAAAATCGGCGACCGGGTGGAGAAGGAGCAGGGCCTGGTCACGCTGGAGTCGGACAAGGCCACGATGGAGGTGCCCGCGCCGTTCGCCGGCGTGGTGAAGGAGATCAGGGTCAAGCTCGGCGACGAGGTCGGCGAGGGCACCGTGATCGCGATGATCGAGGCCGAGGGCGCTGCCGCACCTGCCCCGGCGCCCGCCCCGGCCGCCGCTCCGGCCAAGGCCGAGGCACCCGCCAAGAGCGCGCCTGCCCCCGCACCTGCGCCAGTCGCCGCGCCGGCACCCGCCGCCAGCGGCGGCGTGCGTGAAGCCCGCGTGCCGGACATCGGCGGCTTCGATGCCGTTCCGGTGATCGAGATCCTGGTGCAGGTCGGCGATCGCGTCGCCAAGGACCAGGGCCTGATCACGCTGGAATCGGACAAGGCCACGATGGAAGTGCCCGCGCCGTTCGCCGGCGTGGTGAAGGAACTCAAGCTCAAGCTCGGCGATGAAGTGTCCGAAGGCAGCCTGATCGCGCTGATCGAGTCGGTCGAGGGCGCGCCCGCGGCCGCTCCTGCCGCGGCTTCGTCCCCGGCCCCGGCGCCCGCACCGGCCGCGGAGAAGCCGGCCCCGATCGGCGGTCGCGCGGTGCAGCCGGGTGTCGCGCCGGACGGTGACCCACCGCCGCAGGCGCGCCCGCCGTTCGACGCGAAGATCGTCATGCCCGGCGATGCGCCGTATGCCAGCCCGGCGATCCGCGCCTTCGCGCGCGAGCTGGGCGTGGATATCCATCAGGTGAAGGGTAGCGGCCGCGGCGGTCGCATCCAGCGCGAGGACGTCAGTGCCTACGTCAAGCACGCGCTGGCCTCGGGCGCCCGCCCGGTCACCGGCGCGCCAGTGGCCGCCGGCGGCGGTCTCAACCTGCTGCCATGGCCCAAGGTCGACTTCGCCAAGTTCGGCGAGATCGAGGAGAAGCCGCTCTCGCGCATCCAGAAGATCTCCGGCGCCAACCTGGCGCGCAACTGGGCGATGATCCCGCACGTCACCCAGCACGAAGACGCCGACATCACCGAGCTGGAGGCCTTCCGCAAGGCGCTAGGCGCGGAGAACAAGGATCTGAAGATCACTCCGCTGGTGTTCCAGATGAAGGCGGTGGTGGCGGCGCTCAAAGCCTTCCCGCAGTTCAACGCCTCGCTCGACGAGACCGGCGAGAAGCTGATCCTGAAGAAGTACTTCCACATCGGCATCGCGGTGGATACGCCGGACGGCCTGGTGGTGCCGGTGATCCGCGACGTCGACAAGAAGGGCCTGCTCGACCTGGCCCGCGAGCTGGGTGAGATCTCGAAGAAGGCGCGCGACAAGAAGCTCGGCCCTAACGACATGTCCGGCGGCTGCTTCTCGATCTCCTCGCTCGGCGGCATCGGCGGTACGGCGTTCACGCCGATCGTGAACGCGCCGGAGGTGGCGATCCTCGGGGTGTCCAAGGCGGCCATGAAACCTGTGTGGAACGGCAAGGAGTTCGCGCCGCGGCTGATGCTGCCGCTGTCGCTGTCCTACGACCACCGGGTGATCGACGGCGCGCTGGCCGCGCGTTTCGCCGCCTTCCTCGCACAGCAGCTGGGCGACATCCGCCGCCTGCTGCTCTGACCGGGGGCGCCGGGTGACCGCCCTCCGCTCGGGCGATCCACTGACCCAGGTGCGTGCCGTCGTGCCGCACATCCGGGGGGACGGCGTGCGCCAGTTCAACGAGCGGATGAACGTCAAACCGCTGGACATGAGCGGGGTTGAGGTCACCATCGGCTCGTTCGTGTCGGGCCTGATCCCGCAGTTCGACCGCCGCCTGAAGGTGGGGGACTTCGTCGAACTGGCCTCGGGCCTGCGCGGCAGCGTGCGGGAGGCCGCGCGCCGGCTCAAGCTGCCGTTCGCCGTGGCCTACGGCACCGACAAGGAGCTGGTGAAGAAGGCCGCGCTGGAGGCCGCCGCCGCGGTGCCGTTCACGCTGGCCAAGGACGGCCCGCGCGCGCCACTGGTGTGGCTGGCCGGGTTCGGCGACTCGTCGCTCGATTTCCAGCTGGTGGTCTGGCTCGACGCGGAGGCGACCCGCCGTACCGGCTCGGTCACTGCCGCTTATGACTGGGCGCTGCACACTGCACTGGAAAAGTACGGCATCGAGATGCCGTTCCCCCAGCGCGACCCGCACGTGCGCAGCTGGGCCCGCCGTCCCGCGCCGGTACCGGCCGCAACGACGGATCGACGCGCGGCGTCCGACGTCGTCTACAAAGGCAATGACGCCGCGCGCGACGTCACCGAACACATGAAACCGTCCGCCGCGACGGCGCCCCGATCCCCCGAACCCGACCTGGGCGTCACCCGCTGACGCCTCGCACCGCAAAGGAAACACGCCATGGCCAACACACTCGAGATCAAGGTCCCCGACATCGGCGGTCACGACAACGTGCCCGTAATCGAGGTGCTGGTGGCCGTCGGTGACACGGTCGCCAAGGACCAGAGCCTGATCACGCTGGAATCGGACAAGGCGACGATGGAGATCCCCGCCACCGCTGCCGGCGTGGTGAAGGAGCTCAGGCTCAAGGTGGGCGACGAGGTGTCCGAGGGCGCGTCGATCCTGCTGCTGGAAACCAGCGATGCCGCTGCGGCCCCTGCGCCGTCGCCCGCGCCCGCGCCCGCTCCGGCGGCTGCAGCCCCGGCGCCCGCCGCGGCGGCTCCGGCTCCCGCGCCCGCCAAGGCCCCGGCCGCCGCGGGCGCCTCCGGCCGCACGCCGGACATCACCTGCACGCTGGTCGTGCTCGGCTCCGGTCCGGGCGGCTACACCGCCGCCTTCCGCGCCGCCGACCTGGACGTGGATACCGTGCTGGTCGAGCGCTACGGCTCGCTCGGCGGCGTCTGCCTCAACGTCGGCTGCATCCCGTCGAAGGCGCTGCTGCATGCGGCCGCGGTGATCGACGAGGCCGAGGCGATGGCCGCCCATGGCGTGAGTTTCGGCAAGCCGACCATCGAGATCGACAAGCTGCGCGACTTCAAGTCCAAGGTGGTCGGCAAGCTCACCGGCGGCCTGGCCGGCATGGCCAAGCAGCGCAAGGTGCGTACGGTGCAGGGCACCGGCAGCTTCATTTCGCCGAACGAGATGGAAGTGCAGACGGCCGAAGGCAGCAAGCTGATCCGCTTCGAGTACGCGATCATCGCCGCCGGTTCGCAGGCGGTGCGCCTGCCGGCGTTCCCGTGGGACGACGAGCGCATCATGGACTCCACCGGCGCGCTGGAACTGAAGGATGTGCCGAAAAAGCTGCTGGTGGTCGGCGGCGGCATCATCGGCCTGGAGATGGCCACCGTGTACTCGGCGCTGGGCAGCGAGGTGACCGTGGTCGAGTTCATGGACCAGATCATCCCGGGCGCCGACGCCGACCTGATCAAGCCGCTGGCGCAGCGCCTGGGCAAGAAGCTCAAGGGCGTGCACCTGAAGACCAAGGTGGTCTCGGCCAAGGCGACCAAGAAGGGCATCGAGATCGGCTACGAGGGCGAAAGCATCCCCGAGACCTCGCTGTTCGACCGCGTGCTGGTCGCCGTGGGTCGTTCGCCCAACGGCAACAAGATCGGCGCGGACCAGGCCGGCGTGGCGGTCACCGACCGCGGCTTCATCAACGTCGACACGCAGATGCGCACCAACGTGCCGCACATCTTCGCGATCGGCGACCTGGTCGGCCAGCCGATGCTGGCGCACAAGGCCACCCATGAGGCGCGCGTGGCCGCCGAGGTGGTGGCGGGCATGAAGAGCCACTTCGACGCGCGGGTGATCCCGTCGGTGGCCTACACCGATCCGGAAATCGCCTGGGTCGGCGTGACCGAGCGCGAGGCGAAGGAGAAAGGCCTGCACGTCGGCGTCGGCAAGTTCCCGTGGGCGGCTTCGGGCCGCGCCATCGGCATCGACCGCACCGAGGGCTTCACCAAGCTGATCTTCGACGAGGCGACCCACCGCGTGGTCGGCGCCGGCATCGTCGGTCCGCACGCAGGCGACCTGATCTCCGAGGTGGCGCTGGCGATCGAGATGGGCGCTGAGGCCGGCGACATCGGCATGACGATTCACCCGCACCCAACGTTGAGCGAGTCGGTTGGCATGGCCGCCGAGGCCTACGAGGGCACCATCACCGACCTCTACATCCCGAAGAAGAAAAAGTAAGCGGGATGCAGCATGCGACTTGGCCCGGGACTTCCCGGGCCTTTTTCATGCGTCGACAGTTGGGATTGACGGAGGGGGCGATCGCAGCAGGTAGGCCAGCTTGCCTTCGCGCGGCAGCCGCTTGATCGCCGCCTCGGCGCGGGACGCACTGGCGCGATCGGGGTGGGGACACCAGCCGAGCAGTCGCCGTGGCGGGTTGGCCCGCGTGTAGCGGGCACCGCGGCCAGCGGCGTGCGCATCGTAACGGCGCCGCAGGTGATTGGTGATGCCGGCGTACCACGCACCGTTGGCACACTCGATCAGATACAGGCACCACTGGCCGGGTTCCGGCCATGCCGGCGCGGTGGAACCTTCGGTTGCGGCGGGTGCTGTCGTAACAGCGCTGGAGACGGTGCGGCTGCGCATGACCTGATGTCATAGCGCAGCCGGTGCCCCGGCGATAGCCCCGTGAGGCCCTCAGACCACCGTCAGGGTCACGTCGATGTTGCCGCGGGTGGCATTGGAGTACGGACAGACCACGTGCGCCTTCTGCACCAGATCCTCGACCATGGCGCGGTCCAGGCCGGGGATGCTGATCTTCAGCTCGACCTCGATGCCGAAGCCGGTGGGAATCGGGCCGATCCCGACGCTGCCCTCGATGCTGGTGCTGGCCGGCAGGGCGATCTTCTGCTGGCCGGCGACGAATTTCAGCGCGCCGATGAAGCAGGCCGAATAGCCCGCGGCGAATAACTGCTCGGGATTGGTGCCGTCACCGCCGGCGCCGCCGAGTTCCTTCGGCGTGGTCAGCTTGATGTCGAGCACGTTGTCGGATGACACGGCGCGGCCGTCGCGGCCACCGGTGGCCTTGGCATGGGCGCGATAGAGGACGTTTTCGATGGACATGATGGTTCTCCTTTTCTAGGGTGCGGCAGCGGATGCTGCGGTGTGGATAGCAAGCTATAAAATAGCGCGCTATATATATGGCAAATGCAAACGGTCACCCGCTCTGCGCCAGACGCTCGCGCAGGCGATCGAGCCGGGTCTTCAGGTCGATCAGCTCGTCCAGTTCGCAGCCGGTGGCGCAGAAGATGGCCTCGGGCACTGCGCCAGCCTTGCGCTTCAGCGCACGGCCCTCCGGGGAGAGGCTGACCACCACCTGGCGTTCATCCTCGGTGGAACGCTGGCGCTGTACCAGTCCCGCCGCCTCCAGCCGCTTCAGCAGCGGAGTGAGCGTGGCCGAATCCAGGAACAGGCGCTCGCCGATCTGCGACACGGTCACGCCGTCGCCTTCCCACAGCACCAGCATCACCAGGTACTGCGGATAGGTCAGTTCCAGCTCCGCCAGCAACTTGCGATAGACCTTGGTCATCGCCAGCTGCGCCGAATACAGCGAGAAGCACAGCTGGTGATCGAGCTGGAGCGGCGACATGGCGATGGCGCGTCGGGAGGACATGTGGTGCAATATACATAGCGCACTATTTAATAGCAAGCGCTATCTCGCTCGCCGTCGTTCAGTACCCGGGGAACAGGTCGGCCTGGGTTGCCTCGTCGTCCGCATCGATGAACCCGGACAGCCCCACCCCCACCAGCCGGTAGCGCGTGCCTGCAGGGAGATCGACGCGGGCACGCAGCGCGCAGGCGATGTCCGCAAGCTCCCCCGCGGAGGCCGGGCGCACGGCTGGCGTCAGGCTGCGGGTCAGTGTCTGGAACTGGGCGGTCTTGAGCTTGAGCACCACCGTGCGCGCGACCCGTCCGGTCTCGCGCAGGTGCCCGCTCCAGGTCTTCTCGGCCAGCCGCCGGATGTGCGGTTCCAGCGCGTCGAGCGAAAGATCGTGCTCGAAGGTGTCCTCGGCCGACACCTGCACGCTTGGCCGCTCCGGCTGCACCGGCCGCTCGTCGATGCCCAGCGACAACTCGTGCAGGCGCCGACCCCAGCGGCCGAAGCGCTGCTCCATCTCGGCCAGCGGCAGGGTGCGCAGCTGCGCCACGGTCTCCACGCCGAGCTCGGCCAGCCGCGCCTCCATCACCTTGCCCACGCCGGGCAGCCGGCCGACCCTGAGTGGCAGCAGGAACGCGTCGACCTGGTGCGGACGCACCACGAACAGCCCGTCCGGCTTGCGGTGGTCCGAGGCGATCTTGGCTAGGAACTTGTTCGGCGCCACCCCGGCCGAGGCGGTGAGGAGGGTTTCGTCGCGGATCGCGGCGCGGATCGCCTCGGCGGTCGCGGTGGCCGAGCCCAGCCCGGTCTTGGTCGTCGTGACGTCGAGATAGGCCTCGTCCAGCGACAGCGGCTCGATCAGGTCGGTGTGCCTGGCGAAGATCTCGCGGATCTGCCGCGACACCGCCTTGTAGCGGGAAAAGTCCGGCGGCACGAAGATCGCCTGCGGGCACAGGCGCTCCGCGCGCACCGCCGGCATCGCCGAGCGTACGCCGAAGGTCCGCGCCTCATAGCTGGCCGCGCACACCACCGAGCGGGCGCCACGCCAGGCCACCACCACCGGTTTGCCGCGCAGCTCCGGTGCGTCGCGTTGCTCCACCGATGCATAGAACGCATCCATGTCGACGTGCAGGATCTTGCGGGGTGGCCGGTTCACGGTTGCCGCGCTCAGCCGACAGCGGACCACGCGCGGCGCCGCCGGAGGCGCCACTCGAACGCGCCGAACGCGAGGCTGCCCAGCACGAAGGGTCCCGCCGTGTAGGTCAACCGGTAGCACAGGATGGCGGCCAGCACATCCGGCCGCTGCGCCTGCGGGAAGGTCGCCAGCAGGATCGACTCGAACACGCCCAGCCCGCCAGGGGCATGGCTGACCAGTCCGGCCAGCACCGCCGCGACATAGACCGGCAGGAAATCGACGAACGACGGCGCGATGGCCGCCGGCAGCAGTACATGCAGCGCAGCGATGGCGCCACACATCTCCACACCGCCGATCACCATCTGCAGCCCGGCCGCGCGCGCGTCGGGAAACTTCAGCGTCCACCCGAACAGCCGCAAGGTACGTGGTGAGCGCCCCAGCCACGCCAGCAGCCCGGCCAGCGCCAGCGCCAGACCCAGTCCCGGCCAGCGGCCCCAACCGTCGACGATCGTCGGCTGCCAGATCAGCGCGCCGGTGATCACCACGGCGAAGCCCAGCCCCACCCCCATGCCGGCGAGGCCGACGATGCGCGCGGTATCCCCCGCACCGAGGCCCACGGCGCCATAGATCCGATAGCGCACTGCGCTGGCGGTGATGGCGTGGAAGCCGAGCATGTTGCCGATCGCGTTCGACACCACACCGGCGAAGGCGGCCCGGCGCAGCGACACACGCCCAGGTGCCCCCAGCCGCGCCGCTTGCATCTCGAACGCCGCCAGCATGGCGAAGCTCACGCAGGTGGCGCTGCTGGAAGCGACAATTGCGCGTGCGGGCAACGCCTGCCAGGCGGCGGCGAAGTCCCGCCAGCGCATCGCATGCAGGTAGCGGTGCAACAGCCAGGTGGCGACACCGATCACGCCCAGCGCGAGCGCGGCGGAGAGCAGCCGGCTCCAGGGCGGCGCGGTGCGGCTCATGCCGTCATGCGCCGGCATGGTTGCAGTCGAAGAGGGAACGGGGCGTGTGGCATGGCAGCCATGGCGGTCGGCAAAGAGGACATTCTAAGGTCGCGTCTCCCGTGGCGAGGCCACAAACGCGGCACTTCGTGTCAGTCTACGGAGGATTTCCGCCAATCCGCCGAACCCGTGACCCAAGACGATTCCTCATCCGGCAGCTACCTGCGTCGCCTCGGCACTTGGGATGCAGCCGCCATCGTGATCGGAGGCGTGATCGGCGCCGGCATCTTCCGCAATCCGGCCACCGTGGCCGAACGCACCTCGGCCGGATGGCAAGTGCTGCTGCTATGGGGGATCGGTGGCCTGCTCACCCTCGCCGGGGTGCTCTGCTATGCCGAGCTCGGCGCGCGGCGCCCGCAGGCCGGCGGTACCTATGTCTACCTGCGAGAAGCGTTCGGCAAGTTGCCGGCGTTCCTGTTCGGCTGGACCATGGCACTGATCAACTACCCCGGCAGCGTGGCCGCCGTGGCCACCACGTTCGCCGACTACTTCTGCGCGGCACTGGGCTTTCCGGACAGCTTCATCAAGCCGGTGGCGGTCGGGGCGATCGCCTTCATCGTCGGCATCAACTTCTTCGGCATCCGCGCCGGTGCCTGGGTGCAGAACCTGTTCACTGTCCTCAAGCTGGCCGCGATCGTGTTGCTGGTGGTGGTGGGATTGATCCTCGCCAGGGGCCACCTCGGCGGCGCGCTGGCAGCGGATCCGGCGCACCCGGTCTCGGCGGGTGCATTTCTCGGGGCGCTGCTGCCGGTGCTGTTTGCCTACGGCGGTTTCCATTACCTCAACGACCTGGCGGGCGAAGTGCGCGAGCCGCAGCGCACCTTGCCGCGGGCCCTCACGCTGGGCATGGCCGGCGTGGTGGGCAGCTATCTGCTGGTTAATTTCGCCTATCTGGCAGGCCTCGGTCATGCCGGTCTGGCCGCCAGCTCCGCGCCGGCTGCCGACCTGCTGCGCAACCTGATGGGACCCAGCGGCGCGACCCTGATGGCCGTGGGTATTGCCTGTTCCACCTTCGGCTACTGCGCGATCGCCATCGCCGGCGGTGCGCGTGTGCTTCAGACCATGGGCAAGGACGGCATGTTCTTCAGTGCAGTCGGTCGGATCGATCGCACCAGCCGTGCTCCGCAGGTCGCACTGGCCACGCTGGGCGCATGGGCGATCGTGCTGACCCTCTCCGGCAGCTTCGGCCAGTTGCTGGACTACACCACGGTCGGCGAGTGGCTGGCGCATGCTTTCGGCATCGCCACCCTGTTCTGGTACCGCCGCCATCTGGCGCAGGAGCCGTCGCCCTACCGGGTGCCGTTCTACCCGGTGCTGCCGCTGCTGTTCGTCGGCACTGTGCTCGGCGTGATCGTGGTGACCTCGATCCATGCGCCGCGCGATGCGGGCATGAGCCTGCTGATCATCGCCCTGGGGGTGCCGGCCTTCTATGGCTGGCGCTGGCTGGAGCGCCAGACCACCGGCTGACGTTCCGTCGCCACTGACCTCCGCGCTACGCTGGGCGAGCCATCATCCAAGGCCGGAGCGTGCGTGGCATCCACTGGGAGAACGTGGAATGGGCAGCTTGTTCGGAGTCCTCGCGGGCATGAGCCTGCTTGCCGTATTCGTGGTGATCGGACTGGGCCTGCTGATCGCAGCCATGCTGCAGGCGTTGTCGTTTCGCTGGGTGATGGGCTATATGCCCTCGCTGCTGCGCTCCTTGGGGGCGGTACTGCTGACCGCGGCCGCCTCAGCCGTGGTGCTCGGTCAGGCACGCGCGATCGGCGGCGACGGCCGCCTGCTCGGGCTGGTCGTGCAGTTCCTGATCGGTGCGGCCATGGTCAACCTGCTGCTGCCGGGGCGCGAGGGACGGCGCATCGGCTTTCCCAGGGCCAGCCTGGTCCAGTTGGTCTACACCGGCCTGTGCATCGTGGCGGGATTGGCGCTTGGTGTGGCCATGGTGACGATGCTCGGCAGCATGACGGCTTCGATGCACGGCTGACGCCGCGCCGATGGATGGGTCAGACCAGGCTGGTGGCGACGCCGAAGGCCACCGCCATCACCGTCGCGACCGCCAGGCAGGCGCTGGTCGGACGGATGCGGCGCGCATCGCTGCGTGGGATCAGCCGCCAGAGCAGGGCCGCGCCGAGCAGCATGTCCACCACCAGTGCGATGCGAAGTCCGCCGGAGGCCAGCAGCGGGGCAAAGGGCGGACGCAGATGGCCCTCGCGCAACGCCACGCCAGCGACCATCGCCATGCCGGCCAGCGTCCACAGCAGGCAGGCGAGGTACACACGGTTGAACACCACGTAGGTCCGCTCGATCCAGCGCAGCACGGGCCAGGCGATGAGGGCGGCGAAAAGGGCGAGGATGGATCCGTACAGCACCCACCAGACCAGGGTGCTCAGCAGGGTCAGTGCGGTCATGCAGAAGCCCTGAAGCCGAGTCGACGAAGCAGCTTCTCCATCAGCCACGCCGGTCCGACCAGCAGGTAGGACAGGTCGGTGAGGAAGCTGGGACGGCGCCCCTCGTACATGTGCCCGACGAACTGGCCGATCCAGGCGACCACGAACACCGCGATCGCCAGCCAGCGCAGCTGGGCGGCGCCGAGCCGGTTGAACAGGAACCCGGTGAACACGGCCAACATGGCGAAGGCCAGCAGCAGGGCGATCCCCAGCCGGTGCGAGCGCTTCCAGTACCAGGCGAAGGCCGCCACCATGGCCAGCACGGCCCACGCACCGGGCTGCAGGAAGCGCGCGGGTACCGGAATCGTCCACAGCAGTGCCGTGACGCTCCACACGATCGGCGGTACGCAGAGCCAGTGCAGGCGCTGGTTGATCGGGTTCTGGTGATCGGCGCTGTAGCTGTCCAGCCAGTCCTGCATGGTGCGCATGGCGTAGCTCCCCAAGGTTGCTTCAGTCGATGGTGATGCCGGCCAGTCGCTGCAGTGCCTCGGCGTACTTGGCCGAGGTGCCTGCGATCACCTCAGGCGGCACGTGCGGGCCCGGCGCGGTCTTGTTCCAATCCAGCGTTTCCAGGTAGTCGCGCACGAACTGCTTGTCGTAGCTGGGCGGGCTGATGCCTATCTGGTACTGGTCGGCCGGCCAGTAGCGCGAGGAGTCGGGCGTGAGCATCTCGTCCATCACATACAGCTTGCCGTCCTCGTCGGTGCCGAACTCCAGCTTGGTATCGGCCAGGATGATGCCGCGCTCGGCAGCGTAGGCGGCGGCCCAGCGATAGATCGCCAGCGTGGCCTCGCGGACCTTGTCGGCCAGCTCGCGACCGACCGCGGCGACCACGGCGTCGAAACTGACGTTCTCGTCGTGATCGCCCACGGCGGCCTTGGTCGAGGGGGTGAAGATCGGCTCGGGCAGCTGCTGCGCCTGCTTCAGGCCTGGCGGCAGGGCAATGCCGCAGACCGCGCCGGTGCGCTGGTAGTCCTTCCAGCCCGAGCCAATCAGGTAGCCGCGGGCGATCGCTTCCACCGGCACCGGCTTCAGGCGGCGCGTCACCACGGCACGCTTCGCGTACAGCGCCAGGTCGGTGCCGGCGGGCAGCACGTCGGCCAGCGGCATGTCGAGCAGGTGGTTGGGCACCAGGTGCGCGGTCCTGGCGAACCAGAAGTTGGAGATCTGGGTGAGCATCTCGCCCTTGCCCGGGATCGGGTCCGGCAGCACCACGTCGAAGGCCGACAGGCGGTCGGTGGCCACGATCAGCAGGCGCTGGCCGGGCAGGGCGTAGACGTCGCGAACCTTGCCGCGGTGGATCAGCTCCAGGCCGGGCAGGTTCGATTGGGACAGGGTGGTGGGCACGATTCGGTTCCGGGATGAGGCGGGCGCGGCATAGTGTAACGGGTGCGCCGGGTTGCACCGCGCGGCCGGCTGCTAGACTGACGCGTCTCCAACCCCATGTGTTGCCGATGCGAAACGTCCTGATCGTGGCGCTGAGCCTGGCTGCCGTCGCAGCGCCGCTCCGGGCCGAAATGCCCCCCAAACCCGCCCGACTCGGGCTCTGCGCTGCCTGCCACGGCGAACATGGCATGGCGCAGATACCCGGTGCGCCGAATCTCGCCGGCCAGCGTCTGGACTACCTGCGCGAGGCGCTGCGTCAGTACCGCGATGGGCGCCGCAATGTGGCGCTGATGAAGGCCGCCATCGGCCCGATCAGCGACGAGGAACTGGACCAGCTCGCCCGCTGGTACAGCGCGCAGACGCCGGTGGCGCCGCGTCCATGAGTTACACCTATACGTTCTGGCTCGCGGTGGTCGGTCTGTTCCTGGGCCACGGCCTGCCCGGTGCGATCGTCGGCGCGCTGATCGGCTTCGTGCTCGACAACATGCGCTACAGCCAGCGCCGCAGCGCGGTGCCGGAGGCCGGTGGATTCATTCGTCCGTTGTTCGAGCTGCTTGGTGCGGTGGCCAAGAGTGACGGCCGCGTATCGGAGGCGGAGATCGCCATCGCCGAGCGACTGATGACCCGCATGGGCCTGGAGCAGGCCCAGCGCCAGGAGGCGATCGCCAGCTTCAACCGTGGCAAGGCGCCGGAATTCGACGTGACCCGCTCGATCCACGAGCTGCGAGACTGGGTGGGCCTGCGTCGCGATCACGCCTTCCCGGTACTCGACGTGGTGATCGAGACGGTGCTGGCCGAAGGCAATCCGCCGCCGGAGAAGATGGCGATCCTGCGCCAGCTCGCCTTCGCCATGCGGGTCAGCGACATGGAGCTGATGGCGCTGATGGCGATGAAGGGTTACGCCTGGAATGCCACCGGTGGCGGCCCGCGCGGTGGCCACGGTGGCGGCGGCTACGTGCCGCCCCAGCGAAGCAGTCGCGGTCCCGATCCCTACGCGGTGCTCGGCATCTCGCGTGACGCCGACGAGCGGGCGATCAAGCGCGCCTACCGCAAGCTGATTTCCGAGCACCACCCGGACCGTCTCGGCGACCTGCCCGAAGACATGCGCAGGCAGGCCGAAGCGCGGGCCAGCGAGATCAACGCGGCCTACGAACGCGTCAAGGCCGAGAAGGGCTTCAAATAAAACCCGCGTAGGAGCGCACCGAAGTGCGCGAATAGCCTACGAAGAGGTAACGCCGCACATTCCGGTCGCGCACACGGTGCGCTCCTACAGAGATCAAGCCATGAGCAAGCAGTCCCCGATCATCGCCCCATCCATCCTCTCAGCCGATTTCGCCCGGCTCGGCGAGGACACCGCAAGGGTGCTCGCCGCCGGCGGCGACTGGGTCCATTTCGACGTGATGGACAACCATTACGTACCCAACCTGACGATGGGGCCGATGGTGCTCAAGGCGCTGCGCGACTACGGCATCAGCGCGCACATCGACGTGCACCTGATGGTCAAGCCGGTCGACCGCATCGTGCCGGACTTTGCCAGGGCCGGCGCCAATTCGATCAGCTTCCATCCCGAAGCGAGCGAGCACGTCGACCGCACCATCGGCCTGATCAGGGAGGCCGGCTGCCAGGCTGGGCTGGTGTTCAACCCGGCCACGCCGCTGAACTGGCTCGACCATGTATTGGACAAGCTCGACTTCGTGCTGCTGATGTCGGTGAACCCGGGCTTCGGCGGGCAGAAGTTCATCCCCTCGGCGCTGGACAAGCTGCGCGAGGTGCGCCGCCGCATCGACGACAGTGGTCGAGCGATCCGGCTGGAGGTGGACGGCGGCGTCAGCGCGGACAATATCGGGGCCATCGCCGCGGCTGGCGCGGACACCTTCGTCGCCGGCTCGGCGATCTTCAATGCCCCCGACTACGCCGCCGCGATCTCTGCGATGCGCGCCGCGATCGGCTGAAAAAGAAATCCCGGTGCCGGAGCACCGGGAAAAGCGTCGCAGGACGCGTTCAGGGAGATCACCTGGATGGGCGTCGCGCTACCGCCCGCCGGTTGGCCAGGCGGAAGCGTTCCACGGCTTGGCGCGACGCGCCATCCACCGGGTTGGATCGGCGTGGCGCCCATTTGTTCCTGCCCGTTCATCTTTCTGCAGCCCCAAAAAAAGCTCCCCTCATCGAGGGGAGCAAGAGGAACGTCCATGAAGGGCGGGTCAGAGCGGGTGCCAGTCCGGATCGGGCTCCTGCCCCTGGTCTCCCATCGCGCATCCCTGCGCGGCCGGGAGTGGCGAGCCGTCCGTGGCAAAGCTGTCGAGCCAGTGGTCGAAATGGGACATGATGGATCTCCTCAGTGCAGCGCCATCAACAGCCCGAGCGCGAGCCCGCCGATGGCCAAAACCACGCGCAACGGCTCGAAGCCCTGCAGCTCGTTGTTTTCCTCTGCGTCGTCGAACTTCTTCATGTCGATGATCCCTGTGGCGCCTGGGTGCATCTCAACGCGCCGGTCTGATGCGGCGGTGCTCAAAACATGGCGAGTTGCGGGCATCGGCTGGTGGGAGCCCGGCATGCCCGGTGGGGGGAAGCAGCGCCCCGGGCAGCCAGTGCCGCGCATCGCGTCTGGAGAACGGGCGGAACCCAGGGAAGGGAGTTCTGGATGAATGTTCGAGCCCGTATCGTGGTGCTGGCGGTGTCCGCCTTGGTCATGCCCCGCCGTTCAGCCCGGTCAAGCCGGCGCGGGCAACCGGATACCGCTGGCTGATGTGGCCAGGGCGAACTGCCCGCAGGGTCTGGAGCGCCATGTGCCGGGTGAGTACTACTGCTGCGTCGGCGTGAGGGATCCGGCCGCGGGGAAATTCGCGCGCGCCGGGGAGATGCTCGATGAGGCCGCCCGGTGGGACAACAAGCGGGCGCAATTCCTGCTTGGCGTGGGTTATTTCGAGGGCGATGCCGGCCAGCTCAATCGCCCGCTCGGGCTGGCTTACCTGCAACTGTCCAGCGAGAGGGATACGCCTTTCTATCTCGCGGTGTACCGTTCGGCCGCGAAGAGGCATCGGTGCAGGAGCAGGGGCAGGCCCGGCATCTTCTGCAGGCGATGATGCCTGTCTACGGCGATGCCACGGCGGCGCGGAGAGCCGAAAGGCTCTATCGCCACGGGCGGTCCGACCTGACCAGCCAGGCGGGCTTCGACGAGAAGGTATGCATTGACGGGATCACCGGTGAAAAGGTCCCGCCGCTGCATCCACTAAAGGACCCCTCGGTTACCGTGCTCTGCCCGTCGGCGCAACCGGTGGATCACGTGCTCGTCCGGCTCGACCGCTATGCAGATCGCCTGCTCGAAGGGTGGGGCGGACGTGTTACGGTCGGCGACGCCCAGCGGATGTCTGCACCTGGCAAGTAGGCCGGAAGCGGCGAAACGATTTCCGTTCTGTGGCTAAGCCGTGGCAGGTGCGGGTATGTGCCTTGCGCAAGGCGAAGCCACCATGCACGCTGCGCGCCACCACGAACCGGATTGCACAGGGAAACCGCCATGGGACGCAGCGTCGCGATCGTCGAGGACGAACCGCTCATCCGCGCCAACTATGTCGAGGCGCTAAACCGCTTCGGCTACGACACCCGCGGCTACGGCTCGCGGCAGGAGGCCTCGAGCGCCTTCGCGATGCGCCTGCCGGAGCTGGTGATCATCGACATCGGACTGGGCGATGAGCCCGAAGGTGGCTTCGATCTGTGCCGCGAGCTGCGTGCCAAGTCGGACACGCTGCCGATCATCTTCCTCACCGCGCGTGATTCGGATTTCGACGTGATCTCCGGCCTGCGGCTTGGGGCTGACGATTACCTCAGCAAGGACACCAGCCTGCATCAGCTCGCGGCGCGCATCGCCGCGCTGTTCCGCCGCATCGCCTCGCTGCAGGCGCCGGCGGCGAGCGAGACGGTGATCGAGCACGGACCGCTCAAGCTCGAGTCCGAACGCATGCGCATCACCTGGAACGGCGAGGAAATTCCGCTCACCGTCACCGAGTTCTGGATGGTGCACACGCTGGTGCGCTTCCCCGGTCACGTGAAGAACCGCGACCAGCTCATGCGCGAGGCCGAACTGGTCGTCGACGACGCAACCATCACCTCGCACATCAAGCGCATCCGCAAGAAATTCGTCGCGGTGGCGCCGGATTTCGACGCGATCGAAACCGTGCACGGCGTGGGCTATCGGTGGAAACCGTGAGGCATGCCTGGCTGGTTCCGGTGATCGCACTGATGCTGGCCAGCCAGGCGCTCGCCGCCGAGCGGGTCGTCGCCAGCGGTCGCGCGGACGGTAATGTGCCGGCCTGGACCGTGAGCGCACGAGCTCCGGATGGCTGGACGGCCGATTGCTGCACCTATGCCCGCGCCATCGGCGTGGACGCGGTGGTGTATCGCGGTGAGTGGAGCGGGGAGCCCCAGCGGGTGATGGTGCTCAACGTCTGGCCGGCCAGGCTGGCGTCGCTGGATGACGAACTCACGGCCGACCGGACCCATTATCTGCACCGCGATCCGGCCGGGCGCGTGCTGGCTCTTCCGATCGCGCACCCGGCGATGCGTTGCGCAGCGAACGTCTACGAGGGCAGCGACCGGCTGGACGACATGGTCGTGTTCTGCGACCCGGGCAAGGCGTCCGGAGTCCGTCTCAGCTGGTCGATGACCCTGGCTGCCGACGACGACCAGCGTCGCGCGCTGCTGGAGGAGCTGCTGGCGCTGGTCCGGAGCACGAGCTATCGGCGCGGTGCGACGCCCCTGCCGGGGCCTGCCGCGCCGCACTGACCCAGACATGACCCTGCGCCGCAAGCTGTTGCTGGTTGCCCTCTGCACCCTGGCGCTGCCGGTGGCCGGCTGGCTGTACGTGCGGCAGATGGAGAACCTGTTGCGCGATGGCCAGGCGCAGGCGCTCACCGCGTCCGCGCGCGCGGTGGCACGTAGCCTTGCGGTGGCGGGAGCCGGGCTTCCCGAGGGGGATCAAGCCTGGTACGTGCAGCCGGTGCAGACACCGATTACCGTCGATGGCTACGGCGACGACTGGGCGCCACTCACCCCCTGGAGCCAGCCGGTGGGGGCGCGCGGCAAGCTTCTGCTGGCGCAGGATGCGAGCGGTCTCTATCTGTGGCTCGATGTGCGCGACAGCCGGCGCACCCGTGCCGACGTGGATGACCCGCTGGTGCTGCGCGCCGATCACGTGGTGCTGGCGCTGTCGCGCGGCGATCTGCAGCGGCGCTACCTGTTGGCCAGTTCCGGGCCCGGGCCGGTGGTCGCCAGGGCGCTCGACCCGCCGGTGGCGGGCCTGCCGGATTCGCTCGGCGCGCAGTGGCAGGAGGACGGCAGCGGCTACCGCATCGAGCTTCGCCTGCCTGGGAGCGCCGGTATCACCGGCGTGGGCGTGGGTGTGTTCGATCCTGCCGATGGCGGCAATCCGCTGGCGGTCGAGCAGCGCCCGTTGCTGGCCTATTCCGATGCGCTGTCGGCCGAACTCGCGCGACTCGCGCCGGACGATGTCTATGCTCGCGTGCTCTCGCCTCAGGGCTGGTTGATGGCACGCAGCGGGCGACTGCGGCCGGAGGGCGGCGGCAGGCAGCCCGGTTGGTTCGCCGCCCTGATCTACCGCTCGCTGCTGGCCGACCGGGTACAGGCAGCCGAGCCATGGATGCAGGACACGCCGCGGCTGGAATCTCCCGAGGTCGTCCAGGCGCAACACGGGCAACCAGCGGCGGTCTGGCGTGAGGGCGAGACGCGCGCTTCGGTGGTGCTCGACGCGGCCGTGCCGATCGAGCGCGGCGGCAAGGTGCATGGCGTGTTGTTGCTGGAACAAACCAGCCGGGCCGTGCCGCTGTTGGCGAACCGGGCATTGTTTGGCCTGCTGCTGACCAGCTTTGCCGTGCTGCTGGTGGCCGGCGGCATCCTGCTCGCGTTCGCCACCCGGCTCAGCCTGCGGCTGGGCAAGTTGCGCGACGCGGCCGAGCGGGCACAGGCAGCCGACGGCCGTCTGGACGGACTGTTCCAGCGCGGCCGCTTTCCGATGAGCGATGCCCCGGACGAGGTCGGCGACCTCGCACGCAGCTTCGAAAAGCTGTTCGAGGCGGTCGGCGGCTACACCGACTATCTGCGTACGCTGGCATCCAAGCTCTCGCACGAGCTGAACACGCCGATCGCGATCGTCAAATCCTCTCTGGACAACCTCGAGCACGCGTTGGAGGCCGGGGGCGGCGTGCCGCCGGAGGCAGCGTCCTACCTGGCGCGTGCCCGCGACGGTACCGCCCGGCTCGGCATGCTGGTGCGGGCGATGAGCGAGGCCAGCCGGATGGAGCGCGCGATCGCCGCCGCCGAGCCGGAGGACGTGGACCTGCGAGAGGTGGTGCGCGGCTGCGCCGAGTCGTACCGGGCACTCGCCGGCACGCGCAGCTTCGAATGCGTGCTGCCGCCGACGCCACTGCCGTTCCACGGCGCGCCCGAACTGGTCGCGCAGGCGCTGGACAAGCTGTTCGACAACGCATTGTCGTTTACCCCGGCGGACGGCTGGTTGCGGCTGGAGCTGCGTCCGCTCGAGCGTGGCGCGGAGATCACCCTTGCCAACCAGGGGCCGCCGCTACCGGAGGCCATGCAGGGGCGGCTGTTCGATTCGCTGGTCAGCCTGCGCGACAAGGCCACGCCGGGCGATGCGCCGCACCTGGGCCTGGGCCTCTACGTGGTACGGCTGGTAGCCGAACGACACGGCGGGCAGGCGCTGGCCCGCAACATCGACGACGGGCAGGGCGTCGCCTTCACCCTGCAACTGCACGGGATGGCGCGCGCGCGGCTATAGCGTGGGCTTGTCCAGGTGGAAGCGCACCGGCACGCGGGTGCTCGCCGTGGTGGCATGGCCGTCCGGTCCCAGTGCGCGAAAGCGCCACTGCCGGGCCGCATCCAGTGCGGCCGCATCCAGTTCCGCGAAGCCGCTGGATTGCGCGACCCGGATGTCCAGCGGGCTGCCGTCCGAACCGATCGTGAAAGCCAGCAGCACCGTACCCTCATGGCGTTGGCGCACGGCTTCGGCCGGGTATTTCGGCGCGGTACGGCTGACGATCTCCACCCTCGCCGCGCCGGGCGCACCGCCGTAGGTGAGCGCCCAGCCGCCGTCGCCCGGCTGCAGGCGCACGCGGTAGTGCTCCGCCGGATTGCACGAGGTGCCGGGGCTCTCGCAGCGCTGCACCGTGTAATCGAGCTGACCCTGCGCATCGAGAGAGAAATCCAGCCGGGTATGTCGAGGGTCGACCGGCGGGTCCAGCGGCGTGCCGACGAAGACGCCGTCGTGGAACACATACAGCTGCACCGCGTCCGCGCGGCAGCGATCATCGCGTCCGACCACCGCCTCGGCCACATAGTTGTCTCCCTGGCGCTGGGCGCGACCGGTGAGCGAGCGCTCGCCTCCGGCCAGGAGGAAGCGGTCCTCGTCGCCAGTTGCCGCGGCGCCGGCCGCGTCCGGGCAATGCGTGGTCGGTGCAGCGGCCGCCATCGGCTGCAGCGGGCGTGGCATGTAGTGCACCGGAGGCGTGGCGGGCGGGGCAGGTGTGCGCAGGTGTAGCCAGATGCCGGCCAGGGCAATCACGACCGCCGCAGCCGCCAGCCAGCGTCCATGGCGACGCAGCAACCCCTTCGGCGGTTGCGGTTGCGCCGGCAGCGGTGGTGGTTCGCCAGCGCTCGGCAGCGGCGGAGGCGCGATCGACGAGGGCAGGTCCTGCCAGCTGTCGTCACCGTCATGGCACCAGCGGTCGGCCGGCTTGCCGAAACGGCCCAGCACGCTGTCGGGCAGCGGCCCCAGCACGCGCTCGCCACGCAGCAGCCAGATCAGCGGCTGTCCGCCGGGTAGGGTCTCGGCCTGCGCGCCCAGCTCGCCGAGCTGCCCGCGCTGGCGCGTCGCGGTATCGACATCGAGACCCTGGCGAATGATCAGCGGCGCCCGCTGCCACACCTTCTGCTCGAACGCCTCGGGAGTCATGCCGAATGCCGCGGCCAGCCGGGCGCGGGCGGCCGTAGGGCCCGGATCGGTGAATTCGCCGGTGAGGATCAGGCAGTACGTGTCCATGCGCCACGCATTCCTCGGAGGTTTGTCCGCAAGCTTACCCAAGGCCGCGGGTGGACCGCGCCGGCCTGCGACCCGACGCGGCACCGCGCCTGTCGCCTCAGGGGCGACAGCGGACCGGCAGGTACTGTGGCCGGATCGTGGTCTCGGGGCTGTCGCAGCTCCATTGCAGTTGTCCTTGGCCATCGCGGTGCGGTTCCAGCACCAGGACCTTGTCGCGCAGCGTGGCAGTCGCCTGCGGCGAGTCGAAGTGGATCACCAGCTTGCCCGCGTCCACGTCGACGGCGGACACGTAGCGGCCCATCAGCGAGTCCGCCGCGCCGATTCCCGCGTCGGCGTTGTCCTTCGGCAGGTCGCCATGCCGGGCGTAGTACTCGGCCACGGCCGTCTGGGCGCCGCGGGCGACCGAAAAAGCCTCCGATACCTGTGCCCGCACCACGTAACCCTGGTAAGACGGAATGGCGATCGCGGCGAGAATGGCCAGTCCGAAGGGAAACGCCCACAGCAGATAGAATACGCCTTTCGGCGGTGGCGGGGCGTTGCGGCCGGTCTCCTTCCAGCGGGCCAGCCAGCGTAGCTGGCCCTGCAGGTAATACATGTTGAAGAAGAACAGGGTGATCCCGCCGATCCTCACCGTGGGGTTCCCGCGGCTGAAGTTCCGCTCCAGCGAGCCGGCCATCGAGAAGTACGCCGCGATGAACAGCACGAAATACGCCAGCATGAGCAGCGACCCGAGCATCGCGGTGCCGCTTGCCGATTGCCCGCGCGGGGCCGCGCCGGCGATGACCAAGCCGTAGCCGAGAACGAAACTTCCGAAGGCCAGCCCGAGCAGCAGCGTGGCGCGGCTGCGTGGATCGACCTTGCGCACCCAGCTGGACTGGACGAACGGCCAGATCAGGCCGAACAGGCCGAAGGTGACCATCACCAGCAGCAGTAGTACGCCCCAGTGCATCGAGGGCGGGGCGGGCAGGTCCGCGCGTCGCCGCTCGGATGCATCGGACGGGTCGCCGCTGAAGAAGTTCGCGGGCGGTGCGGCCGGAGCGCTGAACGGTGGTGGCGCGGCCGGGGTCAGGTCGGGGAACACCTGCGCCAGCGGTAGCCAGGTGGCCATGCCGTCGCGCCAGGCCAGCGTCTCCGGGTCGAAGCGGCCCTCGCCGATCCACTGGCGGACGTTCGTCTCGCTGTAGGGTCCGAACTTCTGGCCGTTCCGGCCGATCCAGTATTTGGCCTCGCTACTCACTGCAACACTCCTTTCCATGGTGATCGACAGGCCCGTTCCACCGGGTCGGCGGTCGGGTATGCGAGGTTCTCCGGGATGTCCGTCTGCGGGCACATGCGCGCCGCCGCGGCGACACCCGACAAGTGCCGCCCGGACCAAGGGCGATGGATCGGTGACCCCCTGAGCTCCCCCCTCACGCAGCCTAGGAGCCCCGCCCCGCCGCCGCAACACCGGCGCGCCGTGCCCCGGGCCCGACGGGCTGGTATCTTGGCGCGGCTGTTTTTCCTGCCTGGATCGCTCCCCCGTGATTTCCCGCGACGAATTCGACGCGCTGGTGGCCCAGGGCCACACGCGCATCCCCCTGGTACGCGAGGTGTTCTCCGACCTCGACACGCCACTGTCGGTGTACCTGAAGCTGGCCGATGGCCCGTACACGTTCCTGTTCGAATCGGTCGAGGGCGGGGCGACCTGGGGACGCTATTCGATCATCGGCCTGCCGGCACGCCGTGTGTACCGCCTGCGGGGGCACGAGCTGGAGGTGGAGGACGCCGGCGAGGTCACCGAGCGTCGCCAGCTGGCCGATCCGCTGGCCGAGATCGAGAAACTCCGCCAGCAGTACGACGTGCCGCGGTTGCCGCAGCTGCCGGCCTTCTCGGGCGGCTTGGTCGGTTACTTCGGCTTCGAGACGATCGGCTACATCGAGCCGCGACTGGCGCAGTGGGATCGCGCCGACGAGCTGGGCACGCCCGACGTGCTGCTGATGCTGGCCGAGGAAGTGGCGGTGTTCGACAACCTCAAGGGCCGGCTGTACCTGATCGTGCACGCCGATCCCTCGCAGCCGCACGCCTACGCGCAGGCGCAGCGCCGGCTCGACGCGCTGGTCTATCGCCTTCGCCAGGGCGGCGCCTCGTATCCGCAGCTCACGCAGTCGGTGGCGCTGGACGAAAGCGACTTCAAATCCTCGTTCACCAAGGCCGAGTTCGAGGCGATGGTGGAGAAGGCGAAGGAATACATCCGCGCCGGCGACATCTTCCAGGTGGTGCCCTCGCAGCGCCTCAGCGTGGGCTTCAACGCGCGGCCGGTGGACGTCTACCGCGCGCTGCGCGCGTTGAACCCGTCGCCGTATATGTACTTCGTCGACCTTGGCAAGACGCAGATCGTCGGCTCCTCGCCGGAGATCCTGGCGCGGCTGAAGGACGGCAAGGTCGTCGTTCGCCCGATCGCCGGCACGCGCAAGCGCGGCGCCGACGAGGCCGAGGATGCCGCGCTCGAGGCCGAGCTGCTGGCCGATCCGAAGGAGCGCGCCGAGCACGTGATGCTGATCGATCTTGGCCGCAACGATGTGGGCCGCATCACCGAGACGGGCAGCGTGGCGGTCACCGAGTCCTTCGTGGTCGAGCGCTACTCGCACGTGATGCACATCGTCAGCCAGGTCGAGGGCGAGTTGCGCGACGGGCTGTCCTACATGGACGTGCTCAAGGCCACTTTCCCGGCCGGCACGGTCAGCGGTGCGCCGAAGATCCGCGCGCTGGAAATCATCCAGGAGCTGGAGCCGGTCAAGCGCAACATCTACGCCGGCGCGATCGGCTGGATCGGCTGGTGGGGCGACGCCGACACCGCCATTGCGATCCGCACCGCGGTGATCCAGGACGGCCGCCTGCACGTGCAGGCCGGCGCCGGCATCGTCTACGACTCCGATCCCGCATCGGAGTGGGAGGAGACGATGAACAAGGGCCGCGCGCTGTTCCGCGCCGTGGCCCAGGCGGCGAAAGGACTGTGAGTCGCATGGTCCGTCACGGAGGCGCCGGCGTGCTGCTGGCCGGCGTGCTGGCTGCGGGCGTGCACGCCGACGAGGTGCCGCGGGCACCGGCCTGGCCCGACACCGCGCTTGCCCGCACCGAGGCGCTGGCCCTGCTGCAGACCCTCAATGCGGACCTGCTCAGCCACGACAGTGCCACGCTGACGCTGGAGCGCTGGTGCGCGGCACACGGCATGGCCTCGCCCGCGAAGGTCACTGCCGAGCACGTGCATGGCCCGGCCCGCCCCCTGCCGGACGATCTGCGCGCGCAGCTCGGCATCGCCGCCGACGAGCCGGTCGCCTACCGCCGGGTCGCGCTGCGCTGCGGCGGGCGCACATTGTCCGAAGCGGAGAACTGGTACGTGCCGTCGCGCCTGACCGCCGCCATGAACCACACCCTGGAAACCACCGACACGCCCTTCGGCAAGGTCGTCCGACCGCTGCATTTCCGCCGCCGCACGTTGTCCGCCAAGCTGCTCTGGTCGCCGCTGCCATCCGGCTGGGAGCAGGCCGCCGAACTGCCGGCCGATCATGCCGGCCTGCTGCCGATACCGCCGCGCCTGCTGCAGCACCGTGCGCTGTTGTTCGATGGGGAAGGGCATCCCTTCAGCGCGCTGATCGAGACCTATACCGACCAGGTGCTGGCGTTCGAGCCCCCCTCCGCGCACCCGTGAAAGCGGGTTAACATGCTGATCGGCGCTGCCCAGGCGTCGAACCGCAAGGCCCGTCCGAGACCGCCATGTACGATCACGAACTCGCCCGTCTGCCCTATCGTCGCCCACCGATGAACCGCGGGATCGATCCGCAGCGGTTGAACTGGCTGTGGCGCCTGATCTGCGAACTGGGCGAGGTGCAGCCGGACGAAGTGGTCGAAGCCCTGCACGCGGCGGTGGTACCGGTCGATGCGCATCGCGCGCGCAGCTGGACGGTCGGCGATCGGGACCCGGGCTTCTTTCCGATCACCCTGGCCGAACTCGAGCGCAACATGCGTGCGCTGATCGCCCTGCGCCAGGCCCGCGAACACACCGAGCGTGGCCTGCAGCGCGCCGTGGCCGACTCGGCCGCCCTTGACGGCGACCCGCCCGCCCGGGATCTGCCGCTGGAGTGGTGAATCCCGCCACCGTCGCAGCCACTGCGATGCCCCGGTGATGTGATGGCGGCCTCCTGCCGCCGGCTATCATCCCGACGATGCGTACTGCCCCCACGGACGAATTCCACCGCGGCCTGGTGATCTACCGGGCCAGCCGGCTCGAGGCCCTGCTCGACCCGCTGCTGCAGCTGCTCGACAGCGCGCCGCCGGCCCACGTGCTGGCGCCGCAGACGGTGATCGCCGCGCACCCGGGCATGCGGCACTGGCTGGCCGGCGCGCTGGCTCGGCGGCGCGGCCCGGGCGGCATCGTCGCCAACCTGCGCATCTCGCTGCCCAGCAGCTGGCTCGACGAGCTGGCGCTCAGCGTGCTCGGCAGCGGCGCGGTGGCGCTCACGCCGTACCGGCGCGACCGCCTGCGCTGGCGCATCCACGAACACCTGCCGGCGATCGACGACACCCGCGTGCAGGGTTACCTCGCCGGCGGCGACGCGGCGCGTCGCCGCTACCAGCTGGCCGACCGGCTGGCGCGGCTGTACACGCAGTACCTGGTGTACCGGCCGGACTGGCTCGACGGCTGGGAGCACGGCCGCGACGACGTGCCGGAACCCACCTTCATGGCGCCGCTGTGGCGCCAGCTGCGCGCGGAGATCGGCCTGCCGCACCGCGGCGAGCGCGTGCAGGCGCTGGTGCGCGAGCTGGCGCGCGATCCCGCCCGCCACGCCAGCGACGAGCCGCTGCACCTGTTCGGCATCAGCCATCTCGCCCCGGCCGAGCTGGCCCTGCTGGGCGCGGTGAGCCAGCTGCGTCCGGTGGTGCTGTACGTGCCCGATCCCTGCCGCGAGTTCTGGGCCGGCCTGCGCGGCGAGCGCGAGCAGCTGCGCGAGCTGGCCCGCCGCACCGACTTCGGCGAGGCCTCCGAGCAGCACTTCCTGCAGATGGGGCATCCGCTGCTCGCCGCCTGGGGTCGCATGGGCCAGCACTTCATGCTCAACCTGCAGCACTTCGACGACGCCATCGCCATGGACGTGCGCCACTGGCAGGACGAGGCGCCGTCACCGGGTGAGCGCGACGGCCTGCTGCAGCGGCTGCAGGAAAGCCTGCGCGCGCTCGATCCCGCGTTGATCGCGCCGTTGCGGGGCGGCACCGACGTGGCGCTGGCCGACCGCTCGCTGCGCGTGCACCTGTGCCACACCCGGCTGCGCGAACTCGAAGTGCTGCGCGATGCGCTGCTCGCCGAGCTGGCCGCGCGGCCGGACCTGAAGCCCTCGGACATCGTGGTGATGGCGCCGGACATCGCCGCCTACGTGCCGCTGCTGCCGGCGGTGTTCGGCGAGGCCGGCCGCCATCATGGGCCGCTGCCGTACCACCTGGCCGACGTGGCGGTGGCGCGCACGCATCCGCTGCTCGACGCGTTCAGCCGGCTGCTGGCGGTACCCGAATCGCGGCTCACCGCGCCCGAGCTGCTCGACCTGATGCAGGTGCCGGAGGTGGCCCGGGCGCTGGGTCTGGATGAGGGCGATATCGACACGCTGGCGCGCTGGCTGCGCCAGGGACGCGTGGCCTGGGCGCTGGACGGCGCATTCCGCGAAGGCTTCGGCGTGCCCGGCATCGACGAGCACACCTTCGCCTGGGGCATGGACCGCCTGCTCGCCGGCTACGTGCTGGGCGACGCCGACACCGGCGACACGGGCTGGAGCCTGCCGGACGGCGAGCTGTGGCCGGCCGAAGGCGTACACGGTCCGCAGGCGGCGATCCTCGGCGCGCTGGACCGCCTCCTGCTGGCGCTGGCCGAACTGCATCGCGACGCGTCCGAGCCGCGCACCGCCTCGGCCTGGGCGATGCGGCTGGAGCGCCTGCTCGACACGCTGTTCCGCATCGATCCGCGCGACCGCGAGGCGGTGGAGGCGCTGTCGTTGCTGCGCCGCTTCCTGCAGGCGACCCGCCTGGAGACCGCCGACTGCGGGCTCGATCCGCTGCTGGAGTTTTCGGTGGTGCGCGAGGTGCTGCGCGAGCGGCTCGCCGCCGCGCCGGAGCGCCAGCGCTTCCTGCTCGGCGGCGTCACCTTCTGCGGCATGGTCCCGCAGCGCGCGATCCCGTTCCGGGTGGTCGCCGTGCTCGGCCTCAACGACGGCGAGTTCCCGCGCAGCCTGGGCGACGCCGGGCTCGACCTGATGCAGCGCCATCGTCGCCTTGGCGACCGCGACGTGCGCAGCGACGACCGCTACCTGTTCCTGGAGACGGTGATGGCCGCGCGCGAGGTGCTGCATCTCTCCTACCTCGGCGAGGGCGTGCGCGACGGCAAGCCGCGCAACCCGGCCGCGCCGCTGGCCGAGCTGCTGCAGTGCCTGGACGACCGGGCCAACCTGCGCGACGTCGCGGCCGAGGAAGACGACCGGCCGCCCGCCCCGGGCCGGCCGCGCACGATCCATCGGCCGTGGCGGATCAAGCACCCGCTGCAGCCGTTCGACCGTCGCTACTTCGACGGCAGCGACCCGCGCCTGTTCACCTTCGACGGTGGCAGCGCCGGCATGGTGCGTGGCGCGCCGGTCAGGCCATTCCTCGAGCCGGCCGAAGTGGCCCCGTCAGCGGCCGACGACGACGCTGGCGTGATCGCGCTGCGCGAGGTGCAGGCCTATTTCCGCGATCCCGCGCGGCAGTTGCTGGCGCAGCGGCTGCATATCCGCCTCGACGCGCTGGAGGACGACCGCCTGCAGGCCGACGAACCGCTGCAGCCGGGCTTCAGTGCGGTGGACCAGGTCGGGCGACGGCTGTTCTTCGAGGCGCTGGGCGAGGGCCGCTTCGCGCTGCCGGAACAGGCCCCGGCCTGGCTGCGGCTGAGCGGCCTGCTGCCGGGCGGCCGGCTTGGCCTGGCCGCCTGGATGGCCGAGCGCGACGCGGTGAACGCGCTGCTCAAGGTTGCCGAAGCGCATCCCTTGTTCGCCGGTACGCTGCCCCAGCGCCAGCCGCGCGCGCTGGCGCTCACGGTAGGTGAACACACGGTAGAAGGTTCGCTGGAGCGCGTGTTCGACACCGACGGGGCGTTATGGCTGTTCGAGGCCTGGCCTGGCAAGAAGGCTGAGTCGCTGACGTTCGCCCAGCGCGTGCCGCTGTTCCTCGACTGGGCGCTGCTGCGCCTCGCCGCCGATACCGCCACGCCGGTGCGGGTGGCGGTGTTCACCGCGGACGAAAAGACCGATGTGGGCGCCCCGTTCAATGCCTGGGACGAGGCGATGCTCGCCGCGGCGCCGGAGACGGCGCGCGAGATGCGCGAGGCGCTGGCCGCGCGCATCGCTGCGTTGCTGACCATCTGGCGCCAGGCGCAGCGCCAGCCGCTGCCGTATTTTCCGCGCACCAGCTGGGCCGCGCTGGACGAGAAGGCCGACGCCGCGCGCCAGGCCTGGGAGGGCGGCTTCGCCACCGGCGAGCGCGACTACGCTCCCGGCTACGCGCGCCTGCTCGCCGGTGAGACGAGCTTCGCCGACGGCCAGCCGTCGCACGCGGAATTGCAGGCGCTGGCGCTGCGCCTGGCGCGCCTCATCGATCCGACCACGCTGGGTGAGGTGAACGCATGACCGGCACCGCCGAACACGCCGCCGCGCTCGACTGGACCCGGCTGCAGCTGGCCGGCGATGGCCGCACCCTGATCGAGGCCAGCGCCGGCACGGGCAAGACCTGGACCATCGCCGTGCTCTACCTGCGCCTGCTGCTGGAACAGGGTTTGAGCCCGCGCGCCGTGGTCGTCACCACCTTCACCGACGCGGCGGCGCAGGAACTGCGCGAGCGCCTGCGCGCCAAGCTGGTATGGGGCGAGATGGCCGCGGCGGATTGGCAGGCCGGCACCGCCGCGGCGAACGTCGGCGCCGACCTCGCCTGGCTGCAGGCGCGCTGGCAGGATGATCCCGCCCTGGCCGAACGCGACCGCCTGCGCCTGCGGCTGGCCCAGGCCGAGCTGGATCTGGCCCCGGTGGGCACCATCCACAGCCTGTGCCGGCGCATCCTCGGCGACTTTCCCTTCGAGAGCGGTGCCGGCTTCCAGCTGGGCGAGATGGTGTCGTCCGAGGCGTTGCTGGACGAGTGGTCGGCGGACCTGTGGCGACGGCAGCAGCAGGGCGAGGTCGCGGTGCCGGAAGCGCCCACGTCGCTGGCCGCACTGCGTCGCCAGCTCAAGGCCTACCTGCAGCCCGGTGTCGCGCTGTGGGCACCCGACGCGGCCTTCCTGGATGCCGAGTTACCGACAGAGCAGGCCGACGCGCTGGAGACCTTCGCTGCCGCCAAGGCGAACTTCCTGCCGCGCAAGACCGCGCTGAAGAACGCGCTGCTGGCACTGGCGCAGTGGCTGCGCGAGCGCGGCGAGCTGCCCAAGGCCTCGGCCATTGCCAACCTGCTCGCCGCCGAGAGCGATGCCGCCGAGCAGCTCACCGCCGAGGCGCTGGCTGCATCCGATACACAGGCCTTGCTCGCCTTCGCCACCCGCGCCGGCCGGTTGTTCGAATACGCCGCCAGGGCCGACGAAGTGTGCGCCTGGCAGGGCTGGCTGGCGCAGGTGCAGGCCTGGCGCGAAGAGCGCCTCGCCGCCCGCGGCCAGCTCAGCTTCGACGAGCTGATCGCCCGCGTCGGCGCCGCGCTGGCCCGTGATGACCGTGCGCTGGCCGACCGCCTGCATTCGGCGTGGCCGGTGGCGCTGGTGGACGAGTTCCAGGACACCGACGGCCAGCAGTACGACATCCTGCGCGCGATCTACAGCGACGCCGTCGGCGTGCCGCGCGGGCGGCTGGTGATGATCGGCGACCCCAAGCAGGCGATCTACCGCTTCCGCGGTGGCGACATCCACACCTACCTGCGCGCCGCCGACGGCGCCGACCAGGTGCTGCGGCTGGACACCAACCACCGCTCCTCGCGCCCGCTGGTCGCGGCGCTGAACCAGTTCTACCAGACCGCCGGCGAGGTGCTGAGCGCGGATCCGGAAGGCCGCATCCGCGTCGAGCCGGTCAAGGCCAGCGGTCGCCGCGACGGCGCGCCGTACACCGTCGACGGCGCGCCCGTGGCGCAGCCGCTGCGGTTCCACGGGCAGCCGGACTATCCGGCGTCGGTGCCCGCGCGCTCGCGCGAGGCGCTGGACGCCTGCGCGCGGCAGATCGCCGAGTTGCTGGCCTCCGGCCGCCATCGCATCGGCGACCGCGCCGTGCAGCCGGGCGACATCGCCGTGCTGCTGCCCGGAAACCAGGACATCACCGAGCTGCGCGCGCGGCTGCAGCGCCTGGGCGTGCCCTGCGTGGGCGCGGGCCGCTCCAGCGTGTTCGCGCTGGACGTGGCGCGCGAGCTGCAGATCCTGCTCTACGGCATCGACCATGCCAGCGACGAGGGCGCGGTGCGCGCGGCGCTGGCGACGCGGCTGTACGGGCTCGGCTTCCACGCGCTGAGGGCGCTGCGCGAGCAGCCGGAAGCCTGGCTCGACTACGAGCAGCAGTTCCAGCAGTGGCGGCTGCGCTGGCAGCGCGAGGGCGTGCTGGCGGTGGTGCGCGAGCTGATCGAGCATGCGGCGCCCGCGTTGCTGGCCGGCGACGACGGCGAACGCATGCTCACCGACCTGCGCCACCTCGGCGAGCTGCTGCAGGCGCAGGCCGATCAGCTGCACGGCAGCGAGCAGCTGCTGGCCTGGTTCGCCCGTCAGCGCGAGGGCGAGGCCGCCGGTGGCGACGCCGCGGACGAGCAGCAGCTGCGAATCGAGTCCGACGCGCAGCGCGTGCGTCTGATGACCCTGCACGCCAGCAAGGGCCTGGAGTTCAACCTGGTGTTCCTGCCGCTGATGTGGGACCACACGCGCAACGCCAACGACACGCTGCCGGTGATCGACGAACCGCTGTGCGGCCGGCGCGTGATCGGCTTCGGCAAGGCGGCCAAGGCGCAGTACGACCGCGAAGGTCAGGACGAGCGCTTCCGCGTGCTGTACGTGGCGCTGACCCGCGCCGTGTACGCCTGCCACGTCTACGTGCTGCCGCCGGATCGTCCGGCCAAGGCCAATAGCGACAAGCCGGCCAGCGATCCAGAGCGCGCACCGCTGGACGTGTCGATCGAGCGCCTGCTCGCCGCGCAGGCCGCCGGCCTCGACCTGGCGACGGCGGCGCCACAGCTCGGCTGGTCCGACGACGGCTGGCCGTGGCGCGGCGAACGCCTCGCGCTGGACGCGGTGGAAGAGAGCGAACGCGTGCCGCGCAAGGAACCGCCGCCGCATCCGGATGCGCGCGTCTACAGCTTCTCCAACCTGGTCCGCGGCGCCCACGAGGGCACGCTGGAAGACGCGGCCGCCAGCGACGAGGCGCCGGCCACCGATGCGGCCGCCGAGGCGCTCGACGCGGCACTGCCCGCGGCCGAACCGGCGCCGCCGCATCCGGAGCTGCAGGCGCTGGCGGCAATCCGCGGCGCCGACATCGGCAACGCGCTGCACGCGATGTTCGAGCACCGCACCATCGGCGAGCCGATGACCCGCCAGCTTGGCCTGATCGACCGCGAGCTCGGCGACGCCGGCGTGCCGCTGGACGAGCGCGAGCGCCCGGCGCTGATCGAGCGGATCGCGCGGCGGCTGCAGGCGAACCTCGAGGCCGAGCTGCTTCCCGGCCTGCGGCTCGGCGACGTGCCGCCGCAGCGCCAGCTGGCCGAGATGGAGTTCCACTACCTGCTCGACGGCGCCACGATTGCCGCGCTGCGCGAGGCCTGCGCGCGCCACGGCGATCCGACGCTGGTGCCGTTCACCGCGGTCAACCAGCTGCGCGGCCGGATGACCGGCAAGATCGACCTGATCCTCGAACACGACGGACGCTTCCACGTGCTCGACTACAAGAGCAACTACCTCGGCGACCATCTGGACGGCTATACGCCCGACGCGCTGCGCGTGGCGATGGACGACCACCAGTACCGCTTCCAGGCGCTGCTCTACACCGTGGCGGTGGACCGCATGCTGCGCCAGCGCCTGCCCGGCTACCGCCGCGACCGGCACCTGGGCGAGGCGATCTACCTGTTCGTGCGTGCGGTGGGGCTGGCGCCGCGCTCCGGCATCTGGCGCCACCGCTTCGACGATGCGCTGGTCGAGGCCGCCGACGCGGCGCTGGCCGGATTATGACGTATTATGATGAAATTCATAAAATATGAATTCACCATGAGGCGGGGATAAAGGCATGCTCCACTTTCCGCGAGCCGCACTGGCCAAGGAGCTGGCGAGCGCGATTCAGGGCAAGAACCTGTTCGGTGATGCTCACAACGGGCTGTTCCTTGCGGCGCCGAGGCGCACTGGTAAGTCAACGTTCCTCAAAGAGGATTTGAAGCCGGAGCTAGAGCGCCAGGGACTCGTAGTGGTCTATGTCGACCTGTGGTCTGACCAGCGGCGGGATCCCGGAAATTTGATTTCCGATGCTGTTGGGCAAACGCTTGGGACATATCTCGGCCTGGTCGCGAGGGCGGCCAAAGCGGCTGGTCTGGATAGCGTCAACGTCGCCGGCACCCTGAAGATCGATACGAGCAAGATTGGTCGCATTGACGGAATGACGCTTGCCGACGCACTCCGAGCGCTATGTGAAGCTGCGAAAAGACCCGTAGCCCTTGTAATCGATGAAGCCCAGCATGCGTTGACCAGTGAAGCTGGTGAAGCAGTGATGGCTGCGCTGAAATCTGCACGTGATCAGCTCAACGCGCCGGGCAAGGTCGAGCTGATGCTGGTGATGTCTGGCTCAGATAGGGACAAATTGCTGAGGCTGGTGAACAGCAACAGTGCGCCGTTCTACGGCTCGCAGATTCAAAGGATGCCGTTGCTGGGCGATGACTTCATCGAGCATGTCGTGAAGCTGATCGAGGAGCAGCGCCCTGAGTTGCGGCCGGTGGATGATGTTGTGCTTGCAAGGGCTTTCGAGCGATTTGGTCACCGGCCACAGTTTTTCTTGGCGGCGCTCGGGGACGCGTTGAGTCCCTTCTCTGGTTATGAAGGGCGTTTCGAAGCGGCTGTAGCCGAGGCTGCAGAGCGTCGTCAGCACGACGACGAAGCCCAGATGGAGTCCGAGTATCTGGGCCTGAAACCACTGGAGCGAGCGGTTCTGTGGCGGCTCCTTGAGCAAGAGCATCGCTTCCGTCCGTATGACGCGGACGCCTTGCGTTTCTATCAGGAGAAGATCGGTCAGCGAGTAACGGCCCAGAGGGCGCAGACGGCACTGGAGAGCCTCAGGCAGCATCAGCCGCCGTCGGTCTGGAAGTCCGCGCGCAGCGAATACGCCGTGGATGACGCCGCCATGCATCGCTGGTATCGGGAGCGCAGCGATGCGGGCACATGGCCACCGGTCGATACGCCCGCATGAGCGCCTACCGCTTCGTGCCTTCGCCGCTGGAGCTGACGGCCGACGCGCCGTGGCGCCCGCTCGACCGCGCCGTGTTGCGCTGGACGCTCGGCCACGGCGGCTCGCCGCTGCTGGCGAAGATGGCCGCCTGGGCCAGCTATGCCGACGGCGAGGGCGATACCGCGCTGCCGTTGTCCGGCGATGGCCCGGGTCGCCACGGCATGCCGCGGCCGGATGCCGAGGCGCTGGTCGCGCTGCGCGCCGAGCCGCTGGTCGGCGACGGTCGCGTGCCAACGCCGTACGTGATCGATGCGGAAGACCGCTTCTACCTGTGGCGCAACCATGCGCACGAGGTGGCGGTGGCGAACGCGGTGCGCGCGCGTCGCGCGGCGGCCGAGCCCGCGACGATCGACGAAGCGCTGCTCGACACCCTGTTCCACGGCGACCGCTCGGACGCCGTGCAGCGCCAGCGCGAGGCGGTGGCCGCGGTCGCCGGCCGCCGTTTGTTCGTGCTCACCGGCGGCCCCGGCACCGGCAAGACCACCACCGTGCTGCGCATGCTGCTCGCCCTGCAGCGACAGGTGGCGGGCGCGACGCTGGCGATCCAGGTGGCCGCGCCCACCGGCAAGGCCGCACAGCGGCTGGTGCAGTCGCTGCGGCAGGGCAAGCAGGCGCTGGCGGCCCAGCTCGACGAAGACTGGAGCACCGCGCTGGCGGCGATTCCCGATGCCGAGGCGCGGACCCTGCATCGCCTGCTCGGCTACGACCCGCGCCGGAACCGCTTCACCCGCGACGCGGCGCATCCGCTGGCCGCCGACGTGGTGGTGGTGGACGAGGCGTCGATGGTCGACCTGGCGATGCTCCGCGCCCTGCTCGACGCGGTGCGGCCGCAGGCCACCCTGGTGCTGGTGGGCGATGCCGACCAGCTCACCTCGGTCGCCGCCGGCTCGGTGCTGATGGATCTGGTGACCGCGTTCGAGGCCGATCCGCGCGGCGACCTGGTGCGGCTGGAGCACAGCTTCCGCGCCGAGCGTCAGCTGGTGCCGATCAACCGGGCGGTGCGGGCCGGCGACGGGCGCGCCCTGCACGCGGCGATGGAGGCCGCCGGCGACGACGCGCGCTGGCGCGAGGTGGCCGATGCCGCGGCGCTGCGCCGGGCGCTGGCCGGTTGGTGCGACGCGCTGGCGGCCCTGCCGATCCGTCCCGCGCTGGCGCCGCGCGAGGAGGACCACACCGAGGCACGGGCCGCGGTGGCCGTGCAGGCGCTGCGCGCGCTGGCGCAACGGCAGTTGCTGTCGGCGCTGCGCGAGGACGCCTTCGGCGCGCTCGCCCTCAACGGCTGGATCGAGCAGCGCCTGAAGCAGCTCTGGGGCGTGCCGCCGGACCGTCACTGGTACGCCGGCCGTGCCGTGCTGGTGACCCGCAACGACTATGCCGCGCGCCTGTACAACGGCGACGTCGGCCTGTGCCTGGCCGAGCCGGACGGTTCGCTGCGGGTGTGGTTCGAGACGGTGGACGAGCATGGCCGCGCCAGCGCGCGCAGCTTCGCCCCCGGCACGCTGCCGCCGCACGAGGGCGGCTTCGCCATCACCGTGCACAAGAGCCAGGGCTCGGAGTACGACCTGGCCGCCGTGCTGCTGCCGCCCGATCCCGAACACCGCCTGCTGTCACGGCAGCTGCTCTACACCGGCCTGTCGCGCGCCAAGCGGCAGGTCGAGCTGTGGGGTACGGCGGAGGCCATCGCGGCCGCGCTGGATCGGCCGGTGCAGCGCGCCGGTGGGCTGGCTGCGCGGCTGCTGGCCGGCCGCTGAGTCGTGCTCAGCGCGCGGGTCCGGTCGCGGCGTCGGTGCTGATCGGCAGCGCCGGTGCGGCACAGGCATTGCCGCCGCCGTCGATCTGCTGCGCGAGGTTGTAGAGGATCCGCGCATCCTCGGCATCCAGCGTCTCGCCCTGCATCGCGCGGAAGTGGTGGTGGAACGAGCGCACCGCGCCCGGGCGATCGTCCAGCGGATAACCGACCACGGCCAGCGCCATCCACGGATCGAAGCCGGCGGGTGGATCGCACAGCGGTCCCTGCGGCCACAGGCCGAAGCCGGCCCGGGCCAGCGTGCTCCAGGGGAAGTACGGGCCGGGGTCGTCCTTGCGCGTGGGCGCCAGGTCTTCGTGGCCGATGATCTGCGTGGGCGGGATCTGCAGCCGCGTGGTGAGGTCGCCGAGCAGGCGCAGCAGGCTGTCGATCAGCGGCTGGCTGAAGGGCTCGTGGCCGTTGTTGTCCAGCTCGATGCCGATCGAGGCGGAGTTGAGGTCGGTGATGGTGCCCCAGCGACCGCCGCCGGCATGCCAGGCGCGCAGTTGGTCACTGACCAACTGGTAGATATGGCCGTCCCTGCCGATCAGGTAGTGCGCACTGACCGGCCCGCCGCTGTTGCGCGTGCGCAGGGTGTCCAGCGCCTGCTGCGCCGAGTCCTCGTTGGTGAAGTGCACCACGATCAGCACCGGCCGGCGGATGTCGTGGTTGGGCGAGGGCACCCAGGTCGCCAGCGGATTGCGCGGCGGCGCGTGGGCGCAGGCGGCGAGCAGGGCGATGCCGGCGAGCAGGCCGAGCTGGCGGATCGTGCGGGGCAGGAGCGAACGGGACATCGGAGCAGCTTTCCTTCGGGCGTGCATGAAGTGCGTGAAGCGCAAGGTCAATCCGCGAGCCAGGGCTGCGCGATCTTCAGCACGGTCTGGTACGGTTCGGGATCGTTGCGGTTGCTGAGCAGGATCACGGTGAGGTGGCGCTTTGGCCAGCGCACGATCACGTTGCGAAAGCCCATGCTCTCGCCGGAGTGCCACAGCGTGTCGCCGGTGATGCGCCAGCCGAAACCGTACTGCGCTTCGTACGGCTCGCCGGTGACCCTCACGTGCGGGCTGAAGGCGAGGTGGCGCGAGGCGGCGCTGAGCAGGCGGTCGTCATACAGCGCAGCGTCCCATCTGGCGAGGTCGTCGATGGACGAGTAGATCCCACCGTCGCCGCGCGTGGCGGAGGTCACGCTCTGGTCGGTGCGCTGCCAGTGGCCGTCGACCAGGCTGTAGCCGTAGGCGCGGTTCGGCACGGCCGGGCCGCGGTGGTATTCGTAGAGCAGGGTGCGGTCCATGTGCAGCGGCGCGAAGATGCGCGCCTTCAGGAACGCCGGCAGGGTCATGCCCGACGCCTTCTCGATCACCAGGCCGAGCAGCACGTAGCCGGTGTTGCTGTAGCGGTAGGCCGAGCCGGGCGGGAAGTAGCCGTGGTCGGTGCGTGCGATCAGCCGCAGCACGTCGGCGTCGCTGACCTGTTCGGTCTGCGCGGGCGGGATCAGGTCTTCGTAGTCAAGCAGGCCGCCGGTGTGGTCGAGTAACTGGCGCAGCTGGATGCGGTCGGTGAAGGCCGGCAGCGTGGGCAGCCAGTGGCGGATCGAGTCGTCCAGCGACAGCTTGTGGTCCTCGGCCAGCAGCAGGATCGCCGCGGCGGTGAACTGCTTGCTCACCGAGGCGAGCCGGTAGTCGGTGGCGGGCGTGGCTGGCACGTGATGTTCGAGATTGGCGTAGCCGAAGCCGCGGCGCACCACAGGCTTGCCGTCCTTGAGGATCAGCAGCGAGGCACCGGGGACGTCGCCGGTGTAGGGCCGCATCAGCGCGTCCGCCGTGCTCGTGGCGGTGCCGGCCATGGCAGGGCCGGAAACGAGGGCGATCAACGCAAGGCTGGCAAACCATCGGTACATGACTGGCGCTTCCTGTTCGTACGCATCAATGCGGGATTCCTTGTAGGAGCGCACCCTGTGCGCGACCGGCGGCAAAGAGCGGTCGCGCACAGGGTGCGCTCCTACGGGTGATCCCTAGCGGATCGGCACGTCGTACATCGTGCGTGGCGTGGGCTCGGGCTGGAGGGTGTAATGCCACCACTCCATCGGATAGTTCTTGAAGCCTTCGCGCGCCATGGCGCGCAGCAGGCGCTGGCGGTTCGCTCGTTGCTCGGCAGTGACACCGGGGTTGTCGGTGTTGGCGCGCAGGCCGAACCAGTCGAACGGCGTGCCCATGTCCAGCGGCTTGCAGTGCCGGTCGTGCGCGTCACACTGCTCCATGGTCAGGTCGGCGGTGGCGCCGCGGCTGTGGCCGGAAACCGGGGCGATGTAGTCGCCGAGCAGTTTCGACTTGTCCAGGTTGGGATAGTGCGCGGCCTTGGTCGTTTGGTCGGACAGGTCGTGCGCCCAGCGCACGAAGTCGGCCACCGCGCGCGCCGGGCGATAGCAGTCCCAGATCCGCAAACGCGCATGCTCGCGGCGCAGGTCGTGCTCGACGCGCGCCAGCGCCTCGGCGACGGGTTTCAGCAGCAGGCACTTCGGCGCGGCGTAGCCGTCCACCGGGCGCCCGACGAAGTTGTCGTGCCCGGCGTACTTGATGTCCTCGTGGATGTCCGGCACCAGCGCGCGGATATCCACCAAGTTCGCTTCCGCGGCCGTGCTCGCGGAGGAAAGCGTGACGGGCTCATCCGCGAAAGCCGGCATGGCGATCACCATGAGAACCAGCGTGATCATGTAGGAGCGCACCCTGTGCGCGACCGGGCGTAGCGGCAAGCGTGGGTCGCGCACAGGGTGCGCTCCTACAGCGGCGTGTCCGCTGGGTGTGACATGCAGATTCCCGTCGTCGGAGCCGACGTGGGCTGGGATCGATGCCGCCGGCGCAACCGGCCGGTCAGCGATTGCCGGCGAGGTCGATGCGCGGGTGTAGGAGCGCACCGGCAGGCACGGGCTGCGCGCAGGAATCACGGGCAGTCTCCGGTGCGCGTGAAATGCAGGTCCTCGTAGTCGGAGCTGAAGTCGGCCAGGGCGTCGGCCTTGGCCATCGTCAACGTCACCGGCCGGCCGGGGTGCACGTCGAGCCACGCGTCGGGATACACCGTGGCGTCGTCCCAGTGCACCAGCAGGCGGCCGTCCAGGCGACGCACCTCGCCGGCGAGCTTGGGCGATTTCGCCACCGCGAAGCGCACGCGGTTGCCGGCGGTGCACAGCGTCATCTCACCCAGCCAGGGATCGCGGAAGCGACCGGTCCAAGCGACTGCTTCCTTGGGCGGTACGGGCACGGCATGCGATGTATCCGGTGCCGGGGTGCGGCGGCTGTCGGCCTGGGCGGCGCGGTCCAGCGCGTCGGCGTACCAGGCTGCATCGCGCGTGTCGTGCGGTGCGGTGAAGTGCTTGAGCAGCAGTTCGCCCAGCACGGTGCGCGCGTCGTCGGCTTCGCCGTTGATCAGGAACACGAAGCCACTGCGCTGGTCCGGCAGCAACATCAGCTCCGAGTACATGCCCGACAGCGTGCCGGTGTGCCACACGGTCCAGTGGCCGTCGACATCGGCCATGCGCCAGCCGTAGCCGTAGGCCATCACGTGGCTGTGATCCCACTCCCGACGCTGCTTCGATACGGGGATCAGCATGTGCGGCGACTGCAGCACGCGGCGTTGCTCTTCGGACAGCCAGGTGAGCTGCGCTGGTGTCGGCGCCAGCCAGTTCTTCGCCCAGGTGAGCATGTCGGTGAGGTCGCAGCGGATGCCGCCGGCCGGCGCCGAGGTGATCGCCGGAATCGTCGCGCCGTCCTCGCGGATCGGCTCGTTGCGGCCGTCGACCTGGCTATGCGGCTGCGCCACGTCGCCCACCGCATCGCGGTTCCACTCACCCACCTGGCAGCGGCTGAGGCCGAGCGGCTGGAACACCTCGCGATGCATCAGCGTTTCGTACGGCGCACCGCCCGCGGCCGCGGCGACTTCGCCGGCCACCACGTAGAGCAGGTTGTCGTACTGGTACTTCGAGCGAAAGCTGTAGCCGGGCGCGATGTAGCGCAGGCCGTGGATGATGTCCTGCCGCGTGTACGCGTTCGGCTCGGGCCACAGCATCAGGTCGCCGCCACCCTCGGGCAGGCCGCTGGAGTGGGTGAGCAGGTCGGCCACGCGCATGTTCTTGGTCACCCACGGGTCGTGCATGGCGAAGTCGGGCAGGTACTTCGTCACCGGGTCGTCCCAGTGCAGCTTGCCCTGGTCGACTAGGCGGCCGAGCAGGGCGGTGGTCATCGCCTTGCTGTTGGAGGCGATCTTGAACAGCGTGCGCGCGTCGATCTTCTGGCCGGATCCGGCGACCGTTTCGCCGCGGGTGGCGGTGTAGACGATCTTGCCGTGTTCGATGACGCCGAGGGCTATGCCGGGGAGGTGGTAGCGGGCGACGACGGTATCGAGGATGTGGTCGTAGGTTGGGTTTGGCTGTTGGTGGGGTGTGGCTGTGGCGGCAAATGTGGCCAGGGTGAGAGCCATAGCGAAGCCAAGGCGCCCCCTCACCCCAGCCCTCTCCCCCTGCAATGCAGGGGGAGAGGGAGTCGGAGCGCGCCCCGCTCTTGCTCCCTCTCCCCTGGCGGCGAAGCCGTCGGGGGAGAGGGTTGGGGTGAGGGGGGGCTCTTGATTGATCAACACCTCAACGCCCCGCATCACGTTCCACCTCGCCCCACACCCGCAGCAGATTGCCGCCCCAGATCTTCGCGATGTCCCCATCGCTGAAGCCGGCGCGCCGCAGCGCGGCGGTGACGTTACGGGTCTGGCTGGCATCGGTCCAGCCGGTGATGCCGCCGCCGCCGTCGAAGTCCGAGGCGATGCCGACGTGGTCGATGCCGGCGACGTCCACCATGTGGCGGATCTGCTTCACGTAGTCGTCCACCGTGGGCAGCGGAAATGTCTTCTCGATCTCGGCCATGCCCCTGGCCATCGCCGGCAGGTAGTCGTGCTTGTCGGAGTCGTACTTCGCATCGCCAGCCGCGCGGGCGACCTGCGCCTGCAGCTTCTTTTCCGACGCCTCGCGACCGGAGTCCTTCTTCAGGAACTCCTTGTAGGCCACCGCCTGGATCACGCCGCCCTTGGCAGCGATGGCGCGCAGCAGGTCGTCGGGGAGGTTGCGCGGGTGGTCGAGCACGGCGCGCGCGCCGGAGTGCGAGGCGATGATCGGCGCAGTGGATACCGCGAGCGCGTCGCGCACGCAGCGGTCCGACGCGTGCGAGATGTCGACCATGATGCCGAGCGCGTTGGCGCGTTTGACCACCGCGCGACCGAAGTCGCTCATGCCGTGGTCACCCGGGCTGTTCATCGCGCGCTCGCCGTGTTCAGTGTCAGGCAGCGAGCTGGTGCACAGGTCGTTGTTGCCCACGTGGACCAGCCCGACGTAGCGCGCGCCGCGGTCGTAGGCGGCGTCGAGCCGGTGCAGGTCGTGGCCGAGCGAGTAGGCGTTCTCGACGCCGATCATCGCCGAGAGCAGGCCGGCCTTGCGGTTGGCCAGCGCCTGCGCGGGCGTGGTGGCCAGCCGGATGCGGTTGGGGTAGGTCATCAGCATGTCGTCGATGGCGTCGTATTTCTCCTCGGCCTGCTGCACGGCTTTCGCGTAGCCGGCGGCGTCCAGCTTGTGTTGCGGCACCCAGATCACGAAGAACGCGGCGTTGAGGCCGCCGCGCTCCATCTTGCCCAGGTCGACCAGCAGCGGCGTGGCCTTGCCGACGTCGAAGCGCGACTCGTGCATGTAGGTGAAGGGGATATCGACGTGGGTGTCCAGGGTGATCGGCGGATCGACCTGAGCCAGCGCGGTGCCGGCCAGCACATGGCCGGAAAGGGCGAGGGCGGTCAGGCAGGCCAGACGTCGCAGCATGGTTCGGATCCCCTTGGAGTCAGGTGGTGTGCCAGTGTCGCGCAGCTTGCTCGCCAGCGATCATCTCCTGCCAGGTCTGGCGGCGTCGCACCTCGGCGTAGCGACCGGAGTCCAGCAGTACCTCGGCAGCCAGCGGCCGCGAGTTGTAGGTGGAGGCCATGGATGCGCCGTAGGCGCCGGTGGTGTGGATCATCAGCAGGTCGCCGGCGTTGCAGCGCGGCAGCGTGCGGGCGCGGGCGAAGGTGTCGCCGGTCTCGCAGACCGGACCGACCACGTCATAGGTCTCCAGCGGGCGCGGTTGCGCGTCGACCGGCTCGATGTCGTGCCAGGCCTCGTACAGGCTGGGGCGCAGCAGGTCGTTCATCGCCGCATCCAGCACCAGGAATGGATGATTCGCGCCCGGCTTGATGCGGATCACGCGGGTCAGCAGCACGCCGGCCTCGGCCACCAGCCAGCGCCCCGGCTCCAGCACCAGCCGCCCGTCGAAACCGGCCAGCGCCTCGCGGATCGCCGCCACGTAGCCGACTGCGGCGATCGGTCGTTCCCCTTCGCGGTAGCGCACGCCGAGCCCGCCGCCGACGTCGATGCTGGCGATCGCATGGCCGGCGTCGCGCAGCTCGTGCCAGAAGGCGGCGACCCGCTGCAGCGCCTGGCGGATCGGGGCCAGTTCCAGCAGCTGCGAACCGATGTGGGCGTGCAGGCCGTCCAGCCGCACGTTCGGGAAGCCCGCGGCGTGGTCGAACCAGTCGCGCGCCTCGTCCAGGCCCACACCGAACTTGTTTTCGGCGCGTCCGGTGGAAATCTTCGCGTGGGTGCGGGCGTCCACGTCGGGGTTGATGCGTACCGCGGCGCGGGCGACGGTGTTCATCGATGCGGCGACCGCCTGCAGCGTCTCCAGCTCGTCGCGCGACTCCAGGTTGAAGCGGCCGATGCCGGCGGCGAGTGCCTCCCGCATCTCCTCTGCGGTCTTGCCGACGCCTGAGAACACGATGCGCCCGGGCCGGATGCCGGCCTGCAGGCAGCGCCACAGTTCCCCAGCGGAGACGATATCTGCGCCCAGTTCGTGTTCGGCCATCAGCTGCAGGACCGCCACGTTGCTGTTGGCTTTCGCGGCGTAGCAGACCAGCGCATTCAGGCCGGTGAGCGCGGACAGCAGCTCGTCGATCCGCGCACGGATCGTGCTGGCCGAATACGCGTACGTCGGTGTGCCGACGCGGGAGGCCAGGGCGGCGATGTCGACACCGTCGAACAGGGGAACGGATCCGGCCCGGGAGGTCATGCCGGGAGTGGAGGAACGGTGCGCATCGTGTGTCAGCAAGCAGGCGTCCGTCGTCGGCGAGCAGGGTTTGAAAAAAAGCGGCCCGCACACGCGGTGCGGGCCGGACGGGGAGGGCGTGCCTTAGAAGTCCACCGCGACGGTGAGCTGGGTGAAGCGCGGGCTCTGGAAGCCCAGCGGTCGCAGGAAGGTGGGGTTGGTGGAGCTGGAGATGTCGGTCTGCAGGTCCTGGTCCACCTGCACCGTGCGCTGCTGGTTGAGCAGGTTGTAGACGGCCAGCTTCACCCGCAGGTTGCCGCCTTCGAACGGCCGCAGGTAACTGAGGCTGGCGCCCAGGGTGTAGGTCCACGGCAGGCGGCCGTACTTGCCGCGCGGCGAGCGCTCGTAGACGCGGTCCTCGGACACCGGCGACTCGCAGTTCTGCACGCAGATGAAGTAGCTGTGGTAGTTGGTGGCGTCGTACGGGTTGCCTACACCGAAGCCGGTGATCGGGCCGCCGGAATGGACGTCCAGATCGCCACCGAGCTGCCAGTGCGGGGTCAGCGCATAGGTGCCGCGAACCTTCAACTGGTGCCGGCGATCGTTGGGCAGGTAGCCGTCGCCGCCCAGGTTCACCCAGGGATCGTCGAAGTTCTCGGTGCGACCGGTGTCGTCGAAGTTGGTGTCCGAGTTCACCGGACCTTCGGCATTGCCGCGGTTCCACGACATCACGTAGGAGGCATTGAACGCCCACTTCTCGTCCCAGGCGCGGTTGAGCTGCAACTCCAGCGCCGCGTAGGTGCGCTTGGGCTTCACCCAGCCGCGCTGGCCGAGATAGTTGCCGTCAGCGTCGTACATCGCCCAGCCCTGCTTGGAGGTGTCGATGGTGATGTAGCCGTCGGCGTTGCCGTCGCAGTTGGTGTCGCCCCAGACGGTGACCTTCTTGCCCGGGTTGGCCATCACCCAGCCGACGTAGCCGTCGCCGCCGCACTGCGGGGTGGCGCTGATCTCCATGTCGTCGATGGCGTTGTGCAGACGGCGGTAGGTGCCGCTGACGCCCCACGACCAGCTGGCGTCCAGCATCTGCTGGAAGCCGAGAATCGCCTCGTCCTGGTAGACCGGGTCCATGTTGCGGTCGACCTCCGAGCGCAGGTCGCCGACGGTGCCGTCGCCCTGTGAGGTGTCCACGTTGCCCAGCTGCGGGCCGAGCTTGGGCACCGCGTACTGGGTGCCGTCGATGGTCTTGATCTCCCAGCCGTCGAACGCGTAGTAGGTGCGCTCGTCGAGCAGGCCACCGGCCTGCTTGATGTTGATCACGTTGGCCACCGGCAGGTAGTAGCGGCCGAGGTTGCCGAACAGCTTGGTGCTGCCGTCGCCTTTCATGTCCCAGGAAAAGCCCAGGCGCGGGGCGATCTGCTTGTCCATCTTGATGTAGCTGTGGCCCGCGGCGTCCTGGTTGTCGAAGCTGTCGTTGCGCAGGCCGGCGTTGAGCACCAGGTTCGGGGTGACCTGCCAGTTGTCCTCGAGGTAGTAGGCCGAATCCACCGTGGTGAAGGTGCCGGCGATCTCGTAGCGGCGCGCGCGCACGTAGCCGATGTAGCCGGCTGGCAGAGTGGCTCCGTTGGGGATGGTGGCGCCGGTGCTGGCGGCGTAGACGTTGTAGTAGTAAGCGCCCGGGCCGGCATAGTGGCGGGCGTAGTCGGACGTGTTGTTCTCGTGGTCGTAGCCGAAGCGCAGCAGGTGGTCGCCCAGCGTCCACTCGAAGTCGGCACGGCCCTGCTTGCGCACGTCGTTGCGCTTGTAGACGGTGGAGCTGGTGGTGCAGCCCAGCGGCACGCCCGGGTCGTTGATGTCCAGCAGCGCGCTGCTGGCCGCCACCACGTTGCATGCCAGATCGAGCTGCGAGCGCGTGAACGATTCGCGTTCGTTGCGGCCGACCATCAGCTTCATCGACAGGTCGTTGGTGAGGTAGCTGGTCCAGGTCAGCGCCCAGTTGCGGCCGCCGGTGTCGGTGAACACCTGGTTGGTGCGCTTGCCGCGGGTGTCGGTATCGAAATCGTAGGCGTAAACGTCGCCGACGTTGTGGTTCTTGTCCGAGAAGGCCATCAGCGACAGGGTATTGTTGTCGGTGACGTTCCAGTCGATGGTGGTGCCCCAGAAACCGGTGTCGGCCTGGTTGTCGGTCATCACCGTGCCGGCGTTGTTGGTGTTACTGGGGCTGTTGCCGCGCGCCTCGTACATGGCGAAGAAGAACAGCTTGTCCTTCACGATCGGGCCGGAGGCCCAGACGTTGGTCTTGATCAGCGACTCGGTGTCGCGGCTGGCGGTGATGTAGCGGCGGCCGTCGGGGGTGTAGTGGTCGTCGGCGGAGGAATGCCAGCTCGACGGCTCCATGGTGATCTCGGTGCCGGCATGGAACTCGTTGGTGCCCGAGCGCGCCACCGCGTTGACCACGCCGCCGGTGGTGCGGCCGAATTCGACCGAGTAGCCACCGGTCTTGACCTGGAACTGGTCGTAGAAGGCGAAGGGCGCCTCGGAGAAGCCGTTGCGGTTGTAGAAGTCGGTGACGTTGAGGCCGTTCACGTAGAACGCGTTCTCGGCCACCGAGGAGCCGCCGAAGGAGATACCGCCGAAGTTCGAGTTGCCCTTCACCACGCCCGGCGCCAGCAGTGCCACCGAGGTGACGTTCTGGTCCACCGGCAGGCGGCTCAGTTCGGCGCGGGAGACGATGGTGGCCGACTCGGTGGAGCTGACGTCGATCACCGGCAGCACCGAGCTGGTGACGCTGATCGCCGAGAGGTTGGTCGCACGGACCGCACCGATGTCCACCGCGGTGGTGGTGCCCAGCGCGACGGTGACGTTGCGGCTCGGTGCCACCGGCTGGCCGTCCACCGTGGCGGAGAGGGTGTACTGGCCCACCGGCAGGAACGGGAAGCGGTAGTTGCCGTTGGCGTCGGCGGTCACCTTGCGGGTGAGGCCGGTCTCCGGATTGGTGACGGTGACCATCGCGCCGGCCTTGGTATGGCCGGACACCGAGCCGTCGTTGTTGGCCGCATAGGCGGCCGGGAAGGCCACCGCCAGGCCCAGGCCCAGCGCGATGCTCAATGCGGTCTTGCGCACATGCCGACTGCTGCTCATTGCCCCATCTCCCCTCTCGCTTTGTCGGGCCGCGTGTGGTCGCGGCCGGTCAGTTGTCGGAGCGTCCGTGCAGTGGCAGTCGCTTCCAGGCGAAGTGGTAATGCCACTGGTTGAAGTACAGATTCCCGCCCCTCCACTCGACCTCGCCGCGTTGCGAGTCGACCGTCTCCGAGCGCGGGAAAGTCTTGGCCGGCACGAACGGCCGGCTGAAGTCGCTGTTGAAGGCGATGCGGTAGGCGTCGAGTCCGCCGAGGTAGAACCAGCGCAGCGCCGGGTCGTCGCCGGGCCCGGGCGCGAGCTGGCCGAAGGTCACGTCCACCGGCACCCAGCCGTAGGGCGGCAGGTAGAGCTGGCCCCAGTCGTGGATGTCGTCGTAGCGGCCGTCGGAGAACATCCAGCCGGACTGCCAGCGGCTCGGGATGCCGTTGAGCCGCAGCAGGGTCATCAGCAGCATGGTCTGCTCGCCGCAGTCGCCGTGGCCGGCGTGCAGGGTGTAGTCGCTGATGTTGCTGATGGTGGAGTACTCGCGCGCGCCGGCCCAGGGAATCCGATCGACCGCGGCGAACAGCTTCTGCGCGATGCGGTAGGGGTTCTTCTCGTCGCCCACCACCTTGCGCGAGAACGCGCGCAGGTCGTCGGTGAACACGATGTGCGGCGGGCGCTCGGCTACGTAGGGCGCCAGCGCGGGGGTGATGGTCTCGGCGCTTACCTTGTCCGCGTCGATGCGGTGGTACTGCGCCAGTACGGTCACGGCGTAGGTGATCGAGAATACGGTCGGCTGGCCCGCTACGGCCTGCTTCTGGAGATAGGCGGTGCGTTGCGCCGTCGACGGCGGCGCGACGCGCGCGCCGGTCGGCACGCTGCCGACCAGCCGGATCGCCTCCTGCTGGCCCGGGATCGCCTGCGGGTAGGGAATCCAGGCGCGCAGGGTCTGGCCGGCGGGCACCGCATCGGCATCGACGGTCAGCGTCTGGGTCACCTCCACGCGCAGCGGATCCACCCCGCTGCGGCCGGTGGCCAGCGCGTCGCGCACCACGCTGCGGTGATGGTCGTTGAGCACGCCGTTGGGCGTGTCGTCGAACGGCTTGGGATCGGCGCGGCGCGCGCGGGCCTCGGCGCTCAGCCGGAACAGGTTGCCCGGCGAGCGGTTGAAGTAGAAGGTGTGCCCGTCGATGACCAGGTGCTCGAACAGGCCGGCGTGGTTCCAGCGGTCGAACTCGGCCTGGGTCAGGTCGGGGATCTCCTTGCGCACGCGCGCCTCGACCTGGTCGGCATCGAGACGGAAATCGAGCCGGATGCGCCGCATGCGCTCGCGCTGGAAGGCCAGCGCCTCGCGCTGTGCGGCGGACAGGCCCGGTTGCTTCAGTGCCGCGGTGATCGCCGCATCCGCGTCATGGAAATGTCCGGCGTCGATCTGGGCGATGATGGCAGGCAGGGAGTGATGATCGGGGGTGGCGGCCGGCACGGCGGCGGGCAGCGCAAGCAGCGTGGCGAGCAGCAGCGGACGGGTGCGACCGGTCCAGCCGGCCATGGCCGCGCGGCGGTTTCCCGTGCCGGTCGACCGGTGATGCGGCAATCTGCTCCCCGTCATGCGTGCTTCCCCCGACATGAACTTGCGAAACCGTTGTGTAGCACGCTTGCAAAACAGCGTCAATAATTTATGCTGCTTTTGAATTTTGTAGGAATGACATATTCCATGACGGCACGGGACCCAGGTGCCCGACGGGGGCGCGAGTGATCCAGACGGTGTGGCCGTTTGTCGGCCTGATGCTGGTGGTGGCGGGAGTGTTTCCGGCGCTGGAGCGCCGCTTCGGCTGGCGCATCTTGCAGGTGCTGCCGCCGATCGTGATGGTCTATCTGCTGGTCACCACGCTGGCGATCGCCGGGGTGTGGCAGGTGAATGCGCCGATCAAGGCGGCGCAGTCGCTGCTGATTGGCAACCTGGTGCCGGCGCTGTTGTTCCTGCTGATGATCAACTGCGACCTGCGCGCGATCTTCCGGCTCGGGCCGCGCGTGCTGGCGGTGTTTGCCTGCACCACGGTCAGCCTGTTCATCGCCTTCATCGCGACCTTCCTGATCTACCGCCACTGGCTGCGCGGCGACGACTGGCATCCGCTGGCCGCGCTGTCCGGCAGCTGGGTCGGCGGCACCGCCAACATGATCGGCGTGAAGCAGGGGATCGGCATGTCCGACCCGCACCTGGCGATGTCGCTGCTCACCGATGCGGTCTGCTATTCGATGTGGGTGGTGGTGCTGTTCTCGGTGGCGCGGCTGGCGCCGGCGTTCAACCGCTGGACCCGCGCGCGCTCCAGTGGCGAGCTGGAGGTGGCGGAAGTGGCGCCGAGCGGCCCCACCGTGCCGGAGAACGTACTGCTTTGGCTGGGCGCGGCGCTGCTGGCGACGACGCTGGCGCGGGTGGTTGCCGGCTGGTTGCCCACTTCCGAGATGGTCAGCGCCGGCACCTGGACGATCCTGCTGTCGACGCTGGCCGGCCTGGCGGTGGCGCACACGCCGGTGGCGCGCTTTCCCGGGGCCGGCAGCATCTCCGGCGCGATGCTGATCTTCGTGGTGGCGATGCTGGCCTCGCAGAGCAACTTCCACGGCCTGGGCGAGGCGCCGCTGTACATCCTGTGCGGCGTCACCGTGATCGCGCTGCATGCGGTGCTGCTGGTGGGGTTTGCGCGGATTTTCCACTTCGACCTGTACCTGTGCGGCATCTCCTCGCTGGCGCACATCGGCGGTGTGGCGGCGGCCCCGGTGCTGGCGGCGGCGTATTCGCGCGCGCTGGTGCCGGTGGGCATCCTGCTCGCCCTGCTGGGCTACATCCTCGGGACTGCCTTCGGGCTGCTGGTGGCGTCGGTGATGTCGACGCTGGCCGTGCCCTGAGCCGGTCCTCCATGACGGGAATCCGACCATGACCATTTCATTGATCCGTGCGCTGTGCCTGGGCCTGCTGCTGGCTGGCGCGGCCGCGTCGCCCGGCCTGCATGCGGAGCAAAACCTGCCCGTGCCGCCCTCGGGCGTGCTGGGCGTGGGCCCGGCGCAGCTCACGCCGGAGTTCTGGATCAACCTGCGCCCGCAGTCCGACACGGTGCTGCTGACGCCGGCGCAGATCGCCGCGCAGAACGCCAAGCTGCTGGCCGATGACCCCTCGATGCACGATCTGCGCAAGCTGCCGGCCACGCTGGATCGCGCGCAGGTGGATGCCTGGCTGTACACGGTGTCGACGCCGCCGACCCGGCCGCTGTACGACGTCCACGGCCAGCCGGTGCCGGAGGCGACGATCAAGGCGATCGTCGACAACGCCCACGGCGACGCGGTGCCGGCCAGTGAGCCCACCCGCTACGGCCTGGTGGTGAAGCGCGCCGCGCTGCGCAGCCTGCCCACCGACCTGCGCGTGTTCAGCCATCCCGGCGACACCGACATCGACCGTTTCCAGGAAACCGCCGAGTTCCCCGGCACGCCGGTGGTGGTGGCGCATACCAGCGCCGACGGCCGTTGGCTGTTCGTGGTGAGCCCACGCTATGCCGCCTGGACGCATCGCGAGAACGTGGCGATCGGCAGCGCGAAGCAGGTCTTCGACTACGCCGGACGGACAGCGGCGCGGGTGGTCACCGGCGGCACGGTGCACACGGTCTACACGCGCGAGCAGCCGGCGGTATCGCAGCTGCAACTGGACATGGGTGAGCGCGTACCGCTGGCCACCGATCTTTCGCCGGACCAGCCGGTGAACGGGCAGACGCCGTACGCCGCGCACGTGCTCGAGCTGCCGATCCGCAACGACGACGGCACGCTGGCCTTCGCCCCCGCGCTGGTGCAGATCAACAAGGACACCTCGCCCGACTATCTGCCGCTGACCGAGGCGAACATCATCCGGCAGGCGTTCAAGTTCCTCGGCGAGCGCTACGGCTGGGGTCATGCCTACGACGGACGCGACTGCTCCGGCTTCGTCTCGGACGTGTATCGCTCGATGGGCGTGGAAATGCCGCGCAACACCAGCCGGCAGGCGATCAGCCCGGCGCTGGATCATCGCGCTTTCACGGCGCGGGACGATCACGCCGAACGGCTCAAGGCCGCCATGGCGCTGAAGGTGGGCGACCTGGTCTACATCCCCGGACACGTGATGATGGTGATCGGCCAGTGGCAGGGGCAGCCGTGGGTGATCCACGACGTGCTGGGCATGAGCTACCGCAAGGGCGACGGCAGCATCCGCCACGTCAAGCTCAACGCGGTGTCGGTGACGCCCCTGCTGCCGATGCTCTACGGCAAGGACGGCTCAACCTTCATCGACCACATGACCAGCATCGTGCACATCCGGCATTGAGGGGCTTGAACGTGGCGGTGCGGGGCGAGTTGGGGGACAAAGAGCAAATGGGTTCCCGCTTGCGCGGGAATGACGGCGCGGAGGCATGCGGGGTTAGGGTTCTCATCGCTTACGGCTTTTCCGGAAAGCTGCAAGGGCGGCCCGATAAGGCCTCCCCAGGCGGGCGTCATTCCCGCGCAAGCGGGAATCCATTTTGATCTTGCTCTCCATCCACCAGGACACACGCGCCCACGCGGGCTCCATAAGCACCCAGGACAAGTGACAGCGAACCCATGAAGATCACAGACATCCAGTTCGGCATGCTGCGGGTGCCGCTGAAGACGCCGTTCAAGACCGCGCTGCGCACGGTGAGCCAGGTCGAGGACATCGTGGTGATGATGCACACCGACACCGGCCACGTCGGCTACGGCGAGGCACCGGCCACCGCGGTGATCACCGGCGACACCCACGGCTCGATCGTCGACGCGATCCGCCACTACATCTCGCCGCGGCTGATCGGCCAGGAGGTCGCCGACCTCAACCGGCTGACCGGGCTGATCCAGGGTTCGATGGAAAAGAACTCCTCGGCCAAGGCCGCGGTGGAGATCGCCCTGTACGACCTGTGGGGCCAGCTCTACAACGCGCCGCTGTACCAGTTGCTGGGCGGCGGCGATCCGGTGATCACCACCGACATCACCATCAGCGTGGACTACATCGACAAGATGGTGGCCGACTCGATCAACGCGGTGGAGCGCGGCTTCGAGTCGCTGAAGATCAAGGTGGGCAAGGACATCGGCGTCGACATCGAGCGGGTCAAGGCGATCTACGCGGCCGTCGAGGGCCGCGCCCTGCTGCGGCTGGACGCCAACCAGGGCTGGACCGCCAAGCAGGCGGTCTACGCGCTGCAGACGCTGGAAGACGCCGGCATCAAGCTGGAGCTGGTCGAGCAGCCGGTGAAGGCGCGCGACCTGGCCGGCATGCGCTATGTCACCGAGCGGGTGCATACGCCGGTGATGGCCGACGAGAGCGTGTTCGGCCCGATGGAAGTGATCGAACTGATCCGCCTGCGTGCGGCCGACATCATCAACATCAAGCTGATGAAGACCGGCGGCATCTCCAACGCGGTGAAGATTGCCGACATCGCCGCGATGCACGGCGTGGAATGCATGATCGGCTGCATGCTGGAAACCTCGATCAGCGTGGCGGCGGCCGTGCACGTGGCGGTGGCCAAGGCCGACGTGATCACCAAGGTCGATCTCGACGGCCCCTCGCTGAGCCAGTTCAATCCGGTCGACGGCGGGGTACTCTTCAACGAATCGGAGATCTCCGTGACCGACGCCCCGGGGCTGGGCATCCGCGAGATCCGTGGCCTGGAGCCGGTGTCGGAGTGAGATCGTGAGCGCGAACATGTCACCGCTGGTGAAGATCCGTTCGGAGCGCGACCAGATGTCGGCGGTGGAGCGGCGCATTGCCGACTTCATAGTGGAGAACGCGCAGCTGCTGCGCGACTACTCCTCGCAGCAACTGGCCAATGCGTTGGGCATCAGCCAGTCCAGCGTGGTGAAGTTCACCCAGAAGCTGGGCTTCAAGGGCTACCCGGACCTCAAGTACTCGATCGGCGAGGCGATCGCCCGCGCCGCACCGGGCGAGACCGCGACGGTGTCGCCAACCCAGGAAACAGCCAGCTCGGGGCTGGCCGACCGGCTGTGGCGGCGCAAGTGCGCGGCCGAGGAGGAAACCCGCGTCATCAACGCGCCGGAGGCGATCCAGGCAGTGGCCGAGGCGATCGACCGCGCCGGCCGCAGTGGCCGGGTGTTCCTGCTCGGCATGGGCGACGACGACGTGCTGGTGCGCACCTTCGCGCTACGCCTGGCCACGCTGGGCATCCTCGCCGTGCACAGCTTCGACATGGTGCGGATGACCTCCAACGTGGCGGCGGCGCAGGCTGGCGACGTGCTGGTGGTGATCTCCGAATTCGGCCAGCACGCCGCGCTGGGCAAGATCGCGCGGCAGTTCCGCGAGCGCCGCGGCCAGCTGGTCACGCTGACCCGGCACACCGCCAATCCGCTGCGCACGCTGGCCGACCTGTCGCTGGTGGTATCCGCGCATGACGAGCAGCCGTACATCCAGCCGCTGCTCTACCAATCGGCGATGCAGCACCTGCTCGACGGCCTGTTCGTGCGCCTGTGCGAGGGCCACGACGACCGCCGCAGGCAGTTGCTGGGCAACCTGGAACGCATCCAGCACATCCTCGAACCGTAACCGCTTCGGCAGGCAGCAAGGCTCCCGATGACCTCCACGCTCACTTTCCTGCGGCGAGCCGCCGTGCTCGCCGCGCTCACGCTCTCCACCCGGGCTTTCGCCGCACCGGCCACGCCGCCGTGGCACAGCGCGCGGCAACTGGTGCTGGTGACCATCGACGACTGGAATACCGACCAGGGCACGCTGCGCCGTTTCGTACGCCAGGACGGCCACTGGCTCGCCGTCGGCGCGTCGTGGCCGGTGGTGATCGGCAAGGCCGGCGCGGCCTGGGGACTCGGCCTGCAGCCGTCGCGCGACGATGGTCCGGTCAAGCGCGAGGGCGACAACCGCAGCCCGGCGGGCGTGTTCCGCATCGGCACCGCCTTCGGTTATGCGAAGACGCTGGCCACGGCGATGCCGTACCGCGCGCTCAGCGCCACCGACTGGTGCATGGACGTCAGCGGCGCGCGTTACTACAACCAAATCGTCGACGCGAAGGTGGTCGGTGCGGAAGCGGTGAAGGGCTCGTCCGAGCCGATGCGCCGCGACATCCACGTGCACGGCGATCAGCGCTACCGCATGGGCTTCGTGATCGACAGCAATCCGGACGCGAAGCCCGGCGCCGGCAGCTGCATCTTCGGCCACCTGTGGGCCTCGCCCACCACCGGCACCGCCGGCTGCACGGCGATGACGCCCGAATCGATGCGCAGCCTGCTCGGCTGGCTGAAGCCCGAAGATCATCCCGTGTTCGTGTTGCTGCCGAAACAAGCCTACGCCGCCGTCCGCGACGACTGGCAACTGCCGTCGCTGGAGGCCAGCCGATGAGCCCGACGGTGCGCGTGCTGCTGGGCCTGGCGCTCGGCGCCGTGGTCGGGCTGGGGCTGGCGGCGTTCGATCCGGCGCTGGCGACCCAGGTGGCCGCCGTGGTGCAGCCCGCCGGCAAGCTGTGGCTGGCGGCGTTGCAGATGACCGTGGTGCCGCTGGTGCTGTCGCTGGTGGTGGTAGGCGTGAACACCGCCAGCGATGCGGCGGCGTCCGGCCGCGTGGCGCGGCGGGCGATCGTGGTGTTCCTGGTGCTGCTCACCGGTGGCGCCTTCCTCGCCGCGTTGCTGGCGCCGTGGCTGTTCCGCCTGTTCCCGCACAACCCGGCGCTGAGCGAGGCGCTGAGCCACGCCACCGTGCCGCTGTCCGCGCGCACCGCACCGACCGGCTGGGTGGAGGCGGTGACCTCGATCGTGCCGACCAATGCGATTGCCGCCGCCGCGCAGAGCGCGATGCTGCCGCTGGTGGTGTTCGCGCTGTTCCTCGGCTTTGCGCTCACCCAGATCAAGCCGGAGCGGCGCGCGATGCTGGTGGAGTTCTTCCAGTCGATCGCCGACGCGATGATCGTGATCGTGCGCTGGGTGCTGTGGGTGGCGCCGGTGGGCGTGTTCGCGCTGATCCTGGCGGTGTGCGCCCGCGCGGGGCTGAGCATGCTCGGCGCGCTGGGTATCTACGTGCTGGTTGAGTGCCTGCTTTACGTCACGGTGACCCTGGCGATGCTGGTGGTGGCGGTGACCTGGGGCGGCGAGACGTGGCGGCGTTTCGTCCCCGCGCTGGTGCCCGCGCAGGCGGTGGCGCTGAGCACGCAATCCTCGCTGGCCTCGCTGCCGGCGATGCTGGAAAGCGCGAACACCAAGCTGGGTTATCCCGAACGCGTCACCGCGCTGGTGCTGCCGATGGCGGTGTCGCTGTGCCGGCTGACCAGCCCGGTGCAGTACGTGGTGTCGGCCTCGTTCATCGCCTGGGCCTACGGCATCGACCTGTCGCCCGCCGCGCTCGCCGCGGGCGCGGCGCTGGCGGTGGTGATCAGCCTGGGTTCGGTGGGCCTGCCAGGGCAGGTCACCTTCATCGCCACCAACCTGCCGGTGGCGCAGGCGATGGGCGTGCCGGTGGGGCCGCTCGGCCTGATGCTGGCGGTGGACACCTTGCCGGACACGCTGGCCACGTTGGGCAACGTCACCTGTGATCTCACCGCGACCAGCGTGGTGGCGCGGCAGTCGGCGAAGGAGGGCGCATGAGCACAGAACACGCCGATGCCATCGTGATCGGTGCCGGCATGGCCGGCGCCTCGGTGGCGTATTTTCTCGCCCTGCACGCGCGGGTGATCGTGCTCGAGCGCGAGCCTTACGCCGGCATGCATTCCACCGGCCGCTCGGCCGCACTGTTCAGCGAGACCTACGGCACGCCGCAGGTGCGCGCGCTGACCCGCGCCACGCGTCCATTCCTGGCCGCGCCGCCGGAGGGCTTCGCCGCGCATCCGATCCTCACCCTGCGCGGCGCCACGGTGATCGGCCGCGCCGAGCAGGCGGAGCAGGTGCGCGCGATGTTCGAGGCCATGCGCCGCGACACGCCCGAGCTGGAGCTGCACGACGGTTCGCGCGTTCGCGACCACGTGCCGGTGCTGCGCCCGGAAGTGGCGGCGATCGGCCTGCACGAACCGGGCGCCGCCGACATCGACGTCAACGAACTGCACCAGGGTTTCCTGCGTGGCCTGAAAGCGCGCGGCGGCGCGCTGCACGTGGACCAGGCGATCACGGCGATCGAGCGCGACGGCGGCGGCTGGATGGCGCGCGTCGGCGATCGACGCTTCCATGCGCCGCTGCTGCTGGATGCCGCCGGCGCCTGGGCCGATCAGGTGGCCGCGATGGCCGGCGTGGCGCCGCTGGGGCTGGTGCCCAAGCGGCGATCGGCGTTCGTGTTCGAGCCGCCGGCCGGGCTCGCCACCGCCGACTGGCCGTTCGTCTGCGACCTCGATGAGACCTTCTACTTCAAGCCGGACGCGGGCCAACTGCTCGGCTCGGCGGCGAATGCCGATCCCACCCATCCGCACGACGTGCAGCCGGAAGAGTTCGACATCGCGCTAGGGATCCATCACATCGAGCAGGCGACCACGCTGGAAATCCGCCGCCCTACCCGAACCTGGGCCGGGCTGCGTTCGTTCGTCGCCGACGGCGACCTGGTCGGCGGCTTCGCGAGCGATGCGCCGGGTTTCTTCTGGGTCGCCGCGCAGGGCGGCTACGGCATCCAGACCTCGGCGGCGATGGGCGAGGCCTGCGCGAACCTGGCACTGGGCCGCCCGCTGCCGACGCACCTGCAGGACGCCGGGCTCACTGCAGCGATGCTGGCCCCGGCCCGCTACGGTGTTGCAGGCTGACACGACAAGCCCTCGGTCTGGTCATCACCGGGGGCGTGATCGCACCCGACGCAATCTCTGACGGTGCGGTGCGTATGGGGGGGGGCTCAACGGCATCGCCACGGGAAACGGTGCGCGGGCCTGCTTGTACGCGGCGCATCCATCCGGCGGCAGCTGCGTGCGCAGTCCGTGCCACCCGGCTGGTTGCACGACGGTTGCCGGTAGGTACAGCCGCGGGATAGGCGGTTTGGATCAATCCCTCAATTGCTGCAAAGCAGCGCATTAGGCAAAAATTTGTCGATCATTTTTACAAAAATCTTATAAAACAATGATTTAATAAAACATACTCATCGATCTTTGCTTGTGCATTGCAAGTTGACACCGGTGACAATGAATTTCAAGCTGATCGCCGTTCCAGTGCGGGGAGGCACGGGTGAACGTAGCGATCGACCACCTGGATCGACCGGAGGGGGTTCCGGTGATGCCGTTTCTGGCGGCGGATGTCGGCGGAACTTATGCCCGTATCGCGTTGATGCGCGCCTCGCCGGCCGGGGGCCGCGATATCGATGTACTCGCGTACCGGCGGTTTGCTTGCGCTGACTTTTCCGGGTTGACGGAAATGCTGAAAACCTTTGTCGCTGATGAGGTGCACACCCCGGTGCGGCACTGCGTACTCGCCTGCGCTGGCCAGGTGATGGATGACGAAGTGCTGAATGACAACTCGGCCTGGCCGATCGACCTGCGGCAGTTGAGCGAAGCGATGGTGCTTGATGAGATCGCGGTCCTCAACGACTTTGAAGCGCTGGGGTACGCCTTCGACAATCGCACCGATTGCGGCGGCCGTCTCCTGTGCGGACCGGATGCCCACCCCGAGGGGCCGGTCCTGGTGATCGGGCCGGGTACTGGGCTCGGTGCCGCTGCGCGATTGCCCGATTCCGCTGGCGGTCATGTACTCACCACCGAAGCGGGCCAGATGGATTTCGCACCGAACTCGCTGCGCGAACGCGACGTGCTCGCCCAACTTGCGCCCGGTGGTGGTTACCTGGCGTACGAGCGCATTGTGTCCGGTCCTGGCCTGCTGACCCTGTATGCAACGTTATGCACGTTGCGCGGAAAGGTGCCGTGGTTGACGACCCCAGAGGGCGTCACCGAAGCGGCTGCCGCGGGCAGCGACGCGCTTGCGATGGAGGCCGTGGAGATCTTCTGCGCGGCGCTGGGGAGCTTCGCTGGCAGCCTCGCCATGACCTTCATGAGCGCGGGCGGTGTCTATCTCGCTGGCGGCTTCCTGAATTCCATCTTCGCCTTGCTCCGGCGCAGCGCCTTCGAAGAGCGGTTCCTGCACGGTCGCAGCGTGCGTGCGTTTCTCCAGCGTGTTCCGGTGCGGGTCTCGGAACACGGCCGCAATGGCGTGCTGGGCGCCGCCAAGTGGTACCTCAAGCGCGGCATGTCGGACGTGAAGCCGCGCCAGGAGGTCGTGGCCGGTTCGCCATGAACCGCACCGCGAGCTCGGCACCGGAAGTCCGTCGACCGTCCTGGGGAGGGCGGCATCGGCCACCGTGTGTGTACGCGAAAAGTGCGCAGGGACGGATCGCCGGCGTGGTTCGTGCGCGCGGCAGGTAGCAGGACGCGGAATACGCAATCCGCTGGGGAACATCGAGTGGGAGCGGTCGTGGCAGGCAGTGCCGTGGCCGGATGCATCGAGACCGTCATCGCCGTGGCACGCCATGCAGCAGGCGCCTTCCCGGGGAACGTGTCGCGGCATCGTGGAGCCCCAGCGGCCCGACAGACATCAACCAAGAGGTAGAGCTCATGTCCACCAAACAGCGCAAGCACCCCTTGTCATTGGCCATCTCGATGTCGTTGTTCGCCGCCGTGGCGACGTCGGCCATGGCGTCGCCGCGCGCGGGTACCCCGGTGGATACGCAGGGAACCCAGGCTACCCCGCCGCAGGACGTGTCGAACATGTCGTCGTCCGACACCCAGGACGCGAAGAAGGCGAAGCAGAGCGCGGCCAAGAAGGGCAAGGGCGCAGTCACGCTGTCCACCATCAACGTCGTTGGCGTGCGCGCATCGCAGATGCGCGCGATCGAGTTGAAGCGGGTTGCACCGAACATCCAGGACAGCATCACGGCCGAGAGCATCGGCCAGCTGCCCGACGTGACCATCACCGACGCCTTGCAGCGCGTCACCGGCGTGCAGATCAACCGCGATGCCGGCGTGGGCACCACGGTGGACGTGCGTGGCCTGCCCGAGGTCGGCACCATGCTCAACGGCGAGGCCTTCATCACTGCCGACCAGATCGATTCGCAACAGCCCGACTTCACCATGCTGCCTTCCACGCTGTTCCACGGCGTGGACGTCATCAAGTCGCCCACCGCCAGCCTCACCGACGGCGGCATCAGCGGCTCGCTCGACCTGCATACCTATCGCCCCTGGGACTTGCCGAGCGGATTCACCTACAGCTACTCCGCCGACGGCGAACGAGGCCGTACTTCCAGCAAATGGGGGCCGGAGGCGAGCGGACTGTTCTCATACAATGACGAAGGCCGCTGGGGCCTGCTGGTTTCCGCCGATTACTCCGACACCACGCGTTCGAACTCGAACGAGGGCCTGGACCAGTACGGGGTGGTTTTCAATGGCGAGAACGCGGCCAGCGCCGGCGGCTACAACGGGTTCCTGACGCCGTGGAACGATGCACCGATTCCTTCGCAGATCGTGCAGAACCCCGACGGCAGCGTCGACGTGAACGGCGATGGCAAGTCCAACGGCGTGTTCATGGGTAGTCAGAACATCGCCCTCTACGACATTACCACCCAGCGCAAGCGCAAGTCCGGCAACGCCTCGTTCCAGATGGATCTGGGCAGCGGTTTCACCATGACCAGTGACTTCTTCTACGCCCACCAGAGCCAGTTCGATCGCAACGTCGGCATCCAGTTCAACTCGACCAACTGGCAGGGCGCGACCTACGTGCCGCTGAAGTCACGCAACACCGGCGCGCCCGTCGCCGGCTCGTACGGCACGCCCGAGCCGGGCTGGGATGGCATGCAGCTGTACACCACCCAGGTCTACGAGAAGTGGCCGGGTGACGTGGAGTCGTTCTCGCAGATCACACGCAAGGTCTCCACCGCGAAGAACTTCAATCTCCAGGTCGATTTCGACAACGGCGGTCCCTTCACGGGTAGCGTCCGCGGCATCCGCGATACGGCGAGCCAGTCGAACATCGAGACCGACATCAACATCTCCAATTCCGACGGCGGCCTGTGGCCCAACGTGCTGATGCCCGGCGTACCGGACGGCGCCGTGCCGCCGGGTACCTTCATCTTTCCCGACCAGCTGGGCGGCAACCGGGTCTTCAACGCCAACGGCATGCCACAGAACACGGTGCCGATCGTCGCCAACCTGGGCGGCCGCTACCTCACGATCAGCATGCCGTCGTCGCTCTCCAGCCAATTGGCCGATCCGAACGGCTGGACCATGAAGACGCTGGAGTCTTCCGGCGACTACGACCGCTCGGTCGGTCTCAGCGCGCTGCGCTTCGACGGGCACTACGACTTCGACGACGGCATCCGCCTCGACTTCGGTGCGCGCAACAGCATCCGCAGTGCCGACAACATCGGCTACACCCTGGTCACGCCGGTGTACGCCGGCATGGGCGCCAGCGATCCGAATGGATGCCTGGTGCGCTACGTCGGCGCCGACGTGGTGCTGAACAGTGGCTCGTGCACCGCCGGCAACGCGCAGGGCTACTTCCGCGGCGGACCCATTTCGGCATTGCAGATACCGAACACGCCGGGGCCGCTGGCCGACAACTGGAAGCAGTATTCCAACCTGCTCGGTTCGGGGATCACCTTCTGGGCGATCGATCCGCACGCGATGGACAACCCCGAGGCCTACTGGAAGTCGCTCTATCCCGACACCATCCGGCAAGGCACGCCGGGACGCACCTGGGCGGTGTGGATGAAGGAGTCGTCGGCCTACGTGCAGGGCAACTTTGACGGCAACCTCGGCAACATGCCCTATAGCGCCAACGTCGGTGTGCGGGTGATCCGCACCAATCTCAATGTCACCCAGCACCTGTCCGGCGATCCGGGCGCCTACGGTACCGAGCCTGCGGATGCTGGCGTCGATGCCACGCGTCGACGCTACACGGACTATCTGCCGTCCGCGAACTTCGCGCTGGACCTGACCGAAGACCTGAAGCTGCGCCTGGCCTATTCGAAGAACATGATGCCGCTCGATCTCAGCACCTGGGGCGGCGGTCTGCAGCTCAACTACTCGCTGGTGGAAACCCCGCAGGGCCCGCTGTATCGCGTCGCGGCCGGCAACTCGACCGGCAATCCGCATCTCGACCCGTGGCGTTCGAAGAACTACGGTGCTTCGCTGGAGTACTACCTCAACCCCACCAGCATGATCAGCCTCGCGCTGTTCCGCATCAACGTGCAGAGCTTCATCAAGAGCGGCAGCGTGATCGATTGCACCCTGCCGGACGAGGACGGTGTCGTGCGCAATCACTGCGTCACGATCACCGAACCGGTGCAGGGCACCGGAAACAGCATCCACGGCGCCGAGTTCGACTATCGCCAGGGCTTCACCTTCCTGCCGGGCATCCTGTCCAAGACCGGCATCGAGCTCAACGCGACGTATGCGCCTAGCGACACCGGGGAAAAGGACCTGGCGGGGCACAAGATCCCGTTCCAGGACAACTCGACCAAGTCCGGCAATCTCATCCTGTGGTATCAGGACGACCGCTTCCAGGCACGTGTCGCCTACAACTACCGGTCGCGGCGTGCGGTGTCGGAGGACGTGGGCGGCATCACCGGCCTGGAGATGTACGAGGCGCCGCAGAAGTATCTCGACGCGTCGATCTCCTACAAGATCGACAAGCGCGCCGAGCTGTTCGTGGACGGCACCAACCTCACCAACGAGTACCAGCGGTATTACCTGGTGTGGCCGGACCAGCCGGCGCACTCCAACTTCTCCGAGCGGATGTTCATGGTGGGTATCCGGGGCCAGTGGTGAGTGGGGGAGGGGGACTGTCGGGAGCCTGGTGCGTGCGGTGCGCGCGCCAGGCTCGACGAAGGGATTTCTGTCGTGATGGTTGCTTCACTGGTGGACATCATTGCCGCATCGACCGCCCCCTCCCGCGCCGTCATTCCCGCGAAAGCGGGAATCCATCTTGCTCTGATGCATCCGTTGACAATGGATTCCCGCTTTCGCGGGAATGACGCCCGTAGGAGGAACTACGTCAATGGGAGGAATGACGCCAGTGGAAGAAATGATGGGCCTTGATGAAGCTCCCTAGCGCGGATTGCATCCCGCGATGCTCCAGCGAACAGAAGCGGCAACGCCACCACGCCTACTGACCGCCCCGACACCCAAAAGGCCGACATGCAACATTCCCACACCACCCGACCTGCCCGCGACGGCCACTTTCATCGCTCCATCGGCCTGTTCTCCGGCACCGCGATCAACATGACCCAGATGTGCGGCATCGGGCCGTTCATCACCATCCCGATCATGGTCGCCACCATGGGTGGCCCCCAGGCGGTGATCGGCTGGATCGCCGGCGCGCTGCTCGCGGTGGCAGACGGCATGGTGTGGGCAGAGCTGGGCGCGGCGATGCCCGGTTCCGGTGGCACCTACGTCTACCTGCGCGAAGCGTTCCAGTACCGCACCGGCAAGCTGATGCCGTTCCTGTTCATCTGGACGGTGCTGCTGACGATTCCCTTGCTGATGTCCACCGGCATCATCGGCATGGTCGAGTACCTGCAGTTCTTCTTCCCGCACCTGGGCTGGTGGGCGGTGCACCTGATCAGCCTGGCGGCGACTGGCCTGGTCACCTTGCTGCTGTACCGACGGATCGAATCCATCCGCATGATCACCATCGCGCTGTGGGTGATCATGCTGCTGTCCGTGGTCGGCGTGTCGGCGGCGGGCTTCTCGGATTTCCATCCGGAGTTCGCCTTCTCCTATCCACCCAACGTGTTCGGCGGACACTTCTTCGTGGGCCTGGGCGGCGGGCTGATCATCGGCATCTACGACTACCTGGGCTATTTCACCACCGCCTATATGGGCGACGAGCTGCGCGACCCGGGTCGGACCATGCCGGGTTCCATCATCATCTCGGTGATCGCGATGATGTTCGTCTACCTGATCCTCAACATCAGCGTGCTCGGCGTGGCGCCGTGGCAGGAGATCGCCCAGTCCAAGTCGGTGGCATCGCTGGTGGTGGAGCACAGCTGGGGACACGCGGCCGCCTCGGTGATGACTATCCTGATCATCGTGACCGCGTTCGCCTCGGTGTTCGCCGGGCTGCTGGGCGGCTCCCGCGTACCGTTCCAGGCGGCGCACGAGAAGGTGTTCCTGTCGGTGTTCGGCAAGCTGCATGCGAAGCACGGCTTTCCGCACGTGGCCTTGCTCACCATGGGCGTGGTGACCGCGGTCGGCACGTTCTTCGACCTCACCGAGGTCATCAACATGCTGCTGGCCGCGACCATCATCGTGCAGTTCATCGCGCAGATCGCCGCGCTGGTGGTGCTGCGCAAACGCCAGCCGATGTTGCACCGGCCGTACCGGCAATGGCTGTACCCGATCCCGTGCGTGATCGCGCTGGTCGGCTGGATCTACGTCTACGTGTCGGCGTCGGTGTCGTCGCTGATCCTGTCAGGCGCGTGGATCGTCGCCGGCCTGGTGGTGTTTGCGATCTGGGCCCGGGTCAACAAGTCCTGGCCGTTCGCCCCCGTCGAAATCCGCGAAGCCTATCTTGGGAATGATTGATGCCATGCGCACTCCGACCAGAACCCTGTTGCTGACGATGATGGCGCTGGCGGCTTTGGCAAGCGTGCCGTGCGTCGATGCCGGAACGACTTATGCAGCCACGCACGTGGACGACCATGCCGGCACCACGACGGCCGTGACGCATTGGCAGATCCAGTCCAGCGACAAGGCGCAGCAAGATGGCGCCACGATCTCCACCGCCGGCTTCGCCACCAAGGATTGGTACCCGGTCAGCGGCCGCGCCACGGTGATGGCCGGCCTGCTGGAGAACGGCGTATACAAGGACGACGTGTTCTACAGCGACAACCTGCGCGCGGTGCAGGTACCCGACGCCAGCGGCAGCCTGTTCGTGAATCCCTGGTGGTACCGCACCGAATTCACGCTCGCCGACGGAGCCGGGGAAGGGCACACGCTGCTACGCACCAACGGTCTGATCGCGAGCGCCGACGTGTGGGTGAACGGGCACCAGGTCGCCGATCACGTCGACGTCGCCGGCGCCTATCCGGTGCACGAGTTCGACGTGACGCGCTGGGTGCACGCGGGCAGCAACGTGCTCGCGCTGCGCGTGCATCCGGGCGACCCGCGGCGCAGCCTGTCGATCGGCTGGGTTGACTGGAACCCGACGCCGCCGGACAACAACATGGGGCCGTGGCGCGGCGTGGACATCGCGCGCACCGGGCCGGTCCAGTTGCGCTTTCCGGAGGTGACGCCGGCGCTGTCGCTGCCCGACCTCGCGCATGCTGCGCTGACCGTGAAGGTGCAGGCGCGCAATCTCGATACGGTCGCACGCGACGCGACGATCGCCGGCACCGTAGCCGGCGTCTCGCTGCGCCGGACCATCCACCTCGCTCCCGGCCAGGCGCAGACCGTGGCGTTCACGCCGAAAACCGATCCGGGTCTCGACCTGAGCCATCCGAAGATCTGGTGGCCGCTCGGCATGGGCGAGCATCCGCTGTACTCGTTGCAGATGACCGCGGCCGTCGACGGCAAGGAATCCGATCGGGTCGACACGACGTTCGGCGTCCGCAGCGTCAGCTCGCGGCTGACCAAGCAGGGCTATCGCCAGTTCCTGGTCAACGGCAAACCGGTGCTGATCCGCGGCGGCGGCTGGGCGCCAGATATGTTCCTGCGCGACGATCCCGCCCGCATGGAGGCCGAGTTCAGCTACGTCCGCAATCTCGGTCTCAATACCATCCGCAGCGAAGGCAAGCTTGAAAGCCAGCGCTTCTACGAACTCGCCGACCGCGACGGCATCATGGTCCTGGCCGGCTGGGAGTGCTGCGACAAATGGGAGTCCGCCGCCAAGACCGGCGGCGCGCCGTGGGACGCCGCGGACATGAAGACGGCCGAGGCCTCCATGGCCAGCGAAGCCCGCCTGCTGCGCAACCATCCCTCGGTGATCGGTTTCCTGATCGGCAGCGACAACGTGCCGCCGCCGGCGATCGCCAAGATGTACGTCGACACCTTGCATGCCGAAGACTGGTCGACGCCGATCGTCGCGGCGGCCGCGGAGCAGGGCACGGCCGAGACCGGGCCGTCCGGCATGAAGATGGCCGGGCCTTACGCCTGGATCCCGCCGTCGTACTGGTATGCCGACAAGCTCGGCGGTGCATTCGGGTTCGACTCCGAAGTCAGCGCCGGTGCGGACATCCCGCGGCTGGAAGACGTGACCCGCATGCTCTCGCCGCAGGAGCAGGAAGCCTTGTGGAAGTACCCGCAGCTGCGGCAGTACCACGCGTCCGCGGACTGGTCGACGTTCGCACGCATCACGCCGTTCGACATCGCGCTGGCCAAGCGCTATGGCGCGCCGAAGAGCCTCGCCGACTACGTCGCCAAGGCGCAGCTCGACAACTACGACAACACCCGCGCGCAGTTCGAGGCGTTCAACGCGCACATGGACGCGGTCAATCCGTCGACCGGCGTCATCTACTGGATGCTCAACAACGCCTGGCCTTCGCTGCACTGGCACCTGTACGACTACTTCATGAATCCGGCCGGCGCCTACTTCGGCGCCAAGAAGGCGAACGAGCCGGTGCATATCCAGTACGCATACGACACGCGCGCGGTCGTGCTGGTCAACCACACACTGACCGACGAGCACGGGCTGCAGGCGGTCGTGTGGGTGCGCAACCTGGACGGCAGCGTGCGTTACACCAAGGGGGTGTCGGACATCGACCTCACCGGCAACCGCACGCGGCAGCTGATCACGCTGCCACAGGTAAGCGGATTGTCTCGCACCTACTTCGTCGAGCTGGAACTCGCCTCCGCCGACGGAACGCCGGTCAGCCGCAACGTTTACTGGCTGTCCACCGAGGAAGACCGGCTCGACTGGGCGCATTCCAACTGGTATCTCACGCCGCTGACGCAGTACGCGGACCTCACCGCGCTACAGTCCCTGCCGACCGCCACCAGCGAAGTCAGTGCGACGATGCGGCATGAGGGTGCCGATGACGTGGTCACAGTCACCCTGACGGTTCCCGCATCGTCCAAAACCGTGGCACTGTTCCAGCACGTGTCGATCAGGCGATCCGCGGGCGGCGACCTCGTGCTGCCCGTCCTGTGGAGCGACAATGACGTCACGCTATGGCCCGGCGAATCGATCACCCTGACCGCGCGTTACGACGGGCAGGGGCCCGCGGCGCCGGTGGTCGAGTTGGAGGGCTGGAACGCTCCGTCGCGGAGTTTCCCGGTGGTCGCCGGGAGCCGTGCGGAGGCTCCGCAGGGAAAGACGCATTGAACCAGACCGGACTTTCATGACGCGCGTGACCATCAACGATGTCGCCCGCACCGTCGGGACATCGAAGAAGACCATTTCTCGGGTGCTCAACAACGATCCGAACGTGAGCGATTCGATGCGCCAGCGCGTGCTGGCCGCCGTCGCCTCACTCAACTACCGGCCGCTTACCTCGGCGCGCAGCCTTGCGACCAATCGCTCCTTCATGATCGGCCTGCTGTACGACAACCGTTCGCCCAGCTACATCATGGAAGTGCAGGCCGGCGTGCTGGAAGCGTGTGCGGCACAGCACTACAGCATGATGGTGCAGCCGCTGGTCTCCACCGCACCGGACTTCGTCGAGCGGGTCGAGGACATCCTGATGCGGCAGCAGCCCGACGGGCTGATCCTCACGCCGCCGATCACCGATCATCCGCAATTGCTGGCCTGCCTGCGCGAGACTGGCGTGCCGTTCGCGTCGATCGCACCGCGCCATCCGGAGGAAAACATCGGCGCGATGCTGCGCGAGCGCGAAGCCGCGGCGGCGATGGTGGATCACCTGGTGTCGCTGGGCCATCGCCGCATCGCGCATATCCTCGGCGATCCCGAGCACGGTGCCGGCATCTGGCGCCTGGCCGGCTACCGCGACGGCCTCGAGCGCGCCGGGCTGAAGGAAGACCCGGCGTACATGGTGCAGGGCCGGTTCTCGTTCGAGTCGGGCGTGGTGGCGATGCGCCAGTTGCTGGCCTTGACGGATCGACCGACGGCCGTGTTCGCGGGTGACGATGACATGGCCGTCGGTGCGATCTGGGCCGCCGCGGAAGCTGGGGTATCGATTCCGCGCGATATCTCCGTCTGCGGCTTCGACGACACCACCATCGCGACCCAGGTGTGGCCGCCGCTCACCACCATCCACCAGCCGGTGCGGGAAATGGGTCGGCGCGCCACCCAGGAACTGATGCTGCGCGTGCTCAACAAGGGCGAGCCGCGGATGGTCGAGTTCGACTACGAAATGCGCATCCGCGCCTCGACCGCGCCGCCACGCTAGCCGGACCGCGTACCATCCGGTCGATACCCACCCCGCATCCAGAGGAGAGCGCCCGCATGCCTGTCGCCACCGATGTCGCGAAACCTGCCCGGAAGTTCCACTTCATTTCGGGACTGCCGCGCTCGGGCAGCACGCTGCTGGCCGCTATCCTCAACCAGAATCCGCGATTCCGTGCCGGCATGACCAGCCCGCTCGCCGACATCATGGGGGCGGTGATCGCGGAGGCGAGCAGCAAGAACGATTTTTCCTTCGACGTCTCCGACGAGCAGCGCGTGGCGATGCTGCGTGGCCTGGTCGAGAACTTCTACGCAGGGCAGGCGGATGTCGGCGTGGTGTTCGACACCAGCCGGTTGTGGTGCAGCCGCATGCAGTTGCTCGAAACGCTGTTTCCGGAGGCGAAGGTCATCGCCTGTGTGCGCCAGCTGTCCTGGGTGCTGGACAGCATGGAGCGCCTGGTGCGCAAGCAACCGGTGAGCGTCAGCAAGGTGTTCCGCTTCGACACCAACACCACGGTCTACTCGCGTGTCGAGGCGTTGACCGATCCGCGTGGCATGGTCGGGTTCGCCTTCCAGGCGACCAAGGACGCGTTCTACAGCCAATATGCTCCGGGTCATCTGCTGCTGTTGACCTACGAAAGCCTGGTGCGCAATCCCGCGGCGGCCATGCGCGCGGTCTACCAGTTCATCGGCGAACCCTGGTTCGAACACGACTTCGACCACATCGCCTATGCCGCAGACGAATTCGATGCCCGCGTCGGTATGCCGGGCCTGCACACCGTGCGGCCCAAGGTCGAGCCGATGGAGCGTACTTCCATCTTGCCGCGCGATATCTTTGGCCGCTTCATGAATGAATCGTTCTGGATGGATCCAAAGAACAATGCCAGCCAGGTCCCCATCATATGAGTGGTGTAGCACGTCTCTCGCCGGCGGATGCTCTTTCGTCAGTGTATCGGCCTGCTGGCCCCAGCTTCGGAGCCGCCCGGATCGGGATCGGGCATGACAGGTCCAGTCGACCTGAGCCATAGGGAGCTGCGCGCTGGAGCCGAGGCGCTGTTCGCTGGGCCGCGCCACGAGGGAGCGGTGAGTCTGGGGGGGGGGCGACGGCGCCTTGCACCTGGAGCGGGCCATCACCGCGATCGCGCGCGAGGTCTGGGCTGGACGGTGATCGCCGGCGAACGGCGCTTACGTGTACCACTTCTGCTTGGCACCGCAGGCGCCTGGGCCGCCCAGGTCGCCACGCTGGCCGGCGTGGCGCCGCTGAGCCCGGTGCCGAAGCGCGGTTCGACGCACCTGTTCGAGCCGCCGATCCGACCCATCCACACAACGGGCAGCCCGAGGAGCGCGATATCGCGCTGGGCATCCACCACATCGAGCAGGCGACCACGATGACGATCCGCCGCCCGACGCGGACCTGGTCGGCGGCTTCGCGTCCTATGCGCCGGGCTTCTTCTGGGTCACTGCGCAGGGCGGCTACGGCATCCGGACCTCGGTGGCGATGGGCGAGGCCCTGCGCGAACCTGGCGCCGGGTCGCCCGCCGCCCGCACATCTGCAGGATGCCGGGCTCATGGCGGCGATGCTGGCGCCCGACCGGGTCGGACTGTTCCGCTAGGCGCGGCGATCAGTGGTGGCCGGCGGCGATGGAAGCAGATTGGCCGGCAGAAGCCCAGCCCTCCGCGAATCCGCTGACCATCGGCTCGAGGTTTCCTGACAGGAACAGCAGCAGCGCCGCGGCGACCAGCCAGCCGCGGCGGTTGCGCCGGTAGCCAAGCACGAGCAGCACGAAGCCGGCGAGCAGCAGGGCTATTTCCACGTAGTCCATCTCACGGGTCCTTGTGCGGTAACTCCGCCGAAGCATGCGGCGACAGGCGCCCCGGCGCAAACGGCACGATCCTGGCTCACGCCTGCACGAGCCGGCGTCGGCTGGCTATCATGGCCGCTCCACGTTCCCGGCCACTCGGCGCTCCCCATGCTCCTGATGATCGACAACTACGACAGCTTCACCTTCAACCTCGTGCAGTACCTGGGCGAGCTGGGTCAGGAGGTGAAGGTGGTGCGCAACGACGCGCTGGACGTGGCCGGCGTGCGCGCGCTCAAGCCCTCGCACATCATGATCTCGCCGGGGCCGGGCACGCCCGACGATGCCGGCGTGTCGCTGGCGATCCTGCGCGAGATGGCCGGCGAGCTGCCGGTCTTCGGCGTCTGCCTGGGCCACCAGGCGATCGGCCAGGCGTTCGGTGGCAAGGTGATCCGCGCCAAGCAGATCATGCACGGCAAGACCTCGCCGGTACGCCACCGCGGGCAGGGCGTATTCGCCGGGCTGCCCGATCCGTTCGAAGCCACGCGCTACCACTCGCTGGTGGTCGAGCAGGCGTCGCTACCGGAGTGTCTGGAAGTGACCGCCTGGACGGAAAACCCCGACGGCTCGATCGACGAGATCATGGGCCTGCGCCACAAGACGCTGCCGGTCGAGGGCGTGCAGTTCCATCCCGAATCGATCCTCACCCAGCACGGCCACGCGATGCTGGCGAACTTCCTCGGCCTGCCGGCGCGGAAGCTGGCGGCATGATGTCGCGCGAGATCCACATCACGCCGCAGGAAGCCCTGCAGCGCACGATCGAGCACCGCGAGATCTTCCACGACGAGATGATCGCGCTGATGCGCCAGATCATGCGCGGCGAAGTGAGTCCGTTGATGACCGCGGCGATCATCACCGGCCTGCGCGTGAAGAAGGAAACCATCGGCGAGATCACCGGTGCGGCGCGCGTGATGCGCGAGCTGTCGGCCCGGGTCGAGGCGCCGCCGCACGCGCACTTCGTCGACATCGTCGGCACCGGTGGCGATGGCGCATCCAGCTTCAACATTTCCACCGCCTCGATGTTCGTCGCCGCGGCGGCCGGTGCGCGGGTGGCCAAGCACGGCGGGCGCAGCGTGTCGTCCAAGTCCGGCAGCGCGGACGTGCTGGAGGCGCTGGGCGCCTCGATCGACCTCAAGCCCGAGCAGGTCGCCGCCTGCATGGCCGAAACCGAGATCGGCTTCATGTTCGCGCCCAACCATCATCCGGCGATGAAGGTGGTGGCGCCGGTGCGCAAGGAAATGGGTGTGCGCACGCTGTTCAATATCCTGGGGCCACTGACCAACCCGGCCGGTGCGCCGAACATCCTGATGGGTGTGTTCCACCCCGACCTGGTCGGCATCCAGGTGCGCGTGCTGCAGCAGCTCGGCGCGCAGCATGCGATGGTGGTGTGGGGCCGCGACGGCATGGACGAGATCTCGCTGGGCGCGGCCACCCTGGTCGGCGAACTGCGCCATGGCCAGGTGCGCGAATACGAGATCGAGCCGGAGGATTTTGGCCTGGCCATGGCCTCCAGCCGGAACCTGCGGGTGGAGAGCGTGGCCGAGTCGCGCGCCATGCTCGAGGATGCCCTGAAGGGGGCGCATGGGGTGGCGCACGACATCGTCTGCCTGAATGCCGGGGCGGCGCTCTACACCGCTGATGTGGTGGACAGTATCGACGATGGTATCGCCCTGGCGCGCCGGACCATCGCCAGCGGCGCCGCCCGTGCGAAACTACAGCAGTTCGTCGCCACCACCCGACGCCTCGCCGGTACCTGACGCCCCGACCCGGGCGCGGTGCCCTGTTTGACAGCCGCTGCGGCGGCGCCCAACGACACCACGACCATGGCCGACATCCTGCAACGCATCCTCGCCCGCAAGACGGAAGAAATCGCCGAGCGCAGCGCCATGCTGTCCCTGGACGAGCTGGCTGCGCGCGTGGCCGACATGCCGGACACCCGTGGTTTCGCCGCCGCGCTGGAGGCGAAGATCGATGTCGGCTTGCCGGCGGTGATCGCCGAGGTGAAGAAGGCCAGCCCGAGCAAGGGCGTGATCCGCGCCGATTTCGACCCCGGTGCGATCGCGCGCAGCTACGAGGCGGCCGGCGCGGCCTGCCTGTCGGTGCTGACCGACAAGGATTTCTTCCAGGGTAGCGAGGAGTTCCTGCGCCAGGCGCGCGAGGCGTGCTCGCTGCCGATCCTGCGCAAGGATTTCGTCATCGACCCGTACCAGGTGTACGAGGCGCGGGCGATTGGCGCCGACTGCATCCTGCTGATCGTGGCCGCGCTGGGCGATGCCGAGCTGATGAACCTCTCGCTGCTGGCCGCCGAGCTGGATCTGGACGTGCTGTGCGAGGTGCACGACGCCGAGGAGCTGGAACGCGCCCAGGCGTTGCCGGTGCCGATGATCGGCGTGAACAACCGCAACCTGCGCACCTTCGAGACCACGCTGGAGACCACGCTGGAGCTGCAGCCGCTGGTCGAGTACGACCGCATCCTGGTGGCCGAATCCGGCATCCACACGCCCGAGCACGTGCGCCAGCTGCGCGAGGCCGGCGTGCATGCCTTCCTGGTCGGCGAGGCCTTCATGCGCGCGGTCGATCCGGGCACCGAGCTCAAGCGTCTGTTCGAAGCGGACTGAACGTGATGGAAGACCCAGGGGTGGCGTTGCCGGACGACGTTGTGTCGACGGCGACGGCCGGCGGGCCGCGTGTCGTGTTGTTCGATTTCGACGGCGTGATCACCGTGGCCGACTCGTTCGGGCTGTTCATGCGCGAGCGCTATGCCGGCGTCGGGCGCAAGCTACTGTTGCTGCCGGCCCTGCCGTGGCTGCTGCTGGTGCGACCGTTTTCCTGGCGGGCGGCGGTGCGCACGGTGGTCCACGTCGGCCTGCTGGGGTTGGACGAGCACGGCTACCGTGCACGGGCCCAGGACTTTGCCGGTCGGCTGGTGCGGCGCCCGAAACAGTTCCAGCGCGATGCGCTGCAGGCCCTGCGCTGCCACCAGGCCGAGGGCGCCCGGGTCATCGTCGTCACGGGGTGCGAGCGGATCCTCGCGCGCGGGCTGCTCGACGAGCTGGGGCTGCCCGAGGTGGAGCTGGTGGCCTCGGAGCTGGCGCCGGGCAGGCTGGGCATGCGCGTCAGGCGGCACAACATCGGGCAGCGCAAGCTGCAGTCGCTGGCCGAGGCCGGCGTGGCCCGCTGGGATCGGGCCTACGGCGACTCGGCGCTGGATATCCCGATGCTCAAGGAGGCGGCCGAGCCAGTGCTGGTGAACGGCTCGCCCAAGCTGTGCAAGCAGGTGGAGCGGGCGCTCGGACGCAGCGTCGAGCGGGTGGCCTGGTACTGAGGCAAAGAAAAAAAGCGGCGCCGGGCGCCGCTTTCTCCTGGTGCGATCGCGGGACCGGCTCAGCGGGTGCCGAGCACCACGATGGTCTTGCCCGACACGGTGATCATGCCCTGCTCCTCGAGCTGCTTGAGCACGCGGCCGACCATCTCGCGCGAACAACCGACAATGCGGCTGACCTCCTGGCGGGAGATGCGGATCTGGGTACCGTCCGGATGGGTCATCGCGTCCGGCTCCTGGCACAGGTCGAGCAGGGTGCGCGAGATCCGGTTGGTGACGTCCATGAACGCCATGCGGCTGACCTGGCGCGACGTGCGCAGCAGCCGGTTGGTGAGCTGGGCGCCGATGGCGAAGAGGATCTTCGGGCACTCCTCGCGCAGCTGGCCTTCCATCAGCTGGAACAGGCGCTCGTAGCTGATTTCGGCCATCTCGCACGGGGTGCGGGTACGCACCATCGACTCGCGCTGGGCTTGCTCCACGAACAGCCCCATCTCGCCGATGAACTGGCCACGGCTGATGTAGGCCAGGATCAGCTCGCGGCCCTGTTCGTCCTCGGTGCAGACGGCCAGCGACCCTTCGATCACGTAATAGAGCGTGTTGGCCGGGTCGCCGGGGCGGATGATCGCGGTCTTGCCCGGGTATCGGCGGCGATGGCAGAGCGCGAGGAAGCGCTCCATGGAGGCCGGGTCCGGGGCGAAGCCCAGGGGGGCCTGGGACCGCTCGAAAGCTTGCTGCAGTTGATATTTGAGTTGCGCCACGGTGTTTCCCGCTGTCTGAAATGCCTAGGGCTGCCCCCGATGAGCGGGCCGGCCCGACGTGAGCGTACGCGTTTATCCCCTGTGACGTCGCATTATGGCAAACCGTGGCGGGAACGCCACTTTCAGTTTTGCGCCGTTTTACCCCATACTCGGCGGTCTTCCAGCACCGATGACGTGTCGCGCGTCGGTCACAAGGGTCGCGGAAGCTAGTTGTTTTCGTGCCGTACCATCCAGCGGGGACCCTTGTCGCTAACCCGCCTCTGCTGCTGGCCGCCGTGCGGCCATGGAGAGTTGCCGTGGTGAAACCACTTCCCCGTCTGCGCCTGCAGGGTTTCAACAACCTGACCAAGGCCCTGAGCTTCAACATCTACGACATCTGCTACGCGGTGTCCGAAGAGCAGCGCCAGCGCTACATCGAATACATCGACGAGCAGTACGACGCCGACCGTCTGACCCAGATCCTCACCGACGTGGCGGAGATCATCGGCGCGAATATCCTCAACATCGCGCGCCAGGACTACGACCCGCAGGGTGCCTCGGTCACGATCCTCATCTCCGAGGAGCCGGTGGTGGAGAAGCTCGGCCGCGACACCATTTCCGGTGCCGTGGTGGCGCACATGGACAAGAGCCACATCACCGTCCACACCTATCCGGAAACGCATCCGCACAACGGCATCGCGACGTTCCGCGCGGACATCGACGTGGCCACCTGCGGCGTGATCTCGCCGCTGAAGGCGCTGAACTACCTGATCGACAGCTTCGAGTCGGACATCGTGATCGCCGACTACCGCGTGCGCGGCTTCACCCGCGACGTGAAGGGCAAGAAGCACTTCATCGACCACAAGATCAACTCGGTGCAGGACTACCTGGCGCGCCACATCCGGCAGAAGTACGAGATGTTCGACGTCAACGTGTACCAGGAAAACATGTTCCACACGAAGATGCACATCAAGGACTTCGACCTGGACACCTACCTGTTCGAGGCGCATGCCGACGACCTCTCGTTCAAGGAGCGCCAGCGCATCGAGTCGCTGCTGCGGCGGGAGATCGAGGAGCTCTTCCACGGCCGCAACCTGATGTGACGAAAAACCCGCCGGAAGGCGGGTTTTTCACGGGGCGCTCCAGGGGCATCTCCGTGGGCCGGGTCACTAGATGCGGTAAGCGACCTTCTTCATCAGCAGTGAGGTCAGCTGCATCAGTGGTGGGATCGGGAACGGCAACTCCACGCCGCCGCATGCTTCGGCCTCGTCGGCATGACGAACCTCGTCGGCCTGCATCTGGCGCAGCACCGCGCGCGAGCGCTGGTCCTGCTCCGGCAGCGTCTCCAGGTGCTCGGCCAGGTGCGCTTCGACCTGGCGCTCGGTTTCCACCACGAAGCCCAGGCTGACCGGATCCCCGGCCAGGGCCGCCGCCGCGCCGATCGCGTAGCTGCCGGCGTACCAAAGCGGGTTGAACAGGCTGGGGCGACTGTCCAGTTCACGCAGGCGCCCGGCGCACCAGGCCAGATGGTCGGTTTCCTCGGCAGCGGCGTGCACGAGGTGTCGGCGGATTTCCTCGGAGCGGGCCAGGGCGGCCTGGCCGTCGTACAGCGCCTGGGCGCAGACCTCGCCCGCGTGGTTGATGCGCATCAGCCCGGCGGCATGACGCCGTTCGGCCCGGTCCAGCTCGGCCTCGGCAATGCCGTGGGCAGGCGTGGGGCGCCTTGCCTCGGGCGCGCCGGCCACCGTGTCCAGCGCTCGTTCGAAGCCCGCGATCAGGCGGTCCAGGGGCGTTAGTTGGCGTACCGTCATGGGCAATCCTCGGAAAGTGCGGCGGTCCCGGCTATTGGACGACATGCTGCCGGTGCGGCCAAGCGGCACATGGTCGTCCGGTCGCGTTTTTGCCGGTTCCGGGGGCTTTTCAATGCGAGGGGATGTCGTGCTATCCTTGCCGGCTCGCAGCTCACCACTGGTGGGCTTGTGCAGAGGATGGAAGCTCGGCTATCATCCCGCACCTTTGTTTGACCCGATTCCCTCACCGCCTCCATGGCGGCCTACAGGTATCCCGAAATGAAAACGTTCAGCGCCAAGCCGGAAAGCGTCAAGCGCGACTGGTTCGTGATCGACGCCACGGACAAGACGCTCGGTCGTCTGTCCACCGAGATTGCGCGCCGCCTGCGCGGCAAGCACAAGCCGGAATTCACCCCGCACGTCGATACCGGCGACTACATCGTCGTCGTCAACGCGCAGAAGGTGGCGGTCACCGGTGCGAAGCTGGACGACAAGATGTACCACCGCTTCACCGGCTATGTCGGCAACCTGAAGACCACCAACCTGCGTGATCTTCTGGCCACCCACCCGGAGCGCGTGATCGAGATCGCGGTCAAGGGCATGCTGCCGAAGAACCCGCTGGGCCGCGCGATGTACCGCAAGCTTAAGGTATACGGCGGCGCCGAGCACCCGCACACCGCACAGCAGCCGCAGGCGCTGGAAATCTAAGGAACCCTCATGGCGATTCAGCAGAATTACGGCACCGGCCGCCGCAAGACCTCCGCCGCCCGCGTGTTCCTGCGCAAGGGCACTGGCGCGATCACGGTGAACGGCAAGACCCTCGACCAGTTCTTCGGTCGCGAGACCTCGCGCATGATCGTGCGCCAGCCGCTCGAACTGACCCAGAACACCGAGAAGTTCGACATCACCGTCACCGTCGCTGGCGGTGGCATCACCGGTCAGGCCGGTGCGATCCGCCTCGGCATCGCCCGCGCGCTGGTGGAATACGATGAGACTCTCAAGCAGTCGCTGCGCAAGGCCGGTTTCGTGACCCGCGACGCCCGCGAGGTCGAGCGCAAGAAGATCGGTCTGCACAAGGCACGTCGTGCCACGCAGTTCTCCAAGCGCTAAACTACGTTTCATAGCCCCGTCGCCAAGCGGTAAGGCACCTGACTCTGACTCAGGCATTCGGTGGTTCGAATCCATCCGGGGCTGCCAAACAAGACGCCAATCAGCTGTATTGATCGGCACAAAAAACCCGCCATTCGGCGGGTTTTTTGTTGGTCACGGTCACCGTGACCTGCAGCGGTGCCGAGGAGACGCGCCGGACCGGGATCCGGCGCGTCTCCGATCAGATCTCGCGATCGCCGACCAGCACCACATCCGCGCCGCGGCGGGCAAACAGCCCCACTGTAACGATGCCGGGAATCTGGTTCAGGTCGGCCTCCAGCGCCACCGGGTCGGTGATCTGCCAGCCGTGCACATCGATCACCCAGTTGCCGTTGTCGGTGACCACACCGTCCCGCCACACCGGATGACCGCCGCGGCGGACGATCTCGCGACCGACCAGGCTGCGCGCCATCGGAATCACCTCGATCGGCAGCGGGAACTTGCCCAGCACGTCCACCTGCTTGCTCGAATCGATGATGCAGACGAACTTGCCACTGGCTTCGGCAATGATCTTCTCGCGGGTCAGTGCGGCGCCACCGCCCTTGATCAGCCGTTTGTGCGGGTCGCATTCGTCGGCGCCGTCCACGTACAGGGTGAGTTCGCCGGTGGTGTTCAGGTCGAGCACCTCGATGCCATGCTTTTTCAGCAGGGCAGTGGACTGTTCGGAGCTCGAGACCGCGCCCTTGATGCGATCACTGACCGCGCCCAGTGCCTCGATGAAATAGGCCACCGTCGAGCCGGTGCCGACGCCGACGATGGCGCCGTCCTCTACGAAGCGGATGGCGGCTTCGCCGGCAAGTTTCTTTTCGTTGCTCATGGTCGGAGGTTCCGGAACGGTAAGGAGGGGCGTGAACGCCTCATTCGAGGCCGAGGATGGTCTTCCATTCGCTGACCTTCACCGGCATCACCGACAGGCGGTTGCCCTTGCGTACCAGCGGCATGTCGGCGAGGGCGGGCAGGGCCTGCAGCTCCCTGAGCGTGATCGTGCGCTTGAGTTTGCGTACGAAGCCCACGTCGACCAGCATCCAGCGCGGGTTGTCGCGGCTGGCGCCCGGGTCGAAATAATCGCTCTTCGGATCGAACTGGCTGGGGTCCGGATAGGCGTCGGAAACTACTTCGGCCAGTCCGACGATGCCGGGTTCGGCGCAGTTGGAGTGGTAGAAGAACACGCCATCGCCCACCCGCATGCCGTCACGCATGAAGTTCCGCGCCTGATAGTTGCGTACGCCATCCCAGGGTTCGCGGCCGCGCCTGGCCAAGTCGTCGATGGAGAAGGTGTCCGGCTCGGATTTCATCAGCCAGTGGGCGATGCGGGCAGGGCTCATGCGTGGCTCTCGTTTGCGCGTTCGGCGTGGCAGTCGATCAGTTCGCGGTCGGTGGCGACGAAGTCCAGTGGCACGTCCCAGCGCGCGGGTTCGATCGCCTGCACCTCCTGGAAGTCATAGGCGATACCGACCAGCAGCGGCTCGGTCGGGCGAGCCTGTTCGTTGAGGAAGGCGAAGCTGCGGTCGTAATAGCCGCCGCCATAGCCAAGGCGCTGGCCACGCCGGTCGAACGCCACCAGCGGCACTAGCACCAGGTCGAGCTGGAACGGGGCCAGCGGACGCTCGACCCGGACCGGCTGGGGAATGCCGTGGCGGTTCGGCTCCACCGCGTCGCCGGCCTGCCACGGCGCAAACCGCAACTGGCGTCCGCTCTCGAGCAGGGGCAGCAGGAACTGCTGGCCGCGTGCCAGCAGCGGTGGGATCACCAGGTTCAACGCCAGCTCGCCGTTGACGGCCCAATAGCCGGCCACGCGCGCGTCGGTGTGGTACTCGGGCAGCTGTTCCAGGCTGCGTCGCAGCCCCTGGGCTGCGGCGATCCGCTGTTGTGGGGTGAGTGCCTTGCGCTGCTCGGTCAGGCGATGGCGAAGCTCGCGTCGCTGGGCGGTGGCATCCACGGTCGCGCGTCTCCCGATAGGCCGCGCCAGTTGCGGCGGCGCCGATAGCATGCCGGCCGACGCAGAACGTCGGCCGGTGCAGGAAAAGGTGGCGTCAACCGCGATGCCGCTGCCCACCAAACGACCTTGATCCACGATGGATCAGGTGGGAGGGCTTATCGGGCCTCGAGGCTTTCCGCACGCGGCGGACATGCACAACAGCCAGAAAGAAACCGACCCGGGGCCGTATTTAGGAACAAGGCAAATGTAAGAGTGTGCTGGCGCACACCGCAGAAAACGCCGGGATCGATTTTACCAGCAACCGGTCATCGCTGTGTGCATGCCGGTGCGCGGGATTCAGCCGCGCGGCGGGGCAGGTTCGAGCGCCGCCTCGAGCTTGCGGCGCAGCGCGGCGATGCGGTCGGTCACGCTCTGGTCCGCGCCGGAGTGCTGCTTGCGCAACGCGAGAAACTCGTGCGTCACGCTGATCGCCGCCAGCACGGCGAGACGGTCGAAGCCCGGCGTCTTGGCGTTGGCGCGCAGCTCCCGCATCTTGCGGTCGAGATAGCTGGCCGCCTCCAGCAGCCCCTCGCGCTCTTCCGGGGCACAGGCAATCAGGAATTCGCGATCGATCAGTCGCAGCGCGACAGGTTCGCTGGCTGGAGCATTCATGTCAGCTGTTGTTCTCGAGGGCTTTCAGGCGCTGGATCATCGCTTCCACCCGGCCGCGCGCCTGCTCGTTGCGGGCCATCAGGCCGGCACGCTCGGTAGCGAGCTGCTCCTGGCTGTGGCGCAGGCTGCGGTTTTCTTCGGTCAGCCGCCGCACGGTGTCGACCAGCTGATCGACCTGGCGGTTCAGCGCATCGAGTTCCTGCTGGAGGTCGGGGGGCGTGCTCATGCCGGCAGACTATACCAGTGCGTTCGCCCAAAACAGCCGGCTGCGGCACGCTCCGTCGGCGAGGCGTTAGACTGCCGCTCCGATCCCCAAGGAGCCCGCCATGACGGCCCCCGCCCGCGTCGAATTCGACGACCTGGACGACCTGACCCATCGCCTGAAGCTGGCGACCGAACCCAGCGAGCTGGACGGCTCGGTCTGCGGATTCCTGGCGGCTGGCGGCCGCTTCGGCCGCCAGCCGGTGCTGGCCGTTCTTCAGCTGGATGGCGATGGCACCGCGCCGGCGGGCGCCGACGCGACTCTGCTCGATCGTCTGGCTCGGCAGGCGGCCACCCAGCTGGCGGATCCCGAGCTGGGGTTCGAGCCGCTGCTGCCGGAGGACGACCGTCCCCTCGCCGAGCGCGCGGAAGCGACGGTCGCCTGGTGCCGCGGCTTTCTCGGTGGCTTCGGTCTGGCCGGGGCGGACGCCCACGGCAAGCTGTCCGAGGAGGCGCAGGAGGTGCTGCGCGACCTGGCCACCATCGCCTCGTCCCAGCTCGATTTCGGTGACGAGTCCGAGGACGAGGATGCGCTGATCGAGGTGCACGAGTTCGTGCGCATGAGTGCGATGCTGCTGCACGCCGAGTGCGCCCGCGATCCGGCGGCCGGCAACGGCACGATCCACTGATTCCCAGTGCGGTGATCACGCCGGCCGAATTCGCCCGCCGCCGCCGCCAGCTGATGCACATGGCCGGCGAGGACGCCGTGGTGCTGGTCGCCGCGGCGCCCGAGCGCCTGCGCAATGCCGACGCGGCCTGGCCGTACCGGCAGGATTCGGATTTCCAGTACCTCGCCGGCTTTCCCGAGCCCGACGCGGTGCTCGCCCTGTTGCCCGGGCGCAAGCACGGCGAGGCGGTGCTGTTCTGCCGCGAGCGGGATGCGGAGCACGAGCGCTGGCACGGCGAGTCGATCGGCACCGAGCGCGCGGTCGGCGAGTACGGGATGGACGACGCCTTCCCGATCGACGACATCGACGACATCCTGCCGGGCATGATCGAGGGCCGCGCCCGGGTCTACTGCCATTTCGGCAGCGAGCCGCAGTTCGACGCGCAACTGCTTGCCTGGATGCGCCGCCTGCGCCAGCTGCGCGGTGGCGGCGTGGTGCCGAAGGAGTTCGTCGCACTGGGCCATCTGCTGCACGACCTGCGGCTGTTCAAGTCGCCGGCCGAGCTGAAGCTGATGCGCGCGGCGGCCGATGTCGCCGCCGACGCGCATCTGGCCGCGATGCGGGTCGCCCTGCCGGGGCGGCACGAATTCGAAGTGGAGGCCGAACTGCAGCGCGCGATGCGCCTGCGCGGCGCGGTCGCCTCGTTCCCGCCGATCGTCGCTGCTGGCGTCAACGCCTGCACCATGCACTACACCGCCAACCGCGCCCCGCTGCGCGACGGCGACCTGCTGCTGGTGGATGCCGGCGCCGAGGTCGATTGCTACGCCTCGGACATCAGCCGCACCTATCCGGTCGGCGGCCGCTGGACGCGCGAGCAGCGCGCGCTGTACGACATCGTGCTCACGGCCCAGCTGGCAGCGATCGACGAGGTGAAGCCAGGGCGGCCGTTCAACGCGGCGCACCTGGCCGCGGTGCAGGTGATCACCGAAGGCCTGTGCGCGCTGGGTCTGCTGCGCGAGGATCCGGAGACGGCGATCGCCACCGGCAGCTATCGCCACTTTTTCCCGGCCAAGACCGGCCACTGGCTTGGCATGGACGTGCACGACGTGGGCGACTACCGCATCGACGGCGAGCCGCGCGTGCTGGAGCCGGGCATGGTGGTGACGGTGGAGCCGGGTATCTACGTGCCGCCGGGCGACCGTGACGTTCCCGAACGCTGGCGCGGGATCGGCATCCGCATCGAGGACGACGTGGCGGTCACCCGCCGCGGCCACGAGGTGCTTACCGCCGCCGTGCCGAAGGAGCCGGAAGCGCTCGAGGCGTTGCTCGCCGCGCGCTGACCGGCCCCCTCAGCGGGACGCGCTGAACAGCATCCAGCCCAGCGCCGCCGCGGCGACCAGCTTGGCCAGCAACACTGGCAGCACTTCGCGCCACGGCGACGCGGCCGGCCGGCGCCGACGGTGCGGGTCGGGACGCGGGCCGGCCATGCTCATCGGATCTCCACGCGGGGCTCGTCAGACTACCGCGTCGATGTCCTGCCGTGGCGCCTCCGCGCGCCGGCGCGGTCGATGGCCGCGAGGCGTTTCGTCGCGCGGTGGACCCGTTCGCCGCACGCCGACGTACAGGCCATCGGACCGCAAGCGCGAGGAGTCGATCATGTTGACGGCCGAGTTCCTGTCACGACTGCAGTTTGCCTTCGTCGTGTCCTTCCACATCCTGTTCCCGGCGTTCTCGATCGGGCTGGCCTCGTGGCTGGCCTTCCTGGAGGCGGTGTGGCTGGTCAGGCGCACCGATCCGTGGCGCGACCTGTACTTCTTCTGGCTGAAGATCTTCGCCGTGGCCTTCGGCATGGGCGTGGTGTCGGGCATCGTGATGAGCTTCCAGTTCGGTACCAACTGGGCGGGCTTCTCCGAGGCCGCGGGCAACGTGATCGGCCCGTTGCTCAACTACGAGGTGCTGACTGCGTTCTTCCTCGAGGCGACGTTCCTCGGCGTGATGCTGTTCGGCTGGCGCAAGGTCAGCGACCGCACGCACTTCTTCGCTACCTGCATGGTGGCGCTGGGAACGCTGATATCGACCTTCTGGATCATGGCGGCGAACAGCTGGATGCAGACCCCGGCCGGCTACGCGTTGCGCGACGGCGTGTTCTACCCGGACGACTGGATGAAGGTGATCTTCAACCCGTCCTTCCCGGTGCGCCTGCCGCACATGGTGCTGGGCGCGTTCATCTCCACCGCGATGGTGATCGGCGGCGTCTCTGCGTGGTACCTGCTGAAGGGTCGCTTCGCGGACAAGTCGCGCGCGACCCTGAAACTGGCGCTGGCCTTCCTCGCCATCGTGATCCCGGTGCAGATCGTGGTCGGCGACATGAGCGGGCTGGAGGTGCACCGGAACCAGCCGGCCAAGCTGGCGGCGATCGAGGCGCGCTGGGAAACCCGCCGCGACGTGCCGCTGACGCTGTTCGCCTGGCCGGACGAGCAGGCGCAGGCCAACCGCTATGCGATCGACGTGCCGCGGCTTGGCAGCATCATCCTCACCCACAGCCTGCATGGCGAGGTGAAGGGCCTGCAGGATTTCCCCGCCGACCAGCGGCCGCCGGTGGCGATCCCGTTCTTCTCCTTCCGAATCATGGTCGGCCTGGGTTTCGCGATGCTGGGCCTGGCGCTGATCGGCCTGTGGCGCTGGCGCCGCGGCACGCTGGAAAAGCCCTGGTACCTGCGGGCGTGGGTGGTGATGATCCCGTCCGGCTTCGTCGCCGTGCTGACCGGCTGGTGGGTGGCCGAGGTCGGTCGCCAGCCGTGGGTGGTGTACGGCGTGATGCGCACCTCCGAGGCGTCCAGCCCCCTGCCGGTGGGCAGCGTGATGGCCTCGCTGGCGACCTTCGTGGTGGTGTACCTGGGCATCTTCGGCGCCGGGCTGTACTACCTGGTGAAGCTGTTCCGTACCGGACCGGTGCCGGCACCGGTGCGCGAGGCGGCGCCGCACCAGACGCCGGCCCGTCCGCTCTCGGTGCCGCAGGACGCGATCGAGGAGTAGGGCGATGGAACTGGCGACCGTGCTTCCCGTGGTGTGGTACTTCATCATCGGCTTCGGCGTGATGATGTACGTGCTGCTGGACGGCTTCGTGCTGGGGCTGGGCATCCTCAGCCCGTTCGCCGACGACGAACACCAGCGCGACCATATGATGAACACCGCCGCGCCGATCTGGGACGGCAACGAGACCTGGCTGGTGCTCGGCGGCGCGGGCCTGCTGGCGGCCTTTCCCAGGGCCTATGCGCTGGTCCTGTCCAGCCTGTACCTGCCGATCCTGCTCATGCTGATCGCGCTGATCTTCCGCGGGGTCGCCTTCGAGTTCCGCTTCAAGGCGCACACCTCGCGCTGGCTATGGGGGCTGGCCTTCCACGTCGGCTCGGTGCTGGCGGCCTTCGCCCAGGGCGTGATCCTCGGCGCGCTGGTGGACGGCATCGCGCCGCTGCCGCCGGGACAGGTGCACGGCGCATTCGACTGGTTCAGCCCGTTCGCGGTGATGACCGGGGTCGCGGTGGTGTGCGGCTACGCGCTGCTGGGCGCGACCTGGCTGATCCTCAAGACCGAGGGCCGCGTGCAGCAGATCGCCTTCGACCTCACCCGCCCGCTGATGGTCGCGGTGATCGTGTTCATGCTGATCGTCAGCGCATCGCTGCCGACGCTGCATTCAGCGCTGATGCATCGCTGGTTCACCGGCGGCAACTTCCTCTACCTGTCGCCGGTGCCGCTGCTCACCGCGGTGTGCGCGGTGATGCTGTGGCGCTCGGTGATCCACCGGCGCGAGGCGCAGCCGTTCGTCTACGCCCTCGGCTTGTTCCTGCTCGGCTTCATCGGTCTGGTGGTGGGCATCTGGCCGAACATCGTGCCGCCGGCGCTGAGCATCTGGGCGGCCGCCTCGCCCCCGTCCTCGCAGGGCTTCGTGCTGGTCGGCGCGGCGTTCCTGATCCCCGCGGTGCTCGCGTATACCGTGTACTCGTACCGCGTGTTCCGCGGCAAGCTGGCGGGCGACGCGGGCTACCACTGAGGCCGCGCCGCCCGGCCGGTCAGCCGAGCGCGGCGAAGGCGTCGCGGGTGAGGTTCTCCGGGGCGCCGTCGGTGCACACCACATCGTCCTCGATGCGGATGCCGCCATAGGGCTTGAGCGCCTCGACCTTCGCCCAGTCGATGTCCTTGCCCGCCGGGCCCTGGCGCACTTCCTCCAGCAGCATGTCGATGAAGTACAGCCCCGGCTCGATGGTGACCACCATGCCCGGCTCGAGCGGGCGGGTCATGCGCAGGAACGGGTGACCGTCCGGGCGGGGGATGGTGTCGCCGCGGTCGTTCCTGGCGAAGCCGGCCACGTCGTGTACCTGCAGGCCGATCGAATGGCCCAGCCCGTGCGGGAAGAACGCGCGGGTCACTCCGCTTTCCACTGCGGCCTCGGTGCTCATGTGCACGAGGCCGTGCTCCTTCAGTACGCCGGCGAGCTGGTGGTGGGCGCGCACATGCAGCTGCGCGTAGTCCACCCCTGCCCTCACGCTGGCCACCTGGGCCTGCTGCACGGCATCCATCGCGTCGATCAACGCCTGGAAATCCTCATGGCCGGCGGCGGCATGGGTGCGGGTGATGTCGCTGGCGTAGCCGCAGGCGCTGGCACCGGCATCGATCAGCAGCGAGCGTGACTCGGCCGGGCGCGTGCGCCCCAGCGCCATGTAGTGCAGCACGGCGCCGTGCTCGTTGAGGCCGACGATGCTGGAGTAGGGCAGCTCGGCGTCGGTCTGCCCGGCGGCGGCGAGATAAGCCTGATGAATGCCCAGCTCGCTCTCGCCGGCGCGGAACGCCCGTTCGGCGGCGCGGTGGGCGCGCGCGCCGATGCGGCTGGCCTCGCGCATCAGCGCAAGCTCGTACGGCGACTTGTAGGCGCGGTAGTAGTGCAGGTAATCCAGCACCGCCTTCGGGTTGTTCGCCTTCACGCCTTCGATCGGCGGGCATGCTTCGGCGATCACCGCGGCGTTTTGCTTCGGCAACTGCGCGATCGCCTCTTCGGCGGTCCGCACGGTGACGATGTCGAAGTGCTCCACCCAGTAGCCGGCCGGTGCCTCGGGCACCACGTGCCAGTAGTCGCGCGGCTGCAGGAACACCAGCTTCGGCTTCGTGCCCGGCGTGTAGGCGATCCAGCTGCCCGGCGCGTCGGTCAGCGGCACCCAGTGCTTGAACGGCGGATTCACCGCGTACGGATAGTGGTTGTCGTCGAGGAACTTTGTGCGCGGCTGTCCGGCGGCCACCAGCAGGTGATCGAAGCCGCCGCGCGCGAGCGCCTGGTCGGCGCGCTCGCGCAGCGTGGCCAGATGACGGGCGTACAGGGGAGCGAGATCGGTCATGGGGCGGGGTCCTTTCGACGGGGCGCCGCGGACGTCGCGCGGTGCCGTGGGGACGCGCAGGGTACGCGTGGGCCTTCCATGATCGCAAAGCGCTGCCGGGTCATGCCACCCGGGAGCCGGTTCAGTGGGGCAGGGCCAGCCAGCGTTCGAGCGCGGCCGTGTCCTCCTTGCCGATGGCGATGATGCGGAAGCCGGCCCAGACCTGGCCGGAGGCGGCAGGGCGTTCCTGCCACTGGGCCTGCACCCCGACCTCGATGTGCTGCGGCTGCGGGCCGAGTCCGTGCAGCGGCAGTTGCACCTGGTAGATCGCCTCGTCGCGCGGTGCCTGCTGGCAGATCAGCAGCATGCCGCCGGCCGAGAGGTTGCCGAGAAAGCCCATCGGCTTGCCGGCGATCACATCGGTGACCACGGCGGTGAAATTGACGCGCTTGCGTTCGGCGCGGCGCTGCTCGCTGGACGGGAACGGAGGGTTCATGGCGGCCTCAATATGCCGTCCGGCCGGGGCGGCCGTTCGGTGTGCGCAGCAGGTTGCCGGTGAGCGAGTGCCAGGCGCGGTCCAGGAGCGATTCCTTCATCTCGCCCAGCTCGCGTACGCGGCCCTTGACGATCTCGTGCGCCAGCTGCGGCAGGCTGATGTCGTCGGTGCGGATGCCGCGACGATTCACGAACAGGGTCTGTCCGGACACCGGTGAGAACCAGGCCAGCTTGCGCTGGCTGGTCTTGCCGGTCTTGCGGTCGGTGAACTCGAACCAGCGGCCGAACGGGAGCAGGCGCAGCCGCTCCTGTGTCTCGATCTCGCGCGGATCCACCACAGGCTCGCGCCGCGCCGGTGGTCGTGTCGTCGGCTCCCTGCGCTCGCGCCCCGTCTTCGCCGGCGACTCCGCTGCCGCCGGCGTCGTCCCCGCCGTTGCCGCCGCCGCTGGCGGCGCGGTGGGGGCCGCCACGGGCGCCGCCGGCTGCTGGTGCTCACCGAGCCGCTGGTGCTGCTTCAGGCGCAGCGCCAGATCGGTGGTGCTCAGCGTCTCGCCTCCGGCCATCGGGGCCGGTGCGTCGCCCGGGTTCACCAGGCGCTGGGCCACCTGGATCGCTTCCTCGTGGTGCATGCCGATCTGCTGCAGGCCGGCCTCGACGTCCGCCTGCAGTTGCGCCCGGTCGACGACCGGCTTGCGCCCGAGCAACTGGTCGGTGATGAGCAACTGCGCGGCTACCGCGTCGCTGTCCTCGCCGTGGCGCAGGATGGTCAGCGCCAGTACGTCGGACCAGGCGCGATCGAGCAGGGCTCGCAGCAGGCCGCGCGGCGGGTCGTGGGCGAAGCGTTCGCCGATCAGCTTCGCTGCCCGCTGGCGCGCCTGGTCGAGCCGCTCGCGTCCCTGCATCGCCTCGATGTGGCGTCGTTCGGTCGCCTGCGCCTTGCGCGTGAGCAGTGTGAGGTGCTGCTGGATGTCGGCCAGCAGTGCCGTGTACAGCCCCGCGCTGGGCGGCTCGCGATTGGCGCGTTCCACCAGCTGTTCGAGCTTGGCACGCAGATGTCGGTCGGCATCGCTGCCGGAATCGTCCAGCCAGTCGTTGGCCACTTCGGTGACGGTGCCCAGCAACTGGCGGGCGGGGTGCTCCTTCTGGTCGAAGAAGTTGCGGTCGCTGACCGCCATGCGCAGCACCGGCAACTGCAGGCCGCCGAGCAGCGCGTGCGTGCCTTCGCTGTGCTGGGTCTGCTGCGACAGTTGCTCGAACAGCATCGAGACCAGCTCGACCGTGTCCCCTTGCTCGGCACTCAGGCCCGTGCGGGGCGCGTCCACGGGTTTGTCCGCGTTGAGCTGAGTCAGCAGCTCCTCGCGCAGCAGCTGCGCGCTGCGCAGTTCGCGGGTGGCCTTGTCGGCGACCAGGGAGAGATGCTTCTGCAGCGCGGACAGGGCGGTCTGCAGCTCCTCCGGCGTGGCCGCTTCGACCGGCTCGCCGCCATAGGCGGCCGGGCTGCGCCGACGTCGCGCGAGGAGTTCGCGCAGGCTATCGAGCACCGCGATCGGCTCGTCCGCATGGGCGTGATCGGACGATGCGCCTGCGACGATGTTCGACCCGGGGGCTGTTGCTGCCGGCGCGGCGGCCGACGGCGTGCCGGCGATTCCGGCTGCTCCGACGCTGCGGGCCGGGGCGGCGGCGGGACGCACCAACGGGTAGGGACGCAGGAGCGGCAGGATGCCCTCCTTTTCCAGCATGGCGTTGAGCGCACCGTAGAACCCGGACAATTCCGGCAGCAGCGCCGTCTCCAGGCAGCGCAACAGCAACAGGTCGTGTTCGACCGGCAGCTCGATGGCCGCGGTGGCGCTGCGCAGCGCGCGCGCCAGGGTCAGCGGTCCCACGGGGATGGCGCCGCCCTCCAGCGGCGGCGCAGCGACCAGCACGGCAAGCCGGTAGCCCAGTTCGTACAGGGCACCGCCGCCCCGGGCTTCACCGCGGGAGGCCAGCTTGTCGAGCGCGACCGTCATCTCGTGCTCGGTGGTGTCCACCAGGCTCAGCTGCAGCAGCCTGGGTTCGTCCGTGGCGCTGGGCCCGGTAACGGGGCCGAGCTTCTGGAAGGCTTCGCCAATGCGTGCGAGGAAGCGGGCCTCGAGCGCACCGCGTTCGGCCATGACGCGCTGGCGCACGTTGAAATGGCGCTGCTGGTCGAACGGATCGCGGGCACTTTCGGACAGGGCGAACAGCTGGCGCTCGAGTTCGTCGAGGCAGGCCCGCACCGGCTGCTTGAGCCAGTCGGTGCTCATCGTCTGGCAGCGTTCGATCAGGCGACGCGCGCGCCCCGACCACTGGTCGCTCGGTCGCCCGTGACCGCCGCCTTGCGGCGACGGCTGGCCTGGCTCATGCGGTTCTACATCCATGGCTGACCTTGAGAACTCCCCCCGGGGCGACGAGTCTATGCCGGATACGTCGGTTACGTCACGATCCTGGAGGTCGGCGGAAGGCAGCGTGTCGCAACCCCCTTATCGTAGGCCCACGACAACGGCGTGGACGGAGGGGCGGTAGCAACCGGTGGAGCAGCAGATCGACATCGCGACGATCGACGCACCGTGCTGGGGCACGGTCGGCGCCGGGCGCTGCCGGGGTGGGCGACCCAGCCAGCAGGACGACCTGGTGTGCCTGCACGATCCGCTCTCCTCCACCTGGCTGCTGGTATTGGCCGACGGCATGGGCGGGGAGGGTGCCGGCGAGCTGGCTTCGGCGGGGGTGATCGCCGCCGCGAAGTCGCTCTGGACGCGGAGTGACTGGCGCAACCTGCCCGGCGCCGTGTTCCTCGAGCAGTTCTGCCAGGACGCGCATCTCGAATTGCTGCGACGTGGGGCGTCGCTGGCCAATGCCTCGCCCCGCGCGACCGTCGTGGCGCTGCTTCTGAAGGGCCGACACGCCTTCTGGGCCCATGTCGGCGACAGTCGCCTCTACCGTATCGAGCACCACCGCGTCGTGGGCTGCACGGAGGACCACAGTCTGGTGCAGGAGCGCGTCCGGCGCGGCGAACTGGCCGCCGACCAGGCGGGCAGCGCGCCGGACCAGCATCAGTTGCTGCGGGGGCTGGGCGGAGCGCGTCGGCCGGAGGTCGAGCACGGCTACGCGCCGCGGCGGCGTGACCAGCGCTTCGCCCTGTGCAGCGATGGCGTGTGGGCGCATCTGTCCGGACCGGAGCTGGCCGCGTTCACCGACTATGCCGACCCATCGCTCGCCGTGCGCGAGGCGCTCTCGCTGGTGCTGCGCCGGGGAGGGGGAGAAGGCGACAATGCCGCCCTCATCCTGGTCCGTGCGGAGCCGGCCCCTTTTCACCTGCTCGCGTCGATGCGGCGCGCATGGTCCAGGGTCCTTGGCAGGTTCGCCGTCCCCGGGCATACCCGTGCCCCATCTTCCGGTCGACAGGTTTCGTTGCATGACTCTGAGCCACGTTGATTCTTCCACCCGTCATGTGCCTGGTTCGGCCCGGCGCCTGGTCTGGCTGCCCATGCTGCTGGCCCTCGGCGGCTGTGCCCAGCTGCAGGGCCTGTTGCATCCGCCGCCGAAGGTCGCGCCGGCCCCGGCTGCACCGCCTCCGGCACCCGTGGCGGCCCCGGCTCCCCCGCCGGTCGAGCTGCATCCGTTGGCCTGGATCGTCAACCGGCAGCTGCAGCGTGGTCACTACGAGGAGGGCGAGCGCTACCTCCGCCGCTACCTCGAGGCTCATCCCGATGACCGCGCCGCCGAGGATCTGCTGCACCAGCTCACCGACGATCCGCGCGAACGGCTCGGTCCACCGGCGCAGGTCCACGAGGTGCAGGCGGGAGAGTCGTTCAGCACCCTGGCCAGGCGCTATCTCGGCGACGGCCGCCAGTTCCTGATCCTGGCCCGCTACAACGGATCGGACGACCCGTCCCGCCTGTGGGTGGGGCAGAAGGTGAAGTTGCCGAAGAGCCGACGGGTCGCGGCGCGATCGCCCGCTCCGGCCGTGGCTGAAGCGTCGTCCGGTTCGGCTGCCGCCCGGTCACAGGCGTTGCAGCGCGAGAGCCTGTCGTTGCTGCGTGCCGGTCGGGAGACCCAGGCGCTGGCGAAACTGGACGATGCGCTGAAGGAAGACCCGGGCCTGGCTTCGGATCGGGGGGCTGCCGACGCGCTGCGCCAGCAGTTGGTGTCCACCTGCCACGAACGGGCCATCGTGCTGTATCGCGACCAGAAGCTGACGCCGGCGATCGCCCTGTGGGACCGCGTGCTGGCGATCGAGCCGGGCTACGAGCCGGCGATCGCCTACCGTGCGCGGGCGCTGGAGCTGCAGCGCCGCCTCAAGCAGCTCTGAACGGGATTACTCGCCCAGGGACGGGCGGGTGCGGGTGGTTGGTGGCCGATGACCGCCTTCCAGCGAGGCCACCGCTCCAGGCAATCGCTGCGTGCGCGTGGCCAGGGGCCGTCGCTGGCGGGACTGCAGCGCACCGGCCATCAGGTTGAAGGCGGCGAACAGGCGTCCCAGCTCGTCCTGTCGCACCAGCCGGATGCGATAACGCAGATCGCCACGCGCCACCCGCAGCATGGCGTCGCCGATCAGGGCGAGCGGACCGAGCAGGCGACGGAACAGGACATAGGCGGCGAACAGCACCGCGACCAGGGTGACACCCAGTACGGTCGCGATCACCCCGAGGGTGGTCCTCTGCGCGGCACGCAGCGGCGTGCGGCTGATCCCCAGCCGCAGGGTGCCGACGTTGGCCGCCTGGTACTGGATCGGTGCGTTGAACAGCAGCAGGCCGTCGCCGCCCCCTCGGTCTTCGCGGTAGCTGTCGATGTCGCCGCGGCGTGCCAGCGGCGTCGCGGGAAGCGCCGGCAGGCCTTGCCCCACCTCCTGCGGCTGTGTGCTGGCCACCACCTGGCCGTCGCGGTCGGCGATCGCCAGGTAGCGGATCTGGTGGTTGCGGGCCATGTCCTCGACCAGCGCCCGGGTGGCGGCATGGTCACCCAGCAGCAGGTCTTCGGCAGACTCGCTGGCGACCATGCGACCGAGCGAGCTGCCGAAATCCAGCGCCAGCCCGCTCACCGCGCGGCCCTGCATGGCGTAGATCGCGATCATGCCGACCAGCAGCACCAGGCTGAGCGTGACACCGAGCAGGGCAGACCAGCGCAGCCGCAGCGACACGATGCGCCCCACCAGTGGCTGCTCGTGCAGACGCTCGTACTCGCGCTTGGCCAGTTGCAGGTCCGCCACCACCTCGCTGCCGCGCTGATAGCGGGTGGCCGCGTCCGGCGCCAGCAGGGTGTGCACGATGTCGATCAGGATCGACGGCGCCGCCACGTCCATCGGCTCCAGCGGCGGCAGTGGCGACTGCTGGCGTTCCTCGATCAGGCGCAGCACGTCCTCGGTTTCGCTCCAGGGCAGGCGCCCGGCCAGCAGCCAGTAAAGCACCACGCCGAGCGAGTACAGGTCGCTGCGGGCGTCGGTCGGCTCGCCGCGCAGGTGCTCCGGCGCCATGTAGGCCGGGGTGCCGCCGACCTCGGTGCGCGGGCCGCCGCTGTTGCGCTGCGCGCCGCGCCGCTCGGCGATGCCGAAGTCGGCGATCTTGGCGTGGCGCCAGCCGTCGGCCAGCATGATGTTTTCCGGCTTGATGTCGTGGTGCACCACGCCGTGGGCGTGGGCGTAGTCCAGCGCCGAGGCCATCTGGATTGCCAGTTCGATCACGGTCGGCAACGGTGGCAGGCCGTCCTTCGCAGCCCGGCTGGCCAGGGTGTCGCCGGACAGCCGCTCCATCGCGATGTAGGGGCGGCCGTCGTCGGTCTGGCCGGCATCGAACAGGGTGACGATGTGCGGATGGCTCAGGTGGCCGGCCGCACGTGCCTCGACCAGGAAGCGGCGCCGGTAGCCCTCGTCCGCCGCCACGCCCGCATGCAGGCACTTGATCGCCACTTCGCGTTCGATCTGCGGATCGTAGCCGGCATAGACCACCGCCATCGCGCCCGTGCCGAGCACGCCCTCGATGCGGTAGCGGCCCAGCATCTTCGGCCGCTGCGGATCGCGGACGGCCGAGAGCATCAGTGCAGCCACCAGGCCAGAGCGCCGATGCCGGCAAGAAGCAGAGCCACGCCGGCGATCCAGGCCGTGCGGCCGAACCGGCCGACCCCGCGCTCGCGGGTCAGGAATACGAATTCCGCCTGGCCGAGGCGGATGCGGTCGCCATGGCGCAGGATCGCCTCGTGCACGCGGCGGCCGTTGACGAACACGCCGTTGGTCGACAGCGTATTCATGATCACGTAGTGGCCTTGCTGGTTGATCAGCCAGGCGTGCGAGGCCGAGACGCTGGGGTCGTCCAGCACGATGTCGTTGTCGCTGCGTCGACCGATGGTCTGCTTGCCGGTGCGCAGCGGGAAGCGCAGCTTGTCGAAGCCCGGCCCGCGTCCGGCCAGCACCGGCTGGGCCACGCTGGCGCGCTCCTCCACCGGTGGCGAGAAGGCGACCGCGTACTCGCGCAGTTCCTCGGCGGTGAACAGGCGGGTGCCTTGCGTGCCGGAGAGACGGCCATGGGTGGGAGCGGGTCCGTTCATGCGTGGAAGAGCGCCTTGCGTGGGTGAAAGGAGGCTTCCTGCCGGTGTGCGTCGTCGGTGCCGTCCTGTGACGGATCCTTGAAGTGGAACTTGAGCAAGTTGCGCGAAGTGCCGGCGTGACGGGCGGCACAGTCCTGACAGTCGGTCAGGATAGGAAGGCGCCGATGGCATCGTTGAGGAAGCGCTGGCCCAGCGGCGTGGTGGCGAGCCGGGCCGGATCGTCGATCAGCCAGCCGCGCCTGCGGGCGTCTGCGAGGGGGACGGCAATGCGCTCGGGCTGCAGGCCGGTGAAGGCGGTGAATTCGTCCATCGGTACGCCATCGATCAGGCGCAGCGCGTTGAGCATGTATTCGAACGGCAGTTCGTCGGCGTCGACGGCCTGGTCGCCGCCAATGCGGGCCGGGCCCCCGGCCGCTTCCAGATAGGTGCGGGGCAGCCGCTGCTTCCAGCGTCGGTGGACCTGTCCGGCGGCTGCATCGGTGAGCTTGCCGTGCGCGCCGGCACCGATGCCCAGGTAGTCGCCGAAGCGCCAGTAGTTGAGGTTGTGCGTGCAGCGCCGGTCGGGCCGCGCATAGGCGGAGATCTCGTACTGGCGGTAGCCGGCGTCGGCGAGTGCGGCCTCGCAGGCTTCCTGCATCGCCCATGCGTGATCGTCGTCCGGCAGTGGCGGCGGGTTGGCGGCGAACGCGGTGTTCGGCTCCAGCGTGAGCTGGTAATGCGAGAGGTGCGTGGGCGCGAGCGCCACGGCGCGCGCCACGTCGGCCAGGGCGTCGTCCAGCGTCTGCTCGGGCAACGCGTACATCAGGTCGAGGTTGATGTTGGCGTAGCCGGCATCCTGCGCGGACTTCACCGCGGCCTCGGCCTCGGCGGCCGAATGGATGCGGCCGAGCCGCTTGAGCTTGTCGTCGTCGAAGCTCTGGATGCCGAAGGACAGCCGGTTGACCCCGGCGGCGAGGTAGCCGTCGAAGCGGCCGTGCTCGACGGTGCCGGGGTTGGTCTCCAGCGTGATCTCGGCCTCGTCGACGAACGGCAGTCGCACGCGGGCGCCATCGAGGAAGCGGGCAATGAGCTTAGGCGCGAACAGGCTGGGCGTGCCGCCGCCGAAGAACACGCTGACGATCGGGCGCCCGTGCAGCGCGGCGCCGAAGTCGGCCAGGTCGGCGTCGAGGTCGGCCAGCAGCACGTCGATGTAGTCGGCGTAGGGCGGCGGCGCGTCGCGCAGGCCGTGCGAGTTGAAATCGCAGTACGGGCACTTCTTCACGCACCACGGCATGTGCACGTACAGCGACAGCGGCGGCGCGATCAGGGCCATGTCAGGCGGCGAGGTCGCCCAGCCGTGCGCGCAGCTGGTCCAGTGCCTGGCCGCGGTGGCTGATCCGGTTCTTCAGCGCCTTGTCCAGCTCGGCCGCGCCGAGCGTGTGACCGTCGGGCAGGAACAGCGGGTCGTAGCCGAACCCGCCCTCGCCGCGCGGCGCATGCAGCACGCGGCCGTGCCAGCGGCCCTCGGCGACCAGCGGGGCCGGATCGTCGGCGTGGCGCAGCAGCACCAGCACGCAGATGAAGAAGGCGCGGCGATCGGCATCGGGGCGGCCGTCCAGTGCGCGCAGCAGCTTGGCATTGTTTGCGGCGCTGTCGCCGTGGCCGCCGGCATAGCGCGCCGAGTAAAGGCCGGGCGCGCCGCCGAGGGCGTCCACGCACAGGCCGGAGTCGTCGGCCAGCGCGGGCAGGCCGGTGACGCGGGCGGCATGGCGCGCCTTGAGCAGGGCGTTCTCGACGAAGGTGAGGCCGGTCTCCTCGACGTCCTCCACGCCCAGCTCGCCCTGTGCGACGACCTCGAAGTCGGCGTCGGCCAGCAGGTGGCCGAACTCGGCCAGCTTGCCGCGATTGCCGCTGGCCAGGACGATGCGGCCCATCGCTCAGCCCTCGGCCAGCGCGGCGCGCTGGGCGGCGACCAGTTCGGCCACGCCCTTCTCGGCCAGCGCCAGCAGGGCGTCCATCTCGTCGCGGCGGAACGCGTGTCCTTCGGCCGTGCCCTGCACCTCGATGAAGCCGCCGCCGTCGTTCATCACCACGTTCATGTCGGTGTCGCAGTCCGAATCCTCGGCGTAGTCGAGGTCGAGCACCGGCTGGCCCTTGTAGATGCCCACCGAGACCGCCGCGATCGCGCCGATGACCGGATTGCGCTTGAGGTTCTCGCGCTTCATCAGATGGTTTACCGCATCGACCAGGGCCACGTAACCGCCGGTGATCGCCGCGGTGCGGGTACCGCCGTCGGCCTGGATCACGTCGCAGTCCAGCGTGATGACGCGTTCGCCGAGCGCCTGGCGGTTGACGCAGGCGCGCAGGCTGCGGCCGATCAGTCGCTGGATCTCCATGGTGCGGCCGCCCTGGCCGCCCTTGGCCGCCTCGCGCTGCATGCGGGTATGGGTGGCGCGCGGCAGCATGCCGTACTCGGCGGTGATCCAGCCTTCGCCCTTGCCGCGCAGCCACGGCGGCACGCGGTCCTCGATACTGGCGGTGCACAGCACGCGGGTGTCGCCGAAGCTCACCAGTACCGAACCTTCGGCGTGGCGGGTGAAACGGCGTTCGATGGTGATCGGGCGCAGCTGGTCGCTGGCGCGTCCGCTGGGGCGGCTGACGGTTTGCATGGGTCGGGGAGCCTGGTTGGGCAGGGCAGGACGGGAAAGTTTACCATTGCGCTCTTTATCGGCACCGCCGCAAGGGTTTCCATGATCCGCAGCATGACTGCCTACGCCTCGGCCGAACTGGCGGGCCCCACCGGCCCGCTCAGCTGCGAGCTGCGCACGGTCAACCATCGCTACCTGGAGATCAGCCCTCGTTTGCCGGAAGAGCTGCGGGGTTTCGAGCCGCTGCTGCGCGAGCGGGTCGCGGCCCGGCTGTCGCGCGGCAAGCTCGATCTCACCGTGCGCCTGCGCGGCGAGGGCCGCAACGATGCGCTGCAGCTCAACGAAGGCATGCTGGCCCGCCTGACCGAGCTGGCACGCGAGCTGCAGCCGCGGTTCCCGACGATGCAGGTGGAGTTCACCGAGCTGCTGCGTTTCCCGGGGCTGCTCGACCGCGCCGATGTGGACAACGATGCGTTGCAGGAGGCGCTGTTCGCCGTGCTCGACCGCGCGCTGGACGCCCTGGCGGCGACCCGCGAGCGCGAAGGCGCCAAGACCGCCGACATGCTGCGCGAGCGGCTGGACGCGATCGAACGGGTGGTGGCCGACGTGCGCGGCTGGATGCCGGAGATCCGCGCCGCGCTGCGCGCGCGGCTGGAGTCGCGGCTGGCCGAGCTCAAGCAGCCGGCCGACCCGGGCCGGCTGGAGCAGGAGCTGGTGCTGCAGATCACCCGTGCCGACGTCGACGAGGAGCTGGACCGGCTCACTACCCACATCGCCGAGGCCCGCCGCGTGCTGGGCCTGGCCGAACCGGTGGGGCGCCGGCTGGACTTCCTGATGCAGGAGTTCAATCGGGAGGCCAATACGCTGGGCTCCAAGTCGGTGGACTCCCGCAGCACCAACGCCGCGGTCGAGCTGAAGGTGCTGATCGAACAGATGCGCGAACAGGTGCAGAACATCGAATGAGCACGCCGGCGGCAGGAACCCTCTTCGTGGTGGCCGCGCCCTCGGGCGCGGGCAAGTCGACCCTGGTCAACGCGTTGCTCGAACGCGAGCCGGCGATCTCGTTGTCGATCTCGCACACCACGCGCCCGCCGAGGCCTGGTGAGGAATACGGCAGGCACTACTACTTCGTCGAGCGCGCCGAGTTCGAGCGCGAGGTGGCCGAGGGCATCTTCCTCGAGCATGCCGAGGTGCACGGCAATCTCTACGGCACCTCGCGCACCACCGTCGATGGCCTGCTGGCGCAGTCGCGCGACGTGCTGCTGGAGATCGACTGGCAGGGCGCGCGGCAGATCCGCGCGGCCAAGCCCGATTGTGTCAGCGTCTTCATCCTGCCGCCGTCGCGGCCCGAACTTGAGCGACGGTTGCGCGGGCGCGGGTCGGATGCGCCGGAAGTGATCGAGCGCCGCCTGCACAACTCGCGCGAGGAGATCGCCCACGCGCACGAATTCGACTACATCGTGGTCAACGACCGCTTCGAGGATGCGCTGGACGATCTGCAGGCGATCGTGCACGCGGTACGCCTGCGTAGCCCGCTGCAGTGGGCGCGGCACCCGGCCCTGATCGACGCCTTGCTGGCGCCTTGAGCCCGGATTCCCGGCCCGGCGGGATTTTCCCGTGGCAGCAGAAACTTGCGTTGCATCCGGCGGTCTCTCGCAGGCTCCCGTGCAATGGCGCGGGAGCCCCGCTTCGGCTACCTTGTCCTTCTTTCGTCGCACCCCTTCCCGATGACCGATCCCGTACGCCCGATCACCGATGCCGAGCCGCTGGTAAGCGTCCGCGGCCTGACCACGGTGCTCAGCGGCAAGACCATTTTCGACGCGCTGGACATGGACATCCCGCGTGGCCGCATCACTGCCATCATGGGGCCCAGCGGTACCGGCAAGACCACCCTGCTCAAGCACATCACTGGCCAGATGGCCGGCGATGCCGGGCAGGTGCTGGTCAATGGGCAGGATGTCGGCGAGCTGTCGCGCGGCCAGCTGTTCAAGCTGCGCGAACAGATCGGCTACCTGTTCCAGAACTCGGCGCTGTTGACCGACTTCGATGTGTTCGAGAACGTCGCCTTCCCGCTGCGCCAGCACACCGATCTGTCGGAAGAGCTGATCCGCAACGTGGTGCTGCTGAAGCTGCAGGCGGTGGGTTTGCGTGGCGCCGCGGCGCTGATGCCCAGCGAGCTCTCCGGTGGCATGGCGCGGCGCGTGGCGCTTGCGCGGGCGATCGTGTTCGACCCGATGCTGATCCTTTATGACGAACCGTTCGTCGGCCTGGATCCGATCGCGCTGAACCAGGTGCTGAAGCTGATCCGCACGCTCAACGACACGCTCGGCATCACCAGCGTGCTGGTGGCGCACGAGCTGGACGCGATCAAGCAGGTCGCCGACCACATCTACCTGATCGCCAACGGCAAGGTGGTGGCGCAGGGCGATCCGAAGACGATCGCCGACGACGGCTCGCCGTGGACGCGGCAGTTCTTCGGCGGCGAGGCCGACGGCCCGGTGCCGTTCCAGTACCCGGCCGGCGACTACGCCCAGTCGCTGGGCTTTCCGCGGAGCCAGGCATGAGCGCGCAGACCCAACGCAACATGGTGGCCGAGGCCCTGGCGCAGATCGGCAACTGCGGCCTGTTCCTGCTGACCATCCTCAAGTCGGTGCCGCGCAGCTTCCGCTACGGCCGCGAGACGGTGCGCCAGCTGTGGTTCGTCGGCGCGATGAGCCTGACCATCATCATGACCTGCGGCCTGTTCGTCGGCATGGTGCTGGGCCTGCAGCTGTACTACGTGCTATCGATTTTCGGCGGTACCGCCGCCAGCGGCACGGTGGTGGCGATCGCGATCTACCGCGAGCTGGGACCGGTGGTGACCGCGCTGCTGTTCGCCGGGCGCGCCGGCACCTCGATCACCGCCGAGATCGGCCTGATGCGCGCCACCGACCAGATCGCCGCGATGGAGATGATGGCGGTCGACCCGATCGCCTACGTCGTCGCGCCGCGGTTCCTCGCCGGACTGATCGCCATGCCGCTGCTGTGCAGCGTGTTCTGCGCGCTGGGCATCTTCGGTGGTCATCTGGTCGGAGTGACCTGGCTGGGCATCGATAACGGCACCTTCTGGTCGAACATGACCGCCAACGTCGACGTCTGGAAGGACGTGGTCAACGGCATCGTCTACAAGAGCGTGGCGTTCGGCGCCGTGGTCTCGCTGATCGCCGTATTTCAGGGTTACACCACGCCGCCGACCAGCGAGGGCGTGGCCTACGCCACCACCCGTACCGTGGTCGCCTCGTCCATCGCCATCCTGGCGCTGGACTTCGTGCTCACCGCTTTCCTGATGTGATTTCCTTGATTTCTTCCGTCTCTTCCGCTCTGAGGATCGTGCCGTGACCCAGCGAAAATCCTATGCCGTCGGCACCGGCCTGTTCATCGTGCTCGGCTTTGCCGCACTGGCCTACCTCGCCACGCAGACCACCTCGGTGGCCAACGTCAGCCAGGGCCCCAGCTATGACGTCACCACCCAGTTCGCCAACATCGGCCAGCTCAAGGAGCGCGCGCCGGTGAAGGTGGCGGGCGTGCGGGTCGGTCAGGTCCAGTCGATCGCGCTGGAGCCCGGCAAGGAGGTGGCGGATGTCACGCTGTCGATCGACAGGAAGTACGGCCAGATCCCGGTCGACTCGGTCGCCACCATCTATACCAGCGGACTGCTGGGTGACCAGTACGTGGGGTTGCAGTACGGCAGCGCCAAGCACTACGTGAAGGACGGCAGCCGGCTCGCCCTGAGCAAATCCACCGAGCCGCTGGAGGCGATGCTGAGCAAGTTCTTCGGTGCCGGTGCGGCGGCCGACGACCTGGGCGGCACCTACGCGGTGAAAGCCCGATTCACCAACGTCGGCGCGTTGTCGCCCGGCGCCCCGGTGAAGATGGCCGGCGTGGCGATCGGCAGCGTCAAGTCGGTACAGGCCGACCCGGTCAAGCTCGACGCGCTGGTGACCCTGTCCATCGACAAGAAGTACGACCAGATCCCCGACGATTCCTCGGCGGCGGTGTTCACCAGCGGTTTGATCGGCAGCCAGTACGTTGCGATCCAGCCCGGCGGCTCGCCCGACATGCTCAAGGACGGTGACGAGATGATCCTCACCCAGTCCGCCATGCAGCTGGAGGACCTGATCGGCAAGTTCCTCGTCAACGGCTCGCCGGGCGACAAGAGCGGCGGCAAGTCGTCCGACGCCAAGTGATGGTTTCCCGAATTTCCTCCCCCTGGAGTTTCCCCATGTTGCGTCCCATCGCCCTAGCCCTGGCACTGACCTTCGGTGCCGCGCTCGCCACTCCGGCGCTGGCGCAGGATCCCGCCCCGGCGGCATCCGCGCAGCAGACCCCGGAGCAGGTCGTGCAGACCATCGCGCACGATCTGGACACCACCATCGCCGGCCACCGCGACGAGCTGAAGAACAACAAGGAAAAGCTCATCGGCGTGATCGATGATATTTTCCTGCCGCACTTCGACATCGACTACGCCTCGATCCTGGTGCTCGGTCAGCATGCGCGCGAGGCCACGCCGGAGCAGCGCGAGCGCTTCGCCAAGGCGTTCTACAACTCGATCACCAACCGCTACGCGGAGGGGCTGCTGAACTACACCAAGGGTGCGGTGGTGGTGCTGCCGTTCAACGGCGACCTCAACAACAAGCGCACCGTGGTGCGTACCCAGGTGGTGCTGGAGGACGGCAAGAAGGTCGCCGTCGACTACGCGTTCCGCAAAACCCGCAGCGGTGAGTGGAAGGCCTACGACGTAATCATCGAGGGCATCTCCTACATCACCAACTACCGCAACCAGGTGGATGCGGAGATCCGCAAGGTCGGCATCGACAAGCTGATCACCAACCTGGAGACGCGCGGCGAAGACGCCCTCAAGTCGATGGAGCAGGACAGCAAGGCAAAGGCCCCGTGACGACGGTCGGCTGCCAGCTCGAGGACCTCGCAGACGGCACGCTCGCCGTCCGCGGCGTGCTGACCTTCGATACGGCCAATGCCGCCTGGCGTTCCCTGCGCGAGCGGTTGGCCAGGGCTCCCGCGCAGGTGCTCGATCTTTCCGCGGTGGAACGCAGCGACAGCGCCGGCCTGGCCTGCGTGCTGGCGGTGCTGTCCGAGGCGGGGAAGCACGGGCAGTCGTTGCGGGTAAGGGGACTGCCGGCCGGCATGCGGCGGCTGGCCCAGGCGTGCGAGGTGGAGTCGCTGCTGGCGGCGGGCTGAGTCGCCGGAGGCGACCTGCGAAAAAGGCCCCGTAAAGGGGCCTTTTTCATCTCCGGGGCAGGGAGGGGGTCAGTGGCTGCCGGGCGGGTCGCCCTGGTCGGCCTGCTTCGGGTGCTTGTTCTCCCAGTGATGCTGTTCCTGCAGCAGCTCGTCGGGATCGAAGCCCTGCTGGTCGAGCCCCTGCATCTGATCGATCACGCTGGCCGGCGGATTGCCGTCGTAGATCTTGTACAGCCGGCGCTGACGATAGGCGTCACGCACAAATACATAGGGGTCGTAGGCGGACTTGAGGAAGCTTTCCGCGTCGAAGGCGCGCGAGCGCAGGTTCACCAGGTAGACCAGCTGCGGGATGTACTGCTGGCCGTAGTGATAGCTGTGGTTGCGCGCGTAGATCGTCAGCGGGTCGAAGAAGTAGCCATCCACCGGCACCTGCCAGACGTCGCGCACCGTGGAGGGGCCGAGGAACGGCAGCACGATGTAGTCGCCCTCAGGCACCCCCCAGCGGGCCAGGGTCACGCCGAAATCGGTTTCCTGAAGCGGCAGGCCAAGCGAGCTGGCCGGATCGAACAGGCCGCCGATGCCCAGGGTGAGGTTGACCAGAAATCGCCCGGTGCTCTGCAGCGCCTGCTTGGGGCGGGCCTGCAGCAGGTCATTGGCCACGGTGACCGGCTGGCGCAGGTTGGTGAAGAAATCGCTGACCGAGCGACGCACCGGCGGATTGGTGATCTTGCGGTAGCCCACCGCGACCGGGCGGATCACCGCCTGGTCCACGGCATCGTTGAACGCATAGACCTTGCGGTTGACCTTCTCGAGCGGGTCGTCGGTACGCGGCTTGGCGATGGCGCACCCGGCGAGCAAGGAAACCAGGCCGAGCGCAGCGACCCGGCGCAGCCAGGATGGAACGTGGGGGAAAGGCATCGGTGAGTAATCCGTTGCGGTGCCGTGGGAAAATTAAGTGTACTTCTCGGTTTTATAATATGCACGCGTTTCGCCGCGCTTTCGTCCTGAATCGGCGGCAGACCAACCGGGCATGATACGGGTTGGCGCATTGCCAGCAAAGCCTACGCTGGATACACTGAACGACCTTCCAAGTTGCTTTACCGCCTGAGGATTTCGCATGGCACGCATTACCGTGGAAGACTGCCTTGAGGTGGTCGACAACCGTTTCGAGCTGGTGCTGATGGCGACCAAGCGCGCCCGCCAGCTGTCCAAGGGCGCCGAGCCGGCCGTCAATCCGGATCATGACAAGCCCACCGTGCTGGCGCTGCGCGAGATCGCCGATCGCCGCATCGACCAGGCCACCATCGACGAGATCGACCGTGCCGAGCGCGAGCGCGCCGAGCGCGAGGCGCTGGAGTGGGCCGCCGCCGAAGTGGACGACGATCTCTCCAAGGGCGGGGACGACTGAGCATGAGCTCCGACGGCGCCATGCGCTGCATGGGATCGGTGGCGGAAGTCACCGATCCTCGTGGCAGTGCCTGCTGCCGTCCGGTTGCCCCGCGCGGGGTGACTGTCTGAGCGGGCAGCGCATTCCCGCACCCGTCGCCGCGACGGATCCTTCGCAGGACGCGGCGCTGCCGGACTATGTCCTGGCACTCAAAGACCGCCTCGCCTACCTCCCTGAAGACCAGACCGAGCGCGTGGTTCGCGCCTTCCGGGTAGGTGCGCATGCGCATGCCGGGCAGGCGCGCAAGAGTGGCGAGCCCTATATCACTCATCCGGTCGCCGTGGCCGGCATCCTGGCCGAGTTGGGGCTGGATGCCGAAACCATCATCGCCGCGATCCTGCACGACACGCTGGAAGACACCCAGCTCAGCCGCATCGAACTGGCGGCCGAGTTCGGCGAGACCGTCGCCGAACTGGTCGACGGCGTCACCAAGCTGGACAAGATGAAATTCGGCAGCCGCCAGGAGGCCGACGCGGAGAGTTTCCGCAAGATGCTGCTGGCGATGGCCCGCGACATCCGGGTAATCCTGATCAAGCTGGCCGACCGTCTGCACAACATGCGCACGCTGGGGGCGAAGGACACCTCCTCGCGTCGGCGGATCTCGCGCGAGACGCTGGAGATCTACGCGCCGATCGCCCAGCGGCTGGGCATGAACAAGTTCAAGGCCGAGCTGCAGGACCTGGGTTTCCGCGGCCTGCATCCGGATCGTTACCGGGTGATCAGCGAGCGCATCCGGGCGGCACTTGGAAACCGGCGCGAGGCGATGGGCAAGATCGAGGCGGCGCTCACCCAGCGCCTCGCCTCCGAGCACATCGAGGCCCGCGTGGTCGGCCGCATCAAGTCGCCGTGGAGCATCTATTCGAAGATGCGCAGCGAGCACAAGACGTTCGCCCAGCTGATGGACGTGTACGGTTTCCGCGTGGTGGTCGATACCGCCATGCGCTGCTACATGGCGCTGGGCGCGGTGCACACGCTGTACAAGCCGGTGGATCGGCGCTTCAAGGATTTCATCGCGATCCCCAAGGCCAACGGCTACCAGTCGCTGCATACCGTGCTGCTGGGGCCGTTCGGTGCACCGATCGAGGTGCAGATCCGCACAGCCGAGATGGATTCGGTGGCCGAGCGAGGTGTCGCCGCCCACTGGGCCTACAAGACCGACTCCGGTCCGGCCAACAGTGCCCAGGCGCGCGCCCGCGAGTGGCTTTCCGCGCTGGCCGACAGCCAGGCCAACACGGCGTCGTCGAGCGAGTTCATCGAGAACGTCAAGATCGACCTGTTCCCGGACGAGGTCTACCTGTTCACGCCGCGCGGCGACATCCTGTCGCTGCCGCGCAATGCCACCGCGCTGGATTTCGCCTACGCGGTGCATACCGATGTCGGCCATCACGCCGTGGCCGCGCGCGTGGACAAGAAGCTGGTGCCGCTGCGTACGCGGCTGGAGTCCGGACAGCTGGTGGAGATCATCACTGCGCCGTCGGCCGTGCCCAATCCGGCCTGGCTGGAGTCGGTGGTGACGGGCAAGGCGCGCACGGCGATCCGTCAGTTCCTCAAGCACCTGCAGCACGAGGACGCGGTCGATTTCGGCCACCGCATGCTGGATCGCGCGCTCGACGCGCTCGGTTCCAGTCTCGATGGCATCGCGCCCGCCGTGCTCGACCGCTTCCTCGCCGAGGCCAAGCTGCATCGGCTGGAGGAGCTGCTGGCCGACATCGCGCTGGGCAACCGCATGCCTGACGTGGTGGCTGCCCAGCTGGTGGCGGCGCGGGGCAAGAAGGCGGCCCGCACCGTGGCGACGACGGCGCCGAGCAGCGAGAAGATCCGCATCACCGGCGCCGAGCGCGGCGTACTGAGCTTCGCCAACTGCTGCCATCCGCTGCCCGGCGACGAGATCGTCGGTTACCTGTCCGCCGGCAAGGGCATCGTGGTGCATCGCGAGGAATGCCCCAACGTGGCCGAGCTGCGCAAGCAGCCGGAGCGCCGCGTATCGATCGAATGGGACCGCGACGTGCAGGGCGACTACCGCGCCGAGCTGCGCATCGAGGTCATCAACCGTCCTGGCGTGCTGGCCACGGTGGCCTCGGCGATCGCCGACGCCGACTCCAACATCGAGAACGTGGAATACGTCGAGCGCGACGCGGCGGCCGCCACGCTGCTGTTCACCATGGAAGTGAAGAGCCGCCGTCACCTCGCCGAGGTGATCCGCCGCGTGCGGCGCACCGGCGTGGTCAGCGCGGCGCATCGCTACCCGCTCTGACCGGCGCTTGCCCCGGAAGGGGCGGACGTCGCACGATGCGGCGCTCCGCGATCCTTCCCCCGAAACCGAGGTGTCCCATGCCCCGCAGCATCATCGCCACCGACCAGGCGCCCGCCGCCATCGGCCCCTACTCGCAGGCCGTGCGCGCCGGGAACACCGTGTATTTTTCCGGGCAGATCCCGCTGGACCCGGCGACCGGCGCGCTGGTGCACGGCGACATCCGCACGCAGACCCGTCGCGTGTTCGACAACCTCACCGCCGTGGCGGCCGCGGCCGGTGGCTCGCTGGCGCAGATCGTGCGCGTGGGCATCTATGTCACCGATCTGGCGCATTTCGCCGAGGTCAATGCGGTGATGGCCGAGTATTTCGAGGCGCCGTATCCCGCGCGTTCGACGATCGAGGTCTCGGCGCTGCCGAAGGAGGCCCAAGTCGAAGTCGACGCGGTAATGGTGCTCGACTGATCCGTCGCCGCGGCCACCGCCCACGCCGGTGCGCTCCCGCGCCGGTGCGGCGGGGCCGCCGCCTCGGCTAGGCTTGGCGGGATGGCTGCCCGTTCCCGAACGACTCCCGCTCCCGCCGCCGAGCCCGCGGGGCTCCGTCCGCTCACGACCCTGCCCGGCGTCGGTCCGGCGCTGGCCGAATCGCTGGCGCGGCTGGGCCTGGAGCGGGTGCAGGATCTCTGGTTCCACCTGCCGCTGCGCTACGAGGACCGCACCCGGGTGACGCCCATCGCCGACCTGCGCCCGGGAGACCGCGTGCAGGTCGATGCGGTGGTGGAGGCGGTGGAGCGCGGCTTCCGCTACCGGCCCCAGCTGAAGGTCGCGGTGAGCGACGACTCGCGGCAGAACCTGCTGCTGCGCTTCTTCCATTTCCATCGCGCGCAGGCCGACCTGCTCAAGCCGGGCACGCGCCTGCTCTGCTACGGCGAGGTGCGCCTCGGACCGCAGGGGCTGGAGATGGTGCATCCGCAGTACGAGCGGCTGGCCGGCAATGCCCCGCTGGTGCTCGACGAGCTGCTCGATCCGATCTACCCCACCACCGAGGGCCTGGGTACGCGACGACTGGCCGGGGTGATCGGCAAGGCGCTGGCGCTGCTGCCCGGCGACGAGGCGCTGGAACTGATCCCGCCGGCGCTGTGCGCCGAACATGGACTGACCTCGCTGCGCGAGGCGCTGCTGTACGTGCATCGGCCGCCGGCCGACGCCCACCTCGGCCAGCTCACCCTCGGTCATCATCCCTCGCAGCAACGGCTGGCCTTCGAGGAGCTGCTGACCCAGCATCTGAGCCTCAAGCGCCTGCGCGCGGCCGTGCGCAGGCGGCGCGCGCCGGCGCTGGTCGGCGACGGGGTGCTGGTCGCACGCTTCCTCGCCGCGCTGCCGTTCCGTCCGACCGGCGCGCAGCAGCGGGTGGCGCGCGAGGTTGCGGCGGACCTCGCCCGGGCTAGGCCGATGCTGCGGCTGGTGCAGGGGGACGTCGGCTCCGGCAAGACCGTGGTGGCGGCGCTGGCGGCGCTGGCGGCGGTGGAATCGGGTTACCAGGTAGCCCTGATGGCACCCACCGAGCTGCTCGCCGAGCAGCACCTGCGCAATTTCCGGCATTGGCTGGAGCCGCTCGGTGTCGCGGTGGAGTGGTTGGCCGGCAAGGTGCAGGGCAAGGCCCGGCAGAAGACGCTCGCCCGCGTCGCCGAAGGCGCGCCGGTGGTGATCGGCACCCATGCGCTGATGCAGGAGGGTGTGCTGTTCGGTCGGCTGGGCCTGGTGATCGTTGATGAGCAGCACCGCTTCGGCGTGCACCAGCGACTGGCGCTGCGCGACAAAGGGCTGGAGGGCGAGCAGGTGCCGCACCAGCTCGTGCTGACGGCCACGCCGATCCCGCGCACGCTGGCGATGAGCGCCTACGCCGACCTCGACGTTTCCTCGATCGACGAGCTGCCGCCGGGGCGCACGCCGGTGCAGACGGTGGCGATCTCCAATGCGCGTCGCGGCGAGGTGATCGAGCGCATCGCCCATGCCTGCCGCGAGGGGCGGCAGGTGTACTGGGTCTGCACGCTGATCGAGGAGTCCGAGCAGCTGCGGGCACAGGCCGCCGAGGTGGCGCACGCCGAACTGGTGGCGGCGTTGCTGGACCGGCAGGTCGGCCTGATCCACGGCCGGATGAAGCCGAAGGACAAGCAGGCGGTGATGGACGCCTTCAAGGCTGGCGACCTGGCCGTGCTGGTGGCCACAACGGTGATCGAGGTCGGCGTGGACGTGCCCAATGCCAGCCTGATGGTGATCGAGAACAGCGAGCGGCTGGGCCTGGCCCAGTTGCACCAGTTGCGCGGCCGGGTCGGCCGTGGCGCGGTGGCCTCCAACTGCGTGCTGCTGTACCAGCCGCCGATCGGTGCGTTGGCGCAGGAGCGCCTGCAGGTGATGCGCGACACCAACGACGGCTTCCGCATCGCCGAGAAGGACCTGGAGCTGCGAGGCCCCGGCGAGGTGCTCGGTACGCGCCAGACGGGTCAGCTCGCCTTCCGCATCGCCGACCTCACGCGCGACGCGCATCTGCTCACTGCGGTCCAGTCGGTCGGGGAGGTGATGCTGCGCGAGCATCCGCAGTCTGCCGAGCGGCTGATCGAGCGCTGGGTGGGCGGCGCCGCGCGCTACGCCCATGCCTGACCCGGCTCGCGTTGTCCGGTCTCCCGCGACCCGCGTAAGCTAGGCCGCTTGAACCGATCGACGTGATGGCTGATGAGTAGACCGCACCTGCTGATTGATACCGATCCGGGCGTCGACGACGCACTGGCGATCCTGATGGCGCATGCCCATGCCGATGTAGCCGGGTTGAGCGTCGCTGCAGGCAACGTCGGGCTGGGCCACACCGTGCGCAACGCGCGAACCCTGGTCGATCTGGTCGGTGCCCGCACTCCCGTGTTCGCCGGTTGCTCCAGTCCGCTGGTGCGCCGGCCGGAAGAGGATGCCGCCTTCGTCCATGGCAGCGACGGGTTCGGCGACGTCGGGTTCCCGGAGCCGCAGGCGGCGGTGGAGGGCGAGTCCGCGGCCCTGGCGCTCCTGCGCATGACCCGCGAGCGGCCTGGCGAGCTCACCCTGGTGGCGCTGGCGCCGCTGACCAACGTGGCGCTGGCTCTCAGGCTGGATCCGACGCTTCCCGATCGCGTGAAGCGGCTGGTGGTGATGGGTGGCGCGGTCACCGGTCACGGCAATACCGGCAAGGTGCCGGCCGAGTTCAACGTCGGTTTCGATCCCGAAGCCGCCCACGTGGTGTTCGAGGCCTTCCCGGAGTTCGACCTGGTCGACTGGGAGGCGACGCTCCGTTACGCCTTCGACGATGCCGAGTTCGATCGCTGGCTGGCCGCGGGCGACGAGCGGGCCCGGTTCTTCGCGCAGGTGTTCGGCACGGCGCGGGCATACAACCGCCAGAACGACCGCAGTGGGGTGATCGCCGCGGACGCGCTGGCCATGGCGGTGGCGATCGATCCGTCCATCGTCGTCCGCAGCGAGCGGCGTCACGTCGCGGTGGAGCTCGATGGCCGCCTGACCCGTGGCGCCACCGTGGTCGACTGGGCCGGCCGGCTCAAGCGCCCGGCCAATGCGAACATCGCGCTGGAGATCGATGCCGGGCGCTTTGCCGCCATGGTGCGGCGGGCGCTCGGCATCCAAGGTTGACCCCGCGCGTGCCTGCTGAGTACAATACCGCTCTTTTCACCCGCAGCTTTGAGCCTGTCATGAAGCCCGATATCCATCCGAACTACCGCCCCGTGGTGTTCCAGGACCTTTCGTCCGATTTCGCGTTCCTGACGCGCTCGACGATCGCCGCGAAGGAAACCGTCAAGTGGGAAGACGGCAACGAGTACCCGCTGATCAAGGTGGATATCTCCAGCCATTCGCACCCGTTCTACACCGGCAAGCAGAAGACCATCGACCAGGGTGGTCGCGTCGACCGCTTCCGTCGTCGTTACGCGCAGAAGTAAGGCGCCTGCGCGGGCCGATCCATGGCCCGCCGATGTACGTAACCGAACACAGGGCAGGCCTCGAGCCTGCCCTGTGTTTTTTCGTGGCGGCCATTCGACCATCCGCCGACGCATGTCCGCAGGGAGGTTGTGCGATAATGGCGGGCCCGGGCGCATCGAAGCCCGTCGCAGCGGCGGTCTTCCCCAGCCGGCGCTGTCCCGATTCCCTCGCCAGCCGGTGCCGCGACCGTGGCCGCCTGCGGCGGTGACATACGTGAAGGAGGTTTCCGTGTCCGAGTCCAAGATCGTCAAGTTGACCGACGAGTCGAACAACCGCAGCAGCGAGCTGCCCCTGGTGAGCGGCACGCTGGGGCCGTCGTGCATCGACCTCGGCACGCTGTACAAGGATACCGGCCATTTCACGTACGACCCGGGTTTCGGCAGCACCGCCGCCACCAAGAGCGCCATCACCTACATCGACGGCGACCAGGGCGTGCTGCTGTATCGCGGTTACCCGATCGAGCAGCTGGCCGAGAAATCCAGCTTCCTCGAGGTGGCCTACCTGCTGCTCAACGGCGAGCTGCCCAAGCAGGCCGAGTTCGCCAGCTTCGAGCACCAGATCACGCATCACACGATGATGCACGAGTCGCTGAAGAACTTCTTCCAGGGCTTCCACCACAACGCCCACCCGATGGCGATGCTGGCCGCTTCGGTGGCCTCGCTGTCGGCGTTCTACCACGACGACCTCGATGTCGATAACCCGGAAGACCGCAAGCTCGCCGCGATCCGCCTGATCGCCAAGATGCCGACCATCGCCGCGGCTGCGTACCGCTATTCGATCGGCTGGCCGATGCGCTATCCGCGCAACAACCTCGAGTACGTCACGCGCTTCCTGCACATGATGTTCGAGGTGCCGAGCGAGCCGCTGCAACTCAATCCGGTGGCCGCCAAGGCGCTGGATCTGCTGTTCATCCTGCACGCCGACCACGAGCAGAACGCCTCCACTTCGACCGTCCGGCTGGTTGGTTCGACCGGCGCCAATCCGTACGCCTCGATCGCCGCCGGCATCACCGCGCTGTGGGGTCCGGCGCACGGCGGCGCCAACGAGGCGGTGCTGAAGATGCTCGAGGAGATCGGCACGCCGGACAAGGTCGAGACCGCGGTCAAGCGCGCCAAGGACAAAAACGACAACTTCCGCCTGATGGGCTTCGGCCATCGCGTCTACAAGAACTTCGATCCGCGCGCCAAGATCATCCGCGAGATGTGCCACAAGGTGCTGGGCGAACTGGGTGTCAACGACCCGCTGCTTGACGTGGCGATGAAGCTGGAAGAAGCGGCGCTGAAGGACGAGTACTTCGTCGAGCGCAAGCTGTACCCGAACGTCGACTTCTACTCGGGCATCATCTACAAGGCGCTGGGCATCCCGACCGAGATGTTCACCGTGATGTTCGCCATCGCCCGCACCGCCGGCTGGATCGCGCACTGGATCGAGCAGCACGAGACCCCGGGGGCGCGCATCGGCCGTCCGCGCCAGGTCTACACCGGTTCGGCGCCGCGTGACTTCGTGCCTGCCGACAAGCGCTGACCCGGGCTTCCGTCCGGCATCAAGCCGGATGGACCGTCTCAGGAAAAACGCCCCGGGGTGACCGGGGCGTTTTGCTTTTCAGCGCAGCGCGGCGAGCTTGCGCTCCAGTGCGTCTTCCTCGTCCTGCTCGTGCAGCAGTTGCTCCACCGCAGCCAACCCTGCGCGCCGCATCGGCCGCTCGTCGACACGATCGACGGGCGCCTGGCGCAGCGCATCGACCGGGAGCACCGTGAGGTCGAAGGACAGGCCATCGGCGGAAAACAGCACCACCGGGAACTCGGCCGTGTCGTCGCGGCTGGTGCGCAGTCGCCGGGTCTGGGTTTCGTACGGCACGCCGCGTCCATGCAGGAAGCGCAGCACTGCCTCGGGGTCATCGCTGAAAAGATGCAGGCAGATCGCCGAGTGTGCGTCCGCAGTCCCCTCCAGCACAGCGCCCACCAGGCGTGGCTGGAAGTCATCGAGGAAACGCATGGCTTCCACCGCGGCCTCGCGACAGCGTCGCAGATGCTGCGGTTGGCTGTCGGCCTGGAAGATCCGCTGGTGCTCGCGCAGTGCGCGCTCGATCTCGTCGTTGCGGGGCAGGCTTTGCGCATCCAGGATGCCGAGCCGCTCGGAGGCCTTCAGCTTGGCATGATGGAAATCGCGGATGCCGTGCTCGCTCATCAGCCGGGCCGCCTCCTGGGCGACGCGCAGCCGGTTGCGCTGCAGGCGGTCATGGGCGTGGATGCGGTGGTGCTCGCCTCGGGCCATGTCTCGCTCCTTCCTCGGTGGCCGCCGCCCGGGGCCGGGCGGCAGTCGCGGGATCGATCCTACCTGCTGAATCAGAAAATGTCGTAGGCGTGCTTCTTGTCCTTGTCCTGTTGCTGCGCCGCCTGGCTGCGCAGCTTGTCCAGGTCCTCGACCTTGAAGACCTCGGGCATGGTGTCGGTGTCGCCCGGCGGTGCCGGCAGGCCGGTCGTGCGATCGATGGTGATCGTGCTGATGCCGGGGGGCATGGGCAGCGAGTTCTCGGGCAGCCCCTTCAGTGCCGCGCCCATGTACTGCATCCAGATCGGCAGGGCGGCCTGCGCACCGAACTCGGCCACGCCATTGGCGCGCCCCAGCGAGGTGAAGTCGTCGAAGCCCACCCACACCGCCGTCGACAGGTCGCCGTTGAAGCCGACGAACCATGCGTCGCGATGATCGTTGGTAGTACCGGTCTTGCCGGCCAGGTCGGGACGATTGAGTGCCCGGGCCGCCGCGCCGGTGCCATGCAGGATCACGTCCTTCATCAGCGAGGTGATCAGGTAATCGTTGCGGATGTCGATCACGTGCGGTGCCAGCACCGGGGGAGCCTTGGCCTCGCCGTGGGCGTCCTCCGGCAGCACCGCGTCGCCGACGTCGGCGAGGCTGGCAGCGCCCGCCGGCGCCGAGGCCGAAGTGGCGGGCGAAGTTGCCGGGGCGGCGCTCTTCTCCGCCGGCGGCGGACCTGGTGGTTGCGGATTGAGCAGCCGTTCCTGGCACGAGCGGCAGGCGCGGGCGGGATTGGCCAAATACACCGGCTTGCCGTCGCGGTCGTCGATCTCCTTGATGAAGTAGGGCTTCACCAGATAGCCACCGTTGGCGAACACCGAATAGCCACGCGCCATGTCCATCGGCGAGACCGATGCGGTGCCCAGCGCCATGGACAGGTTGGCGGGCAGGGCGTCCAGCGAGAAGCCGAAGCGCGTGGCGTACTCGCGGGCGAAGCTCACGCCGATGGCGTCGAGCAGGCGCACCGAGACCAGGTTCTTGGACTCCACCAGCGCCTGGCGCAGGCGGATCGGGCCGTCGAACTTGTTGTCGTCGTTGGCAGGGGTCCACAGCCCACCCGGTTTGGACGGGTCGGGCAGGGCCAGCGGCGCGTCGTTGAGGATGGAGGCAGGGGTGAAGCCTCGCTCGAAGGCGGCCGAATAAATGTAGGGCTTGAAGCTGGAGCCGGGCTGGCGGGCGGCCATCACCGCGCGGTTGAACTTGCTGCGGGCGAAGTTGAAGCCGCCGACCAGTGCCTCGATCGCGCCATCCTCCGGGTTCACTGACGCCAATGCGCCCTGCACCTTCGGGATCTGCGCCAGCTCCCATTCCCCCTTGTCGTTGCGGGCGAGCCGGATGATGTCGCCGCGCTTGAGCACGGTGTCCACCGTCTTAGGGCTGGCCCCCGTGCGGGTGTCGCTGACATAGGGGCGGGCCCACGACACGGCGGCCAGGTCCAGCGTGGCGCTCTCGCGAGAGGAGAGATAGACCGTTGCCTGTTGCGGCGTCACCGCGGTGACCACGCCTGGCAACATGCCGGACACGCTCGAGTAGCTGGCGAGCGCGTCGTCGAACGCCTTGGTGCCGGCGTCCGCCGGCAGGTCGGTGTGGGCTTCGGGGCCGCGCCAGCCGTGGCGGCGGTCGTAAGCCACCAGGCCGTCGCGCAGCGCCTGCACGGCATCGGTCTGGCGTTGGCTGTCGAGGGTGGTCTTGACCACGTAGCCGTCGGTCAAGGCATCGTTGCCGAGCCGGTCGAGCACCTGCCGGCGCACCATCTCGGCCAGGTACGGTGCCTCGACCTCGATCGGCTGCTCGTGCGGGTAGGCGTTGTTCGGTTCCCTGATCGCCTGCTCGTATTCCTGCTTGCTGATGTAGCGGTGCTCGAGCATCTGCCCCAGCACCCAGTTGCGGCGGGCCAGCATGCGGGCCGGACTGTTGATCGGGTTCACCGCCGACGGCAGCTGGAAGGTCGAGGCGATGGTGGCGCACTCGGCGATGGTGAGCTGGTCGAGCGTCTTGCCGTAGTAGTACTCCGCGGCCGCTGCCACGCCGTAGGCTCGATGGCCGAGGAACATCTTGTTGAGGTAGAGCTCGAGGATCTGGTCCTTGGTCAGCTCGTTCTCCATCCGCACCGCGATGAAGATCTCGATCAGCTTGCGCGAGTAGAGCTTCTCGGGGCTGAGGAAGAAGTTGCGTGCCACCTGTTGGGTGATGGTCGAGCCACCGGAGCCCTTCTCGCCACCCGAGATGATCACGTGCCAGGCGGCGCGCGCGATGCCGTGCCAGTCGAAGCCCGGGTGGCTGTAGAAATCGGCGTCCTCGGCCGACAGCACGGCATGCTTCAGGCGGTCCGGCACGTGGGCGATGTCCACCGGGATGCGACGGGTCTCGCCGAAGGTCGCGATCAGCTTCCCGTCCGCGCTCTCCACACGGAGCGGGACCTGCATGCGGTAGTCCTTGAGCTGGTCGACGTTGGGCAGGCGGGGGGCGATGAGCCAATAGGCGACGCCGAGTGCGGCTACGCCGAGCAGCAGTCCCGAGAAGGCCAGGATCAGTGCCCAGCGGAGCAAACGCTTGAAAATTCGCATGAGTATTGAGGTAGCGAGACCTGAGTCAAAACGTGCCAGAGTATAGATGTAGCAGTATCCATCACGCGGCCGGCGGTCTTTCGCAGGAAGCTGCACCAGTCGAACTCCAGTGACTCAAATGTGTGTCCCATCACGCCACTGAGTCGAGAAAGTGGCCGTATACCGTTGCTATTGCGTTAATTTTTGGATTTAATGCCAGCGCGCAGCCGCCGGATTCCGGCTCGGAGCGCTAGGGGTAAGGGGGACAAACCGTGGGTCTTTTCACACCCAAGAAGCCGCCGCTGATCGGCGTCGACATCAGTTCGACTGCCGTCAAGCTGCTGCAGCTGAGCCAGGCCGGAGGGCGTTACCGCGTGGAGCACTACGCGGTGGAGCCGTTGCCCCCGAATGCCGTCGTCGAGAAGAACATCGTCGAGGTCGAGGCGGTCGGCGAGGCGATCCGGCGCGCCCTGGCCCGCTCGGGCTCCAAGCTCAAGCACGCCTGTGCCGCCGTGGCCGGCTCGGCCGTGATCACCCGGGTCATCCCGATGTCCGCGGAGCTTTCCGAGGACGATCTGGAAGGCCAGATCCAGGTGGAGGCGAACCAGTACATCCCTTACCCGATCGAGGAAGTGAGTCTCGACTTCGAGGTGCTGGGGCCGGTTCGCGACAACCCGGACATGAACAACATCCTGCTCGCCGCGTCGCGGACCGAGAACGTCGACATGCGCGTGGCGGCGCTCGATCTCGGCGGCCTGAGCGCCAAGGTGATCGACGTCGAGGCCTTCGCACTGGAAAACGCCTTCGCGATGCTGGCCGACCAGTTGAACGTGGGACGCGACGCCCTGGTTGCCGTAGTCGACATCGGCGCCACCATGACCACGCTCTCCGTGCTGCGCAACCAGCGCACCATCTATTCCCGCGAGCAGGTGTTCGGCGGCAAGCAGCTCACCGACGAGATCATGCGCCGTTACGGACTCTCCTACGAGGAAGCCGGACGGGCCAAGCGCAAGGGTGGTTTGCCGGAATCGTACGAGACCGAAGCACTGGAGCCGTTCAAGGAGTCGCTAATCCAGCAGATCAGCCGCCTGCTCCAGTTCTTCTTCGCCGGCAGCGAGTACAGCAAGGTGGACCAGGTGGTTCTCGCAGGCGGTTGTGCCTCCATCGAGGGGCTTGGCCCGATGCTGGAGGAGCAGCTGGGCATCTCCTGTGTGGTGGCCAATCCGCTCGCACGCATGTCGCTGTCCTCGCGCGTGCAGGCCCAGGCTCTGGCCCAGGATGCCCCGGCGCTGATGATTGCGGTCGGCCTGGCGCTGAGGAGCTTCGACTGATGGCACATATCAACCTCCTTCCGTGGCGCGCCGAACGCCGCAAGCAGCGCGAGCGCGAGTTCTTCATGCAGCTGGGTGCGGCCTTCGTGGCCGCGCTGCTGTGCCTGATCCTGTGGGGCTGGTGGATGGACCTGCGGATCGACAACCAGAACGAGCGCAACGCCTACCTGCAGACCGAAATCCACCAGCTTGACGAGAAGATCGCCAAGATCAAGGACCTGGAGAAGGTTCGCGATCGCCTGCTGGCGCGCAAGCAGATCATCGAGCAGCTCCAGGCGAATCGCTCGCAGATGGTCCACTTGTTCGACGAGCTGGTTAAGACCATCCCGGCCAGCGCTCGTCTCACCGGCCTGAAGCAGACCGGCGATTCGATGTCGCTCGACGGCGTCGCCCAGTCCAATGCCAGCGTGGCGGAGTACATGCGCAACATCGAGGCGTCGCCCTGGATGGGGCACGCCGACCTGCGCAAGACCGAGAACGTACACAAGGACGTCCGGATGCCCTATGTGTTCGGCTTGAACGTAACATTGAGCCGACCGAAGGACGACGGTCAGCCCGTGCCTGTACCGGATGACAAGACGCCAGCCGGCCATTCGGGGGCCGCGCCTGCCACAGGTGCCAAGCCGACGACGGGGGGGGCCAAGCCGTGAAGTTCTTCGATGATCTGCGCAGCCTCGACAAGAACAACATCGGTGGCTGGCCCCAGTCGGTAAAGATTTTCTTCACCGTCGCGCTGTTCGCCCTGATCGGGTTCTTCGGCTGGTACCTGTACATCAGCGACCAGCAGGATCAGTTGCAGTCGCTGGCGAACAAGGAAGAATCCCTCAAGCAGGAGTTCGTGACCAAGCAGGCCAAGGCCGTGAATCTCGAAGCGCTGCAGCAGCAGCTCGACGAGATGCAGGACATGCTGCGGCAGCTGCTTCGCCAGCTGCCCAGCAAGACCGAGATGCCGGAGCTGCTGGTGGACATCTCCCAGACCGCGCTGTCTGCAGGTCTGGAGGTCGACTCCTTTGTCCCGGGGGCCGAGACGCCGAAGGACTTCTACGCCGAAAAGCCGATCGCGCTGAAGATGAGCGGTACCTATCATCAGTTCGGTACCTTCATCAGCGGCGTCGCTTCGCTGCCGCGCGTGGTGATCCTGACCCTGCACGATGTTTCGCTGACGCCGGCCAATCCCTCGGCCGATGGCGGCGGCAAGCTCGTGCTGCAGGGCACGGTGAAAACCTATCGCTACCTCGATGACGACGAGACCGGCGACGCGAAGAAGCATGCAGCGGGCAACAAGAGGGGGCGGAAATGAGCCGGTCTTTCGCCACGAACCCTGGTCGCGGGCTTCGCATCGCCGCGCTTTGCGGCGCGCTCATCGCTCTGGCTGGGTGCACGCGCGGCATGTCCGATCTGCGGACCTGGGTCGCCAAGGAAAAGCAGAAGAAGGGGGCCCCGATCGAGCCGCTGCCGGTGATCCGCACCTTCGAGACGTTCGAGTACAAGGACCAGGGGGATCGTGATCCCTTCAGTCCCAGCTCTGCCGAAACCCAGCCGTCCACCAGCACGGCGTCCACCGGCCCGCGCCCGGACGAGAACCGCCCGAAGGAGCCGCTGGAGATGTTTGCGCTCGACAGCCTGAAGATGGTGGGCACGATCGGCAAGGGGGCTGGCATGGAGGTCCTCATCAAGGACCCGGGTGGCGTCATTCACCGCGTGCACAAGAACGAATACATGGGCCAGAACTACGGCCGAATCACGGCGATCAGCGACGACCATGTCGATCTGATCGAACTGATCTCCAACGGTAATGGTGGCTGGATGGAGCGTCCGGCCAGCATCGCGCTCGGCGAGAAATAGGAAACACAGGGGCTGATGCAATGAGCAACCAAAACACACCTGTTCAGGGCCGAATCATGCGCCACGCGAGCCGCTACCTGGTGATTCTCCTGTTCGCCGCGGGATCCCTGTGGTCGCAGGCGACCCTGGCAGCCACCACCTCCACGCTGAAAGACATCAGCTACGACGTGCTGCCTGGTGGTCGCATCGAGCTGCACATCAACTTCGAGCAGGGCCAGGTGCCCGAGCCGAAGATCTTCACCACCGACACGCCGCCGCGCATTGCCGTCGACTTCGCCGACACGGCCAACGCTGCAGCGCGGCACATGGATGTCGGCAAGGGCTCCCTGTCGGGCATCTCCGCGGTGTCGGCAGGTGATCGCACGCGCGTGGTGGTCGACCTGATCCGTCCTTCCAGCTACACCACCCGGGTGGACGGCAACAGCCTGGTTCTGACGGTCAACAACGGCACCGACGCCCAGACCACCACCACCGCGGCGAACATCGATCCTTCCAAGCGCCTGCCCTCGGCGAGCAGCGGTCCGGCCGTATCCAACATCGATTTCCGCCGCGGCCCCAATGGCGAAGGGCGCGTGCTGGTGAACTTCAGCGGCGCCGGCGCCAGTCCCAACATGCGCCGCGAAGGAGACAAGGTCATCGTGGATCTTGACCACGTGAACTTGCCGCCCAGCCAGGCGCAGCGTCTGGACGTGATGGATTTCGCGACCCCCGTGCAGGCCATCGTGACTCGCGCGGCCGGCAATGGCGCGCAGATGGAGATCAGCACGTCGGGCAACATCGAGACGTCCGCCTACCAGTCGGGCGACCAGTATGTGGTCGAAATCGCACCGAAGAAGAAGGAAGCGGCCACGGGCAAGCTGGCCAAGGGCCAGGAACCGGTCTACACCGGCAGCCGCGTGACCTTCAATTTCCAGGACATTCCGGTGCGCTCGGCATTGCAGCTCCTTGCCGATATCTCCGGCCTCAACCTGGTGGCATCGGACTCGGTGGGCGGTAGCGTGACCCTGCGCCTGGTGAACGTGCCATGGGACCAGGCGCTGGACGTGGTGCTGCGCGCCAAGGGTCTGGACAAGCGCCGCAACGGCAACGTGATCTGGATCGCCCCGCAGCAGGAGCTGGCCAAGTACGAACAGGATCTGGCCGACGCCCGGATGAAGGCCGAGGACAACGCCGAGCTGGTGACCGATTACGTCCCGATCAGCTATGGCAAGGCGGCAGATATCGCCAAGCTGCTCACGACCGAGGCCAAGCAGGGTACGGGTTCGGGCGGTGGCGGCGGTGCGTCTGCCAATGCCAGCCGTGGCTTCCTCTCGCCGCGCGGCAGCGTTTCCTACGACAACCGCACCAACACCCTGCTGATCAGTGACACGCCGGAGAAGATCAAGGAGATCCGCGCGCTCGTCGCCGTGCTCGATCGCCCGGTCCAGCAGGTGCTGATCGAGTCGCGCATCGTGGTGGCGACCGACCAGTTCACCCGGGAGCTGGGCGCCAAGTTTGGCATCAACGGCGCCCAGACCAATCCGAGCGGTCAGGTGCTGCAACTGGGTGGTGCACTGGGAACCAACATCGGCAACAACGGAGCGGCGGCCTCGCTGGGGTCCGGCGGGCTCAACGTGAACCTGCCGACCACCACGCCTGGCGGCAGCCTCGGCCTGGCGATCCTCGGCGCCAACTATGCGTTGGATCTGGAACTGTCCGCCGCCCAGACCGAGGGGCGTGGTGAGGTGATCTCCAGCCCGCGCGTGATCACCGCCAACCAGCAGGAGGCGGTCATCCGCCAAGGCCAGCAGATCGGCTACGTGACCTACCAGAACAGCGCCACCGGTGCGGCCGGCAGCGGCACCGCCACCGTGCAGTTCAAGGACGCCGTGCTGGAGCTGAAGGTCACCCCGACGATCACCGCCGACAATCGCGTGTACCTGAAGATCAACGTCAAGAAGGACGCGCTGGCGAAGTTCATCGATGCCCCGGGCAGTGGCCAGGTGCCGCAGATCGACACCCGCGAGCTCAACACCTCGGTGCTGGTCGACAACGGACAGACGGTGGTGCTGGGTGGCATCTACGAGATCACCAAGCAGAACACCGTGACCAAGGTGCCCGGCCTCGGCGACATCCCCGGCATCGGCATGCTGTTCCGCAAGACTTCGCGGCAGAACGACAAGGCGGAGCTGCTGATCTTCGTGACCCCGCGCATCCTCAGCGACAAGCTGCAGTAGGCCGGATCGGAAGAGAAACAGTGAAAGGGCGGCCGAGAGGTCGCCCTTTTTCATGGGGTCGCTTCGCATGACCACCGGGCTATATCGCCGCGCTGGCTAAACTTCCATGATCGAACGCTGTCCTACGCCGCGTCTCCCATGGAAGCCTTCCGGATGACCGATCTCGCGCCAGCCCAGCCAGCCACCGCCCTGCAACAGTCCTTTGCCCTCCTGAGGGAGGGATTGCAGCGTTCCATCATCGGGCAGCCACGACTGATCGATTGCCTGCTGATCGCCCTGCTGGCCGACGGCCATCTGCTGGTGGAAGGGGCGCCCGGCCTGGCCAAGACCACGGCAGTGAAGGCGCTGGCTTCGTGTATCGATGCCGATTTCCATCGCGTGCAGTTCACGCCCGATCTGTTGCCCGCCGACCTGACCGGCACCGACGTGTTCCGGCCTCAGTCCGGAAACTTCGAATTCGAGCGTGGTCCGCTGTTCCACAACATCGTGCTGGCCGACGAGATCAACCGCGCGCCGGCCAAGGTGCAGTCGGCGTTGCTCGAGGCGATGGCGGAGCGGCAGATCACGGTCGGTCGCAGTACCTGGCGCTTGCCCGAGCTGTTCCTGGTGATGGCGACGCAGAACCCGATCGAACAGGAAGGTACCTTTGCCTTGCCGGAGGCCCAGCTCGACCGCTTCGTCATGCACGTCACCATCGGTTACCCGGATGCCGCCGCCGAGTTGGCGATCCTGCGCCTGGCGCGCGGGCAGGCGAGTCGCGCGGTGCACGGCCTGCAGACGGCCCCCGCCGCGCGACTGGCTCCCGCCGACGTGATGGCCGCGCGTGAAGAGGTGCTGGAGGTGCACATGGCGCCCGCGCTGGAGGAATACATCACGCAACTCGTGCTCGCCACGCGCGATGCCGGACGCTACGGGGCGGAACTCGATCGCTGGATCGCCTGGGGCGGTAGCCCTCGCGCGACCATTGCGCTCGATCGTTGCGCCCGCGCGCATGCGTGGCTGAACGGCCGCGATTACGTGCTGCCGGAGGATGTCCATGCCGTGGCGCATGAAGTGCTGCGCCATCGCGTGCTGTTGAGTTACGAAGCCGAAGCCGAGGGCGTGCGGCCGGATCAGGTGATCGACCGCCTGCTGGATCTCGTGCCATTGCCGTGAGCGCCGTGCTGCCGTCACACGAGGCCGATGGCGTCACCCAGGTGGCGTTGTCGGAGCTGTTGGCATTGCGCGCACGCGTGGGCAGGATGACCCTGCCGGCCCAGGTCAGCCGTGCCTCACGCGCGGGGCAGCAGTCGAGCCGTCTGTATGGCCGCGGGATGGATTATGCCGAGTCACGCGTCTACCAGCGTGGGGACGATGTGCGGCGACTCGACTGGCGGCTCACCGCGCGCAGCGGCAAGCTCCATACCAAACTGTTCCAGGAAGAGCGCGAGGGTCGACTCCTGATCCTGCTCGACACTCACGCATCCATGCAATTCGGCACGCGGACGAGGTTCAAGTCGGTCCAGGCGGCGCGTGCGGCGGCATGGGCTGCATGGGCCGCCGTGAAGGGGGCCGAGCGTGTCGGGCTGATGGGGTTCGGCACGCGCGATGAACTGCTGGCGCCGCGCGCTGGCGCACACGGCGCGCTCGCGGTCTGCGGTGCGCTCGCCGCCTGGGGCAGCCGGTGGGCCGATGCCGACGAGGAACCGCTGTCCGCCGCGCTGCAGCGGGCCATGCGGACGGTCCATGGGGCCAGTCGTGTCCTGTTGATCACCGATGGCGCCTGTTGCGACCCGACCGCGCGGCGCCCCTTGGTGGAGTTGTCCCGGCGCGCCCGCCTGGGCGTGCTCGCAGTGGTCGATCCGCTCGAGGTGGCGCCCACGCCGGAAGGCGACTATCCGGTTGAGCACGGGGGCGTGCGCGCCCAACTGCATATTCATGGCGAGCGGCAACGCCATTGGCTGCCGGGCCTGCTCGGAGCCGGGCAGGCAAGGCTGGCCGCGCTGTGTCGCGCCACGGGCGTGGCTTGCCGCACCGTGGACACGACGGCCGATCCCTTCGATGCCGTCGCTGCGCTGCTGGGCGCACGGAGCAGCCGATGAGCCTGCCGTTGCCCGCGCCTGCCGCGTCTGCGCCGTCGGGTCCGGCGCTTCGCGACATCCATCTGCCGCCGCCGCCGTCCTGGTGGCCGCCAGCGCCGGGCTGGTGGGTGCTGGCGGCGTTGGCGTCGGCGCTGCTCGCCTGGGGCGTCTGGCGTTGGATTTCGCGTCAGCGGCATCTGCGCGCGCGTGCGGCGCTGGTCGCACTGGTGGACGATGCCCTGTCTGGGACCGAAGGTCGTCCGCAGGAGGCCGCGGCGGCGCTGCATGCGCTGCTGCGCCGCGCGGTGCGGAGACTGGATGGAGGCGGCGGCACGCTTCGCGGCGAGGCCTGGCGGGAAATGCTCGAGCGGATGCCGGTCGATGCAGCCGTAATCGACCGCCTCACCCAGCTGGATACCTTGATCTACCGACCCGCCCAGGCCATCGAACGCGACGCCCTGGCCGACGCCGTTCGAGCCTGGCTCGGTGCCTTTGCCGATCAGACGCGACGCAGCGGTGCGAACCGGAGGGCTGGTCGATGATGTGGCCTGAGTTCGCCTGGCCCTGGCTGGCCATCGCCCTGCCGCTGCCGTGGCTCGTGCGCCGGTGGTTGCGACCCGCGGCACCGGGGCGGGCCCTGCACCTGCCGCACCAGGGCATCGCGCTCGCCGTCGCGGTGCCGGTGAAGGCGGGCGGTCCACGGTCCTGGGTGCTCGCGCTGGCGTGGCTGTGCCTGGTCGGCGCCGCGATGCGCCCGCAGTGGGTCGGACCGCCGCAGGCGCAGCAGCGCAGCGGCCGGGCGATGATGCTTGCGGTGGACCTGTCCGGCAGCATGCGCACCGACGATATGCAGCTCGCCGGTCGCCCGGTGAGTCGCTTCGGCGCGGTGGAGGCGATCGCCAGCGACTTCATTGCCCGCCGCAGCGGCGACGAGATGGGATTGGTGCTGTTCGGCAGTCGTGCCTTTCTGGTCACGCCCCTGACCTACGATCTGTCCGCCGTGCGCGCCCAGCTGCAGGGGGCGGCCGTGGGCCTGGCCGGCACCGAGACGGCGATCGGCGATGCGATCGCCGTGGCAGTGAAGCGTCTGGCGGCCTTGCCGGAACAGGCGCGGGTACTGGTGCTGCTGACCGACGGCGTGAACAACGCCGGTAGCATCACGCCGCTCGAGGCAGCGAAGGCAGCGAAGGCCGCGGGCGTGCGCGTCTACACCATCGGTATCGGCGCCGACCGCATGACCGTGCCCGACTTCTTCGGCAGCCGCGTGATCAATCCGTCGGCCGACCTCGACGTCGGCATGCTCACCTCGATCGCGGAACAGACCGGTGGCCGCTTCTTCCGCGCCACCGACAGCCGCCAGCTGGCCGATGCGTATCGCACCATCGATGCGCTGGAGCCGATGCCGCAGCGTGCGCCCACCCTGCGGCCGCGGCACGAGCTTTTCCGCTGGCCGCTCGGCCTGGCGCTACTGCTGCTGGGTCTGGCGGCCTGGCCGCGCTGGCGCATCTCCGTCGGGGAGACGCCGGCATGATCGAGGCCGTGCACGCATTCCATTTCCTGCGTCCGCTGTGGCTGCTTGCGTTGCTCGGATTGCCACTGGCAGCCTGGTGGCTGGTGCGTGCCGATGCCGGCGAGCGGGCACTGTCGCGGCTGGTCGATCCGGTGTTGCTGCCGCATCTGCTCGCTGGTCATCCGGTGGGGCGCCGCGCCGCCACCGGCCTGCTTGCCGCGGGATGGTTGCTGGCGACGCTCGCCTTCGCCGGCCCGACCTGGAGCCGTCGGCCGCAGACCCTTTATGCCGATCGGGCAGCCCAGGTGATCGCACTGAACCTGTCGCCGCGCATGCTCGCACGCGATATCGCTCCCAGTCGGCTGGACCGCGCCAAGTTCAAGGTGCGCGACCTGCTGCGCAGCAACCGCGATGGACAGAATGCGCTGGTCGCCTGGTCGGGCGAGGCGTTCGTAGTGGCGCCGCTCACTTCCGATGCGTCCAGCCTCGACGAGCTGCTCGATGCGCTCGCGCCGGACACCATGCCGACCGAAGGCGACAACGCGACCCAGGCGATCGAGCAGGGCGTCAAGCTGATCCAGCAGGCCAAGGCCGGGGGCGGGTCGGTGGTGTTGGTCACCGACCGCGTCGATGCCGGTGCGGCCGGCGCGGCGCGCCAGGCGCTCGCGCAGGGTGTGCGTGTGTCGGTACTGGGCATCGGCACGTCCACCGGTGGGCCGGTGCCGCTCGACGGCGGCGGTTTCCTGCGCGATGCACAGGGCAACCTGGAGATGGCGCGGCGCGACGATGCCGCGCTCGCCGCAGTGGCGCGTGCAGGCGGCGGCGTGTATCAGCCGGCCACCGACGACCAGCGCGATGTCCAGGCGTTGCATGCCGAACTGCCGCAGAGCGCACAACTCGCCGCAGGCGACGCGCGCAGCGAGCAGTGGCTCGACCGCGGACCCTGGCTGTTGCTGCCCTTGCTGGTGATCGTCGCCCTGGGCTTTCGGCGCGGCTGGCTGCTGATGCTGCCGTTGGCCTGCCTCTTCGCTGTGCCGGCGCCGGCGCACGCCGACGGCTGGCGCGACCTGTGGCAGCGTCCCGACCAGCAGGCGGCGCGTGCGCTCAAGCAAGGCGATGCGCTGGCGGCGAAACGGCTGGCACAGGACCCGGCGCTGCGCGCGGCGGCGGATTACCGCAGTGGCGACTACGCGGCGGCGGCCCGCAGCTTCGATGGGCTGTCCGGCAGCGACGCGCAGTACAACCTCGGAAATGCGCTGGCCAAGCAGGGAAAGTACAAGGAGGCCATCGCTGCCTACGATCGCGCGCTGGCGGCCAACCCGCACAATGCCGATGCGAGTGCCAATCGCCAGGCCGTGCAGGACTGGCTGAAGCGCCAGCCGCCGCCGAAGGGCGACAATGGAGCGCAGGACGACAAGGATCACCAGGGCAAGGACGGCCAGCCGCAGGATCAGCAGGGTCAGTCGAAGGGCCAGTCACAGCAGGGCCAGAAGGGTCAGCAGCAAGGCAAGCCGGGTGACGCCTCGAAGCCTCAGCAGGGCCAGCAGGAGCAGTCGTCGGGACAAGGCAAGAACGATGGCCACGCCAAACCGCAGACCCCCGAGCAGCGGGCCGCCGAGCAGGCCCGCGCGGAGGCGGCGCGCAAGGCCTTGCAGAAGCAGATGGACCAGGCGTTGAAAGGCAAGCGGGCCAAGGGCGAGCCAGACCAGCCTCACCAGCTCGGCATGCCGGACCAGGACGATCCGTCCTCGCGCCTGCCTGCCGACGTACGGCAGGCTCTGCAGCGCGTGCCCGATGACCCCGGTGCGCTGCTGCGCCGGAAGTTCGAACTGGAATACCGGCAGCGCCACGGCGGCGCCACCGGGGAGGATGAACAACCGTGATCCGTCCATGGCGCCCCCTTGTCGCAGTCCTGCTGCTCTCGCTGATGCCGATGCTGGCGCAGGCCGCAGTGCGGGCCACGCTGGACCGCAGCGCCGCGCATCTCGGCGAGACGGTCACGCTCAACCTGCATTCGGATACCGCGCCGATCAGCGCTCCCGACCTGTCTGCGCTCAACCAGGACTTCCAGGTACTTGGCCAGTCCAGCGGGACCACCCGCAGCTTCGTCAATGGCAAGAGCACCGTCGACTACTCCTACGGCGTCGCATTGCGTCCCCTGCACGTGGGCACACTGCAGATTCCGGCGCTGACGATCGGCAACGAACAGACCCAGCCGCTGACCCTCGAAGTCACCGCGCCCAGCACGGCCGATGCCGACGTACACGGCCCGGTGTTCGTCGAGGCGCGCTTCGATCCGCAGCACCCGTACGTGGGCCAGCAGGTGGCGTTGAGCGTGAAGCTCTACTACACCACCAACCTGGCCAATGCGTCGCTGTCCGACCCGGCCATCGACGGCGCCGACGTCAACCGGCTGGGCAACGACACCGACTACCAGGCGCAGCGCAACGGTCGCACCTACAACGTGATCGAGCGACGCTACGCGGTGGTGCCGCAGAAGGCCGGCGCCCTGACCATGGCGCCGATCGTGTTCCAGGGCGATCTGCTCGATCCGAACGATCCGAACAGCTTCCTCGGCATGGGTTCGCCGGTGCAGGCACAAAGCAATGCGCTCACGCTGCAGGTGCAGGCGGCACCGGCCAGCTGGGGGCCGTCGGCGTGGCTGCCGGCGCGCCAGCTCACCCTCGGCCTGGACGGCCTGCCCGATCCCGGCACGCCGGTGCGCGTGGGCCAGCCGTTCAATCTCACCCTGCACATCGACGCCACCGGGCTGTCGTTCGAGGCGCTGCCGGCCCTGACCCTGCCCACGCTGGACGGCGCCACGGCCTATCCGGACAAGCCGGTGACCGGCAATCGGGTGGACGGCGGCTGGATCATCGGGCATCGCGAGCACCGTTTCGCGATCGTGCCCGGTCGTGCGGGCACGCTGACCCTCCCGGCGATCACTGTGAAGTGGTGGAACGTGGTCACCGGCCAGCCGGAAACGGCCACCATTCCCGCCCACAGCATCCAGGTGTTGCCGGCGACCGGGACGACGGCGTCGGCGGGCGCTCCCGCGTCCGCAGCGTCGGTGCCCGCGGCGACAGTCGGCACCGGGACACCACCGGCGCCGCATGCGACGGACTCCGGAACGCGGCGGCCCGCCCGTTCGCCGTGGATGTGGATGGCTCTTGCGCTTGGGGTGCTGTGGTTGCTCACCCTCATCGCGCTGCTGCTGCGCCGGGGGCGCTCCCCGCGCCCGGTGAAGTCGGTGCGTACCGGGCCGGATGCGCCGGTGCCCCCGAAGGGCCACCGCGAAGCCTTCCTGCGCGCCGCGCGGAGCGGCGATACCGGCATCCAGGCGCATGCGTTGCTGGTCTGGGCCCAGGGCGAGCGCCCGGGCCTGCGGCATCTGGAAGCCGTGGCGGCTGCGCTGGACTCGCAGGAGCAGCGCGCGATGATCGCGGCGCTCGAGCGCGCCCGCTACGCCGGCGCGGCGGACAGTCCGTCCACCGCGGCACTGGAGGCGGCTTTCGTCCACGGCTTCGCCTGGCGTGAGGCGGGTAACAGTGGACCTGCCGACGAACCGCTGCCGCCGTTGTATCCGTTCAAGCTCCGCTGAGCGCACGGGCAAGCACCTCGCCCATCGCCGCGTCGCGCGCGCACAGCATGATCTCCAGGTGCGGGTGCCGGGCCAGCACGGAACGCACGCTGCGTACGGCCACCACTGCTGCGGCCTCGGCCGGATAGCCATACACCCCGCAGCTGATCGCCGGGAACGCCACGGTGTCCAGGCCATGGGTATGGGCCAGCTGCAGCGAGCGCCGGTAGCACTGTTCCAGCAGCGCCGGCTCGCCGTCGTGGCCGCCGCGCCAGACCGGGCCGACGGTGTGGATCACGTGGCGGGCAGGCAGGGCGAAGCCCGGAGTGATCACCGCCTCGCCGGTCGGACAGCGGACGCCCGGCAGCACCTCGGGCAGCGCCCGGCAGGCGGCGAGCAGTGCCGGTCCCGCCGCGCGGTGGATCGCCCCGTCGACCCCGCCACCGCCGAGCAGGCCAGGGTTGGCCGCGTTGACGATGGCGTCCACGGCCAGGGTGGTGATATCCGCGACGATCTTGCGCAGGGTCATGGTCTGTCCAACATGGCGCACGTATGCTTCCCCATGATGGTTGATCCGGAGTGCACGGCAAACATGACGAAAACCGAAGACATACCGTTCGGCTACCTGCTCAACGACGTCACCCTGCTGTTCCGCAAGCACTTCGACCGTCGTGCCGTGCGGTTTGGCCTGACCCGCGCGCAGTGGCGCGCCACCAAGATGCTCCATTACCGCGAGGGGCTGCGCCAGACCGAACTGGCCGAATACCTGGAAATGGAACCGATCGCCGTCGGTCGCGTGATCGATCGCCTGCAGGCGGCCGGCTTCGTCGAGCGCCGCCCGGATCCGCGCGATCGCCGCGCGTGGCGGCTGTATCCCACCGAGCAGGCGAAGAGCGTGATCGGCGACATGGAGCAGATCGGCCGCGGTCTGCGGCGGGATGCCACCGTGGGCATCAGTCACGAGGAACTGGCCCAGGCGCTGGGCGTGATCACCCGCATCAAGGACAACCTGCAGGCGCTGGACCAGGCGGCAGGCGAGGGAGACGACCCGGCGCCGATCGGCGACGGGGAGGAGTAGCGGGCCATCGGCCGAACCGTGCCCGCCGGGCCGGTACCGCCGCGGCGCCTTCACATGCCGGCGGCTTAAGCTTCTGCTTTGCTGAAACGGGAGGTGGTGATGCGGAACCATCACGCGAAACAGCTCATGGCGGTCGTGCTGCTGACCCTGGTCGCCGGTGCCGGCACCACCCGGGCAGCGACGCCCGGCACGCTCGACGATGCGGCGCTGCTGGCCTATGCGAAACAGCCTTGGGACAAGGCCACCCTGATGCACACCACGGTACCGCTGGGTCGCTACCACGGCGTCCCGGTAGTGGCCGAGTTCCCCTGCGGTGACGTTTGCCCGCAATACACCCAGCGCATCATCCACTTCGATCTGCCCGAGGGCGCGGACTGCGCCGCCGCGGGCGGGGTGGAGCGGGAGGTGCTGGTGCCGATGGCGATCACCATGCGCACGAAGCGGTTCTGTTTCCCCAAGGTGCTGGTCGACGCCGGGTTGCACGCGGTGCGCTGAGCCCGGCATCGCCTCGGCGCGGGCCTATTCGCCCGCGCCGTCGTGGGCGAAGGCGCCCGGCGCCGAGCCGAAATCGCCCCTGGCCTGCGCCGCCATGTACGCGTAGGCCGCGTAGACCGCCACGTTCTGCGCCAGGTCCTGCGGGTCGATCTTGTCCAGCGTGTCTTCCGACGTGTGGTGCCAGTCGAAGTAGTAGGTACCGTCCTGGGTCAGCGACAGCGCGGCCATGCCCTTGCCGTGCATCTGCGAGAGGTCCGAGCCGCCACCGCCGGGCTTGTCCGGGTCGTAGGCCACGCCGATCGGCACCAGCACCTTGGCGATCTGCGCGACGGCATCGCGCGCTTGCGGCTTGACGCTGGCGCTCATGCGCCAGATGCGGCCGGCACCGAAGTCCGACTCGGTGCCGAGCACGTGCCTGGCGACCTCGGCGGCGTGCTTTTCGGCGTAGGCGCGACCGCCGTACAGGCCCATTTCCTCGTTGGCGAAGGCGATCACCCGGATGGTGCGGTCGGGCCGCTGCGGCAGGTCGTGGATCAGCTTGGCCGCACCCATCGCGATCGCCACGCCGGCACCATCATCGATCGCGCCGGTGCCCGGATCCCAGGAATCCAGGTGGCCGCCGATGTCGACGATCTGTTCGGGGTGTTTGCGTCCGGTGATCTCGCCGATCACGTTGGCGCCGGTGTAGGTGCCCGCCAGGCCGCAGTCCAGGTCCATCGTCACCGTCACCGGCTTGCCATAGGCCAGCACGCGCTCGAGCTGGTCGGCGTCGGGCTCGGCCAGCGCCGCGGCGGGGATCGCCTTGGCCGGATCGGTGAAGCCGGTGACCCCGGTATGCGGTGCGCGGCTGTGCGGATCGGTGCCGGCCGAGCGCAGCAGGAAGCCGGCGGCGCCCTTGGCTTGGGCGATCACCGGGCCACCCATGCGCACGGCCGAGCCGATGGCGTAGTCGTGACCGTCCTTCTGCCGGGTCATGCGCGCACCGACGTAGACGATGCGCCCCTTGATGGTGGCGGGGGCGGCGGCTTTCAGCGCATCGAGGTTGGGGAAGGCAACCACCTGCGCGGTGAGCCCGCCCTTCGGCGTCGCCGGGGAGTAGCCCAGCGCGGTGAGCACCAGCTTCTGCGGGAACGGCGCGACGATGGCGCCGCTCTCGCTGCGACGCTCCCACAACGGGAAGCTGACCGGCTCGGTGTAGACCTTGTCGAAGCCCAGCGCCTTCATCTTCGCCACCACCCAGTCGCGCGCCCGCTGGTCGTTCGGGCCGCCGGCCAGGCGCGGGCCGATCTCAGTGGTGAGGCCCTCGACGATGCGGTAGGCGGTGTCGTCGTGCATCGCCCGGTCGCGCAGTTGCTCGGCCGTCTTCACGGCCTGCGCGGGAATCACCGTGGGAGCGTCGGCGGCACTGGCGGTGGCGCAGGCCAGCACGAGGCCGGCGGCGAGCGGGGTGAGCAGGGTGCGGCGCATCGGGGCGATCTCCGGAGGCAAACCCCGATTATCCCGACAACGCGCAGCGCGGCTTAGGCCGGAAGTCATGGGCGGCCGGCCAGCGCCGGCCGCCTGGATCGATCAGCCCTGCGGGCGGTTCTTCAGCAGGTCGCGGATCTCGGTCAGCAGCACCACGTCCTCCGGCGGGGCGGCAGGCGGCGCGGCCTCTTCCTGCTTGCGGCTGAGGCGGTTGATCGCCTTGACCACGATGAAGATCGCGAAGGCGACGATCAGGAACTGGATCAGAGTATTGACGAAGGTGCCGTAGTTGATGGCCACCTCGGCGACCTTGTGTGCGGGGTCGGAGTTGTCGGCCGCCTTGAGCACGACTTTCATGTCGGAGAAGTCCACGCCGCCGGTGAGCAGGCCGATCGGCGGCATGATCACGTCGTTCACCAGCGAGGTCACGATCTTGCCGAACGCGCCGCCGATCACCACGCCCACGGCGAGGTCGATCACGTTGCCGCGCATGGCGAATTCCTTGAACTCCTTCAGCATGCCCATTGGTGTCCCCTCCCGAGGGTGTGTGGAATGACCGTGCGACTCTAGCCCAGCGGTGCGGCCGGGGACAGCAACCGCATCGTCAGGCGACCCGGCCCTCGAGCACCGCCACGCCGGTCAGTTCGGCGCGGAAGCGGTCGCCACGCTGCAGCGCCGCGACGCCGGCCGGGGTGCCGGTGAACACCAGGTCGCCGGCCTTCAGCTCGAACAGCTTCGAGAGTGTCGACAGGATCTCCGGCACGCTGTGCACCATCTCGCCCAGCGTGGCGTGCTGGCGCAGCGTGCCGTTCACATCGAGCCGGAGTACGGTGCCCGGCGCGAGGGTCGCGACGTCGGCCGGCATCAGCGCGGACATCGGTGCGGAATGGTCGAAGGCCTTGGCGACGTCCCACGGATGGCTCTTCGCCTTGGCGACCGCCTGCAGGTCGCGGCGGGTCAGGTCCAGCCCGACGCCGTAACCCCAGATCCGCGCGGCGGCCTGGTCCGGCGACAGGTCGCGGCCGCCATCGCCCAGCGCCACCACCATCTCCACCTCGTGGTGCAGGTCGGACGTCGCCTGCGGGTAGGGTATGTCGGCGCCATCGGTTACCAGCGCGTCGGCCGGCTTGCAGAAAAACAGCGGCGTACCCTTGTCCACCGTCGCGCCCATTTCACGCGCGTGCTCGGCGTAATTGCGTCCGATGCAGAAGATGCGTCGCACCGGGAAGCGCGCGTTGCTGCCGGCGACGGGGAGGCTGGAAACCGGGGAGGGCGGGATGACGTAGTCCATGGCGTGGAAGGTTAGCAGGCGCGGCGCGGGGCAGTGACAGCTGTCACGCCCGATGCCTGATGCCGGCCGCTGCCGGGCGCCGTCGGCCCCGAGCACACTGCTCAACGCAAGGCACCGGCGACCGCCGGGCAGGGGACACTCGTGGATCACACCGAACTGCTCAACCAGCTGAAGATCGACCGCGCGGCAAAGGACCTGGAGCCCTCCGGCGCAGGTGGTCGGAGGGTCTGGATTGCGCTTGCCGTGCTGCTCCTGCTGGCCGTGGCCGGCGGCTTGTTCTGGTGGCACCAGCGGCCATTGCAGGTGAAGCTGGCCACCGCTGTCGCGCCCTCGGCCACGGAGGCGTCCGACGCCGTGCTGCAGGCGACCGGCTATGTCACCGCGCGCCGCCAGGCCACGGTATCGGCACAGATCACCGGCACGCTGACCGAGGTGCTGATCGAAGAGGGCGACCACGTCCACAGGGGCCAGGTGCTGGCGCGGCTGGAAGACAGCGCCTACCGCGCCAGCCTCGATGCCGCCCGCGCCAATGCCCGGGCCGCGCATGCCCAGGCCGGCCAGATCGAGGCCCAGTTGCGGCAGGCGCAGGCCGACGCGGAGCGCCTGGATGCACTGGTCGCCCGAGGGCTGGTATCCAGGCAGTCCGCCGAACAGGCACGTACCGCGGTCGCCAGCGACCGCGCGCAGCTCGCGGCGCAGCGCCTCGCCGCCGATGCCGCCGACGCGCAGGCGAAGCAGGCACAGGTGAACTTCGACTACACCGTGGTGCGCGCCCCGTTCGACGGCGTGATCACCGAAAAGGCCGCGCAGGTCGGCGAGATCGTCTCGCCGCTGTCCGCCGGCGGCGGCTTCACCCGCACCGGTGTGGGCACGATCGTGGACATGGACTCGCTGGAAGTGGACGTCGACGTCAACGAGGCCTACATCGGCCGGGTCAAGCCGGACATGCCGGCCGAGGCGGTGCTCGATGCCTACCCGGACTGGGCCATCCCTGCCCACGTCATCGCGATCGTGCCGACCGCCGACCGTGGCAAGGCCACGGTCAAGGTGCGCGTGGCGCTGGAGCAGAAGGACCCGCGCATCGTCCCGGACATGGGCGTGCGTGTCTCGTTCCTGGAGAAGAAGGCCGCGCCGGCCGCACAGGCACCCGAGGGCGTGCTGCTGCCTGCATCTGCAGTGGTCGAGCGCGACCATCGTCGCGTGGTGTTCGTGGTCAGCGGCGGTCGCGCGGCGATGCACCGGGTGGATCCGCAACCGGCCGGCAGCGACATGGTGCGCGTTCCGGCAGGTGTGGTGGCGGGCGACCGCGTGGTGGTCGCGCCACCGGCCTCGCTCGATGACGGGACGAAGGTAGAGAAGGCGGCGGACGCGCACTGAATCACGCGTCGACCGCAATGCATCGCGGCCACGCCGGCCGCATCGGACAGACACTTAAGGATTGCCGGAGAACCCAGATGAGCGCATTGATCGAGATCCGCGACCTCGCCAAAGTCTACGAGCGCGGCAAGCAGAAGGTGGAGGTGCTGCACCATATCGACCTGGACATCGCCGAGGGGGATTTCCTCGCCCTGATGGGACCGTCCGGCTCGGGCAAGACCACCCTGCTCAACCTGATCGGCGGCCTGGACTCGCCCAGCGCCGGCAGCATCGCCGTCGGCGGCCAGCGGATCGACCAGCTCGGCGCCGGCGCACTGGCGAAGTGGCGCGCCGCCCACGTCGGCTTCGTGTTCCAGTTCTACAACCTGATGCCGATGCTCAGTGCGCAGAAGAACGTCGAGCTGCCGCTGCTGCTCACCAGGCTCTCCGCGGCGCAGCGGCGCAAGAACGCCTCCATCGCATTGCAGCTGGTGGGCCTGGCCGATCGCGCCTCGCACAAGCCGAGCGAACTGTCCGGTGGCCAGCAGCAGCGCGTGGCGATCGCCCGCGCGATCGTCTCCGACCCGACCCTGCTGGTCTGCGACGAGCCCACCGGCGATCTCGACCGCCAGTCCGCCGAGGAGGTGCTCGGCCTGCTGCGCACGCTCAACCGCGAACACGGCAAGACCATCGTGATGGTCACCCACGATCCCAAGGCCGCCGAGTACGCCAACCACACCCTGCACCTGGACAAGGGCGCGCTGGTCGAATCGGCCGCGGCCTGAAGGAGGCGGCGATGAAATATTTCCATCTGGTCTGGGCCGCGCTGTTCCGGCGCAAGACACGTACCTTCCTGACCCTGGTGTCGATCATCACCGCATTCCTGCTGTTCGGCATGCTCGATGCCGTGCGCACTACCTTCGACAGCGGCAGCAAGAGCATCGCCGGGGTGGACCGGCTGATCACTTCCTCGCGCTACTCGATCATCCAGTCGTTGCCGCAGGCACTGCAGGTGCGCATCGCCGCGGTGCCGGGCGTGCGCGACGTCGCGTATGCGAACTGGTTCGGCGGCATCTACCAGGACCCGAAGAACTTCGTCTTCAGCTATGCGGTCAGCCCGAATTACCTCGACGTCTATCCGGAGATCCAGCTGTCGCCCGAACAGCGCAAGGCGTTCGACCAGACGCGCACCGGCGTGGTGATCGGGCCGCTGCTGGCGAAGAAGTACGGCTGGAAGGTCGGCGACAAGATTCCGCTGCAGTCGACCATCTTCCCGCAGAAGAACGGCGACAAGACCTGGCAGTTCGACATCGTCGGCATCTACAGCCTGGGCAAGGGCGCGGCCAATGGCATGGACCAGTTGTTCCTGCTGCACTGGAAGTACTTCGACGAGGCCAACCTGTATGCCCGCCATGAGGTGGGCTGGTACATCGACCGCCTCGCCAGCCCCGATGATGCCGACCGCGTGGCCAAGGCGATCGATGCGATTTCGGCCAACTCCGACCACGAGACCAAGTCGCAGACCGAGCAAGCGTTCAGCGCCTCGTTCGCCAAGCAGCTCGGCGACATCGGCCTGATCGTCACGGCGATCATGGGCGCGGTGTTCTTCACCCTGCTGTTGCTGACCGGCAACACCATGGCGCAGGCGGTACGCGAACGCACCTCCGAGCTGGCGGTGCTGAAAACGATCGGCTTTTCCAGCCGCGGCGTGCTGGGCATGGTGCTGGCCGAGTCGGTGCTGCTGCTGGTGTTCGGCGGGGTGATCGGCCTGGGCATCGCCTCGGTGCTGGCGCCCGCGGTGAGCAAGGGCAGCGGCGGCATGGTCAACCTGCCGCCGGTGGGCGCGGGCAGCTGGGCGCTGGGCGTGGGCCTGATGGTGCTGATCGGGCTGGTGGTCGGCGCGTTGCCGTCGCTGCGCGCGATGCGCCTGAACATCGTCGATGCCCTCGCGGGCCGCTGAGGAGAATCCCGTCATGAAGAAATTCCTTTCCTTCCTCGGCAACCTCGGCCTGCTGGTGTTGCTGGCCGTGGTGCTGGGCGTCTGGACCCGGCTGTCGATGGCGGCCGTCGGTGTGCTGGCGGTACTGCTGATCCTGTGGCTGGTGTTTTTCCGGCGCGGTCGGCAGACACTCTCGGTGACCCGCGTGGGCATCAGCACATTGGGCCAGCGCCTCGGCGCTTCGTCGGTGATCGTGATCGGCATCGCCGGCGTGGTCGGCGTACTGGTGGCGATGCTGGCGATGGGCGACGGCTTCGCCGCCACTCTGGCGCAGACCGGCAGCGACGACAGTGCCATCGTGCTGCGCGGTGGTTCGGCGGCCGAGCTCAACTCGGTGCTGGAGCGCGACAACATCGACGTGATCGAGCAGGCACCGGGCGTGGCCAAGACGCCCGACGGCAAGCCGGTGGCCTCGGCGGAGATCTCGGTGGTCGCCAACCTGCCGAAGAAGAGCGATCCCACCGTCGATGCCAACGTGCAGATCCGCGGCGTCGACGATGCGGCCTGGACGCTGCGGCCGAATGTGAAGATCCTCGCCGGTCGACGCTTCAAGCCGGGCCTGCGCGAGCTGGTGGTGGGGCAGGGCGCGCTGCGCCAGTTCGCCGGACTGGAGGTGGGAAAACAGATCCGTCTGGCCGGGCAGAACTGGACCGTGGTCGGCGAATTCGGCTCCGGCGACTCACACGATTCGGAGCTGTGGGGCGACCGCCAGACCGTCGCCTCGACCTACCGCCGCGGCTCGAGCGCACAGTCGGTCACCGTACGGCTGACCTCGCCGGAGGCGTTCGACACCTTCAAATCGGCCCTGGTCGGCGATCCGCGCCTGAAGGTGGACGTGAGCACCACCCGCGACTACTACGCCAAGCAGTCGGAGGGATTGACCAAGGTAATCCGCGTGGTCGGCATCACGGTCGGCGTGATCATGGCGATCGGTGCGATCTTCGGCGCGCTCAACACCATGTTCGCCGCCGTCGCCGCGCGCGCACGGGAGATCGCCACGCTGCGTGCGATCGGTTTCCGTGGCGTGCCGGTGGTGGTCTCCGTACTGCTGGAAACGATGCTGCTCGCCCTGCTCGGCGGACTGCTGGGCGGCTTCGTCACCTGGCTGATCTTCAACGGCTACACCGCATCGACCCTGGGTTCGAACTTCAGCCAGGTGGTGTTCCAGTTCAAGGTGTCACCGCAGCTGCTCTGGACCGGCATCAAATGGGCGCTGGCGATCGGCCTGGTCGGAGGCCTGTTTCCTGCCGTACGCGCAGCGCGTCTGCCGGTGAGCACGGCATTGCGGGAACTCTAGGGCGGGAGCGAGGCTTGGAGTGAAGGGGATGGCGGGCCCGCGGTGCGTCGCCCGCTTTCCTGCGCCGTCCCTCGGCGCCTCCGGAGGCCGCCTGCTCGCTGCCGCCAGCGGCGAAATGTCATCGCCGCTGCCGCGACAGGGTGATCACCGCGACGCCGAGCAGGATCACCGCCATGCCGGCCAGGTCGAACGGGCCGACGTGCTCGTCCGCGAGCAAAACGCCGAACAGCACGGCGACCGGTGGATTGACGTAGGCGTAGCTGGTAGCCAACGCCGGGCGGGCGTGGCGCAGAACGTAGAGGTAGGCGCTGAAGGCGATGATCGAGCCGAACACCGCCAGGTAGACCAGCGCGGCGGTGGCGTGCCAGGTGGGATGGGGCGGCAGCCGTTCGCCGCTGCCGAAGCCGACCGCGAGCAGGGCAAGGCTGGCGCACAGCATCTGTGCCGCGGTGTTCATCGGGCCGGCAGGCATGTCCTGCCGTTTGCTCCATGCCGAGCCGAAGGCCCAGCACATCGCTGCAGCGATCAGGGCCATCGCACCCAGATGCGAGCCGGATAGACCACTGCCCAGGTTGAGCACGATCACGCCGGCAAAACCCACCAGCAATCCGACTGTCTCGCGGCGGGTTGACCACTGGCCATAGAGCCCGGCGAACAGGGCGGCGAACAGAGGCATGCTCGCCACCGCCACGGCAGCGATGCCCGAACTCACCCGCTGCTCGGCAAAGCACACCAGTCCGTTGCCGAAACCGAGCAGCAGCACGCCGGTGACGGCGGCATTGCGCCACTGCAGCCGGCTCGGCGCGGCGATGCCGCGCAGGCGCAGAAAGGCGAAGAGCGCGAGGCCCGCGCCGAGGAAGCGCACGCCCGCCAGCAGGAATGGCGGATAGCTTGCCAGCGCGAAGCGGATGGCGAGGTAGGTGGAGCCCCAGATCACGTACAGCGCGAACAGGGCGAGCGGGATCAGCACGCGTTCGTCGGCGTGACCGCGGGTCGCGGCGATTTCGGACATGTCGGGGCGGGCTCGCGTGGGGACGCGCGATTATCGACGAGAGCGCGATGCGGAACGAGGCCGCTCGCCGACATTTCCGTGACTGGAGACGGCGCGCTCGCGGTCCAGCAACTGCCGCTTGCGCTCCACACCCCAGCGCCAGCCGCCCGGAGAACCGTCCTCGCGGACTACGCGATGGCAGGGCACCACCAGGGCCAGTCGGTTGCTGCCGCAGGCGTTGCCGACGGCCCGCGCCGCGCGCGGCATGCCGAGTCCCGCGGCCAGTTCGCCGTAACTCACCGTACTCCCGGCCGGGATACGCGTGAGGGCCTGCCAGACGCGCCATTGAAATGCCGTCGCCGCGACGTCCAGCGGCGGCAGTTGCGGGGCATCGACCGCACTCCAGCCCAGCTTGTGCGCGACATGGGCGATCACCGTGTCGAGCCATTCCTCGCGACCGGCCTCCACCCGTTCGCGGGTGGCGTGGGGGAATTCGCGCGTCAGTCTGGTCTCCAGTGCGGCCTCGTCGTCGTCTAGCGTGACCGAACACAGTCCGCGGGTGGTGGCTGCGACCAGCATCGGACCCAGCGGGGTGTGGGTGATGGTGTAGCGGATGTGCGCTCCGGCGCCGCCCGAGCGATAGCTGGCCGGGGTCATGCCGAGCAGGCGGTCGCTGTGTTCGTAGACCCGGCTGCCGGAACCGAACCCGGCCGCGTAGACGGCGTCGCTCACCGGCTGGCCCTCGCGCAGCGAACGGCGCAGCTGGTCGAAGCGGCGTGCCCGATGATATTCGGCCGGGCTCACGCCGAAGCGGCGACGGAAGGCGCGTTGCAGATGGGTCGGACTGAGTCCGGCCTGCGTGGCCAGAGCGGCCAGGGTGGGCAGTTCGTCGGACTGCTCGATCCGTGCTCGGACGGCTTCGAGCGCAGCGTCGGTGTGGGTCGTGGGCATGGCGGCATCCCTGGGAGGATGCGCTCAGGCTAGCGCCGCGCCTTGCGCCGGCGCCATCCGGATCTTGCGCGTGGCGTCAGTGCGAATGGGCGGTGTTGCGGCTGTCGCGCAGCACCACGAATTCACCCTCGATGGTCTGCGCGTGGTGCGACGCGCGCGAACCGGCGGCGGCCGGGCGCGAGGAGCCCAGCTTCCACTGACGGACCGCCAGCAGCACCAGTCCACCGACCAGCAGCACCCCGGCCACGACTAGGCCGAATACCATCAGCACGCCGATCACGGCCAGGCCCAGCAGCACCGAGAGGGCGCGGGCAAGCGGATGGCGGGCGCGACGCGAAGCGGGCAGGACGAAACGCATGTGTTAAAAATCCGTGTGGTAAAATCAATGACTTACGCGCGCAACGATGAGGCCTTCGCGAACGTGACACAAGTGCCGATGGATAGAAACGAGAGCGCCCGCGCGATTTGCCGCACCGGGGACATTCCCGATGGAGAGGCCATCGCGGTGGATGCCGTGCTGCCGGACGGTGAGGAGAATCTCATCGTGCTGCGCTTCGGCGAAGCGGTGCATGCGTACCTCAACATCTGCCCGCACGCCGGCCGTCGGCTGGACTGGGCGCCGGGCAAATTCCTGCTGAGCAAGGGGGCGCTGGTGTGCGCCGCGCACGGGGCCAGCTTCATGGCGGCCAGCGGGGCCTGCATCGGCGGGCCGTGCCGCGGGCAGGGACTGCGGCGGGTGGCGGTGCGGGTGGAGGCTGGCGAGGTCTTTCTCGACGCCGGCCGAGCCGCCGCCGGGCTCAGTGGAACATCAGATTGATCACTACCATGGTCACCAGCAGCACCGCCAAGGTTAGCGGTACGCCCACCCGCAGGAAGTCCTTTCCGCGGTAGCCGCCCGGGCCGGCCACCATCATCAGCGCCGGGTGGCCCGAGCTGATCAGGAAAGTGTTGGACGAGGAGACCGCGACGATCAGCGCGTAGGCCGAAGGATTGCCGCCGGTCGCCACCGCCACGCTGATCGCGATCGGCACCATCATGACGGTGGCGCCGACGTTGGACATCACCTGCGAGAACAGCAGGGTGAGGATGGCAAGCGCCAGCTGGAGGACCCACGGCGCAGCGTGGCCGAGATAGACCAGCACCTCCTGTGCCAGCCAGGCGGCAGTGCCGGTGGCATCCATCGACCAGCCCAGTGGGATCAGGCAGGCGGTGACGAAGATCGTCTTCCAGTTGATCGCCTTGTAGGCCTCATCCATGTTGAGCACGCCGGTGAGCAGCATGCCGATGGCGCCGGTCATCATCGCCACCGACAGGTCGAGGTTGGTAAACAGCGCCAGGCCCTTGGCCAGCAGGAAGAAGCCCACCGCGTGCCAGATCTTGCCGGGGCGCTGTTCCTCCTTCGGGATGTCGGTAACGACCACCAGGTCCTTGTCCTCGGTGGCCTGGGCCAGCTCGCGCCAGCTCGAGTGCAGCACCAGGGTGTCGCCGGGGCGCAGGCTGATGCCGCGCACATCGTCGCGCAGCACTTGGTCGCCGCGATGCACCGCCAGCACCGAGATGCCGTAGCGCTTGCGCAGCCGCAGCGCCCCGATGGTCTGCTTGATGAAGCGCGAGCTGGGCGGGATCACCGCTTCGGAGATGCCCGCACGGGTCGGGTTGAACAGCTCGCCGAGCTGGCGCATGCGGGGCGACAGCCGGCACAGCTGGTTGTTGGCGAACTGCGCCAACTGCTCTCGCGGCCCTAGCACGCCGAGCACCGAGCCGACCCAGATCACCTGGTCCACCGGCGGCGCCATGCGCGCATCGTTGCCGCTCTTGATCGCCAGGATCAGCGGCGCCTCGCGCAACTGCTCCACCTCGCCGATGCTCATGCCGACCAGCGGACTTTCAGCGGTGACGGTGAGTTCGGCGGTCTCGCCCACGATCCCGTAGGTGTCGGCGAAGTAGCTCTCGGTGCGACCGGGAGTGACCTTCAGGCGGTCGTCCTCGCGGTCGGGCAGCAGCTTGCGGGTGAAGAAATAGAAGAACAGCACGCCGAGTACCGCAAGCGCCAAACCGACCGGGGTCACGCTGAACAGGCCGAACTTGGGGATGGTGTGCGCGCCCGGCGGCAGGTTGTTGTTGGCGCTGGCGATCAGGTCGTTGAGGATGATCAGCGGCGAGTTGGCGATCAGCGTGGTGTTGGTCGCCGTGAGGATGCAGAACGCCATCGGCAGCAACAGCCGCGAGATCGGCACGCCGGTGCGCGCGGACAGACGGCTGATCACCGGGATCATCAGCGCAGCCAGCGCCTGGCTGGGAATCACCGCGCTGAACAGGCTGGTGACCGAGTTGATCACCACGCCAAGGCGCGATTCCATGCCGCGCGCCATGCGCATCACGAAGTTGGCGGTGAGCGAGAGCACGCCGGCACGGTCCAGTCCCGCGCCCATGATCATGATCGCGATGATGGCGATCACCGCGTTGCCGGCGAAGCCGTTGAACACGCGATCGGACGGAATCAGCCCGGTCAGGCCGATCACCACCACGACCAGCAGGGCGACCATGTCGGCGCGGATCCACTCCAGCACCAGCATGATCATGGTGAAGGCCACCAGGGCCATCACCATGATCATTTCGGGAGTGAGGGTCAGGCCCAAGGGGTGATGTCTCGCCGGGTTGGGGGTCGCACGCCGTCAGCACACGGGACCAGGCCGCACGTCTGCGTGCGGTGGTGCGAAGTAAGCCTCACGCGGCGCCCCGTCCCTTTCCTGCTGCGCAGTATATGCGGGCATGCATGACGGCTGGTGAATCCTCTCGTCGAAACCATCCTCAGCGGCGGCGGTATAGCAGATCCCACACCCCATGGCCCAGCTTCAGGCCGCGCCGCTCGAAGTGCGTCTCGATGCGCCAGTCGGGTTTCTCGGCATAGCTGCCGGGGGCGACCGCGTTGCGCCAGTCGGGCGCTGCCTCCATCACTTCGAGCATGTGTTCGGCGTATGGCTGCCAGTCGGTGGCCAGGTGCAGCAGGCCACCGGGTGCCATGCGTGAAGCGAGCCGGGCCACGAAGGTCGGTTGCACGATGCGCCGCTTGTTGTGGCGCTTCTTGTGCCAGGGATCGGGGAACCAGATGCGCACTTCCGACAGCGTGCCGGGCGCAACCTCGTGCTCCAGTACCTCGACCGCGTCGTGCTTGTAGATGCGTACGTTGCGCGCGTCGCGCGTCGCCAGGGCATTCATCAGCCGGCCCACGCCCGGACCATGCACTTCCACGCCGATGAAGTCGCGGTCGGCATCATGCTCGCTGGCCCAGGCCAGCGCCTCGCCGTTGCCGAAGCCGATTTCCAGCACCCGTGGGGCCTGCCGCCCGAAGGTGGCGTCAAAGTCGCGCGGCTCGCCGCGGTAGTCCAGGCCGAAGCGCGACCAGTGCGCGTCGAAGGCGCGCTGCTGGGCCGGGGTCATGCGGCCCTCGCGGAGCACGAAGCTGCGGATGCGGCGCGGATGCGTCTCGTGCTCGGCGTCCGCCGGGGCGTCGTCGTGGTGGGAGTCGTCGCTCATGGATGATCCGGGTCGGGCGGCCGCTGCGGCCGGCGCGCTGATCGACCCGCCGGTTGGCGGGCCGATGGTTGGTCGAATCGACGATTGTATCGCCGTCCGTTCCCGAACGTGGTCTCAGCGGTGCTTGAAGCGCTCCGCGCCGGGGTTCCCGCGCTCCTGGTGGGCAGGTGGTGATGGCCGGCTCTGCTGGGCAGCATGCGGGCTTGGCGCCGGGCGGGGCGTGGGTGCGGCTTGTCGTGGGGGAGTGTAGGCGCGAGGTACCGGCTCGAATCGGCGGGGGGCAGGTGCCGCCTCGCTCATGGTGGCGCGACGTGGCTCCAGCCGCATCGGCGGCGGCGCCGGCAGGCTCGCGGGGCGTACGGTCGGCGCCCGCACCACGCGGGGCTCCGCCTCGGGCCCACGGCGTGTTCCGATCATCCCTGGGCTTACCTGTTCGAAGCGCGGAAGGGTTGGTAGCGCGCGCGCCTGTGGCTGGTTCTGCGCCGCGGGCTCCCGGCGGATCACCGGCTCCTGACGTGACGCCACGGGCTCCTGCACGAACCGGGGTACCGAGGGCAGCATGGTTGGGCGGAGTTCCTGCCTGTTTTCGGGGCGTGCCGCTGGCGCATCGATCCGGTCGCGCGCGATGTGTGCCGCTGGCGACATTGATGCAACGGCCGGCGAGGCGATCCGGCGTTCGGCGGGTATCTCCGCCGGGCGCGCCTGCGGCATGCCCGCGCGGAACGCCCGATCTCCGGCTTGTCGTTCGATATCGCGATGCATCACCACCGGTCGGGCGAAGCGGCCCGTTTCCACCGCGTGTGGCGGAAACGGGCGGCGGTTCGCCACTGCCATGGGGCGTGCGCGGGGCAGGCGGCTGGCGCCACCCAGGATCGTCGCGCTACGCGCCTCGGCGGCGTCCAGGTGCAGTCGGTGGGCCTGAACGGGGCGGGCCTCGGCGAAGGCCTGGCGCGACATTGCCGTGATGCCGTGCGGAGGCCGCTCGTGGCTGTATCGCAACTCGGGGTCGCGGCCTTCGTGATAGCGCTGCCAGCGCTCGTTGAAGTAGCGCTCGTAGGCCTCGCGCCGGTCGCGTCCATCGTGGTCGTGGCGGTGATCGTGATCCCAGTGCCGGTCGTGCTCGTTCAGTCGGCGGTAGTAGCCGAGGCTGACGGGGTACCACGGGTCGTAGAAGTCGCCCGGTCCAAGCGGGAACCAGCCGATCGGCGGGCCAGCGCCTACCGAGGCACTCCAGCCGCTGCCGCCGACGAAGGCGACCAGTGCGGGGGCATAGATCGGACGCAGGCCACGCGGCCCCGGGATCCAGCCCCAGCGGTCACGCACGTAGACCCAGCGGCCATAGTGATAAGGCGCGAAGCCCCAGGGGGCGTCATCGATCCAGGTCCAGCCCCACGGGGCCACGTAGGCCCAGTGCCCGAAGCGGTAGGGTGCCCAGCCGGCGTCGACGTCGCTGGGATACCAGACTTCGCCGTACTGGTCGTCGTCCTGCCAGCGGCCGTAATCGTCCAGGTCCTGATAGCCGATCACCTGTTCGGAGACGTAACGGCCACTCTGGGCGTCCGCGTAGCGCTGGTCCCGGTCCGCGCTCCACACATCGAAGGCGTCCCGGCTGCCGGCGTAGGATTCGTCGAGCTGCGCCAGCGAGCTGTCGTCGAAGCGGTAGGTGTGCCCGCCAACCAGCCGGCGCATGGCCTGGTCGGCGCCGTAGACCGTGGCCTGGCCGTCGAAGGCGGTGATCTCGGTGTCGCCGTCGCGTGCGCCGACGTCGACGCGGAACGTACCCGGTTGATCCACGACCAGCGCCACCCGCGGCGTGTCGATCTCGTAGCTCTCGCCGGGTGCCAGCGCACGTACCGACAGGCTGACAGTGCCGCGGGTCAGTTCGAACTGGGCCACCTGGTCGTCCAGGCGCAGTACGCCCAGGTCGGTGTCGCGGTCCAGGCGCAGGGCGGCTCGGTCCAGTTCCAGTTCCGCCCGTGCGTTGTCGCCGGCAGCCAGGCGGTCGCCGCGGGTCAGCGGACGGTTCACCGAGGCGTCGCTCCAGTCCCGTGCGCCGCTGGGCAGGAGGCCGATGTCGCCGGCGAGGTAGGACAGGCGGGCGACGCGATCGGGTGGGTCGGTGTCCGTCGTCTGTGCGCGGGCGATCCCGCCCAGCGCGAACACGACGGGGAGGATGGCAAGCATCCGCCAGCGGGCGATGGGGGCATGGCGGTCGGACCGTGACGGGCGCATGGACCTCTCCTTGGGACCGGCGATCCGGAAGCGCCCGGATCGTTGCGATGATCAAGCCGTTGTGAAGATGGCTCGTCCGCATTATGGGTGGGCCGCCGTCGACTTCATGGGCCGAAGGACCCGGCAGGCGACATCGGTTCAGCCTGCTGCCATGTGCGGTTCACCCGGCGTTCGGCGCGGACGCCTTCCCCCGGCTGGCGTTGGCGGTTACCATCCGACGCCGATGCGGGTGTAGCTCAATGGTAGAGCTGTAGCTTCCCAAGCTACTGACGAGGGTTCGATTCCCTTCACCCGCTCCACTCTCTTCCCCGAACCGACCCCCATCCCCCGACGCGTGCGCTGACCATGGCGGCTGTGATCACCCTCGGCTGGCGGGAGCGCGTCGCGTTGCCCGATCTCGGCATCACCGGGCTCAAGGCCAAGCTCGATACCGGTGCCCGCTCCAGTGCCCTGCACGTGGACACGCTCGAGGTGTTCCGGCGCGACGGCGCGGACTGGCTGCGCTTCGAGGTGAGCAGCGGACGCCGCCGCGTGCGGGCCTGGCAGGCCGAGGCAGCGGCATCCGATCGCCGCGTGGTCACCGATACCGGCGGGCACCGCAGCGAGCGCTGGTTCATCCGCAGCATGGTGAGCGTGGCCGGCGAGGTGTACCCGATTGACATCAGCCTGACCGATCGCCGCCACATGCTGTTTCCCATGCTGCTGGGGCGTACCGCGATCGCCGGGCGTTTCGCGGTGGATCCTCGGCTTTCCTACACCCAGCCGCGCGTGGAGCGCGCCGTCACGGATATCCCATGAAGATTGCCATCCTCTCGCGCAACGCGCGGCTGTATTCGACCCAGCGCCTGGTCGACGCGGCGCGCGAGCGCGGGCACGTGGTGCGTGTGCTCGACCCGTTGCGCTGCTACGTGCGCATCGCGCCGGGCAACATGGCGATCCGCTACAAGGGCAAGGCGTTGCGCGACATCGACGCGGCGATCCCCCGCATTGGCACGCAGAGCACGTTCTACGGTACCGCCGTGCTGCGCCAGCTGGAGATGATGGGGGTGTACACACCCAATCCGTCCGACGCGGTGCTGCGCGCGCGCGACAAGCTGCGCTGCCTGCAGATTCTCGCCTCGCACGGCCTGCAGATGCCGGCCACGGTGTTCGGCGACAACCCGGATGACACCAACGACGTGCTGGCGATGCTGGGTGACCCGCCGCACGTGATCAAGCTCAACGAGGGTAGCCAGGGTACCGGCGTGGTGCTGGCCGAGAAGCGCAGCGCCTCGCAGAGCGTGATCGAGGCGTTCCGCGGCCTGTACGCCAACTTCCTGGTGCAGGAGTTCATCGCCGAGGCGAATGGCAGCGACTTGCGCTGCTTCGTGGTCGGCAACAAGGTGGTAGCCGCCATGCAGCGCGAAGCGACCCCAGGCGAATTTCGCGCCAACCTGCATCGTGGCGGTACGGCCAGCAAGGCCAGGCTGAGTGACGAGGAAAAACGTATTGCCGTGCGCGCGGCACAGGCGCTGGGGCTGGGTATCGCCGGCGTCGATCTGCTGCGTTCGAATCGCGGGCCACTCCTGCTCGAAGTGAATGCCTCGCCCGGACTGGAGGGCATCGAGGCCGCCAGCGGCGTGGATGTAGCCGGGAAGATCATCGAGGCGCTCGAGTCGAGGGTGCGAAAGAAGAAGTAGGGCGTCCCGGTGGCCCGGCCAAATTACGAAAGAGTGTGTACGAAAACCTTCGTTGACACCCTTCCGGAGCGTGCCTAGTATCGACCGCACCCATCGGGAGGACGCTGCCATCGTGGCGGCGACGGGGGCGGGAGGTCGCATGAAGTTACGGAAATGGATAACGGGTGCGCTGGTGCTGGTGGCGTTCTGCCAGGGGGGCATCGCTTACGCTGCCAAGGACAAGCCGATCGTCAAGGCACAGACCAAGGACGATTTCGCCGCCGTGGCGGCCGCCGTACGCAAGGAGATGGTGCCGGGTGGCCGGTTCGAGTTCATCGACAACAAAGAGCGCGAGACGGTCGACAAGCGGCTGGACGAGATGGCGTCCCTGTTCGACAGCTACGGCACCGTCGACAAGATGAATCCGGATTCGAAGATCAAGCTCTTCAACGATCAGGAAGAGGTCAACGCGATCCTGCGACACCGGGATGACGACCGCCGCATCTGCCAGTCCGTCGCACCGGTCGGGTCGCATATTCCCCGGACCATCTGCACGACCTATCGTGACCAGGAACTGGAGCGTCGACGCACTCAGCAGTTCCTCGACGATACCCGGCTGAACAATCCGCAGCTCAGGAGCGGCAAGTGACCACATGCAGTTCGAGTGCAGCATGAGCTGCCACCGTGAAAGGCCAGAGCCAGGGGGTCCGGGATGACGGCCGGAGTTCCCTCTCTGCCGCGGCCGACCGAGGCCGAGCTCGAGATTCTGAGGGTCCTCTGGTCGCGCAAGGAGTGCACCGTGCGCGAGGTGCACGAGGCGCTACGCGGTGGCCAGTCCGGCTACACCACGGCACTGAAAATGCTGCAGGTCATGCACGCCAAGGGCCTGGTGCTTCGCGATGACTCGTCGCGAGCACATGTCTATCGTGCGGCTATCAGCAAGGAGCGGGCGCAGAGGTGGTTCCTCGGGGATCTCGTGAGGCGCCTGTTCGACGGATCGTCTTCCCAGTTGGTCATGCAGGCCCTCGGCAACGACGAGGCCAGTCCGGCGGAGCTCAAAGCGATCCGGAACCTGCTGGATGAGCTGGACAGAGAGGATTCCTGATGGGCGTGGCTCCGCAGATGCTGGCTGTGGCAAGGCTGATCGGCTGGATGATCGTCCACTCCCTGTGGCAAGGCACCCTGCTCGGGCTGGTGTATGCCGGCTGTCGTTCCGTCGTGCGCCGCGGCGAGCCGCGTTACTGCCTCGGTCTCGCCGCGATGGGGGGGCTGATGCTGATGCAGGCGATCACGCTGTGGATGCTGTGGCCGGCTGGCGGATCGCCCGGTGGTGGCGAGACCCTTGCACACGTGGCAGCCATGCCCGCCCTGATGGGCGGCTCGGCCATGTCCGCTCCCTCGTGGATCGACGGTATCGACGCGGTCTTGCCCTGGATCACCCTGGCCTGGTCGAGCGGGGTGATGCTGCTTGCCTCCCGCGCGGGGGTGCAGTGGCTGGACCTGCGCCGCCTGGTGCGGTCGGCGCAGGCGGCGCCCTCGTGGCAGGACCGACTCGACCGGATTGCTGCCCGGTTCGGACTCTCCGGGCGTGTGGGGGTCCTGTGCAGCGGCGCCGTGTGCAGCCCCGTCCTGATCGGTGTGGTCCGACCGGTGATCCTGCTGCCGGTCGCGGTGATGTGCCGCATGCCGGTCGCGCAGGTCGAGCTGATCCTGGCCCACGAGCTGGCCCATGTCAGGCGCCTCGATCCTCTCGTCAACCTGCTCCAATTGGCCATCGAGACGCTCTACTTCCATCACCCGGTGGTGCGCTGGATCTCGCGCGAGGTGCGCAACGAGCGGGAAATCTGCTGCGACAGCATGGCTCTCGCCAGGCATCCCGGCAGCCGCAGGGAGTACATCGAAGCGCTGGCGACGCTGGGCGAACTGTTCCGGAAGAAGCCGATGATCCTCGCCTCGAACGGGGGGCTGCTGCTGGAGCGTGTCCAGCTTATCGCCTCGCCGCTTCAGGCGGGTGCAGGGCGCGGATCCCCGGCCCGGTTGCTGGCACTCGGCCTGGGATTGTTGCTTGCGGTGGGGGCGGTCTCGCACCATTGGAGCCTCGCCCCTCTCGCCGCGGCATGGTCTCCCGATTCGTCGCCGAGGGTGACGTTCGTGTCCGCCAGTCTGGCGCATCGGGCGACCTGGTCATGGGCTGACCTGGTGCCGCACCGCGCTTCGGCGGCTTATCCCGACGCCATCCCCGGGGGCGGACCGCTGCCCGGGATACCGTTGGACCCAGACCGCGAACAGCGATTGCAGGATCTACGGCCCAGCCCGGTGGCGTTCGTGCCCCCGGGTACCGCCAGCCATATCGCGCCTTCCGTCGTTGGACCGTTCATCAAGGCCCACGCCGCCATCGGAGCCGCGGCGCCGACTCCGGTGCAGGTCCGCCAGCCGGTCTATCCGCGCCAGGCGCTGGAGGCGGGGATCGAGGGTGAGGTGGTGATCGAGTTCGGCCTCCGCCGGAACGGCACGGTGCGGGACATGCGCGTCGTCCGTTCCGAACCCGAGGGTGTGTTCGACCAGGCGGCCATGGCGGCTCTTCGCGACTGGCGTTATGCCGGTCCCATGGCAGCGGGCGCCCACTACCGCCAGACCATCGGATTCACGCTGCACGGCCCGACGGCCGGGCAGGGCGGTCGGCACCAGGCCCGGGCCGGATTGCCCTGCGCCGTGGTCACGGGTACCCATATCTGTCGTTTCCCCGAGGGGGCGCGTCCATTCACGGATGTCGCGCCCTGATCCGGGGGCGCGCGGGGGCACGATCGGCCGAGGCCGGGTTAACCCCTCGCTCAAGGCGAGTTAACCGGGTCGTAACCACCCCCCCCCTATAAAGCCTGCACTGCAGATTTGCTCGGCACTTCAGTAACCGGTTTGGGTGGCAGCAGATTTTCGGTATCGGGGCAGTAGCTTGAGCCCAGGTCGTGCGATTTCCTCGCGCACCTGGGCTTTTTCTTTGCCCGCTGGAGTCGTTCAGCCGCAGGGCGGCTGGACGCGCATCTTGAGAGATCAAGCTTGTTAAGCTTATTTGGCGGGGCTGCCGAATACCGGCGGCCGATGGAGTGGCACATGCGCGTACTGGTGATCGAAGACAACAGCGATATCGCGACCAACATCGGCGATTATCTGGAAGACCGCGGCCATGTGGTCGATTTCGCCGGCGACGGCGTGACTGGCCTGCACCTGGCGGTGGTCCACGATTTCGACGTGATCGTGCTCGACCTGACCCTGCCCGGCATGGACGGCCTGGAAGTAGCGAAGAAGCTTCGCCACGAAGCGCACAAGCAGACGCCGATTCTCATGCTCACCGCGCGCGACGCGCTGGAGCAGAAGCTCACCGGCTTCGAGTCCGGCGCCGACGACTACATGACCAAGCCGTTCGCGCTGCAGGAGTTGGCCGCGCGGCTGGAGGTGCTGGCGCGCCGCGGCAAGGGCCCGCAGAGCCGCGTGCTGAAGGTCGCCGACCTCACCTTCAACCTCGACACGCTCACGGTGAATCGCGAAGGCAAGTCGATCCAGCTCAATCCGATCGGCCTGAAGCTGCTGCAGGCACTGATGGAAGCCAGCCCGTCGGTGGTGACCCGGCAAGACCTGGAGCAGAAGGTGTGGGGCGAGGAGCTGCCCGACAGCGACAGCCTGCGTGTGCACATCCACGGCCTGCGCGCAGCGATCGACAAGCCGTTCGAGAAGCCGCTGATCCACACGCGCCACGGCATCGGTTACCGCATGGTCGATCCGGATGCAGTCCAGGCGTAAGCTGCGCTTTCGCCTCGTCGTCTCCTTCGCGCTGTTCGGCTTCGGCCTCAGCGCGTTGTTTGCCGTGGCCGCGCTCAATATCCGCACCCGCGTCGAAGACCAGTTGGTCAATGCCAGCCTGCTCGACGATGCCAAGTACTCCAATCACTACGCGCAGGAACATCCGAACGCCCCGGGGGCCGGTTCGCGTCTGATCACCGGCATGGTCAAGAGTGACCGCACGCTATACAAGGCGCCATTGCCCTGGCAGAACCTCGGCACAGGGGTCCATGACATCCACGAGGCCGACCCCGACGACGGTGGCCGGATCCACCACTACAAGCTGGCCGTGTATCGCGAAAACGGCATCATCAGCTTCGTCCGGTACGACGTCTCGCGCGAGGAGCTTGGCAAGCAGCAACTGCTGGTCAGTGTCATCGGTGCCGTATTCCTGTTCGGCCTGCTCTCGCTGGCGATCGGCCTGTGGCTGTCGCGCAAGGTGCTCAAGCCGGTCAGTCAGCTGGCGCAGCGGCTGCGCGAGTTCCGTCGGCTGGGCAAGGCCGAGCCACTGGCGCCGGAGTTCGCCGACGACGAGGTGGGCGAGCTGGCGCAGGCGCTGGACGACTACGCCGCACGACTGACCTCGATGGTCGAGCGCGACCGCGAGTTCAACTCCGACGTCAGCCACGAACTGCGCACCCCGCTGGCGGTGATCGCCAGCACCACCGAGCTGCTGCAGGGCTCGCCCGACCTCACGCCGAAACTGGCCGAGCGGCTCAAGCGCATCGAGCGCGCCTCGCGCCAGGCCACCGAGCTGATCGAGGCGTTGCTGCTGTTGTCGCGCGCCGAGCGGCGCGGGCCAACCCGCGGCGAAACCACCGATGTGGCCAAGGTGGCGGGCGACGTCATCGAGAGCCAGCGTCCGCAGATCCGCGACAAGCCGATCGCCGTGCACCTGGACGTGCGCACGTCGGTCAGCGTGAACGCGCCGGCTTCGGTACTTGCGGTGGCGCTGACCAACCTGATCGGCAACGCGATCAAGTACACGCTGGAAGGCGAGGTGCGGGTGGAGGTCGACGCCAACGGCATCCAGGTGATCGACACCGGTCCGGGGATCAAGCCGGAAGATGCCGAGCGGCTGTTCCAGCGCGGCGTGCGCGGAGAAGGCGCCGGCGGCAGCGGTGCCGGCCTGGGCCTGGCGATCGTGCGGCGCCTGTGCGAACTGTACGGCTGGCAGGTGGCGATGCGGCCACGCAGCGACCGCAACGGCGCCATCGCGAGCCTCGTGTTCGGCTGATCCGCTTGCCGCTGTAGGAGCCCGCTCGCGGGCGATGCTTTTCGCTCTGAATCGACATCAAAGCCGAGAGCATCGCCCGCGAGCGGGCTCCTTATGTCTCGATTCTGGTCCGGCAACGGACGAGAATCCCCGACTGATCATCGGAGGGGACGAGGTGACGCCGACGGGCTCCCGAGGCTTTGCGCCTGC
>NZ_JAMZEK010000006.1 GCF_024158035.1 Dyella lutea
AGGCGCAAAGCCTCGGGAGCCCGTCGGCGTCACCTCGTCCCCTCCGATGATCAGTCGGGGATTCTCGTCCGTTGCCGGACCAGAATCGAGACATAAGGAGCCCGCTCGCGGGCGATGCTTCTGGCCCTGAATGTTGATCAGAGCGAAAAGGCATCGCCCGCGAACGGGCTCCTACAACAGCGGGCTTCAGCCTGGATGGGACGGGCCCTTCAACTCGACCATGTTGCCCTCGGGATCGAAACAGTAGATCGACGGCCCCTCGCCACGGGCGCCGTAGCGCGGGCCGATGCTGCCCAGCCGCACGTTGTGGGCCTGCAGGTGCGCCAGGATCGCCGCCTCGTCGTAATCCTCCACGCGCAGGCAGAAGTGGTCCATGTTGTGGCCTTGCGCAGCGGGCGCCGCGCCGCCTTGGCGGCCGATCCGCCCGTCCACGCTTACCAGGTCGATCAACGAGGCGCCGGCGCGCAGCTGCACCAGGCCGATGGCGTCCTGCCGTCGCTCCTCGCGGCATCCGAGCACCTCGCAGTAGAAACGCTGCATCGTCGCCATGTCCGCCACGCGCAGCACCACGTGGTCGATCTCGCCGATACGGATCATCGCCCGCCTCCAGGCTCGGCTCCGGAAACCGGTAGCTTAACCGGCACCGTCCACCCCGGGCGCCGATGCGGCGGCCGGACCGGCGGCCCGCTGACCGCCGCCCGGCCGGCCTGTATAATCGCCGCGGTAAACGTACGGTGGGAGAAGCGGCAGGCCGTCCATAGCCACGTCGCTGCCGAAGGCGCAACGCCCGTAATCGCTCAGGCCCCGTAACCACCGCGCGCAAACACTCTGGAGAGACCGGTTGAATCCGGCGCCGAAGGGGCACCAGGCAGCAGTCCATCGCCGCCTCCAAACTCTCAGGCAAAAGGACAGAGGGGCGCCCCGCGTGCGGCACGGCACGCTAGTCTTCGGATGCCCCAGACATGAGCCAGTCCTCCTCCCCCTCGTTGCGCGAGCTCGAGCACCACGGTGCGTTCATCGAGCGCCACATCGGCCCGAACGACGCCGAGATCGCCCACATGCTCGCCGCCATCGGCCAGCCCTCGCTGGAAGCGATGACCGACGCGATCGTGCCCGGCTCGATCAAGTCGCCCGACCCGCTGGCGCTGCCGGCGCCGCTGACCGAAGTGGAAGCGCTGGCGAAGATCCGCGCCGTCGCCTCGAAGAACCGCGTGTTCAGGAGCTTCATAGGCCAGGGCTACTACGGCACCCATACACCGAACGTCATCCTGCGCAACGTGCTGGAGAACCCGGCCTGGTACACCGCCTATACGCCGTACCAGGCGGAGATCTCGCAGGGTCGCATGGAAGCGCTGATCAACTTCCAGACGATGTGTGCCGACCTCACCGGCATGGACATCGCCAACGCCTCGCTGCTGGACGAAGGCACCGCCGCCGCCGAGGCGATGACCCTGGCCAAGCGCTCGGGCAAGAGCAAGTCGAACACCTTCTTCGTGTCCAGGGGCGTGCACCCGCAGACGCTGGAAGTGCTGCGCACCCGCGCCGAGGCGATGGGCCTTCAGATCCTCGTCGGCAACGACGCCGACGCCGCCACTGCAGATACCTTCGGCGTGCTGCTGCAGTACCCGGACACCTTCGGCCAGGCACACGACTACGCCGCCCTGGTCGAGGTCGTGCACGCGCGCGGCGCGCTGGTGGCGGTGGCCACCGACCTGCTCGCGCTGACCCTGCTGAAGGCGCCGGGCGAATGGGGTGCGGACATCGTCATCGGCAACAGCCAGCGCTTCGGCGTGCCGTTCGGCTTCGGCGGTCCGCACGCCGCGTTCATGGCCTGCCGCGACGCCTACAAGCGATCGATGCCGGGCCGCCTGATCGGCGTCTCGGTCGATGCCGAGGGCAACAAGGCCTATCGCCTTACCCTGCAGACCCGCGAGCAGCACATCCGCCGTGAGAAGGCGACCTCGAACATCTGCACCGCGCAGGTGCTGCTGGCGGTGATGGCGGCGATGTACGCCGTCTACCACGGCCCGGAAGGCCTCAAGCGCATCGCCCGCCGGACCCACCGCCTGGCGGTGATCCTGACCGTCGCACTGCGCCGCGCCGGCGTGACCGTGGCCGACGGCTTCTTCGACACGCTGTACATCACCGGCGTCGACGCCGATGCCGTGCACGCCCGCGCTGCCGAGAAGCAGATCAACCTGCGCGCCATCCACGGCACCAGCGTCGGCATCAGCCTGGACGAGACCACCACCCGCGCCGACGTGATCGCGCTGGCCGGCCTGTTCGGTGCCGAGATCGACGACATCGACGCGCTCGACGCCGAAGTCCACGACGCGCTGCCGCGTTCGCTCGTGCGCCAGAGCAAGTTCCTCACCCATCCGGTGTTCAACACCCACCACAGCGAGACCGAGCTGCTGCGCTACCTGCGCGGCCTGGCCGACAAGGATCTGGCGCTGGACCGCAGCATGATCCCGCTGGGCTCGTGCACGATGAAGCTCAACGCCACCGCCGAGATGATCCCGGTGACCTGGCCGGAGTTCGGCAACATCCATCCGCTGGCCCCGGCCGAGCAGGTCGCCGGCTACAAGGAGCTGATCGACGGGCTGGAGGCGATGCTGGTGGAGTGCACCGGCTACGACGCGGTCAGCCTGCAGCCGAACTCCGGTGCCCAGGGCGAGTACGCGGGCCTGCTGGCGATTCGCGCCTACCACCGCTCGCGCGGCGAAGGGCATCGCGACATCTGCCTGATCCCCGAGTCCGCCCACGGCACCAACCCGGCCAGCGCGCAGATGTGCGGCATGCAGGTGGTGGTCACCGCCTGCGACGCCAACGGCAACGTGGATGTGGCCGACCTGCGCGCCAAGGCCGAGAAGTACTCCGACCGCCTCGCCGCGCTGATGGTCACCTACCCGTCCACGCACGGCGTGTTCGAGGAAGAGATCGTGCAGATCTGCGAGATCATCCACGCGCACGGCGGCCAGGTGTACACCGACGGCGCCAACATGAACGCGCTGGTCGGCGTGGCCAAGCCCGGCAAGTGGGGCTCGGACGTCAGCCACCTCAACCTGCACAAGACCTTCTGCATCCCCCACGGCGGCGGCGGCCCGGGCGTCGGCCCGTGCGCGGTGAAGTCGCACCTGGCGCCGTTCCTGCCCAAGACCTTCGGTGGCGAAGGCGATGTGGGCATGGTCTCGGCCGCCAGCTTCGGTTCGGCCAGCATCCTGCCGATCAGCTGGATGTACATCGCCATGATGGGCGCCGAAGGCCTGCGCCGCGCCACCCAGCTGGCCCTGCTCAACGCCAACTACGTGGCCAAGCGCCTGGCGCCGCACTACAAGACGCTGTACACCGGCCGCAACGGCCTGGTGGCGCACGAGTGCATCCTGGATCTGCGCCCGCTCAAGGACGCCACCGGCATCGGCGCCGAGGACGTGGCCAAGCGCCTGATCGACTTCGGCTTCCACGCACCCACGCTGAGCTTTCCGGTGGCCGGCACGCTGATGGTCGAGCCCACCGAGAGCGAGAGCCAGTACGAGCTGGACCGCTTCATCGACGCGATGATCCAGATCCGCGAGGAGATCCGCGCGGTCGAGGACGGCCGTCTGGACCGCGAGGACAACCCGCTCAAGCACGCCCCGCACACCGCCGCGATGGTGTCCGGCAGCGAGTGGACCCACGCCTACCCGCGCGAGCTGGCCGCGTTCCCGCTGCCCAGCCTCAGGCTGCAGAAGTACTGGTCGCCGGTGGCCCGCGTGGACAACGTCTACGGCGACAAGAACATCATGTGCTCGTGCATCCCGGTCGACGCCTTCAAGGGCGAGATCGAGGCGTTCAGCGAACCGAACGTGATGTAAACCGTCGCGCTCCCGCGCGATGCGAAAGACCCGGCTTCGGCCGGGTTTTTCGTTTCGACGACCCGTTCACCGCACTCAGGCCGACGATCGCACCGCCTTGATGTCCTGCGCGGCCGCCCAGTCCAGCACGTCCTCCCGGCGCAGCGCGGTGGCCATCAGGTCGGGGAACTGGTCGGGCGTGCAGGCGAACACCGGCGCGCCCAGCGCGGCAAAGGCCTCGGCCATGCGCGGGTCGTAGGCGGCGCGGCCGTCGTCGCTGAGTGCGAGCAGCACGATCAGGTTCACGCCCTGGCGCACCAGGTGCGCGGCGCGCGCCAGCAGCGCCTTGGCATCGCCGCCCTCGTACAGGTCGGTGATCAGCACCATGTGGGTCTTCTGCGGCCGTTCGATCAGCCCCTCGCAATAGGCCACGGCCTGGTGGATGTCGGTGCCGCCGCCGAGCTGCACGCCGAACAGCACCTGCACCGGATCGGCCAGTTCGTCGGTGAGATCGACGATGGCCGTGTCGAAGCACACCAGCCGCGTGCGGATCACCGGCACCGAGGCCATCACCGCGGCGAATATCGAGGCGTACACCACCGAGGTGGCCATCGAGCCGGACTGGTCGACGCAGAGGATCACGTCGTCCAGGTCGACCAGCCGCTTCTGGTGCCGCATGAAGCCGACCAGCCGCTCCGGGATCACCGTGCCGAGTTCGGGCTGGTAGTTGCCCAGGTTGGCGCGCAGGGTGCGCGGCCAGTCGATGTCGGCGGCGCGCGGCCGGTTCGTGCGGCGCGCCCGATGCACGGCGCCGCGCAGGGTTTCGCTGGTGCGCCGCTGCAGGCGCTCGAGCAGGGCGTCGACCACCTTGCCGATCACCTGGCGCGCGGTGTCCAGCGTCTTCTCCGGCATCAGCGAGCGCAGGCTGATCAGGTCGGCGACCAGGTGCACGTCGGCCTCCACCGCGGCCAGGAACTCCGGCTGCAGCAGCATCTGTTTCAGGCCGAGGCGTTCGAAGGCGTCCTTCTGGATCACCTGCACCACGGCGGCGGGAAAGAATTCGCGGATGTCGCCCAGCCAGCGCGACACGCGCGGCGCCGAGCGCGACAGCGAGCCCTTGCCCTTGTCCGGATCGCCGCCGTGCGGCACGTCGTAGAGGGCCGACAACGCCTGGTTGAGGCGCTGGTCCTCGGGCGAGAGCACACCGTCCTCGTCCATGCCGAGCACCAGCCGCCAGCGCCGCTGCTGTTCCGCCGCGTCGTTGTTCATCCGTTCCATGCCCCCTCCCCGCGCAGCAGCGCCAGCAGGCGCTGCTCGTGTGCCAGCCATGCCGCATCGGGCGCGCGCAGCCCCGGACCAGACCCAGCGTGGTCGCCCGAAGGACGCACCGCGCGGTCCAGCAGGTGGCGCCGTTCGCTGCGGTCCAGCGAGGAGAACACCCGACGCAGCAGCGGCAGCTGTTCCTGGAACACCTCGCCATCCAGCGTGGCCAGCCACGCATCGACGACGGCCAGCAGCCCCGCATCGTGCAGCAGGCGCTGCACTGCCTGCTCGAAGAAGCCCTCGAAGAACTGCGCCGCCTCGACCGTCGGCACGCCCGGTGAAAGCATCCGCTGCATGCGTGCCTGCAGTTCGTCTGACGCCAGCCGCCCGGCGTCGTAGAGCAGGCGGCAGGCCAGTCCGCAGGCGCGCCGGCTGGCGTGGCGGTCCGCCGACAGGTAGGCCACCGCTTGCCACCACGAGGCGATCGCGTCGGCATCGAAGTCGCCCAGCGGCAGGCAGTCGTGCACGCCGGCCAGCAGGCCGCAGAAGCGCGCGGACTGCTCGGCATCCAGTCCGTGTGCGGCATACGGCAGGGCCAGCGCCGCCTGCACCAGCATCCGCTCGGCCAGTCCGGCCAGCTGGTCGAGGGCGATCTCGCGGGCAGTGCCGTAGCGGGCAAGCGAGACCAGCTCGGGCAGCGCCGCCATCAGTTCGCCGCACTCCTGCGCGTGACCGGCGCGCTCAGCCACGGCCGCCAAGCCGGCCTCCACCGCCACCGGCAGGTCCGCTTCCAGGCAGCGGCGGGTCAAGGCGGTGAGCCCGGACAGCGCGTTCTGCTCGCGCATCCGCGCGACGCTGCGTCCGGCGGCGGCCTGTTCGATGGTCGGTCCGTAGACCATGTGTTCGACCAGTCGCACGGCGTACTCCGGCTCCCAGGCCAGGGTCCAGCGCTCGCGGAAGGTGCCGCGACTGCTGCCGGCATCCAGCAGCCGTCCCCACGGCACGTCCAGAAGCAGCAGGCGATGCAGCAGCACCGAGCGCGCCGCACCGCCGTCGCTGCGCAGGTCGAGCGAGAGCTCGCGCTCCAGCGCCTCCGGCTTCAGGCGCAGGGACTTCTGCTGGCGCTGCAGGTCTTCCAGCAGCGGCAGCAGCTGCGTGTCCGGGGGGATTTCGCCGACCTCGTTGCCGAGCAGCAGGGCGACCTCGTGCTGGCGCCAGCGCAACGCCTCGCCCTCACACAGGCTGGCGATCGCGGCGTCGCGCATGTCCTCGTAGCCGGCGGCCGGACGTTCGCGCACCCGCGCCAGCGCGTGGGCGAGCCGGGTCGACTCGATCACTGCCGCGGTGGAGCACGGTGCGCCGCCTTCGCGCAGCGTACGCGCCACTTCCACCATCCAGCGCGACAGCGCCTCGCCACCGGCGCCGTGACGCCACAGGTGGCGATACCAGCGCGGCGCCGCGACGCCGGCACCGTAGCCGGAACCGCTGGCCAGGCGCGGATAGGTCCACGGCACCCAGGTCAGCCGCGTCTTGCATTTCGCCAGTCCCGCCAGCAGCGCGCGATCGTCGCCGGCCTTGTGCCGCGCCTTCAGCGCCGGCACGTGCCAGGCGCCGCAGACCACTGCCAACGGACCGGCGGCGGTCCGCGCCGCTGCGGCGATCTGCAGGCGCATGTGCGCTTCGCGCCGCGCCTCCAGCGGTTCCAGCTCCAGCTGCTGCTCGCGCAGCGTCGCCATGACCCCGGCCACCGCCTCGAACACCTGGGCCGGCTCGCCCGCCGCCGCGCCGGATTCGATCCAGTCGTGCCACCACGACTCGCCGTCCTCGTAGCCGGCCGCACGGGCCAGCACGCCGATCGGGTCGCGCTGCAGTTCGTCCGCCGAGGCCTCCGTCGGCGACGGTTCGGCCGACTCGGCCGCAACGGCATCGCCCTCGCCTTCCGCGCCGGCATCGACGCCCGGTGCATCGGCGTCCGGGACTTCCGGCGCGTTCGACGCCGGTGCCTCCGGCACCGCCGCCTGCAGCCGCAGCGTCGACGGCAGGTCGATGAAGCGCACCGGCACGCCCGCGCGCACCGCCCAGCACACCGCCACGTATTCGGGCGAGAACTCGGCGAACGGATAGAACGAAGCCGTGCCGGGCCGATCCACCACGTAGGCGAGCAGCGCCACTGGCGGCTTCATCGCCGGATCGGCCAGCGCGGGCAACAGGTCGCTGGCGTCGGCCGGCCCCTCGATCAGCACCTCGGCGGGCACCAGCGCCTCGAGCGCGGCCAGCAGCCGCCGGGCCGAACCCGGGCCGTGGTGGCGAATGCCGAAGTAGTGGATGTCCGCGGCCATGCGGCCTACAGCAGTTCGAGCAGCGCGTGGTAGTAGGCGCCGTAGTCGGCGCGCTTCTTCAGCACCGTCTCCAGGTATTCCTCCAGCACCACGCGGTCCTGCACCGGATCCTTGACGATGGCGCCGAGCAGGTTGGCGCCCAGGTCCTCGGCCGACAGCGTGCCGTTGCCGAAGAAGTGACACTGGCTCAGCCCACCGACCATCACCGCGATCGCCTCGGCGGTGGACAGGTTGCCGGTCGGCGTCTTCAGTGTGACCTTGCCGTCCTGGGTCTGGCCGTCGCGAAGCTCGCGGAACATCGCCACCACGCGGGCGATCTCCTCCGCGGCATTCTTCGGCAGCGGCAGCTGCAGGCCCTGGCCCATGTCGGCCACGCGCTGCTGCACGATCGCCACTTCCTCGTCGAGCGCATCCGGCAGCGGCAGCACCACCACGTTGAAGCGCCGCTTGAGCGCCGCGGACAGCTCGTTGACGCCCTTGTCGCGGTTGTTCGCCGTGGCGATCACGTTGAAGCCGCTGCGGGCGTGGACGATCTCGTCCAGCTCGGGAATCGGCATCATCCGCTCGGACAGCACGGTGATCAGGGTGTCCTGCACTTCCGAGCCCATGCGGGTCAGCTCTTCGATGCGGCACAGCGTGCCGGCCTCCATCGCACGGAACACCGGCGTCGGCACCAGCGCCTCGCGCGAGGGACCCTTGGCCAGCAGCTGGGCGTAGTTCCAGCCGTAGCGCACCTGGTTCTCGTCGGTGCCGGCGGTGCCCTGCACCACGCGGCTGGAGTCGCCGCAGATCGCCGCCGCCAGGTGTTCGGACACCCACGACTTGGCCGTGCCCGGCACGCCGAGCAGCAGCAGCGCGCGATCGGTGGCGAGCGTGGCCACGGCGGTCTCCATCAGCCGCCGCTTGCCGACGTACTTGGGGGTGATCACCGTGCCGTCCGGCGCCGTGCCCCCCATCAGGTAGGTCACTACGCGCTGCGGCGAAAGCTGCCAGTTGGCCGGCCGCGGCCGGTCGTCGTCGGCGCGCAGGGCGGCCAGTTCGTGCGCATAGCGCTGTTCGGCGTTGAGCCGTTGCATGTCGCTCATGGTCAGGATTCCTGGGCTGGAGGAGCGTCGGCGAGATCGACGTTCAGATGCAGTGGATCGAGTGCGGGGTCGGCCGGATGCAGGCCGGCCCGGGTGAGCTGGGCCAGTGCCTCGCCGGCGGTGCCGGCGGGGAGCAGGCTGGCGATGGCGGCGATCTCCTCGGCCAGCCAGCCCGGGCGTGCCGCACCCGGCTCGGCGGCCAGTGCGCGCAGGGTGTCGGTGAGCCGCCGCCACGGCGCGCTGCCGGCCAGCTCTCCGAACGGCAGCACCTCGAACGGGGCCGGGATGATCGCCAGCAGGCTGCCGAAGCTGGCGATGCGTGCCGACTCGCGCAGGCCCCGCCGTGCCAGCGCCACGCGCTCGGCTTCGGTCAGCCGCTCCAGCAGCGAGGCGCCGAACGGGACCGGCTGTTCGCCCGCCGGACCGAACAGCAGGCGCTCCAGCACGTGTCGCACCACCTCGACCGGCGCCGTCTGAGCAGCGCATTCGACCAGCACTGCGTCATTCTGGGGCTCGTCCAGGGTCAGCGCATTGGCCAGCCCCAGCGGTGTGAGTCCCAGCACGTCGGCCAGCTCGTTCCAGCCGACCGACTGCAGCCGCAACAGGCGCGCGGCACGCTGCGGCTGGGTCTTCAGCGCCGCCCAGCCGACCTGTGCCCTGCGCCGGATCAGGCCGCTGCTGCCGACGACGAAATCGGCCTTCAACTCGTCGCGCACTGCAGCCTCCAGCGGCTCGCGCCGACCGAGCCGACGACGCAACTGGGACGCACGCAGGCGCACCTTCTCCGAGCGGTCGCCGGAGAGGCCCTCCAACAGCAGCAGGTCGGCCTCGGACAATGCCGGCACCAGCGCATCGAGCATCTGCAGGCGCTGCTCGGCCGGCAGTGTCGCCAGCCGCGTTGTCAGGAGCTCGGCCGCAAGTGCCGGATCGGTGGCACGCAGTCGCGCGACCAGCCGGCAGCGCTCCGACGGCGTCACCTCGTCCCAACTGGTGGCATCCAGCGTTTCGTGCGGCACCTGCTGGCGCCGCCAGGCCCGCCACTCGTCGTAGAGCGGCGGCAGCGACACGTCGCCCGCCTCGGGCAGCCAGTCGTACGGATGCGCCTGCCAGCCGCGCGAGGCCAGCAGGCGCAGCAGGGCCGGCCAGGTCACCGCCGACAGCGCCCTCACGCATCGGCGGAAGCGCAGGCGCTGCGCCTCCGGTACCAGCGCCAGCCGCGGCGACGGCAGCGCTGCCGCCGCGCGTGCATCGGCCGGCAGGACGTGCTCGCCGAGGAACTGCCGGCACTGGCTGGCCAGTGCGAGCAAGTGACTGGCATCCAGCGTTGAGCCATCGCGCCATGCCGCCGGCAGCGTGTCGACGGGCACCTCGTCGCGTGCCCCAACCAGCCAGCGGGCATACAGGCGATCGAGTTGCGGACCCAGTACCTCAGTCATCCGGATACCCCTTGCCCAGCGCCGTCTCGACCTGGATCAGCCGTGCCCATAGCCCATCCCAGACGGCCACTGCCGAGCGAAGCGGCAGCGCCTGCCAGAGCATCGCGTTGGCCAGCGGCGCCAGGCGCAATGCCCCACCCTCGTCGCCGCGCCACCACAGCTGGCCCTGGCCGTCCTCGAGTACGCGCCCCGGCCCCAGATGCAGCGGCGTGTGGGACGCCCACGGCAGACGTGCAAGATGCTCGCGATGCGTCTGCAGCGGGTCGGCCGCCGGCTCGAAGCCAACTGCAGCGATGCCAGCCGTCTCCTCCGCAGGCTCCTCGCCCTGCGTCGCGATCACCGCGCGCAGCGGATGGCGCGACGGATAGAACGCCAGCTCCGCCTGCAACCGTTGCCCCGGCGCCAGCGCGGCGCCACGACGCCCGGCCGAGGCCGGGAAGAAATCCAGCAGCAGGGCGAAACGCGGGGTCGCGCTGCACCGGTCGAGCAGCCAGGTCGACTGGCTGACCATGCCGTCGCGCCGCGTCTGCACCGCATGCCCCATGACCTCCCAGAGGCTGCCTGCGCGCGTGGCTGTCGAAGCGAGTACCTCCTCGCGGGTCGACGCCTGGATCACCGCGGCACGCGCATCCGGATCGTCGGGCGCAGCGCGCCACGCCTGCGCCAACAGCACCCACTGGCCCAGCTCCAGCATGGCGGCCTCGCCGCGCAGTTCGCGCGGCAACGCCAGCACGCGGGCAGGCCATTCGTCCACGCGCGAGGCCAGCGCCGCCGCCTTGCTGTCGACCAGGCGGGCGGCGATGCGCCGGCAGCGCGCGACGACGTCGTCCAGCAGACCCGCCACGCCCGTGCGCAACTGGTCGGCGATCCACTGCTGCAGCTCGCCCAACCCCTCGCCTACCGCGACATGCGTCTGCGCCTGGCGTTTCGCCGCGGCGGCTTCGCGCTTGCGCGCCTGCGCCTCGGCCTCCTGCGGATCGGCCGGTTCGGTGGCCTGCGCCACGGCGATGTCCTTGCCGGCCACGCCGGGCGCCGCATCGCCGGACGCACCGGCGCGGCGACGCCGACCCAGCCATTCCTGCACCCAATCCGGCACTTCCGCCTGGCCGAAGCGCTCGGCCGATTCGGCGTACTGCCACATCAGCGCGAGCGAGTGCTTGCACGGAAACTTGCGTGAGGGACAGGTGCACTTGTAGCCGTGGTCGGCGACGTCGGCGATGACCCGGTATGGATGCGCGCCCGAGCCCTGGCACTCGCCCCAGATCACCGGAAGCCCTGCCGCACGCGCCACGCGTAGCCAATGCTTCGGTTGCAGCAGCTTGCCGGCAGCCACCAGCGACCCCTGGTCCGGCGCCAGCGCCTGCACGACATCGAGCGAGAGGGTCATCCGTGCATCACGCGACACTGCCGACTGCGGCGCACCCGTTCCATGGAAAACTCGACCCGCATGGCGACGTCCCAGCCCCTGATGACCCGCCGGAGCTTAGGGAGGCTGCCGTCGCCTTGGCAAGATGGGCCGGCTCAGGCGTGCTGCACCATCAGCGCACGGCAGTGCCGCTGGAACTCCTCCGGCGGCAACGGGCGGGAGAAGTGATAGCCCTGCAGCTGGTCGCAGCCGAGGGTGCGCAGCACGCTGGCCTGCAGCTGGGTTTCCACGCCTTCGGCGACCACCTCGATGGCCAGCGTGTGCGCCAGGTCGATGATCGCCGCGATGATCGCGCGCGCTTCCGGCCCGCCCTCGTCCAGCGCCTGCACGAAGAAGCGGTCGATCTTCAGTTGGCGCACCTGGAACTTCTGCAGGTAGGCCAGGCTGGAGTAGCCGGTGCCGAAGTCGTCGATGGCGAACTCGAAACCGCGCTCGCGGAAATCGCGCAGCATCAACCGGGTGCGCTCGGCGTTCTCCATCGCGATGCTTTCGGTCACCTCGAACAGGATCAGCGCCGGAGCGACCCCGGCCTCCGCCGCGATCCGCGCAGCCGTGTCCACAAACCCCGGCTGGTTCAACTGCAGCGGCGAGAGATTGATCGCGATACGCAGCGGTGCCATCCCCTGGCTGCGCCAGGCGCCGATCTGCCGGCAAGCCTCGCGGATCACCCATTCGCCGATGCGACCGATCTGGCCGCTGCGCTCGGCCACCGCGATGAACTCCATCGGCGGCACCTCGCCCAGTTCCGGATGGGTCCAGCGCGCCAGCGCCTCGGCACCGACGATCGCCCCCGTGGCGCTGTCGTGCTTGGACTGGTAGTGCAGTGACAGGCTGCCGTCCTCGATCGCCGCATGCAGCCCGCGCTGGATCGCCAGCGCCCGCTCGGCACGCCGGCGCATGCTGGTGTCGTAGATGCTGTAGCCGTTGCGGCCGGCCTGCTTGGCCGCGCTCATCGCCACGTCTGCGTGCGCGATCAGCGCCTCGGCGGTATCGCCGTCCTGCGGAAAGTGGGCGACGCCGATACTCGGCGTGGCGCAAAGCGTGATCCCACCGACCACCAGCGGCAGCTGCATGGCATCGAGCAGTCGCTCGACGATGCGATGGGCCGAATCCTGCGAGCGCATGCGCTCGAGCACGGCGACGAACTCGTCGCCGCCGACGCGACCCACGCTCTCGTACCGCAGGTGGGTGGCCAGCCGCTCGGCCACCGCGCACAGCACCTGATCGCCCGCGGTCTGGCCGAGCGACTCGTTGATGTGCTTGAAGCCGTCCAGGTCGATGTACAGCACGGCGACGTAACCGCGGCCGTCGCGGGCGCCGTCCAGCGCGCGCTCCAGCCGATCGACGAGGCTTGCGCGGTTTGGCAGGCCCGTCAGTGCATCGTGGGTCGAGAGATAGCGCAGGCGGTCGTGCAGGTCGTCCAGCGAACCGGCCAGGCTGCGGGTGCGCTGGTACAGCCGGGTCACCCATTCGGACAGACCGATGGCCGAGCCCATCGACACCAGCGCGATCACGCCGATCATCGAGCCGACCCAGACCACCGCCGCCGCATCGCCGGCATTGCCGGCGGGAAAGCGCTCGCCCGACATGCGCATCGCCAGGTGCAACGTGGCGCCGAGGATCAGCGCATTGCCGAAGGCGACCGGGATACGTCGCCGCAGGCTGCGGTTGTGCCTGGCCCGGAACGCGTGCAGCAATCTCAGCACCGCAGCGCCGATCACCGCGACCACCACGCACCAGAGCCACAGATGCTGCCCTGCCCCCACCCGCACCGCCGGCAGGTGCAGCGAGGCGATCATCAGCAGGTGCATCGGCAGCACGCAGCCGGCCAGCAGGATGCCGCCCGCGACCGTACGGGCGCGCGTGAGCGTGGCGACGTCGGTCATCGCCAGCACGACATAAGCAGCCAGCAAGGCCAGCAGCCCCGAGGCGATGCACAGCAGCGGATCGAGCCCGTCGCGCAGCTGCGGGACGCGGGCCAGGGTGCCGACAAAGTGCTGCGACCACAGCCCGATGCCGATCATCCACACGCCGACCACGTACCACGCGGTGCGCTGCCAGCGCTCGCGCGAGGCGGCCAGCCGGGGCATCACGTCCAGGGCCTGGTAGGTGGTGGTCGCTCCGACAAGAGGGGCCAGCAACGCCAGGGCGAGATGGAAACTGCCGTTCATTAAGCGCCGGAGGGGGCCATTCGGGGAACCAGAAGCATAACGGCAACACGGCCCCGCACTTGACCCCGCATGCGCGCGGCCGTTCCTGCTTCGCGCCCCCGGATCCGGGGTCCGTCGCTCCCAGGCCGGGTTCCGTCGCCTCCGGCCCGACCGGCGGCAGCCAAGCGACTAAGCTCTGTCGCGAATCCCGCTGCCGGCAAACCGTCCATGTTCAAGAGCCTGTCCTTCGTCCTGCGCATCGCCCTGGCCTGGTCGGCGGCATTCCTGGTGGGCAGCATGTTCTGGAGCGCCACGCCTGGCTATCACGACGGCAACCTGCTGTTCCTGATCTACCTGATTACCCTCGCCTTCGTGGTCACCGGGGCGTTCTCGCACCTGGGCCGGGTGCGGCTGATTGCCGGGGAAGTCGACTCCAGCGCGCTGGCCAACCGGCAGCGCCGGCAGATCGAGATCCCGTTCGAGGCCGGCGAGGCGTTCGACCTGGTCGACGCCGCGATCCGCGAACTGCCGCGCATCGAGGAAGTGGAAAGCGCCCGCGACAGCCTGCAGGTGCGCGCCAAGATCCGCCGCCCGCAGACCTACGGTCGCCATGCCATCGGCCGGCTCAACCCGGCCAACTGGCTGGGCAGCCTGCGCAACCAGATCACCGCCACGGTAACGCCGTCCAACGGCTCGGGCAGCGTCACCCTGATCTGCGAGCCCGAAGCGGCCGCCTGGAGCGACTGGTTCCGCGTCGACGACGGCACCAACCTGGAAAATGCCGAGGCGGTCACCCGCGCGATCGCCCGCCGCGTGGCCGAGCGCCGCCAGCAGGAGCAGCGCGCCGCGGCGCAGACCGCCACCGAGAAGGAACTCACCGTCGCCCGGCTCAACCTGCTGCATGCCCAGGTGGAACCGCATTTCCTCTACAACACGCTGGCGAGCGCGCAGCTGCTCACCCGCAGCGAACCGGCGCAGGCCGACCGCATGCTCGGGCACCTGATCCAGTACCTGCGCCACTCGCTGCCCAGCGCTGACGAATCGCTGTCCACCCTCGGTGACGAGCTGGAGCGCACCCGCGCCTACCTGGAGATCATCCGCATCCGCATGGGTGCGCGGCTGGCGATGGAAGTGGACGTGCCCGACGCGCTTCGCGCCATCTCGATGCCGCCGATGATGCTGCAGACCCTGGTGGAAAACGCCATCAAGCACGGCCTGGAGCCCAAGCCCGGCGGCGGCACCGTGTGGATCTTCGCCCGTCGCGACGAGGACCGCGTGATGGTCACCGTCGCCGACAACGGCCAGGGCTTCGGCGTGGCCACCGGCGGCACCGGCATCGGCCTGAAGAACGTGCGCGAGCGGCTGCGCCTGATCTACGGCGAGCGTGCCTCGCTGTCGGTGGTCGCCAACGTGCCCGACGGCGTCGCCGCCACCATCGCCGTGCCGGCGGTCACCGAGACACCGAACGACAAGACCCGGGGAATGCCATGACCCGCGCCGTCGTCGCCGAAGACGAAGCCCTGCTGCGCAGCGAGCTGGTGCGCCTGTTGCACCAGGTGTGGCCGGACCTGACCGTCGTGGCCGAATGCGAGGACGGCGCCAGCGCGCTGGAAGCCATCGCCACGCATCAGCCCGAAGTCGCCTTCCTCGACATCCGCATGCCCGGCCTGACCGGCATGGACGTCGCCACCGCAGCCGCCACCTGCAGCCCCGGCACGCAGGTCGTGTTCACTACCGCGTACCACCAGTACGCGATCGACGCGTTCGAGCGCGGCGCCATCGACTACCTGCTCAAGCCGGTGACGCCAGAGCGCCTCGCCGCCACCGTGCAACGCATCCAGTCGCGGCTGGCCAGCGGCCAGCTGCCAGCCAGTATCAGCCAGCTGCTGCGTGATCTCGCCCAGGGCGCAGCCACCACACCGAGGGCTCCGCCATTGACCTGGATCACCGCCAGCACCGGCCGCGAGACGCGGCTCATCATGGTCGACGACGTCGCCTATTTCCGTGCCGACCACAAGTACACCGTCGCCATGACCACCGAGGGCGAAGCGCTGTTGCGCACCTCGCTGCGCGAACTGCTAGAAGTGCTCGACACCCAGGCGTTCAAGCAGATCCACCGCTCCACCATCGTCAACCTCAAGGCGATCGCCTCGATCGTGCGCGACGACACCGGCCGCGGCACCGTGCGGCTGAAGCAGCGACCGGAAACGCTCACCGTCAGCGCGCCGTTCATGACGCTTTTCAAGACCATGTAGACGCAAGGAGCGCCTGCCGTGGATACCGCCATGCACATGCTCTACCGACTGGTCGCCCTGCTCGCCTTTGCCGCCAGCGCGCTCGGCTGCGACCATCCGCACCGCAGCTTCACCCAGCGCTCCACCGCCAACGGCGTGGACCAGCTCGACAGCCGGGTGGAGATCACCGCCACCGGCGCTCATTTCGACTGCCGCGCCAGTCGCAGCGGGCAATGCCACTACAGCCTGTTCGCCGCCGGCTGCGACCGCGCGGACGACTGCCGCATCCCCGCCCTGAAAACGCTGACCGTGGCGGCCGGCAGCGAACGCGACGTCAGCCACCTGCCCGCCGTCGGGCAGGTGTGCGTGCGTACCGACGACGCCGCGGTGGACGCGCGCTGCCGGGCGCTCGCGCCCGGCGCCTGAGGCGCCGACCCGCCGACCGCCACCGCGCCGAGGCCTATACTTCGCGCACTCTCCCGCCCAAGCGCTGCGCATGCCCCATCGCTACGCCCCCGCACTGGCTGCGCTGTTGGCGCTGGCGGCGACCCGCGCACGCGCCGACGACGCGCCCTGGGCCCGCACCACGCTGACCTACGACGGCGCCGCGATCGGCAACCTCGATGGCGGCGTGGCGCGCTCGTCCACCTACGTCGGCAACCTGCACCTGCGCAGCCTGCTGGACCTGGACCGCGCCACCGGCTGGACCGGCACCCACGCCTACCTCGATGCGCTGTGGATCCACGGCGGCCAGCCCGATGCCTTCGTCGGCGACGCGATGGGCGTGAACAACCTGGCCGCGCCGCCGAACCTGCAGCTGGAAGAGGCGTGGATCGAGCACAACCTCGCCCATGCGAGCGTCTCGCTGCTGGCCGGCCTGTACGACGTCAACAGCGAGTTCGACCGCACCCAGTCCGGCGGTCTGTTCCTCAACAGTTCGTTCGGCATCGGGCCGGAGTTCTCGCAGAGCGGCGTCGACGGCCCGTCGATCTTCCTGCGCACCGCGCTGGGCGCACGCGTCGCCTACAAGCCGGCGGCCGGCGTGGTGTTGCGCGCGGCGGTGCTCGACGGTGTGCCGCTGATCCGCAGCGGCGACCGCCTGCGCGCCTTCCAGGCCGGCGACGGTCGGCTGTACGTAGCCGAGCTGGCCCTGCTCGACCGCCCCGGCGCGCGCCGGGCTCCCGACGCGCGCTTCCGCATCGGTCGCAACGCGATGCTGCCGATGTACCAGGGCAAGCTCGCCATCGGCGCCTGGCATTACACCACCACGTTCGACCGCCTGGTGCCGGCCGGCCGCCGCACCACGCAGCACGGCACCACCGGCTACTACGCCGTGGGCGACCGCACCGTGGCGCACGATCCCCACGACAGCGACCGCAGCCTGTCGCTGTTCGCCCAGCTCGGTGTGGGCGACCCGGACGTGGCGCGCTTCGGCCGCTACCTCGGTGCCGGCGCCGTGCTGGCCGGACCGCTCGCTTCGCGCAGCCAGGACGAACTCGGCCTGGCCATCGCGGTGGCACGCAACGGCCGCCCCTGGCGCCAGCAACAGGCACCGCGGCCGACCACCGCCACCGAACGCTCGATCGAACTGAGCTATCTGGCCCAGGCGACCGGCTGGCTCGCCGTGCAGCCGGACCTGCAGTACGTGGTCCACCCGGACACCGACCCCAGCGTGCGCAACGCGCTGGTGTTCACCCTGCGCTTCGAGCTGTCCACCGACCTGTAATCCCGCCGGACGTCCTACACCCCTCCTACCGGGGTTTCGCGTTGTGTGGCGTTCGGCAGTGGGGTGTGGCGTGCGCTTCGGTCAGCGACGAAAGCGCACGTACGCCCGCTTGGCCAGATAGAGCAGGTGACCGCCGATGCCCTTGTCCTGGGCTTTGCGCAGCGCCGTGTTCTCCGCGTACAGCATGCGGATGTGCGCGTCGCGCTCCTGCAGCAGGCGGGTCAGTTCCGTCACGTCGTGACCGTCCAGCACGTGGCCTTCGACGAGGTGTTCCGGCAGCTGCCGCTTCACGTAATAGGTGGTGTGCCGCGGCGCGGTCTCTTCCGCCGGCCGCTCGTGCGAATAGAAATACAGCGCCACCGAGCGGCGGGTCAGGTCCTCCCGTCCGGCCGGCAGGGCGATCCGGTCGAAGGCATGCCACGAGCGCTCGGACGTCTCGAAGATCACGCAGCGGTTGAAGCGCGGCACCACCGAGCGGGTCGGCCGGCGATCCTCGTGCGGATCGCGGAACAGCTCCAGGTTGCCGCCCCAGGCCGCGTCCCACTCCTGGTTGAGGTAGACGATCAGGTTGAGCCGCCGGTGCCAGCGCTCGCTGGGGTGGTAGTTGAAGTCAACGTGCGGGTCGAGGCTCATCCCGTGGCGGTTTTCGTGCGTGCCGCCGCCGAGGTACCACGGGTCGTAGAGCAGGCCGTCGATGCCGGTGATCTGGCCGATCAGGCGCAGGAACGCCGGGCTCTGGATCGCATCGTCCAGCCGCCGGTACGCCGGCCCCAGCGCGCGCACTCGCTCCAGCGTGGATTTCCCGCCCACCTTGCCGTCGTCGCCCACGGCATTGCCGCGCTCGAATGCGGGGAAGGTGTCCAGCAGCGCCGCGGCAAACTCCGGCGCGAAGAAGTCGTCGATCACCACGTGGGGAAACGGGTCGGCGGACGCGAAGGCCTCGCGATGATCGGCGCACGAGGCCAGCACGCGTTGATCGAGAATCGAGAGAGGCTCTGCGCCTTCCATGGTGGTCATCCTGGGAGTGGCCCTCGATTGTAGCCGGCGCGGCAGGCGAGCCCATGCCACCGAGCCGCGAGAAAAAAAGAGGCCCCGCCAGGCGGGGCCTCCGGGTCACCTCACGGCAACGCCGGTCAGTCGGCGTGCTTGGCCAGCCACGCATCCACGTCGGGCAGGCGATCGTTGCGGATCATCATGCGGTACTGGATGTTGGCGATGACCGTGTCGGCCACGCGCCGCGAGCTCTTGGCGATATGCGCGTCGGCGTACGCCTTGATCTTGTCGATCATCTCCGGCTTCAGCGAGCTGGCGCCCAGCGCCGGGTAGTAGCGGCTGGCCGAGGTGGAGTCGACCAGCTTGTCCACTTGGTCGCGGTGCGCCACGGCGAAGTCGAACGCCATGTCCGGATGGCGGTAGGCGACGATGCGGATCATGCCCGCGCTGTTGGTCGCGCCCGGCTCCGGGGTCAGCGCCAGATCCAGCGCCTGCTTGGCCAGGGTGTCGTCCTTGGCCAGCGAGAGCATGGCGTACAGCTGGTCCTTGATCAGCGGCGTGGTCTCGGCCTTGGCCTCGGCATGCAGCTGGTTCCAGGTGGCGGTGTCGGCACTGCGCGCGACGACCGCGGTGACCGTCTTGCGCAGCGCCACCGGCAGCGCCTTGGGATCGGTCTTCTGCGCGGCGAAGCGGCGGCGCGCCTCGGCGATCACGTCCTGGTCGCCCAGGTCGGCCAGCGAGCCGATCAGCTGGGTGCGCAGCAGGGTGGTCGGCACGCTCTCGCCGGCCCTGGCCTCCCAGCCGATGCGCGCGAACACCGGGCGCAGGCGGCTGCGGGCGAAGGCGCGGAAGCGCTCCTGGCGGGCGGCGTCGCCGTCGTAGTAGTTGTCGATGGCGTCAAAGTAGCCGGCCACCTCGCCCCACACCTGCGGATCGGCATCGGCCGGGGTGGCCTGGGCCAGCGCCAGCACGTTGGCCACCGGCTCCTTGCCGGCCATCGCCAGCGCCCAGGTGTCGCCCATCAGGCCGAGCTGGTCGATCGGCTTGAGCTTGGCGAAGTCCCCCTTCAGCGCGTCGAAGCCGGCGGTGGAGTACAGCGTGCGGTAGTAGCCGGCCTGGCCGGCGTTCACCAGCACTGGGCCGCAACCCGGCAGGGTCATCGTGCCCTTGCCGTCCAGCACGGTGGTGACCGGCTTGCCGCCGACGGTCTGCGCGATCACCGGCACGTGCCAGCGCAGCGGTGTCTTGTTCGGGCGATCCTTGGTGAACTCGCCCTGGCTCAGCAGCACCTTGGTCGACCCGGCGTTGCAGGCCATGGCCTGCACGTTGACCAGCGGGATGCCCGGCTGCAGCGTGAAGTCGTGGGCGATCTGCATGATCGGCTTGCCGGCCGCGGCCTGCACCGACTTCCACAGGTCGTCGGACACCGTGTTGCCGTACTCGTGCGCCTTGATGTAGTTGCGCACGCCGGTGCGCCAGGTCTCCGGGCCCACGTAGGCCTCGAGCATGGTGATCACCGCCTCGCCCTTGGAGTAGGTGATCGAGTCGAACGCCTGGCTGGCCTGCTCCACCGTTTCCACGTGCTGCACCACCGGGTGGGTGGTGGCGACCGCGTCGAGCGACATCGCGCCTTCACGCGTGCCGACCAGATCCAGGTTGGTATGCCATTCCGGATGCAGCTTCTCGGTGGTGCGCGCGGCCATCCACGAGGCGAAGCCTTCGTTGAGCCACAGGTCGTCCCACCAGCTCATGGTCACCAGGTCGCCGAACCACTGGTGCGCCATCTCGTGCGCGGCGGTGTTGAACACGCGCTGCTTGTCGCCCTGGGTGGAGATGCTCGGATCCAGCAGCAGGGCGTACTCGAAGGTGAAGATCGCGCCCCAGTTCTCCATCGCCGAGAAGAACTGGCTCTGACCCGGCGCGGCGATGTTGTCCAGCTTCGGCAGCGGGTACGGCACGCCGAAGTAGTCGTTGTATTCCTTCAGCACGGCGCGCGCCGAGTCCAGCGTGAAACCGGCCTGCTTGACCATGCCCTTCTGGGTGATCACGCCGATCTCGGTGCCGTCCACCTTCTCGGTGGCGCGCTCGAAGTCGCCGACGCTGAAGAACAGCAGGTAGGTGGACATCTTCGGCGACTGGCCGAAATGCACCTCGGACAGGCCGTTGCCCAGGTCCTTGCGCGAGGCGATCGGCATGTTGCTCACCGCCATCTCGTCGCTCGGCACGGTGGCGGTGAGGTCGAAGGTGGCCTTGTAGTTCGGCTCGTCCCACGAGGGGATGAAGCGACGCGCGTCGGAGTTCTCGAACTGGGTGTACAGGGCGCGCTTCTTACCGGCCTTGGTGTCGTAGTCCAGCGCGAACAGGCCGTTGGCCTGGGTCTCGACCTTGCCGCTGTAGTCCATCGCCAGCTTGTACTGCCCGGCCGGGATCGGATGGGACAGGGTGAACGTGGCGGTCTGCGCCTTGGCATCCACCGACACGGTGGGCGTGGGCACGGCGATCTTCAATTTGGTCGGGGTCAGCGTGGCCGAATGGAAGGTGAGGTCCGCCGCATTCAGCGTGATGCTGCTGGTCGGCTTGAGCACGTTGAGCGTAATGGTGACCTTGCCGTCGAAGGTGAGCTTGTCCGCATGCGGCACGATGGACACGTCGTAATGCGTGGGCACCACGCCGCGCGGCAACTGGGTGGTGGCTTCGCGCACCGGCGCCGCCTTGGCCTGGGCGGCGAGCGGCGCCATCGACACGCCGGCCAGGGCCAACGCAATGGCGGAAACGAGATATCGACGCATGACAACTCCCTGCTTGGGTGGATCCGGGTGACGGCCACCGGCGCACGCGCCGGCCCTGCCCGGAAAACGGAAACGGAAATCCCCTGATACCGCCATCGTGCGGGTACGCACCGGCTACCGGACACGGCCGGAAGTCACGACTAGGGTCGCCCGACGTGCTGCATCGCCGCGAGACTGAACCGCCGCCATCGCCTCCCTCGGCGCCGTCAACTCCTTGCGGCGGGCCGGCGTTACTGTCCTCGCCCACCGGCCACCGCCGACAAAACCCATGCGACGCAAGGTTTTACGGCGCACCGGCGGCCCGAAACCGTGCCTGTCCATTCCACCCATCGAGGAATCGCCATGAGCCTTCGCACCACGCTCCGCCGCAGCCTGATCGCCCTGCTCGCCACCAGCGCCCTCGCCGCCACCGGCGCCATGGCGCAAGCCACGCCCGTGCCCCACCACCCGCGCGTCAACGAAGTGAACAAGCGCGTCGACACCCAGCAGCAGCGCATCGACAAGGGCGTTGCCAACGGCACCATCACCGGCAAGCAGGCCGCCCGCGACGAAAAGCACGACGCCAACATCGCCCAGCGCGCCAGCGCCGACGAGGCCAGGCACAACGGCCACCTCACCAAGAAGGAAACCCGCCGCCTCAACCGCTCGGAGAACCGCAACAGCCGGCATATCCGGAAGCAGCGGAGGCACTGATACAGCCGCTTGAACGAACAAGGCCCCGCTTGGCGGGGTCTTGTTCGCCTGATCGTGCGTCTCAGGGCAAGGAAGCGCGCTGCTCGGCCCGCAGGCGCAAGGCTTCGTAGAGCTGTCCCGGCCCGAGCAGGATGTCCATCAGCCCATCCTGGGTCCGCTCCGAGCGCAGCGCCTGCGAGCTCATCGCCGAATGCGCATCCAGCGCGTCCATGATGGCGTGGACTAGGGCCTGGCGAAGATCGGGCGAGCTGGCGAACTGCTCCTTGCTGTTGCTGCCGGCTTGCTGCACCAGAGTCTCGTTTTCCAGCAGCTTGCCCTTGAGCACGCCGTTGACGTAGACGAGCTGGTCGCCGTCGGTGACCTGCCCCTCGAACAAGCCGTTCACCTTCTCGATGATCTCGGCCAGCAGCGCCTTCTCCTTGTCCTGCACCGAGCCGCTGCCCACCGCATCAAGCGGCGGCAGCTTGTAGTCGCCCTTGCCATCACGCAGGTTGAGCGGCTGCCGCCCGGCGCTGCGCAAGGTGTGGTGGGTCAGCACCACCTTGGACAGGTCGACCGTCTCACGCTCGCGCCCGAACTCCAGCAGCGGGATCAGCCGCTTGTAGAAGATGAAGCGCTTTTCGATGTCGGTGTTGCCGTAGTCGATCATCTGCGACAGGAAGGCATACAGCCGTACGTAGGCGCCCATGTCGCCCTTGAACAACTGCAGTGCATCCATGATGTCCTTCTGCGCCTGCGCCACTGGCTCGTCGCCGCTGCCCAGCGCATCGGCGCGTGCCAGTTGGGCGGCGCGGTAGCGCTTGAGCAGGCGGTCGGCCACCGGCGCCATCGCCGCACTCAGCTGGGCCTGCGTGGCGTTCGGATCGGTCTCGATCCTGGCCACGCGATCCACCTCGAAATCATCGTAGTGACCACTGGCGTCGAGCTTGGCGCGCAGGTCGAACACCTGGTGCGGATCGGTAGCCGCTTCCAGCTCGGCGGTAGCGTAGTAGGTCTTGAACGCGGTGAGGATCTCGTCCGCGTCGTTGACGAAGTCGAGGATGTAGGTGGTGTCCTTGCCCGGGTGCGCGCGGTTCAGTCGCGACAGCGTCTGCACGGCCTGGATGCCGCCCAGCATCTTGTCCACGTACATGCCGCACAACAGCGGCTGGTCGAAGCCGGTCTGGAACTTGTTGGCCACCAGCAGCAGGTGGTACTCCGGCTGCGCGAAGGCGTCGCGGATGTCGCGCCCCTTCAGGCCCGGGTTGAGATCCGGGCTGGTCTCGGTGACCGGCTCGGGGAAGCTCTCCGGGTCGTTCACCTCGCCGGAGAAGGCCACCAGCACGCCCAGCGGGTAGTTCTGCCGCGCGATGTACTCGCGCACCGCCTTCTGCCAGCGCACGGCCTCCTTGCGGCTGCCCACCACCACCATCGCCTTGGCCTTGCCCGCCAGCAGCGGCTGCACGTGCTCGCGGTAGTGCTCCACCACGATCTGCACCTTGGCCGCGATGTTGTAGGGATGCAGGCGTACCCACTGCATGATCCCCTTCATTGCCGCGCTGCGCTCCACCTCGGCCTGGTCGACCTCCCTGCCTTCGTGGGCCAGCCGGAAAGCCAGCTTGTACGGCGTGTAGTTGCGCAGCACGTCGAGGATGAAGCCCTCCTCGATCGCCTGGCGCATCGAGTACACGTGGAACGGCAGCGGCAGCCCGTCCGGCCCCGGCCGGCCGAACAGCTCCAGCGTCTTGCCCTTGGGCGTGGCGGTGAACGCCACATAGGTAAGCCCCTGCTGCCCACCGACGCGAGCGGCCATGCCGGCCGCCAGCATAGTTTCGGTGTCCACCTCGCCGCCGTCCTGCAGCTCGGCCCACTCCTGCGCGCTCAGCAGCTGCTTGAGCTTGGCGGCGGATTCGCCGGTCTGCGAGCTGTGTGCCTCGTCGGCGATCACCGCGAAACGCTTGCCTTCGGTGGTGGCCAGTTCCTGCGCGGCGCTCATCGCGGCGGGAAAGGTCTGGATGGTGCAGACGATGATCTTCTTGCCCGCCTCCAGCGCGGCCTTCAGCTGCGCGCTCTTGCTGCCCCGCTCGCTGGTGATGGTTTCCACCACGCCCGCGGTGCGCTCGAAATCGAAGATCGCCTCCTGCAACTGCGCATCCAGCACGTTGCGGTCGGACACCACCAGCACGCTGTCGAACAGCTTGGCGTTGCGGTCGTCGTGCAGGTCAGCAAGGAAGTGCGCGCTCCACGCGATGGAATTGGTCTTGCCCGAACCGGCCGAATGCTGGATCAGATAGCGCTGCCCCGGGCCGTTGGCGCGCACGTCGGCCACCAGCTTCCGCGTCGCGTCGAGCTGGTGGTAGCGCGGAAAGATCACGCTGGTGAGCCGCTTCTTGTCGTCGCGCTTGCCGATCAGGTAACGCCCCAGGATCTCCAGCCAGCTGTCGCGCGCCCACACCTGCTCCCACAGGTAGGCGGTGGCAAAGCCGTCCGGGTTCGGCGGGTTGCCGGCGCCGCCGTCGTGGCCCAGGTTGAACGGCAGGAAGCGCGTGGCCGGCCCAGCCAGCCGCGTGGTCATCATCGCCTCGGCCTGGCTCACCGCGAAATGCACCAGCGCACCGCCGGGAAACGACAGCAGCGGCTCAGCCACCCCGCCCTTGGGGTGCGGATGCCGGTCGTAGCGGTACTGGTCCACCGCATCGCCCACGCTCTGGGTGAAGTCGGATTTCAGCTCCGCCGTCGCCACCGCGATGCCGTTGACGAACAGCACCAGGTCCAGCGCATCCTGCGGGTTGTTCGGCGAGTGCTTCACCTGCCGCACCACGCGCAGGCGGTTGGCGGCGTAGCGCTGTTCCAGCGCTGGGTTCATCGCCAGCGCGGGCTTGAACTGCACCAGCGCCAGCGGTGCCTTCAGCCCGATCATTTCCACGCCCCGGCGCAGCACTTCCAGCGTGCCGCGCTCGTCCAGGCTCTTGCGCACGCGCTCGGCGATCCGCTCCGGCATGGCCGGGCCGCGCGCCTTGGTCAAGCGCTCCCAACTCTCCGGCTGGGTCGTCTCGATCCACGCCAGCAGGTCCGGCAGGTACAGGCCGTGGGCGCGATCGAAGTATTGGGCGTCGCCCTCGACGTAAAGCCAGCCGTTACTGCCGAGGTGTTCGCAGATCTCGCGCTCGAAGTGATGCTCGCGGTGCAGATTCATGCCCGTCCTTCCCCTGTAGATTCGCGTCCTTCCGCCATCGCCCGCAGGCGATCGGCCACCACGTCCGCGCGCTCCGGCTCGGCGATCAGGCCCGGCAGCACATCGAGAAAACCCGCTCGCGCCAGCAGACCGGCAAACGCCTCCGCGATGGCCTGCCGCACGTCCGCCGATGCCTGAGCCACTTCCCGCACCAGCTCCTCGCGACCATCGACGATGTTCAACACGTCTTCCAGATCGTGGCTGGCGAGCACGTCGCCCCGCCCGCGACCGGCAAAGGCCTCCAGCTTGGTCGCCACGAAGGCCACCGCCGTCGCCCGCCGTATCTGTGTCCCCTCACCCAACGGCACCCGCTGCGCGGTCGCCACCGCGTAGGGATACCAGCGATTGGCGAAGCCCAGCACGTCCGGGTGCTCCGGCATCAGGTCGAACACCACGCCGGAGTCGCGATGGATCCAGCGGCAGATCACGCCGCTCTCCGCGTCCTCGCGGAAACCACGGCGTGCCAGCTCGCGCTGCAGGCGCTGAAACTGCGCCCGCCCGGCCTGTGCCACCGCATCCACGTCGACGGTGGCGCGCACACCTTCAGCCAGCGGGTCGGTGATCAGCAATCCCGCCACCGCACCGCCGAGAAACACCACTTGTTCCCGCAGCTCGCCCAGGGCCTGCGCGATGACGCGCAGAGTGGGCAGGTTCGGATCATCCCTGCGCATCCTTAACTCCCCAGCTCCTTCGTCAGCATGTCCGTTGCCAGCGACCGCTCACGCGCCCGGCCGGCGCGAATCGCGTCCTGCAAGGCCAGCAGACGGTGCAAGGCAGGATCGAGCAATGCAGCCTGCGGCGCCGAACGGTAGATCGGCGACAGGCTCGGCCCCTTGGCCGTGCCGGAGGGGTGCGCCCACACCGGTGCTTCGTCGGCTGCGGCGGAGATCTTCCCGGCCAACGGCGCCACCCCGAACGACGTTGGGACCCCGCGCTTCACCGGCCCCGGCTGCGCCGGCCACACGTAGCGCACGCCGTGTATGGCGAACTCAGCCAGTGCAGGACGCACCGGTGCCCAATCGCCGCGTCCGCGCGCCACGGCCAGGCCTGACGCCACCGCACGCTTCACGCAGGCATGCACTTCCGAGGCGCTGAGCGTCAGCGCCTCCCCCAGCGCGGCATAGGTCCAGCGCTGGCCCGGGTGGGCAGCTACCTTGAGCAATACCAGCAGGTCCTGCGGCTTGAGTTCCACGGCTCGGGCTCGTTATTCGCAATTCGCGAATCGCGAATATCGCGGATTAAACGGTGCACGGCAAGCGTGTGACTGCAGAAAGAGCCGGTCTCGTAGCGTCGGACTGACTCCCGCTAATTTCACTTGGACCCCAAACTGAAATTAGCGGCGCGATCAACGCTCAGACAAAGCCTGTTGCCCAATCAGCAACCAAGGTTGCCAAAACAGCAACACCCTCGCGTGTAGATCTACGGTCGCTTCAGCCATCAACTTTCGCCATAACTGCGATCCAGCAAGGGTTTGGCCCGCTCGAAATCGGCCATCGTCCGCAGGCACAGCTCCAGGTCACCGGTGCCCCACGTGCCGATGTTGCGCACGTCGCGGCTGAAGCCTTCCTCCAGCGCCACCGTGTCCGGGTCCAGCTTCAGCATCACCAGCAGCTTGTCCCGGTACGGGATCACGCAGGCGAAGTTCTTCAGGCGTCGGAACGCGACGTAGAGCTTCAGGTGCTTTTCCTGCACGTCGTCGCCCAGCGCCAGCAGATAGCCGGACAAGGCCGTGTAGAGCTCCTTGATGACGGGCTGTGCCTGGCTGAGCTGTTCCTCCGCCGTCTTGTCCTTGCCGACCGGTTTGGGCTTTGTCCCGGTGGTCGAGCCAGCGGTATCGGCCTTGGCGGTGGTCGCGTCGTCCACGCTCACGCTGTTCACCAGATCGAGCAGCAGCAGGTCGTCGCCGAACAGCTTGTAGCGGATCAGTTCGATATTGCGCGGGATCTGCTGCACCGCGTGCTGGTCGTAGCGGGTGAAGTCGGCGGCGATGCAGAGCAGGCGCGTGCCGGACCAGTCGATCTGCTCGGCCACGTCCTTGCCCAGCTTTTCCATCACCAGCCACTGGAACTCCGCGCGGTGATCCATCAGCCAGTCCAGGTAGAACAGCCCCTGGTTGATCACATTCTCATTGCTGTGGCGCTTGTACTCGACGATCACCGGGCAGCCGTTCTCGTCCAGCCCCAGCGAGTCGATGCGGCCCTTGTGGGTCTTGCCGGTCACGTACTCGGTGGCGAGGAAGCGCACGCCGAGGAAGGTCGGCATCTGCGCTTCGATCAGGGATTGCAGGTGCTTTTCCACGGCGGCCGAACGCCCGGAAAGCTCATGGGCCTGACCTGAGGCAAGCCGGAACAATTGAATGTCACTCATGTGTTTCCCCAGTCCTTGCCCAGCTTGACCAACTAATCGTTGGCAGCCCACCCGAAATCCTGAAGCAAGAACGCCAGTGCGCTTACCGCCAGTTCCGCATCACTCCGTGAAACGGCACGTGTTCCGTGACTCGCCTCGCCGTTCGCCTTTGCGCGGGCGTGGAGCAGGCGGATCAAATCACCGGCGTCGGCTTGCGCCTTCATCTCCTGCTCTCTCAGATAGCGCACCAGCGGCCCAAGGTCGTTCGTACCCTCCGGACTCGACGCCGGATACCTCGCGCTGATGATGTAACAAGCGGCGTTTCGGCAAGCATCGATCGCAGCCTGAGGCGCCTGGATCGTCGCGGTCTCGACGACGGCTTCGACAGCCGCATGCAAATCGTGCCGGCTGCCTGCCGGGATCGCCGAAACGATCAGCTCGGGCAGCACCCCAAGATGCGTTTTCGACTTGAGCGTGACGAAGCAGCCCTCCAAGCCGATGCGCTCCGAGAGAACCACAATCCAACGCGAGCTCGCTCCGCCGTCCCCCAGACTGACCTCAGCACCCAGCTTCGGGGGCACGTTCGCCGTGCAGTAGGCACGGTTTACGTTGAAGGTATTGGAAGGATTACTCGTGTCCCGATTGGGGAAGCGCGACACGCAATCCGCCGGCCACCCATTCTTGTTGTTGTCTCGTTCGAACAATCTGCCACGTCGGATTCGCGTACTTGAATTGAAGTAGTCCTCGACGAAGAGCCGATCCGACGTCGGCAGCTCATCGACGATAGCGAAGGGAAGGATGATCGGCAGGCCCTGGACACGTCGCAACCATGCCTGCGTACCTTCGTACCAGAGCCCCTGTGCCTCGGCGATGTACTGCATCACGCTGCGTTCCTCACGTCGATCTTGCCGGTGACGGCGGCGGAGATCAGGGCGCTGCGACGTTCTTTCAGAAGGGCTACAGCAGCAACCGCTCCCTGCGCCAGTGATTCATAACTACCAAGTAGGTTTTCAAGACAGCTGCTGATTTCAAGCTGCTCACCCGGCGGCGGGAACGGAACAGCAAGGCTGCGGATCTGCTCAACGTTAATCCGCTTGAAGGTTGAGCCAATCATGAGCGCGTTCAATTGCTCAGAAACCACAGGCGATCGCAGGACGCATTGCATGTAATCGGGTGACGCGGCGCCACCAAGCCTGCGAAGCAGGCAGACATCCTGCCCCATCGCAAATTTCTCCACCGAGCTGGGCACCTGAGCCACCTCACCAACAGTTGCATTGCGACTGAAAAGAAGATCACCTGCCCGTGGATCACGCCCACCCTCGATCAACTGCTCGAAGAAGCCCTCCGTGGTGCGCTTGGCGTCGGACAAGTCAACGAAGCGAGACTGCACCTCGCGAATGCTGGCCAGTGGAATGCCATCCTCAGTGAACTCCGCTGTCAGATGCTTGCAATCGGTGACTGACCAAAAGCGCTTTAGCGGCCCAACCTCCCAATGCGCCGGCACTTCGCCCAGCCAGGGGATGCCGGAGTCCTTCATGGGGGCGTTGGGGTTGAGGCCGCGGGTGACTGCGTGGGAGATGGTGGCCTGACGCTTTTCGGCCAGCAGCGCCAGCAGCTTTTCCTGTTCGGCGATCAGGGCGTCGATCTTGGCGGTTTCGCGGTCGAGGAAGGTGGCGATGGCGCGCTGCTCTGCGCGATTTGGCAGCACCAACTGAAAATTTCCGATCTGTCCTTCGTTCAACGACGGAACAGCACCAGGATTTGCGATTAGATCAAAGCGAACGAGATTCAGCGCATAGCTGACAAACGCAACGTCTGCGGCGTCGTCATCGACAACCAGTCCCATCATGTTGTTGTCGATGCACGCAGCTTCGCCAAGCCTCCGAATTCGCCCCAAAAGCAGTGCAGCACCCACCTTGGCAAAGACCAGCGCCCCCGATGGAAATATGTAGGCACCAAGGCGCTCTGCCGTAGCGCGAGAAATATTGTTTTCACTTCCCCAAAGTACGCCATCGCTGCCAGCACGACCCAGCGCATTCACCTTGTGGAACGGCAGCTCCTCGGCGTCGAGCCCCTGCTCGGCATGGGGAAAGCCTGCGCCCCCCTTCAACTTTCCCAATTGTTTGACCGGAGCAATGAGCCAATGAGCCGGAATCTCGCCTAGCCATGGCACTCCGCTGTCCTTGTATTCCGGATAACGCGGCAAGCTCACGACCGCACCCCGCACGAGCCGAGACGCTGGATGCCAGCGTGCGCTGGCATGACTGTGAGGGGGATGGTGGCGGTCGTAATGGCGAGGGGGATGGGAAGCTGGGCGTGGGGGTGCGGGTGGGCGCGTTGGGGCTGGGGCGGGATGGGCCGCGCGATCATTCGGCCAGCTCTCCCAGCATCGCCATGATCCGCGCCGAGACGGCCTTCAGTTCCTCGTCGATGTCATGCAGCGGGCGCGGTGGCTCGAATACGTAGAAGTGGCGGTTGAAGGGGATCTCATAGCCCACCTTGCTCTTGGCTTCGTCGATCCAGGCGTCGGGGGCATGCGGCAGCACTTCGCGATCGAAGTAGGCCTGGATGTCTTCACCCAGCGGTACGTTCTCGGTGTCGCGCAGGCTGCTGTCCGGCTGCGGCTGGCCTTTCTGTTTGCCCTTCTGGCCAAGCACCACCTTACCCTGCTCGTCGCGCAGCGGGCGCTCGACGGTGATGGTGGTATAGCCGAATTCCTGGTTGCGGAAGATGCGCGCCAGCGGCGCCACTTTCACCTTGCCGCCGGGCGGCGGCTCGGGGGCGAATTCGGCGGCGGCGATGATGCTGCGCTCCACTTCCTTGCCGTCGGCGTCGAACACAGTGGCGAGTTCCGCCTCCTGGAATTCGCCGAACAGTTTGGTGATGGCGTCGATGTGCGCGTCGCTCATTTCCTTGCGCTTGGAGCCGAGGCTCTTGCGCATCTTCTGCCAGAAGCTTCCGGCGTCGATCAGCTGCACGGTGCCTTTGCGCCTCTGATCTTTCTTGTTGGAGACCACCCACACGTAGGTGGCGATGCCGGTGTTGTAGAACATGTCGGTGGGCAGGGCGACGATGGCCTCCACCAGGTCGTTCTCCAGCAGGTAGCGGCGGATCTCGCTCTCGCCGCTGCCGGCGCCGCCGGTGAAGAGCGGCGAGCCGTTGAGTACGATGCCGAAGCGACTGCCGCCGTCCACCGCCGGGCGCATCTTGGACACCAGGTGCAGCAGGAACAGCATGGAGCCGTCGGACACGCGCGGCAGGCCAGGGCCGAAGCGGCCGTCGAAGCCCTTCTCCTCGTGCTCCTTGCGGATCGCCTTCTCGACCTTCTTCCACTCCACGCCGAACGGCGGGTTGGACAGCATGTAGTCGAACTTGCGCGCGGCATGGCCGTCGTCGCTGAGCGTGTTGCCGGGCACCATGTTGGTGACCTCCTGCCCGCGGATCAGCATGTCCGCCTTGCAGATGGCGTAGGACTCGTCGTTGAGCTCCTGGCCATAGAGCGACAGGCGCGCCTCCGGGTTGTGGTCGCGCAGGAACTCGGCGGCCACCGAGAGCATGCCGCCGGTGCCGGCGGTGGGGTCGTAGATGGTGCGCACTACGTTGTTGCCGGGGGTGAGCACCTCGTCGTCCTCGATGAAGATGAGGTTGACCATCAGCCGGATGACTTCGCGCGGGGTGAAGTGCTCACCGGCGGTTTCGTTGGACAGCTCGGCGAACTTGCGGATCAGCTCCTCGAACACCAGGCCCATCTGCACGTTGTCCACCCGGTCCGGGTGCAGGTCGACGTTGGCGAACTTCTCGGTGACCAGGTACAGCAGGTCGGCCTTGGCCAGCCGGTTGACCTGGGTGGCGAAGTCGAAGCGCTCGAAGATCTCGCGCACCTCGGGCGAGAAGCCCTGCACGTAGCTGGTGAGGTTGGACTCGATGTGGTCCTGGTCGCCCATCAGCGTAGGCAGGTCCAGCTCGCAGGCGTTGTAGAACTTCACCCCGGACGCGCGACGAAGGAACTGGTCGGGATCAATTTCGGCCGCCTCGCGCTTCTTCTTTTCCGCCAGCACCTTGGCCTTGGTCGCCTCCAGCACGCAGTCCAGCCGGCGCAGCACGGTGAACGGCAGGATCACCCGGCCGTATTCGGATTGCTTGTAGTCGCCGCGCAGCAGGTCGGCGACCGACCAGATGAGGGCAGAAAGGGAGGTTTGGTTCATGGGTGACTGCTTGTGTGAAATAGCCGGCCAGAGCCGGCATGGAAGTGAAGGCGATGCACCATGGCGGTATGGCGTCGCAACGACTGAGAGCGTTGGGGCGCGCTCATGCGCCCTCCAGCCGCGCCAGGTAGGCACGTCGCCGGGTAATGGTTGTGGAGAGGTGTCGTAGCAGAGGAGCATCCGCTTCGACGCCCAAGCCACCGGCCACGCCCGGCAGCTGCTGCTGCAAGGCGTCGGCCAACGAGAGCGCGCGCCGCCGCAACAAGGTGAGGTTGAGCCGGGCTTCGTCGCAGAGCTGCTGCCATTGGCGCTTCATCACCCAGCGCGGACGACGCTCGCCACCGATGGCCATGGCCAGCTTGTCGTCCAGTTCGGGCCAGTAGGCGGTGGACAGGAGGTCGTAGGCCGGGGCCAGACGCAGCTTTCCCTTCCGGTCGTAGAGCATGGCGATGTTCTTGGCGTGCGCGTCGGCGTTGCCGATCAGCATATTGAACAGCAGCCAGTCGACCAGTTGCAGGCGATCCCGCGCCGGCAGCGCGCTGTGGCGGTCGATGAGTGCGAACAGATCACGGACACCCGGACCGCCTTCAATCTCGTATTTCTGGTCCGGCAGAACGCCGGCCAGCTGGCAAAAGTCGAGTTGATGCAGGCGATGGACGCGATCGCCGTCGATGACGCGGTCGTAGCGCTCCACGAGCAGCACCTGTTCGGGTTGCGCAACCAGCTGCACCGGCGCCGACGGCAAACCGACCGCCTGCGCCAGACGCATGCACAGCGCCTCGTTGAGCACGGCATCGGGATACAGCTTTTCCGGCTGCAGTGCCGGCTTGAGGATGTGCGTGGACGCCGCACCGCCCGCCGGCAGGCTGAACTGGCCATCCGCGTAGCGCAGGGGAATCTTGTTCTGCGCGCCCGCCAGCGAGAGACGCAGATCGCCGTGACTCTGCAGCAGCGGGATGTTGTCGCGCAGGCGCTGCAGGTCCGCCGTCAGCTGATCCGGCGGGTACGGCTCGTAGGCAGGTTCGCGCTGCGGCTCGTCCGTTTCCGGGACCAGCTCGAAGGCACCCGCGCACTCTCGACCGAACGCCTCCAGCAGGCGGTACACGTTCCCGCGTGGAAGTCGCTGCAGCCTGCACAGGGTGTCGAGAACCGGCCCCTCCGGAAGCAGGTTGGCGAAGAAGAACAGCACCTCCTCGCCGATATGCGGATCGGCCCGTAGCGGCAGGCGTGGAGACAGCGGGAAGGTATGGGGTCGCCCCAGCCATGCGGCGTCGTAGGTGAACGCCAGTTCGCGCTCCCGGGCCTGCAGACGACCGACGATTTCCCCCGCATGCCGGACAGCAAGCATCAGCCGCGCTCCTGCGGCACGATGCGCAGCCCCAGCGCCTTGATCACCTGCAGCGCCTTGCCGAGACCCACGGTGCCGCGACCGTTCTCGATCGCGATGACGGTGTCGCGCCCGACCCCGGAGGCAAGGGCAAGCTGGTCCTGGGTCAGCTCGGCACCGATGCGCGCCGTACGCACGATCTCGCCCAGCGCCAGCGCATCCGGGTCGTCACCACGCCGGGCATGACCGCGCACCTTGGGCGAAAAGTTGGTCCTGGTCGACATGGTGTGTTTGGGGCCCTTGAGATCGCCATAAGTCGGCGAAGTCCGACTTTTAAGGAATTCTCAGTGGAAAATCAAGGAAAGTTGAACTTGACCGACTTTCTTGATCACCAGGTTGCCACCGTTCCCGCTACTTCCGGTGCGACCCAGGCGCTGTAACAAATCGTTACATCGCCTGCCCTGCTTCAAGGCGCGCAAAGCAAACGCGCAAAGAAAAGCCCCGCATCGCGGGGCTTCTCTTCGTCACGCCGTGCCGGAAGCTCAGGCGAACAGGTCGCCCCAGACGATCGCAGCGGTACGATCACCTCCCAACGCTAGCGAGCCAGGCTCGGGCCAGAGGACGCTTGCTGCGAGGCTTGCACCTGCATGGCTGCAACGGCTTGCGCTTGTCCTTGCTGCTGCGTGACCTGCTGGAACTGCTCCATCGCCTGCGGCCAGCGGGCAGCACTCTGCTCCATGGGGGTATTGGCGCTGGCGGTGGGGACCTGGGTGCGCAGGTCGAGCAAGTGGTCCTGCCGGCCCGGTGGCGTCTGCACCGCCCACAGCCGGGTGCCATCGTCCGAGAGCGCGATGCGGTCGATGCGTTGCAGGCCGTCGGCGCGCGCCTGCACGGCGAGCGACGAAGCCACCTGATCGCTGTGGATGTCGGGGGCGCGGCCGAGCGAACGGTCCAGCGCGTGCACGTGCTGCCGGGTCTGCTGGAAAAAGGCGTGGTCCGGATGCTGCGGGTCGTCCAGTCGCGTAGGCAAGGCCGGCTCGGGGGGATTGACCGGACGAGACGCTGGCGACTCGCGACAGCCGTGTCCCTGCGCCGCAGACAGCTTCGACGCCTCCATATCCCGGGTTTCACGGATTTCCGCCGCGACGTTGCCTTCGGCGGCGTGCCGTCCGAAGAGCATGCCGGGCGCGCTCCACTGGCCCTGCGCATCGCGGGTATAGCTGCGGCCATCGGAGGCCAATACCGTCCGATCCGCATCACGGAGGGTGGAAGCGACTGCCTCAGGCAGCGGCCCGAATGCAGACCAGCCGCGCTGTTCGTAAAGCGCGCGATAGGCCTCCGCCACACCTTGCGGTGAATTGGCGCGGTTGTGCGCGATGCTGCGCTCGGCCGCCTGGTCGAGTTCGGCGGCACGCTGGGGAGAGGCCACCTCGGTACCGCGCTCGACCACGCGCCCCACCACGCCGGTCACCACCGACCGCGTCCACTGCCCGCTCTCGGCCTGGCGCCTCCAGTCGTCGGCCTGGAGGCGGGCCGGGTCGGCGGCGTTGGCTGGCTGCCGGTACGGATCGGCCAGCTCGCTCGGTTGCGCCATGCGCAGTTCGGCCATGCGGGTGGATGCCTGGTAGTCCAGCCGGCTCTGCAGCGCCGCGTCCGCCACGGGGCCCTGCACGTCGCCGGGAAGCGGCGGCAGATCGGACACCCAGCCCTGCCCGGGGTGCGCCGGGTCGTAGCGCCAGGGCCGACCTTGCGGATCGTCCTGGTGGTAGATGCGGTAGTCGTCGAAAGCATTCACGAGCCTGTCGCCGCCGATCGCGCCAACCACCCCGCCCACCGCGCCGGTGACGAACGCACCCGGGCCGGATTCGATGCCGGCGAGCGTGCCAAGCCCGCCCAGGACCTCGGCCCCCGCCACCATGCCCAGCGTGCGACCGCCCAGATGCAACATGCCGGACTGCGCGCCGGTGACGTTGCCCTGGCGAAGCAGATCGGTGGTGTGATCGACGGTGCTGGCGGTGTCCTCGATAACCGCAGCGGCACCGAGCACACCCAGGCCGCGGGCTAGCCCCGGCACTTCGCCTGCCCGCGCGACGGTCACCTCGGGCTTGGGCAGGTTGTCGACCGATTTGACGTAAACCGGCTCATGGAAGAGCTGGCGATTGGGCACCAGCGCCTGCTCGGCACCGCCCGGTTTGGTGACCAATCCGTCCAGCTCGGAGGTCGGCGCCACGGTACTGACGAACACCTGCGTCGGCACCTTTGGCGTGATGCGATAGACGTCGTAGCGTGGCGCCTCGCTGGCTATCGGCAGGCCGTAGAACTCGGAGATGTTCCTACCCTGCGCTATCGCCGCCTCGGCTTCGGCGGCCTTGGCCCAGAACGGGGAGTGAGTGCTCGGCTGAGTGCCTGCCGGCACGAACTTCAGCAGGGTTTCGCCGGTGTCGAGCGTTTCCATGCTGGGGAGCTCGCGGCCGGACATGAGCTGCTCAACAGCACGATCGGTGATTTTTCTCGAGGGAGTGTCCGATGGAGCGGCCTCGCTGAGGCGCCACCAATACATCGCACCCTCATTGGTTTCCAGATAGTCGAGCGCCGATTGCAACGATACGCCATCCGGCTTGAACGTCTCGAACCTGGCTATGGCATCCGAGTAACGCTGCTTGAGATGATCGTCCGTCATCCCATCCGCAGTCATGACCGGGGCTCCTCGGTCTTCGCCTTGCGCATCGCATCCATGCGCGCATTGATTCGCTTTTCCTGCTCGGTCAGACCGCCACGCATTTCAATTGAAAAGCCAACGTATGCGTCGTCTACGTCGGGGTCCGTGAAATCGACATAGCGACCGTCAGCAAAGTTGTAAGCACCGGGAATATCCCTCCTGTCCACGGGTTGCAGCACCCGACCTGCCTTGGCCTCATCAAGCAGGGGCTTAAGGGCGCGTAGAAGACTCTGCACATCCTCGCTGTCCGGATACTGTTTCAGCACCCACTCCAGGTGCTCGGCTGCTTCCTTGAGCTTTGCCGGGTCGATGGTCTGGGTCATGGCGCGCTGTCCTCAAGTAGCCGGAAAATTGGAACACAGGACTCTTTTACAGATAGTCCGTGTCGCGTGCGACATTCCTCCTCAGGGACAAGTCGCCATACGCACGCAGACACGGATGTAGTCAGTTGATGGTTGTCGGGCCGCTGTCCAACATCACTCGCCGCACCGCATCCAAGCGGGCAATGCGCAACCTGTCCCGCTCCGTCAGTCCACCTTCCAATTCGATGATGAAGCTCGTATAGGCCTCATCGACACTCGGATCTCCGTAGGGGACGTACCGCCCATCTCCGAAATTGTAGGCCCCCGGGATGCGTGTGCCGTCCAAAGGGGCCGAGATCCTTTGCGCCCTGGCATCATCGATGAGCGGCGATAAAGACTGCAGAAGATCCCGCACATCCTCGCTGTCCGGATATTGCTGCAGCACCCACTCCAGATGCTCGGCTGCTTCCTTGAGCTTTGCTGGGTCGATGGCTTGGGTCATGGCACGCTGTCCTCGAGTAACCGGTAAATTGGATCGCACGATTCTTGTGCAGGTAGTCCGCGTTGTGTGCGGCAGGCCGCTTCAAGGGCAAGTCACTACACGCACGCAAACACGAATGTAGTCAGTTGATGGTTGTCGGGTCGCTGTCCGACATCGCCTGCCTCATGGCATCCATGCGCGCGATGCGCTCTTTGTCTTCTTCGGAAAGGCCCCCTTCGATCTCGTCCACGAAATCGGAGTACGCGTTGTCGACATTGGGCTCCCGGTACGGGATGAATCGACCATCCGTGAAGTCATAAGCACCTGGGACATCGCTACCGTTGATCGGCACGAGTACACGCCCTGCTTTGGCTTCTTCAATCAAAGCCGACAGCGACGTCAACAGACTCTTCACCTCGTCACTGTCCGGGTACTGGTGAAGCACCCATTCCAGGCGCTCCGCAGCATTCTCGAGTTTTTGGGAATCGATGGTTTTCGCCATGACACACCCCCTCCAGTTCAACCCGACCCTTCGAACCACTACCCTTCCAGATCGCTCTCGCGGCCGCATGAATGTGGGCACGATCAACGACCTCTCGTTGTCCTGTCTCCCCGAGCGCTATCGAGCCTGCGAACGATGTCCTTCATGTCCTCACTAAAACCACCACCCATCTCCGTTATAAACCGGGAGTAGGCGCCGTTTACGCTGGGGCGCCTGTAGGCCATGTAGCGCCCATCCCCGAAGTTCCACGTCCCGGGGATATCCGTGCGGATCACGGGCGCAAGCACGCGACCTTGCAGCGCATCCTCGATAAGCGGTGAGAGCGCCTGCAAGAGGGCTTGCACATCATCGTTGTCCGGGTATTGCCTGAGCACCCAGTCAAGATGTTCGGCGGCTTCCTTGAGCTTTGCGGGGTCGATGGCCTGGGTCATGGCAAGTTCCCGTTGCGCACTGGGGAGTATCGGATCGTCGATTCCTTGCGCCAGGGTCCCGGTATGCGCGAGCTCCCTTCCATAACGGCCGGGGCACCTGTCGGACCGCGCCAGCAGAAGCAGTCAGCTGCCACTTGTCTGGCCACCAGTGACCATCGCTTGCCGCATGGCATCGATGCGCGCAAGGAGCAACTTGTCCCGCTCCGTCAGCCCACCTTCGAGTTCGATGATGAAGCGGGCGTAGGCGTCACCGACACTCGGCTCCTTGTAGGGTACGTAGCGCCCATCTCCGTGGTTATACGCACCGGGGACGCGAATACCGTCCATAGGCTCTGAGATCTTTCCCGCCTTGGCGTTCTCAATGAGGGGGCGCAGAGACTGCAGAAGGCTGTACATCCTCCGCATCGGGGTGCTGCTTCAGCACCCACTCCAGGTGCTCGGCGGCTGACTTGAGACGTATGGGATCGATCGCCTGGGCCATGGACACGCTCCGTGTGCTGTGTGCGAAGGGTGGCACGGCTTGCGATGGTGCCACCGTGATGCCCGCCGCGAAGTAGGCGTTTTCCCGAGTTTCGGTGCGGCGAGGCCGCCAAAGAAAAAGCCCCGCATCGCGGGGCTTTTTCGTGTCACGCCTTGCCGGAAGCTCAGGCGAACGGGTCGTCCAGGATGATGGTGTCGTCGCGGTCGGCGCCGGTGGCGACGAGGGCGATGCGGCAGCCGGAGAGTTCTTCCAGCGAGCGCAGGTAGGCGCGCGCGGCGGGGGGTAGCTTGTCCCACTCGCGGATGCCGGCGGTGGACTCTTCCCAGCCCGGGAATTCCAGGTATACCGGCTTGCACTCTTCCCAGCCGTCGGCGTCCAGCGGTGCCAGCTCGCGGCGCTTGCCGCGGTATTCGTAGGCGATGCAGACCTTGATGGACGGCAGGCCGTCGAGCACGTCGAGCTTGGTGATGGCCAGGCCGTTGATGCCGTTGATCTGCACGGCGCGCTTGAGCGCGACGAGGTCGATCCAGCCACAGCGGCGCGGACGTCCGGTGCTGGCGCCGAACTCGTTGCCGACCTTGCGCAGGCGCTCACCCATCTCGTCGTTGAGCTCGGTGGGGAACGGGCCGCCGCCGACGCGGGTGGCGTAGGCCTTGCAGATGCCCAGCACGTAGTCGATGTCGCCCGCGCCCACGCCGGTGCCGGCCAGCGCGCCGCCGACGGTGGTGTTGCTGGAGGTGACGTACGGATAGGTGCCGTGGTCGATATCCAGCAGCGCGCCCTGTGCGCCTTCGAACAGGATGTGGCCGCCTTCCTTGCGCACGTCGTGCAGGATGGTGGCGACATCGTCGACCATCGGACGGATGAACTCGCCGTAGGCCAGCGCGTCGTCGAGCACGGTCTGGTAGTCCACCGGTTCGGCGCCCAGCCACTGGGCGAGGATGAAGTTGTGATACTCGACGGCCGTCTTGATCTTTTCCGGCAGCTCGTGCGGGTACATCAAGTCGGCGACGCGGATGGAGCGGCGGGCGACCTTGTCCTCGTAGGCCGGGCCGATGCCGCGGCCGGTGGTGCCGATGGCGCTCTTGCCGGCCTTGGCCTCGCGCGCCTTATCCACCGCGATGTGGTACGGCATGATCAGCGGCGTGGCGGGGCTGATCTTCAGGCGCGGGCGCACGTTGACGCCGTTGGCCTCCAGCTCCTCGATCTCGCTCTTGAGTGCGGCCGGGCTGAGCACCACGCCATTGCCGATCAGGCACAGCGCGTCGTCGCGCAGGATGCCCGAGGGAATGAGGTGGAGGACGGTCTTCTTGCCCTTGATCACCAGCGTGTGGCCGGCGTTGTGGCCGCCCTGGAAGCGCGCGACGGCGCCTACGCGTTCGGTCAGCAGGTCGACGATCTTGCCTTTGCCTTCGTCGCCCCACTGGGCTCCAAGAATGACTACGGACTTGCCCATGGCTTTGCTCTCGTGTGGCGCCCCGATCGGCGGGGCGGGAGGTACTGCGGTGGTGTTGCCGGTGCTGCGGTGGCGCAGGTCGGTGGCATCCATGTCACCCCGTCACGCCCGCGCGCGACGCACCCTCTGGACTCGTGGCCAGAGCCTCGTGGAACGGGCCGATCGGCGGCCCGCCGGTGTGTCGCGAACGTGTCTCAGCGCTTTCCGGCGCTGTTCTGGAAATACTGCAGGAACGGATCGTCCGGCTTGATGACAAGCACGTTCTTGCCATCGTCGAAGGCGTGACGATACGCCTGCATGGATCGATAGAACGCGAAGAATTCCGGATCCTGACCGTAGGCCTGGGCGTAGATCAGCGCGGCCTGGGCGTCGCCCTCGCCGCGGATCTTGGCGGCGTCACGGTCGGCGTCGGCACGCAGCACCTGGGCCTGGCGGTCGGCGTCGGCGGTGACCGTGGTGGCCATCTGCTCACCGGTGTAGCGCAGCTCGTTGGCCAGCTGCAGGCGCTCGGCCTTCATGCGCTTGTAGACCGAGTCGCTGACCTCGTTGGGCAGCTCGATCTGCTTGATGCGCACGTCCACCACCTCGATGCCGAGACTCTTGCGGGAGGCCAGGTCGGTCTGCTCGCGCACCTTGTTGGTGATGTCGCGGCGGCCGCCGGAGATCAGCTCCTGCAGGGTGCGGCTGTTGAATTCGAAGCGCAGCGCGTTCTTGACGATGGGGCTCAGCCGCTGGGCGGCCTGCACCGGGTCGCCGCCGGTGGCGCGGTAGTAGTCGGCGTTGTTGGCGATGCGCCACTTCACGTAGAAGTCGACGTTGACGCTTTTCTTCTCCGAGGTGAGGTAGCGCTCGGGGCTGGCGTCCATGGTGAGGATGCGGTTGTCGAAGCGCATCACCTGCTGCAGCACCGGCAGCTTGAAGTGCAGGCCGGGCTGGTCGCCGGTGCGCACGATGCGGCCGAACTGCAGCAACAGCGCGGACTGCCCCTCGCCCACCACGTACATGCTGTTGAGGCCGAGCAGGGCCAGCACGATCACGGCGATGATGGCGGAGATCTTCATGGCTGCTTCTCCTGCGAGGCTGCATCGGCGCTGACCGTGGCCCCCGGGCTGAGCTTGCTGCCCAGGCCCGCCGGCAGGTTGATGATGTTGCGACCGCCGGAGCCGTCGACCACCTTCGGGTTGCGCGCCATCACGTCTTCCATGGTTTCCAGCCACAGCCGCTGGCGGGTCACCGCCGGGGCGGCCTTGTATTCCTTCAGCAGCAGGTTGAATCGCTCGGCGTCGCCGGTGGCGCGGGCGATGCGCTCGGCCTTGTCGCCCTTGGCCTGGGCGATGATGCGGGCCGCCTCGCCGGTGGCCTGCGGGATCACCTGGTTGGCGTAGGCATGGGCCTTGTTGACCGCGCTCTGCTTGTCTTCGCGGGCGGCGTTGACGTCGTCGAAGGCGGCCTTCACCTCGTCAGGCGGGGCCACGTTCTGGAAGCTGACGTCGGTGACCTGCAGGCCGGCGTGGTAGCTGTCCAGCGTGTGCTGCAGGGCGTCCAGGGTCTGCTGCTGCAGGGTGATGCGGTCGTCCTTGCCCGGCTTGGCCGCCGCCAGCTTCGCGGCGGTCGCGGCGCTCGCCGAGGCAGCCGAAGCCGGCAGCGAATCGGCGGCGTCGCCCGGGCTGGTGAGGATCTCGTCCATCGAATGCGCACCGACCACCGAGCGCACCGCCGCTTCGGCGGCCTGGGCCAGGGTGTCGTCCGGATCGTTGGTGGAGAACAGGTACTGGCGCGGGTCGGAGACCTGGTACTGCACGTTGTAGGCGACCGAGATGATGTTCTCGTCGCTGGTGAGCATGCGCACCTGGCCGACCTGGGCGCGGATGCGCGTGGTCTCGACCTTGGCCACCGTCTCGATCGGCGCGGGCAGCTTGAAGTGGAAGCCCGGCGTGAGCGTGCGCGAATACTTGCCGAAGCGCAGCACGACGCCGGTCTGGCTGGTGTTGATGACGGTGGCACTGGACACCAGCAGCCACGCCAGCAGCACCGCCAGCACGATGGTGAAGATGCCGCCGGGGCCACCGCCGAGCTTGCCGAAGCGCTGGCGCAGCCGCTTGAGCAGCTGGTCCAGGCCGTTCGGGCCGCTGTTGCCGTTCGGGCGGTTGTTCTTGCCCCAGGGGTCGCGTTGTCCGTCGTTCTTGCCGGGTTCGTTCCAGGCCATGGTCAGTCTCCTTGGGGCCGCTGGGAGGCCGGCAAATACAGCCGGAACACAGGTGTGACGGGTTGGGTCATGACTCGATCGGGCACGCTTGGCGTGAAGGTCCGCCCCGAGGGGCACCACAGGCACAAAACGGGCGCAATTCTACCAGAGCCGTCCGGCGCCTGCGGGTCACTCCAGCGGCGGGGCGGTGCGTTCGAGCAGGTCGCGCAGCAGCACGGCATCGCCGCCGAGGCCGCCGCTCAGCGGAGCGATGACGCTGCGCGGGGCGTCGATGTCCAGGTGCCAGCCGTCCTCGTCGACCCGCTCGCCAGCGATCGCGCCGGCCGCCTTGAGCCGTGCATGCAGGCGACCGGCCGACAGCGGCAGGCGCAGCTCGGAACGCACGCGTTCGCCGCCGAGCAGTTCGCCCAGCGCCTCGCGCAACAGCTCCAGCCCCTGCCCCGTGCCGGCGGACAGCCACACCTGCACCGGACGGCCCTCGCCGTCGCGGACGATGCGCGGCTCGGCGCCGGCCAGGTCGATCTTGTTCATCACGTGCAGCTGCGGCAGGTCGCCGGCGCCGATCTCTTCCAGCACGCCGTCGACCACGCGGTGCAGGCGGTCGCGCTCCTCGTCGGCGGCGTCGCTGACGTGCAGCAGCAGGTCGGCGTCGCGCGCCTCGGCCAGGGTGCCGCGGAAGGCGGCGACCAGGTCGTGCGGCAGGTCGCGCACGAAGCCCACGGTGTCGGCGATCACCGCCGGGCCGCAGCTGAGGTCCTCGATGCGCCGTACGGTGGGGTCGAGCGTGGCGAACAGCTGGTCGGCGGCATACACGCCGCCGGCGGTGATCGCGTTGAACAGGGTGGACTTGCCGGCGTTGGTGTAGCCGACCAGGGCCACCCGCGGCACCGTGTTGCGCAACCGCGCGCGGCGTTGCTGGCCGCGCTGCACCTGCACCTTCTCCAGCCGCTTGGTGAGCATCTTCACCCGCTCGGCGAGCAGCCGGCGGTCGGTTTCCAGCTGGGTCTCGCCCGGGCCGCGGTTGCCGATGGCACCGCCGCGCTGGGCATCCAGGTGGGTCCAGCCGCGCACCAGCCGGGTGGCGATGTGCTTGAGCTGGGCCAGCTCCACTTCCAGCTTGCCTTCGTGCGAGCGGGCGCGCTGGGCGAAGATGTCCAGGATCAGCCCAGCGCGGTCGACCACGCGCACGCCCAGGTGTTTTTCCAGGTTGCGCTCCTGCACCGGGCTGAGCAGGTGGTCGACCAGCACCAGGTCGGCCTCGACCGCGCGGGCCATCTCGGCCACCTCGTCGGCCTTGCCGGTGCCGATGTAGAAGCGCGGGTTGGGCACGTCCACGCGCGCCGGCACCGTGCCGAGGATCTCGGCACCGGCGGATTTGGCCAGCTCGGCGAACTCTTCCGCGCGACGCGCGGCGTCGCCCTCGCCGCGCGAATGCGGCTGGACGAGCAAGGCGCGGTCGCCTCTCTTCTGTCTATCGAACACGGGGGCTTGCGGCTCCGGCGGATGGAACGTCCCAAGCTGGGGGCGACGCCGGCGCGATCAAGCGGGCGGCCGCGTCACGGCCGCCCGCCTGGAGTCAGGCCTCGGCGTCGGCCGCCGTGGCAGGCGTCTCGGACTGGCCCTCGTGGCCATTGCCCACCCGCACGTTGCGACTGGGCACCACGGTGGAGATAGCGTGCTTGTAGACCATCTGGCTGACCTGGTTGCGCAAAAGCACCACGAACTGGTCGAAGGACTCGACCGTGCCCTGCAGCTTGATGCCGTTCACCAGGTAGATGGACACCGGGATGCGCTCGCGGCGCAGGGCGTTGAGAAAAGGATCCTGCAAAGACTGCCCCTTGGACATTGTTCTGGTTCTCCCCCGTCTGATGCGGCGATCCGGACAAAAAAAGCGGGGGATGCCCGCTCCGGACCAAGTGCGGTGGATCTTAACCGCTTTTAAATCGGGGGCGAAAGCGCCGCGACACGCTGGATGGCGGATCGCGATGGCTGTCACATCAGGCATTTACCCGGCATGTCCGAGGAACGGCTCCAGCGCGTCGACGGCACGCCCGGTCAGGCCCGCGCGCTCCGGATCGAGCACGCGCGCGTCCAGCTCGCTGCGCAGCCAGGTGATCTGCCGCTTGGCCAGCTGGCGGGTGGCGTAGATACCGCGGTCGCGCAGTTCGGCGGCGTCGAAGGCGCCGTCCAGGTGCTGCCAGGCCTGGCGGTAGCCGACCGCGCGAATCGCCGGCAGGTCGGCATGCAGGTCGCCGCGGGCCTTGAGCGCACGCACTTCGTCGAGGAAGCCGGCGGCCAGCATGGCGTCGAAACGTTCGGCGATGCGCGCGTGCAGCGGCGCACGGTCGGCCGGCAGCAGGGCCAGCTTCATCACCCGCCACGGGAACGGCTCGCGGCGCTGGCTGCCCTGCAACTCGGAGATCGGCCGGCCGGTGAGCGCGATCACCTCCAGTGCGCGCTGGATGCGCTGGGCATCGTGAATGCCGATGCGCGCGGCGGCGACCGGGTCCTGCCCGGTGAGCCGGGCGTGCAGTTCGGGCCAGCCGATCTCCGCGGCCTCGGCGCCGATCTGCGCACGCAGCTCGGCATCCGCCTCCGGCAGCGCCGACAGCCCCTGCTGCAGGGCACGGAAATACAGCCCGGTACCGCCGACCAGCAGCGGCACCCTGCCCGCCGCGGTGATCGCCCGCATCGCCTCCAGCGCGTCGGCGCGGAAGTCGGCGGCCGAATACGGTTCGGCCGGGTCGCGGATGTCGATCAACGCGTGCGGGTAGCGCGCCAGCGTGGCGGCATCGGGCTTGGCGCTACCGATATCCAGGCCGCGGTAGACCAGCGCCGAGTCCACGCTGACGAGGGCGACCGGGAAGCGATCGGCCAGCGTGCAGGCGAGTGCGGTCTTGCCCGACGCGGTCGGGCCCATCAGGAAGATCGCGAGCGGTCGCGCATCGGTAGTCATCCGGCAAGTGTAGAGACAGCCGCCTGCGGGTGGGCCGGGTCAACGGCAACCGCCGACCACACGTTGCCTGCCCACCCCGCCTTTGCGCCCAGGCCACGCCGATGCCACGACTGTCCCTCTACCATGCACCGGCGCTCGCCCTGGCCCTGCTGTGCTGCGCATCGCCAGCCTTGCGCGCGGCCGCGCCCGACACGGCGGACCTCAGCGGCATCTGGCGGCTGGATGATGGCGCCAGCAACGCACCCGCGGCGGTGGAAGCGCTGCTCCGGTACGAGGCGACGCGCGAACAGTCGCCGCAGCTGCCGCACCCGCCCGGGAGCTCCAGCACCGGCGCGGGGCGCCCGGCCAATGGCGCCGGACAGCATCATGAAGGCATCGGTGGTGGCGGTTTCGGCGGACGCGGCGGCGGCATGGGCGGCGGCGGCTTCGGTGGTCACGCAGGTGGCATGGGCGGCGGACACCATGGCGGGCGCCACCACGGCGGCGACAGGCCGTCCGGCGACCATGCAAGCGCGGCGCCGACGCACTTCGCCACACCGCCCTGGCTGGACGACGACGGCGTGCTGATCGTGCAGGAGGAGGCCCATGCCCTGCAGTTGCGACTGGATTCCGGCACCCAGCTCGACCTGCGCTTTGGCCATCCGGCGCAGCAGGGATTCAACGGCAGCGCGCTGGTGCGCAGCTTCCGCGACGCCGTCGGGGTGCATGTGGAGATGCGCTACGCCGATGGCTCACGGCTCACCCAGGACTGGGCGCTCGGCGCCGACCGCCGGCATCTGGTGCTGCACCAGCGGTGGCAGCTGCCGTCGCTGCAGCGCCCGGTGGACTTCGTGCAGGTCTACCAGCGGCTGAACTGAGCCGCCGCATGCTGCGCTGCCGAAGCGGCGCGTGGCGCACGGCCCGTATAATCGTCGCCCGATTCCGCGGCCGCCCCGCCGCGTCACCCCACCCACGGATGTCCCCATGCCTCAGACGATGAAAGCCCTGGTCAAGCGCCACGCCGAACCCGGCATCTGGATGGAAGAAGTCCCCGTGCCCGAGGTCGGCCCGAACGAGGTGCTGATCAAGCTGGAGAAGACCGCGATCTGCGGTACCGATCTGCACATCTACAAGTGGGACGAGTGGAGCCAGCGCACGATCAAGCCGGGCCTGACCATCGGCCACGAGTTCGTCGGCCGCATCGTGGAGATCGGCCCGGGCGTGACCGGGTACAGCATCGGCGACCGCGTCTCGGCCGAAGGTCACATCGTCTGCGGCCACTGCCGCAACTGCCGCGCCGGCCGCCAGCACCTGTGCCCGAACACGGTGGGCATCGGCGTGAATCGCAGCGGCGCGTTCGCCGAATACATGACCATGCCGGCCTCCAACCTGTGGCCGATCCCCGACCAGATCCCGTCCGAGCTGGCCGCGTTCTTCGACCCCTACGGCAACGCCGCGCACTGCGCGCTGGAGTTCGACGTGATCGGCGAGGACGTGCTGATCACCGGCGCTGGCCCGATCGGCATCATCGCGGCGGGCATCTGCAAGCACATCGGTGCGCGCAACGTGGTGGTCACCGACGTCAACGATTACCGCCTGAAGCTGGCTGCCGACATGGGCGCCACCCGCGTGGTGAACGTGGCCAACCAGTCGCTTCGCGACGTGGTGAAGGACCTGCACATCCAGGGTTTCGACGTGGGCCTGGAGATGAGCGGCAACCCGCGCGCCTTCAACGACATGCTGGAAGTGATGTACCACGGCGGCAAGATCGCCATGCTCGGCATCATGCCGCGCGGCGCCGGCATCGACTGGGACAAGGTGATCTTCAAGGGCCTCACCCTGCAGGGCATCTACGGCCGCAAGATGTACGAAACCTGGTACAAGATGACGCAGATGGTGCTGACCGGCTTCCCGCTGCAGAAGGTGCTCACCCACCAGATCGCCATCGACGACTTCCAGCGCGGCTTCGACCTGATGGCCGAAGGCCATTGCGGCAAGGTGGTCTGCAGCTGGACCTGAGGCCACCGGCCTGATTCGCCGGCCGCCCCGCGCGGCCGGCACCGCAACTGATCCGCTGGAACTTTCGCCCCGCCACATCTGTGCGTCTGCGGGGCTTCTTCGTACACTTCCGTACGGGTCCGCAGGGGCAACGGAACCACCACCCGTGGCCGGCACGCGGCCGGTGCCCAGGGAGTGTTGCGATGCGCGTCCGACGTCTGCTGGAAGACCCCCGCGCCACCCGCGCGCTCGACCGTGCCCGCGAGCTGGGGCGCTCCCGGCGCACCCGCCGAACGCTGGCGATCGTCGCCGTGCTGCTGGTGCTGTTCGGCCTGCTCGGCTTCTTCGCTGCGCCGCCGATCCTGCGCGGGCAGATCGAGAAACGCGCCAGCGCGGCGCTGTCCCGCCCGGTGACGCTGGGCAAGGTGCACTTCAATCCGTTCACCCTGCGCCTGCAGCTGGACCACCTGCATATTGGCGGCCGCGACGGCAAGGCCGCCTTCGTCGACGTGGACCAGGCGGTGATCAACGCCTCGTGGACCTCGCTGTTCCGCATGGCGCCGGTGCTTGATGCCCTGCGCCTGGATCACCCGCAGATCAGCCTGACGCGCGGTGCGGACGGCCGCTTCAACTTCTCCGACCTGATCGACCGCTACGCCGCCAGGCCGGGCGCCCCGCCCTCGCCGCCGGCGCGTTTCGCGCTGGCCAACATCGAGGTGAAGAACGGCGATATCCGCTTCGACGACCAGCTTGCGAAGGCTACCCACCGGATCGACCAGCTGGACGTCGGTATCCCGTTCCTGGCCAACCTGCCCAGCGACACCGATATCTACGTGCAGCCGCTGCTGGCGATGCGGGTGGACGGCAGCCCGCTGCGCATCGGCGGACAGACCAAGCCGTTCGCGAACTCGCGCGAATCGATCATGCATGTCCAGTTCGACAAGCTGGACCTGCCGCGTTACCTCGCCTACGTGCCGCCGGCCGCGCTGCCGGTGGCGATCCCGAAGGGCCTGCTCAGCGGCGTGCTGGATCTGCACTTCGTGCAGAGCCAGCCCAGCCCGCAACTCAAGCTCACCGGTCACCTGCAGTTGGACGACTTCGCGCTGGCCACGCGCCAGGGGGCGCCGATCCTCGACCTCGGCCATGGCGGTGCGCAGCTCGTCGACGTGCAGCCGCTGGTTTCGCGCTACCACCTGGGCGCCGTGGCGCTGGACCACGCCGCGCTGAGCTACCGGCAGGATGCCGGAGGCCACAGCAACTTCGATGCGTTGACCTCCGGCAGCCCTGCCCCCGCCGGCCAGCCGCCGGCCGCACCCACCGACTTGCGCATCGACGGGCTATTCCTGACCGACAGCGCGGTGCACTACACCAACGCGACCCAGCAGACGCTGGACCTGGTCAGCCTGCGCGGCGCCCTGCACGGCCTCAGCCTGCTGCAGGCCCCCGCCGGCACGCTGAACCTGGCTGCCGGACTGGGCGGTGGCGCCATCACCGCCAAGGGCACGCTGGATCTGGCCGCCGGCCAGCTCAAGGCCACGCTCGGCCTGAAGCAGGTGGCGGTGGCGCCGCTGCAGGCGATCGCCGCGCCCGACCTGCACACGCCGGTCACCCAGGGACGGCTCGATGCCGGCGGCCAGCTCGCGCTCGACTGGGGCAAGGCGGTCAACGTGCACCTGACCGACGCACATGCCACGGTGGACGATTTCGCGCTTGCCCCGCTGCAGAAGGATCACGGCCCGGTCATCGCGTGGAACAAGCTCGATGCGGCGATTCCGCTGTTCGACCTGGCCAGCCGGCAGGTCCAGCTGGGCGACGTGAGCCTGCATCAGCCGGCGCTGGACATCGAGCGGGCGCGCAACGGCCGGCTGAGCCTGATGGAACTGATGCCGGAAACGCCCGCGGCCGCTGCGGACGATCGCGCGGCCGCGGCCCCCTGGCACTGGCAGCTGGGCCACTTCGCGCTGGACGATGGCAGCGTGGACTTCACCGACCTGGCCGCCGGCTCGCGGCCGGTGACCACCCGGCTCACGGCCATGAAGGGGCACCTGGACGACCTCAGCGACAAGCTCGGCGAAGCGCGGCCCTTCGCCCTGCAGGGCGCGCTCGATCGCGGCAGCTTCGATGCCAGCGGCACGCTGCGCCCGGACCCGGTCGGCGCCGAGCTGAAGCTGACCACGCGCAACCTCGATATCGCCCGCTTCGAGCCCTACCTCAGCGTGCCGCTGAACGTGACCATCGCCGACGCGCGCCTGACCAGCGACGGCAAGCTGCACTACGACGCCCGCGGCCGCACGCCGTCGCTGCGCTACCAGGGCAACGCGGCGCTGGAACGGGTGCGCGTGCAGGACAAGGTCACCGGCGACGACTTCCTGCGCTGGCGCGCGCTCACCGCGTCGCGGCTGGACGCCGAGATCGGGCCGGGCACGCCGCGGGTGGACATCGGCGCGCTGGTGCTCACCTCGTTCTATGCCCGCGTGATCATCAATGCGGATGGACGGCTGAACCTGTCCGACGTGGTGGCCTCGCCGGAGTCCGCCCCGGTGTCGGTGACCCGCGCCGAGGGCAGCACGCCCGCGCCACCCGCCAGCGCCCCCACGCCGTCGCCAGCCGCGTCGACCGCCGTGGCACAAGCACCGGCACCGGCGACGAGCGCGGCACCAGCGGCCGACATCCACCTCGGCGGCATCACCCTGGTGAACGGCCAGCTCAACTACACCGACAACTTCATCAAGCCCAACTACACCGCCAACCTCACCAAGCTCACCGGCAAGATCGGCGCCTTCGGCACCAAGCCCGGCGACCCGCCGGCCGACCTCGCCGTGCAGGCCGCGCTGGACGAGAACTCGCCGGTGGACATCAGCGGCACCATCAACCCGCTGCAGCCGGTGGCCTTCCTCGACATCAAGGGCAAGGCCGACGAGGTGGAGCTGACCCGGCTGGCCGCGTATTCGCGCAAGTACGCCGGCTACCCGATCACCTCGGGCAAGCTCAACATGGACGTCCACTACCAGCTCGACAACCGCAAGCTGGAGGCCGACAACCACATCTTCATCACCCAGCTTACCTTCGGCGACCGCGACAACAGCCCCGGCGTGAAGCACCTGCCGGTGAAGCTGGCCGTGGCGCTGCTGCGCGACACCGAGGGCAACATCGACGTGAACCTGCCGGTGTCCGGCTCGCTGGACGACCCGCAGTTCAGCGTCGGCGGGCTGGTCTGGCGGGCACTGGGCAACCTGATCGCCAAGGCGGTGACCGCGCCGTTCCGCCTGCTCGGCGCCGCGTTCGGCGGACCAGGCGCGGATCTCGGCTACGTCGAGTTCGCGCCCGGCTCGGCGATCCTCGATGCCAAGGCGCAGGAGCGGCTGGGCAAGCTGGTGGCGATCCTCCAGAAGAAGCCCTCGCTGAAGCTGGACATCATCGGCCGGGTCGACCCGACCAAGGACCGCGACGGCCTGCGCAAGGTCACCGTGGAGAACCTGATCCGCCGCGAGCTGGTGCTCGACGAAAAGGGCAAGGACGCCGACGTGTCCGACACCGCCCTCGCGGAGGTGCGGGTAACGCCGGACCAGGTCGAGAAATACCTCAAACGCGCGTACAAGCACGACGACATCCCGAACAAACCGCGCAACTTCCTCGGCCTGAAGAAGTCGCTGGACCCGGACGAGATGCGCGGCCTGATGGAAGCCAACGTGGCGGTGGACGAGCCGGCGATGCGTGCCCTGGCCAAGCGCCGCGCCGACGCCGTGCGCAGCTGGCTCACCGGCAAGCTCGATGCCGCCCGCTACGACGAGAAGCCGGTGGTGCTCGATGCCAAGGGCATCGACGACAAGGGCAAGACCACCCGGGTGGATTTCGGCCTGCACCAGTAGCGGCGGCCGGCGGCGGGGCTTCCTTCCCAGCCCCGCCGCGAGCGGCGACAATAGCGTTTTGCCCTCGCACAAGGTCCCCGCCATGAGCTACCCCGGCCAGTCCCGTTTCGCCGCCGAACTCGCCTCCATCCGCGAGCAGGGCCTGTTCAAGGCCGAGCGCGTGATCGTCTCGCCGCAGTCGGCCGAGATCGAACTGGAGGGCGGCCGCAAGGTGCTCAACTTCTGCGCCAACAACTACCTCGGCCTGGCCGATCATCCGGACGTGATCGCCGCCGCCAAGGAGGCGCTGGATACCCACGGTTTCGGCATGGCCAGCGTGCGCTTCATCTGCGGCACGCAGGACCTGCACAAGCAGCTGGAGAAGAAGATCGCCGAGTTCTTCGGCACCGAGGACACCATCCTCTACGCCGCCTGCTTCGACGCCAACGGTGGCCTGTACGAGCCGCTGCTGGGCGAGGAGGACGCAATCATCTCCGACGCGCTCAACCACGCCTCGATCATCGACGGCATCCGCCTGTGCAAGGCCAAACGTTTCCGCTACGCCAACTGCGACATGGCCGACCTGGAGCAGCAATTGCAGGCCGCCGACGCCGCCGGCGCGCGCACCAAGCTGATCACCACCGACGGCGCGTTCTCGATGGACGGCTTCATCGCGCCGCTGGACCAGATCACCGCACTGGCCGAGAAGTACAACGCACTGGTGCACATCGACGAATGCCACTGCACCGGCTTCCTCGGCGCCACCGGTCGCGGCTCGGCCGAAGTCAACGGCGTGATGGACAAGGTCGACATCTTCACCGGCACCCTGGGCAAGGCGCTGGGCGGCGCGCTGGGCGGTTTCACCACGGGACCGGCCGAGGTGATCGAGATGCTGCGCCAGCGCTCGCGCCCCTACCTGTTCTCCAACTCGCTGCCGCCGCACGTGGTGGCCGCGGCGATCAAGGTCTTCGACATGCTGGAGAGCGCCGGCGAGCTGCGCACCCGGGTGCAGGAGAACACCGCCTATTTCCGCCAGCAGATGACCGCCGCCGGCTTCGACATCAAGCCCGGCGTGCACCCGATCGTGCCGGTGATGATCTACGACGCGCCGAAGGCGCAGGCGATGGCGAGCGCCCTGCTGGAGGAAGGCATCTACGTCACCGGCTTCTTCTTCCCGGTGGTGCCCAAGGGCCAGGCGCGCATCCGCACCCAGATGAGCGCGGCGCACACCCGCGAGCACCTGGATCGCGCGATCGACGCGTTCACGCGCATCGGCAAGCGGCTGGGCGTGATCGGCTGAGGTGGGGGTGCCTCCCGTTGAGAGAGGAAGCTTAAGCGAGAGGCTTCGCGCTGAAGGGGAGCCCAAGCTTCGCTCCCTCTCCCCTGCACAAGCTCGGAGGAGAGGCTTACGCCTGAGGCTTTGCGCTAGCGCTCTGCTCCCTCTCCCCTGAACAGCTTCATCGTTCGGGGGAGAGGGCCGGGGTGAGGGGGCCGTTCTTGCCTTACCTACGCCGCACCTCACCGACAAACACCCAAAAAGCCCAAAGCGCCCCCTCACCTAACCCTCTCCCCCGAGCCGGCTCGGAGGAGAGGGCTTTAAGCGCGAAGCCACGCGCTAGCGGGGAGCCCGCGCTTCGCTCCCTCTCCCTTGAACAGCTTCTCCGTTCGGGGGAGAGGGCTGGGGTGAGGGGGCTCTTGCCTTGCACGCGGCGTCTCTGATCACGAACGGCAACCCCACAAGCCCTTCTCTGCTGAATCACCCACGCCGCAAAGCATGTACCTCGTCGGGAGTGAGGTGTCGCCACTCGCCCTTGGGCAATTCGCCCAGGACCAGCGGACCGATGGCCACGCGGATCAGGCGCAGCACGCCGATCTCGTGCGCGGCCAGCAGCCGGCGGATGTGCCGGTTGCGACCCTCGTCCAGCACGACTTCCAGCCAGGCGTATTTCTCACCCTCGCGCAGCACGTTCACCGCCACCGTCCCCAGCCGCTCGCCGGCATCGACCACGCCTTGGCGTAGGTTGGCCATCAGCGCCTCGTCCGGGCGGCAGTCGACCTGCACGTGGTAGGTCTTGTCGACGTGGTGCTTCGGCTCGGTGAGTCCGGCCGCCCACCCGGTGTCGTTGCTGAGCAGCAGCAAACCTTCGCTGGCCCGGTCGAGCCGGCCAACCGGGCCGAGCCACGGCAGCCCGGCACCTTCCAGCAGCCCGTAAACGGTGTCGCGGCCGCGCTCGTCCGACGCGCTCACGACCACCCCGCGGGGTTTGTTGAGTGCGATATAGACGCGATCGGCCGCACCGACCGGGCGACCGTCCAGGGCCAGCCGCTCGCGTTCGGCGTCGGTGGGGCGTTCCGGGTCGCGGATGCGGCGGCCGTCGACCGTCACCCTCCCCTCGCGCACCGCCTGCTCGGCCTGGCTGCGCGAGCACACGCCGAGCTTGCTCAGGACACGGGCAAGGCCGTGCCGCGGACGACCGGAAGCAGGGGCGGACGGACGGAGGGGGCGAGGCATTGCGTCAGCGTAGCGAGCCGCCGCAAGCGACGGCAACACGCCGGGGGGGGCCTGTTTGAGTGCAGCATCGTCCGCACGGCGGAGGGAAACGTTCGCCGACGTATGTCGCCGCAGCGACGATCGGGCTGGTCCAGTGCATCCGCACCGACATGGCGCGCGTATCTTCTCGCGTCCCCTGTCACCATTCCAAATGGATCCAACACCCCCATGACCAGCGGCCCTGCGGCACCCCCCATGATCAAGCGGATGGCGACCGGGCTGGCGCGCTGGGTCGATACCAGTGCGCAGGACACCACCGGCGACGAGGACGACGGCATCGACTGGACCCGCGTGCTGCCGTTCATCGGCATGCACCTGGCCTGCGTGGCAGCGATCTGGGTCGGCTTCTCCTGGTTCGCCTTCTGGGTCGCACTGGGTCTGTATGCACTGCGCATGTTCGCGATCACCGCGTTCTACCACCGCTACTTCTCGCATCGGGCATTCAAGACCTCGCGCATCGTGCAGTTCGTGTTCGCCGTGATCGGCGCCAGCGCGGTGCAGCGCGGTCCACTGTGGTGGGCCGCGCACCACCGAAACCACCATCGCCACGCGGACACCCCGGCCGACGTGCACTCGCCGGTGCAGCACGGATTCCTGCGCAGCCACATGGGCTGGTTCATGACCCGCAGCGGCTTCCGCACCGACTGGTCGAAGATCCCCGACCTGGCGAAGTACCCCGAACTGCGCCTGCTCGACCGCTTCGACCTACTGGTGCCGGTGGCGCTGGCCGTGGGTCTGTTCTTCTGGGGTCGCTGGCTGGGGGCGACGCATCCGGAGTTGGGAACCGATGGCCCGCAGCTGCTGGTGTGGGGTTTCTTCATCTCCACCATCGTGTTGTTCCACGTGACGGTGACGATCAACTCGCTGGCGCACCGCTTCGGCAGCCGCCGTTTCGAGACGCGCGACAACAGCCGCAACAACTGGATGCTGGCGCTGCTCACTTTCGGCGAGGGCTGGCACAACAACCACCATTTCTTCCCGGGCTCGGCCCGGCAGGGCTTCCGCTGGTGGGAGGTGGACCTGACCTTCTACCTCCTGCGCATGCTCTCGCTGTTCGGCGTGGTGCGCGGCCTGAAGGCCGTGCCGGCCGGCCTCAAACGTGGCCAGCGCTGAGGTGGGCATGCGCATCGCGGTCATCGGCGGCGGCATTTCCGGCATGGCCTCGGCGTGGCTGCTCTCGCAGCAGCACGCAGTGGACCTGTACGAGGCGAACGCCTACATCGGCGGCCACACGCACACCCACGACGTGGAATCGGGCGGCCGCGACTACGCGGTGGATTCCGGCTTCATCGTGTTCAACCCGGACAACTACCCGCTGCTGACCCGGCTGTTCGGCGAGCTCGGCGTCGATTCGCAGCCCACCACCATGAGCTTCGCCGTGCACAACGAGGCGAGCGGACTTGAATACGGCGCCACCAGTCTGGACGCGCTGTTCTGCCAGCGCCGCAACCTGCTCTCGCCGAAGTTCTACGGCATGGTGCGCGACATCGTGCGCTTCTACCGTGAGTCGCCGGCATTGCTGGAAACCACGGATGCCGGGCCGACGCTCGGCGACTACCTGGAACGCCACCGCTACGGTGCGATGTTCCGCGACGAGCACATCGTGCCGATGGCATCGGCGCTGTGGTCCTCGCCGTCGCGCAAGGTGCTGGACTTCCCGGCACGCTACCTCGTGCAGTTCATGGCCAACCACCACATGCTGCAGCTGGACGGGCGACCCGAGTGGCGCGTGGTGCGCGGCGGCTCGACCCGTTACGTGGACGCACTGCGCGCGCGCTGGAACGTGCGCGAGCGCATCGCCAGCCCGGTGACTGCGGTGCGCCGCGTCGAGGGCGGCGTGGAAATCACCAGCCTTGGCCAGACCGAGCGCTACGACCAGGTGGTGCTGGCCTGCCACAGCAACGAGGCGCTGGCGATGCTGGCCGACGCCACGCCGGCGGAGCGCGAGGTGCTCGGTGCAATCCGCTACCAGGAAAACGACACCGTGCTGCACACCGACACCCGCCTGCTACCGAAGCGGCGCAAGGCATGGTCGGCGTGGAACGTGCTGATCCCCGCCTCGCCCACCGAAGCGTGCACAGTCACCTACTGCATGAACCTGCTGCAGACGCTGGACGCGCCGGACACGTTCTGCGTGTCGCTGAACTGCGCCGACCGCATCGACCCGGCCAGGGTGATCCGGCGCATGCGTTACGCGCACCCGGAGTACACCCACGCCTCGGTGGCCGCGCAGCAGCGCAAGGGCGAGATCCAAGGCCGGTCCGGCACCTGGTTCGCCGGCGCCTACTGGGGCTGGGGCTTCCACGAAGACGGCATGCGCAGCGCGGTCGAGGTCGCCCGCGCGCTGGGGGTGGACTGGTGAACCCCGCCCTGCGCGAGCCGCTCGACGCCGCGCCTGCCGTGACCGACAACCGGCCCGGCCGGGACCGTGCCGCCCGGCGTCCGCTGGCCAGCGCGATCTACGAGGGCTGGGTCCGCCACCGCCGCCATGCGCCGCACCCGCACGCGTTCCGCTATCCGATCGCGATGCTGTACCTGGATCTGGACGAGCTGCCGGGCCTGTTCGACCGCCGCTGGTTGTGGTCGTTGAACCGCCGCAACGTGGCCGAATTCCGCCGCAGCGATTACCTGGGGCCGGCCGAGCTGCCGCTGGACGAAGCCGTGCGCCGCCGCGTGGCCGAACACACCGGGCGTCGACCGGCCGGGCCGATCCGGCTGCTCACCCACCTGCGCTACGGCGGCCACGTATTCAATCCGGTGAGCTTCTACTACTGCTTCGCCGCCGACGGCCACACGCTGGAGACGATCGTCGCCGAGATCACCAACACGCCGTGGAAGGAACGCCACGCCTACGTGCTGCCGGTCGCCGAAGGCCGCAGCCACCGGCACACCACGGCCTGGCGCTTCGACAAGATCTTCCACGTGTCGCCGTTCATGCCGATGGAACGCGGCTACGACTGGCGCTTCTGCATCCCCGACGCATTCCTGCGCGTACACATGAACGTGATGGACGGCGAGCGTCGCGACTTCGACGCCACGCTGGTGCTCGAACGCCGGCCGCTCGATGGCGCCGGGCTCGCCCGCGTGCTGTGGCGCTTCCCGCTGATGACGCTGCAGGTGGTGCTGGCGATCCACTGGCAGGCGTTGAAGCTGTGGCTCAAGCGCAACCCCGTCTACGACCACCCAGGCAAGACCACCGGGAACTGATCCATGGACATCGAACTCACCACGCCCCTAGACACCCCCGCCCCCGCGGCCCTGCCCGGCCGGCTGGAGCGCCTGCTGCGCCAGCGACTGCTCGCGCAGATGGGTCAGCTCAAGGGCTGCCGCCTGCGGCTGGACGACGCGCTGGGCGCGGTGGAGCTGGGCACGTCGCTGCCGGGCGAGGAGCCGCTGAGGGTGCACCTGACGGTGCGTGACCCGCGCTTCTACCGGTTGGTGGCGGCCAACGGCAGCGTCGGCGCCGGCGAGGCCTACATCGAGGATCTGTGGCACTGCGACGACCTGGTTGCGCTGATCCGCGTGATGGTGCGCAACCGCGACCTGCTCGACGGCATGGAGACCGGCCTGGCCCGCCTCGGCGGCCTGGCGATGAAGGCCTGGCACGCGCTCAACCGCAACACCCGAGCCGGCAGCCGCCGCAACATCGCCGCCCACTACGACCTGGGCAACGAGCTGTTCAGTCTGTTCCTGTCCAGCGACCTGATGTATTCCTCGGCGATCTACGCCAGCGACGACGAACCGCTGGAGGTCGCCTCCACCCGCAAGCTCGACCGCATCTGCCGCAAGCTCGAGCTTTCGCCGGACGATCACGTGCTGGAGATCGGCACCGGCTGGGGCGGCTTCGCGATCCACGCCGCGCGCCACTACGGCTGCCGCGTGACCACCACCACCATCTCCCGCGAGCAGTACGAGCTGGCCTCCCGGCGCGTGGCCGAGGCCGGCCTGTCCGATCGCATCGAGCTGCTGCTGGAGGACTACCGCGACCTCGACGGCCGCTACGACAAGCTGGTGTCGATCGAGATGATCGAGGCGATCGGCGCCGAGTTCATGCCCACCTACTTCGGCACGATCTCTCGGCTGCTCAAGGACGAGGGCATGGCGCTGATCCAGGCGATCACCATCGAGGATCACCGCTATGCGCAGGCGCTGAAGTCGGTGGACTACATCAAGCGCTACATCTTCCCGGGCAGCTTCATCCCATCGGTGAGCGCGATGCTGGGTGCGGCCCGCGAGTCCAGTGACCTGCGGCTGTATCACCTCGAGGACATCGGCCCGAGCTACGCGCTCACCCTGAAGGCCTGGCGCGAGCGCTTCCTCGACCGCCGCGACGAGGTGCTGAAGGCCGGCTACGACGAGCGCTTCGTGCGCATGTGGGAGTTCTACCTCGCCTACTGCGAAGGCGGCTTCCGCGAGCGCTCGATCGGCGACGTGCAGATGCTGCTGACCCGCCCGGGCTGCCGCCGCGCGTCCTACCTGCCCGACCTGGCCACGGCGGCCTCCGCCTGACGGTATCCGCATGAACGCCTGGATCAATGCCATTACCTACCAGCTGGTCTGGTTCGCCGCGATCTGGGGCGCATCGAGCGGCCACTGGTGGCTGGCGCCGCTGGCGCTGTTGCCGTTCGCGGCCTGGATGCTGGGGCGGCCGGACGGCGGCGCCGATGCGCTGTTGATGCCGATCGCGGTGCTGCTGGGCGCCGTGCTCGACTCCAGCCTGGCGGCCAGCGGGCTGGTGGCCTACGTGTCTCCGGTGCCGTTCGTGCACGCCGCACCGCTGTGGATCCTGTCGATCTGGGCGGCGTTCTCGCTCACCCTCAGGCACAGCTTCCGCTTCCTGCACGGTCGGCCGCTGCTCGCCGCCGTGCTCGGCGGGGCGGGCGGGCCGATCGCCTACCTCGGCGCCGGCCGCGCGTGGCATGCGGTCGCCTTCCCGCTCGGAACCACGCCGGCGGTCATCGCGCTGGCCGCCGGCTGGGCCGTCGCCATGCCGCTGCTGATCGGGCTCGCCACGCGCGTCGAGCGCACCTCCGGTCCCCGAAGCGTCCATGGAGAAGCCCATGTGGCATGAGTTTGGCTGGCAGGTGCTGACCGTCTGGCTGGTGACCGCTGCGGCGATGACGGTGGGCTGGACGATCCAGTACCGGACCCGCAACGCCACCCTGGTCGACGCGATCTGGAGCGCCACCATGGGCCTGGCCGCGCTGTTCTACGCGGCGATGGGCAGCGGCGATCCGCTGATCCGGGGCCTGCTTGCCCTGTGCGGCGCCTTGTGGGCGCTGCGGCTGTTCCTGCACCTGCTGGACCGCGTACGCCATGAGGACGAGGACGGTCGCTACCGGTACCTGCGCGAGCACTGGCAGGACAGCCAGCCGAAGTTCTTTGCGTTCTTCCAGGCGCAGGCGCTGTTCACGACCATCTTCTCGCTGCCCTTCCTCGCCGTGGCGGCGAACCCCGGCACGGAGCAGTCGTCGGCGTGGATCGTCGCCGCGCTGGTGGTGTGGCTGGCCAGCCTCAGCGGCGAAGCCATTGCCGACCGGCAGCTGGCGCAGTTCCGGCATCGCCCGGACAGCCGCGGCAGGACCTGTCGAGAGGGACTGTGGCGCTACTCGCGCCATCCCAACTACTTCTTCGAGTGGACGCACTGGTTCGCCTACGTGCTGCTGGCGGTCGGCTCGCCGATCGGCTGGCTGGCCATCCTCGGCCCGGTGCTGATGCTCGTGTCGCTGTACCGCTTCACCGGCATTCCCTACACCGAGGCGCAGGCCCTGCGCAGCCGCGGCGACGACTACCGCGACTACCAGGCCAGCACCAGCCCCTTCATTCCCTGGTTTCCCAAGACACGAGGATCACGGCCATGACCGACAGCCTTGCCATGCCGTCCGTTGCGATCGAGCAGACCGAAGAGCGCGGCCTCACCCGCTTGGCCGAGTCGGGACTGATTCCAGACGCGCTGCTGCGGCTGGGTATCCGCCGGCTGTGCGCCACGCGGCTGCGCGACGAGCGTGCCGGCGGCGAGGAGGCAGTGTGGGCGCGCTTCCGCGACCGGCTGCAGCAGCTGCGCCAGAGCCCGCTCGCGCTGCACACGGACGCAGCCAACCGCCAGCACTACGAGCTGCCGCCGCGCTTCTTCGAACTGTGCCTGGGCAAGCGGCTGAAGTACTCGAGCTGCTATTACCCGACCGGCCGCGAGACGCTGGACGAGGCCGAGGAGAAGATGCTCGCCCTCTACGACGAGCGCGCCGAACTGGTCGATGGCCAGGACATCCTCGAGCTGGGCTGCGGCTGGGGTTCGCTGACGCTGTGGATGGCGGCGCGCTATCCCGGATCGCGGATCACTGCGGTCTCCAACTCCCGCCCGCAGCGCGAGCATATCGAGGCACATTGCCGCCAGCTCGGCCTGTCCAACGTGCGGGTGATCACCGAGGACGTGAACCGGCTGTCGCTCGATCCGGCCCAATTCGACCGGGTGGTGTCGGTGGAGATGTTCGAGCACGTGCGCAACTACCAGGTTCTGCTGGAGCGCATCGCCGGCTGGCTGCGCCCCGGCGGCAAGCTGTTCGTGCACATCTTCTGCCATCGCGAGCTGATGTATCCGTTCGAGACCGAGCGCGACGACGACTGGATGGGCCGCCACTTTTTCACCGGTGGTCTGATGCCCGCGGCCGACACGTTCCTGCATTTCCAGCAGCATATGGTGGTGGAGCAGGAGTGGCGCCTCGCCGGCAGCCATTACGAGAAGACTTCGAACCACTGGCTGGCCCACCAGGACGCGAACCGCGAAGAGATCCTGCGCGTGCTGGCGGGCACCTACGGCGCCGCGCAGGCGAAGCTGTGGCACCAGCGCTGGCGCATGTTCTGGATGGCCTGCGCGGAGCTTTTCGGTTACGACCACGGCAACGAGTGGCTGGTGGGCCACTACCGGTTCCAGCGTCGCGCCGACTGACCGACCCCGCTCTGCATTGCCCGCAAAAAGCCCGGCCTGGCCGGGCTTTTTTGGCGTGCGCCGAAGGCCCCTCCCCGGGCCGTGGCAGAGACGCCGCGCAAAAAAAGAAGCCCGGCCAAAGCCGGGCTTCTTCATGACACGGGGTGCAGATCCTTACTGCTGGACCTGCAGCTCCGTGCGGCGGTTGCGGGCGCGACCGGCGTCGGTGTCGTTGGTGTCCACCGGATCGCTCTCGCCGTGGCCGACCGGGCCCTCCAGACGGCTCGCGTCGATGCCGTGCGCCGTCAGGTAGTCGTACACGATCTGCGCGCGACGCTCCGACAGGGCCTGGTTGTACTGCTCCGTGCCCTTCGAGTCGGTGTAGCCCGCCACCATCACCTTCACCTGCGGGTAGCGCTGCAGCGTATCCACCGCCTGGTCCAGGATCGACAGCGAGTCCGCCGTCGGCTCCGCCAGCGCCTTGCCGATCTCCGACGCCTTCACGTGACCCTTCTTCGGGTAATCGAACTTGAAGTTCACGCCGCGCAGGTCGATCACCACCTTCTGCGGGCAGCCGTCCGGACCCACAATCGTGCCGGCAGCCGTCGCCGGGCACTTGTCGTCGCAGTCGTTCACGCCGTCATGGTCGCTGTCCAGCGTCGAGCAGTCCGGAGCCGGCGGCGGCGGGGCCACGGCCGGGGCCGGCGGGGCCGGCGGCGCGCCAAAGCGCGACACGATGCTGAAGCCCAGGAACCAGTCACCGTAGCCGTCCTGCGCCGGCTGGCTCTTGTTGTCCCAGTCGTAGCGGTAGCCGCCTTCGATGCGCACGTCCGAGCTGTCCGTCACCGTCTTGGACACGCCCAGACCCAGCTCCGCCGCCGGCGAGAAGCCCTGCGCACCACGGTCGTGGTGGTTGCTCGCCATCACCCCGGCCAGCAGGTACGGACGCCAGGCATTCCAGTCGCCGCGATAAAAGCGAGCCGCCGCGCCGAACGTGTTGTTCGACCACTTGCCGCCGCCCACCGCGCCATCCACCCTGCGCTTGGTCCGGTCCACGAACAGGTCGATCGACGCGTCCGGCGAGATGAAACGACCCACGCCCAGACCGTAGTACAGCTGACGGCTGTTCGTATTCCGGTCGGTGTCGTTGTAGTAACCACCAATGGTCGGCGCGATGTACCAGCGATCGTCGTAGCTCGACGAGCTCGTGCTCGGTGCGCTGTCCGCCGGCGCCGTGTCCTGCGCGTGAACGGCACCCACGCCGCCCAGGGCCAGAGCAATCAGAAAATACAAGCCCTTACGTTTCATCAGGTGTCTCCTTCGATTATTGGTTTTCGCGTCCGTTCCACGTCAGACGGGAGATCGCGCGTCAGAACAGTACTCATGCCGACAGGGCCGAGGCCCCGGCTTGTCGTTTCTGCCGCAAGCGCGAGAAAGTGTATCAAAACCGTTAAACAGTGCTATCTGCATCACATTGTCGCGCCAAAGGCCGGTGAAGCCTTGTTCAGGAACGCGGCACCTCCCGCACTCGTCTTATAACGGAATGGAAAAAGAAAAAGCCCGGCCAAAGCCGGGCTTCTTCATGACACGGGGTGCAGATCCTTACTGCTGGACCTGCAGCTCCGTGCGGCGGTTGCGGGCGCGACCGGCGTCGGTGTCGTTGGTGTCCACCGGGTCGTTCTCGCCGTGGCCGACCGGGCCTTCCAGACGGCTCGCGTCGATGCCGTGCGCCGTCAGGTAGTCGTACACGATCTGCGCGCGACGCTCCGACAGGGCCTGGTTGTACTGCTCCGTGCCCTTCGAGTCGGTGTAACCGGCCACCATCACCTTCACCTGCGGGTAGCGCTGCAGCGTATCCACCGCCTGGTCCAGGATCGACAGCGAGTCCGCCGTCGGCTCGGCCAGCGCCTTGCCGATCTCCGACGCCTTCACGTGACCCTTCTTCGGGTAATCGAACTTGAAGTTCACGCCGCGCAGGTCGATCACCACCTTCTGCGGGCAGCCGTCCGGACCCACAATCGTGCCGGCAGCCGTCGCCGGGCACTTGTCGTCGCAGTCGTTCACGCCGTCATGGTCGCTGTCCAGCGTCGAGCAGTCCGGAGCCGGCGGCGGCGGGGCCACGGCCGGGGCCGGCGGGGCCGGCGGCGCGCCAAAGCGCGACACGATGCTGAAGCCCAGGAACCAGTCACCGTAGCCGTCCTGCGCCGGCTGGCTCTTGTTGTCCCAGTCGTAGCGGTAGCCGCCTTCGATGCGCACGTCCGAGCTGTCCGTCACCGTCTTGGACACGCCCAGACCCAGCTCCGCCGCCGGCGAGAAGCCCTGCGCACCACGGTCGTGGTGGTTGCTCGCCATCACCCCGGCCAGCAGGTACGGACGCCAGGCATTCCAGTCGCCGCGATAAAAGCGAGCCGCCGCGCCGAACGTGTTGTTCGACCACTTGCCGCCGCCCACCGCGCCATCCACCCTGCGCTTGGTCCGGTCCACGAACAGGTCGATCGACGCGTCCGGCGAGATGAAACGACCCACGCCCAGACCGTAGTACAGCTGACGGCTGTTCGTATTCCGGTCGGTGTCGTTGTAGTAACCACCAATGGTCGGCGCGATGTACCAGCGATCGTCGTAGCTCGACGAGCTCGTGCTCGGTGCGCTGTCCGCCGGCGCCGTGTCCTGCGCGTGAACGGCACCCACGCCGCCCAGGGCCAGAGCAATCAGAAAATACAAGCCCTTACGTTTCATCAGGTGTCTCCTTGGTGGTAATCCCTACTCGAAATGCCGTCGGCATGTTCGCCGCAATGTCCATGGCCGAAAAGCGGAACTTTCCGACCGTCGGAGGACATGGGCGCCACCCCTTAAGGTGAATTCGATTATCGGGTCACGCCGTCTTTACAGCGTGAAAAGTTCCAGGAAATGCTGAACCGGCATTGAGTCGAGGCGGGAATCGTCAGTTGCCGCATTCATGATTTCCTCGACTTTCATTGGCGGCAGATGCCCGCGAATGGCGGCCTCGAACTTTTTCCACAGCAGCGGAATACCCTCGGCGCGACGCATGCGATGACCGATCGGATAGTCGATCGACACCTTGCCCGTGCTCGACCCATCCTTGAAGAACACTTGCACCGAGTTTCCGATGTAGCGCTTGTCGGGATCGAAATAGTCCCTGGTGAAATCAGGATTCTCGCCAACCACCATCTTCTCGCGCAGCGCGTCGATGCGCGGATCGGCGGCGACCTCCTCGTTGTAGTCGTCCGCGGTGAGGCGACCGAAGATCAGCGGCACGGCGACCATGTACTGGATGCAGTGGTCGCGGTCGGCGTAGTTGGCCAGCGGGCCGGTCTTGTCGATGATGCGGCGTCCCGCCTCCTGGGTCTCGATCACCACCTTCTCGATCTGCTCGACCCTGTCCGCCACCTGCTCATGCAGCTGCATGGCGCACTCCACCGCGGTCTGCGCATGGAACTCGGCAGGGAAGCTGATCTTGAACAGCACGTTCTCCATCACGTAGCTGCCGAACGGGCGCTCGAACTCGAACGGGTTGCCCTTGAAAGCGACGTCGTAATAGCCCCACGTCTTCGCCGAGAGCGCCGAGGGATAGCCGACCACATCTCGGTACACGGCGTTGATCGCATGGATGACGGCGCGGCGGCAGGCGTCGCCGGCGGCCCAGCTCTTGCGCGGCCCGGTGTTCGGCGCGTGGCGATAGGTGCGCAGCGCGCCGTTGTCGATCCAGCTGTGCGACACGGCAGCGATGACCCGCTCCTTGTCTCCGCCCAGCATCGCGGTGGTCACCGCGGTGGACGCCAGGCGAACCAGGATGACGTGATCCTGGCCGACGCGGTTGAAGCTGTTCCTGAGCGCATAGCAGCCCTGGATCTCGTGCGCCTTGATCGCCCAGGTCAGCACGTCGCGCACGGTCAGCGGCTTGCCGCCCTCACGCTCGGCCTTGCGGCTCAGGTAATCGGCCACGGCGAGGATCGCGCCGAGGTTATCCGACGGGTGGCCCCACTCGGCAGCCAGCCAGGTATCGTTGAAATCCAGCCAGCGGATCTGCGTGCCGATGGCGAACGCGGCCTGCGCCGGATCGAGCTCATACCCAGTACCCGGCACGCGGGCGCCGCCCGGTAGCGTGGCACCCGGCACCAGGGGGCCGAGGTGCTTGACGCACTCGGGAAACTTCATCGCCAGCATGGCAGTGGCCAGCGAATCGAGCAGCATGATGCGCGCGGTGTCGTAAGCCTCGGTCGAATCGACCCTGTAATCGATGACATAGTCGGCGATGTCGACCATGGGTTGGTCGGGATCCGGACGCTTGGCGGAACGAATATCGTGCGCGCTCATGAGGCTCGTCTCCTGGCAACGGGAAAGCGCCCCGGCGACATGGTGCTCTGGCTGTCGCCGGGGCCCGATCCGGGCAGGTTACCCGTACGACGTCACCGCAGCGACAAAGCGCACCTGCACCGACTTACCCCCCGGGCACGCGCACCGCACCTTCCATCAGCACCCGCGCGCTACGGCTCATGACGGCCTTGGTGACCGTCCAGGCGCCATCCACCCGCGCAGCCTCAGCGCCCACCCGCAGCGTTCCCGACGGATGACCGAAGCGCACCGACTGGCGTTCGCCACCGCCAGCGGCAAGGTTCACCAGCGTGCCGGGAATCGCGGCAGCGGTACCGATCGCCACGGCCGCCGTGCCCATCATCGCGTGATGCAGCTTGCCCATCGACATCGCGCGCACCAGCAGGTCGACATCGCCCGCTTTCACCGGCTTACCGCTCGAGGCGACGTAGTCGGCCGGCGGCGCGACGAAGGCCACCTTGGGCGTGTGCTGGCGCGTGGCGATCTGGTCCAGCGACTGGATCAGGCCCATGCGCAGCGCGCCGTGTGCCCGGATCGTCTCGAACATCGCCAGCGCCTTGTCGTCACCGTTGATGGCGTCCTGCAGCTCGGCGCCGGTGTAGCCGATCGCCGCAGCCTCGACGAAGATCGTAGGAATGCCCGCATTGATCATCGTCGCCTTGAGCGTGCCGACGCCGGGCACCTCCAGCTCGTCGACGAGATTGCCGGTGGGGAACATGGCCCCGCCCGCGCCCTCTTCCTCCGCCGCTGGATCCATGAATTCCAACTGCACCTCGGCGGCGGGGAAGGTCACGCCGTCCAGTTCGAAATCGCCGGCCTCCTGCACCGCGCCGTCGGTCATCGGCACATGGGCGATGATCGTCTTGGCGATATTGGCCTGCCAGATGCGCACGATGGCGATGCCGTCGCGCGGCACGCGCGCCGGATCGACCAGCCCACTGGCGATGGCGAACGGACCGACCGCCGCCGACAGGTTGCCGCAGTTGCCGCTCCAGTCGACAAACGCCTTGTCGATCGCGACTTGGCCGAACAGGTAATCCACGTCGTGATCCGGCCGCGAACTCTTGCTCACGATCACCGTCTTGCTGGTGCTGGAGGTGGCGCCGCCCATGCCGTCGATCTGCTTGCCGTAGGGATCGGGGCTACCGATCACCCGCATCAGCAAGGCATCGCGCGCTGCGCCGGGCGCCCGGGCGGCCTGGGGCAGATCGTCGAGGCGGAAGAACACGCCCTTGCTGGTGCCCCCGCGCATGTAGGTGGCGGGAATACGGATCTGTGGAGCATGCGACATGGGAATCTCCGGAAGTGCTCGCGCCGCGTCAGAACAAGCCAGCCTGCGTCGCGGGGGGATCGATTTCAGGCAGCAGCGGCCAACGGCCGATGATGTCGTAACGGTAGGGATGGCCGCCACCGATGACGAGGCACAGCTCATCGATGGTCCAGGCGATGGGTGGATCGAGCACGATCTTGTCTAGCGGCTGGGGGGCGTGATAGCTCAGGGTCATGTGCGGCGTCACGCCGGTGGCGATGTGGCCGAATCCTGCTTGAACAAGACGCGACTGAATCGCCTGCAGCAAGGCGGTAAACGCCGGCGGCACACCACGCGCACGCATCGCCCAATGGATCGGACCCGACGTGCTCGCCGGCCCGACGATGCGGTTGAAGTGCAGTGTGCAAGAGGCCGCGGAAACGGCCGCACCCACCTGCATCAACGCCGCGCAGTCTTCATCGGTCGGCAGAAAAATGCGCTCGGAAAACGACTGGTGCAGGTTTGCCGGTGCGAACAGCGCGCTTCCCAGACGTTGGGGCAGCCCGAACCGATCCAGCAGAGCACCGATGTAATCCACCAGTGTCGGCGGCGGCATCGCCGCCAAGAACAGACGCGGCTCCGCACCCCGACTCATGCCGCCTGCGACGCCTCGAGAAAATCCTGCGCGAAGCGCTGCAGCACGCCGCCGGCTTCGTAGATAGACACCTCCTCAGCGGTATCGAGCCGGCAGGTCACCGGCACCTCGACACGCTCGCCGTTCCTGCGCTGGATCACCAGCGTGAGGTCCGCCCGCGGCGTGCGCTGGCCCACCACGTCGAAGGTCTCGGTGCCGTCGATAGCCAGCGTCTTGCGGTTGGTGCCCGGTTTGAACTCCAGCGGCAGCACGCCCATGCCGATCAGGTTGGTGCGGTGGATGCGCTCGAAACCCTCGGCCGCGATCGCCTCCACGCCGGCCAGGCGCACGCCCTTGGCCGCCCAGTCGCGCGACGAGCCCTGGCCGTAGTCGGCACCGGCGATCACGATCAGCGGCTGCTTGCGCTGCATGTAGGTCTCGATCGCTTCCCACATGCGCATCACCTTGCCTTCCGGCTCGACGCGGGCTAGCGAGCCCTTCTTCACCTCGCCGTCGACCACGGCCATCTCGTTGACCAGCGTGGGGTTGGCGAAGGTGGCGCGCTGCGCGGTGAGATGATCGCCGCGGTGGGTCGCGTAGGAATTGAAGTCCTCGTCCGGCAGGCCCATCTTCGCCAGGTACTCGCCCGCCGCGCTGGTCGGCAGGATCGCGTTGGACGGCGAGAGGTGGTCGGTGGTGATGTTGTCGCCGAGCACCGCCAGCGGACGCATGCCGGTGAGGCTGCGCGCGCCCGCCAGCGCGCCTTCCCAGTACGGCGGACGGCGGATGTAGGTGCTCTGCGCGCGCCAGTCGTACAGCGGCGCCGCGCGCGTACCGGTGCGTCCGGTGCGGGCGAACATCGGGTCGTACACCTTGCGGAACTGCTCCGGCTTCACGCTGGAGGCCACGATGGCGTCGATCTCCTCGTCGCTCGGCCAGATGTCCTTGAGCGTCACCGGCCGGCCGTCGGCATCGTGGCCCAGCGCATCGCGCTCTATGTCGAAGCGGATGGTGCCGGCGATGGCGTAGGCGACCACCAGCGGCGGCGAGGCGAGGAAGGCCTGCTTCGCGTACGGGTGGATGCGGCCGTCGAAGTTGCGGTTGCCGGACAGCACGGCGGTTGAATACAGGTCGCGCTCGACGATCTCCTGCTGGATCGCCGGATCGAGCGCGCCGGACATGCCGTTGCAGGTGGTGCAGGCGAACGCGACGATGCCGAAGCCGAGCTTCTCCAGCTCCGGCAGCAGCTTCGCTTCTTCCAGATACAGCTGCACCGCCTTGGAACCGGGCGCCAGCGAGCTCTTTACCCACGGCTTGCGGGTGAGCCCGCGCGCATTGGCGTTGCGCGCCAGCAGCGCGGCGGCGATCACGTTGCGCGGATTGCTGGTGTTGGTGCAGCTGGTGATGGCCGCGATGATCACCGCGCCGTCCGGCATCTGCCCGGGCGTTTCTTCCCACGTGCCGGCGATGCCGCGCGCGGCGAGGTCGGAGGTCGGCAACCGCTTGTGCGGGTTGGACGGGCCGGCCATGTTGCGCACCACTGAGGACAGGTCGAAGGTGAGCGTGCGCTCGTACTGCGCGTGGGCCAGCGTGTCGGCCCACAGACCCGCGGCCTTGGCGTAGGTCTCCACCAGCTTGACCTGCTCGTCGCTGCGGCCGGTGAGGCGCAGGTAGTCCAGGGTCTGCTCGTCGATGAAGAACATCGCCGCCGTGGCGCCGTATTCCGGCGCCATGTTGGAGATGGTGGCGCGATCGCCCAGGGTGAGGCTGGCCGCGCCTTCGCCGCGGAATTCCAGATAGGCGCCGACCACCTTCTCCTTGCGCAGGAACTCGGTGAGCGCCAGCACGATGTCGGTGGCGGTGATGCCGGGCTGCCGCTTGCCGGTGAGCTCCACGCCGACGATGTCGGGCAGGCGCATCCACGACGCGCGGCCGAGCATCACGCTCTCCGCCTCCAGCCCGCCGACGCCGACGGCGATGACGCCGAGCGCGTCCACGTGCGGCGTATGGCTGTCGGTGCCGACGCAGGTATCGGGATAGGCCACGCCATCCTGTACCTGGATCACCGGCGACATCTTCTCCAGGTTGATCTGGTGCATGATGCCGTTGCCCGGCGGGATCACGTCGACGTTCTCGAACGCCCGCTTGGTCCACTCGATGAAGTGGAAGCGATCCTCGTTGCGGCGATCCTCGATGGCGCGGTTCTTGGTGAACGCCTCCGGGTCGAAGCCGCCGCACTCCACCGCCAGCGAGTGGTCGACAATCAGCTGCACCGGCACCACCGGATTCACCTTGGCCGGATCGCCGCCCCGCTCGGCGATGGCATCGCGCAGACCGGCCAAATCCACCAGCGCCGTCTGGCCGAGGATGTCGTGGCACACCACACGCGCGGGGAACCAAGGGAAATCGCGCTCGCGCTTGCGCTCGATCAGCTGCTTCAGCGACTCGGCGAGGATCGCCGGCTCGCAGCGGCGCACCAGGTTCTCGGCCAGCACGCGCGAGGTATAGGGCAGCGCGTCGTAGGCTCCCGGCTGGATCGCCTCCACGGCGGAGCGCGCATCGAAATACTCCAGCGAGGTGCCGGGAAGGGACTTTCGGTAAACGTTGTTCATAGGGGTCGGAAATCCTGGAGACAAACACTCGCTGACGGCAGATCGTGCCCGCGCCCGCGCACCTATTCCGGGCCCCTCCCGGGGCGTCACGGACCGGCGGCCCGGCAGAACGGGCGGAACGACGCGAAGTCCGCCCATTGTAGCGGGACCGAGGCGTCGCCCCGAGGACTTCGGCTTGACCGCCATGCGCCGCGACCTCGACAATGCGCAGGTACTGATCCCAAAAGGGAGTAGTTCCGGACGTCGGTTCACCCGGCGTTCGTGCGGTGGTCGTCATCACGAGCGGAGCACCGCTCCGGTCACCCCAGCGGCTTTGTCGCGAACGAGACTTTTGCGGTAACCACGGGGCGGCGTGCGCCCGTGGTTGCTGCATTCGTCCCGCGCGCAGGAATGAACCGCATGGATTTCCTCTCCCCCGAATTCTTCTCCGGCCTGGCGGCGATCGTCCTGCTCGATCTCGTGCTTGCCGGCGACAACGCGATCGTGATCGCCCTCGCCGCACGCAACCTGCCGCCCAGGCTGCAGAAGAAGGCGGTGTTCTGGGGCACCTTCGGTGCCGTCGGCGTGCGCGTGCTGCTGACCGCGGTCGTGGTCTACCTGCTCAAGCTTCCCGGCCTGATGCTGGCCGGCGGCCTGCTGCTGCTGCCGATCGCCTGGAAGCTGCTCAGGCACGAAGAGGAAGACCCCGACGTCAGCCCCGGCGACACGTTCTGGTCGGCGCTCAAGACCATCGTGGTGGCCGACGCGTTGATGGGCCTGGACAATGTGCTGGCGATCGCCGGTGCGTCGAAGGGCCACATGGGGCTGGTGATCCTGGGATTGTTGATCAGCGTGCCGCTGGTGGTGTGGGGAAGCACACTGATCCTGAAGCTGATCGCGCGCTTCCCGGTGATCATCTACTTCGGCGCGGGTGCGATCGCCTGGACCGCGGCACGCATGATCGCCCACGACACTCTGCTCGCGCGCTGGTTCGACCCGCGCCCGTGGTCGGCGTATGCGCTGGACGCACTGCTGGTGCTGGCCGTCTGCGGCGGCGGCTGGCTGGTCCGGCGGAGGCAGATGCAGGGCTTGCGCGACTGACTCAGTCGCGCCGCCAGAAGCGCCCCATTTCCAGGAACGTGAAAGAGGCCGACCAGGTGATCAGCACGAAGCCGGTGAGCGCCTCGGTGCCCGCCAGGAAGCGCACCGGTCCGAAGGGAATCACGTCACCGAAGCCCACCGTGGTGAACGTCACTGCCGAAAAGTACACGTGGTCGACCAGCGAACCGGCCGCGATGCCGTGGACGTGGCCGAAAGACGGACCGATCGACTGCAGCAGGTAGAACGCCAGGCCGAAGATCCAGATTTCGCAGACGTGCACGCTGAGCACGCCGAAGATGCCGTAGAGAACCTGGCGACGGTGATGCCTCCCGGTCCGGTCCTTGCCCCCCAGCCGGCGCGACAACCAGGAGAGCACCTCGTAATGCAGCGTTACGCAGAGGCCGACCGCCACGATGGTGGCGACGATCACGGCGAGATTCACGCCCCAGTCGCCATAGGCATCGCCGTCTGCCGGTGCGCCACCGGATACGGCCTGCACCAGCCCACCGAGCAGCCACGCCTGCATGGTTCCTCCCCCGCGGAGACCGTACTCCCGCGCGGTCACTGACACCATGCCAGAGCCGCCCGCCGCCGATCTTACAGACGAGGGCCGCGGCGGCGAAGCCGGCCACGGTCGCCCCCTCGCTGTCGCGGATGGAACTCAGTACATCATCGGCACGCGCACCGTGACGGTGGCGTCCGGAGTGTCGCGGGTCACACCGACACCGAGCGTGAAGTTCAGGGTGCGCTTGCTGTCGTAGCGGTAGGAGCCGCCTACCAGCAGGGTGCCCAGTACGCTGCGCGCCGTCCCCGCCACCTTCTGGCCGTTCTGCCGGGTGAGCCCTACCAGACTCAGGTCGTAGCCGATGCTGAAGGACGCCTTCTCGTTCAGGGCCAGCCCCATGCCGACGCTGGCATCGACGATGTCTCCGACCTTCACCGTGCCGAGCGGCTCCTTGCCGCCCGCCAGGACGGTACGTGTGACATGGCTGCGCGGGAAGTTGTGCAGGTAGCTCACGTTGCCGAAGAACACCACCGGGTCGGACGGGAACAGCCAGGTCAGGCCGGGCTGCACCGAGTAGAACCCCGAGCCCCGCGGCAGCTCCAGCGGAAGCCCGGTGCCCGTGGTGTTCTGCACGCAGCGGCTCACGCAGTCGGTGGTGACTTCGAAGGGATCCTTGCCGGTGCGCGACTTCACCCGCAGCCAGCCAATGTAGTAGGGCCGGTCGGCGCCACCGTCGTTCATCTGGTAGCGCGCGGTGGCCTCGATATCGCCGATGCCGTGGCCATGTGAGGTGAACACCTTGTCGGTGGCGCTGCCGGTGAAGATCTCCCGGCTGATCGTGTCGGTGTGCCCGTAGACGTACGGCACCCGCAGTTCCAGCTCCATGCGGTTGTTGACGCCGTAGCGGAATGCCAGCGCGCCCGTCTGGGTGGTGGTCTTGACCTGCCGCGCATCGACCAGCCCGATCAGCACGGCAGGAATCACCGTGTAGCCGATCAGCGCGACACGCTCGTTGGACGAATAGGCGAACTGGTACGACGGCTCGACCACGAGCTTGCCGCGTGCCGTCAGTACGCCTGGCTGATCGAAGATCGGAGCCACTTCGGGTGGCCGCTGGTCACGCTCGGGGGCCTTCCCGACGGGCCGCTCCTGCGACTGCAGGACCGGGGCCGCATCATCCGGCATGGGTAACGCGGCGGCCATGCGCCCGGCCGCAGCCACGTTGCCCGCTCGTTGCTGGTCGAGCACGTCGGCGCCCACGGCGTGCCGCAAGGCCCGGTAGTCGGCTTCCTGCGCGGCCAGCGCGCGCTTCAATTGGGCGATCTGCTGGTCCTGTCTGGCGAGTTCGCTGCGCAATGCGTCGAGTTGCGCGGCCTGGTCGGCCAGGTTTTTCCGGATCACGGCGGACAACGGATCCGGATCCGACGGCGTCGGCGGGTCCTGCGCGCGGACCGTGCCACCGAGCAGGATCATTCCAGCACAGGCTGCGATGCGCCCGGCTTGACATGCTTTCTGCTTCATCGAGATTTCCCCGGCGGTCGGTGGCAGGCAGGTCGTTTCAGGCAGTCGCTCGCGCCCGGCTTCTTCACGGGCCCGCGCGGCTGGACATGGCCGCCTGCAGCGAACCCTGCAGGTCCACGCCGTTGAGCAGCCCCAGGCCGCTCAACGTCACATCCAGGCGGGTCAAGCTCTGGATGTTCTGGTTGTCAAGGCTGTTCTGGATCACTGTTGCGCCGAGGCCTGCGGCCTGCTGGAGCACGGTCGGGTCGACCGTGTTGCCAGGGCCGATCTGGATCAGGTTCACCGCGCCGGTCGCAGCCGCCAGCGACTCGGCCTGCTGCCGGGTGATGTGCGCGATATCGGGAATCTCTACGCTGCTGCTGGAAACCAGGTTGCCGCCGACATACACCAGTCGGTTGAGGCCGAACGAGACCACCAGCCCGCGGCCGTCGTCGAAACCGCCGCGCACACCCGCGAGACGCTGGTCGCTGACGGGCCGCCAGGCATGGAACGTACCCAGGGCCGCTCCCGCGGCAGGAACAGGAGCATCCTGCGCCGAGGCAAGGCCACTGAAGGCGATGCCGCCCAGGACACAGAGGCAACACAGGCAAGTCATGGATCGCTTCATCGCAGACTCCTTCAGATGTCGCCCGGTCCGCGACGCGGCATCACGATGCCCTCGAGCCCGCGGCGGTCGATGGCCAGCCCGAGCGGTGCCAGCGGAGCCACGCGCCAATCCTGCGGACTGTTGAAGATGGCCAGCCCGCGCCGGTTGTGAATCACGAAGACCAAGTGCGTCTTCCAGGCCGCCTCAAACTGCCGCAGCGGTATCGAGCGCGTCCCCATGGCAGGGTCGCCCACCAGCACCCGCCCGTCCCGCAGGCCCTTGATCACCACGAAGTGGTGATAGCCGCGCTCGTCGATCAACACGATCGCCGGCAGATGCTCCTGCCGGAGCTTTTCCAGCGGCACCTCGAAGCCATCGGCGTCGAACCCGTGCGCGGCGAGAAAGCGCTTGATGTCGAGCAGGGAGAAGCCCTCGCGATTGATCTTCGCCCGGTCGCCATGCGCATACATCTGGGCGAACGCGGTCTGCTCGCTCATCGGATAGTCGTACTGGTAGGTAAGCAGGGTGGCCACGGCGGCCGATCCACAGCTGAAGTCGTACTTCTGCCGGATCGTGTTGCGGAAGCGCGCCTCTTTCAGGCTCGTCACGTGCAGTGTGTAGACCCCGCCTGACACGCCCTGCAACTCCACCGGCGCTCGCGCAGCGGCCGCCAGCGGAAGGCAGCCGAACAGCCAGAGCAGCAGCGGCGACCATCGCTTCATGGCTGCAGCTTCACGCTGATGATCGTGGCGTTCTGGATCAGCACGCCGTTGCCGGTGTTCTGGATCACCATCGGCAGGCCGGTCGCTCCATCGAACGATCCGGAGCTGATCACGTTGCTTCCGCTCACCGCGTGATCGATCTGGTTGTTGCCCACCGTTCCGGTAAGTGTCATCTCCTGGCTGACTTCGGTACCGCCGCTGAGACGGCCCAGCGTCGCAGCATCGACTCGTGGCCCCAGACCATCGACCCGCCCGGCCGGGATCCCCGCCGTGCTGCGCATGGGCGCGGCAGACGGCTGAGAGAGTGTGACGGGTGCCGCCGGGTTTTCTGCTGCGAGGCTCCACGGCGCAAACATCGCTCCAAGCAGAACCAGCCCACGTCGCGCACTGACTGATCGCATGGCCTTGTCTCCGGTCGCTTCCGCGCCACCGCCACGCTACGCGGCAGCACGCGATGGCCATCCACCGGGCAATCGCTCCCGGTATCCGGCACAAAGTCGCGGGGCGCCCGAGGCGCCCCGCGACGTTTCCCTGCGCTTATGGCCCGACGTTGAGATTCGCCTGGACATTCACGCTTTGCTGGACCAGGGCCCCGATGCCGCTGTTCTGCGCCATCACGGTCACGCCAGCGGCCGCCGCCGCGGCGCCGTCCATGTGGTTGGACATGTCGAACATGCCCGCATCGACGGCATTGGACCCGCCGTTGCCACCCGTGCCGCCATTGCCGGCAAGCGCCGAACCGCCGGCTCCGGCCGCGCCGGCCCCACCCATGCCGCCGGCACCACCGGTGGCATCGGACGCGCCGCTGCTGCCGCCGGAGGCGGTCGCCGAGCCGCTGGCGCTGCTGTTGCTGCCACCCGTCGCGCTGCCGCCGGCCCAGCTGCCGCTTCCGCCGGAAGCCGTGCTGGTGTTGGTGCCACCACCACGCGACCGCGCGTGCGCATCGGCATAGTTGTCACCGTTGCTGTCGCCGCCCCAGGCGCCGGCATATCCCGCCGCATCGCCGCTGGCCGCCCCGCTGCCGCCGACGTGGCCACTGCGGGAAGAGGCATTGCCGCCGTCGCCGCCCGACCCGCCGCCGCCGCCGCGGCCGTTGCCACCGTAGGCGTCGCCGCCGTAGCCGCCCGAGCCGCCGTTGGCATCACCGAAGTTCTTGGCCACGTTGCCGATATCGCGAACATGGATATCCGTAACCGCGCCGTCGAGCCGGCTGGTGGCAATCGCCCTGTTGCTGTTGAACGAGCTGGCGATCGACGAGGTGGAGGTACTGCTGTTGTTTGCCGATGCGCTTCCCTGGCCCGTGGCATACGCGTCCGCGTTCGCCGAGGAATTGGCCTGGGCACTGGGTCCGGCTCCGCCGGTCTGGGTCTTGTCCGCCATCGCCGGGAGCGTGAATCCCAGGCCAAGGCATACCGCTGTCACGAGAAGAGTTTTGCGCATGATCGTTCTCCGGAGCATCGCGTTATCCCCCTGCTTCTTGTCTTACGGTCGCCAAGCTGCTTGGCAACATGCGTGCCACGTGCTGCGCGACCTCTCCGGCTGTTGCTGGCGCATGGAAAATCAATGATTTGAGCAACCTGCCAAACCTGCGGTGCGCATCGACCAATGCGCGAAAGGCGGCCACCTGTTTCATCGATGAAGCACCGCTGCGCGCGCCTCGTGCCCCACGGATGCCGTGAGTTCACCGAACTGGCGGGCCCGGAGGCCAGGCACCCTCCGGGAGAGGGTGTATCACCGCTGTTACAGGTTGTATCCGCGCGGATCGGGGCCGACGCGCAATAAAAAAGAAAAAAGGGGCCGCAGCCCCTCTTCCCCTGTGACGACCTGATCCGTCAGCGCTTGTCGATCGGCACGTAGGTCTGGTCTTCCGGACCGGTGTAGTTCGCGCTCGGCCGGATGATCTTGCCGTCCTGGCGCTGCTCGATCACGTGCGCGCTCCAGCCGGAGGTGCGGGCGATCACGAACAGCGGCGTGAACATGGCGGTCGGCACGCCCATCATGTGGTACGCGCTGGCCGAGTACCAGTCGAGGTTGGGGAACATCTTCTTGAGGTCCCACATCAGCTTCTCGATCCGCTCGGACACCTCGAACAGGGTCGGGTTGCCGCCGTCGGTGCACAGCTTGCGCGAGATCTCCTTGATGATCTCGTTGCGCGGGTCGGACACCGTGTACACCGGATGGCCGAAGCCGATGATGATCTCCTTGCGCTCGACGCGGGCACGAATGTCGGCCTCGGCATCGGCGGCATTGCGATAGCGCGCGATGATCTCCATCGCCACCTCGTTGGCGCCACCGTGCTTCGGGCCGCGCAGTGCACCGATCGCGCCGGTGATCGAGGAGTACATGTCCGAACCGGTGCCGGCGATCACGCGGGCGGTGAAGGTCGAGGCGTTGAACTCGTGCTCGGCATACAGCACCAGCGACTTGTCCAGCGAGTGCGCGTGCAGCTCGCTCGGCTTCCTGCCGTGCAGCAGATGCAGGAAGTGCGCGGCGATGGTCTCGTCGTCGGTCTCGGTCTCGATGCGCTTGCCGTTGTGGCTGAAGTGGTACCAGTACAGCAGCATCGAACCGAAGCTGGCCATCAGGCGATCGGCGATGTCGCGCGCGCCGGTGAGGTTGTGGTCTTCCTTTTCCGGCAGCACGGTGCCCAGCACCGAGCAGCCGGTGCGCAGCACGTCCATCGGATGGGTGGCGGCCGGCAGCAGCTCCATCGCCGCCTTCACCGGCGCCGGCAGGCCCCGCAGGCGCTTCAGCCGGGCCTTGTAGTTCTGCAGCTCCGTCCAGTTCGGCAGCACGCCGTAGACCAGCAGGTGCGCCACTTCCTCGAAGCAGCCCTTGGCCGCCAGGTCATGGATGTCGTAGCCGCGGTAATGCAGGTCGTTGCCGCTGCGGCCGACCGTGCACAGCGCGGTGTTGCCGGCGGCGACGCCGGACAGCGCGACGGATTTCTTCGGCTTGGGCAGGGTTTGCTCGGTCATGGTGGATCTCCTGGTGCGAATGGCGCGAGCCATGCGGCCCGGCATGTCATTGCCTGTCTGTAGGAGCCCGCTGGCGGGCGATGCTTATGCTCCTGATCGACATCAAAGCGAGAAGAGCATCGCCCGCGAGCGGGCCCTACTGTTGTCGTGGGTCAGCCCTTGGTCTTGGCGAACAGCGCGTCGAGCTTGTCCTCGTAGGCGTGGTAGCCGAGGAAGTCGTACAGCTCGGCGCGCGTCTGCAGCGTGTCGATGAGGTTCTTCTGGGTGCCTTCGCGGCGCACCGTCTCGTAGAACTTCAGCGCGGCCTTGTTCATGGCGCGATAGGCGCCGCAGCAGTACAGCGCGATGTCCACGTTGGCCGAGCGCAACTCGTCGGTGGTGAAGAACGGGGTGGAGCCGAACTCGGTGAGGTTGGCCAGGATCGGCACGTTCACCGCCGCCTTGAACTTGCGGTAGTCGTCCAGCGTCTTCATCGCCTCGGGAAAGATCATGTCCGCGCCGGCCTCGACGTAGGCGCAGGCGCGATCGATCGCCGCGTCGATGCCCTCGGCGGCGGCGGCGTCGGTGCGCGCCATGATCACGAAACCCGCGTCGGTGCGGGCATCCACCGCGGCCTTCACGCGGTCGACCATCTCCTCGGTCGGCACCACTTCCTTGCCCGGACGATGACCGCAGCGCTTCTGCCCGACCTGGTCCTCGATGTGCACGGCGGCGACGCCGACGTTGATGAACGACCTGATCGTGCGCCCGATGTTGAACGCGCCACCCCAGCCGGTATCGATGTCGACCAGCAGCGGCATGCCGGTGGCGTCCACGATGCGGCGCGCGTCGGTGAGCACGTCTTCCATCGTGCTGATCCCCAGGTCCGGCATGCCCAGCGAGTTGGCGGCCACGCCGCCGCCGGACAGGTACAGCGCCTTGTAGCCGACCCGCTTCGCCATCAGGCCCGCATAGGCGGTGATGGCGCCCATCACCTGCAGCGGTGTCTCTTCGGAAAGGGCGGCGCGGAAACGCGCACCGGCGGAGGCTTGGGCTGTCATGGGGAATCTCCTGAATCGCATAGTGTAGGCGACGGGGTCGGGCGCGGTGCTGCGACGCGACAGTGCACACCCGTCGTGGCCAGCCACCGGTTTTCGCTGCCGCGCACTGTAGGCCGACGAAATAGGTTGATCAATCTTGATCAAAATGATCAACATATCGACATGGCCAGCGACTATCTCTCCGCACAGGACGCAGCCGAACGCCTCGGCGTCAGCCTGGCGACGCTCTACGCGTACGTCAGCCGCGGCAAGATCGACTCTCGCCCCGGCCCCGATGGCCGCAGCCGGATCTATCTCGCCGAAGACGTCGCGCAACTGATCGAGCGGCGCCAGGCCGGGCGCGGTGCGGCGCAGGGAGCGGCGCACAGCCTCACCTGGGGACTGCCGGTGATGGAGACACGGATCTCGCTGATCCGCCCGCACGGCCACTATTACCGGGGGCAGTCTGCGTTGGCACTGGCCCGGGACGGCGCCTCGCTGGAACAGGTGGCCCGGCTGCTGTGGGACGCACTGGCGCAGGACCCCTTCGCTGCGCCGCCCCGGCGCAGCTGGCCGGCGGAAGTCGCCGGGCTGATGCGTCATGCGGACCTTCCGCCGCTGGAACGGACCGCCGCCGCACTTCCCCTGCTCGGGCTCAGCGCCGACTATCCGCACAGCAGCGATCCCGAACAGCAGCGCCTTGCCGCCGCACAGCTTCTGCGGGAAACGGCCGCCCTGCTCTGCCGGGCGGAGCCGGATGCGCAGCCGATCCACGCCCGTGTGGCCGCCTGCTGGCAACCGAACGCCAGGGAAATGCCCGAGCTGCTGCGTGTCGCGCTAGTGCTGTGTGCCGACCACGAACTGAACGCCTCGGCCTTTGCCACGCGCGTCGCTGCATCCACCGGAGCCAGCCTGCATGCAGCGGTGGGGGCCGGTCTGGCGGCTCTGTCGGGACCGAAGCACGGCGGCGCCACGGCTCGCGCCCATGCCCTGCTCCGCCAGGCGTCACGGGAACGCGATGCCGAAGTGCTGGTGCGCGACCTGCTCCGCCGTGGCGAACCGCTGGCCGGGTTCGGGCATCCGCTCTATCCCGAGGGGGATCCCCGCGCATCTTTGCTGCTCGATACGCTGGCACGGCAGCATCCGCGGCGGAGTTCGGTCGCAAGCATCCAGCGGCTGACCGGCGCGGTGGAGGCCGCCTCCGGGCAGCATCCCAGTCTGGACTTCGCATTGGCAGCAATCGCCATCACCTATGGCTGGGAGGCCGGACGCGGCCTGGCCGTGTTCGCCGCCAGCCGCATGGCCGGCTGGCTGGCCCACGCCCTGGAGCAGCGGGCGGAGGGCGGACTCATCCGGCCCCGCGCCACTTACGCCGGCCTCATGCCGCCCCGGACAGAGTGAAGTGCGGGAGCGAATATCAATAGATAAAGCAAATCGACACTATCCAATCAATCGATTTGCTGCATCGCACAGCAAGCCCGTAAGCTACAAGCATTGGCTTCGGCGATGCCCGCCGCGCCAACCCACCATCCACCAACCACAGGAAGCTGCAATGTCCCTGATCAACACCGAAATCAAGCCGTTCAAGGCGAATGCGTTCAAGGATGGCAAGTTCATCGAAGTGACCGACGCCTCCATGAAGGGCAAGTGGTCTGTCGTGATCTTCATGCCGGCCGCCTTCACCTTCAACTGCCCGACCGAGGTCGAGGACGCTGCCGATCACTATGAGGAGTTCAAGAAGGCCGGCGCCGAGGTGTACATCGTCACCACCGACACCCACTTCTCGCACAAGGTGTGGCACGAGACCTCGCCGGCGGTGGGCAAGGCCAAGTTCGCCCTGGTCGGCGATCCGACCCACCAGCTGACCCGCGCGTTCGACGTGCACATCGAAGAGGAAGGCCTGGCCCTGCGCGGCACCTTCATCATCAATCCGGAAGGCGTGATCAAGACGCTGGAAATCCACGACAACGCGATCGCCCGCGACGTCACCGAGACCCTGCGCAAGCTCAAGGCCGCCCAGTACGTCGCCGCCCACCCGAACGAGGTGTGCCCGGCCAAGTGGAAGGAAGGCGAGAAGACCCTCGCCCCGTCGCTGGACCTGGTCGGCAAGATTTGATGCCGCCCGGCGCGCGCATCGCCCCGATGCGCGCGCCCGGTCCGCGACTCTCCCGGCCCCTTCGTTCTCCCATCGAACGCTCGCGACGCCCGGGGTTTCCCCGGGCGCTCGCCAGACTCACCCCATCACCAGGGATATCGCCATGTTGGACGCCAATCTCTCCGCCCAGTTGAAGGCCTACCTCGAGAAGGTCACGCAGCCGATCGAGATCGTCGAGTCGCTCGACGGCGGCGCCAAGTCCGCCGAGCTGCACGAGCTGCTGGAAGAAATCACCGCGCTCTCGGACCAGATCACCCTGGTGCGTCGCGATGACGACGCGCGCAAGCCCTCCTTCGCGATCAACCGCGTGGGCACGGACGTTGGCGTGCGCTTCGCCGGCATCCCGATGGGCCATGAATTCACCTCGCTCGTGCTCGCCCTGCTGCAGGTCGGCGGTCATCCGTCCAAGACCACGCAGGACGTGATCGAGCAGGTACGCAACCTCGATGGCGAGTTCGTCTTCGAGACCTATTTCTCGCAGTCCTGCCAGAACTGCCCGGACGTGGTGCAGGCGCTCAACCTGATGAGCGTGCTGAACCCGAAGATCAAGCACGTCGCCATCGACGGTGCGCTGTTCCAGGACGAGGTGGACGCGCGCCAGGTGATGTCGGTGCCCACCGTCTACTTGAACGGCGAGGTGTTCGACCAGGGCCGCATGAGCCTGGAGCAGATCGTTGCCAAGCTCGACACCGGCGCCGCCAAGCGTGACGCCGAAAAGCTCAAGACCAAGGACGCCTTCGACGTGCTGATCGTCGGCGGCGGCCCGGCCGGCGCGGCCGCGGCGATCTACAGCGCGCGCAAGGGCATCCGCACCGGTGTGGCCGCGGAGCGCTTCGGCGGCCAGGTACTGGACACCATGGGCATCGAGAACCTGATCTCGGTGCCGCACACCGAGGGCCCCAAGCTCGCCGCCGCGCTGGAGCAGAACGTGCGCGAGCACGAAGTCGACGTGATGAACCTGCAGCGCGCCACCAAGCTCATTCCGGCCAGCGACGCCACCGGCGGCCTGGTCCAGGTGGAACTGGCCAACGGCGCGGCGCTGAAGTCCAAGACCGTGATCCTCTCCACCGGCGCACGCTGGCGGCAGATGAACGTGCCCGGCGAAGACGCCTACCGCAACAAGGGCGTGGCCTACTGCCCGCACTGCGACGGTCCGCTGTTCAAGGGCAAGCGCGTGGCGGTGATCGGCGGCGGCAACTCCGGCGTGGAGGCGGCGATCGACCTGGCCGGCATCGTCAGCCACGTCACGCTGATCGAGTTCGACAGCCAGCTGCGTGCCGACGAGGTCCTGCAGCGCAAGCTGCGCAGCCTGCCGAACGTGGCGATCCTGCTCAACGCGCAGACGACCGAGGTGCTCGGCGACGGCCAGAAGGTCAACGGCCTGACCTACAAGGACCGCGTGAGCGGCAACACCCACACGGTGGAGCTGGAAGGCATCTTCGTGCAGATCGGCCTGCTGCCGAACACGGAGTGGCTGAAGGGCACGCTGGAACTGTCGGCGCGCGGAGAGATCGTCATCAATGATCGCGGTGAGACTTCGCTGCCCGGCGTGTACGCCGCCGGCGACGCCACCACGGTGCCGTACAAGCAGATCGTCATCGCGATGGGCGCCGGTTCCACCGCCGCGCTCAGCGCCTTCGACCACCTGATGCGCCTGCCGGTGGCGGAGCGCGAGAAGGTGACCGAAGCGGCCTGAAGAATCCCCGCAGGGCGCAAGAAGGGAAACGGGACGGCAAGCCGTCCCGTTTTTCTTTGCGGCAGCCCCTTACAGCGGGAACGGAGCTTCAGCTGCCCAGGTCCGGCCCCCGCTCCAGCGCCTTGCGCACCTCGTCGAGCGAAGCCGGATCGTCCAGCGTGGACAGGTCGCCCGGATCGGTGTGCTGCACCAGCGCCTGCAACGAGCGGCGCAGCAGCTTGCCCGAGCGCGTCTTCGGCAGGGCATTTACTACGTAGATGCGCGCGGGCCGGGCGATCGGGCCGAGCTGCTCGGTCACCGCCTGCTGCATGCCGCGTGCCGCCTCCTCTGACGAGGCGGCGGCACCCTGCTTGAGCGTGGCGAACACCACCGGCACCTGCCCTTTCAGCTCGTCCTTCATGCCGATCACCGCGGCCTCGGCCACTGCGCTGTAGGTGGCGACGGACTCTTCGATCTCGCGCGTGCCCAGCCGGTGCCCGGCCACATTGATCACGTCGTCGGTGCGGCCAAGGATGTTGGTGTAGCCGTCCGCGTCGCGGATCGCCCAGTCCAGCGAGCTGTACAGCAGCTCCCTGAAATGGCTGAAGTAGCTGTTGACGTAGCGGTCGTCGTCGCGCCAGACCGTGGTCAGGCAGCCCGGCGGCAGCGGCGGCACCATCACCAGCACGCCCTTCTCGCCCGCGGCGGCCTCCTCGCCGGTGGCCTCGTTGATGACCTTCATCCTGTAGCCCGGCGCCGGCAGTCCGGGCGAGCCCCACTTCACCGGCTTCAGTTCCAGGCCCGGCATCAGGGTGAGCACCGGCCAGCCGGTTTCGGTCTGCCAGTAGTTGTCGATCACCGGCACCCCGAGGCCATCGGTGATCCAGTGCGCGGTCGGCTCGTCAAGCGGCTCGCCGGCGAGGAACAGCCACTTGAGCGAGGAAAGATCCGCCTTCTTCAGCCACGACACATCCTGCTTCTTCAGCAGGCGGATGCCAGTGGGCGAGGAGAACATGGTGCGCACGCGGTACTTCTCGCACAGCCGCCACCAGATGCCGGGGTCAGGGTTGGTCGGAAGCCCTTCGTACAGCAGCGACGTCGCGCCGACGATCAGCGGGCCATATACGTTGTACGAGTGGCCCACCGCCCAACCGACGTCGGAGGTGGAGAACATCACCTGCCCCGGCCCGATGTCGAACACCAGGCGCGTAGACATCGCCATCGCCACCGCGTAGCCGCCCACGTCGCGCTGGATGCCCTTGGGCTTGCCGGTGGTGCCGGAGGTGTAGAGCAGGTAGCTGGGCTCGTTCGATTCGAGCCATGCCACCGGCACCTCGTCGTTCATGTGTTCGGCGCGCAGGCGGGCGTAGTCGACGTCGCGACCGGCGACCCGCTGCATGTCCTTGTCCAGCCCGCGGCTGACGATCAGCACGTGCGGTGGCGGCGCCTTCGCCTCGGCCAGCGCCGCATCCACCAGCGGCTTGTACGGGATCACCTTGCCGCCGCGCATGCCGGCATCGGCGCAGATCAGCAGCTTCGGTTCGGCGTCGTCGATGCGCAGCGCCAGGTTGTGCGCGGCAAAGCCGCCGAACACCACCGAGTGGATCGCACCGATGCGCGCGCACGCCAGCATCGCGTACACCGCCTCGGCCATGTTCGGCATGTAGATCACCACGCGATCGCCGCGACCGACGCCCAGCCCCTTGAGGATGCCGGCAAAGCGGTTCACCTCGCGGTACAGCACGCGATAGCTGATCTCCTCGGTAACGCCGGTCTCGGTGGAGATCGCCACCAGCGCCAGCTGCTCGCCGCGCTCGGCCAGGTGGCGATCCACCGCGTTGTAGCAGAGGTTGGTGGTGCCGCCGACGAACCACTGGCGGAACGGCAGCTTCGTGGCATCGAGGATCTGCTGTGGCGGCGTCTCCCAGTGGATCAGCCTGGCCTGCTCGCCCCAGAACCGTTCCGGCTCCTCGACCGACAGCCGGTAGAACTCGTCGTAGCCCATGAAACCCTCTCCTCCTCGACTCGCTAAAGCCTAGTCCAGCCTCCGGGAGGCGGCACCGCGACAAAGGTCGAAATCGCGATGGCCAAACCGCTTGACCCTCACGTAACGTGAGCCCTTAGCGTGGTCGCCACGCAGGACGGATGGAGATATGGACGATGCGGCTGACGGTGGGCGAACTGGCGAAGCGTAGCGGGCTGACCGTGCGCACCTTGCACCACTACGACGCGATCGGCCTGCTGCGCCCGTCCTCGCGGTCCGATGCCGGCTACCGGCTTTACGGGCAGGCGGACATCGAACGCCTGCACCGCATCCAGGCGCTGCGCCAGCTGGGCCTGGCGCTGGCCGACATCGGGCAAGCCCTGTCCGGAACGCAGCCGCCGCTGGCCGAGGTGGTGGACCGCCAGATCGCCCAGCTCGACCGCGACCTGGCCGATGCCGCCCGCCTGCGCGAGCGGCTGGTGCACCTGCGTGCACAGCTGACGTCCGGACAGTCCCCCGACCTGGCCGACTGGCTGGACACGCTGGAGCTGATGACGATGTACGAAAAGTATTTCACCCCCGAGGAACTGAAAGCCCTGCCGCTGCACACCGACCCGGACGTGTTGCCGGCCTGGAGCGCGCTGGTGACTGCCATGCAGTCGGCGATGGATCGCGGCGCCACGCCGGATGACGCCGACGCGCAGCAACTCGCCCTGCAGTGGATGGAAATGGTCGGCCGCGGCACCGGCAACAACCCGGCCTTCCTGTTGCGCCTGCGCACGATGACCGAAGACGAACCGGGCATGCGCGAACGCAGCGGCATCACGCCGGCGCTGGAACGGTTCGTGGAGGAATCCATGGTGAGCGCGCGGCTGGCAATCTTCGCGCGCTACCTCGACGAGCACGAAATGCAGCGGATGCGCCAGCACTACGGCAAGCAGATGTACACCTGGCCCGAGCTCATCGCCGAGTTGCGCAACGCACTCGCCGACGGGGTGCCCACCCACGATCCGGACGTGCAGGCCTTGGCGCAGCGCTGGATGGCGATGTTCCGCGAATACGCCGGCGACGATCCGGCCACCCACGCGAAGATCCGCGAAGCCTATGCGCGCGAGCAGGACCTGCGCAGCGGCAGTGCAGTCGACGATGCCTTGCTCACCTACGTCCGCGAAGCCGCGACGAGCGCGATGGCCCGCCCACACTGACGGCCAGCACGGCGTGCAGCCCCGGTTGTCGCGCCGTGCTCTTATCCGCCCTGCAGCTCGGACAACTGCTGGCGCAGCGAGGCCACCTCCGCTGTCAGCTCCGCCACACGCCGACGCAGCTGCTGCAGTTCATCCTCCGCGCCCGCGGCCGCATCCGGGTCGGCCGCGGGAATCTCCTTCGGCTTGCGCCGCGATTCGCGCACGCGCTTGGCGGCCTCCTTCAGTTCCCTGTCGCCGCCGCTGGCCGCCGCGCGCTGCTCGTCCTCCGGCAGGCTGGCCACGGCCGCTGCGGCGTTGATCGAGATCGTGCCGGCCTTCACCGCCTCCACCACCTCGGGCGCGGCTTGCTTGCGGATCTTCTCGATCAGCCCCACCTGCGTGTTGCTCAGGCGCGCAGCCTTCGCCAACGCCTCGCGACTGGGCGGTGCCTCCACCGGCGCTTCCGGCGTGCTGACTGCCGGTTCGATCACCGGCGCCGCATCTTCCGTGACGGTTTCCGCGTCTTCCGGAACCGGCGGAAGCGGAGGCAATGTCACCCGCGCCTGTGAGCGACGCGCGGCAAGGATGTCGCGCTTGCGCAGCGCCAACTCGCCACGCTGGAACACCGACAGGCTGCGCCGCCCCAGGTGCTGGTCGATCATCCACAGATGCACGTCGTCCATCGACTGGAAATGCGGATGCTGCACGGCCTGGAACGGCAAGCCATGCTTCTGGCAGATCGCGTAGCGGTGATGCCCGTCGACCAGGATCTCGCCCCACAGCACCAGCGCATCGCGGCAACCTTCGGCGAGGAGGCTGCGCTCCAGCGCCTCGTATTCCTCCGGCGTCATCGGCTCGATGTAGGCCTTGAGATCTTCGTTGACAACGATGTCCATACAGCGCGCACCCACCATGCAAAACGGCCGCATTTTAGGGACTGGGGGCGCGTTGCGCTGCCTTGTATTTCGGCGCGCTGCGTGTCTCGAACAGAGGCGCTGCGAAGCGAGCCGTCCGAAACTCCCTTCGGGAGTCGAGCGGGTCGGGACGAAAAGGCCCGCAGGGGAACGGGCAGGACGCCCGTTCCTTTTCGTCAGGGCAGGAGCCCTGTCGAAAAGCCCGGCCCGACCCGCGTGCCTGGAGCGCCGCAGGCGCGGAAGGACGACGGACGCAGGGTGCCGTTCTCTTTGGTTGGCGGTGTCAATCTAGAAGTGCACCATCGATGGCATCGGCCAGATCATCTCTGCCCATGGCACGGATGAACATTTCTGCAGGGCAGTGGTAATCGAGAGTGGCGCGTGGCC
>NZ_JAMZEK010000007.1 GCF_024158035.1 Dyella lutea
CGTCTTGCCAACCATGATCGCGCCGCGTTCTTCGGCGCTCAGATGTCCGTAGTGCTGGCCCATGCATCACCTTGTCGTGGGGTGGTGCACTTGATCTTAGAAACCGCCGTTACTTTCTCTTGGGCAAGCAAGAGAAAGTGACTCGGCGGCCGACGGACGTCGAAACCGCTTTTGAGTCTGCAACAAATGCACACGCCCATCCGCGCACCGCCTCGCCAATGCGGAGCGAAGTCACTGGATCCCAGCTTGACCAGCCTCCGGCTGTTGAAGAGCTCCTCGCTGGGATGACGCTGAGGAAATATCCAGCCAGGTCCGCGACGACCAAACAAAAAGAAAAGGGCGGCCGAAGCCGCCCTTCCCTCAAGCCAAAACGAGCCGGCTTACTTCTTCGCGAACAGGTGCTCGACGCCCGCGCGCTCCTCGCGCAGCTCCTTGTCGGTGGCATCCATGCGGGCGCGGGAGAAATCGTTGATTTCCAGGCCCTGCACGATCGCGTACTTGCCGTTCTTGATCGTCACCGGGTAGCCGTAGATCACGCCCGGGGCGATGCCGTAGGAACCGTCCGACGGGATGCCCATCGAGACCCAGTCGCCCTCGGCGGTGCCCAGCGCCCACGAGCGCATGTGGTCGATCGCGGCCGAGGCGGCGGAGGCGGCCGACGAAGCGCCTCGGGCCTTGATGATCGCCGCGCCGCGCTGCTGCACGGTCGGGATGAAGTCGCTCTCGTACCAGCTCTGCTCGACCAGGCTCAGCGCCGGCTTGCCGTCCACGGTGGCGTGGTGCAGGTCCGGGTACTGCGTGGAGCTGTGGTTGCCCCAGATCGTCATCTTCTTGATGTCGGTGGAGTGCTTGCCGGTCTTCTCGGCCAGCTGGCTCATCGCGCGGTTGTGGTCCAGGCGCACCATCGCGGTGAAGCAGTTCGGATCCAGGTCCGGGGCGTTCTGCTGGGCGATCAGGGCGTTGGTGTTGGCCGGGTTGCCGACCACCAGCACCTTCACGTCGCGCTTGGCGTGGTCGTTCAGCGCCTTGCCCTGCGGACCGAAGATGGCGCCGTTGGCCTCGAGCAGGTCCTTGCGCTCCATGCCCGGGCCGCGCGGACGCGCGCCGACCAGCAGCGCGTAGTCGACGTCCTTGAATGCGACGTTGACGTCGTCGGTGGCGACGGTGCCGTCGAGCAGCGGGAACGCGCAGTCATTGAGCTCCATCACCACGCCCTGCAGCGTCGGCAGCGCCGGGGTGATCTCCAGCATGTGCAGGATCACCGGCTGGTCCGGACCCAGCATGTCGCCCGCGGCGATACGGAACAGCAGGGCGTAACCGATCTGGCCGGCGGCGCCGGTGACGGCAACTCGAACGGGGGCTTTCATGGGGGTGGCTCCTTGGTGGGAAGGTGAGGCATTTGTAGGAGCGGCTTCAGCCGCGATGCTCTTGCTGCGGTCGTCTGAAAAGCATCGCGGCTGAAGCCGCTCCTACAGGGGTGTCAGGTGAGTTCGGCGAAGAACTGGGCGATACGGTCGAGGCCCGGTTGCAGCTGGACCGTCGGGCAGGTGTAGGAGATGCGCATGGCGCGCGGCTCGCCGAAGGCCGAGCCCGGCACGCAGGCCACGCCCTTGGCTTCCAGCAGCGCGGCGCAGAAGCTCACGTCGTCGGTGATGGCCAGCTCGCCGCGGCGCTTGCCGAACGCGACCGAGATATCCGGGAAGGCATAGAACGCACCCTGCGGCCGCGGGCAGACCACGCCGGGGATCGCGTTCAGCGCGGCCATCACGGTGTCGCGCTTGGCGGCGAACTCGACGCACTTGGCCGCGGGCACATCCTGCGGCCCGGTGAGCGCGGCCACGGCGGCGGCGGTGATCACTTCCGGCAGGCTGGTGATGTGGTTGGAGTTGAGCGTGGTGACCGCCTTGGCCACCGACTCGGGACCGGCGATGAAACCCACGCGCCAGCCCGGCATGCCGTACGTCTTGGACAGCGAATCGACGAACACCAGCCGGTCCTTCAGCTCCGGCCTGGCGTGCACGAAGTTGTGGTAGCCCAGGCCGTCGAACACCATCGAGTTGTAGATGTCGTCGGTGATGATCCAGGTGTCCGGATACTTCACCAGCACCTCGGCCAGCGCGGCGATTTCCTCGCCCGTGTAGACCATGCCGGTGGGGTTCGACGGGTTGTTGAACAGGAACACCTTCGGCTTGCGCTTCAGCGCTTCTTCCAGCTGCGCGGGAATGAGCTTGTAGTTCTGGTCCGGGCCGCAGTGCAGGATGTTGGCCTTCGCCCCGACGATGTCGGCGATGTCGCGGTAGGTGGTCCAGAACGGCGCGGCAAAGCAGATCTCGTCGCCCTCGTCGAGCATCGCCTCGGCCAGGTTGTACAGCACCTGCTTGGCACCGATGCCGATGGAGAGGTTCATGCGGCCGTAGCCGGTGAGGCCCAGCGCCTCGATGTGCTTGAGGAAGGCGTCCAGCAACGTCTCGGCGCCGCGGTTGCTGCCGTACTGGCCGGAATCGCGGCTGAGCGATTCGCGCGCCGCGGCGTACACGTGCTCGCCCGGCAGGAAGTTCGGCACACCGATGGAAAAGCTGATGACGTCGCGGCCGGCAGCCTTGAGCTGCTTGGCTTTTTCGGCGATCAGCATGATCGCGCTGGGCTTGGCGCGACCGACGCGCTGGGCGAGCTGGGGCATGGTGTCCTCGAAGGGATTTGCGGGCAGCAAACCGGCGAAGTTTAACACGCGCCTACCGGCCGCCGGTCAGGCCACACCACCAAGGTCGTACCCACGGCAAGATGCGCGAAGTGCCGCCGCAGCGGCCTGCGACGCCGGGATGGCGCGCGGAACGGGTCGGAGCGCCCATCGCCGGAGGAGGGTCCGCATATGCATTGGCTTTGGGTATTCCTGGTCGGCCTGGTGGTCGGCGTAGTCGCCAAGCTGCTCACCCCGGGGCGCGACCCGGGCGGCTTCATCGTCACCGGCCTGATCGGCATCGCCGGCTCGTTGTTGGCAACCTGGGTCGGCGTCCACGTGCTGCACATGTACGCCCCCGGCCAGTCGGCCGGCTGGATCGCCTCGGTGATCGGTGCGGTGGTCCTGTTGCTGGCCTACCACATGGTGTTCAAGAACAAGGCCTCCTGAGCGAGGGGCCCGGTGCACCGGCGCCGGGCCCCTGCCGTTCAGCCGAACAGCTTGCCGGCCAGTCCGGCCAGTGCGCTGAGATCGACGCCGCCATTGCCCGACGGCACCTGCCCGTCCGGCGTCAGGTGGTCGACCGCATGCGGCAACACCTGCGACAGCTGGCCGAGCAGCGCCTGCGGATCGGTACCGAGCCTGCTGGCCATCGACTCGATCACGCCACCCAGGCCACCATTACCCAGTGCCTGGCCGAGCTGGCCCGGCGACACCGGCTGGTTGGCGCCGGCACCCACCCAAGACTGCACCGCATCGCCCAGGCCGTGCTGTTGCAGCATCGCCACCAGGCCCTGCACGCCGCCGGCGCGCTCGATCAACTCGCCGGCCACCCCCAGCAGGGAACCGCCGCCCTGCCCGCTCCCGCCTATCAGATCTCCCAGCAACGACATGGCTCGAACTCCCTGGACCGGCGCGCCACCGCACCTCGCCGGCCGAGCATAGGCCGATCGCCCTGGCGCAACCACCGCATCGCATGACGAGTCCGAAACGACAGCGGCCACCCGAGGGTGGCCGCCGAAAATGGTCGTGATGCCGGCCTCAGCCGCGGGCGTCGAGGATCGCGTTCCACTCCTTCAAGCGCTCGGCCTGGGCCGCCAGCAGCGCATCGACGTCTCCTTCGACGGTGGCCTTCTCGATCACGTCGCCCTGGCGGATCGCGTCGACCACCGCCTGGTCCTCGACGCCCAGCACTTCGCCGAACACGCTGTGCTTGCCGTCCAGCCAAGGCGTGGCGCCGTGGGTGATGAAGAACTGGCTGCCGTTGGTCCGCGGACCGGCATTGGCCATCGACAGGATGCCCGGCTTGTCATGGCGCAGCGACGGATTGAACTCGTCCTCGAACTTGTAGCCCGGGCCACCGGTGCCGGTGCCCAGCGGGCAGCCGCCCTGGATCATGAAGTCGGCGATCACGCGGTGGAACGACAGGCCGTCGTAATAGCCGCGACGCACCAGATTGACGAAACTGGCCACGGTCACCGGGGTCTTGTCGTCGTGCAGGCGCAGGCGGATCGGGCCGCGGTTGGTCTGGAGCGTGAGCTGGATGGACATGGGGCAATCCTTGGGTTCGGGTGGAACGCGTCGCCGCGCCGGGGCGCGGCGGCAAACGGCCGCCAAGGATAACGCAGGCACCCGGCGCGCGCCGAGCGGGCGCGGCGGCGCTCAGGGCAGGCCCAGCATCTCCCGGCGCAGCACGCCCTCGCCGCGGGCGGAGGCTGCCGGTGTCGGCAGCGCCTTCGGCCAAGGGGCCCCCTCGAACAGATGCACCCACATGCGGTCCAGCGCGGCGTAGCCGTAGGGCATCAGGGGTATGTGCGCTGCGCCGAAACCGGGCACGGCGAGGAAAGCATCGAAATGCTGGGCGTACGGCACCCGCCAGTACAGCGGCGCGCGCCCCTCGCTGCGCAGCCAGGCCACGTAGGGTTCGGAGCTGAACGCGGTCGGCAGCAGGCCGTCGCCGGCGCCGTGCAGCACCCACAGCGGCAGGTCCGCCCGCGGCAGCTTCACCGCGGTGGCGGCGACGCTGGCATGCAGGGTGCGTGCCTCGCTGCCGTCGCCAGTCCACAGGTTGCGCAGGCAGTCGAGCCCGGCCAGGGTCGGATCGTCGGAGTGGTCCATGCCGCCACGCAGGGCGATGCCGTTGCCGGGCGGGATACCCGAGCCGTCGGCCCACCACGCTGCGCGCGTCGCCGCGTCGGCCGGCGCCGGATGGTTGTCCTTGTCGATCGTGACGTAATGGAAGCCGCAAGGCATGTCGGTGGCACCGGTACGGGCATAGGACGACGCATAGCCGGCGGCGATCACCCGCCAGAGATCGAACGACGTGGTGCTGGCCGCGGTCGCCATCGCCTCGTCGGTCCAACCGTGGGAACGCAGCCGCTCGTAGGCCGCCTCGCCCTGCACTGCCACCGTGGCACCCGGCAATCGACCATCGGCATGCAGGCTGGCGCAACGCTGTATCCGCCCCGGCGGGACCGAACCGTCCGGCGCACGTCCGAACGGCACGTGGGCGAAACGTGGCGCGGTCAACGCGCACGGCAGCCAGATCGCCGCCTCGGTGGCGTAGTCGTACATCGGCCGGCCGTGGCCTTCGACGTAGACGTTCGGCTCCAGCGCCACCACGCCGGCGAACAGGTGCCCGTCGTCCAGACCGGCCGCCTGCAGCACCGCGCCGCCGCCATTGGACAGGCCGGTGGCGATGATCTTCGTGTTCTGCGGCGTGAAAGGCGCCTGCTCGGGGAAAGCGCGATCGAGCATAGCCAGGCCGAACCGGGCCGCCTGGATCACGTCGCGACCCCAGTCGGCCTCGGGGTTGTCGCCGGAGTGCATCTGCTTGACCGCGATGCCGGCGTCGGCCGGGGCCGGCTTCGGTTCGAACTCCAGCACCGCCTCGCCGCGCTTCGCCCGCGTGCCGTCCAACTGCACCCCGGTGTCGTCGGCGTAATCGAAGTAGCCTGGGCCAGTGCCCTTGTCGGTATAAGCCACCGCGCAGCCCTTCGGCAGACCCCAGGCGCCAGCCAGCGAAATCGCGCCGTACACCCCGCGCGAGCCGGACGACGGCGCCACCACCAGGCAACGATGCGCCTGGTCGAAATGATCCGGCACCTGCAGCAGCACGCGATGCGGCTGGCTCGCGCCGGGCACCCGGGCAAAAGCCTGGTATTCGCGCCCGGGGACGTCCGGCACGCCACCGTAGACCGTGCCGTATCCGCCCAGCGGGCCCAGGTCGGCGATGCCTTTCCAGTTGGTCTGGATCGCCCGCCGGCGCAGCTCGGCGGGTGTCGGATGCGCAGGATCGGCGATCGGCGAGGGCGCACCGGCCAGGCCGGCCAGGCCAAGCCCTGCACTGAGCAGGTCATCGTGATCGCGATGGTCGGTGACGCGGACGTCGCCGACCAGGAATCCGGGATGGGTCATCACCGCCTCCGGTCGGGATGGGAGCGCAGCACAGGCCGGCAGGGCCAGCGCCAGCAGCGGCATGCAGAAGGTGCGCAGGTTCATCCGTGCACCATAGCAACCGCCTGCGTGGCCGCCATCGTACGAAAGTCCATGGCCGCACACCGCGTGCGACGCAACATGCAACGGCGCCGCGGGCGACCTCAGTCCGGGCGCGTGCCAGCGGATTTCGGCGGCAGCGCCTCCATCAGCGGCTTGATCAGGTCCAGCGGCAACGGGAACACGATGGTCGACGACTTGCCGTTGGAGGACATGTCGGCCAGCGTCTGCAGGTAGCGCAACTGCAGCGCCTGCGGCTGCTGCGACAGCATCTGCGCCGCATCGCGCAGCTTCTCCGCCGCCTGCATCTCGCCGTCGGCGTGGATCACCTTGGCGCGGCGCTCGCGCTCGGCCTCGGCCTGGCGGGCAATCGCGCGGACCATGGTGTCGTTGAGGTCGACATCCTTGATTTCCACGTTGGCCACCTTGATGCCCCACGGATCGGTCGCCTCGTCGAGGATGCCCTGCAGCGTCTGGTTGATCGATTCGCGCTGCGACAGGATCTCGTCCAGCTCGTGCTGGCCGAGCACCGAACGCAGCCGCGTCTGCGCCAGTTGGCTGGTGGCCTGGTAGAAGTCCGACACCTGCAGCACCGCCTTGTCCGGCTCGACCACGCGGAAGTACACCACCGCGTTGACCCGCACCGAGACGTTGTCGCGCGAGATCACGTCCTGCGGCGGCACGTCCATCACCATGATGCGCAGGTCCACCCGCAGCATGCGCTGCACCACCGGCACCAGCAGGATCAGGCCCGGCCCCTTGGTGCCGGTGTAGCGGCCCAGTGTGAGCACGACCCCGCGCTGGTATTCCGGCAGCACCTTGATCGAGGAGAACAGCAGGAACGCCACCAGCAGCACCAGCACACCCATGAATCCGAACATGTCCATCTCCATCAGTCCCAGGAAAGCCGCCGGCACACCGGCGGCACATCGATCAGGCCGGCGCGACCCACAGCAGCAGGCCAGTCCGGCGAAGCACCCGCACGCGTGCGCCCGCCGGCAGTGCAACCTCGGCGCGTACCCGCCAGCGTTCGCCCAGCACTCGCGCCCAGCCCTCCGCACCGGGTTCCAGCGCGGCCAGCAGCTCGCCCTGCGCATCGCGCAACGCATCGTCGCCGCTGATCCGTCGCGCACGGCGCGCGGCAAGTACCAGCCACAGCAGCAGCGCCAGCGACAGCGACGCGGCCACCGCGATCCCGGCGATCACCCCGATGTTCACCGCATATCCCGGTGTTCCCGAATGCATCAGCATGACTGACCCCAGCACGAAGGAAATGACCCCGCCGACACCGAGCGCGCCGACCGTCGGCGTCAGTGCCTCGGCCACCAGCAGGCCGATGCCCAGCGCCATCAGGGCCAGCCCGGCGTAGTTCACCGGCAGCAGCTGCAGCGCATAGAACGCCACCAGCAGGCAGATCCCGCCGACGATGCCGGGCAGCATCGCGCCCGGATGCAGCGCCTCCAGCAGCAGGCCGAAGATGCCAGCGAGCAACAGCAGATAGGCGATCGTCGGATCGGTGATGACGGACAGGAAGCGGACACGGGCCCCTGGCGCGAAATCGCGCACCGTGGCGCCGCGCAGGTGCAGCGTCACCTCGCGCTCGCCGACCCGCACGGTGCGGCCGTCCGCCTGGGCCAGCAGGTCGGGCAGGTCGGTGGCGATGAGGTCGATCACCCGCTGCTGCTTCGCCTCGGTCGCGGTCAGCGTGGCCGCTCCACGCACTGCCTGCTCCGCCCAGGCCGCATTGCGGCCGCGCAATTGCGCCAAAGAACGGAGGTAGGCGATGGCGTCGTTGAGCACCTTGTGCGTTTCGGCATCGCCGCCGGGCCCGGCGAGCGGCGACGGCGAACCGGATGAGGCCGCGCCCGCGGGGACGGGCGCGGCCTTCGGCAGCGGCAGCGGCGTGCCGCCGCCCAGGGACACCGGCGTCGCCGCTCCGAGGTGCGTGCCCGGTGCCATCGCCGCCAGTTGCGCGGCGTAGAGGATGTAGGTGCCTGCCGAGGCGGCCCGTGCCCCGCCCGGCGCCACGTAGACCAGCACCGGTACCGGGCTGGCCAGCATGTCGGCAACGATGTCGCGCATCGACCCGGCCAGCCCGCCGGGTGTGTCCAGCTGCAGCACGATCGCGCTGGCGCCGGCGGCGACCGCCTGGCGACTCGCGTCATGGACGTACTCCGCAGTGGCCGGGCCGATCGCTCCGTCCAACGCGATCCGCGCCACCATCGGCGGGGCGTCCGCCACCGTGGCGGCGCGCACGGCTGATGTCATGCCGAGCAGCAAGGCCGCGATCGACAGCAGCGACATCGGGTATCGCCACATCCCTGCCATGTCCGTCGTCCTCCGGGCGCCACGGGACACACCGAGCGTAGCGCGTCGAGTGTTCAGAAGCAGATAGCGCGGGAGCTGGCCGTGACCAACCACCCTCGACGGCAACGGCGGGCCCGGCTACCGTTCGGCGGATGACTCGCCTGTTGATTGCCGACGACCACCCGCTGTTCCGCGCCGCCCTGCACCAGGCCGCCGCGACCAGCGTCACCGGTTGCACCGTGCTGGAAGCGGCCGACCTGCATGGCGCGCTGGAAGCGCTGCGGGCCGATGCCGACATCGATCTGGTGCTGCTCGACCTGCACATGCCCGGCAGCCAGGGGCTGAGCGGTCTCGCCGCGCTGCGCGGTCAGCACCCCGGGGTGGCCGTGCTGGTGGTGTCCGCGCACGACGAGCCGCGGGTGGTCCGCCGCGCGCTGGACCACGGCGCCGCCGGATTCATTCCCAAGAGCGCCAGCCCGGCCGAGATCGGCGAGGCGATCCGCTGTGTGCTCGACTGCGGCACCTGGTTGCCGCCGGCGCTGGCCGAGAGCGTGGCCGCGCTACCGGCCGATCCGGCCGACAGCAACCTGGCCGCCCGGTTGGCCAGCCTCACCGAACAGCAATACCGCGTGCTGGTGCTGCTGGCCGACGGCCTGCTCAACAAGCAGATCGCCGACCGCCTGGCGATCCAGGAGCGCACGGTGAAAGCGCACGTCACCGCGATCTTCGAGAAGCTCGGCGTGCGCAACCGCACCCAGGCCAGCGGCGTGCTGAAGGCGCTGGAACTGGGCGAGCCTGCGCGGGTCGTCTGATCCACGCCCCATCCCCGACGAAGGAGACTTCCCATGACCGACGCTTCCCGCGCCGACACCGCCCTGCTGCTGATGGACCTTCAGCCCGGAATCCTCGCCAGCTACGGCGACGCCGACTACCTGCCGCGCATCCGCCGCGCGCTGGCCGCCGCACGCCACGCTGGACTGCCGGTGATCTGGGTCCGCGTGGCGTTCCGCGACGGCTATCCGGAGGTGTCGGCCGACAACGCGATCTTCGCCGGCATCCGTGGCAGCGGCCGCCTGCTGGAATCGACCGATGCGGCCGGCATCCATCCGGACCTGGCGGTGCAGCCGCAGGACGTGATCGTCACCAAGCGGCGCATCAGCGCGTTCGCCGGCAGCGACCTGGACGTGGTGCTGCGCGGCGGCCACATCCGCCACCTGGTGCTGGCCGGTGTCTCCACCAGCGGCGTGGTGCTGTCCACCGTGCGGCTCGCCGCCGACCTCGATTACCGCCTCACCGTGCTCGCCGACGGCTGCATGGACGGCGATGCCGAGGTGCATCGCGTGCTCACGGAAAAAGTGTTCCCGCGCCAGGCGACGGTGCGCACGATCGACGACTGGATCGGGCACGTCGCCGCCTGACACCCCCTGTAGGAGCGCACCCTGTGCGCGAATGGTCTTCTGTGCCGGCGGCGGAAAAGCCATCGCGCACAGGGTGCGCTCCTACACCGCGGCCTGCTGCGCGCTGGCCACCCGCTGCAGCACCTGCCGCAGCGCCAGCGGCTTGAGCGGCTTGTGCAGCACCACCGCGCCGAGATCCTGCAGCCGCTGGCGCAGCTCGCTGTCGCGGTCGGCGGTGAGGATCACGGTGGCGACGTCCGCGTGACGCTCGCGCAGCTGTACCCACACGTCCATGCCGGTGCGGCCGGCATCCAGGTGGTAGTCGAGGATCTGGATGTCCGGCCGCCACGGCGCGGCCAGCGCCTGCTCGGCCTGTCGCGCCGCATGCACCTGCCAGCCCCAGCCGACGAGCAGATGCTCGAGCGCCGCCAGCGCCGCCGGCTCGTTGTCCAGCACCAGCGCGCGGCCCGATGCCACCGGCAGCAGCGAGGACACCGGCAGCGCGGTCGGGCGCATCGGCCGCGCCAGTGGCAGCGCCAGATGGAACACGCTGCCGCGTCCCGGCGTGGAGCGCAGGCCCAGCGGATGGCCGAGCAGCGCGGCCATCCGCTGGGCGATCGACAGGCCCAGTCCCAGCCCCTGCCCGCCCGCGGCGCTGCCGCGGCGGAACTCCTGGAAGATCAGTTGCTGCTCCTCCAGCGCGATGCCGGGCCCGGTATCCCACACCTCCACCCGCAGCGCGTC
>NZ_JAMZEK010000008.1 GCF_024158035.1 Dyella lutea
TTCTCTTTGGTTGGCGGTGTCAATCTAGAAGTGCACCATCGATGGCATCGGCCAGATCATCTCTGCCCATGGCACGGATGAACATTTCTGCAGGGCAGTGGTAATCGAGAGTGGCGCGTGGCCGGAGGTTCATGCGTCGGGCGATCGCGTCGAGCTGCTTCTGGCTGTAGATCGACAGGTCCGTGCCTTTAGGCAGGTATTGGCGCAGCAGGCCATTGGTGTTTTCGCAGATGCCGCGTTGCCAGGGGCTGCGTGGGTCGGCGAAGTAGATCGCCAGTCCGGTGCGCTCGGACAGCGTCTTGTATAGCGCCATTTCCTTGCCCTGGTCGTAAGTCAGCGTCTGGCGCAGTTCCGGTGGTAGCGGCCGGAACGCCCGGCTGAAGCCTTTCAGCGCATCCTCCGCCGAACACCCTTCCATCTTCACCAGTTTCAGGAAAAGCGTCCGGCGATCGACCAGCACACCCACCGAAGACCGGTTGCGGGATCCCTTGATGAAGTCGCCTTCCCAGTGGCCGGGCAACAGCCGTTCATTGACTTCGGGTGGACGGTCATGAATGCTCGGCAAGTCGTGCATTCGGCCGCGCCGGTTCGCACCCTGACCACGCGGCCGACGCGCACATTTATGCTGGCGCAGAAGCGCCACCAGGCCCCGCCGCAACTCGCCGCGTGGCGCGGCGTAGATCGCGGTGTAGATCGTCTCGTGCGACACGTGCTTGGCGGGCTTATCCGGGTGATGACGCCGCAGTGTGCGGCTCACCTGCTGAGGTGACCAGCCCTTGCCCAACAAGCGGCACACGAGGCGCCACAGCCGACCCTCCCGCTTCAATTTGCGCTCGCGCCGGGGTTTGCGTGCCAGACGCCGGGCGCGTTGGCCGGCCCGACTGGCGTCGTAGCACAGCCTCGGCCGACCCATCCGAGGCAGGGCGGACGGTTCCTGGTGACCATTGCGTGTCAGCTCCCGCGAAATCGTGCTGGGTGAGCGACCCAGCATCCGGGCGAGCTGCCGGGCACTCTCACCACGCGTCTTGCCAACCATGATCGCGCCGCGTTCTTCGGCGCTCAGATGTCCGTAGTGCTGGCCCATGCATCACCTTGTCGTGGGGTGGTGCACTTGATCTTAGAAACCGCCGTTACTTTCTCTTGG